>NZ_FOTF01000016.1 GCF_900114485.1 Loktanella salsilacus | reverse complement strand
ACAGATGCTCAGGCTTGGGTAAAATCCTTCGCCAATTGGTATAACGGCGAGCATCTGCACAGCGCCATCCGCTTCGTCACTCCGGGCGCACGCCACGCTGGCCATGACCGCGCAACGCTGGCAAACCGCGCCATGCTCTATGCAAATGCGCGTGCGCAAAACCCAGAACGCTGGTCAGGCAAAACCCGCAACTGGCAACCCGCCGGACCCGTCTGGCTCAACCTAGAAACCGAAATCAGCGCCCCTGAAATCAGAGACGCCGCATGAAATCGGCGGACAACATGTTTGACAAACACCGTAATCGCCGTCATCGACGATCAGGTGGCCCGTGAAATGGCCTGTGGACACGACACCGATTTTACGGTCCGCACGGGAGGGTTCAGGCGGCGTGTAGCGCCCCGAATGATGCATCATTTTTTGATGACCTCATAATAAGCCATCGCGGATGGCAGACCGAACAACGGCGTGCACGCGAGACGGCAATTGGAATATCTGGCGAATGGCGTTCACCCAGCGCAGTCAAAAGACTGGCTGAGGCTCAGGCCATTATTCGGACAGACGTCCCGTACCGGTGGGTCAGCAAAATATGGGAAGGGTTATGCAATTTGACCTGCAGGCGGCCAGCGCCGGCAGATACCGATGTGTAAACATCGTGTAAGCTGCAAACCAACGCATCCCGACAGCAATCGAGGCATCTCACGTATGAATAGATGATTGCCATCGTTGGCATTGCCGCAACTCCATCAAGATCGTCGCACGTCAGCAACTCGCCGTGAGGCAAAGCAACTGTTCGGCCAAGTCAGGCCGAAAAACGAACGCGTATGGTGAGGGCAATGCCTTTCATGGTGATGCATCATCCATGAATTCTGCAGTTTAGGCAAGATGTAAAAATATGAATCTTGGATTTCCGAGTTTTGCTGTCTTTAATGGGGCCGAATGGCGATGCCGCGCCGTAGCTCGAAAGGTATTCAGCGCGACGACCACATGCTGGCAATAAGGCAAAGTCGAACAAAATTCTGCGGCAAGGTGGCGGAGCCCCAGCGCATGACGTTCACGACTTAAGGATTTTCTTCTGGCGATCTTGAGCCATTCTATATTTGACTAACCCGTAGCTTCGCAGGATGCTCAGAATTCATAGTTAAGGAGATTCTAGCATGGCAGACACCTACTTTATAAGCTTTGTAATACGTGAAGACGCCACTTACAGTGAGAGGTATGAAGGGCTAATGGAAGACCTTCGGGCGCTGTCTCCAACTATATGGTGGTCGGAGACCACATCGTTCATCATTCTTCAGTCAGACCTGTCCATCGACTACATCGTTGGCATTGTCGAGCAACACATCGACGCCAAAAAAGACATCGCGGTGATCGGGAAAACTGAATATAAAACCATGCGGGTGTGTGGTGCCTATGAAGACGAGGACATCTTCAATCTGGTGCCTTTCGCGAAAAAGGCTTGATGGACTTGCAAAGGGATTCCAACCTTGCGACCGAACCACATAGCAAGCCTGATTCGAAATTTATCTGAATAAATAATAGCAACTTTCTTGTGTTACTATGCCACCCACAATTGAGGCGGTTCAATACCTTACGTGTATGCGCCACTCTTGAGCAGCGGCCACGCATCGTCGTAGGGCATTACATCCTCGTGCTTAGACTTCCAGTGCGCATCGATACCGTCCCATCCATTGCCTTTAAACACGTGACCACATTCTGGGCAGACCTTCTTTTCCGGCGTCACGACCCCGCGCAGGCCTTTATTGAAGCGAGCCTTGCCGTCGTCCGTTTCAAGTTCGCGGGCGGCTTCCATGAAGGGTTCATGCTGCGATTTGCTGTTCGATTTTGTCGATGACATCTTCCGCTCCTCCTGACCAATTAGCAGTCTGTATTCGTGCGCTGTTCATTGATAAGAAACTGCGTGAACGATAAATTTCGAAAAATATACCCCCTATTTGATTGCTACAAGAAATGGAGCCGATCGCGATACAAGTGCGCTGTCACGCTCTCTGACAACGAAAGCCTCCACAAAGTGCAGACCTCTATAGGATAAACTTTCCCATCGGTCCGCGGATCTGTATTCACGAATAATGTCGCCCCTAAGTTGTTCGGCGTTGGCTGCCTCGTCTCCAGTGTTCGTTACGCGCCAAAAAATTTGGTAGTCCTTCCAGTCGAAGAAGGTGCCCGTTTTTAGATTCAGTCTAAATTTCATTTCCTGACCTTTTTTCACAATCCGGCCACTTGATACCGTTGCGCCGTCCCCCTCGCCTCTCTGACGGTGAACGGTGGCCGTAATAAAGGTCTCTAGACCTCTGCCTGTTGAATTTGCCCAGATTGGGTCTTCCACATATGACAAATTTAGAAAATCACTCGGCAGATTATCAATTTCCACAACGCTCGCAAAGTCGATGATGTCATAGCTATCAGAGGCAACAAGTTTGGCCAGATCCGGCTGACGAGGCGCAAAAATGCTCGCGACTCTTTTCCCAAAAGAACGAGCCTGATCAAGGTTTTCCCCTTTTCCAAACTCGGATCCAAATACCTTTCGCCATTTCTTAATGCCCTTATTTCTATCTTTCTCACTGTATGCATCTTCAATCCATATGCGGTATTTGTTAACAAAATTCTTGAAGTTGTGGTATTGGGCTTCAGTCCAGCAGTCAGAAAAATCTTCATCTGTAAAAGGATTCGGAACGCGCGGTTTAAAGTAATGTTGACTTAGGTACCCATCAAGTCGTTGCATCATTGTCCGCAAGGCCGTCGGCGTATCCGAAAAATCCTCGTGGTCTTTATCAAAATCCGAAACCAGACCAGCCAAAAGAGTTGTCAGGCAAACCGAAGAACAAGAGAACGTCTTCTTAATATCTCGAAGATACTTTAGAAGTCGCGTAACCTTTCTAAATGAATTTGATCCACAAACCGCGTTCTTTTGGGTTAACCAATTTGTATAATCGATAGGGCTTGACGTCTCGAAGTGATTTGCATCTCGATTGCAAACATGGAACTGGTGCAAGTTACTTCCATTGACTTCGATATTGGTAACAACACATGGCGCTACGTCCATTTTTCGTTCGCCAGCGTAATTTATTGTTACGCAATGAGACCAGCGCTTGACTTTATCTTTATACAAATCAGACAACCTGAAGGTTTCGAAAAGTTTATCGATATAGTCCCTTGGCTCCCAGCCGGATACAGGCTGGACAAACGCAATAACGTCTGCATCAAACGGCGCGCCAGATACGGGCTTTGTAATCGTTTTGTGAGCCCATGACCCCTGAGGATACCACAATGTGATGTTGGGTTCCCAAGATGAACCCCTCAGAAAAGTTTCGACGGCTCCAGATGACGCGTCCAGCCTGTCGAGTCGCGATTGATTTAGGTTAACGGTATTCTTAAGAAAATCATTGAAGAGGCGATTATTTTTCATTGCCTACCACCTGAGATGATCTTCCAGTTTTCCTCCATCTTTTCTCTCATCTTATAGTAGGTATTTGGGAGCGCTTCCGGGCTGGAATCAATATAACCAGAATAATCCAACAAGATCATCAGAACATCTATCTGTTTAACTTCGTTGACCCTCGCCGCGTTGCAGCGAGTAACAATTTCCGCTGTATTTTTAGCACATGACCCATAGTCAATCCATGCGCGAACCAAGCCTCCGGAAAACATGAAAATTGTTATTGCCATGAATAACTTGGCTCCACTCGCCAAAAACACACTCTCTTGATCTGGTATTGCAATAAACAACATTAAAATCCAAGAACATGCATAAATAATTAAAAAAGTAGTGAGGAGCTGACGGCTGGCCTTTTGAGTTCGTGATGTGTAGTAAGCCGATTCTTCGATATTATCCAAAAGACGCTTATATCCAGGCTTACTTTTCGAGTCATAATAATACTCATCAATTAGTGGAATAGCTATTGATTCTTTTACCGTAAATGTTTCGCGAATATACGCAACTTCATCTGAAGATAGATCGGCATCGAAAGAATCTGTAAGCAGTGCTGCCCTTCGTGCCTCATGTGCAGCACGTCTCTTCGCTTGATAAGACGTCAAGGACATCAGCCAAATGCAAACAAGCACTCCATTCAAAATCGCAAGTGTATAAATTAAATTTTCATCATTAACAAATATCGATATAGCGGATGGTGCAGTTGCCACTACAAGCATAAAGCTTGATACCTTTAGCTGCGCCGAAGAGGCGGCATACTGTGCTTTTAGATATCCAATAAAGTCATGCTTTTTCATGAGAACGCCTTTGCCAAAACTTCAGCCTGAACGAGAACTTTTTTGATCGACTCCTCTTGAAGGTCTGGCGGGAAGCCGTGTCGCTTCAAAATCTTCTTAATGGTCACACGCATCTTCATTCGGACATTCTGCTTACGCCACCAGTCAACGGATGAAGTAGCTTGTACTGCATTTACAAGCTCTTGCGCGATCACACGAAGTTCTGCATTCCCCATTAGCGCCCTGGCGCTTTCGCTGTTGGCCAATGCGTCATAGAAAGCGACCTCATCGGAGGTCATCCCGTCTTTTGGCTGTTGCTGCAGCTCCTTGGCCATATCGATCATCTCCTTGATGACCTGAACAGCGTCGATGCTCCGGTTGTGATACCGCGCCATTGCGTCCTCCAGGCGCTTAGAGAAAGCCTCGTTTTGCGTCCGGTTGGTGCGTGTGCGAGTGCGGATCTCACCGTTTAGCAGCTTCTTCAGTGCTTCAACTGCAAGGTTCTTGTGCGGCGTATCTTTCAGGCCGAGGAGGAAGTCTTCGGACAAGACGCTGATGTCCGGCTTGTCGAAGCCAGCGGCCGCCAGAATGTCGATCACCTCTGTGGAAGCGACAGCGCGGTTCAAAAGCTGGGAAATAGCGAGCTCTGCGTCTTCAGCTGTACGCGCCGTGCGGGTTGATGCATCCATCTTCCTGATCGCCATCTGGACAGCCATAAAAAACCCGACCTCGTCCTTTACGTCCGACGCCTCGGCAGATCCTGCAGCGATGCGGAAGGCCTTCACGAGGCCTGCGACCGCCCGCATGAATCGCTTTTTAGAATCCGTCCGGTTGACCGCCTCTTTACCGTCTACCGGCAAAGTGAGCGCGTGCTCGATGGCCACTGGAAGAATTTTAAGCCTGTCAGCAGGCGACCCATGGACGGCAGCCATGTAGGGAACAGCGAAGAACATGCTCCGCATAATGTCGATCTGGGTGATGAGAGCGTGGGCCGCTGCGTTCTGGTCGATACCCGTCTGTTTTTGATCGGCATTAGAGTAGTGTTTTAGTGCTGCCTTTAGATCAGCCGCAAGGCCGATGTAGTCGACAACTAAGCCGGCTGGCTTCGATCCGAAGACCCTGTTGATGCGTGTGATGGCCTGCATCAGGCCATGGCCCTTCATGGGCTTGTCGACGTAAAGTGTGTGCATACAGGGGGCGTCAAAGCCCGTCAGCCACATGTCCCGGACAATCACGAGCTGTAGCTCATCAGACGCGTCCCTGTAGCGTGTCCGCAGGGTCTCCTGCCTTCCTTTTGTCCGGATGTGGGGCTGAAAGTCGGCGGCGTCTTGGGCGGATCCAGTCATGACGACCTTTACCTGACCTTTTGCATCCTCATCGGAGTGCCACTCAGGGCGGGCTGCCACGATGCGCTTGTAGACCTCAACACAGATCTTCCGCGACATGCAGACGATCATTGCCTTGCCGCCGTCCATCGCTTCTATTCGTGCATCAAAGTGCCTCAGGATGTCATCGACGACGGCGTCAAGACGGGGTTCTGCGCCAACCAGTTTCTCGAGCTGCGTCCACCTCGACGAAATCGCGCCTTTGCTCTGATCGTCAAACTCGACGCCTTCGGCTTCTGCCTCCTCGATTATCTCTTTGAATTCAGCATCAATGACATCGCCAATATCCTCCGATAATTCGATCTTTGCGACGCGACCCTCATAGTAAATCGGAACGGTCGCGCCATCGGAGACTGCTTGGGCTATGTCATAGACGTCGATGTAGTTTCCAAATACAGCTTGTGTGTCTGCGCCGACCAGCTCAATCGGCGTACCGGTGAAGCCAACGTACACGGCATTCGGCAGAGCCGTCCTCAGGTGGTGAGCGAAGCCATATTTCGTCTCACCGGTTTCTCGGTTCAACTTAGCGTCGAAGCCATATTGGGAGCGGTGTGCTTCGTCCGCGAAGACAATAACGTTGGACCGATCGGTAAGCTCGCCAAAATCGATCTCGCCCTTACCTGGCCTGAATTTCTGGATTGTCGCAAATATGACCCCGCCGACCTTCCGATCGTCCAACTTCGCACGTAAATCCGGCACATCGTCAGCTTGGACGGGGATCTCACCGAGCAACGCGGCACAGCGTGAGAATGTGGCGAAAAGTTGATTGTCGAGGTCGTTCCGGTCCGTGATCACGACCAAGGTCGGGTTTTCAAGGCCCGGATCGCGCATGAGGCGTCCCGCGAGGAACGACATCAAAAGCGATTTTCCGGATCCCTGCGTATGCCACATGATCCCGCCGCGACCATCTCTACCTCTGGCGGCATGCACGGCAGTCATGCCCTTCCGGACGGCATAAAACTGATGGTAGCCGGCGACTTTTTTGATGGCACCTTTGCCTTCATCTTCGAAAACGGTGCAGAATCGCATCATCTCCAATATGACTTCTTGATTCAGCAGACCTGCCATTAAGGTGTGCAGCGCAAGCGCCGTCCCATCTTCCACCAAGGTTTCCCCATCCACGGTCCGCCACCGCATAAACCGGTCAAAGTTTGCCGAGATCGACCCGTAGCGGGCCGTCACGCCCTCCGAGATGACGTTAAGAAGGTTGGTCCTGAAAAGATCAGGAACCTGCGTCTTGTAGGTCTCGATCTGATTGAACGCGCCTTTCAATGTCCCACTCTGAGTGCCTTTCAGCTCGATGACGACGATCGGCATGCCGTTGAGGAAGACGATGACGTCCGGGCGACGGGCCGACTTTCCTACGACCTCAAACTGGTTGACGACCAACCAGTCATTCTCGGTGTTCGACCAATCGACCAGGCGCGCGATGTCATGTCGCTCTTGGCCACCTTCGAACCACGACACCGGCACGCCGCCGACCATTAAAGCGTGAAGCCGCCGGTTCTCGGAGATGAGGTCACCGGAAAACGTCGTGTCGCGGATCGCGTTGACGGCGGTCCTGACAGCATCGTCTGGCAGACCCGGATTGAACTGGCGAACCGCTGCTTCCAATCGGCTGATGATCAGGACATCTTGGAAGCTCTCACGGACAGGATTTGAAGCTTCTGGGGAGAGCGCGGCACCATGCAGGTAGGTGAAGCCGAGGCCTTGAAGTTCACCAAGTGCCCATTGTTCAAGATCTTCTTCGGATGCAAAAGCCATCAGGCGACCTCTTTAAATTGTTTCTTTATGTCGTCGAAACTAATCCCTCCGGACAAGAGTGGCGGCAGCAAAGCGTCGCGAAGGGCTTCGAGCGTTCTAATTTCATCCATCAATTGAAGCTGTCGTTCGCGCAAAGGCCTAATCACTGAAGAAAATGCGTCCCTAATCGCGTCAGTTCCGCAACATGTCAAAAATGCCGCGATGTCGCTCTTATTAAATCCGGCTTGAGCACTTCTCCCAGAAATGGATTGAATGTATTGTTGGAATTCATCACAATTACAAACTGCACGTATAAATTCTTGATCACTGGGACGATGCGGCTCAGCCTTCACCAATGCAACGTTGTAGGCTCCAGACAGGCCCCATCCGACTCTACCGACCGAGGCACCGTAGCGCCCAATCATTACATCGAAAGGCCCACACCTCCGAAGAGAGGAACTATCCCTCACAAAAGTGATCTTACTATCTGATTCATAATCTCGTATTTGGACAAGTCGAATATAGCCGGCCTCTTCTTTATACAAAAACGAACTCTTTGGTGGCTGAGTACCGCCTTTTATGTGCATGTAATGGGCTATGGAATCCTTAGTCCACCCATCTGGCAGTCCTTCGCCATCAAATGACGCAGGAAAAAGAGACGCCGTATCAGAATCCATAAAATCAGGTATTCCGCCGCTTGATTTGGATTGGACGGGATCAAAATTCACGAACCAAGACGTGTATAGCTCTCCTGCAATAGCATTTAAAGTTTGGAACATGTCTCTGTCTAATTGAATTTTACTATCAAAAACCTCCAGGATCGAAACGATCCTACACTGCTCTTCAAGCTCGGGAACATGTATTTGGAAGTCAAGCATTGCACTCTTATCACCGCGAGGCATTTTCGCACCCCTAGAAGTTCGTGCGGAATATGCCGTGAAATCAGGCCTAATCAGTGTATAGTATAAAAACTGAGGTGTAACCAAGGCTTCTATGGGGCGAAAAACCAAAACATCATTGGAGCACGCACCAGCACGATCAGAGAGCCACACCTTCCGAAAATATGTTCGAATATTTGAGAATAGTACGTCGCCTACAGAATATTTTGTAGATTTTCCATTTGGCACATTTGATTTACCAAATTTAATACCCCCTAAGTCGGAAACCATATTGTCTGTCGAAATGTACTCTTCTGCAGCGAACTCATTTGGCAATATTTTTGTGGATTCGATTGTAACTAATTCTGAAAGGGTTCTCATTGGCTCCACCCCAACTTTCTCACAATCTCTTCGTCAATGCGTCTGGATTCGGCCATCTGTTGTGAAAGATTCTCAAAAAGAGAATTCAAATTTTCCTTGGATATCCGGCTATCATTGGTTTTTTTGTGAGCCCCAACATAACGACCCGGCGTCATTATAAAATCGTTCTTGCGTATTTCCTCCACGTTAGCGGAGACGCAAAAACCCGGGATATCGCCATATGGTCCTACCTGCTTCTCCCCTCGCCAAGAATGATAAGTATTGGCAACCCTCTCAATTTCGTCATCTGAAAGCTCTTTCTGTTTTCTCGAGCCAGAAACAAGCGTGCCCATACTACTCGCGTCGATAAACAGAACCTCATTTCTGCGATCTCTTAGCTTCGAACCATTCGCGGTCCCATTTGATCTGTCTTTAGCCAATATCCATAGACAGGCAGCGATCGGAGTTCCGAAAAATAATTGACCCGGCAGAGCGACTATAGCATCTACCGCGTTGCTCAACACCATCGATTTCCTAATTTCGCCTTCGCCTGATTGTGTCGATGTCATAGAGCCATTAGACATAACAACACCGCCGATTCCATTCGCTGAGAGTTGGTGGTGAATATGGGCCATCCATGCAAAATTTGCGCTCCCTACCGGCGGTGTGCCGAAAGTCCACCGTTGGTCTTCGCGCAGCAAATCACCGTTCCAGTCCGAAATGTTGAAGGGCGGATTGGCAAGAATGAAATCGAACCTTTCATCGGGGAATGCATTCTTCAACAGCGTTCCCTCAGGGTTCCACCGGATATCTGCAAAGATCCCGCGTATCGCGAGATTCATGCGAGCCAATCGGAAGGTGGCAGGGTTTCGCTCTTGGCCGTAGACAGCGATGTCATCCACGCGCCCTTGGTGTGCCGAGATGAATTTTTCGGATTGCACGAAGAAACCACCAGACCCGCAGCAAGGGTCATAAACGCGACCATGCGTGGGCTCTAACATCTCGACCATGACCGATACGATTGACCGCGGCGTATAGAATTCCCCCCCCCCGCTTCCCCTCTGACGTCGCAAATTCGCCGATGAAATACTCGTAGATGCGACCAATGAGGTCAAAATCCGTACGCGTGCCTTTCAGCTGCAGATTAGTGAACATCTCGATCAGTCCGGTCACAATCGACCGGTCGAGGTCAGCTTTGCCATAGACCTTCGGGAGGGCATCTTTCAGCGTGGGGTTCGATTTTTCGATCTCACGCATCGCGTCATCAATCTGGACGCCGATGTCATTGACTTTGGCATTGGCCGCAAGAAGCGACCAACGGGCCTTTTCAGGTACCCAAAACACGTTTTCAGCAGCGTATTCTTCTGGGTCTTCAAGGTCACTCAATTCGTCTTTGGCAAACTCTTCTCGTTTCGCTTCAAATGCTGTTGAAACATAGCGCAGAAATATCAATCCGAGCGCAACATGCTTGTATTCACCAGGATCCATCGCACCGCGCATTCGGTCAGCAGCAGCGAAGAGGGTTTTTTCAATAGCGTCAGCCATAAATTTTTCAGTCTACCAAATTATAATCATTGAATGTCATATCAAAAGCGCACAACTTTAACGAGTTTTTATGGATCGCATTGCAGCTCATGCATGAACTCCGATTAAATCACGTTCTGTCAAGCGCTCTTGCCGCTTTCGTCTTCCAAGTGGACTTCCAATAGCTTCGCAGCCAGTCGAAATCCGTCAACCTGACTCATGCGGTGCTTGGCGCAGAGCTCTTTAAAAGCCCACTTTTCAGTTTCAGTGACCTTAAAATTAACGTTCGTCGTTTTGCTACCGTCGTCTGTCATCTTGTTCATCTCCGTCATGATACATGACTTCTTCCTTTCTTCCAAACAAGAAAGCAAGAAAAGAAGAAAGCGACCTGCACTTTTGGTTGTCGATTCATGCCATCATTCACAGCACAACCCACCACGCAATGACCGGCTTACCATTAAGGTGGCTTTTGAGCCGCTAATGAAGCTGCGGCCGCGCTTCCATCGCCTCGGCCGATCCAACACCATCATCGGCACTGTGGTCGAACACCACTATGCCCAACGCGGCGGACCGCGAATTTGGGACTGGCCTTCGACCTACGGACCCAACACAGTCGAGTATGTCGAAGCTTATCGGGCCGCGACAACCGCCAAAACGGCTGTCGTGAAGGGCAGCTTCCAGGACATCATCAATGAGTTCTTCGAACTGAAAGATTTTAGCAGTTGTCTGAGCGGACACGCGGGGATCACGCCAGGGCGGCATTATTTGGACCCAGTCAGAGATCGACCTGATTTTCGAGGGTGCGCCGCGCTACGTCAGACGCATCCTGATCGTCTCGGGATCCGGAGCGACCTGCGCCTCTACGATGCCCGCGGGACTGCGGTGACGTGACTGCTTCGCGCGGGCTGCACCCTGACGGTGCTCGCGACGCATATGGGCTAGAGCTAACAGTACGCGGCCCAGATGGTAGAGACCTATGCAGCCTTGGACCCGGATATGTCCCGTGGGATTCTGGAAAAGTTGGATCGGCCAGCGCTTCTTGATGCTGAGGGAAAAACAACTTACAAATTAAATTTGAGGTAAATCCTAAAAATTGACTGATCTCTAATTAACTTCTTAAATCAATATGAAAGACAACCGCGCTGATGGTTGGTAATGATTCTGGTGTCGCACCTCAACTGCTCTTCAACTATAAACATTTCCGATGGTGGGCTGGACCACATCATTTCAATAATTGGAATTGGGTCCAATCCCATTTCCGCAAGGTAGACTGCGATATGACGATACACTGGTGCAGACAACGGAATTGCAGAGCCATATGAAGATACCTGATGAAGGCCTACTTCTTTGAATGGCCACCACATGAATCTTACAGTACCTCCTGCCAACGCCAGAGGACATGCAGAATAACAGTTGTTGATAAGCTCGGTCTCTAAACCGGCTGAACGAATTGCCATTCCTGCTCTGATCGCTTCGTAGACTGCACCGCCTCCCGAACCCAAGGAGATGACCTTTGCCTCGGGATAAGTTGCTATTGCATCTATCACCGCCTCGGCAAAGCCCTCAGTAATATCTCCTTGGATCATGATCGCCGACCGGTCTGCATCATACTCGACCAGATAGCCGTCAGGGGCATTTACCCACAGGTCATCTGGAATATCGAATTTCCCAACGCAATCCAAATTCCATATGCGCTTACGGCTATCGTCATCAATGCTATGGTGGTATTTCGCTGCTATCACCCAGTTGTTCAGTGAATTAGACGCAATCATAAATTCACGCCCATCAGCATCTTCGTCTGGTTGCGGCGGTTCGAGATGGGCGATTTCGTCAGTGTGACCCACCATTCTTCCAAGAATCGCACACAGGTGCATATCAACATCAATTTCGTTGTAAGCGGTGCCAAGCCATCCATCAAAGCCTTTTTCGCGGGCGATTTCGAAGTATGAGTTTGCCATGTCTTCAACATCCCTCATGGCATCCTCCCAACTTTTTGCAGTTGCTGTCGACGCCAAAAGCGGGATGAATAATGCGATAAACCAGATTACTATTCTCACGGCGGAAACCCTCAAACGTGACGTTGACCTTTGGCTAGGACATTCCACTAACTTAGCGTCATCTGTGCGTGTTCGGCAAGTTGAGTGACGACGCCGTGATCGTCTTACAGTCTAATTTCAGGTGCGTTTACCGTCGAAGAGGCTGCCCCCATGGCAGCGCTGTTGACAGTCTGTTGGTAGTGGTCGTCGAACTGTGGATTTGATTATCAACCTGTATCGATCGGGATAAGCGGCACGTGTCCGCCGTTGGCAGTACCTCCCTTAAATTGCAAGTAGTGGCCCATTGCTGCCACAGGGAATCTGTGGGGTTTACTGCAGATCATTCATGTCAAGATGAGGTCAGAAATTCCGTTCGCAGCGTTTTGAAGCCAAACTTGCAAACTGCTGGTTTGGCGCTCTTTTCACTGCCATGGTATCTCGCCAACAATATGATTCCAAATAGAGAATCTGACTAGGATGGTAGGGTCCGAACCTACGATACGCGGCACCAAAAGCCAGATCCTTAATCGACATATTCTCATCGGCTGCATCGGCCCGAGGATCCAGCAGCAGTTCATCATTAAATTCGAACAATTTATTCAAGGTCATTCTCCGAAGGCACTGATCCAAGATCAAGGACAGCGCGTTTCCTCAAATCTAAACCTGCAACATCAGCGTATTGACTCAGACCAAGCGTGATTTTTCGATGGCATATTCAATGCATCATCGGCCGAGCCTGCAGCGCCTCCGCACGATCCAGGGCCCTCAACGCAGTGCGCAGACTTGGCATGGTACCGCGCGTCGCAGCGCACTGCATGGCGATCATCGCTGCATCCAGCGCTGGTGCGCTGAGATCGCGCCGTCTGCCCTCTTTTAGCATGAAGTCAATGATCTGCTTGATCGTCAGGGCGGGTAGATCGATAACCGTCACCCGGCTGCGTAGCGGGGCCGGCAGCAAGGATGCATCGTTCGCAGTCAGGATCCATGAGATCCACGACATGTCGAAGGGCAGCTGAAAGTACGGACATTGCCATACCTTGCTGCTTTCGCGTTCAAGCAATGGCAGCAAACTTGAAGCCAGATCATAGGCCCCGCCATTCTGAGACATCGCTCGACCAGCTTTTTCAACTTCATCAATGATAAAGATTGGATTGGCGACCTGTGTTCGCAGGATCAGATCCATAGGCTTTCCTGATGCCGCTGTCGTCCAGCCCTTCTGCATACCCACCAAGGCAAAGCTTGCTGGCTCAGATGTCGCTTCAATGATGCCCGTCGGCACACCGATTAGCGATCCAAGCCTGCGGGCCCATGTTGTCTTGCCGATACCCGGAGGCCCGGCGAGTAGCAGGGGAGGAATCCGAACGCCTTGATCACCTCGGCTGGCTGACAAGCGCAGGGCCTGCCAGACAGCATCGGTTGCCGGCGTCATCCAAGGGAATTCGCTATGCAGCTGGTCGATGATTTCATCCGGCGCATTAATGTCAGGCACCGGTACTAATTTCGGGGTGGTCGTCGCCAATTGAAGGCGTTTGACTTGATCTTCAGTGAGGTGGCCGCCTTCAGACTGCGCGTTCATCAGCGCCACGATCCGGCGCGCGCGGCGCGTGATCATATCCACATCGTCGTCGTTGAGGCGATAGCTGTCATGTGTTGACCTGGATGATCCGAGAGCAATCAGGCCATCAAAATCGTCGTCGATCGCAATCGCATTGAACGGCGACAGCGCCGCAAAGCGGCGTTTGCGGTAAGCGGACAAGAAACTTGTGAAGCGAGCCTCGAGAATGTTGGTCAGATTGCGAGGAGCGGGCAATGCGGCCTGAAGGAAGCGAAAAGGTTTCATGGGGTGACTTTCATTGGAGATCAAGCCGGTCAGTGGGTCCGGCGGTCCTGAACTGTCAGCAGCCTTTCGGCCGCTTTGAACGCCGTGCGTCCAGTTCAGACAACATCGCGCCTTATGGCGTAGACCCGTGCCAAGATGGCCGGGTCACGTCATCAGCGTATCCAGCGAAAGATCACTTGGCGGCTAAGCGCCAAACATTGGGGGTTGGTCATGTAGCGTCCTCAATCCATGAAATACTGGAGAGGGCCGGATAAGGGTGCTGCGTGTGGGGGGGTATTCTCAGGACGCGCGACCGCAACCGGCCCCGACAAGCGGGGTCAGATGGATATCACTCGTATGAGGTGTGAGGGCATAATCCTGTTCATGCCAATTGGATGCATCCGAATTTTTCAAACGTCAAGCGCGTGAAATGGTGCAACTCGGGTCGATAGTCGTCGAAACGCTTCGGCTATATTTTTAAGGGTTCATCGGCCCTAAAAAGGGCCGATGGACAAACTTTGCCTACCACAATGGACAAAAAGTGGGGTGTAATGGACAAACTTTCAGCGCAGTTTCAGATGGCCGACTGGCCACCCATCACCCACACTTGGAATAGCCGCAGCTCCCGCAGGTCATGCAGCCTTCGACCATGCGCAGGTCATAGCTGCCGCAGCTGCCGCAGGCCTTGCCACGTGGCGCATTGCCAAGGGTGACCACATCCGCCTGCGGATCGCTCTTCAGGCCTTCGCCCTCGCCCGACAAAAAGCTCGTCGCGATCATGTGCTTTTCGATCACGCCGCCAATGGCCGCTAAGATCGAAGGCACGTACTTGCCCTGCATCCAAGCGCCGCCGCGCGGATCGAACACCGCCTTCAGCTCTTCAACCACAAAGGTCACATCGCCGCCGCGCCGGAACACGGCAGAGATCATCCGTGTCAGCGCCACGGTCCAGGCGAAATGCTCCATGTTTTTGGAGTTGATGAATACCTCGAACGGACGGCGATGCCCGCCGACGACCAGATCGTTCACGGTGATGTAGATCGCGTGCTCGCTATCGTGCCACTTCAGCTTGTAGGTCGCGCCTTCCAGCTCGGTCGGGCGGTCCAGCGGCTCGGTCATATAGACGACCTCGGCGGTGCCGTTCTCTTGCTCGACAGCGACGGGCTTGTCGTCAGACACGCTCAGCACGGAACCTGTCACGGCGTTCGGACGATAGGTGGTGCAACCCTTACAGCCTTGATCCCAAGCGGCCATATAGACCTCTTTGAAATCGTCAAAGCTGATGTCTTCGGGGCAGTTGATCGTCTTGGAAATCGACGAGTCGATCCACTTCTGCGCCGCAGCCTGCATGCGCACATGCTCTAGCGGGGCCAGCGTCTGGGCGTTGACGAAATAGTCGGGCAGCGGGGTGTCACCCTTCAGCTCGCGCCACATCTGCACGGCATAGTCCACGACCTCTTCTTCCGTGCGCGACCCGTCTTTCTGCAACACCTTGCGGGTGTAGGCATAGGCGAACACTGGCTCGATGCCCGACGACACGTTGCCCGCGTAAAGAGAGATCGTGCCAGTGGGCGCAATCGAGGTCAGCAGCGCGTTGCGGATGCCATGCTCGCGGATCGCTTCGCGCACATCCTCGTCCATTGCCTCCATCGCACCGGACGCAAGGTAGGCTTCTGCGTCGAACAGCGGGAACGCGCCCTTTTCCTTGGCCAGATCGACCGACGCCAGATAGGCGGCGCGGGCGATCGCGTGCATCCACTCATCCGTCTGACGCGCCGCTTCTTCAGAGCCATAGCGCAGACCGACCATCAGCAGCGCATCGGCCAGACCGGTGACGCCCAGACCGATCCGGCGCTTGGCCTTCGCCTCTTGGCGCTGCGCTTCCAGTGGGAATTGCGACGCATCGACGACGTTGTCCATCATCCGCACAGCGGTGGCGACCAGTTCGCCCAGCGCCGCAATATCCAGCGCCGCCGCATCGCCAAACGGATCGCTGACCAGCCGCGCCATGTTGATCGAGCCAAGCAGGCAAGCACCGTAGGGGGGCAAAGGCTGCTCGCCGCAGGGGTTGGTCGCGGCAATCGTCTCGCAATAGCTCAGGTTGTTGGCCTTGTTGATCCGGTCGATGAAAATCACGCCCGGCTCTGCGACCTCATAGGTCGACTTCATGATCGCATCCCACAGATCGCGGGCCTTGACGGTGCGGTACACGGTGCCCTTGAACACCAGATCCCAGTCGCCGCCAGACTTAACCGCATCCATAAACGGATCGGTGATCAGCACCGACATGTTAAACATCCGCAGACGGGCCGCGTCATGCTTGGCAGTGATGAAATCCTCAACGTCGGGGTGATCGCAGCGCATCGTCGCCATCATCGCCCCGCGGCGCGAGCCTGCGGACATGATCGTGCGGCACATCGCGTCCCAGACATCCATGAATGACAGCGGACCAGAAGCATCCGCCGCCACACCATGCACAATCGCGCCCTTGGGGCGGATCGTGCTAAAGTCATACCCGATCCCGCCGCCCTGCTGCATCGTCAACGCAGCCTCTTTGAGCATGTCAAAGATGCCGCCCATGCTGTCTGGCACAGTGCCCATGACGAAACAGTTAAACAGTGTCACCTGACGCGCGGTGCCTGCACCGGCAGTGATCCGGCCAGCGGGCAGATATTTGAAATCCTCCAGCGCACCGTAAAACTTGTCTTCCCAAGCCTTCGGCGACTTCTCAACCGACGCCAAAGACGTCGCAATCCGCCGCCACGTATCCTCGACCGTGATATCCTTCGGCGTGCCATCCGCTTCTTTAAAACGGTATTTCATATCCCAAATCTGCGCGGCGATGGGGGCACTGAAACGGGTCATGATAGCAATCCTTGGGATGGGGGAATCAAGTAGGGTTAAGGAGGTCCGTTCTAGGTGACGGGTCTTGAATTGGCAATTCGCTTACGGCCACTTTGCCCACAAAATATCAGGCCAAAATGCCGCATAGGCACAACATATGGGGTTGCGCTTCGCACTCTACCGCATATGTGGCCCTAACTTCCCTGGCGACAGAACGCCGAATCTGGGCTAGGGGTAGGTTAGCTCAGCGACCTCAACTTCGGACTCAACAAGGTAATTTTTATAGGAATACTCGCGTCACCTCGAGCCTCCCCCCGCTTACCAAGCCTTGCAGTTGGCAACGCCCGGACTAATTGATAACCACTGATGACCTGCGGTAAGGCGTCACACACACCACAACATCTAGGTGAATTCATTGCCCTCTCACATAAATCTGGTGAAACTCTCTGTCGGGACCGAGTCCATCGACGACATGCTCGGCTGGCAGCAGCAACGCGCCAGTCAATCGCGTGATGGCCAGTACTACCATGTCACCCGCATGTGGCCCAAACGCGAGGCAGAGCTGCTGGACGGCGGCAGTATCTACTGGGTGATCAAGGGCGTCATCCAATGTCGCCAACGCATTTTGGAACTGCGCGAGGTGATCGGCCAAGACGATATCCGCCGCTGCGGCATCGTGCTTGCACCCGAAATCATCCGCACCGCCTCTACCCCGAAAAAGGCGTTCCAAGGCTGGCGCTACCTGTCCCCCGCCGACGCGCCCGGCGATTTGACAGACAGTCAACAGGCCGAAGATTCCCTCCCCCCAGAGCTGCAAAAAGCCCTCGCCGCCCTCGGCGTCCGCTAACCGCCCGGCGCACAAGACACCCGCCCCAAGCCCCCAAATGGTCTATATCATGACGTGGCGTCAAAACCGGTGACAGTCGCCCCGCCCCGATGCATGCTCTGCACAAGAGGAGATCCATCATGACCATTTTCCAAAGCCCCTTCGACGACGTCGCCCTGCGCGATATCTCGATCACGGAACGCGTCTTTGAGGGCCTGCGCGACCGCCCGTCAGAGGTCGTGCTGACCGACGGCCCCACGGGCCGCACCATCACCGCCGCGCAGTTCATTGATCAGGTCGAATCCCTCGCGGGCGGGCTTACCGCACGCGGCTTCGGCGCGGGTCACACCATTGCCTTGATGGCCCCGAACTGCCCCGAATACTGCGTGATCTTCCACGCCGTCGCCTTCGCTGGCGGCACTATCACCACGATCAACCCGACCTATACCGCCTCGGAAATCCGCCATCAGTTGCAGGATTCCCGCGCTGAATTCCTGATCACCGTGCCGATGTTCCTCGACACCGCCCGCGAAGCACTACCCGGCACCAACGTCACAGACATCGCGACCATCGGCAAAGCCGACAACACGCTGGAACTCAGCGACCTGATGAAAGAGCCGCTGTCCGCCCAAGTCCTCGTCGATCTGGACCACCATACTGTCGTGCTGCCCTATTCCTCTGGCACCACCGGCCTGCCCAAAGGCGTGATGCTGTCGCACCGCAACTTGGTCGTGAACGTCGATCAGATCATCGCGGGTGCAGACTTTGAACGCGGCGAAGTCGCTGCCGCCTTCCTGCCGTTCTTCCACATCTACGGCATGACCGTATTGATGAACCTGCACCTTGCAGGGGGCGGCGGCCTCGTCACCCTGCCCCGCTTTGATCTGGAAATGTTCCTGCGCATCAGTCAGGACTACAAATCCAAACGCATGTGGATCGTCCCGCCCGTCGCCCTCGCACTGGCCAAGCACCCGATGGTCGATCAGTTCGACCTGTCCGCGCTGCAGCAAGTCTTTACCGGTGCCGCCCCTCTGGGTGCCGACCTGTCAAACGCCGTCGGTGCCCGCCTGAACTGCGTGTCACTGCAAGGCTACGGCATGACCGAACTGTCCCCCGTCAGCCACCTGTCCCCAATGGGCAGCGCCATCCCCGGGGCCTCCGGCCTTGCCGCGCCAAACGTGCTGTGCCGCATCGTTGACATCGAAACCGGGCAAGACCTTGATACTGGGGCAGAAGGCGAGCTTTGGATCAAAGGCCCCAACGTCATGCAGGGCTACCTCAACAACGCCAAAGCCACTGCCGAAACCATTGTAGAGGACGGCTGGCTGCGCACGGGCGACATCGCCGTGATCGACGCAGACGGCCAGATGTTCATCGTCGACCGCCTCAAAGAGCTGATCAAATACAAAGGCTTCCAAGTCGCCCCGGCAGAGCTGGAGGCGACACTTGTCGCAATGGACGGCATCACCGATGCCGCCGTCATCGGCCTGCCAGACCCAGAGGCCGGTGAAATCCCCATGGCCTTTATCGTGCGCACCGAAAACGGCCCGGACGCCGACACCATCAAGGCGCACCTTGCGAAAACCCTGTCGTCCTACAAACAGGTCCACCGCATCGACTTCGTGACGGAAATCCCGAAATCCGCCTCCGGCAAAATCCTGCGCCGCTTCCTGCGCGACAAAATCAAAGCCGAAGGCTAACCGCAAAACCCGCAGCCCCTCACCTTCTTCTGGTCAAAAATATCTCGGGGGGCCGCGCAGCGGCGGGGGCAGCGCCCCCTCAACGCCCGCCCCGGCACCGCCGGGGCGACACCATCAGGCGATTACTCGATCCACTTCGCCCATTGCGCCGGGCTCCCGGCAAAGGCGTTCACGTCGACAGGCCGTGCAATCCCCGGCACAATCCCGGTGCCGGTGTATTGCCAAAACGCCCAGCCCTCACCGGGATAGCGCTCGGATGGATGCGCCGCGACGGACCGCAGCCAGAACTGCGTGCGCGGCAGCTGGCCAAGGGCTGTGTCCCAATAGAAATCAGGCGTCGTATAAACCAGCGGCCGCTTGCCATAGTGCCGCTCTAGCATGTCCAGAAACGCCGTCGCCTCGGCACGCACAGTGGCGGCATCGGGCTTGCGGCTGCACGTCCGGGACTGGTGGTTCCATTCCATATCCAGCACCGGCGGCAGCGCACCCGGGTCGCGCGGCACGTTGCGGATAAACCACGCCGCCTGCTCCTGCGGCGAACGGCAGAAGTAATAGAAATGATAAGCCCCATGCCGCACCCCGGCTGCGGTCGCCCCCGCGCGGTAGGTGTGGAACATCGGATCGGCCACATCGCCGCCCTCTGTCGCCTTGATATAGGCAAAGGAAATGCCCCCGGCGCGGGCCTGATGCCAATCAATTGCCCCTTGATAGCGGGACACGTCAACCCCGTGGATCGGATAATACGACGGCAATTGCCCGACGTTTGCGTGGGGCGCGGCATCGGCAAAAACCGGATAAACTGGCGCGCTTGACGTCGCAATGCGGTCGCGGGACACGCGCCCGCCGCAGCCGGCAAGGACAAGAGCACAGGCAGCAAGACAGAAAAATGACCGCATGACGGCTCCTGCAGAAATGGTTGAAAAATGACTAAGGGCCCGGACACAACCGCACGGCCCAGCGCACAAGTCAACGGCCGGGACCGCTGCACAAGCGGATCCCGGCCGTTCACATCATCACAAAGGCGCCCGTCTTTAGGTGCCCAGCAACTGCTCTAGCGTCTTAAAGGTCGCGCGCTGCTGCATGGTCCAGTCGCGGCGGGACGTGCGGAACAAGGTCGCCTGCGACGCATGGATCATGCCGTCGCTTAGAATTTTCAGCCCGTTCGCGCGCAGTGTTTCCCCGGTCGAGGTGATGTCAGCAATCGCCTCGGCGGTCTCGTTCTTGACCGTGCCTTCTGTCGCGCCCTGGCTGTCGATCAGCGCGTAGTCCGCAACGCCCGCTTGCTTTAGGAACTCGCGCACCAGGCGGTGATACTTGGTCGCGATCCGCAGCCGATGACCGTGCACCGCACGAAAAGCGGCAGCCGCTGCATCCAGATCGTCGAGCGTATCGACATCGACCCAAGCCTGCGGCACGGCGATAATCAGGTCCGCCCCGCCAAAGCCCATCAGCGCGACCTCTCGCACCGACTTTTCCCAATTCACCAGCTTTTCGCGGACAAGGTCTGATCCGGTCACACCCATCTGGATGCGCCCTGCTGCCAGCTCGCGCGGGATTTCGCCAGCGCTCAGCAACACCAGCTCGACACCGTCGATCCCATCAACAGCGCCCGCATATTCGCGATCACTGCCCGACTTGCGCAGGGTCACACCGCGCTGGCCAAACCATTGAAAGGTCTTCTCCATCAGCCGCCCTTTGGACGGCACACCCAGCTTCAGCATCAGATATCCCCCCGCAGCTGCAGCAGCAGATCAGGCCGGATCACACCGCCCACGGCAGGTACGGCTACGCCTTCGCCCAGCCGCGCTGTCAGCGCGTCATAACGCCCGCCGGTCGCCACAGGCGGCAAAGTCGGATCGTCCGCTGCGTAAAAGCCAAAGACAAAGCCGTCGTAATATTCAAGCGAGGTGCGGCCATAGCTGCCCTCGAACTCGAGCTTAGACACGTCCACGCCGTAATCTTCTAACGCGTCCAGACGTGCATTCAGGCGCGTCACAGCCGGACCAATCGCCGGCATATCCACCGCGATATCGCGCAGCTGGCTTAACACATGGTCAGAGGTTTCGCGCAGCCCCGTCAGCGTATCCAGCAAGGCCAGTTCCTCGCCGCTGATCGGCGCAGTGGCCGCATCGGCCCGCAGCGCCTCGATCCGACGTTCAACCTCAAGGCGGCTGCGTTTACCCATATCAGCACCCGCCCCGGCAAAGGGATCGCTGGCCGCCAGCAATGCTGCGCGGCTTGGCGGCACAGCTGTACGCCCGCCAAACCGGTCGAGCAAATTACGAAACCGCCGTGGCCGCCAGATGTGCCGCGCCAACGCATCCTTGCGCGCCTGCGACGTGCGCAGGCCCGACACGGCCGCCATCAAAATCCCGATGTCCCCCGTCGCAGCCCGCAGCGGCACATCGCCCAGCGCATCACGGATCGCGGCAAAGACTTCGGCATCGGCCAACGCCGGATTGACGCCGTCAAAGACCTCGTACCCGACCTGCACGAATTCATTCGCCCGGTCGGGATCGCTATCCTGCTTACGAAACACCTTACCCGCATAGGTATAGCGGGCCGGGTCCGCGTGGGACTGCATGTGCATCTGTACCACGGGCACCGTAAAGTCGGGGCGCAGGACCATCTCTCCACGGATTGGATCGGCGGTCAGGTAGGACCGGCCGCGAATATCCTCGCCGTACAAATCCAGCAAAGTGTCCGCCGATTGCAGCACGTCGGTCTGCACCACAACAGCATCGCGCGCGGCAAAGAAATCGCGCAGGCGGTCGGCTTCGGTCAGTGTGGCGGCTAAGGTCACGATTGCGATTCCTGTTGTCCGGCCAGCATCTTTTGCACTTCGGCCACAAGATCAGTCCTCGCGACTTCAATCTGGCTTGGGCGGTCTTTCCACTCTTCCAGCGTCGCGTTTTCGGCCATCTGCGCGCCAAGGATCAGGTCCTTGATCTGCACGATGCCTTTCTCAAACTCATCCCCGCCCGCGATGATCGCGATGGGACTGTTCCGCTTGTCCGCATATTTCAGCTGGTTGCCAAAGTTCTTTGGGTTGCCCAGATAAACCTCGGCCCGCACGCCTGCATTGCGCAATTCGGCGACCATGGTCTGATAATCCGCCATCCGCGCCTTATCCATGACGGTCACCACGACAGGCCCCACGTCCTTGGTATCCAGCCGCCCCGTCGCATGCAGCGCCGCCAGCAGGCGATCCACGCCGATGGACACGCCCGTCGCAGGCACCTCTTGCCCGGTAAAGCGTTTGACCAGATCGTCATAACGCCCGCCGCCCGCAACAGAGCCGAAGTTGCGCACATTGCCCTTTTCGTCCGTGACTTCAAAGGTCAGTTCGGCCTCGTAAACCGGCCCGGTATAATAGCCCAAACCGCGCACGACGGACGGGTCGATCACGATGCGGTCGGGGCCGTAACCTTGGGCCGACAGCAAGTCCGCGATCTCTTTCAGTTCGCGAACGCCTTCCATTCCAATAGAGGAATCACGGACTAAATCGGCCAAATGAAAAATGGCCATCCGGTTTCTCAATTCATCAGCGTTTTCTGGATCATCCAGACCTTTGCGCAATTGTGGATCAGCCGAAATCCCAGCGTTAAGCCAACTTTGCCAATCGTCATTTTCCAGCATCAAGGAAGCGTTAATACCCTGTCGAACTAAGTTCTTGCGAGAAGTCTCCCAGTCAAAAAATCTAAGGATCACTTCCGCTTGCTGATCATCAAGCCCCGCACCCTTGGTAAAATCGCCGCTCTCGTCCTTGCGTCCCTCGCCCAGCAAAGCGCGCACGCCGTCCACGCCAAGGCGGTCCAGCTTGTCGATGGCCCGCAGCACGATCCCGCGCGCAGCCTCTTTGTCGTCGCCCGCCAAACCCGCGACTTCAAGCACGCCGTTCAAGACTTTGCGGTTATTCACCCGGATTACATAGTCGCCGCGCTTGATGCCGACGGCCTCTAGCGTGTCGGACAGCATCGCGCAAATTTCGGCGTCAGCCGCAACAGAAGGTGCGCCGACCGTATCCGCATCGCACTGATAAAACTGACGGAAACGCCCCGGCCCCGGCTTTTCATTGCGCCACACCGGACCCATCGCATAGCGGCGGTACGGCGAGGGTAAATCATTGCGATACTGCGCCGCGACGCGGGCAAGCGGCGCCGTCAGGTCATAGCGCAGGGCCAGCCAGTCGCTGTCTTCTTCCCAAGCAAAGACGCCCTCGTTCGGGCGATCAACATCGGGCAGGAACTTGCCCAGCGCCTCGACCGTCTCTACGCCAGAGGTTTCCAGCGGATCAAAGCCATAACGATGATAAACCTCGGCGATCTGGCGCAGCATCTGGGTGCGCTGCGTCACCTGCGCGCCGAAATAGTCGCGAAAGCCTTTGGGCGTTTCCGCCTTAGGGCGCGGGGTCTTCTTTTCCTTGGCCATGGCATCCTCGCATCCGCTGGTCATCGCTGCGCGACATAACCCGCAGGGGCCAGCGTGGCAATGGCGGTGCGATTTACATTGCAAAACCTAAATGTTTCGCACGCGAAACATATTATGTTAAATAAGGCACTGAAATTAATAACTTATTCACAAAATCCGTCAATCCAGCCACATCAAGCTGTGGCGCAGTCCCCGCCCCTACGCTAGAACTTGCCTCATGACCGATATCCTGCGCCTTGAAGAACAAATTGCCCACCTCACCCGCTTGGTGGAGGACTTAAGCGACGTTGTCGCCCGCCAAGACCGCACCATCGACACGGCCCAGCGCCGGATCGAGATGCTGATGCAGCGTGAAGCCACGCGAGAGGCCGACGCCGGCGGCACGATCCCCCTTGGCGATGAACGCCCGCCGCACTGGTAAGGCCGTCCTCTTCTTATCGTCCTAAAATCCCTGGGGGGCCGCGCCACCGGCGGGGGCAGCGCCCCCTCTACCGACACACATCACTCTTCTTCTGGTCAAAAATACCTCGGGGGGAAGGCGAAGCCGGGGGGCAGCGCCCCCTGTGATAGTTAGCGTTCTGCCCCGGCGTCGGCGACGACGCCTTCGTGCAGCAGATACTCAACCCAGTTGTCGCTATCAGAGAACGATGGATAGGCGGTCAAAAACACAGTGCGCCGCCCAAGCGCATCAATCTTCGCACCGCAGCTCTGACCAGAGGGCGCGCCGCAGTACTTGCCCTTAATCACCTCGTATGCCGTATCCGTTTCCGAATAAGGCCGCGTGTTCGAGGCTTGATAGCGGACGCCCTCGTGGGTCTGCACATCGCCAGTCAACACCAGCGCCGCAGTGAACTGCCGCAAGCAGCCATCGGTGAATCCATCGACATAATGTGCGCGAGGCGCGGTGCTGGTGGGTTTCGAATCGTAGACCGTATAGCCAGAGGCGCTGGCCACAGCGGTCCCAAGGCTGGCGGGCGCAACACCGCACGTCGTGTCAATCTTGCCAAAGGCCAGCCCAGCCCCCGGGGCGGCTTGCCCGATATCAACGTCACTATTCATGATCGGCGTCCCGGTTCCGGTGGCACCGACGCCAGCGCAGCCAGCAAGGGCCAAACAGGCAATAACACTCGAAAACATAAACTTCATAACTGGCCCCTCCGCTGATTGAATTTGACTACCATGCCCCGAAAGGCGCGCCGAGTAGCGGTTGCGTGATGCGGCAGATTCACGCGTCTTCGACCTCGATCACGCCGCCAAGGCTGCGCAGGGCGCCGCGGATCTGCGGATTGACCGGAAAGTCCTGCCCCAGATCCAGCTCCACCTCTCCCGGTAAAGACGGGTCCATCAGGCAGAAATACACAGGCCCGCGCGCGCCTTTGACCTTATCCTTCATCGCCGATTCCAAAATCGACGCGACCGAAGGGATCGCATCAGCGCAATCTAGGAACACCCGCAGCCCATTGCTGGTGGCATCCACGACGGCGGTGTCGATCGGGCTGACGGACCGGCCCAGCAGCTTCAGCTGATCGGATTCCATCGTCGCCTCGACCTGGATCACGACGTGAGAGCCGGTCTCCAAATGCTCGCGCGCCAGTTCCAGCGTATCGCTGAACAGCGTCACCTCGTACTGGCCGGTCGGATCGCTCAGCTGGGCAAAGGCAAAACGATTGCCCCGCGCCGATTTGCGTTCCTGCCGCCCAGACACGGTGCCTGCCATCTTAACGATACAAGCGGCGCGGCCCGCTTTGACGATGACCTCGTCCAGCGTCAGCACGTTCTTGCGCTTGAGCGCGCCCATGTAGTCGTCCAGCGGGTGGCCAGAGAGGTAGAAACCGATGGCCTTGAATTCCTCGGCCAGACGTTCCGCTGGCAACCAGTCGTCGCCGCCTGCAAGGCGCGGCTCTGGCAAGTCGTCGCCCGCCTCTCCGAACAAGGACACCTGATTGCTGTTCTTTTGGTCGTGGATCGCGGCAGAGTATCCGACTAGCGCATCAAGAGAGGACATGACCCGGCGGCGATTAGGGTCCAAAATATCAAATGCGCCTGCACGGGCCAGCATTTCCATCGGGCGTTTGCCGACCTTTTTCAGGTCCACCCGGCGGGCGACGTCGAACAGGTTCACGAAAGGCCGGTCGCCCCGCCCTTCCACGATCAGCTTCATGGCCTCGACACCGACGTTTTTTAGTGCGCCCAGCGCATAGATCAGCTTGCCGTCGCGGACGTCAAAAGTCGCCATCGACCGGTTCACGCAGGGCGGAATGTATTCCAGCCCCAGACCCTTTTTCACCTCTTGGAAATAAACCCCCAGCTTGTCTGTCAGGTGAATATCGCAGTTCATCACACCAGCCATGAACTCGACCGGGTGGTTCGCTTTTAGCCAAGCTGTTTGATAGCTGACGACCGCATAGGCGGCGGCGTGGGATTTGTTGAACCCGTAGTTGGCGAACTTTTCCAAAAGGTCGAAAACCTCAGAGGCTTTCTTTTTCGCAACGCCGTTTTCCATCGCCCCTTTTTCGAATTTGGGACGTTCCTTCGCCATCTCCTCGGCGATCTTTTTACCCATGGCCCGGCGCAGCAGGTCGGCGCCGCCAAGCGAATAGCCCGCCATGACCTGCGCGATCTGCATCACCTGTTCCTGATAAACGATGATGCCTTGGGTTTCGGCCAGCAGATAGTCGATGGATTCGTGGACGGATTCGATCTCGCGCTGGCCATTCTTGACCTCGCAATAGACCGGGATGTTTTCCATCGGACCGGGACGATACAGCGCCACAAGGGCGACGATATCCTCGATACAGGTCGGCTTCATCCGTTTCAGCGCGTCCATCATGCCGCTGGATTCCACCTGGAACACGGCGACAGTTTTCGCACTAGCATAAAGTTTATAGGACGCTTCGTCGTCCAGCGGGATCGCCCCGATGTCGTATTCAAACCCGGCGGGTGGCTGATAAAGCTCTCGCCCGTCAGCGGATTTATTCAACGGCCGTCCGTTTTTGCGGACAAGCTCTACAGCGTTCTGGATGACGGTCAGCGTTTTCAGGCCCAGAAAGTCGAACTTCACCAGACCCGCTTGTTCGACCCATTTCATGTTGAACTGGGTCGCGGGCATGTCGGACCGGGGATCCTGATACAGCGGCACCAGCTCGTCCAGCGGGCGGTCGCCGATCACCACACCGGCGGCGTGAGTGGACGCGTTCCGCAGCAAACCTTCGACCTGTTGGGCATAGCGCAGAAGGCGTTCGACCACCTCTTCGTTCTTGGCCTCTTCGCGCAGGCGCGGCTCGTCTGCCAAGGCCTTTTCAATACTGACGGGTTTGACCCCCTCGACCGGAATCATCTTGGACAGACGGTCGACCTGACCATAGGGCATCTGCAGCACGCGGCCCACATCGCGCACGGCGGCCTTGGACAGCAGCGCACCAAAGGTGATGATCTGCCCCACCTTATCACGACCATATTTGTCTTGGACGTAGCGGATCACTTCCTCGCGCCGGTCCATGCAAAAGTCGATGTCGAAGTCGGGCATCGACACCCGTTCTGGATTCAAGAAACGCTCGAACAGCAAAGAATATCGCAGCGGATCAAGGTCAGTAATCAAAAGAGCATAGGCCACGAGCGAACCCGCACCCGAACCACGGCCCGGCCCGACGGGGATGCCGTTGTCTTTGGCCCACTTGATAAAGTCGGCCACGATCAGGAAATAGCCGGGGAACCCCATGCCTTCGATAATGCCAAGCTCGAACTCAAGCCGCTTCTCGTATTCCTCGACGCTGACCGCGTGGGGGATGATCGATAGGCGAAACTTAAGCCCCTCTTGCGCCTGACGCCGCAGTTCGGCGACCTCGTCATCTGCGAACTTGGGCAGGATCGGCGGGCGTTTGTAGACCTTAAAAGCACAGCGCTTGGCGATCTCGACCGTGTTTTCCAACGCCTCTGGCAGGTCGGCAAACAGGGTTGCCATCTCGCGCTCGGATTTGAAATAATGCTGCGGCGTCAAGCGGCGGCGCGGTTCGGACTGGTCGACATAGGACCCTTCGGAAATGCACAGCAGGGCGTCATGCGCCTCGTACAGACCCGTTTTAGGAAAATAGACGTCATTGGTCGCGACAATCGGCAGACCCTTGGCATAGGCCATCTCGATCAGGCCGCGCTCGGTCAAAACCTCGGCCTGCGGCAGACCGCCGCCGTCAGGATGGCGCTGCAATTCAACATAAAGCCGGTCGCCAAACAGCGCATGCAGCGTATCAAGCACCTGCTCTGCCCGCGGCTGCTGGCCCTGCTGCAACAGACGCCCGACAGGCCCGTCCGGCCCGCCGGTCAAACAGATCAGTCCAGCGTTATGATGGCTCAGGTCATCAAAATCGATCTGCGGCAACTGGCCCTCGTTATCCAGATACGCGGCAGAGTTCAGCTTCATCAGGTTCAGATAGCCCTGCTCGGACTGGGCCAGCAGAACGATAGGTGCCGGATCTGGTGCACGCTTGCCCGGCTCTGGCACCGTATAGGCCAGCGACATCTGACAGCCGATGATCGGCTGGATGCCCGCCTTTGACGCATATTCGCTGAATTCAAGGGCAGCGAACATGTTGTTTGTATCGGTCACGGCGACGGCCGGCATGCCAGCCGCCTCGGCCATACCGGATAGCTTTTTCACCGGAACAGCCCCTTCCAAAAGGGAATATTCGGTGTGCACGCGCAGGTGAATGAATCGAGGGGATTGGGTCATGCGCCACCCTAGATCGCCCGGCGGATGGGGGAAAGCCGCTAACGCTTAGTCACGCAGCTAAGCGCGTTGACGCTGGCCCGCCCCCGGCGCAAGTTCGCCGCCATGACATCGCCCCTGAATCACTTCTTTTCCGCCCTATCGGACCCGACCCGCCGCGCGGTGATCGAACGCCTTGCCGCAGGTCCGGCATCCGTCAGTGACCTTGCGGCACCGCATCCGATGGCGCTGCCGACCTTCATGAAACACCTTGGCGTGCTGGAAAAAGCGGGCTTGGTGCACACGATCAAAAAAGGCCGGGTGCGGATGTGCCATCTGGACGCAACGCCGCTGGTGACAGCCCAAGGCTGGCTGGCGTGGCAACGCCGCCTGTGGGAAACACGGCTAGATCACGTCGACCAATTAGCGCTAGCCTTGGACAGCGATTCTGCCCGGCAGGAAGACGAATGAGCGACGATCTGACCCTCAGTTTTACCCGCACGCTGTCCGCAAGCCCCGCCAATATCTGGCGCTGCTGGACCGAACCTGACCTGATCAAACAATGGTTCGCCCCGGCCCCTGTGCAGACGACCGAGGTCGAGATTGACCCCGTGCCCGGCGGTACCTTTCGCACCGTGATGGTCGTTCCCGACTACGGCACCATGGCCGGCGACGCAGGCTGCATTCTTGTTGCCGAAACAGCACGGCGGCTGGTCTGGACCAACGCGCTTGGCCCCGGCTTTCACCCGAACAAGATCGGCAATGGCCCGATGGACTTTGCCTTTACGGCCGAAATCCTGCTTGCCCCCGCCCCCGGCGGCTGCACCTACACCGCAACTGTCACACACGCCTCGGCGCAATCAGCGCAAGCCCACAAAGACATGGGCTTTTACGATGGCTGGGGCACCGCCACAACGCAACTCGGCGCGCTCGCCAGCAGCCTCTAACCGCCCTTCTTCTGGTCCCAAATACCTCGGGGGAGGCGCAGCCGGGGGCAGAGCCCCCTCACCCCCGCCCAAAAAACATGCCTATAAATCAGGCAGACCTCCCCCTTCTTCTCGTAAAAAATATCCCGGGGGACGCCGCCGCCGAGGGGCAGCGCCCCCTCTGCTCTTGCAAATCAGACGCCAAGCGGCTTTGCTGTGCCAAACGGGGGCCGATCTCTACGCCGCATCGACGTCGTGCCGTGACCCGATTGACCTGGTAAGGCGGCAGGTTTTCACATGGATATCACGTTTCTTCTGAACGGAGAGACTGTCACCGCCCAAGCGGCCCCAACAGTCACTCTGTTGGATTGGCTGCGCACAGAGCGCGGGCTGAATGGCACAAAAGAGGGCTGCAATGAGGGCGATTGCGGGGCCTGCACCGTCATGGTCACCGACGCCAGCGGCGCGCGCAGCCTGAATGCTTGCATCCTTTTTATGGGGCAGCTTGCGGGCAAGGCTGTCCGCACGGTCGAAGGCATCGCCGGCCCGGATGGCGCTTTGCATCCGGTGCAGCAGGCGATGGTGGATCATCACGGCTCGCAATGCGGGTTCTGCACGCCGGGGTTCGTCGTCAGCATGGCGACGGCGCATCTGAACGGGCGCAGCGATCACGATGACCAACTGGCAGGTAATCTGTGCCGCTGCACAGGCTACGCCCCGATCGTGCGCGCTGCAAAGGCGGCGGCGGATGCGCCGGTGCCGGTCTGGATGCGCGACACTGCGCCAGACGCCAAGACACCCCATGCCCCCACAAGCGCGGACGATCTGGCCGCCTGGTATCTGGACCACCCGAACGGAACATTGATCGCAGGGGCCACCGATGTGGGCCTATGGGTTACCAAGCAGTTCCGCGATCTGGGCGATGTGGCGTTTCTGCACGCCTGCACCGATCTGCAAACGATTGACGTCACTGACAACGCGATCCGGTTTGGTGCGGGCGTGACCATGACGCAGGTGCTAGACGCAGTGGCGGCGGACTATCCGTCCTATGCGGCGATGATCCGGCGCTATGGCTCGGTTCAGGTGCGCAATGCGGCGACGATTGGCGGCAATATCGCCAACGGCAGCCCCATCGGGGACAACCCGCCTGCGCTGATCGCGCTGGGGGCGACCTTGCATCTGCGGCGCGGGGATGCGCTGCGCGATGTCGCGTTGCAGGATTACTTTCTGGCCTACGGCAAACAGGACCGGCAGCCCGGCGAGTTCGTCACCGGCGTCACCATCCCGCGCGGACGGGATGCGCACCGCGTCTATAAACTGTCGAAACGGTTCGATCAGGATATCAGCGCCGTCTGCGGCGGCTTTGACGTCACGGTTTCGGACGGCAATGTCACCGCCGCCTGCATCGCCTTTGGCGGCATGGCAGGCGTGCCAAAGCGGGCAGCGGCGGTCGAGGCCGCGCTGATCGGCCAGCCTTGGAACGCACAGACGATAGCAGATGCCTTGCCCGCCTTTGCGGCAGACTTTGAACCGCTGAGCGATATGCGCGCCAGTGCCGCCTACCGGCTGGAGGCCGCACAAAACATGTTGCAGCGGTATTTCGCGGACCTTTCTGGTGTCAGCGTCAACGTGCGGGAGGTGTCGGCATGAGCGTCGCAAGCCCCCTGCCCCACGACAGCGCCGCCCTGCATGTGACGGGCACCGCGCGGTATATCGACGATCTGCCGGTGCCCGCAGGTACGCTGCACCTTGCCTTTGGCCTAAGCGAGGTCGCGTGCGGCGCCATCACCTCGGTTGATCTGGACGCGGTGCGCGCCGCGCCGGGCGTCGTCATGGTGCTGACGGCGGATGATCTGCCCTTTGCCAATGACGTATCGCCCAGCAATCATGACGAGCCTTTGTTGGCCGTGGGCCGGGTGCATTACGCCGGGCAGCCGATCTTTGCCGTTGTCGCCGACAGCCACCTGAACGCCCGCCATGCGGCGCGGCTTGGTCAGATCAAGATTGCAGCCGAGACCCCGATCCTAACAGTCGAGGACGCGCTGGCAGCGAACAGCCGGTTCGAGGATGGACCCCGCATCTGGACCAAGGGCGACGTCGGTACCGCATTGTCCGGCGCCGCGCACCGGATCAAGGGCCGGATCGATATGGGCGGGCAAGAGCATTTCTATCTGGAAGGCCAAGCCGCCCTTGCCCTGCCGCAAGAAGGCGGCGACATGACCGTCCATTCCAGCACCCAGCATCCCACGGAAATCCAGCACAAAGTGGCCGAGGCGCTTGGCGTGCCGATGCACGCCGTGCGGGTCGAGGTGCGGCGCATGGGCGGCGGATTTGGCGGCAAGGAAAGCCAGGGCAATGCGCTGGCCGTCGCCTGCGCCGTGGCGGCCCGCGCAACCGGGCGGCCATGCAAGATGCGCTATGACCGGGATGACGACATGATCGTCACCGGCAAGCGTCATGATTTCCGCATTGATTATGACGCCGGCTTTGATGAGGGCGGGCGGCTGCTGGGCGTGGATTTTACCCAGTATACGCGCTGCGGCTGGGCGATGGACCTGTCCCTGCCCGTCGCCGACCGGGCGATGCTGCATAGCGACAACGCCTATCTGCTGGACGCCTGCCGCATCACGTCGCATCGGCTGAAGACCCACACGCAAAGCGCCACGGCGTTCCGCGGCTTTGGCGGCCCGCAGGGTGTGCTGGGGATTGAGCGGGTGATGGATCACGCGGCCCATGTGCTGGGTATGGACCCGGTCGCGTTGCGGCGCGTGAATTACTATGCGCCGATGAATGCCGCGACTGACGGTGCAGGCGGCCACGTTGCAGGGGGGCTGTCTGCCCCCCGGCCTGCGCCCCCCCCCGAGGATATTTCCAAAACAGAGAGCGAAGCGGATTTAACGTCGCGCGGGGCGCAGACTGTGGCCGATGACCGGGTTGCAGTGCCAGAGGCGGCGGTGAACACCACGCCTTATGGCATGGCAGTCACGGATTTCATTCTGGATGCAATGACCGAGAGCCTGCTGGCGACGAGTGATTACCACGCGCGCAAGGCGGCGATTGCGGATTGGAATGCCGCCAATCCCCTGCTGAAGCGCGGCATTGGGTTTAGTCCGGTGAAGTTCGGGGTTTCCTTTACGCTGACGCATCTTAATCAGGCCGGCGCCTTGGTGCATGTGTATCAGGACGGCTCGGTTCATCTGAACCATGGCGGGACCGAGATGGGACAGGGTTTGTTCCAGAAGGTTGCGCAAGTCGCGGCGGCGCGGTTCGGGATTGATGTCGCACAGGTCAAGATCACGGCGACGGATACAGGCAAGGTGCCAAATACGTCGGCGACGGCGGCGTCGAGTGGGGCCGACCTGAACGGAATGGCTGTCGCGAACGCCTGCGATATTATTCGCGCGCGGATTGCTGAACATTTAGCAGATGCGCATCAGACCGCTGTCGCGGATGTGCAATTCGCCCAAGGCCGCGTGCGTGTGGGAGGCAAGGACATGAGCTTTGCCGAGGCGGCGATGTTGGCCTATCAAGCGCGTGTATCCTTAAGCGCGACGGGCTTTTACAAAACGCCGGATTTGGCATGGGACCGGGTCAAAGGTCAGGGGCGGCCATTCTTTTACTTTGCCCAAGGGGCGGCAGTGACAGAGGTCGTGATTGACACGCTGACCGGGGAAAACCGGATTCTGCGCTGCGATATTTTGCATGATGCGGGGGACTCGCTGAACCCCGCGCTGGATCTGGGACAGATCGAGGGCGGCTATGTGCAGGGCGCAGGCTGGCTGACGACGGAAGAGCTGATCTGGGACGACAAGGGCCGGTTGCGGACCCATGCGCCAAGCACCTACAAGATCCCCGCCTGCGGCGACCGGCCGGATGTGTTCAACGTCGCGCTGTGGGATCAGCCCAATCCGGCGGCGACGATCTATCGCTCGAAAGCCGTGGGCGAGCCGCCGTTTATGCACGGCATTTCTGCCTTTGCCGCGCTTGGCGATGCGGTGGCGGCTTGCGGGCCTGTTTGGCCAGATTTGCAGGCCCCTGCGACGCCAGAGGCGATCTTGGCTGCTGTAAAGCGCGCACGCGGATGAGCGGGATTAAGGTCACAGTCGCGCGCACCGCCGGGTCGGTGCCGCGCGAGGCGGGCACGCAGATGATGGTTTGGGCGGATCGCACCGCAGGCACCATTGGTGGCGGCGCGCTGGAGTGGGAAGCCATGGCGGCTGCCCGCCGCATGATCACGCAGGGCCGCGCGGCGCAGGTTTTGACCTTGCCGCTGGGGCCGGCGCTAGGCCAATGCTGCGGCGGATCGGTGACGCTGGAACTCGCGCAAGCGGATGCTTTGGAGGCACCGAAGGGTGCGCCGCTTTGGATTTACGGTGCGGGGCATGTGGGCCGCGCACTGGTCGATGTAATGGCGCCGCTGCCGGAGTGGGACATCACTTGGGTTGATACAGGCGCAGATCGGTTTCCACAGGATGCAAAGGCCGCAGTGCTTGTCGCCGCTGATCCGGCGCGGGCAGCGGCGCATGCGCCAGCGGATGCGCATCACCTGATCCTGACCTATAGCCATGCGATCGATCTGGAGCTGTGCCACGCGGTCCTGTCGCGTCCCTTTGCCAGTTGCGGGTTAATCGGGTCTGCGACGAAATGGGCGCGGTTTCGCGGGCGGCTGGCGGCCCTTGGGCATAGCCCTGCAACCATTGCGCGCATTGCCTGTCCCATTGGCGACACGCGGCTTGGAAAACATCCTCAGGCCATTGCCATCGGCGTCGCCATGGCGATGCTGGGCCGAAATGCAGCTAGGCAGATTGAGGCGGCGGGATGAGCGAGACCCTTTTGACACTCGATGGGCTGACCAAGGCCTATCCGGGCGTGGTCGCCAACAAGGACGTGTCATTTTCCATTGAACGCGGTGAGATTCACGCGCTGCTGGGGGAAAACGGGGCGGGGAAATCGACGCTGGTGAAGTCGATTTACGGCCTGGTGAAGCCTGACAGCGGCACGATGACACTGAACGGGGTGCCCTTTGCACCGGGCGAGCCAGGGGATGCGCGCAAGGCGGGCGTCGCGATGGTGTTCCAGCATTTTTCGCTGTTTGATGCGATGAGCGTGGCCGAAAATATCGTGCTGGGCATGGATAATCCGCCATCCCCCCGCGCGATTGCGGGCGAGGTGCGGCGGGTATCGCATCTGTATGGCCTGCCGCTGGATCCGGACCGGATCGTTGGCGATTTGTCGGCGGGGGAACGGCAGCGGGTCGAGATTATTCGCTGCCTTTTGCAGGACCCCAAACTGCTGATTATGGACGAGCCGACCAGCGTGCTGACGCCGCAAGAGGTGGACATCCTGTTCCTGACGCTGCGCAAGCTGGCGGCAGAAGGGACGTCGATCCTGTATATCTCTCATAAGCTTGGAGAGATCGCGGCGCTTTGCGACAATGCGACGGTGCTGCGACTGGGACAGGTCGTGGCGACCTGTGATCCGCGCCAGACGGCTCCGCGCGAAATGGCAGAGCTGATGGTGGGCACGGTGCTGCAATCGCCCGTGCGCACGGCGCGGCCAGAGGGGCCGATCCGGCTTGCGCTGAAGGGGCTAAGCGCCCCTGCCCCGCAACGGTTTGGCACAGCACTGAAGGATGTGACGATCACGGTGCGCGCGGGCGAAGTGCTGGGTATTGGCGGCGTCGCTGGCAATGGGCAGGACGAGCTGATTGCAGCGCTGTCAGGCGAGATGCCTGTCGCGTCCGCGATGGTAGAGCTGGACGGCACGCCGATTGGCGCGGATGCGGTCAATGCGCGGCGCGCGGCCGGATTGCTGTGCGCGCCAGAGGAACGGCTAGGACATGCCGCCGCCCCTGATATGACGCTGACCGAAAACGCATTGCTGACCGGGGTGCGTCGCAAGCATCTGGAACAGCGCGGATTTCTGCGCTGGCCCGCTGCCACGGCTTTCGCAAAAGAGATCATTGAGGCGTTTGACGTACGCACGCCGGGGCCGGGAAATACGGCGCGGTCGCTGTCAGGCGGAAACTTGCAGAAATTTGTGATCGGCCGCGAGATTATGCAAAATCCAAGCGTGTTGGTGGTGAACCAGCCGACTTGGGGGGTCGATGCCTCTGCTGCGGCGGCGATCCGGCAAGCGCTGTTGACGCTGGCCGACGAGGGTGCTGCGGTGATTGTGATCTCGCAGGATCTGGATGAATTGATGGAAGTCTCTGACCGGTTTTGCGCATTAACCGATGGGCGATTGTCGCCTGCGCGGCCTGCGCGGGGGCTGAGTGTTGAAGATATCGGGATGATGCTGGGCGGCGCCCATGATCTGGAGGTCGCGCATGTGGCGACGTAAGGAACGCCTGCCGCGGGCGAGTATTTTCGGCAAGATGATGAATAAAGGCGGCGCTGTGCTGGGGGAAGGCTTTGGCGCCTCCGGCGGGAGTTCAGGTGGCCAGATGAAAACGGGGATGCGGCGATGATCGTTCTGGACAAGCGGCCACAGCCGAGCCGGATGTGGAGCTATGCCGCGCCCGTGTTGGCGGTTGTGCTGACAATGGTGGTGGGGGGCATCCTGTTTGCCGCGCTGGGCAAGAACCCGGTAGAGGTGATCCGGACGATTTTCCTTGATCCGCTGTTTTCCAAGAACGCGTGGTTTTATCGCCCGCAACTGCTGATCAAAGGCGCGCCGTTGGTGCTGATCGCGGTCGGCTTAAGTTTCGGCTTTCGCGCGGGGATTTGGAATATTGGCGCTGAAGGCCAGTATATCATGGGCGCGCTGTGCGGCGCGGCGGTGGGGCTTGCGTTTTATCCGATGGAATCGTGGCTGATTTTCCCGCTGATGATTATGGCGGGGGCGATTGGCGGGGCACTTTGGGGGTTGATCCCGGGGCTATTGAAGGTGCGTTTTGGCACCAACGAGATTTTGGTGTCCTTGATGCTGGTTTATGTAGCCGAAAGCTTGCTGGCCGCGATGGCGCTAGGGCCGTTGAAAAACCCCGAAGGCATGGGATTTCCGGGCAGCCGGAACCTGTCGCAATATCCGAGCGCGGCTAATCTGGAGCTGATTTCAGGCTCTGGCATGCATTGGGGTGTGGTTGCCGCGCTGATTGCCGTGATCTTTGCCTATGTGCTGCTGGCGCGACACATGTTCGGGTTTCAGGTGCGGCTGGCGGGGCAAGCGCCGCGGGCCGCGCGGTTTGCGGGCGTCAATCCGGCGCGCATGATCCTGATTTGCATGGGCCTATCGGGCGCGCTGGCCGGTTTAGCGGGCATGTTCGAGGTGTCCGGCCCGGCAGGTCAGGTGACGATCGATTTTAACGTCGGCTACGGTTTCACCGCGATCATCGTCGCGTTTCTGGGGCGTTTGCATCCCGTGGGTATCTTGCTGGCGGGGGCTGTGATGGCGCTGACCTATATCGGCGGCGGCATTGCGCAAAGCAATCTGGGCCTGCCTGCCGCGGCGATCAGCCTACTGCAGGGGATGCTGCTGTTTTTCCTGCTCGCGGTTGATGTGCTGACAAACTACCGCGTGCGGTTTTCCAATAGGGTGGCGGCGTAATGGACCTAAGTGCAATCAATCCGATCCTGCTGCTGGCGTCCTTGATGGTCGCCGCCACGCCGATCCTGCTGGCCGCGATTGGCGAATTGGTGGTGGAACGCGCGGGCGTGCTGAACCTTGGCGTTGAGGGGATGATGATCACCGGTGCCATCTGCGGCTTTATCATCGCCGTGGCGACGGGAAGCCCATGGCTGGGCTTTATTGGGGCCGCGATTGGCGGCGCGATGTTGTCGCTGCTGTTTGGGGTGCTGACGCAGTTCCTGCTGTCCAACCAAGTCGCGACGGGTCTGGCGCTGACGCTGTTCGGTTTAGGCCTGTCGGCGTTGATGGGACAAGGGTATCTGGGCATCCGCGCGCCGTCCTTTCCTGATTGGCATATCCCTTTGCTGGGCGATATTCCCGTAATTGGTCCCATCGTGTTTCAGCATGATCCCATGGTCTATATCGGGCTGCTGATCGTGGCTAGTGTGTGGTTTTTCCTGAACCGCACCCGCGGCGGTTTGATCCTGCGGGCGGTAGGCGAAAACCATGATGCCGCCCACGCGCTGGGTTATCATGTGCGCCGCACACGGATGCTGGCGATCATGTTCGGCGGGGCATGCGCGGGCCTTGGCGGGGCTTACCTAAGCCTTGTGCGGGTGCCGCAATGGACCGAAGGCATGACCGCAGGCGCGGGCTGGATCGCGCTAGCGATTGTCGTCTTCGCCAGCTGGAAACCGGGGCGATTGGTGCTGGGTGCCTATCTTTTTGGCGGCGTTACCGTGCTACAGCTTAATTTGCAGGCAGCAGGGGTTGCGGTACCGGTCGAATATCTTTCAATGTCACCCTACCTTGCCACCATCGCGGTTCTGGTCATCATGTCCGCCGGACGCGCGCCCGGAAGCTTGGGCCGAATCTTTCATGCCGCAAGATAAGCGGCGACTACAGGGGATATACCAATGAAAAGAAGAACACTTCTCGCATCTGGCGTTGCAGCAGCGACGCTGGCAATGGCCGGCCTGCCCGCACTGGCACAAGACAAGACCAAGGTCGGTTTCGTCTATGTCGGCCCCGTCGGCGATGGCGGCTGGACATACGAGCATGACAAGGGCCGCCAAGCGGTCGAGGCCGAGTTCGGCGATGCAGTCGAGACGGTGTTCGTCGAATCCGTGCCCGAAGGCCCCGATGCTGTGCGCGTGATGCAGCAGATGGCGCTGGACGGCGCTGACCTGATTTTCACAACGTCCTTTGGCTACATGGACCAGACGCTGGAAGTCGCGGCCAAGTTCCCCGATGTGAAGTTCGAGCATGCGACCGGCTTTAAGACCGCTGACAACGTCGGCATCTATTCCGCGCGCTTTTACGAAGGCCGCGCCGTGCAGGGTCACATCGCTGGCAACCTGACAAAGTCCAACATCATCGGCTACATCGGGTCCTTCCCGATCCCCGAAGTCGTGCGCGGCATCAACGCTGCCTATCTGGCCGCCAAGGCTGTGAACCCTGACGTCGAGTTCAAGATCGTCTGGGCCTACACTTGGTTTGATCCGGCGAAAGAAGCTGAAGCAGCCAATGTGCTGATCGAGCAAGGCGCTGACGTTGTGCTGCAGCACACCGACTCGACCGCGCCGCAGGCCGCCGCGCAGGCCGCTGGCAACGTTTACACCTTTGGTCAGGCGTCCGACATGGCCGAATATGGTCCAATGCCGCGCGTGTCGTCGATCATCGACAACTGGGCCCCCTACTACATCGCGCGCACCAAGGCTGTCATGGACGGCACTTGGGAATCCGACAGCACTTGGGATGGTATCGGCGCCGGCATGGTCGGCATCGGCGAGATCACCGACGCAGTCCCCGCTGACGTGAAAGCCAGCGCAGAAGCGCTGCGCGACGCGATTGCCGCTGGCGAAATCCACCCCTTCACCGGTCCGGTCAACAAGCAGGACGGCTCTGTCTGGCTGGCTGACGGCGAGACCGCTGATGACGGCACACTGCTGGGCATGAACTTCTACGTTGAAGGCATCGAAGGCGACATTCCGCAATAAGCGAAACGTTTCTGCGATACGCGAAAGGCCCGCCATTGGCGGGCCTTTTTGCATTTTCGGGGCGGTGTCAGTCGCCGCGTCGCGGATCAAACTCATTGCCGTTATTGACAAGGTTTTCGATCCGGCTCGCCTTGAGCGATGGGTCCGAGCGGTCATTCATAATCCGCTGCGCCTGAATATACGTATCCAGATTGAACGATTTCCCGCGATCAAGCTGCACGCGCAGCAGATCAAGGTTAAGATCAAAGGCCGCGCGCATTGCGGGGCTGGTGTCAGCGATCTTCATCTCACTCAGGCTTTGTGCGCCAGCCGGTGCAGCGGCAAGGCTGGCCATCATCGCGGCCATCATCAGGGCGGGTTTGGCATGAAACGACATCGTCGAATTCCTTTGTGCGGGCGCAACATGGTCGAAGTTTTAGAACGCAAAAGGGCCTGCCTATAACAGGCAGGCCCTTCGGCACGGCGTGGCCGTTAGCCTGCGATTAGTAAGTGACGGAGTAGCCGGGGCCGTAGCCTGCGGACTCGCCGTTCACGATCAGGTTCACGCGGTTTCGTTTTATATTCTCAGGGCAGCGCCCTGTGTATTTCCCGCTGGGAGGAGCGGAGGGAGGAAGGTCGCTAAGAAGCGATTAGTAAGTGACGGAGTAGCCGGGGCCGTAGCCTGCGGACTCGCCGTTCACGATCAGGTTCACGCGCTTGGCTTTCGATGCTTCGTTCGACTGGTCCAGAATGATCTGCTGGATCGCGGTCAGCTCGCCGGTTGTCAGCACGTTACCAGCGCGGTTGCTCACGCCCAGGGCTGCAATGTTTGCTTCGGTTGCGGCGACGCCAGCAGCGGACAGGTCGTTGAAGCTTTTGGTGGGCTGGAAGTCAGCGGCGGAAGCAGCGGTCACGCCGAATGCAGAAACCAGAGCGGCGACGATCAGGGAGGATTTGAAGTTTGTCATTGTCTTATCTTTCGTTTGGTGAGGGACATCGTGTCCTCTTCTGCCAAACGATATAGGGAGGTTTTTTGCGAATGTGCACACCCAGATGTAAACTTTAATGTGATGTCTGCATTTACGCACACAAGACAGATTTATTTTACACAGACGGAATGTGGAACTTTCGGCGTAGTGTGATTGACAAGGCGCCCAAGTAGATTGCTAGGCGGCCCCCTGCGTGTCATCGTTGCGTCATGAAACAGCTGCATACACGCGACGGGACCGCTTTGTCCCGACTGACATTTGGCACCATGCAATTCGGCGGCCGCGCCGATGAGCAGGCCAGTAAAGCCATGTATAGTGGGGCGCGCGCGGCCGGCGTCAATCATTTCGACACCGCCGTCCGCTATAACGACGGCGCAAGCGAGCTGCTGCTCGGGCCGATGATCGCGCCTGAACGGGATTCGATCTATCTTGCGACCAAAGTTGCCTTCGCGGGCGGTGCGGGCAAAACAAATATTTTGGCGCAGTTCGAAATTTGTCGCCAACAATTGGACGTGGACAGCGTCGATCTGCTGTATTTGCACCGCTGGGACGATGCCACGCCACTGATTGAAACATTTGAGACGCTTGCGCGCCTGCAATCGGACGGCGCAATCCGCCATATTGGCGTCAGCAACTATGCCGCGTGGCAAGTTATGAAGGCGCAAGCGGTCTGTGCAAGCCTTGGAACGCAGATTGATGTGATGCAACCGATGTATAATCTGGTCAAACGGCAGGCAGAGGTCGAGATTCTACCGATGACCGCCGATCAGGGGATACAAGTCTGCGCCTATTCCCCGCTTGGGGGCGGATTGCTGACCGGAAAGTACGCGCGCGGCGGCACAGGACGGCTGAGCGAAGATAAAATGTATGCCGCCCGTTATAATCCCGACTGGATGCATGCCGCCGGGGCCGCTTTGGCGGATATGGCGGATGAATTGGGGACGGATGCGGCGACTTTGGCCGTCGCTTGGGTTGCAGCGCATCCCACTGCCCCCTCGCCCATCATATCAGCCAAGTCGATGGCGCAGCTTGCGCCGTCGCTGGCCGCACAGGATTTCGCGATGACCGATGCACTCTATACTCAGATCAGCGCGCTGAGCCCGACCCCCGCCCCTGCCACGGATCGGTTAGAAGAAGTATGACTGATATCGTAGTGATTGGCGGCGGGGTTGCTGGCATTTCTGCTGCAGCCCGACTTTCGCATCTGGGCAACGTCACCTTGATCGAAGCAGAGGCGCAGACGGGTTATCACAGCTCTGCCCGCTCTGCCGCTTTGTTCGAGGAAAACTACGGCAAGCCCTCCACCCGGGCGCTAAACGCCGCCAGCCGCGATTTCCACGAAAACGCCAATGGCGGCGTGCTATCGCCGCGCGGGTTGATGCTGCTGGGGGCAAAGGACGAGGCCGATCGCTTTGCCGCTGATGTTGCGGATATGGGGCTAGAGCAGATCACCACGGCAGAGGCACGGGCGTTGGTGCCGATCCTATCGGATTACGTGGACCGCGCGGCCTATCACGCTGCGGCATGGGATATCGACACCGATTTGCTGATGCAGAACTGGCTGCGCGAACTGCGCGGCAATGGCGGCAGCGTCATGACAGGCGCGCGCGTAGAGACCATCACCCGCACACGGGCCGGATGGCAGCTGACGACACCTGCGGGCGATGTGACCTGCCGCGTGATTGTAAACGCCGCGGGGGCTTGGGCCGATCAGGTTGCCGTATCAGCCGGGGTGCGCCCACTGGGGCTGACGCCGCTGCGGCGGTCTATGGCGCGGTTGGCCGCACCGGGCGGACATGCGGTCAGCAACTGGCCCATGATATTCGGACCCGGCGAAAGCTGGTACGCCAAACCCGACGCGGGGGCGCTACTGGTGTCGCCAGCGGAGGAAGACTTGGTTGATCCTCATGATGCGTTTGCCGACGACATGACCTTGGCTGAAGGGCTGGCGCGCTATCAGGAATATGTCACGCCAGAGGTCACGCGCCCTGTCGCAACTTGGGCTGGCCTGCGTACCTTTGCCCCGGACCGTCAGTTGGTTCTGGGGCGGGCGGTGGATGCGCCAACCTTTATCTGGTGTGCGGGACAAGGCGGATACGGGTTCCAGACCGCGCCCGCCGCATCTGCGTTGATCGCCGATGTCGTCGCAAACCGCACGCCGCAGCTGGGCGCTGATCTGGCCGCGGCGCTGTCACCGGCCCGCTTTGGCTAGGGCCAGCGGGCGAGGTTGCGATACAGAGCGGGCATGCGGCGTTATGGATGGTTGCTGCCGCAAGGTTGCGGTAATGGATCTGAGCAAGAGATGTCGTCGCGGCCAGTGGCCTGACATGACTTGTCTATCGTTTTTGCCAGATGAGTAACCTGCATGCCCGGCTGGGATAAAATATGTAGCACTGCGCCACTTGATGATTGGCCCCGCGCAGCCATGTCCTGCTCATGATCAGACACCGCATCAATCCCGAAGGCCGCCGCCTGCACCGCCAATTCGAACGGCTGCGCCGTGACTATCCCCGCATGGGGAGCGTCCTGTTCCGCATCAGCCGCCCGGGATGGGCGCTGATACGGGTGCCGGTGGGCGTGACGTTTATACTGGGTGGGTTTCTAGCGATCCTGCCCGTGTTCGGGTTGTGGATGATCCCGGTGGGTCTGCTGCTGCTGGCGGTCGATGTGCCGTGGCTGCGCCGCCCCGTGTCAGGGGCGATCATTCGCTTGCGCCGCCGGGCTGACAGATTTCGTCAGCGGCGGCGGGAGAAGCGCGACGACTGAGGGGGCGCTGCCCCCGGGCTGCGCCCTCCCCCGGAGTTTATCTGGCAAGGTGAATGCAAATCAGCCGTCTTTGCGGATCGTGGCGTTTTGCGGATCGTAAGGAGAGTCTTCCACGATTGTCGCAGGCCAAAGCTGGTCGAACATCTTGACCTGTAGCTGGGTGCCAACGGCGGCGTGGTCCGGGTGGACGTAGCCCATGCCGATGCTTTTGCCGAAGTGGACCGAATATCCACCAGAGGTCAGGCGGCCGACCCGGGTGTCGCCGTGGTAGAGGACTTCGCGGCCCCAAGGGTCGGCATTATCCGGCCCGTCGATCAGCAGCGTGACGCAGGTCGAGCGGATGCCTTTGGCCTGCATTTCAGCCTTGCCGTGGAAGTCTTTGTTCAGATCAACAAAGCGCGGCAGGTCGGCTTCCATCGGGGTGGCGTCACGGCCGAGTTCGTTGCCAAAGGCGCGGTAGGATTTTTCCTGCCGCAGCCAGTTCTGGGCGCGCGCACCGACAAGCTTCATGCCATGCGCTTCGCCTGCCTTTTCCAGCAGATCGAACAGGTAGTTCTGCATCTCAATCGGGTGGTGCAACTCCCAGCCAAGCTCGCCGGTATAGGCGACGCGGATGGCGCGGACGGGGCACATGCCCAGTTCGATGTCGCGCACGGACAGCCAAGGAAAGCGTTTGTTGGACAGGGCGGTCGCGGGGTCGGCGTCCTTGATGATGGATTGCAGCACGTCGCGGGATTTGGGGCCAGCGATGGCGAAGACGCCCCACTGGGTCGTGACCTCTTGTTCGTTGATACGACCGAAGCGGCCCTCGTGTTCCATGATCGCCTTATAAAGGTAATCTTGGTCGTAGGCCGTCCATGCGCCGGCAGAGATCAGGTAATAGTCGTCATCCCCGGTGCGGGCGATGGTGTATTCGGTGCGCGTGGTCCCTGCCCCGGTCAGCGCATAGGTGAGGTTGATGCGGCCGACCTTGGGCAGCTTGTTTGTCGTAAACCAGTCAAGGAACGCGGTGGCACCTGGGCCGCTGATGCGGTGCTTGGTAAAGGCCGAGGCGTCGATCAGGCCAACACCTGTCCGGATCGCCTTAGCTTCTTCGACAGCATGTTTCCACCAGCCGCCACGGCGGAAGCTGCGGGCGTCGTGGTCGAAGCTTTCCGGGGCGTCCACGGGACCAAAGTAGTTCGGGCGTTCCCATCCGTTGACCCAGCCAAATTGCGCGCCGCGGGCCTTTTGCCGATCAAACGCGGGCGTGGTGCGCAGCGGGCGGCAGGCGGGGCGTTCTTCGTCCGGGTGGTGTAGGATATAGACGTGCTCGTAGGCTTCCTCGTTCTTGCGAGCGGCCCATTCAGTCGTCATCCACGGGCCGTACCGCTTGGGATCAAGGGACGCCATGTCGATTTCGGCCTCTCCCTTCACCATCATCTGCGCAAGGTAGTAGCCGGTGCCGCCCGCCGCGGTGATGCCAAAGCTGAATCCTTCGGCCAGCCACATGTTGTGCAGGCCGGGGGCCGGGCCGACGAGGGGGTTGCCATCGGGGGTGTAGCAGATCGGGCCGTTGAAGTCGTTTTTCAGGCCAGAATCCTCGCAAGACGGGATGCGGTGGATCATCGCGAGATACTGCTCTTCGATCCGTTCCAGATTGAGTTCGAACAGATCGGCCCGGAAGCTGTCAGGGACGCCGTATTCGAACCGCGCCGGCGCGTGCTTTTCATAGACGCCAAGGATCCAGCCGCCGCGTTCTTCGCGGACATAGGATTGGGCGTCGGCGTCGCGCACGACGGGGTGTTCGGGGTTGGTCTTGCGGTATTCCTGAAGCGCGGGGTCGACGTCCATCACGATGAACTGGTGTTCGACGGGGATCGCGGGGATCTTGATGCCGAGCATTTTCGCGGTGCGCTGCGCGTGGTTGCCAGAGGCGGTGACGACATGTTCGGCGGTAATGAAGATCTGTTCGTCAGATGGGACAAGGTTGCCGCCCTTTTCCACCATTTTGGTGGCGGTGACTTCCCAGTGGGTGCCGTTCCAATGAAACGCGTCCGCCTGCCAGCGGCGTTCGATCATCACGCCGCGCTGGCGCGCGCCCTTGGCCATCGCCATCGTCACATCGGCGGGGTTAATGTAACCGTCGGTGTTGTGATAAAGTGCGCCCTTCAGGTCAGAGGTTTCGATCAGAGGCCATCTTGCCTTGATTTCGTCCGGTGTCAGAAAGACGTACGGCACGCCGCAGGTTTCCGCCGTAGAGGCATAAAGCTGATATTCCTCCATCCGCTCGTCCGTCTGGGCCATGCGCAGGTTGCCGACGACGGCGAAGCCTGCGTTCAGGCCTGTCTCTTCCTCTAGCGTTTTGTAGAAGCGGATCGAGTAGTCGTGGATGTGGGTGGTTGCAAAGCTCATGTTGAAATAGGGCAGCAGGCCAGCGGCGTGCCAGGTCGAGCCTGATGTCAGCTCGTCCCGTTCCAGCAGCATGACATCGTCCCAGCCGGCCGCGGCCAGATGATAGGCAATCGACGTGCCAACGGCACCGCCGCCGATGACCAGTGCTTTGACGTTGGTTTTCATGTTCGATTCCCCGAAGCCTGCTATGTTGCTGGCAATCTGCTGCAAAGCAGCGCGCAGCGAAAGAACCAGCCGACGCAAATCGGCATGAATACGACAAGGGCGGACAAAGCGGGCCTTTACCGACGCAACGATGCACGGGTGCGCGCGTGACATGGCGGCTGCCGCGCCCTAGAACGTCAGGCAAAGGAAACAGGGAGCGAAGATGCTGATCTGCAAAACCGTGGCCGAGGTGAAAACCGCCGTGGCGGGCCTGCGCAAGGCAGGGACTGTCGGACTAGTGACAACGATGGGGGCGCTGCATGCGGGGCATATGGCGCTGGTCGCTGCTGCGGCCCGTGATCATGCATCAGTTGTTGCGACGATTTTCGTCAATCCGACCCAATTTGGCGACGCCAAGGATTTGGAAAACTATCCGCGCACCGAAGCGGCTGATCTGGCGATGCTAGAGGCCGCAGGCGTGGCGGCGGTGTTTATGCCGACCCCTGATGTGATGTATCCGGCGGGCGACGAGACGATCGTCGAGACGACACATCTGGCGAATATTCTACATGGCGCAGTGCGTCCGGGGCATTTTCGCGGCGTGGCAACGGTGGTGACCAAGCTGCTGAATATCGTGGGGCCTGATGCCGCCTACTTTGGCGAGAAGGATTACCAACAGCTTGCCGTCATTCGCCGCATGGTCGCCGATTTATTTATCCCCGTGGCCATCCACGGCGTCCCGACAGTCAGGGATGCTGACGGGCTGGCGATGTCGTCACGCAACGTGCGCCTGATCGGGGACGAACGCTATGACGCGCGCGTTTTGAACCTGTCGCTGACCGTCGCCGCGGCGATGGTGAAAGAAGGCGCAACCATCGAGGTGATCGCCGAGACGATTCGCGGCGTCATCGCGTCCAAGCGCGGGGCGACACTGGCGGGGCTGGATATCGTTGACGCCGAAACCTTTGCGCCCGTCACCGGCGTCCCCACCCGGAAAATCGGCATCATGATCGCGGTCCAGTTCATGACCGTGTTACTTATCGACCAAAAGGAAATCACGCCATGAGCACGCAAACCCCAACCGTTCGCCGCACAACCGTGCCGCAAATCCGCAACCGCAAGGGCGGCGAGCCGATCGTCTCGCTGACGTCTTACCACGCGCATACCGCCGCGATTGTGGACAAATACGCCGACTTTATTCTGGTCGGTGACAGCCTTGGCATGGTGATGCACGGCATGGAAAGCACCGTTGGCGTGCCGCTGGATCTGATGATCATGCATGGCAAAGCTGTTGTGCGCGGCACCAAAAAGGCGCTGATCGTCGTGGACATGCCCTTTGGCACCTACGAGGAATCGCCCAATATGGCGTTCCGCAATGCGGCCAAGATCATGAAAGAAACCGGCTGCGGCGCGGTCAAGCTAGAGGGCGGCGCGCGCATGGCCGAGACGATCCACTTTCTGGTGGAACGCGGCATTCCCGTCATGGCCCACACCGGCCTGACGCCGCAATCGTCCCACGTTATGGGCGGCTTCAAGACCCAAGGCCGGGACGAGGAAAGCTGGGACGCGCACAGCAATGATGCCCGCGCTGTGGCCGACGCCGGTGCCTTTGCCGTTGTCCTAGAAGGCATGGTCGAGCCGCTGGCCGCCCGAATCACAAAAGAGGTCGAGATCCCGACCATCGGCATTGGGGCCTCTGCCGACTGCGACGGGCAGATTCTGGTGCTAGAGGATATGCTGGGCCTGAATCCTTGGACGCCAAAGTTCGTCAAGGTCTACGGCCAGCTTGGCCCGATGATCGAAGATTCCGTCAAACGCTATGCCGAAGACGTCAAATCCCGCGCATTCCCCACCGAAGACGAAGTATACCGCTAAGCCCCAAACGCCCGGAAAACAGCGCATCTGCGCCATCTTCCGGGCGTAACCCCCCAATATCGTTGATCTGTATTTGTATTTTTGACACGGGCTAGCCCGTTTCGTGATCTTTTGATTAGGAGGGGGGATCAATTGCGACAATTTAGTGTTATATCTCCAGTACCGCACGTCAGATGCGGATTTGAGGAGAGCACTATGAAACGCACCACGCTTTATGCGGTGGCTGCACTCATGGTTTTGGGCGGTTGTATTTCGCCAGAGCCAGAAGCAGGTCGCGCTGATACCAATATGATGCGGTTTTCAACCATGAGCTATTCGCCCGCGCTAGAGCGGTCAAAGTAGAAAAGCAAAAGGCGCAGAATATCTGCGCCTCATGCCATATTACCTACAGTTTTCAGGCTGCACTGCGATCGGTGCAGCCCTTCCGCCTTTGCGTCAGCCGGAAACGTCTTCATCCATAATCAGCGGCTCGAAGGCAGGCAGGTCCGCTGGGACCGGGCCAACAACGCCGATTTCAACGGGCGGCGGCGGCATGCCGGTGGACGATGGCCGCGGTACAGGCGATGAAGCCGGGCCATCAAGCGACGTGGTGCTGACCGGCGTGGGTGGATCGACCAAGATCGGCTGTGGCACGGCGGGGATAACCAGCGGCACGGCGTTGCCGACCTGCGATTCTGATCCGTTAAAACTGGACGGCACTGGTGTGGCACAGGCCCCCAGCACAGCCAGCACGGCGGCTGGCATCACGAATTTCATCATCGACATTTCTCCTTTAAACATTGGGCCTGACGTGGCGCAAAGCGCGGCCGCGTCAAACCCGCGGTGTTACATTTGCCCCGGCACGACCAAATCAGGCGGACGGTGGCCGTCGGCAAAGGTTTTAATGTTGATCAAAACCTTCTCTCCCATCTCGATCCGGCCTTCGGTGGTGGCCGAGCCCATATGAGGCAGCAAAATCACGTTGGGCAAGGCTTTCAGGCGGGGATTGATCTCTCCTCCGCGCTCGAACACGTCAAGGCCAGCGCCTGCGATTTCATTGGCGCGCAGCATCCGCGTCAGCGCATTTTCGTCGATCACCTCGCCGCGGCTGGTGTTCACGATCACGGCGTCAGGCTTCATCAACTTGAGCCGGCGAGCGTTCATCAGGTGGAACGTGGACGGCGTATGCGGGCAGTTGATGCTGATCACATCCATCCGCGCGACCATCTGATCAAGGCTTTCCCAATAGGTCGCGTCCAGCGGCTCCTCTGCCTCTGGTCGCAGGCGTTTACGGTTGTGATAATGGATCTGCATGCCAAAGGCGCGGGCGCGGCGCGCGACGGCTTGTCCAATCCGGCCCATCCCCAAAATGCCAAGGCGGCGGCCCGCGACGCGCCCGCCGAGCATGGCCGTCGGCGCCCAGCCCGCCCATTCGTCCGATTGCGCCACGCGCATGCCTTCGGGAATACGGCGCAGCACGGACAGCATCAGCGCCAGCGTCATGTCAGCGGTATCGTCGGTCAGCACGCCCGGTGTGTTGGATACCAAGATCCCGCGCTGCCGCGCCGTGGCGACGTCGATATTATCGACCCCTGCCCCGTAGTTCGCGATCAGCTTCAACCGATCGCCGGCCTGTGCCAGCAATCGCGCGTCAATCTGGTCGGTGATCGTCGGCACAAGCACATCCGCGTCCTGCATCGCCGCGACAAGCGCCTCGCGGGTCATTGGCGCGTCATCCTCGCGCAACGTCACGTCGAACAATTCAGTCATCCGCGTCTCGACCACCTGCGGCAACCGTCGCGTGACGACAACACTCAGCTTCTTGCTCGGCATGTGGGCTCCTGCAGCACTTTTCAAAAGGTCGTTGTAGTGTCAGGTTGCCAGTCAGGGACGCGGGGCACAAGAACCAACGCGCCCATCAGGCGGATCGAGGCTGTACCCATGAAAATTACGCACATTCTGTGTCTTGTCCTTGCGACCTGTGTCGCGGTGCCAGCAAACGCGCAGGACACCACAGCCAATGTTGATGCGCCAGAGGTCGATGCGCCAGAGGTTGGGCCAGAGGTTGGGCCAGAAACGAACCTGCCCCTGCCCCGCTACGTCAGCCTAAAAGCGAAAGAGGCGAACGTGCGCCGCGGCCCCAGCCTGACGCACCGCATTGACTGGGTGTTCCAGCGCCGCGACATGCCATTGCAGGTCGTCGCCGAATACGGCCACTGGCGCCGGGTCATCGACCGCGACGGTCAAGGCGGCTGGGTCCATTACACCATGCTGTCCGGCGTGCGCACGGTCATCGTCGACCAAGACCGCTTGCCCCTGCGCGTTAAGCCCACCGATACGGCAGCCGAACGCGCAGAACTTGAACTGAACGTCATCGCCCGCCTTGGCGAGTGCGAGGCGGACTGGTGCGAGCTGACCGCCGGCGGCTATACGGGCTGGGCGCATAAATCCGTGCTTTGGGGCGTCGACGCAGACTGACGCTTTCGCGCGCAGCGATCATGGGCTAGACGGCCCGCATGAGTAGCGCCGTATCCGATAAACGCCTGAACCTGTCCGCTGGCCTTTTGTCCTGCGCCGTCGCGCTGACGTTGGTCGTGGCGAAGCTTTGGGCATTTCAGCAAACCGGCTCTCTGGCCATTGCTGCCACGCTTGCCGATTCTGCGATGGACCTGATGATGTCGCTGGCCGCCTTGGCCGCCATCGCCTATGCCGCCAAACCCGCCGACGACGATCACAACTTTGGCCACACCTCGGCCGAGGATCTGGCGGCCCTTGGGCAGTCCCTGATTATCCTCGCCTCCTCTGCCGTGATCGGCACTGCGGCGGTCTGGCGGTTGTGGCAGGGTGATCCGAGCCTACCCGAAAACGAAGGCGCTGGCATCGCGATCGTCACCCTTTCCATCGTGTTGACGCTGGGCCTTGTCGTCTGGCAGCGCCGGGTCGCGGCCCGTACTAACAACCCTGTCGTCAAGGCAGACAGCCTGCACTACTTGGGCGACCTGATCCCCAATGTCGGCGCGATCCTTGCGCTTTGGGCATCATCCGCATTGGGCCTTGCGCAGGTCGATAGTGTTGTCGCCTTGGGCGCGGCCTTGTTGCTGGCCTTTGGCGCGCTGCGCATCGGCAAAGAGGCGTGGGACGCCCTAATGGACCGGCAAGCCGACCCAGAGATGATCGCCGGAATCGCGGCCATCGCGCAGGGTTTCGACGGCGTCCACGGTTTTCATGATCTGAAAACCCGCCGCGCTGGCAGCCGGGTCTTTGTGAACCTGCATATCGAACTGGACGGCGATCAGTCCCTGCACCGTGCCCACGCCATCGGCGCAGCCCTGCGCCGCGCGATCCTGCACACTTATCCCGGTGCCGATGTCCTGATCCACAAGGACCCCGTCGGGGTGCAAAAACACCCCGACGATCCATCCGTTTAGCGCTGCGCCCAAGATTTTTCGGACGAAAGGTTTTAGGCCGCCAACCCGCGCCCTTTCAAAAGCGCCTCTACCCCCGGCATCCGCCCGCGGAACTGCTGGTAGAGCGCGGCCGCATCGACAGAGCCGCCAGAGGACAGCACAGTCTGCTCTAGCCGCTGCGCGAGCGCCGGATCAAACGGATCGCCCGCCTCTTCAAACGCAGCAAAGGCGTCCGCGTCCATCACTTCGGACCACATGTAGCTGTAGTAGCCACTGGAATAGCCGTCACCCGCAAAAACATGGGCGAAATGCGGCGTCGCATGCCGCATCCCGATCGCATGCGGCAGCCCCAGATCGCCCAAGATTTCCGCTTGCCGCTGCATCGGATCAGCCGGGGGCGGGCCTGCGTGAAATTCCAAATCGACCAAGGCGCTGGCGATATATTCGACCGTCTGAAAGCCCATGTCATAGGTGGCTGCGTTCAGCATACGGTCCAGCATATCCTGCGGCATCGGCGCGCCGGTTTCAGCATGAACGGCAAATTCGGACAGCACCGCAGGCACCTCCAGCCAATGCTCATACAGCTGGCTGGGCAGCTCGACGAAGTCCCGCGCCACGGACGTGCCGCTAATGCTTTCATAGGTCACATCCGACAGCATCTGGTGCAGGGCGTGGCCAAACTCGTGAAACAGCGTCCGTGCATCATCATAAGACAGCAGCGCGGGCTTGCCCGCTGCTGGCTTGGCAAAGTTGCATACGTTCACGACGATAGGCTGCACATCACCCGCCAGCTTTTGCTGGCTGCGCATCGCCATGCACCACGCGCCTGACCGCTTGGACGCGCGGGCAAAGTAATCGCCAACGAAAACAGCAATATGCTTGCCGTCCCGCGTCACGTTCCACAGCCGCACATCTGGGTGGTAAACCGGCCCGTCAAATGGTTCGAACTGCAACCCAAACAACCGCGTCGCGCAGGCGAAGGACGACTCGATCATGCGGTCAAGCTGCAGATAGGGCTTCAGCGCCGCCTCGTCCAAATCATGCTCGGCCTGACGGCGCTTTTCGGAATAATAGCGCCAATCCCAAGGCTCTAGCGGTCCTGCGATGCTGTCAGCGTGCAGAAGGGCGGTCAGCTTTTCAGCGTCCGCCTCAGCGGATGCCTTTGCCGGGGCCCAGACCTGCATCAACAGATCGCGGACCGCACCCGGCGTGCCCGCCATCTCTGTCTCCAGCTTATAATCGGCAAAGCTGTCATACCCAAGCAGCTTTGCCCGCTCGCCCCGCAGCGCCAGCGTTTCTGCGGCTAAGGCGCGGTTATCCGTCGCCCCGCCATTCATGCCCCGCGCCGTCCAAGCGGCATAGGCCCGCTGGCGCAAATCGCGGCGCGGTGAAAACTGCAAGAATGGCACAATCAGCGACCGCGACAGGGTCACCACAGGCCCGCCATGATCACCGGCTTCGCCCGCCGCACGGGCCGCATCAATCACGAAATCGGGCAAGCCAACCAGATCTTCCTCGGCCAAAGGCATGAACCAATCCCGTTCATCCGCCAGCAAGTTTTGCGTAAATTGCGTGCCCAGAACCGCAAGCCGCGACTTCACATCCCGCAACCGGTCCGCAGCAGCTCCCGTCAGCTGCGCCCCCTGCCGCACAAAACCGCGCCGGCTCAGCATTAAGACGCGGGCCTGCTCTTCGCTCAAATCCAAATCATCCCGCCGCGTCCAAAGATCCTCGATCCGGGCAAACAGGGCCGCATTTGCGGTCACTTCCGACCCAAACGCGCTCAGCAGCGGGGAAAAGTCGCGCTGAAGCGCCTCGCGTGCCGGATTGCTGTCCGCCCCTGCCACGCCATAAAATACGCCCAAGACCCGCCCCAATGTCGCCTCCGCCAACTCCAGCGCCGCGATAGTGTTGTCAAAGGTCGGCGCATCCGGATTGTCCGCGATCGCTGCGATGTTGCCGCGCGCCTCGCTCAGTGCGGCCTCAACGGCAGGCGCGAAATCGGCGTCTTTGATCGCATCAAACGGCGGCAAGGCATGGGGCGTATCCCAAGGGGTCAACAGCGGATTGGTCATAGCAAATCTCCTTTGCGCTCAAGGTAAGGCCGCACCCGCACAGGCGCCACCGCCCCATGTTCATCTGGCAAAATAAACTCAATCCCGGCGCGCTCCCAAAGCGCAGGCCTTGTACATCATCTTGCTCTAAATACTCACCCGCGGCGCTGGCCCCGCTCGAACCGGCGCAGGACGATGGACAGGGTGATCGTCATGGTCAGATACACCAACACCACGACGTTATAGGTCTCAAAATAGCGGAAATTGCCCGCCGCCAGCACCTTGCCCAGCTGCGTGATATCCGCGACGCCCAGCACCGACACCAAGGACGAATCCTTCACCATCGCCACGAAATCGTTGCCCAGCGGCGGCAGGATCGTGCGGAACGCCTGCGGCCAAACCACAAAGCGGAAACGGTGCCAGCGTGACAGGCCCAGGGCGCGGCCCGCCTCGATCTGGCCTTTATCGACCGATTGCAAACCCGCACGAAACACTTCGGCCAGAAAGGCAGAGTAGGCCAGAAACAGGGCGATGATGGCACGCCATAGCAGCGGAAAATCGCGGGTGCGCGCCTCTGGCAGGCCCAGTGCGTTCCACCCGGCCACCAGCGCCGGTGCCAGCACAAAGGCGACGTAAAGCAGCAAGACAAGGATTGGGATGCCGCGCATCACCTCGACATAGAACCGAGAGATTTGCCGCAGCACAATCGACCCCGACCCCGCCATCAACGCGAGCGAAAGCCCCAGCGCGCAGGCCATCGCGTAGCTAATGAGCGTGACGAACACCGTCGTCTTGACGCCCTGCATCAGCGTAACAAGCACACCCCGTGACGTAGGATCGCCCAGCACGGCGGCGAACATCGCAGCGCCGATCAGGCAGGCCGCAACCAGCCAATAGGGAAAGTCGCGGCCGCCGGGCGTCACGTTGTCTTATTCGCCCATTTTGAAATCAAGGAACCATTGGGTATTCAGCGCATCAAGCGTGCCGTCAGCCTTCATATCCGCAATGGCCAGATTGATCGGCCCGACAAGGGGCGAGCCTTTGGGAAAGATAAAGCCAAAGTCTTCGGTCCCCAGCTTCTCTCCAACGATCTTTAGCGCCCCGTCAGAGGCATCGACATAGCCCTGCCCGGCCGTGCCGTCCGTCAGCACCAGATCAACATCGCCGGTGCGCAGCGCCTGCACTGTCGCGCCAAAGGTTTCCATCGTCCGAATCCGCGGGTTCGCCTCGTCCCCGTCCAACACGTCATAGACGCCGACGTAAAACGGCGTCGTGCCGGGCTGCGCGGCCATCAGCAGGTCGGCATCGGCGGCAAAGCTGGCGGCGTCGCTGAAACGGTCTTCATCGCCGCGCACCAGCATGACCATTTCGGATGTCATGTAGGGGTCAGAAAAATCAACGACTTCGGCCCGGTCATCGCGGATCGTGATCCCGGTCATGCCGATGTCATACTGCGCTTCGGACACGGCGGGGATCATCGCGTCCCAGCTGCTGTTTTCATAGACGACGTCGATGTTCAGGCGGCGTGCGATCTCTGCCATCGCGTCATATTCCCAGCCGATCGCGTCGCCGTTCTGGATGAACTGCAACGGCGGATAGGCGTTTTCGGTCACGACGGTCACAACCTGCCCGCCCAGATCGGGCAGATGGCTTTCGGCGGTTGCAGTGGTCGCCAGCATAACGGCTGCAAGAGTGGTCAAGATTTTCATGGCAGTTCCGATCCCAGATGATGTCCCGGCTCAGACCTTGGCCGCTTGCGCGGCGGCCTGCAAGCCTTTGCCATGGCAGACGGCGCAATCGGCCCGCACCGCCGCCTGCATGATCCGCGTATCGGCATAAAGCGCATCGTAAATCAGCAAACGCCCCCCCAGCCCCTGCCCGGCCCCGGTGATCGCCTTGACCGCCTCTAGCGCCATCATCGACCCCATGACGCCAGGCAGCGGGCCGATGACCCCCGCTTCGGCGCAGCTAGGCACAAGGCCGGGTGCAGGGCGATCGGGAAAGACGCAGGCAAAGCACGGCGTGCCATGGGCAGGATCATAAAGGCTGATCTGCCCCTCCCACTGGGTCATCGCGGCCGCGATCAGCGGCACGCCCAGTGCGGTGCAGGTCTGGTTTACAAGATAACGCGTATCGAAATTATCGCAGCCATCCAGCACCAGATCATACTCGGCGATCAAATCAGCCGCGATGTCGGCGGTCAGGCGGCGCTGATAGGGTCGCACCGTGACATGGCGATTGCGGCGCGTGATCTCTTGCGCGGCGATCTGAACCTTGGGCTGGCCCACGTCAGCCTCGCCGTAAATCACCTGCCGCTGCAGGTTGCTGTTGTCGACCACATCGTCATCAATGATGCCGATCGTCCCAACGCCGCTCGCGGCCAGATATTGCAATGCGGGCGATCCCAGCCCGCCTGCTCCGATCACCAGCACCTTTGCGCGGCCCAAGGCCGCCTGCCCAGTGCCGCCCACTTCGCGCAGCATGATGTGGCGCGCATAGCGTTGCAGTTCATCGTCCGAAAAGCCCGCCTTGGCCGCCGCGGCAGGCGCGGGCTTTGCCTGCGCGCGCGATTTGACGGCGCGCAGAATCGCGGCATAGCCCCAGATCACAGCGCCAAACCCAAGAAGCAGCAACCACAGGCGCACATCACCGCCCGTCGCCTCGCGCAGCGGGTGACCGGTGGGCAAGGCAAGCTGCACTGCAATCACAGCGCCAATGAGCAGCGCCAGCATGACCCACCGCGCCCGGCGCGGCGCACCCATGGCCGCCCCCACGCCCCAAATCACGGCAGCCAGAAACCCGACCATAATCATGATGCGCCCCCATCTGTTCCAGACCCAGTTGATCCAAACCCGCCGGCACCCCGCGCCGTATTGTCCAGATCACCCAGCGCAAAATCAGCCTGCACCACAGGGGCCACGACCAGCTGCGCAATCCGCATTCCGTGCGTCACAGTGAACGCTTCTTGTCCTAAGTTCACGACAAGCACCCCCAGCGGGCCACGATAATCGCTATCGATTGTGCCCGGCGCATTCACCAGCGCAATCCCGTGCTTTAACGCAAGGCCGGAACGGGCGCGGACCTGCACCTCGAACCCCTGCGGGATCGCAAGGCGCAACCCTGTCGGGATCAAGGCCCGCGCACCGGGGGCCAGCGTCACGCCCAACGCCCGATCATCCGCAGCCAAATTTGCACAAACATCCGCACCCGCCGCCCCGGCGCTCTGATAGCTGGGCAGTGGCAATGCCTCATCAGCTCCCGCAACATAAGCCAGCGCGACACGCATTTCCGGTTTCATCTTGCCAAAAATACTCCCTTCTATGTCATTCGGCGCAGCCGAATTAACCTCCGATGCCCCGACGCTCATCCCAGCGCCTCGGCCATGCGCTGCGCTAGACGCTGCGCCACCGCTGCCTTGGCCATGCGCGGCCAATCCTCGGCACCCTTAGCGGTAATAAGGGTAACCGCGTTTTCCGTGCCGCCCATGATGCCTGTGCCGTCGCTGACGTCATTCGCCACGATCCAATCGCACCCTTTGCGCGCGCGTTTTTCGCGCGCCAGTTCAGTCACATCCTGCGTTTCTGCGGCAAAACCCACGACGAGCGCGGGGCGCATCGCTGCGTCCAAACTGCTGACCGTGGCAAGGATGTCGGGATTTTCTGCAAACTCTAGCGCGGGCAGACCGCCTGCGGTTTTCTTTATCTTTTGCGTGCCTGCATTCGCCACACGCCAGTCGGCCACAGCGGCGGCAAAGACGGCGGACTGCGCGGGCAGCGCGGCCATAACAGCGTCTTTCATCTGCTGGGCGGTCTCAACTTTGACCAGCGTCACGCCTGTCGGCGGCGGCACGCTTGCGGGGCCGGTGACAAAGGTCACCTGCGCGCCCAGCGCGACCAAAGCCTGCGCAATCGCCGTGCCCTGCGCACCAGAGGACCGGTTCGCGATATAACGCACAGGATCAATCGGCTCGTGCGTGGGGCCAGAGGTCACGATGATATGCTTCCCGCTCAGCGGTCCGCTGGCAAAGTGGCTCTGGATCGCAGCCAAGATCGCCGCAGGTTCAGCCAGACGCCCCGGACCATGTTCCCCGCAAGCCATATCGCCCACGTCAGGGCCGACAAAGCTGACGCCGTCACCCTGCAAGACTGCCAGATTGCGCTGCGTAGCGGGGTGGTCCCACATCCGCACGTTCATCGCCGGAGCCATCATCACAGGCGTGTCCGTGGCCAGCAAAAGCGTTGTCGCCAGATCGCCTGCCAGCCCGGTTGCGGCCTTGGCCATCAGGTCGGCTGTGGCCGGAGCGACGACGATCAGATCAGCGACCCGGGACAGCTGGATATGACCCATCTCTGCCTCGTCTGTCAGATCGAACAGATCGGTATAGGCCTTTTCCCCGGCCAGCGCCGCAACGCTCAGCGGGGTTACAAATTCGGATGCCGCGCGCGTCATGACTGGGGTCACCGCCGCGCCCGCAGTCCGTAGCAGACGGATCAGTTCCAGCGATTTATAAGCCGCGATACCGCCGCCAATGATCAGCAAAATACGCTTGTCGTGCAGCATGGACCCGCCCCCTTTGTTGCGCTCCAGATGTAGGGGGCCAAACCCGCGATGACAACAAGGCTAGTTGGTGAAGGCAGCGCAGGGATCGGGACGATTGGCCCGATCGGACAGGATGATCCTGTCGAAAGCGTCCTGAACATCCGCGCCGGGCGCGCTGCCCTCGAACTGGCCCAAGGCAAAGACAGCTAAATCAGGGCGGGCGGCGGCCAGATAGGACGGCACGCCGACGTCCTTGCGCGCATGCCCGGTGCCTGTGATCAGCACGACCGGACCGCCCATATCATCAAACGCACCCGCTGCGGCGCGGGCGAATGCAACGTCGCGCAGCTGCTGCGCCGCGACCATGCCGGGCAGCATCTCGGGCGGTAAGGCACCGCAATGCGCCTCTGCCTGTTCTGCCTCGCGGGCTTGCTGATCGGCTGGGGCGATTGGCGATAGCCACATCGCAGCCGCTGAACCCAAGGCCGCGGCGGTGCCGTCCTGCATCGCTGTCATCAGGCGTTCACGCGGCACAGCTGCGCCAATGATCGCCGCCTTCGGCGCGGCTGCAAAGATGGGTGCATAGATCGCGAAATCCGGCCAGCCGCTGTTTGCCCAATCCGTGGCCTGCGCCACCGCATCTGGATCGCTGCGATCAACGCCCATCGCCGCCTTGGCCTGCGCAGGGGTCAGCATTTCAAACACCAGCGCGCGCGGTGCGACCTTTTCGATGATCTGCGCCTGCACCACGTGGGTCGCAGCGTTGTCATGCACTTCGCCCAGAACGAAAATGTCGGCCCGTGGCAGCGGGCCGACATCTGCGGCCACAGGGGCCACTTGCCCGACCAGCACAGCGAGCAGAGCCGCGCGGATCAGGTACTTTAAGATCATGCGAAAAACGCAACCACTTCGCGGCTTTGGCTTTCCAAGTTCTTGCGCATTTTGCCAAAGGCCGCGGCCTCTAGCTGGCGCACGCGCTCTTTGCTCAGGCCCAACTCACCACCAAGGCTTTCCAGCGTGCGCGGGTCGTCACGCAGCTTTCGCTCGCGCACGATAAACCGCTCGCGGTCGTTCAGATCGCCCAACGCTGTCAGCAGCCACTGACGCAGTTGCGCGTTATCATGGGCCAATTCGACGTTTTCCGCCGCCTGAGAGCTATCGTCTTCCAGCGCATCAATCCACTCGCGGCCTTCATCCTCGGACGACTGGGTCGCGTTCAGGCTGAAATCGGAACCGGACAGGCGGCCTTCCATCATCTCGACGTCATGAAGCGGCACACCGACCTCGGTCGCGATCATCTGGCGCATGATGTGACCTTCCAGCTTGCGCCCTTCTGCAGCGGCTTCCCGTTCCAGACGCGCCTGCACGCGGCGCAGGTTGAAAAACAACGATTTCTGAGAGGACGTGGACCCGGTGCGCACCATCGACCAGTTGCGCATCACATAGTCCTGAATGCTCGCCTTGATCCACCAGACCGCATAGGTCGAAAACCGCACGCCGCGGTCGGGGTCGAACTTTTCGGCCGCCTTCATGAGACCCACAGAGGCCTCTTGAATGAGGTCGTTCATCGGTGCCCCGTACCGCTTGAATTTCGCAGCCATGGAAATCGCCAAACGCATGTAAGCGGTGATCAGGCGGTGCAGGCTTTCCTCGCACCGCTCATCCCGCCATGCATAAGCTAACCGCAGTTCGGTTTCAGCATCCAGCAGCTCTGCTTTCATCGCAGTCCGCGACATGGTTTGATCTGAATATCCGTCAAAAGCCATTGTGGTATCCCCCAGGGTTGCGCGAACTGCTTGTGTCTTTTGGCGAGGCAGTCTCTATGTGAGTTCAAACCCGTTGCCGCAGCGAAAGTTCCATGAAGAAGTTGCATAACCTCACATTCATACTAGGTGGCGCGTCGTCAGGGAAATCGGCCTACGCAGAAGGTTTGGTGATTTCCACAGGCAGACCAAAGACTTACATCGCGACCGCGCAGGCCTTTGACGCCGAGATGGAAGAGAAAATCGCCGCGCATATTATCCAACGCGGACCCGGCTGGACGACAACGGACGCGCCGCTTGACCCTGCGTCGGTACTGCGGCTGCAAGGCTCTGGCGACATCGTGCTGCTGGACTGCGTGACGCTTTGGCTGACAAACGTGCTACTGGCTGACCGCGACATATCAGCTGCCTGCGATGACCTGCTCGCCGCCCTTGCCGCCTGCCCCTGCCCTGTCGTCGTCGTATCAAACGAGGTCGGGATGGGCATCGTCCCCGACAACGCGCTCTCAAGGCGGTTTCGGAACGCGCAGGGCCAGATCAACCGCCGCCTTGCCGCCCAGGCAGACACTGTGGTTGCCGTCATGGCAGGCCTGCCGCTGGCGTTGAAAGGCGATCTGCCGTGACCCGGCTGTGGCTTGTGCGTCATGGCCCCACCCATCAAAAGGTGATGACGGGTTGGCGTGATGTACCGGTTGATCTGTCCGATACGGCAGCGCTGGCACGGCTCAACGCGTACCTGCCGCAGGATGCATTGATCGTCTCGTCTGACCTAACACGCGCTGTGCAAACCGCCGACGCTCTGACCGCCAGCCGCACCCGCCTGCCCCACCGCAGCGATCTGCGAGAGATCGACTTTGGCGCGTGGGACGGCCTTCACCATACGCAAGTCAGCGCGCGCGATCCCGTGTTGTCACGTCAGTTTTGGGAAAACCCCGGCGATCTGAAAGCGCCCGATGGCGAAAGCTGGAACGCCGTCACAGCCCGGGTCGCAACTGCCATTCATGCGCTGATGATCACCCATACCCCGGCCCACCTGATCATCGTGGCGCATATGGGCGCGATCATGTCACAAATCCCCCGCGCAACGGGCCAGACAGCCTATCAGGCCATGGCGCACAGCATAGACCCGCTTGGCGTGACCGACATCACCGCCCACGCGGACCGCTGGCACATCGGCCAAATCAACCACCGCCCATAAGGACAAAGCCGCCATGACCCATCAGCTGATCATCGGAAATCGCCTCTACTTCAGCTGGTCGCTTGCCGCATGGTTGATGGTCGAACGTTTCGGTCTGTCAGATCAGGTCAAGACAACTGTGCTCTACCCCGCATCAGAGGACGGCGTAGCCGCGCTGATGACAGATTACGCCCCAGCGCGCACATTGCCGACGATGATCACCGCGGGCGGCGCGATCCTATCGGACAGCATGGCCATCGCCGAAGAACTCGCAAGCCTCCACCCAAACGCGGGCCTGTGGCCAGCAGCCCCCCTTGCCCGCGGCACCGCCCGCACGCTTGCCAACGAGATGCACAGCAGCTTTCGCGCCCTGCGATCAGACTGGCCCGTCAACCTGCATCGCAGCTACGCCCCAATCATACCCTCCCCCGCAGTCGCGGCTGAGCTAGACCGGCTAGAGGAAATTTGGACCCACGCCCGCCGCGTCACAGCGCAAGACACACCCTGGCTGTGCGGCGATTACAGCATTGCTGATGCGATATTCGCCCCCATGGCCGTGCGACTGGCCAACTACGGCTTTGACACGCGCCCCACAACGAAAGCCTATGTCGCCGCCCATCTAGCCGATCCGGCCCTGCGCCGCTGGCGCGCGATGGGGCTGGCCGCGAACCAGACCTCTGACGTTTTCGAATACGGTGGCGCTGCGCGCCCATGGCCCGGCCCCGCGCCGCTCGCCGCCGCGCCCGTCACCGATGGCACGGCAGAAAATGCAACTTGCCCCTACTCCGGCGATCCTGTCACCCACCTGCTGCGAATCGACGGCCGCATCTTCGGCTTCTGCAATGCCTTCTGCCGGGACAAAACTGTTGCCGATCCCGCCGCATGGCCCGCTTTCATGGCCCTGTATCAGAGTTGATCCAGCTTCACCTTGCCAAATAAACTCCCGCCGGAGGCCCCGAATTTTCATCCGAAAATTCGGAACACCTCCCGCACGCCTGCCTGCCTTAGACCTCCTTCGTCAGAGTCAGACGAAAGCTCACGGCCTCGGCGATATGATTGCGCCGCACGTCTGCTGATCCATCCAGATCTGCGATCGTGCGCGCGACCCGCAGGACACGATGATAGCCGCGGGCAGACAGCCCAAACCGCTCTGCCACGCGCAGCAGCAAATCGCGGCCCTCTGCGTCCGGGGTCGCGACTTGTTCCAGTACAGCGCCTTGCGCATCGGCATTGGCCCACATCCCCGCGTGGCCGTCGTAGCGTGCGACTTGCACCGCGCGGGCCTGGGCAACGCGCGCTGCGATATCGGCTGATGTGTCGCCGGACATCGGCAGATCAAGGTCGGTAAAGGCAACGGGGGGCACCTCGATCCGCAGATCGAAGCGGTCCATCAGGGGGCCGCTGATCCGGCCCATATAATCCTCTCCGCAGATCGGCGCGCGACTGCAGGCGCGGGCGGCGTCGGCCAGATAGCCGCATTTGCAGGGGTTCGCGGCGGCGACCAACATAAAGCGGCAGGGATAACGGACGTGGGCATTGGCGCGGGCGACGACGACCTCGCCGGTTTCGATCGGTTGGCGCAGGGTTTCCAGAACGGCGCGCGGAAATTCGGGGAATTCGTCCATGAACAGCACGCCGTTGTGGGCGAGGCTGATCTCTCCTGGCTTTGCGCCGCGTCCGCCGCCAACGATGGCCGCCATTGACGCAGTGTGATGCGGTTCGCGAAACGGGCGGGTGCGGGAAATGCCGCCGTCGTCCAGAAGTCCAGCAAGCGAGTGAATCATCGACGTCTCCAGCGCCTCAATCGGAGTGAGGGCGGGCAGGATGCCGGGAATACGGGCGGCAAGCATGGATTTGCCAGAGCCGGGACTGCCGACCAGCAGCATATGATGCCGCCCGGCCGCGGCGATTTCCAAGCCACGCTTAGCGCGTTCTTGACCTTTGACTTCTGACAGGCAGCGCGCGCCGCTCGCATGGGTCACATCGCCGGGCACGGCGGGGTCCAGCACGGCGCGGCCGGTCAGATGAGAGATGGCCTGCGCAAGTGACGTTGGTGCGATCACGCGGACGCTGTCGACCCATGCCGCCTCTGCCCCGCAGGCGGCGGGGCACATCAAGGATCGGTCGCCGTCACCCGCCGCCACTGCAGCAGGCAGCGCGCCAATCACGGGGACCAGTGTGCCGTCAAGCGACAGCTCGCCCAGCGCCACAAGGTCGGAGACTTCTTCGTGCGGAACGACGTCCAGCGCCGCCAATACCGCCAGCGCGATGGGCAGGTCAAAGTGAGACCCCTCTTTCGGCATATCAGCGGGGGAGAGGTTAATGCTGATCCGTTGGCTGGGCAGCGCGATCGCCATCGAAGTCAGCGCAGCGCGGACCCGCTCGCGCGCCTCTGACACAGCTTTGTCGGGCAGGCCGACGATAGAAAACCCCGGCAGGCCGGGACTGATCGCACATTGCACCTGCACCAGACGCGCATCGATGCCGTCAAAAGCGACGGTATAGGCCATCGCAACCATGCGCGCTCCTTAGATTAACTACAGTTAACAGGTAGCGGTGTGATGGTTGCTAATTGGTTAATTCAGGCGAGCAGATGTGAGGTTTTCCGCGTCGCGAAAAACCTCAGCGCGCCGCGCGGGAGTTTATTTGGCCAGATGAAGTGGGCCAACTGCCAATTATGTCGCGGGGCCGGTGACGCGGTTTACGTGGCCCATTTTGCGGCCGGGGCGCGCCTGCGGTTTGCCGTAAAGGTGCAGGCTCGCGGGCTCTTTTGCGATCAACGGGATGCGGTCCACGTCGTCGCCGATCAGGTTTTCCATTGTGACGTTGCTATGCCGTGACCCATCGCCCAGCGGCCAGCCCGCCACCGCACGGATGTGCTGTTCAAACTGGTCGATGGCGCAGCCGTTTTGCGTCCAGTGACCGGAGTTGTGCACGCGCGGCGCGATTTCGTTCACGATAAGGGCTTTGGGCGTTACGAAGAGTTCGACGCCAAGGACACCGACATAGTCGAGCGCGTTCAAGATACGCGCGGCGATCAGGATGGCGTCCGTGCGCTGGGTCGGCGTCAGGGTCGCTGGCACCGTGGTGGTGTGCAAGATACCGCTGTGATGGACGTTCTGTCCGGGATCGAAACAGGCGACCGCGCCGTCTTGGCCGCGGGCGGCGATGACGGAAACCTCGTGCGTGAAATCGACGAAACCTTCAAGGATCGCAGGCTGGCCGTTCATATCGGCCAGCGCAGTTGCGGCGTCAGCCGGCGTCATGATGCGCGCCTGTCCCTTACCGTCATAGCCCATGCGGCGGGTTTTCAGGATCGCGGGGGTGCCGATGGTGGCGATTGCAGCGTCAAGGCTGGCTGCATCGGTGATATCGGCAAAGGGGGCGGTGGTCAGACCGAGGCCTTGTAGAAACGCCTTTTCGGTCAGCCGGTCCTGAGAGGTCGCGAGGGCCGCGCGGGGCGGATGGATCGGGCGCAGCGCCTCGATCGTATCAAGGGCGGCGGTCGGGATGTTTTCGAATTCAAACGTGATGACGTCGCAGGATTGCGCGAAGCGGGTCAAGGCGTCGGTGTCGTCGTAATCCGCCTGCATGTGAAAGTTCGCGACATGGGACGCAGGGCAGTCGCCGGCGGGTTCAAAGATGCAGGTTTTAAAGCCAAGGCGCGCGGCCGCGACGGACAGCATACGCCCTAATTGGCCGCCGCCCAAAATGCCGATGGTTGCGCCGGGGGCAAGCGGTTTAGTCATCAATCGGCTCCTGCGGGATAGAGGCAGACAAATCGCTGCGCCATTGGTCAAGGCGCTGCGCCAAAGCGGGATCATGCAGCGCAAGGATCGCGGCGGCCATCAGGCCCGCGTTCGCCGCACCGGCTGCGCCAATCGCCATGGTGCCGACGGGAAAGCCTCGCGGCATTTGCAAAATGGAATAAAGGCTGTCCACACCCGACAGCGCGCGCGTCTGGATCGGCACGCCCAGCACGGGCACGCGCGTTTTCGACGCCATCATACCGGGCAGATGGGCCGCGCCCCCTGCCCCGGCGATGATGACCTGCAGGCCGCGATCAACGGCCGTTTTGCCATAATCCCACAGCCGGTCGGGCGTCCGGTGGGCGCTGACGATCTTTTTCTCGTACGGGATACCAAGCGCATCTAGGATGTCGGCGGCTTCTTTCATGGTGGGCCAATCGGATTGGCTGCCCATGATGATGCCGATCTGCACGTCTGCCATGACGTCCCCCTTGTGCTGTTGCATTTGCCTTATACCGCGCGCGCACGCAGCGGCAAGTAACGGGCCTTATAAGGGCCCAATCCTTAGGCGATGATATCAGGGTTCAAGCGATCCTCGAGCCGGGCGATCAGATCTTTGAGCGACAGCTTCTTTTTCTTGAGGCGCGACAGCGTCAGCACATCACCGGGGTGACGTTCTTGTAGAGCAGCGATTGCAAGATCCAGATCCCGATGCTCGCCGCGCAGGACGGCGATTTCGATGGTCAGGATCTCTGCCTCGCTCATGCGGGAAGAGGAATTCATGGTGGTCTTTCAATCTGTGCGCGGATCGCCGTCCGTGCCGGGTTGCTGTAATCCTATCGCTTTTCGACAAAAACGCCTAGAGGTTTCAGTCCCGTAAACGCAAGCGAAGACCGTGACTTGCGACAGGACGCAAAGGTTCCCATATTGGATGTAGCGGTTGCCAAACGCGGGACCGCTTTGCAGATGTCGCTTAAAGGTAAGGACGTGCCGCATGACGAAACTGGCTTTGGGAACACATCCGTTCCTGCTGGGGTTTGAGCAGCTTGAACGCTTGGTGGAACGCACCGCCAAGACGGGTAACGACGGCTACCCCCCGTATAACATCGAACAGACCTCTGAGCGGTCGTATCGCATTACGCTGGCGGTTGCTGGCTTTGCCGAGGATGACCTAGCCATCACGGTCGAGGATTCAACGCTGGTCGTGCGCGGCCGCCAAAGTGAAGAGAACGGCGAGCGAGTATTCCTGCATCGCGGCATCGCGGGTCGGCAATTTCAACGCTCTTTTGTGTTGGCAGAGGGGGTCGAGGTCGGTGCCGCAACCATTGAAAATGGTCTGCTGCACATCGATCTGAACCGAAGCGAACCTGACCGCGTTATACAAACAATACAGATCCGGAAAGGATAAGCCATGTTCACGAAAAACGATCTGCAATCTTTGGGTCAAAATATCGTCTATCTGAAGCCCGTACTGACGGCCGATCTGCCCGATGACGTGCGCGCGCAGGCGGGTGATCTGAAGACACTGTTTGCGGTGCATAACACCATGGGCGAACAGGTTGCGCTGGTGGCCAGTCAGGGCATTGCAACCCATCTGGCAGACGAGCATGACATGCAGCTGGTCACGCTGCACTAACCCGTTCGGCTGCTGCCTTTGCGCCCTTAGGGCCATCTGGCAAGATGCTTAGCCCGCAGGGCACGACATAGAAAAAGGCCGGACGCGAGGGTCCGGCCTTTTGTATTTTAAAAATCGCGTGCGATTAGCCGGTGATCAGGCCCATCGATTCCAGCTTTAGGATGACCTGATGCGCGCAGTTGTCGACTTCGGTGGACTCAGTCTCGATCCGCATTTCAGGGGTCTCTGGAACGTCGTAGGGATCAGAAATACCAGTGAATTCCTTGATCTTGCCTTCGCGGGCCAGCTTGTACAGGCCCTTGCGGTCACGGCGTTCACATTCCTCGATGGACGTGGCGACGTGGACTTCGATGAAGGCACCGAAAGCTTCGATATCTTCACGCACAGCGCGGCGGGTGGTCGCATAGGGCGCGATGGGCGCACAGATCGCGATGCCGCCGTTCTTGGTGATTTCCGACGCGACATAGCCGATGCGGCGAATGTTCAGGTCGCGGTGCTCTTTGGAAAAGCCCAGTTCAGACGACAGGTTCTTACGAACGATATCACCATCAAGCAGCGTGACCGGACGGCCGCCCATTTCCATCAGCTTGACCATCAACGCGTTCGCGATGGTGGATTTGCCCGAGCCAGAGAAGCCGGTGAAGAACACCGTAAAGCCCTGCTTGTTGCGGGCCGGACGGGTGCGGCGCAGCTCTGACACGACCTGCGGGAAAGAGAACCATTCAGGGATCTCCAGACCTTCGGCCAGACGGCGACGCAGTTCGGTGCCGGAGATATCCAACACGGTGCCACCTTCGGGGACTTCGTCCGCAGGATAGTATTGTGCCTTTTCCTGCACGTAGACCATGTGCTTGAAGTCGACCATTTCCAGGCCGATCTCTTCCTCATGCTTTTTGAACAGCTCCTGCGCATCGTAGGGGCCGTAGAAATCCTTACCTGCAGAGTTCTTGCCGGGGCCAGCGTGGTCACGGCCAACGATGAAGTGGGTGCAACCGTGGTTGGCGCGGATCAGGCCGTGCCAGACAGCTTCGCGTGGGCCAGCCATACGCATGGCCAAGTTCAGCAACGACATGGTCGTCGTGGACTGGGGGTACTGGTCCAGGACCGCCTCGTAGCAGCGCACGCGGGTAAAGTGGTCCACGTCACCCGGCTTGGTCATGCCGACGACAGGGTGGATCAGCAGGTTAGCTTGCGCTTCTTTCGCGGCGCGGAACGTCAGTTCCTGATGCGCGCGGTGCAGCGGGTTGCGAGTCTGGAAAGCGACGACCTTGCGCCAGCCCAGCTTGCGGAACAGGGCGCGCAGCTCGTTCGGGGTGTCGCGCTTGGACCGGAAGTCATAGTGCACAGGCTGCTGGATCCCGGTGACCGGGCCGCCCAGATAGACCGCGCCAGCGGTGTTGTGCAGATAGTTCACAGCAGGGTGCGCGGAATCATCAGCGCCAAAGACCTTCTCGGCCTCCAGCGACTTGTTCGGTACCCACTTGTCGGTGACGGTCATGGTCGCAAGGATCACGCCCTCTTGGTCGCGCAGGGCAATATCGGTGCCCAGCTCGATGGTATCGGCGAACTTTTGCGATACATCCAAGTTGATCGGCATAGGCCACAGCTTGCCATCGGCAAGGCGCATGTCGGACACGACGGAATCGTAATCGGCTTCGGGCAGGAAGCCCTTAAGCGGATAGAAACCACCGTTCATCAGCAGCTCTAGGTCGCAAATCTGACGAGATGTCAGGTCGTGACTAATCAGCTCGCCTGCCTCTTGCTTCAGCTTTTGCGCACTGTCAGGAGAGACAAAGAGTTCGGGGATCGGCGAGAGATTCTGAGGCATGGGCAGACCTGTAAAAATGTCGTTTCAATTAAGTAGCGTCCGAAACATGGAATCGTGGCAGTATCAAGACCTGCACGAAGATTCGAAATAACTCGGGGCGCAATGGATCAATAATGCCCCGATTACGGGAACATTATTCCGAAAAACGCGCCAATAGCAGAACGGCGCGGCGCGGCGTCAAGCTGGCCCACCACCCTTTGGCGGGGGCCAGTTGCGGATGTTATTCGGCGGGTGCTTCCGCGCCGTAGCCTAGGGGCAGCGTCACGTCCTCGCGTTCCGCTTCACCGTGTTCCGCCAAGAATCGCTCTGCGTCCAATGCGGCCATGCAGCCCATCCCGGCCGAGGTGACAGCCTGGCGGTAGATATGATCGGTCAAATCGCCGGCCGCAAAGACGCCGGGAATTGCGGTGCGGGTCGTGCCGGGCTCTACCTTGACGTAGCCGCCGTTGTGCGTTTCCAGCTGATCCTTCACCAATTCCGACGCCGGGGCATGGCCGATCGCGATGAACAGACCCTTTGCAGGAATTTCAGTAATCTCTCCGGTCTCGACGTGTTTGACGCGCACGGCCTCGACGCCCAGCGGACTGGTGGTGCCGACGACTTCTTCGACCGCATGGTGCCAAAGCGTGACGATCTTGGGGTTCTTGAGCAAGCGGTCCTGCAAGATTTTTTCCGCGCGCAGCGTATCGCGGCGGTGGACCAGCGTGACTTTGGACGCGAAGTTCGTCAGAAACAGTGCCTCTTCGACGGCGGTGTTGCCGCCGCCGACGACGACGATTTCCTGACCACGATAAAAGAAGCCGTCACAGGTGGCGCAGGCGCTGACGCCAAAGCCCTTGAACTTTTCCTCGGACGGCAGGCCCAGCCATTTGGCGCGCGCGCCAGTCGCCAGAATAACCGCATCCGCCGTGACAACCGCGCCGCTGTCGCAGGTCGCCGTAAAAGGACGCTTGGACAGATCGAGCGAGGTCACGATGTCATGCACGATGTTCGTGCCCATGGCGCGGGCGTGTGCCTCCATCCGGGCCATCAGGTCGGGACCCTGCACTTCGGTATCGCCGGGCCAGTTTTCGACCTCGGTTGTGGTGGTCAGCTGGCCGCCCGGCTCGATCCCTTGGATCAGCATGGGTTCCAGCATCGCGCGGCTGGCATAGACGCCGGCGGTATATCCGGCGGGGCCAGAGCCGACGATCAAGACCTTGGTATGTGTGTTGCGATCCGTCATGGGATGCCTCCTGATGGCTTTGGTGTGGATATAGGCGCGCGGCGGCACCGTGAAAACCCACTGCGCGTTGTCAGTTGTTGCGCAGGTTTGTTATATTATTGCGCCCACCGCAGCGACCGCGTATGAATTGCAAAATTCGCAAGAGGACCGAAGATTATGCCAGGCGCCAAACTCGACGAGATTGATCGTATGATTCTTGCCGAGCTGCAAGCCGACGGACGCATGACCAACGTTGAATTGGCCAAGCGCGTCGGCATCAGCGCCCCGCCCTGCCTGCGCCGCGTTCGCACGCTGGAAGAGCAAGGTTACATCCGCGGCTATCACGCCGACATCGACCCGCGCGAGCTGGGCTTTGAAGTGCAGGTTTTCGCAATGGTCGGGCTGGTCAGTCAGGCAGAGGCGGATCTGAGCGCCTTTGAAGGCCGCTGCAAAGGCTGGCCGCTGGTGCGCGAGTGTCACATGCTAAACGGCGAGGTGGACTTCATCCTCAAATGCGTCGCGCCTGACCTGCGTTCTTTCCAGAGGTTCCTGACAGAAGAGCTGACCAGCGCGCCCAATGTGGCCAGCGTTAAGACGTCTTTGGTCATCCGGGGCGCCAAGGATGAACCCGGCGTCCCCTTTGAGGTGCTTGAAGCGCGGCTGGCGAAAGACGCTTAAGCCGCCTTGGTGCCCAGCACCCATTCGCGGGCCTCGGCGTATTTATCGGAGTCAAAGTAGTTAACCTTGGCCGCCAATACGCGCTTGCCGATCAGCTCTGCCGCGTGCTGCCAGTGCGACGCGCCGACGATGGCGATACGCTTGGCTTGCCCGGCGTGGGCCATGACCGTGCGCAGATGCGCTGCCATTGCGGCTGGACCCTGCCAGCCATCAAACCCGCGTACGTCCAGCAAGAGGCGCAACTCTTCGCCCTGCGTGACATGGGCAGCCAAAGCCTCGTTCGCGCGGGTGTAGGCGTCTGCATCGACCTCGCCCAGCAGGCATAGCTCCATCGTGCCGGGGGCAAGCTCTTGTGCGTGGATCGTGCCAAGGGATTCGCGCAACCACAGGCGCGCTGCATCGATATCGACGTGGGCAAAGACCTGCACGGGGCATGGCATCAGCGGCGCAAAAGCGCGCACACCAACACGGGCGAATCCCAGATCGGTGACAACGGCCAAACGGTCAAACCCGCGCCAATGCGCCAGCCCCAACTTGGTATCTTCCCAGACGGCACCGGCGTCCATGCCGCTCAAATCATTGTCGATGATGACAAGCACACGCAGCGTGTCCGACGTCGAAAATGCCTGCTCTAGGGCAGGCGACAGCGTGTCCTCGTAATCTGCTTGCGTCAGGTGGCCGGACACGCGGCATTCCAACTGTCCGGGCGTGGCGACGGTGTTGATTGTGATCATCTGTCTGCTCCCATGCATCATGCAGGCGGGGCCGCACGGCCCAGCCTTGCACGATGACTATGGGACACAGCCCCGCCGCCCGCCTTGATCTGCGTCAAGCGGCGCTGAACAGGTCCAGATCGCGCAGGGCGATGCGAGGGTGCAGCAATGGACCAAAGTCAGACAGCGTCGATTTATGCGGGAACAGCGCCATCAGCGTCGCCGCCGTTTCGCCGCGCAGGTTCAGCTGATGCGGCAGGCCAGGATGCAGGGTTTCGACCTCTATCCCATTGACGCTGACGGCGGCATGGTCGGCAAAGCCCAGCTGATAGGCGTGCACCGGCGCGATTGGTTGCAGCGCAATCACGCTGCAATGATCAACGAAGTCACGCGCGGGGACGAAGGCAACCTCGTCCCCGGTCAGACGCTGGGTGCCGGGGGCGCGGTGGGCGATGCGGGCGGTTGGCCCCAGCACCAAATCCTGCGCTGGACGGGACAGGCCCATCGCCTCTGACGTGATGCGGACCATGGTGCCGATTTCAGGACGCATTTGCGTGCTACGCGGCACGATCTGCATCTGGCCGCGCCATTGCAAGGTCTGCATGCCATGGCTGACCGTCAAGATGCGGTCGCCGGGCCATAGATCCTCGACTGCGCGCGGTCCGGAATCAGTTTGCAGGATTGCGCCGCGACCAAGCGCGCCAAAGCAGTCTTCGAACACGGGACTAGCCGGCGCAAGGCGGTGAAATTCATGGGTTTCTAAGGAAGTCGTCAGGTGGGCAACCTCGTACCGACGCATGAGAGGCATCACGCGTCTAGGTTGCCCATCTGGACTAGCGATCCGGTCTGAGGACACCGGATTAGTATAGCGATCCGCCGCGAGGCCTGCGGCGGCAGTAGGAGTCTTTAGAGTCATGTGCACTACCTTGCGGTTTGTCACATCATCTGCCGGCCCCACCGACAACATCTGAGGAGATCGTTGCTGTTGTCCTAATTGTGTCAAAAAAGGGGTGGGGCTGTCAAAGTGTTTTCTCAAACGCCCTTAATTAACTACTAATCAGTTAATTAAACGTGTGATTGTCCACGATCGCAGATCAGTGACGCCACAATCTGGGCCATTCATGCCCTATTTTGGGCCGAATCAACGGCCCCTCGACCCTGCGATCCTGCCAGACCAGCAACCGACGGCAGCAGGTGAAGCCCATCACAATCGAATTTGAAGCAATCACATCATGACATCGGTCAGCGGCGGATCGCAGCGCTGCCGGAAACATGAAAAACCCGCGCAGCCAGAGGGGTGAACTGCGCGGGATCGTCTGACCGCAGGCAGGGAAAACCCAGCGGCCGGGGAATGGGTCGGTTTTAGCTGGCCAGGCTGATGCCAGCGGGCATCGGCGGCAGGGTCACTTTGACCTTGCGCTCTTCAGTGTCCAGTCGCCGGGAGATCATTGCTTGGCGGCGCAATCCACGCTCCCAAGGCATCTTGGTGGTGCAGGCCTCGGCCTCGGAAATCATGTTGGTCATCCAGCGCTTTTGCATTGTCATGGGGTGGTCCTCTGAGTGTTTGTGTGGCTGCAGGTCCTGCAGCTGATAGGACCACTGTCACCCCGGGCTGCGGCACAAATTGGGCCATTCACGCGGTTTCCAAATAAAAATGCAGCGCTAATCCCGGCGAATAGGGCCGCATTGTTGCGCAGGCGGAAACCTCAAGCTTTTAACACGATTGCGCGCGGTAGCAGCGCCAATCACCTTATAAAGGCGCGCATTGTTGCGCAGATCAAGGCGGGATCTGGGCCGCCGCCCGCCGCATTTGCGCCTGATTACAGCGAAATTGCTGCGATCAGGCGGCCATAGTCCGGATCTTTGCTATGCACGCTGCGACGATAGGAAAAGAATCGCGCAGGATCAGCATATGTGCAGTGCCGCGTCCATTCGGCCTGCCCCACGCCCGCACCACGCAAACGGTAAAGGCCGTAAGCGGGCAGATCGAAATGCAGGCGATCCCCCTGCCCCGCGACAAAGAAACGCTCTGCGCTCGCGTCCAGCGCCATAAAGCGGTCGCGGAATTCTGGCCCGACCTCATAGGCGCGCTGGCTGATCGTGGGTCCAATGACCGCGCGAATATCAGCGGCGCGCGCGCCCAGTGCTTCCATCGCCTTGACGGTCGCATCGATGACGCCGTCCAGCGCGCCTTGCCAGCCTGCGTGGCAGGCCCCGATGACACCCGCCACCGGGTCGGCAAACAGGATCGGCTGGCAATCGGCGGTCAGCACCGACAGGGCAACGCCCGGCGTGGCCGTGACCAGACCATCGGCCTTGGGTTTATTCACAGGCGCGGCGGTTACAGCGACGACATCGGCGGAATGCACCTGATGCACCCCCGCCAGCCCGTCATGCGCAACATCCATCGCGTCCGCAACGCGGCCCCGGTTGATCGCAACAATGTCCGACTGATCGCTACTGCCAAAACCGCAGTTCAAGCCTGAGAATACACCCGAAGATGCCCCGCCAATGCGGGTAAAGAACCCGTGGCGCACAGGGTCCAGCAAGGGTGCAGTAATGATATCCAGTGTCATGCGGTCAGTCCCGGTGGTGGGGTAGCGCCATCGGGATAAATCCCGATCACCTTAAAATGGTCGCCCATATCGGCAGGGTGGGTCAAGCGGCGATGTGCGGCGACATGCGCGTCCAGCGCCGGGCCGGACAGCCCAGCCGCCAGCGCTTGCGCACGTTGCGTAATCCCAAGGCGCTCCAGGAACACGCCCTGCGGCGTCAGGCGGGTATGCTTGGCTGGCGCAGCTGCGGCGGCCAGCGCGGCAAAATCGACATGCGCCGTCAGATCCGCCTGTCCGGGGTTCGCCAGCGGGTCGGTCACGCGGTGCGCCTGCACCGCCTGAAAGGTATCGCCAAGCGACGTCCAGTCGCCATAGTCGATCATCAGCGCCGCCCCGCCATGCGCGGCGATAAGCGCGCTGATGGCTGCGGTGATAGGTGCTAATGCGGGGCAAACCTCGACCAGATCACCGTCTTTGGTATCCTCAATCCGGTGCGCCAACGCCGCCAACGGCGCGGGGTCAGTCACGCCAAAGGCCAGCTGATCACCTTGCAGCCCGACAACGACTTCGCGCCACCCTGCCCCGTCACGGCGGAACTGGCGGATCGGCAGCGCGTCATAGAACTCGTTCGCGACGAACAGCAGCGGCTGCTGCGGCAGTTGGTCCACGTGATCCAGCCAGATCGCCCCCGGCACGCGCTCTGCCTGCGCAGCACGCAAGGTTGCAGAAGCCTCGATCAAATGCACCTGCGCCGCGTCAAGGAACCCCGGCACACCGCGCGTGGCGCGCAGAATATCCGCCATCAGCGTGCCGCGCCCCGGCCCCGCCTCTGCCAGCGTAAAGGGGGCGGGCGATCCCTGATCCAGCCAGGTCTGCGCCAGACACAGGCCAATCATTTCTCCAAACATCTGACTAATCTCGGGCGAGGTGATGAAATCGCCCCCAGCGCCGAAAGGGTCGCGGGTCGCATAATACCCATGCGCCGGGTCCAGCAGGCAGGCGGCCATGTAATCGGCGAGCGTCATCGGCCCGCTTTGCGCTATCCGCGCGCGTAGCTGCGCAGCAAGGCTCACCGGCGGCGCGACAGCACGATCAGGCTGACCCCAAATAGGAACATGGGCAGCGACAGGCATTGCCCCATCGTCAGGCCCCAATCGCCGAAATCAAGCGCCCAGCCTAGCGGGTTATCCGTGCCGCGAAACTGCGCATCCGGCTGGCGCACAAATTCCAGCATGAACCGCACGAGCGCATAGCCCGCACAAAAGACGCCCGTCGTCAGCCAAGGGAACTTCAACGCGCCCCGCCGGTAGACGAGGAAAAGCAGCAGCGCGCCCAGCACCAGACCTTCAAGCGCGGATTCATACAACTGGCTTGGGTGCCGTGCACATAGGCCGACGACACCGGCGCAATCCTGCGCTGCCGCAGATGGAAACACGACACCCCACGGCAGATCGGTCGGCCGGCCCCACAGTTCGTCGTTGATAAAATTCGCAATCCGCACCAACAAAATGGCAGGCGTCGCGGCCAAGGCCGTCACATCGGCCATCGACCCAAGCGCCACACCGTTACGGCGGGCAAAGACGATGACCGCCAGAACGACCCCTAAAAAGCCGCCATGAAACGACATGCCGCCGGTCCAGATCGCCGGAATTTCCAGTGGATGCGTCAAGTAATATCCCGGCTGATAGAACAGACAGTAGCCCAGCCGTCCGCCCACAATCACACCGATGACGATATAAGTCAGGTAATCCTCTAGGCGCGCCGGCGCGATTGGCGGCTCGCCCCGCCACAGCGCGGGCCGTTTAAGGGCCCCGGCAATCATACGGTACCCGATCGCGATCCCCACGATATAGGACACCGCATACCAGCGCAGCGCAAAGGTCGCGCCAAATAGCGTGACCGAGAAAATCTCGGGCGAGATATCGGGAAAGGGAATGGCAGCCAACATGGCGCTATTCCTGTGGTGCAGCATCGGCGAAGTCAACCGCCCGCTTGCAGCCCAGCCATCACAACACCATATAGGAAGGGAAACGGGGCTGTGCCCCGCAACCGGATGGAGAAACCCGATGCAACCCAAGGGCAAGATTTTCGACGACCTCAGCAGCCTGATGACCAACGCCATGGGCGTCGCCCAAGGGGCAAAGGATGAGGCGAACAACGCCATGAAATCCATGATGGACCGCTGGCTGGCTGACCGCGATCTGGTCACCCGCGAAGAATTCGACGCCGTGCGCACAATGGCGCAAAAAGCGCGCGAAGAAAACGCGGCCCTGTCCGCGCGCATTGCTGCCCTCGAAGCCAAGCAAGGCTGAATATAAAACGCCGCAAAAGGCCGCGCCACCCGCGCATGGCCTTTTGTGCAGACCCGCACGCCCCCATTCACCTTGCCGGAAAAACTCCCGCCGGAGGCATCAGGTTTTCAACGAAAACCTGATATTATTCCTCACCAAAGATCACCCCGGTCAGGCTGAGCCCGCGATCAAAGCTGCCGCTTTGCAAGAACGCTAGCACCTGCGCCATGACCAGCGGATTGTTCATCATAAAGGTATGCGTCACGGGCAGCACGATGTGGTCCTGCATGCCTGCCAACTGCGTGCTTTCGACGCTGACCTTGCCGTCATCACCGCCGTCAATCACCGCCGAATAGACAGGGTTCAAACTGCGCGATCCTGCGATAATGCCCAGCTCATATCCCTCTGCCCCCGGCAGTTCATTCGGAAAGCTGTCTGGATCGGTACCAAGCTGCAGCCCTGCCGGACCATTAATCCATTTGAACGGCTCCCACGTCCCAAAAACGTCGACCAAATCGGACCCCTCGTTTGGGGGGGCCAGCATGACGACACGGCCCCAGTTTTCCGGGTGGTGATTGGCCAAATAGGCGCGGATCAAGATGCCGCCCATCGAATGCGTGACCACATTCACACGCCGATCACCGCAGGCAGCGATATCCTGCCCCACGTTCTCGGCGACTAACTTCTGAATGGGGTCTTCGGTCGATGGATAGCCGCGATTGACGACGAAATAGCCTTTCCCTTCCAGATAAAGCTGCATCGGGGTCAGGCTGATTTCACTGCGCGCAAGCCCGTGCAGCAGCACAACGCATTCGCGCGATTGTGCAACGACGGGTCCGCCGCGTGCGCAGGCCGTCAACAACACAAGCATCATCAAGGTGATATATTTCATTCGCCCTAGATAGCACCGCTGCGGCAAAGTCCTAGTCCAGCGCTTGCACAAACTTGCGCCGCAGGTCAGGTTGCCGCTATGTCACGCCCGCCCCGCACCGCTGTCCGCGCCGTTATTCTGCATCAGGATCGCCTGTTGCTGGTCAACGCCTATGCCGGGCGGACCGACCTGTGGTGCGCCCCCGGCGGCGGAGTCGAGGCCCACGCCAGCCTACACGATAACCTGATCCGAGAAGTGTTCGAGGAAACCGGCCTGACGATTTGCGTCGGCCCCCCATGCCTTGTGAACGAATTCCACGACGTAGAGCGTGATTTCCACCAAATCGACATCTACTTTCATGCCAGCATCACGCAGGGCACCCTAGACCCCGATTGGGCCGATCTTGAAGGGATCGTCACGCATCGCCGGTGGGTCACAAAGGATCAGGCGCAAGATATGCACGTCAAGCCTGATGCGCTGATCCAAGCGGCTTGGGGCGAAGCAGGTATGATGCTTTACGACCCGTTAGAGCCGATCATTCGCTAGGCAGACGCGTTTTTCGGAGCAGTCGGGCCTTTGCCGAAAGCTACTGGATAGATCAGCTTTTGCTGTGGGACCTTACCCCCTGCCCCGGCCAGCAAGGTTTGCGCCACTGGATAGGGCGATGTCAGCGCAGCGGCCGCAGCGGCGACGAACCCCGCCTTGGCATAAAATGCAGGCGCGCCCAGCACAGCGATCACAGTCTGCGTCTGATCCGCCCATGCCGCAAGCTGCGACACCAGCCGCCGCCCATGCCCGCGGCCCTGCCAGCCGGGCGCAATTGCGACAGGCGCAAGGCAAAGCCAGCCCGCCGGGGACTTCATTGCAGATAGCGCATAATAGCCAATGATTTCATCCCCAAGCGGGATCACCTGCTCGCCCCGAATAGCCCCGTCACGGCGCAGCGCGTGGACAATGGCGACCTCCTCACTGCCGCCAAAGGCCGCCTTGAGCAGCGCATCGATAGCGGGGATATCGCCAGAGCTGGCGGGACGGATAAAGCCGGGAAATTGCATAACGCCACCATGGCGCGCCTTTTGCAATTTGCCCAGCCAAACCTGATCTGTGGTCAGGAATTAAGCTGGCGTTAAAGTTTGCCGCCATAGGATAGGCCACAACGCAAATATGGATGGCCAAGATGTTCGAACAGAAGATCGATGTAGCCACAGCGCAATCAGCGCAATCACTGAACCAACCGGATTTCTTTGCGAATGTCCTCGGCGATCTGGCAGAGCTGTTGGAAACGATCATCGGGCTGCAAGATGCGGAAGGCTTCATCAGTACTGTCGGCAGCCATATCGGTAAAGAAATCTCTGGCCTTTACCCCGCAGACGCCAGCAGCGCCGCTCCTGACCAACTCGCGCAGGTTTTGCTTGATCTCAAAACGCGGATCGGGGGCAACTTTGAAGTCGTGTCTGCGGATAGCACCCAAATCATCATGCGCGCCGGGCGCTGTCCCTTTGGCGACAAGGTGACGGGCCGTCCATCGCTTTGCATGATGACGACCAATGTCTTTGGCCGCGTGGTCGCTGACCGCAACGGCTATGCCCACGTCACAATCGACAAGTCCATCGCGCGCCACGATAGCCATTGCCATGTGGTCGTCGCGCTGCAGATTGACGAAAATGCCCCGACGTCCGGGTCTGAATTTTTCGCAGACTGACTTATGGAACGTCGCCTGATCGAAACGATGCTGTCCTTCAGCTCTGAACCATGCGTCGTGCTGAACCGGGGCCTGCATGTTGTTGCGGGAAACGATCTAGCGCGCAGTTCGTTTGCGCTACAGGCCGGGGATACGTTTCTGGATTGGGTTTTGAATGCCCCGCTTGAAAAGCACAAGTTGACGGCATGCTTTGGCAGTACAGCGCAGATCAGGTTTGCGATGCAGACTGAAGCGGGCCAAGGACTGACGGCCTGCGGCTGGCGGCTGGGCGGCGCGTTCCAATCCCATGATCTTATCGCGGTAAAGCTGGTGGAAACGCTGCGGATCAAAACGGGGTTCGCAAATATGACAACGGCCCACCGCAGCAATCTGCAAAGGGCGAAACGGCTTCACCTGCAAAAAATACGGTTAGAGCAGGAAAATCAGGTGCTGGCGACACAGGTCGAAACGGACCCGATGACCGGCCTTTTGAATGCCCGCGGCCTGCACCGGATGATGGAGGACGCCATCGCCCAACGAAAGGTCTTTGCGCTTTTCTATATCGACATGAACGGCCTGAAGGTCATCAATGACGCCTTGGGGCACGAGGCAGGCGATCAGGCGATCCAGACGCTGGCGCGAGCCATCAAGGAAAACTCGCGCGATCGCGACGTTGCGGCGCGCATCGGCGGCGACGAATTTGCATTGCTGGCCCTGCATGTTCATTCGACAAATGTTCTGCGCGATATCGGAGAGGCGATTGCCACCACGCTTGCACAGCATAGCGTCATACTTCCGGGCGAACGGGTCCAGCAGCTATCGGCCGCCATGGGGATCGCCCGCTATCCCGATAACGGGGATACCATACAGGACATTGAAAAGGCCGCCGACCGCGCGATGTACGCAAGCAAGCGCATGGCGCTGACAACTGTGATCGCGGGCGACCCGCGCAACAGGTCGATCGCCGATGCATTGCAATCCAGCATAGTGGGGCGCCCCTGCGGGCCGTAGCGCTGCTTTTGCTGCTTCCCACGGGAACCCAGCCATCGCGCCGATGTCCAAAGGTGTCGCACAACTGAAGCCTAAGAGCCCGATTTAAAACTATTTGAGTGAGTTCAGTGGTTTGTGATTCTGTTCGGTTGTGAAGCTGAATGGAGATCACAATGGCTTGGACTGAACTCACCCGCCGTCAACATGATCGAAAAGGCGATAAATACGCAAGCGATATGAAGGATGCGGAATGGGCGTTGATAGCGCCTTCGATGTCGCCGCCGAAGACAACTGGTCGGCCCCGTACGACATGTTTGCGCGACGTGGTCGACGCACTCCTCTACATTGCAACGACCGGATGCCAATGGCGTATGTTGCCCAACGACTTCCCGCCGGTTTCAACGGTTCGGGGCTATTTCTACGCGTGGCGCGATGACGGC
>NZ_FOTF01000028.1 GCF_900114485.1 Loktanella salsilacus | reverse complement strand
CGGCCTCCGTCTTCAGCCACCCGGTCAGCTTGTCGGCGAACGGATCGAGCTTACTTTGCCGCTCCGGCGTCGTGAACTGCGGCTCGATCGTGCCCGCGTTCAAATATTTGGTGATGGTATTGCGCGACATGCCCGTGCGACGCGCGATCTCGCGGGTCGATAGTTTCTCGCGCAGTGCCATACGTCGAATGATGTTCAAAAGTCCCATGTGTATCACTCCAATGTCCCCCATTGCGCATCGCGCTGGAGGAAAGGTCACATGGCTCAAATCTCAGTGGAAATTATCCGCTTACCCGGCTCACTTCTGCGTGGAAATCTACAGACCGACGCCATATCGACCAAAGGCGAGGAGATTAGGAAAGAGAATGTCACGCCCAGCGGCAAGCCCGCAGCCGTGAAGCCGATGAAGAGCGGGATTGACGAGCAAGAGCAGAACGGCGTGATGGTGCCCAGCAATGCACCAAGGATATTCGCGCCAATGCCCGATCGCCCGCCCAAAATACGCCGTGTGCGTTCGGGCGGAAAATAGCTCTGCACATAGGAGATTGCAAAGATCAGGACTGAAAGCAGAATGAAAATCTTGATCACATCATAGACGAAGAATTGGATCGATCCGCCCACGCGCGATGCAGGGTCCAGCCCAACCCCCTCCACGCCCGCCGCAACCACATCGGATAGCCATTGCATCCGCAGCAATTGATCGTTCAGCCAACCAAAAATATTCATGCTATCACGCCTTCGACCCATGCTGCGTCCAGTAGACGGCGCAAATGCGGTGCCAGATCCGGCTTGATCCGGTAGCGCAGCCATTGCGCATTACGCCTGTCGATCAACGGACCGGCCTGTTTAAGCACCCGCATATGGCGCGACATTCGGCCTTGCGTGACGCCAAGGCGACGCATCAAGTCGCAAACGCAATGCTCATCGCCATGGTGCAATATTTGCGGCGCGGCCAAGCGGGTAGGTTCGGCAAGGGCCGATAAGACAGAAAGTATCATAAATACACCTCAGCTTTTGCGCAGTTGCGCATAACCGAATAGACGACGCTTTGATCCAGATCAGGTACCGAGCTGGTTACATGACAAGCTTTCAGTCTGACGCGATTAAAGTCCGTTTTTGTTCCCACATATTGGATAACTTACTGTGTCGAAATGGATGCAAATCGGTCATTTGCCGCGAAACAGAAATCCGCAGTTTAGCCTCACTGCCGACCTTCGCTGCGTTTGCACAAAAAAACTGGTTCGCAGCCCCGTGCGTCCGCTTTGTTCTAGTTGCCCAATTTGGTTTGCGCTTGCTGCGAATGTCTACTCTCCGGCCCTCTCGGCGTTGGCAGGATGTAGCGTAGTGCCCCCAAGCAGTCGTCCATAAGCCATACTGGTGATCATTCGGCTTTGACGGCGATGGTGGTTCAGCACAGTGCAGCGACCTGCGCGACACAGTGACACTTGGACTTCAGGTTTTATGGGACTACCTCAGTTTTATGGAAAATAATCCCAAGACAGCTGTTCTTTACAACGCCGACTGCCCCGTCTGTAACTTCGAAATACAGCACTACGCGCAGTACTCGGGTGACAACGAATTGCCGATCCAGTTTGACGACCTGAACTCTGACGCTCGCCTGCAGTGGGGGCTTGATGCTGACACAGCAGCGCGCAGGCTTTACGTGTTGCATGATGGCGCGCTGACATCGGGCATCCCGGCGTTTCTGGTCCTTTGGGCACAAATGCCGAAATATCGGTGGCTGGGCAAAGTTGTAGGCCTGCCAGTGATCAAACAGTTCGCTTCGGCGCTTTATGACTACGTCTTAGCCCCGGTCATCTACCGCTGGCATCTGCGCCGGTTGCGCAAGAAGACTGACCTGCGTCCCTGAAAATTCCGCGATTTAGGGTTGGTCTGTTATAAAGGGGACGGTGTTGAATTGTCCGAGACAATAAACCCAGTTTCACGAAACGTCGCACCCCAACAGCCGTTATGAATTCCACCGACTTTCTATTCGGTTATCATAAGCTGGAGGGGTCAACACGAAATGAAAAAACAGGTTAATTCGACCCGGAATTCAGCAAACTTGGCAATGCCTTTGAATGATTAAACGCGCGTCAATGACGTCAATTTTGCGTCGGGGTTTTTGAGAAGCGCCTGCAACTCGTTATAGCCACCAATAAGCGTTTGATCCACGAAAATCATTGGGAACGTTGCCCAGCCTGACCACATCTTAAGCGATAGTCGTTTGTGCCACTGTGAAGTATAGCTGCCATACTCTAGATATTTGAATTCAATTCCCGCCTCTTGAAGGGTTTTGCGGGCCTTCTTAACGAAGGGATTATGTTTCATGCCCACGATTACAACACCGTTCGCGCCTATCGCTTCGCTGACCTCTTGCACAATGTCACTATAATATGTGCTGACGGTACGGTCGATGTCAGGGTGAATAGCGTCATGGCCTAAAAGTGGTCGCATTAATGTAACTCTCTGGTGGTTCCGCTGGGTGATTTCAACGTATCGAAGCTTGTATGACACCGGAAGCACTAAATCTGTTTTGAACCCTTCCTCATGTCATATCCATAATATCCACAAACATGTGGTAGCGGGATGCGGGTCGCCGCGGCTTATGTAGTACGACGCTCAAGGCCCTTACCCGACATTGAACACGCCTTCAGCCTCTGCAGTGCAGCTTCCCGAAAGCAGACCGTGATCGTTCACGCACCGTCTGAGAGCCTTGGAGGGTAGCTATGCGGACAAGCTGTGAATTCGCTGCGCTTGCGGCATGTCTGCTTTTGTACGGTGACTAGTTATCATTCCACCTCAGTGTTCTTCCACTGATATTGACTGAACGCCGGGCGCGTCGTGTTACACCGCACAGCATATCGGCAAGTCTACCGTGTCTAACTTTCTCTTTATCCTCCAACACTTAAAACAGTTGGCGGTCGGAATACGACCACCGGCATGTTCGCTTAAGACTTCTTCCCTGCCTCACGATTGATCGGATAGCCGCTTGCCGGACCTTTGATCGGTTGAACCAACATCCGGTCGAGCCACAGGTCGCGCCCTGTCCGGAATTGCTCGATCCCGATCGTCATCCCCTCGTGCCCAGCTTTTGGCTGGGCCTTGTAGGTCCCGAGCAGCCTATCCCACCAGGGAAGGTTGAAGCCAAAATTGCTGTTCGTCTCCTCTGGAATGATCGAATGATGGACACGGTGCATATCTGGCGTGACCACGATCAAGCGAAGGAAGCGGTCCACAAGCATCGGCAGCCGGATATTGGAATGATTGAACATCGCAGTTGCGTTCAACAAAACTTCGAAAATTAACACCGCGACGGCGGGTGGCCCCAATGCCGCGACCACCGCCAACTTGATCCCCATCGACAGTAGGATTTCGACCGGATGAAAGCGCAGGCCCGTGGTGACATCGAATTCGAGGTCGGCGTGATGCATCCGGTGCAGCCGCCACAGCGCGGGCACCGCATGGAACATGACGTGCTGCAGATAAATGACCAGATCGAGGACGACAATCGAGACGATGACCGCAACCCACCCCGGCGCATCGATGATATTGAACAACCCCCAGCCACTGTCCTGCGCAATCACGGCCAATCCGACCGCAAGGATCGGAAAGCTCAATCGCAACACAATGGTATCGATCACCACAAGGCCCAGATTGTTCGTCCAGCGGATGACACGCGGGATCTCTCGCCTGCGTCGGGGCGCTGCGAGTTCCCATAGGGCCATCGCCACCAAAACACCGAGGAACACGATGAGGCGTAGCTGCGGTTCAGTAGCAAGTAGGGACTCTGTCATCGGCACTCCCGACGCTCTTGTGACGGTCCACGCGGCGCGGGCGTCAGGTTACAGTAAACTGTCCCATCATGCCTGCATCTTCATGTTCGAGGATATGGCAATGGAACATAAATGGTGTGTCGCGGCTTGCGGGTTGGTCGAACCGCGCGAGGATCTCGGCCTCTCCGGTCACCAACACGGTGTCTTTCCAGCCGGTGTTCTCGGGCCGCGGAGGGCCGCCGTTCTCGGTGACCACGCGGAAGCGTACGCCATGGACGTGAAACGGATGCGCGACCATGGTGCTGCGGATTTGCCAGCGTTCTACCGACCCGAGGGCGACTTCAAAATCGATCCGGCCCATGTCATAGGGCCGCCCGTTGATGGCAAAGCCACCGCCGCCCATCATCATGCCGCCCATCCCCATATCGAGAGAGACCTGCCGCGTCGCAACCTCTGCTCCTGTCAAATCCTCTGGCGCACCATCCAGCTGCTCTGGCAGGCGGGTAATCCGCGCTGGCAGCGTGTTGTCAGTGGCGAACTGCAGGACACCGTAGGCTTGGTCAGGATCGCTCATCAGTACCGGCGCGCCACCATCCGAGAAATCGACAAGAACCTCAGCCCGTTCTCCGGGTGCAAGGCGCAGTACATCCAATGCGACGGGCGCTGGCAGGAAGCCACCATCTGTCGCCACCAGATGCATCGGGCGGGTATCATCGAAAAACAATGCGTAGTTGCGCGCATTCGAGCCATTCAGCAGGCGCAGGCGGGCGAACCCCTCTGGCACGACCGCTGTGGCACCCGCCTGACCGTTGACCAGCATCCGGTTTCCAGCAAACCCGTGCATGACGTCCATCATGGACGGATCATAGGCCATACGTCCGGCGGAATCGAACCGACGATCCTGTAAAACAAGCGTCAGATCGTCGATCCCGTAAGCGGACGGCAGTCCGCGCGCATCGTCCTGCCCGTCCGTCACGTGGATGACCCCGGCCAGCCCGAAATAGACCTGTTCTGCAGTGCGTTCGTGAATATGCGAGTGATACCAGATGGTTGCTGGATCCTGTGCAATCGACATTTCTGGCTGCCATGTGGCACCGGGCGCGATCGGAAGGTGCGGGCCGCCATCATGCTCTCCGGGCACTAAAAGGCCGTGCCAATGCGCGCTGATGGGTTCTTCAATGTTATTCTGCACTTCGGCCGCCAAATCGCCGTTCTGCATGATGATGGTCGGCCCCAGATAACCCTGATTGAACCCAGCGGTCGGTGTGCCGGGCCCGCCGAAAAAGCTGCTGCTGCCTGACGTTGCCGTCAGCGATAACCGGCCAGTCGGACGCGTGTCCAAAAGAGGCGGCATTGCAAGGCGGGTCAAAGCCGGTTGGCCCTGCGCAAATGCACGCTGGCCAAACATTGGTGAAACAATACCCGCAGTCATAATCGCTGCGGAGGTTGAGGTCAGGAATTGGCGTCTTTTCATGCTGATCTTTCAAGGCTTGGTTAGAAGCGTTGCAATAGCAAACCACGTCTGTGGGTAAGGCGTATGACCCGGCGCTTCACAAGGCAACAGCAGGCTGAAGCCCCGCGCGCCGATGACAGGAATCGCCACGGTGCCGCGAGGCTTGAACCCACACGAAAATAGCAGGTTAGTCAGCCAGCAGCTTCTTGCGCTCGGCGAACTCGGTCGAGTCGATTTCACCTTTGGCATAGCGTTCCTTCAGCAACACCAAGGCACGGTCGTGCGCGGCGTGACTGCTGGTAGCAGGTCCAGTCGCACCAAACAGGCGCAAAAGATATATGATCGCGGCGACGATCCCGACGACAATCAGGATCATAAAGATCGGCCCAAGGACCATGCCGAAGCCGCCCCACTGGTTGCTGCCCCACATCATGTCATGTCCATGATTGTACTGGCCAAAACGCTCTGGGATTTCCCCGACCTGCGCCATTGCAGAGGTGGCGGTCGTGTAAAGTATGCCCGCGACAATCGGGGCAATCGCCCTATTTTTTGAATTCCATTCTGCGACTCCTTTTGCACGGCATCAACGCTGGCCGCCTATTGCGTATGTCAGTGTAGGATGGAACCGGCGCGAAGGCCTTGATCTGCATCAGGGCGGCAGGACTGAGATACGATAGCCTGATGCACAAAGGTTCATGCGTGGATTGTGGACCGTCGCATCTGATTTGGGTGCGCAAAGCCGATTCTCGTGGCGCCTCACCAACTCATCGCCCTTGAACTGATCCCCGTTGCGGGCCAGGTCCGGGACCTTCTAGCAAAGGCGGTAGAGGCGATCCGAGATGCGATTACGCATCGGCATCCTTACTGCGATTGTAGCCTTGGGGCTCGCCGTGTTCGGGGTCTGATGCAGCGCGAAACGCTCAAGATGCAGAGGACGCAGGCTGCTTAACGAAACAAAACCGGACTGGAGATCGACGAATGGTTCAACTTCTCAACATAACGGCGGACGAGACGAAACGGGTCGTCAACTTGGCTGGCGGATCGGTTGAAATCGAACGCCACCGGAACGACATGCAGCTGATTACTGGGTATCTGCAACCGATGGTCCCGATAGCCGGTGTCACCCCCGTCGGCGAGCTTGAGGTTCTGGCCTGCTTGGCGGATGACGACTACGTTGTGGTGGACATGCGCGATCCCGATTGGCGATTGAAGGGCACGATTCCGGGAAGCATCTCGATTCCGTTTGAAGAGGTGGCAAACCGCCTGGATGTGCTCGGATGTGTGCGATCATCGTCCGGCTGGAACTGCGACGCCGCTAAGAAAATCGTGGCGTTTTGCAATGGCCCGGCCTGCCCTCAAAGTACGCGCGCGATGCACGCGATGGTCGACAACGGCTTTCCGCCGGACAAAATCTACTACTACCGCGGCGGCATGCAGGACTGGCTGGTGCTGGGACTGACGACACAGGCTTCGGGTGCGTGACCGTGCCTGGTCCTTTAGGAATTGCAACGGCTCTGGATCGCGACCCCACGCAAAACCGATGCCCCCCAAAAAGCACGGGGGCGCATCCCCGACCATCCGCTTTCTTTGGACACACCATTTTAGTATGCAGGCGCGGCGAATGGCGGCTCTCTGCCCCCAGTAGCGGCGGCAACGAACGACCCTTAGCGGACATTGAACACGCACTCCGCCTCTGCAGTGCAGCTTCCCGAAAGCAGACTTTGATCGTTCACGCACCGTCTGGGATCCTTGAGGGCAGATCGGCGGACAAATTGTGGATTCGCTGCAGCTGCGCCAATAACTGCTTTCGGAACCGTTCCAAAACGGTTCTCTGATTGCGGCGAGGCGCGAGGCTCGAGGCCAGTTTACGCCAATAATTCCAACATATATTTTTGAAGGCCGCGATATTTGATTTGAAAACCCAAGTTATTGACAGTCATGGTCAGGTTTTGGGAATGGGCCATAGGAATGGTTGCTGAGACTCTGTCATATTTTACATAACTTCCGCTCATAACAACTCGCTTTGTAAACCGGAAATTGACGCTAATGCCGCACTGGCTAGGAGAGGTGAACGAAAAACAGCGGAGATCATATGCATGGGCAGCAAGGGAAAGGGACTGAACAGCATACCGGTGCGCTTCGGGCTGATGGGTGCCATGATCGGAGGGCTCGCGATCTTAGGCCACCTTTGGGTCGTTGAAGCCGGATTTGGCGGTTGGCAGATCGGCCTAGCCATCGGGCTGTGCATCTTGCTACCGGCGTTAATTATGGTTCTGGCGGCAGGTAACCTGACATCGCAGATCGCGGCCTTGCATCGCAGCACCGAGGCCCTCGTGGCTGGTGACTTCAACACCCCCGTCGACGTCGATTGCGCCTGCGAAGTTGGTGGGCTGGCCGATAGCTTCCGCAAGATGGTCAACCGCCTGAACAGCAATATCGTCCGGATGAACGTTCTGGCCTACTCCGATGGTGTGACAGGCTTGCCTAACCGTGCGGTGGTCTTTCACCTCCTCAGCCGATTGTCCAATGGCGGCGGCATCAACCGTGCCACCGTCCTGTTTATTGATCTGGACGGCTTCAAACGCGTCAACGACATGCATGGGCATGAGACCGGGGACGAGTTGCTCCGCCGCGTAAGCGTTCGCATTGCCAAGGCGCTTGGACGACGTTTAGACGAACTGGAAACCTGCATGACGCCGATGGGTGATCTGTGTGACGAACCCCCGCGTGATACGGTGATTGCCCGCGTCTCTGGCGACGAGTTCGTCGTTATCCTACCTCAATCGTCGGGAAATCCTGAGGAGTTATGCTGTGCAATCCTAGAAAGCCTCATGGAGCCCTTCGAAATCGATAGCGCCAAGGTACATGTCGGTGCGAGCATTGGCCTCGCCCGTTTTCCGGAAGATGCGAACAGCCCCGAAGACCTTCTTAATCTGGCAGACCTTGCGATGTACGAAGCCAAGCGAACTGGGCGAGGTCGGATGGTGGCCGTGTCTGCGGCCCTTCGTGCGCAGTGGCGGGACCGGCGCGACGTCGAGGGTGACCTTAGGCGTGCGATGGAATGTAACGAGATTACGCTTGCCTACCAGCCGCGCTTTTCAACGACCGATTTGAGTTGCGTCGCCGTTGAAGCGCTGGCGCGTTGGACTCATCCCGAACGCGGTTCAATCTCGCCCGAGGTATTTGTTCCCATCGCCGAGCAAGCCGGGTTGATGCCGCTGCTTGGTGCCGCCGTTTTTGAAAAAGCCATTAAGCAGTGCAGCATCTGGCAAAGACAAGGTCTCTCCCTATCCGTGTCGGTTAACGTGTCCCCTGCAGAATTCGCGGATACAAACTTGGTGCCACGGCTACTAACAATCCTGAAAAAATACCGTGTCGATCCCAATCTGGTGGAGATCGAGATTACCGAAACAATGGCCATGGGTGATTTCGAGTCAACACAGGAGCAGATGATTGCGTTGAGAAGCGCAGGTCTCAAGATTGCAATCGACGATTTTGGGACCGGGTATTCGAACCTGTCGCAACTGTCCCGCTTGCCCTACACGTCTATGAAGTTGGACCGGTCCCTCATTCTCGATATTACGAGCCGCGACAGTAGCCTCGATATTTTTCGGGCGGTCACGGGAATGGCAAAAGCGCTCGGTCACGTCACGATCGCGGAGGGGATCGAAACGCAGGAGCAATACGATGCGCTTGCGGAAATCGGTTGCGATGAGGTTCAAGGATTTCTATTTGCAAAGCCAATGCATCCCGATGCGATCCCGGCTGTCGTTGCCAGGTCGAGATTTGACGTCGCTGATTTAAAGAAAGCTTAGGACGTTAATATCTCGGCAAGCCATGGGCTCAAGTTTTCTTTGCTCTACGCCTCAATTAAATAGCATGAGGAAGGGCATCATGTGTTCCGATGAGTTCTGTCTGATGTTCGTGAACTAGGTAAAGTATTGCGTGTGTAATTTCATGAACGGCAACCTCAAATGAGTCGACCGTTCACCTGAGCGCCCATTCATGCAAGCCTCAGGATCGGTCAAAATGGGCTCGGAGCGGACATCGGATGCGCCGCAGCATCTCATGATATGATGCGGCGTCAACGTCGGGTTGTCGCTGTGGAAGGGTATGGTGGATCGGTCGATCCCTCATGCAAACACCGAACCTACCAACCATTTGTGCGTTTCGGCCCGCTTGGAACAAAGTCCGCATCGTCGGTCAAAAGCGACCTCTGAAACCCAAACAAGTCTGGGCGATCCGCCTTCGGCTAGAGTTGGCCCAAAACCATCGCGACCTCGCTCTGTTCAACATGGCGATCGCCAACAAACTACGCGGCTGTGATCTTGTCCGCATGAAAATCGTTAATGTCATGGCGTACGGTCAGATCAAGGAACGAGGGTCCGTCCTTAAAAGCAAAACGCAAAAACCGGTCCGGTTTGAGATTTCCGAAGGCACCCGCACTTCCGTCATGAAGTGGATGACATATTCACTGACGGCCGGGTCCGAATACCTTTGGCCCGGCCGCTTCCACGAGTGGCTCCACACATCAACGCGCCAGTATGCAAGGATCGTGCGTGCTGTTCAGCTTCTGCTAGGCACACAAAATTGGACAGCATTGTCAGATACCTGGATGTCGAACCTGAAGATGCACTGGCAATATCCGAAGCTATCGAAATCTAGGCGTCTGGCCCGTTGGGCATGGACGGCCTAAACCGACCATTCACCGCCTCCTAAAGATGCTGCCGCGCGGCTCGTCATTGCAGACATCTATGCATCGCGCAGCATTTGCTAAGCTAAAACGTCGTTCTGCCGGCAAAGCTACGACGCGAGTTCAAGCAACCGATGCATGCTTAGATACCAAAAATGAAGTTCGTGCCTAGCGCCCAAAAGCCCTTCGCTGCGCATTCTGATCCCTGGTGGACCCGGATAAATCCGTCCTTTGCCGCTGGCAAAGGAGAACCCGTCGCAAATTCAACTGTCACGCCGAGATTCGCGCGTTAGCTTTGTCAAAACGTGCGGTGTGTTGCCGCCATGACCTTGATGCAATGTGGGTGCCGACGGATGAAAAGGATTGGCCTCGACGCGACCGACATTCGCATCCTCTGCGCGGTTCAGCAGCATGGGCAACTCAGTAAGGCCAAGCTTGCTGAGATTGCCAACATTTCCGCAACGCCGTGCTGGGCCCGACTGGATCGCCTTAAGGCGGCTGGTCTGATCCGAGGCTATCACGGTGACATCGCAATAGACCGGATCTGTGATGTGACACAGGTGATGGTCACCGTATCGCTGACCCATCATCGCAAGGCCGACTTTGACAGATTTGAAGCCTTTGTCATGGACCGGGAAGAGATCACGGAATGCATCGCTACAGGCGGCGGGATGGATTACGTGCTGAAGGCTGTCACTTCCAATCTCATGTCGTTTCAGGCCCTGATGCAGGCGATGCTGGAAGCAGAGCTGGGTGTGGATCGATACATGACTTACATCGCGACTCGCATTGTTAAGGCAAATCGCCCCAACCTTGCCAAACTGGCGGTGAAAAACATCAGCTGACCTGGGCAGACTGATTGGTCTCAACTCTGCCCCTAAATGAGCCCGTCCGGTCTGAAAATGCCGCATTTTCAGACCGAACATGAGCATCGCTCGGACCTAAAGTCGCTCAGGTTCAATCGATCCCGGCCTATCCGACCGGTGACGCATGAGGGGGAACAAGATGCACGCAGACGACTTCGGCTTTGGCACACAGATCCGCAAATCACCCTATTTCGATGCAACTGTGCGTTGGGGTGCAAAGGGATTTTCCGTCTACAACCACATGTATATCCCCCGCGATTTCGGTGATCCGGAACAGAATTTCTGGACCCTCGTCAACGATGCGATCCTGTGCGACGTGGCGGTAGAGCGTCAGGTAGAGATCACGGGCCCCGATGCGGCGCATTTTGTCCAGATGCTGACGCCGCGCGATCTATCAAAGATGGCCGTCGGCCAGTGCAAATATGTCCTGATCACGAACGCGGAAGGGGGCATTCTCAACGATCCGATCCTGCTGCGTCTTGCCGAAAACCATTTCTGGATTTCCCTGGCCGACAGCGACATCTTGCTGTGGGCGCAAGGCGTGGCCGTGCATGCCGGCTTGGACGTCACGATTGGCGAGCCGGACGTGTCGCCGTTGCAGTTGCAAGGGCCAAGGTCTGGCGAGATCATGCAGGCTCTGTTCGGCGACAGCATCCTCGATCTGAAATACTACTGGCACCGCGAACTTGAGTTGGATGGCATCCCCCTCCTCGTATCGCGCACCGGCTGGTCCAGCGAACTGGGTTACGAGATATATCTGCGCGACAGCACCCATGGCGATGCACTGTGGGAACGGATCATGGCGGCGGGCATGGCGTTCGGTCTGAAGCCGGGGCACACCTCCTCGATCCGCCGGATCGAGGGCGGGATGCTATCCTACCATGCCGACGCGGACATCAAGACGAACCCTTACGAACTTGGGCTCGACCGACTTGTGGACCTCGACATGGAGGCGGAGTTCATCGGCAAGGCCGCGCTGCGCCGCATCCGCGATCAGGGCGTAAGCCGTATCCAAGTCGGCGTGATCGTCGACGGCGCACCGATGAAAGGTCCGAACACTACTTTCTGGCCGATCAGCAAAGATGGCACGGACATCGGCAAGGTCACGTCGGCGGTCTACTCTCCGCGGCTTGAACGTAACATCGCGCTGGCGATGGTGGCGGTTGCGCACGCGAATATCGGGACCGAAGTGGACATCATGACCCCGTCCGGGCTGGTCCGCGCGACCGTGGTCGAGCGTCCGTTCTACGACCCCAAGAAGAAACTTGCCGCCGCCTAAGCGTCCCGGCCAATCAAGAGACCTGACACATGTCCGACCTTTCGATCCAGTTACACTGGCAACGTGCGGAACCCGCGCTGCTGACCGGCAAGTATTCCAATGCACATACGGTGCAATTCAACAGCGATTGCGACATCCAAGTGGACGCTGCCCCCGATTGGGGCGGCGATCCGGCCAATACCAACCCGGAACAGGCGCTTGCCTCGGCCCTGTCCAGTTGCCACATGATGACCTTTCTCGCCCTTGCGGCGAAGGCGGCATGGCCGGTGGCGAGCTATAGCGATCATGCGGTCGCACACCTTGGCAAAAATGCGCAGGGTCAGATGTCGGTGACGCGGATTGATCTGCGCCCGCTCGTGCGGTTCGACACCGGATTTTCGCCGTCGGATGCCGAGCTGGAAAAGATGCAGCACCGCGCGCACCGCTACTGCTTCATCGCCAACACTTTGGCCGACAGCGTCGAAATCAATATCCTGCACCCCGCCCAAACGGACCTGATGCCATGTTGACTGGTGATATCCTGACGCACGACTTGGACGTGGATGGCATCCTGCGTTTGACCCTGAACGATCCCGGGCGGCGCAACGCGCTATCAGAGGCGATGCTGGCAGAATTGGCGGGTGCTTTTGCACGGGCCGGGGCCGACCCCGCGGTCCGGATCATCATCCTTGCCGCGAAAGGTCCTGCTTTCTGTGCGGGCCACGACCTCAAGGAAATGACAGCAGGTCGCGCGGGTGCGGACGGGGGGCGCGCCTATTTTGCGCAGGTCCTGACGCAGTGCTCCGGCGTGATGCAGGGCATCGTCACCTGCCCGAAACCAGTCATTGCGGAAGTCACCGGCGTGGCCACGGCCGCGGGCTGCCAGCTTGTCGCAAGCTGCGACCTTGCCATCGCGGCCCAGACGGCAACATTCAGCACCCCCGGTGTTCACATCGGACTGTTCTGCTCGACCCCCATGGTCGCCCTGTCCCGCAATGTGGGCAGCAAACACGCGATGGAGATGCTGCTGACAGGCGACATGATCCCGGCGGACCGCGCGGCAGAAATGGGACTGATCAACAGGACCGCCGCAGTCGAGGATCTGCGGGACGCCGTGATGGAACTGGCACGCAAGATCGCGTCGAAATCCAGCATGACGCTGGCGACCGGCAAGGGCGCATTCTACGCTCAGCGCGACATGACCCTGTCAGAGGCCTATGACTACGCCACGCAGGTCATGGTCGACAACATGCTGGCCCGTGACGCAGAAGAAGGCATCGGAGCCTTCATCGCGAAACGGCCCCCCGTTTGGCTGGATGCCTAAGATGAAGAACGCGAACCCCTACGACACCGGACTGGATCGCAATCCGGCGAACTATCAGCCCCTGACACCGATGACATTTCTGGAACGCGCGGCCAGCGTCTTTCCAGATCATACGGCCATTGTGCATGGTGTGCTGCGGCGCAGCTACGCCGATTTCTATCGCCGGTCGCGACAGTTAGCATCAGCGCTGACGCAGGCCGGGATCGGGCGCAGCGATACGGTGTCCGCTTTACTGGCGAATACGCCCGCGATGTTGGAATGCCACTACGGTGTGCCGATGTGCGGCGCGGTCCTGCATTCAATCAACACCCGGCTGGATGCGGCGATCATCGCGTTCCAGCTTGATCACGCCGGGTCAAAGCTCGTTATCGTGGATCGGGAGTTCATGTCCCTCATGCAGGACGCACTCGCACTGGCGACGGTCAAACCCGTGCTGATCCAATATGACGACCCGGAGTTTACGGACCAGACGGTCGCTGTCGACGCGATGGACTACGAAAACTTTTTGTCCGGGGGTGCGCCAGATTTTCCGTGGCTGATGCCGGATGATGAGTGGGACGCGATTGCAATCAACTACACCTCTGGCACGACGGGCGATCCAAAGGGGGTCGTGTCGCATCATCGCGGGGCCTACTTGTTGGCGCAGGGGAACGCGCTGACGGCTTCGATGCCGAAACATGCGGTCTATTTGTGGACCCTGCCGATGTTCCACTGCAACGGCTGGTGCTTTCCTTGGACGCTGTCCGCCATCATCGGGACCCATGTCTGCTTGCGGCAGGTCAGGGCTGAACCAATCTGGTCGGCGCTGGCCAATGAGGGCGTGACCCACCTGTGCGGAGCGCCGATTGTCATGTCGCTTATGATCGCAGCCCCTGCGGCGGTCAAACGCGACATCGACCGCAACGTGCAGTTCTTCACCGCCGCTGCACCACCCCCAGAAAAACTGCTGGCCGATATGAAGACGGCGGGCTTCGATGTCGTTCATCTGTATGGATTGACCGAAACCTATGGTCCCGCGGTCGTGAATGACTGGCACGACAGCTGGACCAACCTGCCGCCTGCTCAGCAGGCGCGGCTGAAATCCCGGCAAGGTGTCCGCTATCTGGCGCTGGAACAACTGGACGTGATGGACCCCGAAACGATGACGCCGGTGCCGCGCGACGGTCAGACCATGGGAGAGGTCATGTTTCGCGGTAACGTCGTAATGAAAGGCTATTTCCGCAATCCGCAAGCCACGCAGGAAGCGTTTGCCGGTGGCTGGTTCCATTCAGGCGACCTCGGCGTGATGCACCCCGACGGCTATATCCAGCTCAAGGACCGGTCCAAGGACATCATTATCTCTGGCGGCGAAAACATCTCCTCGATCGAGGTCGAAGAGGTGCTTTATCGTCACCCTGACGTGGCCGTTGTGGCCGTCGTCGCCATGCCGCACGACCGATGGGGCGAAACACCCTGCGCATTCGTCGAGCTTTGTGCCGATGCCGAACCGAACGCGGATCAGCTTCGGGATTGGTGCCGGATGCAACTGGCGGGATATAAGGTGCCCGGGCGTATCGTTTTCATGCCGATCCCGCGCACCACAACGGGTAAGATTCAGAAATTCGTTTTGCGCGAACAAGCGCGGGCGCTGGCCGCAAAGGTCGCGCCAAGTCTCTCGCCCGATACATCCGAAACCGCGGCTAAGAAATTACACCCCGCAGGTTGAATCCAGGATAGGGTGAGATCGAGGAGATCGCGCAGGAAGATAGACGTTTTTTCAAGGGAGGAACGACCAATGAACCTGAGACCAGATCCAACATTTCACGCGACGCCGAAACTTGCGATGGAGGCCCCGCCCGAAACCCTGGCTTTCACACTGATGCTTAGCCCGGACGGATCGCGCCCCGACGGGCTGGCGGTTGTTGATGTGAACCCGAAATCCGACACCTACGGCCAGATCGTCCATCAGGTGATCATGCCCAATACCGGCGACGAGTTTCACCATTTCGGCTGGAACGCCTGTTCGTCGTCCCTGTCACCCCTGTCCGGCCATGCCTTTCTGGAACGCCGCTACCTGATCATCCCCGGCATCCGGTCGTCGCGGATCTACATCATCGACGTGAAAGAGCCGTTGAAGGCGAAGATCCACAAGATTATCGAACCAGAGGAGGTCTTTGCAAAGACCGGCTATTCGCGCCCCCACACGATCCATTGCGGCCCCGAAGGCATCTACGTCTCGACGCTGGGCGGCGGTGGCGTAGATGGCACCGACGGCCCGCCAGGTATCTTTATCATGGATTGCGAAACCTTCGAGATTCTGGGTCGCTACGAAATGGACCGCGGCAGCCAAGACAAGCACTATGATTTTTGGTGGAATCTGCCGCGCGACTATATGATCAGTTCCGAATGGGGTCTGCCGCCGCAGTTCGAGAACGGCATCGTCGCCGAGGACCTTCTGGCCAACAAATACGGGCATTCGATCCATTTCTGGAACCTGCGGCAGCGCAAGAACGTCCAGACCATTGATCTGGGCGAAAATTACCAAATGGCGTTGGAAATCCGCCCCGCGCACGACCCGTCAAAAGATTACGGCTTTTGCGGCGTGGTGATCGACACCACGAACCTACAAGGCGCGATCTTTACGTGGTGGCAAAAGGACGACGGCACGTTCGAGGCAAAGAAAACCATCACTATCGATCCGCGCCCGGAAAAGGCGGAAAATCTGCCGCCGCTCCTAAAAGGGTTCGAGGCGGTGCCGCCGCTGGTCACCGACATCGACCTCAGTCTTGATGACAAATATCTCTACGTGGCCTGCTGGGGCTTGGGCGAGATGCATCAATATGATGTCACCGACCCGATGAACCCCAAACTGACCGGCAAGGTTGAATTGGGCGGGATCGCGCGTGGGACGAAGCATCCCAACGGCAAGACTTTTGCCTACGCGCCCCAAATGGTCGAGATCAGCCGGGACGGAAAGCGTGTCTACTGGACCAACTCGCTCTATTCCACGTGGGACGATCAGTTCTATCCCGATGATGAGGGCGGGCAGATGGTGATGGCCCATGTCGGCGAAGATGGCGGTCTGACCTTGGCCGAGGATTTCTTCGTTGAATTCCCGCAAGGCTATCGCAGCCACCAAATCCGGCTCGAGGGTGGCGACTGCTCGACCGATAGTTTCTGCTATCCGTCGGTGTAAGGCGTTATGGATATGACGACGGCAGCGGCCCTTTGGTGGGCCGTTGTGGCCTCGGGCATCTATCACGGCGTCAATCCCGGCATGGGGTGGCCACTGGCCGTATCGGCCGCCCTGATGGACAGATCGCAGAGCAGCCTTTTCAAGGCGGTCGGTGCCCTGGCCGCTGGGCATCTGCTGGCGATGGGGGCGATCCTGTTTCCGTTCACAGCCTTGCTATTCGTGGCGCAATGGCAGCACGAAATCCAAATTGCGGCAGCCTGTCTGGTGATCGGGCTTGGCGTCTGGCTGTTCTTCAACCGCCGCCATCCGCGTTTTCTGGCCCGCGTGCCGCCGTCCCGGCTGGCGCTGTGGTCGTTTCTTGCGGCCATGGCCCATGGTGCAGGCCTGATGTTGGTGCCGATCTACCTAGGCATCTGCCGGACAGTCGACACCGATGCCGGACACGCCGCCGCCCAAGCCCTGATGACCAGCACTGCCGCGATCGCAGTGGGTGTCGCATTGGTTCATACCTTGGCGATGACACTCTCCGGCGGCCTGATGGCCTTTGGTGTCTACCGCTGGTTCGGACTGAAGTTTCTGTCCCGAAGTTGGTTCAATTTAGACCTGGTCTGGGCGCTGAGCCTAATTCTTGTCGGTGCCATATCGCTGTTTATGGCGATATGACCTTATATCTTTTAGGCTCTTGCCAACAGTTCTTCACCAAGGCCACCCCCTATGGTCGCACCCAACCAAAACCATCAGTATATCTGCACGTCGACGTCTTATCGGTCGAAAAAGGGGGCCATCGTCCAAGCAAAACATGCGCGGTGTGCTATCAGTCAATCGAGGGCCTTTAATCTATTGTCAGGCCGCCAATACTTTTGATTTCTGCGCACCCAAACCCGCAATGCCCAAAGTCACGACTTCACCGCCATGCAGGAATTGCTGCGGCTTTTGCCCCATGCCAACACCCGGCGGCGTGCCGGTGGAGATTACATCACCCGCCTGCAGGCTCATGAATTGGCTGCAATAGGAAATCAGGTGCGGAATTTTGAAAATCAGTGTCGCCGTCGATCCGGTCTGCATCCGCTTGCCATCCACATCCAGCCACATGTCCATGTTGTCCATGTCTGCAATTTCATCAGGCGTGACTAGCCACGGACCTGTCGGCCCAAACGTGTCACAGCCCTTGCCCTTGTCCCATGTACCTGCGCGATTCAGCTGGAAATCACGCTCTGACACATCGTTGATGACGCAAAAACCAGCGACATGGTCCATCGCGTTTGCCTCGTCGATATAGGAGCCTGGTTGGCCGATGACGACACCAAGTTCAACCTCCCAATCTGTTTTTGCCGATCCGCGCGGAATTTGAATGCCATCATTCGGGCCAACTACCGCAGACGTCCATTTGTTGAAAATAATAGGCTCTTGCGGAATTGGCATGCCGGCCTCTGCGGCGTGGTCGGCGTAATTCAGGCCGATGCAGATGAATTTTCCGATATTGCCAACACACGCGCCAAGGCGCAAATCATCTTGCGGCGTGCCTTCAACCAGCGGCAACGTTTCCGGATCCAGCGCACGCAGGGCTTTCAGGCCAGCGGGTCGCAAAGTATCGCCTGCAATATCGGCAACGACACCCGACAGATCACGTACACGGCCAGCGGTATCCAAAAGTCCGGGTTTTTCGGCACCAGGCGCGCCATAACGGAGAAGTTTCATGTCCTGTCCTCTATTCTATTTCGTCTGTATGTTCCCGGATAAATCGTGGACTTATGGCAGCGCCATTCGAAATCCACATGGCCCGATCCGGCAAATCCAATGCGCTTCTACGCAACCTTATCCGTGCTGGTGATGCCGGAAATCGCCTGTATCAGGCTTTCTTCGGTCACTTCATCAGAGGTAAACATCCGCATCACCCGGCCCGCGAACATCGCGACGATCCGGTCGCTGACATGCAGCACTTCGGGCATCTCAGAGCTGACCACGATCACGGCATAGCCTTGTGCAGCCAATTCGCGGATCAGATTGTGAATTTCGGATTTCGACCCCACATCAATGCCCCGTGTCGGCTCATCCACGATCAGCACTTTGGGATGCATCGACAACCATTTGCCGATGACGATCTTTTGCTGATTGCCGCCCGATAGATTGCCGACCGTCTGTTTCCAGCCGGGCGTGCGAATATCGAGCTTTTCTTTGTATTTATCAAAGATTGCGGTTTCGGCGTTGGGTGACACGAAGGGACCGGAGGACAAATCACCGATCTGCGGCAAGGTCATGTTGTCCCGGCAGTTCATCCCCAGCACAAGGCCCTGACCTTTGCGGTCCTCGGGCACCAGTGAAATGCCTTTGCTAATCGCATCGGCGGGGGAAGACACGCGCACTTCTTGGCCATCTAACAGGATCGCGCCAGCGTCGGGGTCGCGCAACCCAAACAGCGTTTCCACGATCTCGGTGCGCCCTGCGCCGACTAGACCGTAAAAGCCCAAAACCTCGCCGCGGCGGACCGAGAAACTTACGTCCTTGTACAGCTTACCGCACGACAGGCCACGTACCTCTAGCGCGACATCACCCAAGGCGTGGTGGGATTCATTGCGCGACAGATCAAGCGCGCGCCCGATCATCAGTTGCGTGACCTCTTCTTCGTTGGTGTCGCAGGTGACCAGTGTGCCGCGATAGGACCCGTCGCGCAGCACGCTGATCCGGTCGGTGATCTTGAAAATCTCTTCCATCCGGTGCGAGATATAGATGATCCCCACACCCTGACTTTGCAGGTCTGAGATCACATCAAACAGCACAACCTTTTCCGCGTCGGTCAGCGATGCTGTGGGTTCATCAAAAATGACAGCCTTGGCATCGACGGTCAGCGCACGGGCGATTTCCACCATTTGCTGGTTGGCGATAGATAAATCCCCAACGATGGTTTTCGCGTTGAAGCTAACCTTGAGCTTTGCAAGGATCGCATCGGTCTGTGCATAAAGCGTCGCCCAGTCCACCCGCCCGAAAGACCGGCGCGGCAATTCCCCCAGATAAATATTCTCTGCAACAGTTAATTCTTCGGCAAGGCTCAGTTCTTGGTGGATAAAAACGATCCCCTTGGATTTCGCCTGCAAGGGCGAGGTCATAACCGTTGGTACTTCTTCAACGATGATCCGGCCTTCGTCAGGTTGGTGAATACCGCCCAAGACCTTCATCAACGTCGATTTTCCAGCGCCGTTTTCGCCCATCAAGGCATGAACTTCACCCGGCATGACCGCGAATGAAACGTCATCAAGCGCGCGCACACCGGGAAAGGTTTTGACGATACCTTCTAGGCGCAAAGCGGGTCTTTGCTCGGTCATATCTTCAACTCCTCTTTCCCCCGGGTATTCAGCTGACGATCCAAAAACAGCACCGCGATCAGGATTAGGCCGATCACAAGGTTCACGGTCGATGTGTCTGCACCGATGTGACCCAGCCCTTTGCGCAGCAGCTGGATGGCCAGAACGCCACCAAGCGTGGATATTATCGACCCTGCCCCGCCGGTCAGTTTGGTGCCGCCCAGCACCACGGCGGTGATCACCCACAGCTCGTACAGTTGCCCGTCGTTTGGATTGACCGATCCGGATTCTGAATAGAACACGACCGCCGACAAGGCCGCCAAAAAGCCGATGATCATAAAGTTGATCAGCATGTGCGGGCCGACCTTGATGCCCGCGTTTACCGCCGCCTCTCGATTGTCGCCGATGGCATAGGCGTTGCGGCCATGGACCGTGCGGGTCATCACGTACCAAATGACAACCGTGACGACGGCCAGAAACCATGTCGCAGTGTGAAATCCAAGGAACTGTGCCTCGGCAAAATCCACCAGCGTCCAGTTGAGGCTCGATGTGGGGTTTTCACCGTTGTACATGAACACCAGACCGCGAAAGCCCAGCATAGACCCAAGCGTCACGATGAAGGCATCAACCCCGGTTTTCCAGACGATCAGCCCGTTGATGGCCCCCGACACAACACCCGTCAGCAGCGCCAGCGTCCATGACACGGGGATCACCCAGTCGCCAAGGTCCGCAAAGACGGGCCACGTCATGCTATCCAGCAAGATCACCGCCGAAAGCGCAAAAATGGCACCAACGCTTAGGTCGATATTACCGTTGATCATGATGATCGTCATGCCGACGGCGATAATGCCGATCGGCGCCGATTGCTTCAGCAGCAGCAGCATATTGTCGACATCCATAAACGCCTTGTCAGACAGCGACATGAATTCGCCCGCGACGCTAAAGAAGATCAGTTCGAACAGGATAAAGCCCCATATCGCGCCGTTCTTGAGAAATTTGGACAGTTTTCCAGCTTCCATTTTTCCGCTCTCCTACGCGATGTTTGACCAAAGCTTGCCGCGTTTGGCCGCAATATCCAGCCAGACCGCAAGGATGATGATGACCCATGTCACAACGAACTGGACATAGAATTGAAGGCCGACCAGCAGCAGACCATTCTGGATAAACCCAAGGATCAGCACGCCGATGACGGTTTTGAAAATCGTGCCAGACCCGCCCAGTAGCGACGCGCCCCCCAGGATCACGGCAGCCAACACGTCAAGCTCCAGCCCTTGCCCGACGGTGTTTTGCGACCCCATCGACCGGCTGGCTTGGATCAGCCCCGCGACGGCCACGCAAAAGGCCGACATCACGTAACACAGGAACACAATGCGCCCGCGTTTGATGCCTGAAAAGGTTGCGGCGGTACCGTTGCCGCCCACAGCATAGACTTTTCGCCCAAACGGGGTCTTGGCCAAAATGATCCCCAAAAGCGCTGCCAAAGCGACGAAAATCAGGATCGGCACCGGAATTCCAAGTGCAGACCCTTGGCCGAATACGCTGAACCAAGTGCCTTCTTTGTCGACGATGTCCATGTTCTGGCCGCCCGAATAGGTCAGCGTCAGGCCGTGGATCGCCGACAACATGCCAAGCGTCACAATCAGGGAATTCAGCTTGAGGTAGCCCACCAGAAATCCGATGAATGCCCCAAGGCACAGCGTCATTGCGAACATGGCGGGAATGGCCAGCGCGGGACCAATTTTGTCATGCAAATCTAAAACTACGATGGTCGAAAACGACATCATCGACCCGACAGACAAATCAAGGTTACCGCTGATAACGACAAAGGTCACGCCTAGCGCCATGACCCCCAGAATGGCCGAAGACCGCACCACGCCCATCACATTGTCAGGGCTTAAAAACCGTTCATTGACCAGTGTAAAACCGATGATGAACACGGCAAACGCGATTAAAATGCCCTGCCGTGCCAAGATGCGTCCGATGTCTGCTTTCGACATGCTCGCCATATTCCCCTCCTACGGGCCAGGCCCCGGCCATTGTTGACCCCTTGATCAGACTAGGGTCATCCCACCGTCGATCATCACGATTTGTCCGGTCATGTAGTCACTGTCTTTCGACGCCAGATACGTCGTCGTCCCAGTAATATCCTCAGTTTTTGCAACACGCCCGCGCAGGATTTCAGACGAAAACTCCTCCATCGCCTGACCTGGCCTTTCGGCAGCGCCAATCTCCATCAGATCCTGGTCGACCTGGTCCCACATTTCCGTGGCCACCACCCCGGGTGCAAAGCCCGTGACAGTTATGTTATGTTTCGCCAGATCGCGCGCGCCCGATTGGGTCAGCGCCACGACGGCGAATTTGCTGGCACAATAGGGTGCCACGTTGTCAAACCCCTGCCGGCTCGCGATGGAGGCGGTATTAATGATCTTGCCGCCCGTGCCTTGGGCGATCATTTGAAGGGCTGCTTCCTGCATCCCGATCATACAACCCAAGCCGTTGACCCCCATAATGAAATTCCAGTTCTCTTCGGTGACATCCAGAAAATTCATCGGGCGGTTTACGCCAGCATTGTTGAATTTCACATCAAGCTTGCCGAAGACCTGCACCGTATGGGCGATCATCGCCTTCACGGACGCGCGGTCCGTCACGTCGACCCGTGCGTGGGTCACCTTTCCGCCATGCTGTTTGGCCCTGTCGACATTCGCCCCGGCCACTTGGGCGACCTTTTCGCCGTTGATGTCCGCAAAACAAACGTCGGCACCTTCATCCAGCAGCGCCTCTGCGATGGCGCGGCCAATGCCCTGCGCTGCGCCGGTCACAAGACATGACCGTCCAGTTACACGTCCCATGACGCATCCCCCCGTAAAACGATGGTGAGTGTGGAATGGAAACGGGGCGCCACAGCGCCCCGCAAAACCTGGGTTCTTTAGAACACCGGCTTTGTGAACTCTGACATGTTGTCCTGCGTAATCTTGGGCGTGTCAAAGTAGTTCAGGAACGGCAGTTCCGTACCGCTGACAAGTTCGATGGCGGACTGCAGCGCTGCTTCGGCGTCATCAACCGGAGACTGGTAGATCGACCCCCAATACTCGCCGCGTTCCATCGCCTCGTAGCCGACCGAAAAGTTGGTCGCGCCGACAAAAGTGATCCCTTCGGCACGGTCTGCTGCCAGCGCTGCGTTCAGCGCGCCAACGCCCATATTGTCGTCGCCCGCATAGACGCCGTCAATATTGTCATACTTTACAAGGAACGCTTCCATCACCTGCTGGGACTTTTCACGGTTCCAATCGCCTGGCTGCGTTTCGACCAGTGTCACGTTCGGGCAAACTTCTGGCAGACGGTCGTCAAAACCCTGCTGACGTTCGATCGCTGTGGTATAGCCGGGCTGGCCGGAAATCTGCACGACTTGGGCTTCGTTCTCAATACCCAGCGCCTTGAAGCGATCGCACATGATCTCGGCAGAGCGCGATCCCTGCGTGACGTTGTCCGGGCCAGAGAATGTCGCGACAAAGTCAAAGCCGGCTTCCGCAATATTAGAGTTGGTCACGACGACCGGAATGCCGGCAGAATGTGCCTTGCGCACAGCGGGGATGACCGCCTCGCCGTTTGTTGGCCAGATGATGATTGCGTCGACTTCCTGCTGGATCAGGTCTTCCATCTGGGCGATCTGACGAGCGACGTCGCCGCCGGCGTCCAGAACCACGACTTCGACTTTGTCATTGGCTTCGGCCGCCGCGATGAACGCCTTTTCATAGGTTGTCTGATAGCTGTCCACGCCGACGTTGTTCTGCGTAATGCCGATGCGCATCGGGCCGTGGGCCTCTGCATGTGCTGCACCTGCAACGGTCAGTGCTGCTGTTGCAGCCGTGGCGGTCAGGACTGTGCGTAGTGTCATAGTGATCTCCTCCAAGAACTTATTAGACGTTTAAGCCTCTCCCCCACTCTCTCCCAAGGGGGAATCACCACCCGGCGAACCGGTATGATCACCGTTACCATGCCGGTGCCGTTTAGGGTTGGCCCCTCCAATATTATTCATTCTGGATGAAATTATATCCGTTCTCGATATATTTGCGATACTCTCTAGGGCCACCCCCACCGCAATATAAGGTGCAACGCATGAAGACTGTAAAATCATCCGTTTTGAATACACCGCGTGGCAAACGCCACACCAAAGGGAAGGCAGCGATCAGGAGTATGAACGTCATGAGGGGGGAGCATTTCAATCAACTCATGCCGCCTCGGGCGAAGGCCGACATGCTTCGCACGCTGTCCTTCATTGAGGACCTAGGCGACGAGCTGGAAAACGCATCCGCCCTGTTTGCATCGACCCCGAACCTGCGCATTTCAATGCATCTGATCCGCGGCCATCTAGAAGGCCGGCTGATCACGATGACATCGCTGATCGGTGCCAGCCGCGCGCCATATGCAACCGCCAATCGCCGCATCAAGGACATGCAAGAGGCGGGCCTGATTGACCAACGCCCCCGCACAGCGACAGGGAAAAGCTTTTCCCTGCATCCCAGTGTTGTTTTGCTGGATCAATGGACCCAGCTGACAAACCGCGTGCGACGCCTTGCGACTGCGCAGTTTGGTGATGCAGCATCGTCAGAGTCAGCCGACTACTACTTTGGCGGGTCGTACCTGAACGCCAAATCGATCCCCCCGATGAAGGTTCTGGCCCAGTCGCTTAAACTTGCGGGTGGCTTGCGGGTTCTGGTGCATGGTGATCCGACCTTCATGGTGATGGAAAACCTTAAGCGGCAATTCGAACAGACAATCGGCACGCAAATTCACCAACGCGCGTTTTCGATTGACCGCCTACACGAAGAAACCATGCGCAACGCAAGTCGCAAGTCGAGCAGTTACGACATCATCGCCGTTGACCTTCCTTGGGTCGGTGGGTTTGCGGAACAGAATGTCCTGATGCCGCTTGATGAGATAATGGATATTGCCCGCATTGATCCATCGGATTTCCATACAGCCGGTTGGCAAGCAGCCCATTGGGGCGGTCGTGCATACGGCATCCCGGCCCAAACAACGCCAGAGCTTTTGTTCTACCGCAAGGACTTGTTTGCACAGGCGGGTCTTGTCCCGCCCACCACAACCCAGGGCCTGCTAGAAGCGGCAAAGGCACTGCACGATCCACAACGCGGCCTGCATGGCATTGCATGGAACGCTGCACGCGGGACCGCTTTGGGCCACACCGTTCTGATGACCTTGGCCGACTTTGGGCAACCCATTCTTGACCTAACACCGAATGCAGGTGGATATGATACGCAGCGTCTAGCGGACCGCGCATACAGGTTCACGATTGATACGCCAGCGGGTTTGCAAGCGGCTGAGTTTCTAAAAGAACTGCTGGCCTATTCGCCCCCCGATATCCTGTCGATGTCGTGGTACGAACGCATCCGTCCTTACGCCGCCGGGCGCATTGCGATGGCTTACGGCTACACGCTTCTTGCGCCCTATTTCGAGCTTGATGACGCGTCGCCCGCCAAGGATCAGACCGGATATCTACCTCATCCCGCTGGCCCGAATGGGGCCGCGATTGCACCCGTCGGTGGCTATGTGATGGGCATTCCCGCCAACTTGCCGAAAGAGCGTATCCCCGCAGCGGTAGAGGCCTTGCTGGTCTTCACATCGGCCCCAGCACAAAAGCTGTATGTGCAGAACGGCAGCCGGACAAACCCGCGTTATTCCGTGGGCGCAGACCCCGATGTACGGCGCCTTTCACCCATATTCGAAGCCGTGGATGCCATGTCTTGGCGCGACGAATTGCAGTTCTGGCCGCGCCCCCCGATCCCCGAAATCAACGAGATCATCCAGATCTGCGGAGAAGAATTTCACGACATGCTGCGCGGGATCATCACCCCGCAAAACGCATTGCGCCGCGCGCAGGAGAGAGCCGACGCAACCCTATCCCCACCATAGTCATGACGTCAGGAGGAGACACCCATGGACCCCAACCGCCTCAAAGGTAAAAACATTCTTATCACCGGTGCCGCCCGCGGCATGGGCGAGGCCAACGCCCGATCCTTTGCAGAGCAAGGTGCAAACGTCTGTATCGGCGATCTGGACCTTGATATGGCGCAAGCCGTCGCGGACGAGATTAATGCAGCCGGCAACGGCAAGGCCATCGCGGTCAAAATGGATGTCACCAAGCGTGAAGACAATGCCTCTGCCGTGGCGGCAACCGTCGCCGCCTTTGGGTCGATCAATGTTGGTGTCTTCAATGCCGGCCTGAACAAGCCCCGCTTCTTCATGGATATCGATGAAGACAACTGGGACATGATCATGAACGTCAATACAAAGGCGATGTGGCTGGGCATGCAGGAAACTGCCCGCCAGATGATCGCCCAAGGCCCGATGGAAGCCCATCCTTACAAGCTCATCAATGTCGGATCCATCGCATCGCGCAAGCCGCTGGTGGACGTCACCGTTTATTGCACTTCGAAATACGGCTGCCTTGCCCTGACCCATTGTGGCGCAATCGGCCTGTCCGAACATGGCATCACTGTGAACGGCTACGCGCCCGGCGTTGTTGTCACACCGCTTTGGGAACAGCTGGACAAGGACCTTGTCGATATCGGCTTCAAGGAAAAAGAAGGTCAAGCCTACGACGACATCGTGCGCGATGCACTGCAGATCAAGCGGGTGTCCTATCCCAAAGACATCGTCGGCACCGCATCATTCCTCGCGTCCGACGACAGCGATTACATGACCGGCCAGATGATCCACGTCGATGGCGGCTGGTGCATCCAGTAACGACCAGCCCTTTTCAAATTTCAAATTCAAAAGGGGCCCTGCGCCTCGAAGGAGACTTCCATGTCAGAACGTCCGGGCAATGCCCTCATGCCGAACCTGCTTACCCCAATGGATCTTCAACCCAACTGGGAATGGCGCGACAAACTGCCAGCGCATGGCCACATGTCCGTGGATTTCGAACGCCGTATCGACCACGACCGCCTGCGTCGCTACCGCCTTGCGCGGACCCGCCAGTCCCTACAAAATTCAGAGGCGGGCACACTGCTGTTGTTTGATGTGAACAACATCCGTTACGTTTCGGCCACCAAAATCGGCGAATGGGAACGCGACAAGATGTGCCGTTTCTGCCTGCTGACAGGTGACGACAGCCCTTATGTTTGGGATTTCGGCTCCGCGGCAGAGCACCACAAGCGCCACTCCGACTGGCTGGAGCCGAGCCATTGCCTTGCCGGTGTCGTCGGCATGCGCGGCACCATCCCGCCGGAATTCGGCCTGATGCAGAAGTATGCCAAGCAGATCGCCGGATTGATCCGCGATGCCGGTATGGGCGATATGCCCGTTGGTGTGGATTATGCTGAAACCGCAATGTTCCACGCGCTGCAACAAGAAGGCCTCAACGTGGTCGATGGCCAACAGATCATGCTGGCAGCGCGCGAGATCAAGAATACAGACGAAATCCAGCTTTTGACGCAAGCGGCAGCGATGGTCGATGGCGTCTATCACATGATCTATGAAGAGCTGAAGCCGGGCATCCGCGAAAACGACATTGTCGCGCTGTCCAACAAGCTGCTTTACGAGATGGGATCAGACGACGTCGAGGCGGTCAACGCCATCTCCGGCGAACGCTGCAACCCGCACCCACACAACTTTACCGACCGCCTAATCCGACCCGGCGATCAGGCTTTCTTTGACATCCTGCAATCCTATCAAGGGTATCGGACGTGTTACTACCGAACGTTCAACGTCGGCCGCGCGACACCGTCGCAAACTGACGCCTACACCAAGGCACGCGAATGGATCGATGCCTCTATCGCGATGATCAAACCGGGCGTTTCCACCGACAAGGTGGCAGCGGTTTGGCCAACAGCTCAGGAACTTGGCTTTGCGAATGAAGATCAAGCCTTTGGTCTACAATTCGGTCATGGCCTTGGTCTGGCGCTACATGAGCGGCCCATCATCAGCCGTGCTGTGTCGATGGATCACCCCATGGAAATCAAGACCGGCATGGTCTTCGCCTTGGAAACCTACTGCCCCGCAACCGACGGCTATTCCGCCGCAAGGATCGAGGAAGAGGTCGTGGTGACAGAAAATGGTTGCGAGGTCATCAGCCTCTTCCCTGCCGAAGAGCTGCCGATTGCGAACCGGTACTGATATGGGCAACCCGTTTGACCTGACCGGCCGCAAAGCACTGGTCACCGGCGGGGCAACTGGCATCGGCGAGGGCATTGCCCTCGGCCTTGCCGCCGCCGGGGCCGATGTGGCGCTGACCTATCGCAGCCACCAACCCGACGACACCCTCGCCAAAATTAGGGCGTTGGGCGTCAAAGGTTTCGCCGTGCAGGCAGATTTCAACGGCATGGATCAGGCTGCAGCCAAAGACGTCGTCGACTTTGCCAGCAATGCCTTAGACGGCTTTGATATTCTGGTTAACAACGCCGGGATCATCCATCGCGAAGACAGCACGGAGATGCCGCTGGAAGATTGGCGGCGCGTGCTGTCGGTCAACCTCGATTCCGTTTGGTTGCTATCGCAGGCGGCGGGCAAACTGATGGTGGCGCAAGGGTCAGGCAAAATTATCATCGTGTCCTCTGTGCTTGCGTCGCAAGGCGGCCTGCGCGTGCCGGCCTATGTCAGCAGCAAACATGCGGTCGTCGGCCTAACCAAGGCCCTGTGCAACGAATGGGCGCCATACGGTGTCAACGTCAACAGCATCGCACCCGGCTATACCGCCACAGACAACACTCAGGCGCTGCGCGACGATTCCGACCGATCTAAAGCGCTGTTGGAACGCATTCCGGCGGGCCGCTTTGCCGATCCGTCCGAGATCGCAGGCGCTGCGGTTTTTCTGGCGTCTGACGCCGCCAATTATTGCCACGGCAGCGTCGTCACCGTCGATGGCGGCTGGCTCGCCCGTTAGGAGGAACTCTATGGGACACTCAATGAAAGGCAAAACTGCACTGATTACCGCTGCGGGTGCAGGCATCGGCCGTGCCAGCGCGCAAGCGCTCGCGGCGCGCGGCGTGCAGGTAATCGCCACTGATCTGGATGGCTCTTTGGTTGCTGAACTGGCTGATACGTCACCTAACATCATAGGCATGCAACTGGACGTGCTGGATGCCGCGGCGGTGGAAGCCCTTGTCGCATCTGTCGCACCCGTGGACATTCTGTTGAACTGCGCAGGCTGGGTGCATGACGGCACAATTCTTGATTGTGACGACGCCGTCTGGGACCGTGCGTTTAACCTGAATGCCAAGGCCATGTATCGCATCACCAAAGCGGTGCTGCCAGGGATGCTGGACAAGGGCGCGGGGTCGATCATCAATATCGCCTCTATCGTGTCCAGTGAAAAAGGCGCGCCACGCCGCTTTGCCTATGGTGCCTCAAAGGCGGCGATCATCGGCATGACCAAGGCGATTGCCGCTGACTTCGTCAAAGACGGCATCCGCTGCAACGCCATCTGTCCCGGCACCGTGCAAAGCCCGTCGCTGAACGACCGGCTTGCCGCCACCGGTGACTTTGACAAGGCCCTTGCCGCCTTCAAGGAACGCCAACCCATGGGCCGCCTAGGCCAACCCGAAGAAATCGCCGAGATGGTGTGTTATCTGGCCGGAGACATGGCAGCTTTCACCACAGGGCAAGCCTTTGCTGTCGATGGCGGGTGGTCGATCTGATGGGACTAGATCGCGCCGCCTCTATCAACGATCTGCGACTGCGTGCCAAACGCCGAATTCCGCGTTTCGCCTTTGATCTGGTCGATGGCGGTGCGGAAAACGAACGCAATATGCGTCGCAATAGTGAGGCGTTTGAAGAGGTCGAACTGACCCCGCGCTATATGGTGGATGTGTCCAAGATCGACACAACCGCAACTGTCTTTGGCCAAACCTACGATGCGCCTTTCGGCATGGCCCCGATCGGTATGCTCAACGCCTTTTGGCCCGGAGCCGATCTGACGCTCGCGCGGCTGTGCAAGGCGCAGAACATCCCCTATGTGGCAAGTTCGGCTTCTTCGACCACGTTAGAGGCATTGGCCGAAGCCGCCGACGGCAACGGCTGGTTCCAGCTCTATGTCTCAAGCGATGCGGCAGTGACAGAAGGCCTGATCGCTCGGGCAGAAGCTGCGGGCTACACCACCTTAATGGTTACGGCGGATGTGCCCGCCGCAGGCAAGCGCGACCGCGATATCCGCAACCAGCTTGCCGTGCCGTTCCGCTTTACGCCCGACGTCATCCTGCAATGCGCGATGAACCCGCGGTGGGCGCTGAGGAGCCTGAAATATGGCGCACCGAACGTCGCCAACTACGCAAACCTGCTACAAGGCGCGACCTCTTATGCAGAGGTGCAAAAAACCCTGATCACGCCAGGGTTCACGTGGGATGACCTCAAACGATTGCGAGCTCGCTGGAAGGGTCGCCTCCTGGTCAAAGGCATTTTGCACGCGCAAGACGCCGTGACCTGCGCCGAATTGGGCTGCGATGGAATTGTTGTGTCCAATCACGGCGGGCGTCAGGTGGATTTTGGCCCACCCACGATTGAGGCCCTCCCCGCTATCGCAGATGCAGTAGCGGGGCGCATGACCGTCATCGTCGATAGCGGCATCCGGCGCGGCGCTGATATGTTGCGCGCCAAGGCGCTTGGCGCAGACTTTGCATTCGCAGGCCGCGCGTTTGCCTACGGCGTCGGCGCGGGTGGTGACGCTGGCGCACAAAAGGCATTCGAGATCCTACATCTGGAACTGGTCCGCGCCTTAGGGCAGCTTGGCGTTTCAACCTTTGATGATGTAGGCCCGACACATCTGAGCAAATATCGGAACAAGTAACAGGCTGTCGTGGTTCATGCCAAAATCGAACAAATGGCATCACAAATTATCGCTCGCGCTCAAAGCGAATGTCCACTTTCCGCTCTCCACCACGGAAGACGCGGCAGCATCGTCTGGGCTTTTACGCCCGCAGCTTTGTCCGCTGAGCGATCGCTCGCGCAGAGCGCAGCGATGGTGCGCAATCGGGCTTTTCGAAGAGACTCGCAGATCAGTGTTAGCGGGTGGATCCGGCTATCCTGCCAGCGTGTATGGTTCGCCATAGCTGCGCATTGACGCTGGGTGCTTCCACACCAGCCACACGAACGCAAAATTCCACCCGAAGGTGGCTGTTATGTCTTTGTAATTAGTCCAAATATTTTGGTTGCGGGAGTAGGATTTGAACCTACGACCTTCAGGTTATGAGTCTAACGGCCCGTTGTTTGCGCTGCATTGCTGAACATCCTTTAACCTATCTAAAACAGCCGCTTAAGCCCATATCTGCTTTACTCAAGACAACTGCTGATTGTCCGTATTTGCGCTCTAGTGTAGCACCAGTGTAGCACCGCATCTAAGGACAGACATATGGCAAGCTTTGAGATCAACTTCACCAAGGCGGCCCTATCGGCGGCCAAGGCAGCTGAAAAGGGCAAGCGGGATTACTATTACGACGGCAAGGAAAAGGGCCTGGTGCTGGCGGTTACGGCGGCAGGCAGCAAAACCTTCTATCTATACAAGCGGATCGACGGACGCCCCGAACGGCTGTTGCTAGGCAAGTTCCCTGACCTGACAGTAGAGAACGCCCGCAAGCTTGCAGCAAGTGCCAAGGGCGAGATCGCGATGGGCGAGAACCCGCAAAAGGCCAAGCGGGCGATCCGTGACGAAATGACCTTTGAAGCGCTGTTCACCGAATACCTGGAAAAGCACTCAAAGGTGCATAAGCGCTCCTGGGCCTATGACGAGCGGGAGGTGAACAAGTTCCTGCGGCATTGGTTCAAGCGCAGAATATCGAGCATCGAAAAGCCGGAGGTGGAGCGGCTTCACGCCAAGGTGGGCAAAGACAGCGGTATCTATCAAGCCAACCGGCTTTTGGAGCTTATTCGCTCAATCTTTAACAAGGCGGCGGATTGGGGCTGGCAGGGCGCGAACCCGGCGACAGGGATTAAGAAGTTCCGCGAACAAAGCCGAGATCGGTTTTTGCAGCCTGACGAATTGCCCCGCTTCTTTGCGGCCATGGCGAATGAGCCCAATGAGGCCGCGCGGGATTTCTTTATGATCTCGCTTTTGGCCGGGGCGCGTAAATCCAACACGCTTGCGATGCGGTGGGAAGAGATCAACTTCCACGCAGCAACCTGGCGGATTGCGCTCACGAAGAATAGCGACCCGCAAATCGTACATCTGTCGCCGCAGGCCATGACGATCCTGCAAGAGCGCAAGCTGCACTCGCTCGGCCCTTGGGTCTTTCCAGGCAACGGCGCAAAGGGCCACCTGGCAGACCCTAAGAAGGCTTGGGCGCGAATTCTGAAAGAAGCAGGTATTGCCGATCTGCGCATTCACGACCTACGCCGCACCCTAGGCAGCTGGCAGGCCGCCACCGGGGCGAACAGCTACATCATTGGCAAAACCTTAGGCCACCGCAGCCAGCAATCCACGGCAGTCTATGCCCGCCTGAACCTTGATCCTGTGCGAGAGTCTGTCAACAAGGCCACCGATGCGATGTTTAGCTATACGGGGCACAATGAGTAAAACTTCAGACCACGAAAGCAATGCCACAGCGCCGCTGTGGTACTTGCTGTATCGAGGCGATGCACCCCGAGGGGGGTACAGCACAGCATTGGGTGGCGAGATCACTGCTAAGCTTGCGAGTTTTTGTAGTGAGCCTACCGATGAGAAAAGGCTTGAGGCAGGGCTTGCGACTGCAATCGACACCTTTCTCAGTGCTAAATATGATGAAGAGTTCCACCAGTCAGAAAAAGCAGAAAATGCTGCCTTGGGGAAGGTAGCGCGGTCTGCGCAGGAACTGCACCTCGCCCTGCTGGATTTATATGAATTTGGCCGAGCTAGCGACAAGCTCGAAATTGAAATTCAGAAATTTGATAGCCTCTCAGAGGGATCATCCCCCAAAGTGTTGTCGAGCCTGTTAGGAGAAAAACCTCACACGTTGGCAATGCTCCAAAACCTCGCCACTGACATCGCCGTGGCAGCAGAAGATGCGATAAATCGCAAGCCCAAACACGACCCCGATCACGCTGCCCTATGGGGTCCCGATTATGCGGATGAATTGGCTCAAGAGACAGAAAGCTGGCGGAAGCGCAGCGCAACGCACAAGCTAAGATCCAACCATGCTGTCTTGGCTTTTTTAGAGGCTTTCAAACCAGTTTGGGAAGAACACTCAGAGCACCCATTCACTGAAGGAATGTATTTTACCGAAGCCAGATCAACGGCGTCTCATGCTGTTGATGCCGTGCATATGGTCCTCAAGAAACTTGATCCTGCACTACCCCGCAGCGCTATTGTGAGTGGAATTAAGAACCTTAGGGCCCAAAAACTGGGTGCGTAATTATTGGCTCAGACTTCATAAAACGGCATGCAATGCGAAGATCAAAATTAATATCAGAAATATCACTCAAGCAGGGCAGCCTAATAGAGATTCTTCATCCAAATAAATTTTAGACTCTCTTCAGGTTCAGCTTCAAAAAAGCAAAGGCATCCAATGAAAAATGACAATAAGAAGCCAGATTCCCATGTCGCCTATGGCGCAGCCATAGAAGGCATATCAGCGGTGGCCGGAAGTGTTTCAATAGTTGGTCGCTATTGGTGGAATCTTCAGATGAACCTCCTACAAAAGATCGGAGTAATGCCAATTTTTAAATCTTACGGCTGGCTTTTCCTGATAGTCGGATTTCTTCTGCTGGCCTTTGTGCTTCCGCTTGGAATTGCATTTATTATAAGCGCGTGGAGCGCGGGCCAGATGGACCCGAAGGCAGAGGATGATTATATCGTTCCCTTGCGGCCTAGTGAACCGTCTTAGTCCTCTTCTTGCAAAAATCTGTACTGAACCAAGAACTTTCTACCTGCGTCGTCCACGTAGCAAATTTTGATGAAAACCCGTCCATCTGTTGATCACAGATTCCGGGAGCGTTCAGCTCCCGTAATCCGCGATCAGCTTTGATTGAGAGATACGGGCTAAGCTGTGACCCTTTGAGCATGGATGAAACATGCTCAAAGGAGCCCACAACATGACGACTACAATCCAAAAACCGAACCTCCTGACGCCGCAAGACGTGGCAGAACGGCTTGGCGTGTCCACGACAACGCTTGCGACCTGGCGCTGCACCAAACGCTACGCGCTGACCTACATCAAGGTCGGACGCCTTGTGCGGTATCGCCTGGCAGACCTGGAAGCCTTTGAAGCGTCCCGCGAACATGAGGTGGGGCTATGAGCGCTCAAACCAAATGGCGCAGCGTGTCTTTCGTTGTGGTCAATATGGCCTGCCTGAACCGCTTCCCTGACCTCTTGGTAGCCTGGCTGCCCGATGGGCGACGCTGCGGCCAAGAATGGGTGGCCCGTAATCCGACCAGGGCAGACCGCCGCGCCGGATCGTTCAAGGTGAATACTGTTACGGGACGCTGGGCAGACTTTGCCACAGGTGACGCAGGCGGCGATCCTGTGAGCCTTTACGCCTACATAAACGGGCTGACGCAAACCGACGCGGCTCGCACTTTGGGCAACGAATGGGGGCTGAAATGATGCGCGACAATCTCAAGGCATTGCGCCACCCGAAAGCAGGCGCACCGACAACGCAGCACTTTTACTGTGACGCCCAGGGCAACACCGTTTTGATCGCCAACCGCTTTGAGCGGGGCGGCGGTGATAAGTTCTTTATCCCCTATGACGTGACCGCCGAAACCTGGACTGCTCTGGACAGCCGCCCACTGTATCGCCTTCCCGAACTCCAGGCCGCAAACCTAGATCGCCCGATCATCGTGACCGAAGGCGAGAAATGCGCCGATGCTTTGGTGACACTTGGCTTTATTGCGACGACGACCTTTGGCGGATCGAACGCGGCTCGCAAAACCGACCTTGCGCCCCTTACAGGGCGGCGCGTTATCGTATGGCCTGACCACGACGAGCCAGGGCAGGAATACGCCGCGCAAATCGCTGATACCTTACATAGGGAATTTAACACCCCCGCGAAGGTCATCCCGATCTCTGACGCGCTCCTATGTAAGGTAATGGTACAGAATGCAGCCAATCCGGCAGCGCAGCCTATTACGTTACATAAGGGATGGGACGCCGCTGACGCCATCGCAGGCGGCTGGGGTGTGACTGAGATCAATCGGCTTATCGTCCTTACGTTAGATGATGGCCCGCCACCGCCTGAAGCTGACGACGCCAGCGTTGACGTCCCACTCTTTGAGGACGCCGACCTGTGGCACAGTCCGGACAAGATGCCCTTCGCTACGATCCGGCGCGGCGATCACTTTGAAACCTTTGCCTTGGGCAGTGGCGGCTTCAAACGGCTGCTGGCGTATGAGTACTTTCAAGCCAAGGGCAAGACGCCCGCCGCTGCCAAGCTGGACGACCTGTCGCGGCAGTACATCGGCCAGGCCTTGTTTGAAGGCGAGACTCATCCGGTATTCTTTCGGATGGGACAAACCGATGAGGGCTTTGCCCTGGACCTGGGCGGGGCTGATTGGTCGGTTATCGACATTGACGCGGAAGGCTGGCGCGAGAGGCCGATGGGCAGCCCGCGTTTCCGCCGCTCTCCTAGCATGGCGGCCCTGCCCCGCCCTGCCCGCCAGGGGGCCGACCTGGAATGTTTGCGGCCCTTCGTGAACGTCCGCAACGATGATGACTTTAAGCTGATCGTTGGCTGGCTCCTGGGCGCACTGCGACCTGAAGGCCCCTACCCGCTTTTAATACTGACGGGAGAGCAAGGCAGCGCCAAAAGCACGACGGCCAAAGTCCTGCGCCGCCTGATTGATCCGGCGGAGCTCGACAGCCGCAGCTTCCCTGGTGATGAGAGGGACTTGATGATCGCGGCACAGAATGGGCATGTGCTGGCCTTTGACAACCTATCGCGGATCAAGCCCGCGATGGCTGACGCGCTGTGTCGCCTGGCAACCGGTGGCGGCTTTGCCACCCGTAAGCTGCACAGCGACGCCGACGAGGTGCTGTTCAAGGCGACACGGCCAATCATCTTGAACGGTATTCCTGAACTGGCAGAGCGGCCCGACCTGGCGGACCGGGCCATCAGTCTCAATCTTCCCGTGATTTCTGAAACCCGCCGGGAATATGAGGCTGACTTCTGGAAGCGCTTTGAAGCGGCGCGCCCTGCAATTCTGGGCACATTACTAAATGCCATATCAGGGGCGATGGCCGCCCTGCCCTCTGTGCGACTCACAGAGCGCCCCAGGATGGCCGACTTCGCAAAATGGGTCACTGCTGCCGAACAAACCTTAGGGTGGCCTCAGGGGAGCTTTCTGAGCGCCTACAGCGCGAACCGCACAGAGGCAGAGGAAGCGGCGCTGGAATGCAACGCGGTTGCCAGTGCGATCTTGACGATGATCCAGGCACAGCGCCATTGGGAAGGCACAACTGCCGATCTCATTACATACCTACGTAAGCGCTACCCGGCGATCACTGAAGGCAGCGACGCTTTCCCGCGCCAGCCCGCAGCCTTTGGCACCGAACTTCGCCGCATCGCTCCCCTGCTCCGGTCGCGGGGCGTGATCGTTACGCACACCCGCACCGGGAAGGACCGACGTCGCGTTATCGAAGTGACACTGACCTAAATCGCTGTCCGCCCTGTCCGCCCCTGTCCGCCATCATAATCAACAGGGCTTGGCGGCGGACAGCGGCGGACAGGGCGGACGGCAGAATAGCTGCAGAAAAACTAACACTGGGGAACCACCTACATTTTCCATCCAGCATGCACGCCGATACCTCGAGAAAAACCAAAATAAAAAATAACGATAAAATTTACGCCAAAAGCAGTGCACTAAAGTTCATGTGAACAACGACAAAAAACGTATTTGAATTGACGAAAAAACCACCCGTCTTGCCTTCAGGACCCTACCGTATTCTGGCAAACACTAGTAGGAAACTGAAGACGGATAAAATTCATAACAACCGATTTATCCTTGTCTGCAATCCGCAAAAATTTAAGCAATATTAAATTTTGAGAAAACCCATTTCAAATGCCATGCGCTTTGACATCATTTTCCTTAATGCTTCTAAACAAGCGTTGCCGCGAAACCTTTTCACCAACACCTGCTAATTTAGGTGCCGAAGTCGATGCTGAATCATCAATGTCAGACTTTACCGGCACCGCTTTGTCCGGAGGAAGATTAGACAGGAGAAACGTTAGCAACCCACGTGCCTCCTCAGTTGGAATAACACACCTTTGAGCTACGACGAACTCAGCTTCCTTTGTATCTGAACGAAGCCATTCACCCAATGCAAAATAGAATAAAGAGCCTTCTGCGCGTATATCAATAGCTCCGTTGATGAGCCGAGAACCGTCAACCACGGTCAGCCTCCAATAGAAGGGTCTTGGGCCGACGCTTACTAGCCTCATCCATTACTTTGAAAGTTCCAGATGTAAACTTTGGCATACCCTCGATACCTTTTCTGAAGGCACGCAACTCATCAGTCGCCTTGGCCTCGATCAACTTAACTCGGCGAGACGGGTCGGTTCCCTCGAATGAAAAATAACACAATGGCTGCCCGCGCTTTATAGTAATAGGGCGGGCAATATCATGCCATTCGAATGCCCAGTTTAGAATTCGAGGCCAATTTGTAATTGGAAAGCGACCCGCGATAATCGTTCCCGGCCAATCGTTGAAAACTGAGTCTAAATACGGCGGCGTTTGGGTCAAATAGCACATCTCATCACAGATAAAGACGTAAGGAAGCAAGACCTGCAAGACAGGTCTATCAGGCGAACGCCAGAGATTTTGCGGCATGAATGAAAGATAACGAGTTAATAAGTCGGCGTCGGCACGCGTATTCTCTGACTCAACATATAAGTCAAAATCTTCTCCAACCTTCGTAACGGAAAGAGAGAAACTGAAAGGGGCAGCTACTACGAATAGACGCTGCTCCAGATCATTTACTGCTGGGCATGCCTGAACTGCACGTTCTGAGGCAGCCTTATCTCGCGTTCGAAACAAGGAACTTGGCTCAGAAAACGCAAAGTCACCGAAAGGGGCATCCACTATCCAGCCAACCTTCAATGGCTCGGCGTGAGTTTTCACATTCAATTCCCGTAAGCTGTATTTCCATACTGCGTGGCCGAGTAACCGTCACTTCCGTACAAAGTATTTCCATACTGCGTAGCCGAGTAACCATCGCTCCCATACACAGTATTTCCATACGCAGTAGAAGAAAAACCGTCGCTTCCGTAGGCAGTGTTGCCATAAGTAGTCGATGAATAACCATCACTACCGTAGACAGTGTTTCCGTACTGCGTAGCACTGAATCCGTCGCTGCAATATACTGTATTGCCATATGACGTACACGACTCTGCGCTCACCGGCCCAACCATGCCCCCGACAACACATGTTGTAGCAGCAGCACGAGCAAGAAATTTCCGAGACATTAGGCTCACCTTTCTAGATTTTCATCATTAATAATACAACCTTAGGTTTGGAAGAGGAATGACAAGCTGTCAACCTAGGAATTAGCACGGCATAGTTAGACCTCACGAGTACGGGCCCTCATCCCAATCGCTATACCTTGATGACAACCTAGGGCACCTCATCTTAAAGGTAGCAGTGCCAACGGAAGTCAGCACTTATTTCAACTGAAAATCTACCAACTATGGATACATGTACGGTGCAATACACCCACCTCAAAGCACATAATAACTGTGAGCCTTTCAGACCAAGCTTCATTCCGTTTGATACTCCGGCCCAAACAACCACGCAGGCCAACGACGATTAACCAGCCTCTGTCCGACAGAACGATCTCAATTTCTTTTGGATAGAGAGCATTATAGCTCCCCAGCGGCCACCGTCTCCGAGCACCCGAAAAACGTAGCACCAGCGTAGCACCACCCGAAATGCCAACGCAGAAAGCCGCCCGAAGGTGGCGTGTAACGCGTTGTAATTGTTAATAATATTTGGTTGCGGGAGTAGGATTTGAACCTACGACCTTCAGGTTATGAGCCTGACGAGCTACCGGGCTGCTCCATCCCGCGCCATTATTGGACGTTATTTTTGTCCATATGTCGCTGTATTTGTTTGTTTTATATCGTTGAGAGATACGTGTCTGTGTTTATTAGGTGTGGCAATGACTTACTCTCCCACGTCTTAAGACGCAGTACCATCAGCGCGGTGGCACTTAACTGCCGAGTTCGGGATGGGATCGGGTGTTTTGCTCACGCTATGATCACCACACCAAAAAAACACAGACCGCGGGGGATTTTATCCCCCGCGTTTTCACATCAGCGGCCTGCGTTTTCACGCAA
>NZ_FOTF01000003.1 GCF_900114485.1 Loktanella salsilacus | reverse complement strand
GTCGGATAGAGTCCGCGCTTGCGGCAGTATTCGGCCAAATCAGTTTCGTTCAGTGCTGCCGTTTCCAACACCGCCGCGAACTTGTCGCGCGAAGACCAACCCTCAGGGCCAGCGTCAGCGTCAGGCAGAAGCTGCCCCTTGCTGCGCGCATCAGCCCGCCACTTGTGCAGTGTAGCCTCGGAAATCCCTTCATCCTGCGAAAGCTGCCGAATGGCCAAGTTATTCGGCGGCAGCATCCGCTTCAGAACAGCCGATTTTCGTTCTGGTGAGTATCCCACGTCATTGTCCTATCCCGCCCACCTGAAAATTAGAGAAAAGTAGAGCAGCGGACAACAACCCTGACAGAGGGGGCAGGTCACCCAGTTCTGATGTGCGTGCGTCTTTTGAACATGCTTATGATCGTCATGGAGTATACCTCGATTACCCATCAGATCCCCTCGCGCCGGGACGGCATGAAAATGGCCAAAGGGATCAACACGATTTTGTAGCGACATTTGAATTTCCGATCCGGTTCTGACCTCAGAATCATTTTTTAGCTTATGGTAGCTTTCCGCGCACCATCGACGTTTCCTTCGATCGCGAGTGAATGCGGGTTAGGCTTAGTTGGGATCTATTTTACCGAGGCGCATTTTGTTCAGCTCTCGCCGAGAAGAGCTGAACAAAATGCGCCGCGAAAGCACGAATTGCTTCCCAAGCCTCCCCTAACCACAGTCCGGTCTATAGCCTCCCTGTCCTCCAGATTGCGGAAAAGCAGCTTTGCAAAAAGCGTTTGGAAACGATTTCGTCGACCTTGATAACCTAATACTAATTTTCGAAGTTGAGACTGCCTCGTAATATCAGCGGCGACCTGCGGAAGTTAAGGCGGTATACGGAAGAAGTTGAGAACGGGTGCAAGCCACCCCATGCGGATGATGCCACCCCGTTTTTAACTCGATACGGAAATAGCGGAAATAGCGGCGGCTCCCGGCGGTTGACGGGTGTGATTTTGGCAGTCGATCACAGCACTAAATCCGTCGGAATGGAGCGCCGGCAGTCGATGAACTGCGCGAACTCAGCGGAAGCATTTATGCCCTTAGAGTGATCGTAGTGATCGCCAGTGCCGATATCGGTATGGCCCAGCAGCGTAGCCGTCGCGAGCCGGCCGCCGACCAAATTCTCGGCGGCGTCCGTGCCGGCGTTGTCCCGAAATCGATGAATCGGAATGCGAATGCCGAGATTCCTCTCTGTAATATCCCCCGTCACTTTGCCGATCCGCTTTTCACTGATTGCCTGGTCGGGTGCATGGATAGAAGGAAAGAGACACGCGCCACTGTCAAACAATGGCCTGAAGCAGCGGCGGTATTCATCCAGCGCCGACACAAGGCGTGGGTTGTGCCAAACCATATCGAATGGATCGCCGTTCTTTTGATCCTCTGGGACTTTCAGCATCCGGGCCGGGATACGGACATGAAGTCGATCCGGCTGCTCAACCCAAATAGTAGCGCCAAGCTCGAGTGCCGATATCGCCCGCGCCCGCTGCGGCAAGGCGATACCCAATGCAAGGATCAAGCCATTGCGAAAGGTCGTGGCTGCGCTGATACCGCGCATCCTCGCGTTTCGAGCATTCTCCATTAGCAAAAAGCCAAGGTCGTAGATTGTGACTGCCCCGACAAGTTGCTCTCCGACCTTCGTCGGCGTCCCGTTAGCCTTGCCTTTCTCGCGCCAGTAGCGGACCACGAAATCCCGGGCAGGCGAGCCTGCCGAGGGCACGATGATGCTTAGCCCCGCCTTAATTCTCGACACATAGTCGCCCGCCGCCCTAAATGAGACTCCGTGCTCTTCGTTGGCCGGATCGGTCAGCCAAACGGCGTATTGATGCAGGTCCGACCCGGCCGGGACCAGCGCTACGGCATGCCGTGTCGCGAAATCGACATATCGGCAGAGCGCCGTCGTCACCGCACCCAGATACTCGGAGCTCCAGATCGGCAATCCTTTTGTGCTCTCCCCTGCCTCGGAACGCTCGGCAATTGACCGCAGAGCGGGCCGCCAATCCGCCGGAAGGCGTTCGATTGCGGTGCCGACCTTCTTCCAGCGACTGACCTTGGTCGCTTTAGGCGCGACACGCGCCTTTCGCAGGACAATGGCGAAATGGCTTGTTCGCTCCGCCCCCCATGTCTCAGCAGCCATCTGTTGCAAATATGCGAACTCCTGGAACGCGGTATCGCCGACGGACGCTATCCGCTCTTTTAGGTGTATGGACAATTCGCTGAGCCCAGGAACAGCTTGACTAGGCTCGGCGGACCGGATGGCGGCGAGCATGACGAGATGGGGGTTCATGGCTTTTCTCCTATTTAGGCGCTTCGGACCCGAGGGCGCTACAAGGCCCTGACCTGACCGGTGCTGGACTTGTTGTTAAGATGTTCATTCCAAGAGTCGAAGACGAGGCTCGTATCGAGTTCGGCATAGTAGTCGATCGTTGTCTGGAGGCTCGTGTGGCCCAGCATTCTCTGGACCTTCGGCAGGTTGTCGATACTTTGCTTCAGCCATATCCACCCAATCAGATGGCGGTAGAGATGCGGATTAATCTTGCTGCCAACCCTGTCGTTGACAATGCGGGTGACCCGTTTGAGAATGGTCTTGTAGGGTTGTCCCGCCTTCTCTTTCCGGACTTGCCCGGGGAAGAGATAGGGATTTCGCTCGTCGCCGCTAACCAGGCATTTCGCCCGCACGGTATCGAGATAACCCCTCAGCAGCGTGCTTTGGCGCCCGTTGAGAAATAGCGTGAGGTCTTCGTCATCCGGTCCGCGCATTTTGACATGCACAGCCGGAACAATGATGCGCGCTACTTCGCCCTGCCAACTAATCCAGTCCAGCCGAGCTTTGATCAGGTTGTCGCTGCGGGGCGCGTTTCGGAGCAGAATTTCATGTGCGATAGCTGCCATAATGTTCCGCCCGAGCTCGGCGTTGATGACATCGACGCGGGATAGCAGCACGCCGTGCTTTTTCCGATGGGCCACCCGACGCCGATCGATCTCAGCGTTCACGTCGGCGATGATCACGTCACCCAGATCGATCGTGCGTTGGATACGTTGATCATCAAATTCGCGGAGTTTTGCCTTGTTGCGCGGCGCGATGCCCCTGCGCTTGCGGTCGTGGATCTTGATCAGCTTCCTGATCCGCTTAAGATCTTTCTTCGACCGACACTGAAAACTCTTGGCGATTTTCAGCGCACATTTCAGAACGCTTCCCAAATACCCGCTCGAAAACTCGCCAATATTGGCATCCCTGATGGCGTCGACGGCGGCTTCCAGGAACTCCGGGTGGAGCAGTTCCTCCAATGATTCAGGCACGATATCCAAGGTCGCGGCCGTCGCTTTCGCCAATGACGCGATATAGCCCCGCCGATTTTTCAGCGTTCTCGCCGACCACTTCTCCTTTTCGGTCAGGAACCCGTTTTGTGCCAGCACATCGTCATCCGAACGTGTGTCCGCAACCGGCTTCTGGCCAGGAAGCGCGGCCTTCTTCGCTCGCCGCTTCTTCAACAGCGCCCTTCTTTCGGAAATCGATGTTTCGCATTTATCGAGATCTTCAATGAATGCAGCAAGCGGCTGACCTGTCCGGGATACTTCCCCGAGTGCCCAAGGTGCCACATCGTGATCGAATTGCATTAGAACATCGGCGACGACTTCATCCGCTACGCCGTATTTGCCAGCATACTTTTCGAAGGGATGCTCGACGGGACAAAAATTATAAGGTTGCAAGAAGTCTATCCTGCTTGCGTCCTTCAGGAACTTGGCAACTTCAATGACATGTCGTCGGCACTTCTCCTCGCTCTTGGACGAAGTCTCCAGACGCTCCGCATAGTAGGTGGCGAGCGTATCAGTCGTGACGTCCGGGACCTCTATCTGCCGGTCATGCAGGAACAACAAGAAAGCCCCCGCCACTCCAACCTGCCATTCCCGAAGACCGCATTCTTTTATTGAGATCGCCGCAAAAATCTCTGCGTGCGTCCCGGTCAGGTCCAAGGAACTGCGCTTCCGCTGACGCGGCTGCGCGGCGCTGACAATGTCGATCGCCTCGGAGGAATATGTCGCGTAGCTGCCCTCTTTCAGGTTGAACTCCGCGGCCTGGTGGTTTCTCAGGAATTCCACGACGTCGCGGCGGCATACGATGGTGGTTTCGGGAGCCCACTTGGCGACGCGGGTCAACCACCGCAATCTTGTCGCCTTGCGTTTTTCGCCCTCTGCGTCGAAGCGCGCAAGGAGATCAGAGCAGTAGACGGGCGGGTGCTCAAAGCACGCGAAGAGGTCGGTTCCCGTGGTGCGTGTTAGGGCCGCGAGCGTCGTAGCTCGAGGTTTCAGGCCTGGAATGCGCAGAATGTCTTTTACCGCACTCTCGCCGAGACCAGAGCGGAGTGACAGCGCGCGTTTCGATTCCCCGCTGATTTCGAGATATTGTTTCAGAGCTTCGACGAGGGTCATTGACTGTCTCCTGAACGGCGACCGGCTCACTCGAGCTCGAGATCCGGCCTTCCAATCTGAGGCCGGACTCGAAGCTCGAAGACCGCGAGCCATTCGTCTTTCACCTGCCACGATCTTCCCAGTTTTGCGGCCTGCAATTTCACTAAACCGTCTGGGGTCGGACAGCCTTTGTTGATCCAGTCGCGGATTGTGTGCGGGTCTCGTTCGAAAATTTTTCCCAGCTTCTTCGTCGAGTAGTATTTTGGTGCGGACATGATTTCCTCCGTTGATTGCAGAGGGGAAATAGGAAAATCCGGCGGTCATCCAAAACGGGGCAATCTACCCGCCCCGCTCGTATGAATTGTCAGTCTGACGGCGTGGACGCAGTCGTTTGCGGTAAAACAGGACTACGCCGGGGCAATCACCTGTTGGTCGAGCCCTAAGTCGTCAATCTTTACAAGATCAGCGCGCTTATCACGAACGGTCCTCGGATCGAAACGATTGTAGTCATGTTTACCAACGCGCCATATCGCTTTGGCGCGTTTGAATTTCATGTAGCTGTGCTTGCGCCACTTTGTTTTGGGATGAACTAACTTGACCTTAAAGCGATCCGGCTCCGGCTTATCCAAGCATAGTTCAAGGGCAGTGTAGCAGACCAAGTTCAACACTTCCGCGACTGCCTTCAGCGCGGAGATAAGAAGCCGGACGTTCGCTTCTTCCGATTTACGGAAGTCGTAAGCAACATAAAACTGTGGTGCATTAGACCCTCGGCACTTTTGCGCAACGAGATAAATTTGGATGCGAAACGTCGAGCGGAAACTACCAAGCGCGTTCAGATCAATGAGAACATAGTCACTCAGATCTCGCATGCGCATAGCGTCCCAGATCCACGGACTGAACTGCCATTGAAGGTTTTTGGATTTGTCTAATAAGGCAATTTTCTCAACTAGGCCGGTCGCAACGAAAGCTTCGGCCGCATCGCGGATCTCTCGCGCACTTTTACCACCGTGCGGACCGATGCGTTCCCTCAGATCCGCACAGCTTGCCCAGATGACAGGACAGACCTCCTGACTATCTGGGCCACCTACCCCTCTAAGATCAAGCTGATGAAGCATCGAGAATACGAGGCGCAACGTTGGCGCATTAAAACCAGCGGCGAGAATTTGTTCAGCAAGAGGCCATGGGACCATGACCTTGCCATTGTCGAGTGGCATAATGTGCCTCCTTCAATTGCGTGAAGTCAGAAGATGGGTTCAGTTCCATCGGCACAAAAATGTCGGCTCGCTCCGCACTTTTGTCGGCAGTAACGACATAGCCGTCGAAACTTTTAGAAAGTGCGTCGGATCTTCCCACATTTTTTTGGGGAAGCCCGCAATTTCGGCAAATATTACCTTCTAAAGATATGATATATATAGATAATATTTACGTTGAAATGTGAGAAATGCTGGAAGATGAAGATATCAAAAAATTCTAAGATATCGGTTCTTCAAGTTCTGGTTCGGCGATTTGCCCCCGGGATTGAGCAGGGAGAAGGCGGGGCCTTTGGCACTGGTGGCGGCTGCATGGCATCATATTCTGTAATAGGTTGGAACAACGGCCATCGTTCAAATACTTGCACTGAGACCATGGTCGACAATTCAGGTCCGATCACAGAGCACGATTACGCCGACACAGAATGGCGCATAGCAACTCATGGGCGCTAAAGTGGCCGTCCTATGCGTTGCGGTCGGAGTCAGCGTCTCGAAAGTCATAGAGCCGAACTCTTGGCGAGAGGTTTATCAATCCCAATCGAATAGGGATCTGCCGGCGCGAGCAAGCCGAGTGGAGCCACTTTCATCGCTCAAAGAATGACCCGGCGGTCTCTACACTAAAGATTTGGTTTCGTGACAGCAGGAGTTCTGACCGCCACTCGCAGGCTTGACCTTACGTAATCTGATAAAATTATTCTCGGTATCACGAAACGACCAATCTTCCTGTCAGACGCAACACTAAGTCGAGTTTGTCAAACTCGGTTTGGCAAACTGAAAGACAAATAGATATGGCGCAGAAGACAGTAAAGACCAATGGGACAGGCCGACCAAAAAGCTATTCCCCCGAACTCGTCCACGAAATAATAGCGCGAAGCCTCGAGGCGGGAATTCCACTTACTGAAATCGACGCAGATCTCGTAAAAGAGCAGTTGTGCAAAAAACACGGCGTGAGCGATACAATCCGTCAGGAAAGCCTTGCAAAACTGGTTGATGCTATGCACGCGGAGTTCATTGAGAAAGAGCGCAAAACGCTCTTGGCGGGGCTTTCCGGATCTATCGTCGCGTCAGTGGAAGAAGCGGTGGCAATCGCAGGACGTGAGTTACTCCTAATTGTTGCCCGCCAGAATGCGGCTTGTATGATCGCCGCAGACACGGAGTGCGAGGAACTTCGGAAGGACAAGCGAAATGCGAACTGGCGAATTGCCGAGCTTGAAGCCGCACTTATGGCACAAGAGGACGCGAACCGGGAATTGGAACAGGTGAGGGAAGCAGCGGCCACACAAATCGCAGATATTTCCAAAAACTTGAAGTCGGCACAGGCCGAACTCGAGCAAGTGCGGCGTGATGACGGCCCTGTCGAACGTCTTCTTACGGAACTTCGAAATCCTGCCGTGCGCGAGGACATTCGCGCTGCACTTGCAGAAATAACGGGGACGAACGGGTCGGAACTTGGAGTTTCCTGAACAGCCAGTTCGAGTGGATACCAACTGGGCGGGAAAGCTTAACTACCGCCCTCTGGCACCCACTTCAACCTTAGAATTAGCACGTCTACTGGACCTGATGCCAGCAATGCCCATTCCGCGTGCATAGATCAGATCGTTACGGTGCACACCGGGATGCGGTCTCGTGGCTATCAGCTGCATGTCGACTTGTCGAAGACTTACTCATTCCCAAATTCACTTCGAACTGCGCAAGCGTCAGTCGACACCGCCGCGCCCGCGGACAATAACGTTCGCTACAATCCTTCACCACAAAGTGGCATTCGTGGAAGCGAGACGGAGGTGCAGCCGAATACCGGCAAACTTCCGAGCCGCAGGACCGCGCTTTGACATGATCGAACAGTCGGGCTTGTTCTCAGCAGGGGCCGTAATGTGTCCGTCCTTTATGAGGCGTCCACTTTAATCGGTTGCTCACTTCGAATAAATAGCTTGCTTGTGCGGGGACACAAATTCTCAAATGGTCGACAGGCATGGGCGTATTTCAACTCTGACGGTAACTTTTTCTACAGAAATTCTTTAGCATATAAGAGACGCAGATTTTCCTGAAGTGGAGCATCAGCTCTGAATCTGGATGCTCAGAAGATCGCCCAGCGCAGAGCGCCTGATACGTCCGGATTTCGGTTGCCATATGCTCACGAGACCGGTTGCGACGAAATCGGGTCCGAGATCCGTGAGATCTGACCCGCTATACTCGAGCACAAGCTCATTTAACGCTTGGTAGTCCTCGTTGTCTGCCATGTCGAGCAGGACCAGCGCCTTCCCCAAGGCACCTTTGAGGAGTCCGGCTGGCACTCTCAGGGTCGCCTTCCAGCCGCGCGCTTCCTCCATCGGGGCGGCTGCAATGCGCATGGCGGCTATCAGATTGATGGTTTCGGAGGGTATGCCGCCCGTAGATGACAGGATTGCCTCGCGCAATGGCCGGGTGTCGAGTTCAACTTTTTCGATATGATGGAGATGAACCCGCACCATTTCCGCGCCCCATGCCGACAAGAACTGGCTCTGTTCGCGACGGCGGGTGGCTACATCGCGCATTTCGGTTTCGGCGGCATCCAGAAGGATCAGCGGGCGGATTTGTTTGCCAAGAACGCGCGGCTGGCGCTCGAGCCAAACGATGGAGTCATGTGCTTCTTTGGGAGTTTCCGGAGTAAATACGACGATTGAGGTCAGGCCGCTGCCGACCTTGCGGTCCACCTGTGCCCGCAACTCACGGGTATTCCGGACGATCTCGACCGAGATTCCTTGGTCGGGTGCACCCGGAAGGTGCCCCGAACTGGCTATCCGCTTGAGGGAAGATCCGACCTTTGAAATACCCAAGGCCTCAAGTCCGCAGACAATCTGGACCGGCGCGTCTTCAGGCTGGACGATCCGCTCGATCTGGAGGTCCGTGAGCGGACAGTAATGCCATTCGGACTGATCGGACACTACGCCGGTCGTGTAACGGCGACGATGGATTGCGCGATCATATGCAACCGCAGGGTCCTTTTCCTCGATCTCGCTCAGGGCATGGTAGATATCAGCTTCAGAGCCCAGCATCGTGGCTACCTGTCGTGAGCCCAGCAGGTAGCGATAGCGCTTGGTATGCGGAATCGGCACGCGACCGAGGACGCCGAGGTCGAAAAGTTCCTCGAGCAGGGCTTCGAAGGCTGCGAGGGAAGGTGACTCGGAGCTTCTTGGCCAGAAGATACGTGCCTCGTCGAGCAGCTCGCGCGGCTCGAAGCCGGTGACGCGGGCTTTGTCTTCCTGTCCTTCGACGTTGAGGCGCCCCAGCGTGTAGGCGACCAGTGCATAGCGCGGATCAAGCCCGAGCGTCAGGTGGAACTTGTAGCGGATGCGGCTTTCGATATGACCGAACCCGCGATGAGAGAATAATGTCTCGCTCGAGATCGGCCAGAGGGGGCCGTCGCCGTCCAATTTATAGGTCTTACCGGTTCCTGTTCCATGGAGGGTAGAAAGCAGGCCCTTCATGTATTCTTGCACCAGCGAGGGGTAGTAGTTTGCCCAGGCAAGGATTTCCTCGACGGCCTCGGGGGTCTCAAATCGGAACCCGGCGGAACGCATCGGTGTGACGACGAGATCGTGCGCGGCACGCTTGTCGTCTTCGGTCCGGTTCAACGGGCCAATGCAGATCGGCTGCCCAAGGTGAGCGAGCGGCGAGTTCGGCTGGCGATGCATCCGCTGAACGTTGTGCAAACCCGCAAAGACAACCTTGAAGGCGCGGCCAGTGTCCTCCATCAGCTTCTTGAGACGGGCGAGCTCGGGATAGTCGTCCTTGGTGTCGGCGTCCATAAAGTTGTCCGCTTCATCAAACATCGCCACGATCCGCCCCTGCGGCTTATGCATAAGCCAGGCACGGATATCGCGGGAGACGTCTTCGGCCGTGCGGCTACCGGCTTTTACGACGTCAGGCGACAACATCGAGGCAAGATGTGCCCAAATTTCGGAGGTGGTCTCGGAGTTGCCCAGCGAGCGAACTTCGCGATTGATGACGATGCGGTTATGCTCGGGAGCGTGCTGGATGCGGGCAATATGTCCCAGCAGCGCGGATTTCCCGAGCTGACGGCCACCATAGACGAGGCAGCCGTCGGCCGTCTTGGACATGATTAGTCGGATCTCCTCGCCGCGACCAAAGAACATCTCGGGCGGCAACTGTCCTGCATCGGTCGTGTAGGGTTCGATGCGACCGTAGGGCAGTCCACATTCGAACACCGTGCGGGCCCGGGTCTGCCTACGCGTGGCGGTAAAGGCGATGAGTGCCTCGTCGATTAAAAGCGCCGGGATCGCGTTTGCACGAAGGCGTTCGGCAAGCTCATGGCGCCGAGCGGCGTCGACGATGCCGGCGCAGAGGATGATCGAGGGCGTATCCGATGACAGGGCCTTCACGATGTTCTCGGGGAGTGCGTCAGGCCCTACCAGCAGGAAACGGGTGCCGGCATTGGCCTGGGAACCAAAGATTGGCGGCAGGAACCAGTCATCGGTCAGCACGGACCTGATTGCGCCGGTGATGCGGCCCTGCCAGACACCGGTCCGCCCCAGCGGCTGGAAGTTGTGGATCTTCACGCTGTCGTAGCCGATGTCCTCGAAGAGCGCGCGGATTTTCGGCACGTCGGGCTGGCGAGTTTCGGCCGACGCGGCAATGGCCCGGTAAAGCTTGATGAACGCGAGGCCAACGGCGCGCCGATCCTCTTCGATATAGAGTGGGCCTTCGGAGAGGACAGCCTCCTGATAGGCATCGTCAGTGTGTGGCCATCCGACCGTGGTGGCGTAGGCAAGAAAGTCCGGGACGAAGTCAGATATTATGCCCCCAAGCTCGGTTTGGAAAGTTGCCGCAGACCTGCCATCGCGGAGTTGGGCGATCCTGTCCTCAGTGGCCTCGACGGTGACGCCCTTGAGGCCTACCAGAAGCGCGTCCGCCTCCTCAGCATTACGCTCGTTGCGATACTGGCCAATCCGCTCAACCTGATCCTCACGGATCTTGTCTTCGATCACGCTCGAAATGGTATCGAGCTCCGCCGTGGCGGCAGGAAGGTCCGCGAGATCGTGGATCTCCGAGCGATCCTTGATGGCGGCGAGCCGGGTAAGGGCGATTTCGCACCAGCTCAGGCGGCGCGAGATTTCGTCCTGATGCTTGTAATCGACCTTTGACAGCGTTTTAAGTCTGCGGGAGCGGGAGGTGATCTCCGCCTCCCAAGTTTTCGCAAAAGCGATCATGTCGCGGGTGATGGCCTCGCGGTCGTCGATCCCGAAGCGCGTGGCCAACCGCATTGCCGTCTCGAATGCACCCTCATCGCGCGCCCTGAGGAGCGCACCAGCGGGATCGCGCAGTGCATCGGTTACAAGCATGTCCCTGAATGCATCGAAGCGCTGCTCGGGTGCTTCCATCGCGTCGCGGACAGCGGAAGGAAGGAGATCCCTCTCTGCGGTGAGGGCTTCTTCGAGTGTTGCAAAGGAGCCGGTATCTTCGCCACGCAGCGCTTTTAGGGCTTCATTAACCTGGGAGCCGATCCAGCGCGAGACCGCGCTGGTGAGTGGGTCTGATGAGAGTTCGGCATCCTGCGCGAGGCCGGCATAGGCCTTCTCGAGGCGAGATGTCAGATTTCCGATGGTAGTGCGCAGGCGGGCTTCCGACTGCTGACCATAGGTGCCTTCCCGCGCTGCGGCGCGTAGCCAGCTGTCGAGCAGTCCGAGAGGTTCGTCGAATTGCCGCTCGAGATATTCCAGACCCTTGGGGTGCAGTTGTGTGCTGGTCTTGCCCATGGCGCTCGCATAATCGACAGAGACAGTTCCGATCGCGGAGTTCGACGAAAGGGCATCTATCGCCTGACGTGCCAGCTTAGGGGCATCTTCGCCGCCGGCATCGATCGCGGCGCGCGCGGCACCAATAGGGCCGGCTTCCGACGCGATATGGTGCAAGACTCCGGTTGCAAAGGGCCAGCGAGATGTCTTCGCAGCTACCGTGTCGGCCCACTGGCCGAGCTGCGTGGCAATCCTTTGCTTTTGGGGCACGCGCTGGGTGCCGGCAAGCCGGGCCAGCTCATCGGCATCAGGCGGAAAATCGTAGTCGAGTTTTGTGATGGCATCAGTGGCTTGCTGGAGGTGCTGGCCAAGGCTGCCACGGCACAGGCCGGACAGGCTGCTCCTAAGGCCGGCGGCCGATTTTTCGAGGATCGACGGCCGGATTAGCGCCCCAAGTAGAAGGACAGAGCCCAGATCCGAAGAGGCATTGCCGGTGGCCCTGTTGGCAAGCGTTAGGAAGCGCTGGGTGTCCAGATCGTATTCGCGGTGCGGCCCACGACTGCCGGCCGCAGCCTTGAGAACCACTGCGGCAATCGGCCATGCGCGCCCATGAGCCTCGAAGCTCTCAGCCGCATCCGCGGCTACACCAAGAAGATCGCGGTCGATCAGATCTGCGAGAACCTCGGGATCGACCGTTGGAGCTGTGTCAATCAACGGTTGATCGACTTGCGGAGCCGAGGCAGCTTGAATGCCGATGTTAGTTTCTGGATCTGCATCATCGTCATCGCCGACAACAAGCTCATCACTACGGGGCGCTTCGTCGTCGAGGCAAAGAAGGATCTCGTCGCTATCCGTCTCCAGGATCGCAATATGTTCCGCGATGAGGTCCGACTCAAAGTTGTCGTTGGTCTCCGCATTGGCGGCCCGAGAATGGTCAACAAAATCTGTGTTAATAGCGGCAGAGGTCTCAGTGTCGCTTTCAACGAGAGGATAGACGACGGAATAATCGGCAGCCTCGTCTGCGTAGGATTGCTCGGCGGAAATCCCGGGCAGGTCGGAGGCGGCGGGTTCGACAGCCTCCCCGCTGTCGAGCTCCTCGCATTCGTCTTCAGCGTCTGCGGTTGCACTAACTTTGCTGGCCACATCGAAGAGGCCCGCCGTCAGAACAACGCTGGCATCTGCCGGATCTTCCTGTTCATCGGCAACGTCAGCGATATGTCGGAGAATCCTGTCGAGGGAGACGTAATGATCTTGGATCTCTCCGGACAGAAGCCCTTCAAGGCAGCTTACCAGGTCGCTGCGTGCAGCACGCGCGGCACTCAGCGCCTCCTTACCGGAGTTGGCCTTTTGGGCAAGCTCGGCAAGCAAGGAATAATCCTCATCCTGCCCCGCAGCTTGGATCTTCTCTTTAAACTCGATGACGCTTTCCTCGAGTTCAGCGATCTCGACAGCCTGAGTGCGCATGCGGCTTGCAAGACCTTCGTCAAGGGCCAGCGACAATGTTGCGATCATGTCGTCATCGATCTGATCAGGCGAGTGCTTTAGGCCAAGTTTAGAAACCTGAAGAAGAACAGCGTCGCGGCGTGGAACGCTCAACAGCTCCACTTGCTGCGAGCAAATGTAGGCAAGGGCGGAAATCTGCTGAAAGATGTGCTTTTCGGTCGTCAGAGTAATTTCTTGAGCGAGACGCCGAAGCGTCTCGAGGGAATGCACGTGAAGCTTGTCTGAGGCGGCCTCGGGGTAATCTCTCGCGAGATCGAGGATAAGGCCGGCGTGACCCTCCCAGTCGTTTACTTTTTTGAGGTCGCCGAGTTCGCCAGCAAGTGCTTCATCGGAACTTGCATAGGTGAGGATTGCCTTAGCTTCGAGAAATACCTGATTGGGATCGGTTTCCTCAATCCGCTGATGGTAGAAGGCAATGGCGTATTCGCAGAAGGCACCGACGGCTACATCTGCCTGGACGGTTTGGGAGAGAAGCTCAGCGGTGCGGTCGTGCAAATGCGTGTTCTGTCGAAGGCGAAGCTTCATCAGGGGCATCTTGCTGAGAACGAGGGGAGCTTTCTTCTTGCGCCTGGACTTAGACCCTCCGTTCGTGGTGCGCTTATCGGCCACGCTGGCTTCGAGGACCGGAAAAATCCAAGGTGCCTTCTCACTACGCTCGAGAATAAACCGGTAGATCTTTTCGGCATCCCGATGATCGGTATCAAGGTTGAGCATGGTGACGATGGTCCGCAAATCGCGGGCCGTGAAATGACCGGCCTGTGCAAAGTAGGTGGGTGCATCAGGGCATATCTCAAGCAGGGGGAAGCGCTCGAAAGCTCCAGGCGGCGTCCAGTCTTCGAGAGTCCAACTGGTCATTGCCATGCACGCCGGGTGCGTCTTCGACATCTCAGGGCTCTGCTGACTAAAGGTAGAGTTAAGAAGATCGTTCATCGTAGGGCATGTCTCAAATTTGTTCTGGAGGGGGTGTCAATCATTGCCGTCATGTTAGTCTTTCGGTGCTACTCAGAGGTCCCATTGGGGATCGATCTTCACGCCTGCGTCCATCAGGATCGTCTCGATCCAGGCCTGGGCGGGGCGGCGGTTAAAGTCATGCCAGTTGCGCTGATTGGAATAGTCGTTGAGGCAGCGTGTGCAGCTGGTGATGCAGTCGCGGTTTGGGCAGTTGAGTATCTTTCGTGCCGCCAGCAATAGATCGCGGGCAAGGTATCCATCCTCGTTCGTAAGGCGCGTCGCATAGCCCGCACCGCCGGAGACGGAGTCGTAGATGACGACAACAAGCAATCCGTCGAGTTTCTGCACGAGTGCCCGCAGGTCGCGCGGGTCCGTCTCCAGAAGTTCCGCCGCCCCGAGACGAAGCGCCTCCTGGAGTGTGCGATCCAGCGAGCCGTCGGGCACGATCGCGTCGCCTGATGGCGTGCGCGGTAGGCCTTCGAAGAGCAAGCCTCGGACATCGGTCTCGAATACGTGTGCGAGGTCGATCGGCCAGCTCGGCTTGGAGACGTCGAATCGACAAGGTTGCCCGCTGCGGGGATTCAAGTGGGTTTGCAGAAAGACCTGTTGTTGCCATGCATGATCTGGACCGCAACCATGTGTTGGAACCGCATGTTCACAGCTATTGCACCAAGCAAAGCCACCCCCATGCCGGCCGCGGTTCACGGTGATAATGCGACCGAGCTCGTGCTCCGGGCGGTTTGAGCCTGGCGCATGGAAAGTTAGGATGCCCGGTAGGTCGGTGGCGATGTATTTCGAACGCGGAGCCTCCGTAAGAAGGAGGGCTTCGTCGGACACCGTCGGGCGAATGCGAGTTGCTCCAGGATCACGTCCCTGGCCGTCAGCGACAGAGGTTACAAAGCCATGTGGACGAATGAAAGCGCGTGTCGCGTTCACCTTCTGGAAGGTTGCCCCGCATTGCTGGCATTCTTCTTCGGGGTCCATGCCCTGAGGAGTAAGCTGCGGTGAGCGACAAGCGGAGCAGACACGATATCGTGCGCGTTCGATGTAGGCGTCGTCTCCGGTGAACTTAGATCGTTTGGAAATACCCTCACTCACCCATACGCGCCCGCCGGCGACGATTTCAGCGCCGGGTGCGTATTCCGAGATGCCGATCGAGCCATCCCGATCCAGTTCGAGAACGGCCGTGTCAGAGGTCTGACCTGCGGAGTTGAGGACCTCCAGAGAGACCGAGTGAACCGGAAAGGCGTATGTTGGGATGACGGCGCGGCGCGAGAGTTGGTCGATCAAAAATTGGTTCATGTAGAGCCGTTGTTGAGTGCGCAGCGCGCCCAGGGACCGGTCTATCTTTATGAACCTTTGAGCGTCCGTTTTCTCAATCTCCCCCCGTTCAGTCTCCAGATTGTCGATGGCTTCCTGCATTAGGCCAAAGCGACCCCAAGCCATGTCCGCGAAGTGCATGATGCGGTTCCGCATAACGGCCTCGAGGCCGTCTTGGTCAAGCGCGATGCATGCAAGCGCGGGAGGAAGCCGTTTCGAAAGTGCGGCTGCCTCGGCAAGGCTGGGCCCGGCGCGCCCAAGCCAGTCAGTGAAATCTTCATTGAAGGCCGCCCGGGTCTCATCCGTCAGGGCTTCGGCGAAGATATCACGCATCCTGGGCGAGCCGGGGCGAGCGTAGCCCGCCAATCGATGATCGAGGAATCGAGCGAGCACCATGGAGACTTGGTGGCGTTGAAAGAAGCCGGCATTATCGAGGCTGAGGTAGGGGATGATCGGTTGTGCCGCAAGATATTCAGAAAAATTCTCGAAAACGGCGCGATCGTAGCGGCCGGACCGTGCGGTCGTGAGAACGATCGGTGCGACCTGCGCACGTCGGCCAGCGCGACCGGCGCGCTGCTGGTAATTGGAGATAGAGGGTGGCACGTTCTTGCACAGCACCGCCTCGAGGTCGCCCAGATCGACACCCATTTCCATGGTCGTCGTGCAGGAAAGAATGTTGACCTCACCGACCTTGAACTCCTCTTCTATGTTCGACCGGATCTCTCCAGCTATTGCGGCCGTATGTTCGCGGGCGATTCCCATCTGAGGACGTTCAAGGTAGCGGGCGACATAGTGATTGCGGTTCGAAAGATCGCTGCGCTCGGCTGGTGTAATTTTCCGTAGAGCACCGTCGCACCGCATCGCCTGACAAACCCCGGCGGTGTCGAACTGGGTGCGGGCACCGCAAGACAGACATTGATATAGCGATATGTCTTTGCCGGGCACGATGAAGAGTGACCGGTCGAGCTTCAGGCCGCGCCCCACGCCGTGCTTCGACGTCATCGACTTCGGGTGCTCGATCGCTTTCCAGAATTGTGTAAGCACGTCCCGCATCTCGTTGTCGTCGATGGTCGTCCCGCAGGCTGCGGACATCCGCGTCATCAGATCCGTGAACCGGTTGGGACGTCCGCCCGCAGGGATGAGGTTGAGAGGAAGGCTGGTGTGAGGATTTCGCTCGCGACTAACGCAGCGGTTTAGCTGCGCTGCGATGCGGGTCCAGATCGACTCGTCGGTGAGGTCGATCATGCCGGATTCCTTCTGGGCAATTGCGCGATGCTCGCGAATGACCTTGAGCAGGTATCGCACGAATGCCTCAGCATGGGGCTTAAGGGCGTCTGGCATGGCGCGCCTGACCATCTCGATCGGGCGATTGATGAGCTCGTAGTCGATACCGATCAGGCCGAAGCCCTCGAGACTGAGGCGACCGCGGCCAAACACTGTGATCTCGGCGGCAATCAGGGCTTTCAGGCGAAGCAACTCGTTTGATCCCGTCTCCCGTTCAGGAACAACACCCGGGCGGTGGAGGCGCAGACCGTCAGCCTGAAGCTCGCGCAGAACGGCCCCAACGAGGTTGTCGATGTCCATACGGCCACCGGTATCAACGGCACGAAGTATCGCGCTGCGGATTGCCTGTTCACGCGAGGTGCGCTCGAAGAATGGGGCAAAGAAGGCCGCATCCTGTCGGTTGTCAGAAAAAACCAGGAGGTTGCGGCCACCCATCGGTGGATTGGTGCCCAGGTCTCGGGTCGGCATGGCTTCGAGGAGAGCTTGGGCGGCGACAGCGGCGATGGCCTCGTCGCCCGGACGAACGGTCGTGACAGGTTCATTGAAGCGTGCAGAGCGGTGGTTGCAGGCGGCACAGCGGCGCATGTAGCGACTGCCGTCATCGGGGTCTTCCTGCAAGGCGACGTCCTCAAGGGCGACCGCACCGGCATCATCCGCTTCCATCGGCCTTCCCGTGGAGGGATCGACGAAGATTATCTGGCCTGGATGGGAAGGATCGGCATCATCATCTTCCTCAATTGCCAAACCACCCGGGACGAGACGCAGCATGTGCCTCTCGCCGGAGCCCTTTGTCGGATCGAGGAGTGCGCCGTTATCCCAAGCCTCAATGTATGGCTCACCGCAGTTCCGGCAGACATAGAGCTCGTAGACAGGTCGGTCGTCCTCATCGCGTTCTGCACCGATCACAACGGTGCCGAGATTATCTTCTGCGTTCGACATGAGGGTGATGCCCGTGCGCTCGGGTGCGCGCGAGATCAGGTGATACCGCGCTGGGAGGAGAGGGAAGACGGCCGCGTTGGCGCTTACCGCAAGAACACCCACGGAGATAAGGCCGACGAGTGCCGGCACGGCATTATCGCAGTCATCGGGAAAGATCTCTGACGCAAGCGCCTCTATCGCGATCGACCCGCCATCAAGGCGCTGGGCGATGTGATGAATTTCTTCGAAAGCGGCCATGCGCTTAATTAGCGCATCGCCCAACGACGGACCATCTTCGAGATGGAGATCGCTGAGACCGAGAAGATCCGCCTCGAAATTCCAGTCTTCGATCGTCATCGGGGTGTCGTTCTGCACCGCTTCCCGGGCGGTCTCGGCAAGGGTTCGTGCCGCGGCCCAACTGGCAGCCGAAAGGCCGCTCGGCACCGAGGAGCGGGAAAGGCTTGGATGGGCCTTTCGTTTGGACGTAATGACGGCACGCTCTCCGTCGAAAGGCTCACCGAAGAGGCGGGATGCAAAATCCGCGAGTTCATCCTTACGGCCTGGATCGAGCGAAGCCGATGTTCCGACGCAGCGCACCTGATTATCAGGAATGCCGAGATGCGCTTTCAGCCTCCTTAGCAGGAAGGACACCTCGATTGCCTGCGCGCCAGCATAAGTGTGGATTTCATCGAGGACGATCCAGCGCAGGTCTGCTCCACCGAGGAGGCGGCGGTTGGTCGGGAGCAGGAGGATGTGCTCGAGCATGGCGTAGTTCGTAATTAGGATGTGCGGAGGAGCTGTTCGCATTTCCTCACGCGAGAGCAGCCAGTTGCCCGGGACGTCGGCGTCTTCGCCGAAGGTGTCGAGAAAGCTTGGTGTAGAGCGGAGGCGCGTCATCTCTTCTTCGCGTGTCGCGCGAGACTTCACCTGACCAGTGTAACGGCCAAGCGTGATGCCAGGATCTCCGAGATCCCTGAAAAGAAGCTGAGCGATCCGGCTCAGCTGGTCGTTTGCCAGGGCGTTGAGAGGATAGACCAGAATGGCACGCACGCCCGGTCGCTCAAGTTCGCCTTGGGAGAGGATGTCGTTGATGAGAGGAAAGAGGAAGCTTTCGGTCTTGCCGGAACCCGTTCCGGTTGCGACCAGATAGTTTTCCTGCCTCCGTATCGCCGCCTCCTGGTGGCCATGCAGCGGGCGAGACCAAATGGATGGCGCGGCCGAAGCGAGGTTGCGCCATTCTGGCATAAGAACCCCTTCATCCTGGAGCCCTTTGAGTGATTTACCCTTTTCGAAGTCCGGCAGGGTCTCCACAAACGGCCCCTTGACGAAATTAAGACGGCCGATGCTCTGCCTTAGTTGTTCGGCCAGTCGGGGTGCCCGGATCTCGTTGATTGGCGATGAGGTCGCCACGAAGCGGGCCAAGACTGCATTCAGCTGTTCACGGAAAGAGTTGGGATTGAGGATCGTCATAAAGAGGAAGGTCCGTTCTTGCTGGCATGGCCCCAGAGGGCCCGAAAATAGGCGAAGATCTCCACCCCCGCGCGAAGCATTAGAGTGAGAGACTGACCGACCTCTCTTCGTGGAAGTCCGGTGCGAAAAACAATGTCGTCCACGAATGAAGTGGCTTGCGCGTCCGCGCAGCTGCGCGCGTGGCGCTCTATCTGGATCGCGATCCGAGCAGGAAGGGGATCTCCGCCGCCATTGATATCGAAGGAGCGGATCTGTTCAAGCCCCTCGACATGCGCTCCGCAAATCAATCGCACTGCGCCGGACAAAGTGCCGCTGCCTGCGATATCGTGCAGATCGGTCTCCTTTAGCCGGTAGCGCAAGGCCCGAAAGCCATGTTGAAGTTTGTCGACCTGAAGTTCGGTTGGGATGCTTGAATCCGCACTTACGCGATCCAGCCAACTCGAAAGTGGCGTATCGCTTCCTAAGTCAGGGGCCGGTGAGGGCGAGGGTATCGAGTATATTTTTCCGAGCGGGGCCAGCCCCGTCTCGGTCTGAAGGCCCGCAAATGCAAGCGGTTGGGCCTCGAGAATCCATGGAGCGCTCGCAACGATGTCATGTCGCGGCGGCTGCCCGTCCGGGCGCACCACATTAAGCAGGGACTTTACCGACCCCAGCATCCGTGAAGCGCCGACATGATCGAGAGTGGTCTCGTAAATCGGGGCAAGAGATCGACCGAGTTGGCCACCGAGACATTCGGCCTCGGGCTCGGAGAGAAAACGTGCGAGGGCGAGGAGGGTTTGGAGTGATGGGGCTGCCACCGGTCCTGCGAGGCCGATTGCGATCGGTGCGTTGCGGATATCGCGGAGCTGGTGAAGAGATCCAGCCGCGTCGCGTAAGAAGAATGTTGCCCGCGAAGGAGCGGAGAGATTTAATTGGCGAATATGGACATGTATTTTGCCGCTCTCCGAGTTGAGGCTGGCTTGGATTAATTCAAGGGGCGGGAGGTCAGGCACCGAGTGGTCGAAGGTATGCTCGCTTTCGAGTGCGGGACTTGTCAGGGGCTCGATGCGCACCACCAAGGCCCGACAGGGAGTGGATGGTTTGAATTTAATGCTGACTTCATCCGACTTCTCAATCAGCTCAAGTTCCGATGGGTCTGACGCGCGATGAATTCGGGCAAGGATATCAACGCGTCCGTCTGCTCGCTTAAGGGCAATACGATCGTCGCCACCCTCCGGATGTTCGAGCTGACCCGCACCAATTTCTATCGTGTGGCGCTGGAAGAACGGACGGCGAATCTCACGCCCAAGGACGAGAAGTGAAGCATCCCGGTCGGGAGATCTCAGGAGGAGCGTGTCGTGACGATTATCATGCCCGAAAAGAAGAGAATTTCCGCGCGGGACGAATACCCGCTGATTTGTAGCAATACAATAATGCCAGAGCTTTTCGCCTCGCGCGACAAGTTGGAATTCGTGGACCCGCTTCCTGCCTGCAAGGCCGAGAATGGCGGCTTCCTGGTCGGCATGAGGATCGACGGAGAGTAGTCCGTCGAGAACGCGAAGCCCGGCGCTGCGGGCCGCGCTGAAGTTGCCGGGTATCGGTATGTCTGCAAGGTCATCCGTAGAGGACTTCGTGCCTGGCCAAATCCAGCATTGTGTCGAGAGCGCGGCGCGGGCCCCCAGATCTCCTGCCGCACCCGGCGTGAGAACCTCGAAATTGACCTCTGATGGATCTGAATGTGCGTCGAGACGCAAATCAGAGAAGGGCACCATGGCCTGCCCCTCGGCATCAAGGAGAAGGCTGTGATATCGGACCTCATTTCCAATACGCATCCGAATGATGCGTTCGCAGCCGCCGACGTCAGGATCGGCCTTCAGCCGCAAAATTCCGTCGCAAGCATAGAGGGCGTGACTGCCGTCGCGCCCAAGAACTGAGCCATCTATCCAGAGAGCATCTTCTCGCGGTCTTGCGAGCGAAAGGTCCCGCCGTCCGACGAAAGAAAGCGTTTCTTCTGCACGCACCCAAGCAACCCAGAAGTTCGGGTCCTGTGCGGGAATAGCCTCCCCAAAAGATGGGCTGGAGAATTTGTGGGCGGAAAGGACGACAAGCCTTTCCGCCGCGACTTCCAATTCCTGCTGGTCCGCCGAAATGCGCGTTAAGAGTGCGCCGCTATCGGCGTCGAAAATTAGAGCTTCTCCGGCGGCTGGGCCAAAGGCAATCTTCTGAATGATTGCGCCGGCGCTCCAGCTTAATTCAAGACCCCAGGGTGGAGCGATGCGCAGTCGATCTCCACTGGTGAGCTTGGTGGGAAAGGCACCAAGTCGAAGAGATTGCGCTTGCTGGGATTGCTCGATCTCAAGGCCGATCCGGTCGCCGGCCCAGAAGAGCCGAGGAGGTCCCACAAGATCGGCCTTGGTGCGGCCCACGCGTTTGGCGGCGCCATCGTAAGCCTTGAAGAGGTGAGACTCTGTGTCTCCGATCGGATCAGCATTTTTGCGCCAGGCCTCGAAGCGACGCGCAAGGTGCGCGGAGGTGTCGAAGAACACCGTCGTCCGTAGCCGTGTAAGGCTTGGGCATCGTTCGATCACTGCCCGACGCTGCCAGAGGCGCGCCGTGGCAGTATCTTCAATGGCGGGTGGACCGACGTGAAGGGACGCCGCGACAAAAGCTCGGGCAAGGTCGTCGTGTTGGGCATGGGCTGGCCCGAGCGGGGCGAAAAACAGGTTCGTCGGATCATTGCCTGAAACCGGAAGTCCGAGATCGCGGGCTGCGCGCCTGAAGCGACTTTTAAGATCATCCCGGTCTGGATCATCACAGCTTCTGCCAACGAAGTTGTTAATGTGTATGTAAACGTCGTGCGTTGCCGTGCCGTAGCTTAGCGTCAGCGCTCGCAGCACGGCCCAAACAGCGAGAGTCGGGGCGATTGTAAAAAGGCGCCAACGAGGTAAGGCGCGTGCAATGCATGCTGCTTCGTCGAGAAGATCTTGGCCGGGTTGGATATCAACGATAAATGGAGTTGACCCTTGGCCAGTCCATGCAGCATGCAGTCTGGCCTCAATCTCAGCTAATTGTTCGGGAGAAATGATACCATGGGACTTGCTTGAGCCAAGAGTTCTCATTCAGGCCTTTGCATAATTAAATAGTTAATCGTTTCAGAAATAATCAATTATAAACCAATTCTATACATTGAAATTACGTCGAGTTGTTGACTCTTCGCAAGCTTGCATCACGGACTGGCTTGGTCAAGAACACTTCGGCAGCCATCAATCTGAGGTTGTAAAATTGCACCATCAACAGCCACTTATTATTGTCCCGTTTCAGTGCCTGGGCTAAAACTTTTTGCAAAGCTCACTTTTACAATCTTCTATCCCTGAAAATCACCACTGAGCATTTTAAGCAAGAATATGGCAAGAAATTTCGTGCCTTCACCTACAACTCAAAGAAACTGCACGAGCTGGAGAGTTTTCCCTCTGTCTCTGGGATCAATGTAATGGACATCAACGTCGGCTTTGCTGCACCAATCCAGCCTGGATTTATGTCGTGAATCCAGTGTGGTAGCTGGCCCGCATGAGCAACCCGACATAACCTACCTATAAGGCGACGAACTGGGCTGATTACAATGCGGAACTGAAGCGCCGCGGATTACTGACGATCTGGTTCGATCCCGAGATGAACTGGGATGCCGAACCCTCCGGCAAGAGGGCCAGGTCGCGGACATTCAGTGACGCTGCCATCCCGACATTTTTGACGATGAAGGGTGGAAGGGCGTCCCGGAAACATGCCAGTGGCATGTTTCAGCCCTGAACGGGCAGCGCGCAGGGCCTGTTCAGGATGGCCCTACGTCAGACGACGGAATTTGTAGAAAGCCTGCTTCAGCTGACGGGTCTCAATTGGGAAGTGGCTGACTTCAGCACCATCTTCCGCCGTCAAAGGACGCTTGGGGTGAACATTCCATGTCGTGGCGCGAAGGGCCCGCTGCACCCGCTTATCGATAACACCGGCATCAAGGTCGAGGGTGAAGGCGAATGGAATGCGCGCAAGCACGGTGGCCCCAAGCAACGCGTCTGGAGCGAGATCCAAATCGGTATCGACGAGCAAACGTTGGAAGTCAGAGCAGTTAAGATCACGGGCAGCAACACCGGGGATGCACCGATGCTGCCCTATCTACTAAACAAGATTCCGCGCAATCAGCAGATCGGCAGCGTGACTGCGGATGGCGCATACGACACGCGCCGATGTCAGAACGCCATCGCCGATCGTGGAGCGTCTGCGGTCATCCCACCACGTCCGAGGCGCTTAGCCATGGAAGCCAACAACCCCCGGTGCCATCGCTAGGAATGATGCGCTCCGCGCATCGAAGTATCTGGGCCGGGCACTCTGGCGGAACTGGAGCAGATACCACCGCCGGAGCCGCGTCGAGACAAAGATGCATTGTATAAAGCTGCTGGGCCAGCGGCTGATGGCGCGCGACTTTGACCGCCAAGTCGCTGAGGTTCAGGTGCGCTTTGCGATCCTGAACGGTTACACCGCCCTCGGCATCCTTTTCACGAAAGCAGTGGGATAAATCCGTCTGGGGAAAGGGGAGATCCGTTCGTAGGCTGAATTACGCAACAGAGCCGGTATAAAAACAAAATTAATATTTGGCATAATCCTGCACCGAACTCACGGGTCAGCTATTTGGCTTTAAGAGTGATTCGAGCTCTTTGACAGAGAGCCAAGGCCTTACACTGTGAATGGCTCGGTGACATGTAGGACAGACCATTCTTAGATCGGAGACCTTAGTCTTTCCTTCATGCTTGTAATCAGAGAGTGGCACATCATGATGTGCCTCGATGATCCGGTTGCGCATCTTGGATGAGCCAAAGTGCTTTTCCGGTTCTAAAGAGCAGGCCTCACAAAAAAGCACCCCATTCGTTTCAATAAATAACCTTTTTGCCTCCTCAACAACCTTTCGATTACGTTCTCGAAACCTGTGAAGTCTCTCAACCAATCTCCCTTCGGGAAAGCTTGCTTCCTCCTCTTGATCCACGGAGGCCATTGTATCGCTTTTCAGCACTCTTCCCTTGAGTAAACCATACTGCTTTTCCGTCATGGGGAGTGGACGGTAACCTGGATGGGAAACTTCATAAATTGCCAACGGCATAGGAACAGGCTGCGCCAGAATATGCAGGTTTCGTGGCGCGACCGAAACGCGATACCCGCTCGCCTCCTGCTTCAGAAGAGTTGCAATTTCTTCGACGCTCCGTTGCCCATAAGCCGATCCGAGACTATCGTCTTCATTTAGCGCGAAAACCTCTTGAGCACGTCTGAGCAGAAGCTGTTCCGGCAACTCGGAAAGTCCATACGTTGCATTTTCGACAAATCCGATAATCATTGGAAATGGACTCGCATGCGCCCCAAGAACAAAATTAAATGAGCTCTTATCAAAGTTCGCAGGTGTCGCCTTAAGGTAGAGGTGGTAGCGGCCATCCTCCCAAATATCATGAGCAAAGTTCCAGTCCTCGTGCCCAAGCCCTTGCTTTCCAAGATAATCGTCGCCACCTTTTCGACCGCTATGAGGGCGCCTCCAGCCCTGATCATTGCCAGCCATTCGAATATATCTAAAATTGTCCACGCTAAGCATCCTGACTTTTGCTTATAGGCCAATCGCCTGGCCGCGATGTCAATACAGGTTTGAATTGTTTAAAAACTCAAATTGATTTCATACTGTTAAAAACAGCTTCACGTTGATCGGACTGACAATGGCTGGACACGATGATCTTGACGTGATTCACGGTGACGAAGTGGGGCATACCATCGAGAAAGACACTCTCGCTTTAGAGAGTTTAAGTATGGACGCGCTCGGGGCGCTGACCAGTTGGTTGGTGCGTGAGAAGATCGGCAACCATGCTGAAAATGAGGTGGATCTTTGATAGTTGATATGGCTCGCCGCGCTTTCAACCCACGCTTGAGACGCGCACGTGCGGCTACCAAGGATCTTGAAACGCTCGACGGAGCCCTCACGGCCGTGGTAGGCGGCATCCTCCAAGAATCGAACCGCACTGCGTTCACAATCGTCGGCGTCGCAACATCAAAGATTGTCGCCGCCGGCGTGGTCGCTGGAACATTCAGCGGTATCGCCGCCTTCGGTGCTGCAAGCACCGGCACTGCAATCGCCACCCTCTCCGGTGCCGCAGCCACGACGGCAACGCTTTACTGGGTCGGCTCCAGCGTCGGCATGGGCGTGGCTGCGGGCAGCGTGATGGTCACAGGCGGCGCGCTCGCCGCTGGCATCCCGATTGCGCTCTTGGTGCGGCGGCGGATTTTCGGGCGCCGCAGGACAACCGCGGACCTCGGATCACAAGAGCAAGCTGCACTGTATGCTGCCCTTTGTCTCGCAGCACCGGTGCGTATCATGAAGGCAAAGGCGTCCCCGCTCCTCCCCGTTGAAATGCGCATTTTCGCTCAGACTGGGCTTGCTCCGCTCATCGCAGCTCTCAACGAAAACTACATTAACGTTCCCAGGATCGATGGAGAGAACAGATGCGCGGCACGAAATGGTTCTTTGGCTTACTGGCCGCGACGTCGTTTGACGCGCGCCGTCCGGCGTCTCGACCGCATCGCCATGATATGGGCGAAAGCGTAGGCCGTCGCAGTGCAGCTGTCGTATTGGCGGTCACGCTCCAGCGCCTTATGAATGATCCGGACCGAGCATGGAGCGCAGACGAGGCTCTCGTTCTGGATGCGCTACGCCGGTCCAAGAGTAGCCTTCGCGATGCGAGTGATGCAGATTTGGCGACATATCTGGCCGGTCTCGATGTGGACCAATTGCGCGGCGTGATCTCCAACGTCAAAGGCATCTACCATGAGCTACTTTTCGCAGCCGCGGAGAACGCCGACGGGGACCTCGTCTTGGCGCAGCTGCCGGAAGCCACGAACCACCCGGGATCGGATGTGGAATTCATGTTGGACGGCGAGATCATCGGCTCTGTGCAGCTGAAGGCCGTTGCTTCGCCGGAGCACATCTACGAGCATCTAGCGCGGTATCCGGGCATCGACGTTCTGGCGACTGACGAAGTTGCCGGATTATTTCCGGGCATTTCCAGCAGCGGATACAGCAACGTCGAACTCGAAGCGGACGTGCGTCAGGCCCTGCATCTTCTTCCGGGCACAAGCGTGCCCGAAGAGGTGTTCGAAGGCGCCGACAACTCCATTCTCGTAAGCGCCGCTTTTGCCGCCAGCAAAGCAATCCGCGCCGGACGAGTCGAACCACGCGCATTGCGGGCTGCCATGGGCGATCTGGGTGTCGGATTGACCACGGCGCTCGCGCTCGATGTGCTCCTCAGCGGGGCTTAGTGGCAGGACAATCAGGCACAATCAGCGAAGAACAAGAAACTGCCATCTTTTGTGCGCAAATCATCTGGTAGTTGTTATTAGCTAAACGCACTCGCCCCAGTTAGGAGAAGAAATGAGCCTGCCGTTAAATATGCGCTACACCGCTGACTTAAGCGGGACAGTCTCTCAGTCGCTGAAGGCTTTGCAAGGCTATGACATTATGGCGTTGGAGCTTATTCAAAATGCCGACGACGCTGGGGCATCTCACTTCACCATCGACGTTCGCGACGATGCGTTAGTCATTAGAAACTCTGCCACCTTTACAAACTGTGGTAAGTATGGCGAAACTTGTGAATGGAAATTAAGCGGTGGTCCGTCTGGGAGCCACAAGTCCTGCAATATTCACGCGATCAGCACGATGGGTGCGCGCAGTAAGTTCGAGTCAGCGAATCAAATTGGGCGTTTCGGCATCGGTTTCGTATCAGTTTTTCAAGTAACAGATACTCCGATAATTCGCTCCGGAAACTGCGAGTTAGTTCTCAACCCCGCTGCGCCGCAAATTGAACCGAAAATTATTCCCTATCGTGATGACACTGAATTCGAACTGCCTTGGGCGACTGATGAGACACTGGTGCGGAAAGAGATTGACCAGTCGCCCGTGCCTACAGGCATCGCTGATATTGTTCTAAAAAAAGTTCTCGAAACCATCAATTCGAGCATGTTATTTTTGCGGCATATTAAAGTAGTTGAAGTGTATCGTAGCGGCACCTTAACGGAACGTCTCGTTATCGAGCGAGGTCTAAATAGCCTCGTTTTACAATTTGGCATTTCAGGGCTCACAAAACGCTGGTTGCTCTTAAGGACATCAGCAAGTAAAATTATTGAAAAGAGAAAGTTATTCGAAGACTTTCCCCAGCTACAAAATCACAACCGAAGCGAAGAAGTGACTCTGGCCATCGATACAGATGAAGAGTCTGTTAACGGCCGTCTCTTCGCATACTTACCAACTGAACAAAGCTCACGGTTACCCCTGCATTTGAATGCGGATTTTTACCCGGAGTCGAGCCGTAAAAATATCGTTCTGCGCGGACAAGGTCAGGAACGGCACTGGAACGTAGCGCTAATCGAGGCCGCTGCCGATATATTGGGGGCCGCATTCGATCAGTTGAGGGAGCAACTCGGTCCGATTGGCCTTTGGCGCCTCGGCGAAAGCTGCTTTGAACAGCGAGACGACGAAATTTTTGGTTGCTATTGGAAAGCTTTCGAGAACGCTGCAAGAAAAACAAATTCTGTTTTTTCAGAATCTGGACTGTGGTTACAACCGAACTCAGTTTTCTATAGCAGTGAAACTCAACAAGACGACACCTCCGTAATGCTTTCGGAATTGGGGCTGCCGTTAATCAGCGAGAAAGTCCGCCCGTTTTGGCGTAGCCTTGAGGCAGCGGGTGTGCGAACTATTACAGCAGAAATGGCTGTCAGTGCTATCGAGAAGCGAGCACCATCGCGCGATGATGCGCTTCGTCCTCACCTACCGCAAGTTTGGCAACTCGTAGGTGAGATTGTCCAATTGGAGGATGATAATTCCTCAAAGATCTGTAGCCGACTACAATCTGCATGTTTCCTACTGGATACGTCTGGAAACCCAGTAATGCCTAAAGAGGTATGGCGGCTCCCAGAGGGCGTTCAAGCCGATGTTTTACTGAATTTTGTAACGGATTGCCCGATTGTTTCGCACGATGCAATCGCAATCGCGGGCATTAGCAATCTATTGGATGAGTATGATCTCGATCAGTGTGCAGCCGATCTCAGTAACGCCTTGACGACCGAGCAAATGGCAAAGGATTTGTTGGGGACTAAAGGTGAATCCGCAGGTAGCCTATACGAACTTCTTTTGCAATTTTCGTTGCCAGCCGATCCCTCTCATGTAACCGATGTGCTTAAATTAGTGCCTTTTCTACGAACTCCGAGGGGATACGTTAATCCGGAACGGGCGCAGCTGCCAGGTGGATTTCAGGACCCTACTGGTTATCTCGAATTTGTTGACACAAAACATTTTCCACCTGGAATGGAGTGTTTCGCCGAAAAAATCCTTAACGTGCCCATTGTTTCTTTCGGAAGATATCTCACAGACTACATTCCGAGTATTGTTGCAGAACATCGCCTTGAACAGGAAGGATTCAGTTCGATTGCCGAGCAGATAGTCCAGTATCGGCGCGAACTCACTGACGACGGAGTGATGCGTCAACTCCGTAAATTAGCTTTTATCCCGACGCGCGCCGGCATCTTTGCGAGACCCATCGACTGCTACCAGTGGTCGCCCAATATCGAGCGCGTTCTGGGACCTGATCCTCACAATTGGCTCGAAGATAGTTGGTTACCGCAGAGCCGAGCAGGCATGCAATTCAGAGACGTTCTCGAGGCTGAACTCAGAATGCCCGTTCATCCAACGCTTCGTCACATGTTGCGCAGGATAACAGAGATAGCAGACGCTGGCATTATTAATGATGATACAGTCAAGTCGCTCAATAATTTAGTCGATAAAATTTCCGACTTTCTTCTTGGTGCCGATGAAGACGACAAACGAAGTATAGCCGCACTAAAGACTGTGGCATTTCTTCCTGCCTTGATACGTGGCGAAAGGGATGAGACTCAGTTTCATCTACCCTCCGATGTCTACCAAGCGGGCCGGGCACCCGGCTTCGAGTCACAAGTCCCGATCATCGAACTAAATGCACTTCGAGGGCCGCGTCGACAGCACATCGAATTCATGAGCTTAATCGATATGCCTCGAGTGCCACCAGTCGCATCGATTGTCTCTCATCTCAGATACTGCGTCAGCTCTGGCACCAAGGCGAGTCCTATGACTTATGAACTGCTGAACGAGGCAGTTTCAGATAAGCGAGAATTGGAGCAGATCGAATACCTTGCGGACGAGCCATATATTTTCGATCGAAGCGCTGATTGCTATCTGAAGGCGACGGAGGTCTTCTGGACCGCGCCAGACGCTGGCCGATACTGGAAAAACGCGAACCCCGAAATGCGTCGACAAGAAATGCTGCATGAGTTTCTGGGTGTCAGGAACGCGCCAGGTCCTAAGGATTTTGCCCGGCTGATGGTTGAAATCTCCTCCGATTCGGAGCCAGAAAAGGAATTTAGGCAGCTGCATGAAAGTTGTATTGTTCAGATCTGCCGCGCGCAGGAGGTAGAAGATGTTGACCTATCCGACGCGCTTGTAATTATTGCCGAAGGGCTCAGCCTCATCGACCAAGATGGCAATGGAGCGTTTCCTGAAGATGTCCTTTGGATCGATCGAAATGTTCTTGCCGAACCATTTGGAAATGATCTTAACGACAAACTGATAACGCCGCCTCAAACTGACCGCGCCAGCCTCAATCGGTTCTACAACAGAATTGGTGTTAGTCCCTTAAGCAGCCTGGCCGCACAAAAACTGGCGCAAGAACCTGATCGCAGTCCCGATGCCTCCGCCACCTCGCTTCTTGCAGAGCGTTCCGAACTGCTACTTTGGCTCGCCCCCAATGAGGACGCTCGGTCAGCTTTGCGAGCGGACTTACACGACCTTTCGGTGACTTTGACGCGTGAATTGAAAATTCAAGTTGAGCTCAACTTGGGGGCCGCACCGGTTGTTTCTCCTCCGGTGACTGCCGCAGCTTTCTTGGAAAAGGGCACATTACATATCCGTGGCTCTGCGATGAACCAAAATACTTGGGCAGCAGCATTCCGCCAATTATTTCTCTCTGTAGAACACCTCTGTCCACAGACGGACATAAAGCCGCTCGCAACCACTGCGGTTCTTTTGATCAACTCCTGCACCAGGTCTGAAGCGGAAGCGTTGTTGATCGAAGGTGGATTTTCACCGCCAATTGCTTCAGGGTGGTATGGCGCAAAGGCAAGTGCTCTCGAAGACCTTGACGCTGAAGTCGAATTAACGGAGCTCGCCGAAGATTCAGCTCTGGAAAGACCCAACGAGCTTTTTGAGGATGAGGATAATTCTCCAGGTGCTCAATCTCAAGGGAAAATAGTAACGGTCAACTCACAAGCTCACGATGCCTCGGAATTAGGCGAAAGTGATGTCTCACGATTAGGGGAAAAAATCAATAATCGACTAACTATAGCAAAATCGACGACGATCGATGACATTAGCCTGCACGCCCAAAAAACTGAACCGTTTGGGGACCAATCAGGCCGTCCAGAGACCGATAGATCGAGCCAGGCCATTCCAAAGATTGACGACTACAAATCCAAAACCGGAGGAAAGCCATTTGGCATGATGTCGGAGGAACATCCTACGATAGATCGTAAATTAAAGAATGATCATTCATCCGCCAATGCTCAAAATGGTCGTCAGGGGAAACTCAAGACTAATCGTATGCTTGCCTATGTCGCCCGAACCAATGATCGCCCCGACGAAGATCGCACCGAATATTCGGTCGATGAGAACAAGGAAATCGATGCCAGTGCCATCGAACGCGCTATGCGCTACGAGGCCGACCAGGGCAGATCGCCCATCGAACAGGATCACTTCAATCCCGGTTTCGACATTGTTTCGACCGAAACTGACGGGAAGCGGCGGCTAATCGAAGTGAAGGGGCTGCGGGGGCCGTGGAACGCCCGCGGGACCAAGATGTCGCGGACGCAGTTTTCGATGGCCCAGAATAACGCAGATGACTTTTGGCTTTACATTGTCGAGGCTGCTTTGGACCCGAATGCGCAGCAACTCTATGCAATTCACAATCCGTTTCAGCGGGTCGACGAATACTGGTTTGATTTTGCTTGGAAGGATGTCGCCGAACGCCTCGCTGATACAGTGCAGCTAAACGCTCGCATCGGAGCAACCGTAAATCATGCGCAATGGGGAGACGGGCGCATCTTGGAAGTCAAGAAGACCGGCTTGCAGACCAGCGCGAAAGTCGACTTCGGCTTTCAAGGCAAAAAATTTCTCCCCTTCAATAAATTAAAGTTTATCGACTAATGGCAACCTGTTTTCCCGACGCACACCTTGCTCGATCTAAATCTCGCGCAGAGCTGATCCTCTTCCGCGCATTGGCCGATCAACTCGGGCCCCAATACACAATCTTTCACTCGATTGCTTGGATCTCCCGGCCTCACGGCAAAGGGCCACGCGACGGTGAAGCAGATATTATTATCGTTCACCCGTCCAACGGCATCTTGGTCGTCGAGGTTAAGGGAGGTCAGATCACACGAGATGCGACAAAGGGTTCGTGGACCTCGACGGACGCAGGCGGAAAAAGCCACATCATTAAGAACCCCTTTGAGCAGGCTAAAACTGCAAAATACGCGTTGCTCGAGAAATTAAATGAATCTCAGACATGGCAGAGACTGCGCATTGGTCGTATCAGCCTCGGCCACGCTGCGTTTTTTCCCGACGTTGGAGACGCTGGCCGCCTTAGTGATCCAGCCAGCCCCGCAGATTTGATTGGTGATCAGAGTGACCTCTCATCACTGTCTGAATGGACAGAAAAAGCTTTCAGCTATTGGTCCGCAAGTAACTCAGGCGACCTTGTGGCCATCCGTCAAAACGGATTGCATGCCTTCATTGATATTTTTGCAAGGACCGCCACGACCCGGCCTCTGCTTTCGACCAGGCTATTGGAAGAAGAGGAGATGCGTATAGAATTAACCGACCGCCAAGCGGGTATCCTTGATTTCCTTCGTCGGCAACGAAGGGTTGTTATTGCTGGTGGTGCAGGCACAGGGAAAACCTTGATTGCCAGGGAGAAAGCCGTTCGCCTTGCACGCGAAGGGATGCGAGTTCTGCTTCTGTGTTACAACCGTGGCCTGGCCGACCACTTGCGTGAACAATGTGCAAAAATCGAAGGCTTGGATGTCGCCTCATTTCATCAGGTCTGCGATTTGTGGACCCGAAAGGTGTTGGCCGAGCACGGGACCGATTATCTGGCCGAAGCTCAGCGGGACTATCCGGGCGCGGACCTCTACAATGAACTTATGCCGATCGCGCTCTCGAACGCCGTTGATCATAGCGGAGCGATTTACGACGCAGTAATTGTGGACGAAGCACAAGATTTTGCCGATGATTTCTGGCTACCCGTCGAAATGCTTCTAACGGACCTTGAGGACGGACTGCTTTATGTCTTCCTCGATGAAAACCAAGATATTTATCGCCGCTCAGCCAGCATTCCGGTGCTGGGCGAACCACTCGTTCTTGATCGCAACTGTCGAAACACGGCGGCCATTCATGATGCTGCTTACTTGCACTACCGTGGGGGTCCGGTGCAAAAATCGGCGATAGCCGGCTTACCTGTAGAGTTTATCAAGGCACCAACGCTGGAGCTTCAAGCACGACAAATTGCCCAGCTTGTCACCCGGCTTACGCAGTTAGAAGGCATTCCGGCGCATGATATTGCCGTCTTGCTCTGCACTGCCGTTAATCGGGACACTTGCGAGAAGTTGCTCAGCCAGTGCCCGTTGCCAAATTCTATTCGGCTGGGCCGCATCGAGGACTATGGCCCCAATGGCCTTACCGTGGACACCGTGGCCAGGTTCAAGGGCCTCGAACGTGCGGTGACAATCGTATGGGAGTTTTCAGATTGTGACACAGAGCGTGATCGTGAGACTTTTTACGTTGGCCTCTCACGCGCAAAGAGCATGCTCTACTTGTGTGGCACGAAGGAGACCATTGCTGCGAAGTTCGAACTCAGCTGATGAGATAATGGACGCGCGCTCCAGCTACCTCGGTCCCTTCGAGGGGCTCTTGCCAAATGGCACAGGTTACGGCACAAAGACTGTCTCGTTGCGGAGTCGGACAGGAGTCGCTCCATAAAAGTGTCGCGATATCAGTGCGTTGAGGTGAATGCTCCGGCCCCTACCGTCGGAGCCAATCACCCCGCAAGGCGTTGATTTGGCAACACAACCTTAGCCCTCATTTTGCAACTTTGCACGATCCGCCACCGGACTTTGCGCCGATTTATATGCGCGCACTGGATCTGGTGACAGGACCTTTGCCTGCGGCCCTGCGTCACCTGAACAAGCAGGCCCCATCGCGCTGTCCGGCCCTATGATAAGGCCGGGATGCGGATGGGGCCGCAGGTCGTTTAGCTACCAAGTCCAGCCAGCCACAGATACAGCGGCAAGCCCAAGGTGATGTTAAAGGGAAAGGTCACGCCCAGCGACAGCGTCAGGTATATGCCGGACTCGGCCTTTGGCAGCGCGATCCGCATCGCGGCGGGCACGGCGATATAAGAGGCAGAGGCTGACAGCACCATCAGCAGGAACACGCTGCCAGTTTGCAGGCCGATCATCGCGCCCGCCGCCCAGCCAAGGGATGCGCCGATCATCGGCATCAACAAGCCAAAGCAAAACAGCCCCGGCGTCAGCATATGGCGATTGTTCAGAATGCTCCGCCCTGCATTCAGGCCCATATCCAGCAAGAACAGGCACAGGATGCCGGTGAAGGGCGTGACAACGAAGGGGGCGATCATCTGCATGCCCTTGTCTTGGGTCAACGCGCCGATGACAAAGGCACCGGTCAACAGCAGCACAGAGCCGTTTGCGAAAAGCTCGCGCATCGGGACGCGGCCCGTATCTTGGCTGCCGGAATACCGGTGCGCGATCCACAGCGCGGACAGGATTGCTGGCACTTCCATGCTGGCGGCGACGGCGACCATATAGCCATCAAAGGTGATCCCCGACAGTTCCAGCAGGCTAGAGGCGGCGACGAAGGTCACGATAGAGATGGACCCGTAATGGCCCGCGACGGCGGCCGCGTTTACCGGATCCAGCCGGGTCAGGATACGCAGCAACGCAAAGGCCAGAAACGGGATCAGGAAGGACAGCAGCAAACCCGCTAGAATGGTCAGGGCAAGGTCGCCCTGCAGCCCGTGCTGCGCCAGGCTATTGCCGCCTTTAAAGCCGATGGCCAGCAGCAGGTAAAGCGACATGAACTTGGCTGCCCCTTCGGGGATCGACAGATCACTGCGCACGAAGGCGGCGATCAGGCCAAGGACGAAGAACAAAATTGTCGGAACCATCAGGTTGCCGACAAGGGTGTCGAAAAAGGCGGGCATGGGCGGTCTCCATTTCAGTTGCCGCTGCTTGCCGCAAAGTTTTAGATAGTTTAAATACTTTGTATTCACGCCAATCATAGCTAGGGGCTATACATGAGACCTACCCTGCGCCAGCTTGAGTATATCGTTGCTGTCCACCAGCTGGGCGGCTTTGGTCTGGCCGCAGATTTGTTGCATGTCAGCCAGCCGAGCCTGTCCAATCAGATCGCCGCGGTCGAGGCTGACCTTGGCGTGCGCCTGTTCACGCGCGGGCGCAGCGGCGCGCAGGCGACGGCCAAGGGGCTGGAATTCATCCACCGCGCCCGCCGCATCTTGGCAGAGGTTGCGAATTTGCGCAGCGTGATGACGTCAGACCTGCCGTTTGGCGGGCGGCTGCGGCTGGGCACCCTGCCCTCGATCGGGCCGTATTTGTTGCCGCAGGTCATGCGGGCGCTGCACCGCGATCAGCCGGATTTGCGGGTCATCGTGCGCGAGGAAAACACGCTCAGCCTTGATGAGGGTATTCGGAACGGCCGCTTTGACGCGATTATTTCTACGCCAGAGGATCACCCGAATACGTGGCAACGTCCCTTGTTTACCGAAGCGTTGTGGGTCGCGGTCGCGACGGACCACCCCATTGCCGCACTCAAGCAGGTCACGGCGGCGGACCTAACGGGCCAACGCCTGCTGACGCTGGATACGGGGCACCGTTTGGCGCGCATTGTCTACGGGCTTGCAGGGCTCAGCGGCGGCATCGTCAGCAATGATTACGAAGGCACGAGCCTTGATTCCATCCTGCTGATGGCCGCGACGGGGGCCGGCGTTGCCGTGCTGCCAGACCTGTTTGCGCGCCGCCAAGCGATCCACCGCGAAGAGGTCGCCGTCAGGCCGCTGGCCATGGCGGATGCGAACCGGGGCATCAGCCTGATGTTCCCGGCCGATCAGCCCGTAGATGACAGCCGCAAGCGGCTGGTCGCCGCGATCAGGGACGCGGCATCAGCGCTGCATCTGGCCGTCGCGGCGGAATAAAGCTGCCAGCGATTAACAAATCGCAAAGTCGGGATCAAAACCCGCAGCCGGGCGTTCAGTGCAAGACATCACCTAGGACACCCCCATGACACAGCAGCACCTGAACGAGAGAGACCATGACCTGTTGTTCGGAGAGGACGCGCTAGAACCCGGCGACGCCGTTGTGCATCTGGAACACGGGCTGGCCCGTTACGACGGACATATGTCTTGCGATCTGGGGGATACGGACCAGATCCTGACGACCTTTGAATATCGTGACGGTGGCAAGCTGATGCTGCCCGCGATCGAGGGGCAGGACTTTTGGCGCTTTGGCGCGCCTGCCGATGATCTGACGCTGGACCGGCTAAAATCCGGCGACTGGCTGAAACGCCGGGACGAGATGATCGCGGAATTACGCGAAAGCGCCGATCACATGATCGAAATGGGCCGCGCCCGCCGCGCCCATGCGGCGACACCACTGGTGCCTGACGCGAAGGCCTATGCCGCCTTTGCCGACGCCTTTGCGCATGAACCGACCGATGATCAGGACCGGGCGATTACCACAGTTCTGGACGATCTGGCGCTAGATACGCCAATGGACCGCCTGCTGGTTGGCGATGTCGGCTTTGGCAAGACAGAGATCGCCTTGCGCGCTGCCGCCACTGCGGCGCTGAGCGGTCATCAAGTCATCATCGCCGCCCCCACCACGGTGCTGGCGCGGCAGCATTTCAACAGTTTCCACGCCCGCTTCGCACAGCTTGGCATTGCCGTGGCAGAGCTGTCGCGCCTGACACCGACTGATGACTACGATGCGACGCTGACAGGTTTGCAGGACGGATCGATCAAGGTGGTCGTCGGCACGCAATCCCTGTTGGACGATCATATTGCGTTCAAAAACCTCTCGCTTGTGATCATCGACGAGGAACAGAAGTTCGGCGAAGAGCAAAAGGACCAGCTGCACCATCTGGTCCCCGGCCTGCATGTGCTGTCGATGACAGCCACGCCCATCCCCCGGTCCCTTGCTGCGGCAGAAGTGGGGCTGGTCGATGTCAGCGTCGTCGCCACCGCCCCCAAAAGCCGCAAACCGGTGCAGACCCGGCTGGGCGGGCTGGATCACGATGACATGCTGCAAGCCATCGACACCGAGGTCGCGCGCGACGGGCAATGCTATATCGTCTGCCCGCGTGTCTCTGATGTCGAAGAGCTAGAGGCGCTGCTGCGCAAACGCGGCGTGTCCTTCACCTTTGCCACAGCCCACGGGCAGATGGCCGATGATGATATGGCGCAGGCGATGCTGACCTTTATGGAGGGCGAGGTGGATGTGTTGCTGTCGACCTCCATCATCGAAAGCGGGCTGGATAATGGCCGCGCCAATACGATGGTGGTCTGGCACGCCGACCGCTTTGGCCTGTCGCAACTGCACCAGCTGCGCGGCCGCATCGGGCGCAGCAAACTGCCGGCGCATATGCTGCTGCTGACGGGCGTTGAACGCGATAGCGGCAGTGAAGCCGCCACCCGCCTGACCGCCTTTTGCGAGATGTCAGAGATCGGCGCAGGCTTTCGCATTGCGCGCAAGGACCGGGATATTCGCGGCTTTGGCAAGCTGGATGGCACAGACCAGTCCGGGCAAATGTCACGGCTGGGGATCGGTCTGTATCGCCATATCCTGAAAAACCACATCAATGGCCGGGCGCATTAAGCGCGCGGCAAAAAACCTGTTCCTGTCTTTGATCCGTTACACGACTGTTAACTTTGCTTCATGCAGCACGCCTAAGAGGCTTCCATCAGTTCACGCCATGGCCGCGATACCAGCGGCTGCATTTCTGAAGGAAAACATATGCTGCACCGCACTAAAATCGCGCTGACCGGGGCTTCGCTTATCGCCCTGTCGACCGCTGCTTTTGCCGAATCCCACGCGATGGACCTGCCGCAGGCGTCCAGCCCGTGGTTCACCGACGGCCAAGCCGCGGTCGAGGCGCTGATGGCGCGTCAGCCCAACTTGAACCGCGCCAAGAACGTCATCGTTCTGGTCGCCGACGGCAACGGTGTCGGCACGAACTATGCGCTGCGCCTGTTCGACGGCCAGCAAAAGGGCATGATGGGCGAAGAAAACGTCCTGCCCTACGAGACACCTGAATTCTACAACGCGCTGATCAAGACCTATAACATCAACGCCCAGACGCCCGATTCTGCCCCAACCGCTGGCGCGATGAATACCGGCGTGAAGCAGCGCTTTAACATGATCAACCTTGGCGGCGATGCGCTGATCGACGATTGCTCGACCGTTGCTGGTAACGAGCTGACGACGTTTTCCGAGATCGTGACCGGCATGGACAAGTCGGTCGGCGTCGTGTCCACCGCCCGCATCACCCACGCCACCCCCGCCGCCGTTTACGCCAAGACCGCCAGCCGCGACTGGGAAGACAGCGTGCCAGAGGGTTGCGATTCTCAGGTCGATATCGCCCAGCAGTTGATGAACGCCATGCAGGCGGGCACCATCGACTTTGCCATGGGCGGCGGCGGCCGGTTCTTCCTTCCCGCTGACATGGAAATGGGCGGCCTGAAGGGCAGCCGCGCTGATGGTTTGAACCTGATTGAAACAGCGACCGCAGGCGGCGTGCAGTTCGCATCCGATGACGAAAGCTTTGCCGCGCTGGATCTGTCCGGCACCGCACCCGTGCTGGGCCTGTTCGAGGACAGCCACATGCAGTACGAAGCTGACCGTTCCGGCGAGCCGTCGCTGGCCGAGATGACAAAGGCCGCGATTAACTATCTGTCGACGAACGAAAACGGCTACTATCTGGAAATCGAAGCGGGCCGCGTTGACCACGCCAACCACGACGGCAACGCCTATCGCACCCTGACCGACGGCGTCGCCTTTGCCGAAGCGGTCGCCATGGCCGACGCGCTGACCAATGACGAAGATACCCTGATCATCGTCACCGCCGACCACGAACACGCCATCGCGTTCAACGGCTATTGCGGTCGCGGGTCCGACATTCTGGGCCTGTGCATGGGCGTCGCCGACACCGGCGAGATGAACAACGGAGAGCCGCTGCTGGCCGCCGACGGCAAGCCTTATACCGTCATCGGCTACCTGAACGGCGCAGGTTCTGTGCTGGTCGAAAACGGCAACGATTTCTCTGGCGCGCGCCCCGACCTGACGCAAGAAGAGGCGATCGACCCTGACTATCTGCAGCAGGCGCTGATCCCGATGTCCTCTGAAACCCATTCGGGCGAGGACGTCGCGGTCTATGCAAAAGGCCCCTACGCCCACCTGTTCGACGGCACGCTAGAGCAGAACGTGATCTTTCACGTGATGCACAAGGCTGTCACCGCCGAGTAATCGCGCGCGAATTGACCCTTGGCGGGGCTGCGCATCGCTGCGCGGCCCCGCTGTTTTCGTTTCTGGCCAAAGGATCACCCCATGGACCGCCGCCTGTTCCTGTCCGCCGCCGCCTGCACCCTGTTCGCCCCATGCGCCGCACTTGCAGGCGATGAAATCCGCCTGCGCGATCTTTATAACAAGGATCAAAGCTTTTCCGATCTGGCGCTAGGGCTGGACGGGCAAAGCATTGATGTCAGCGGTTTCATGGCCCCGCCGCTGAAGGCTGAAACGCAGTTCTTTGTCCTGACCAAACGCCCCCTTGCCACCTGCCCCTTTTGCGAGACAGAGGCCGAGTGGCCCGACGACATCGTGGCCATCTACGCCCGCCGCACGATTACGCCGATCCCGTTCAACGTGCCGATCATCGCCACGGGCACATTGGCGCTTGGCACCTACACCGACCCCGACCTGGGTTTTGTCAGCCGGGTCCGCCTGACGGACGCCCGGTTTGCGCGCGCCTGATGCTGACCGTCACCGACCTTGGCGTATCCTTTCAGGACGCCGCCCGCAGCCGTTTTGATGTGCTGGATATCGCGCATTTCGCCGCAGAACCCGGTGCGTTTATCGTGCTGACCGGCTCTTCCGGCTCTGGCAAAACCACCTTGATGCAGGCGATTTGCGGCTTGCAGGCGGCAGACCGGGGCCATGTCCATTGGGGCGACACCGACCTGAGCGAGCTGAGCGAGACAGCACGCGACCGCTGGCGGCGCGATCATGTCGGGCTGGTGTTTCAGGACTTTCAGCTGATTGAAGAGCTGTCGCCGCTGGATAACGTGCTGGTGCCCGCGTGGTTTGGCCGGTTCCGCGCCGGATCGCTGATAGACCGCGCCACCGCTTTGCTGCGCGAATTTGGCGTGCCCGCCCGCCGCCGCCTGTCCGATCTGTCCCGCGGCGAACGCCAACGCACAGCATTTGCCCGCGCGCTGATGTTTGATCCGCTGATCATTCTGGCGGACGAGCCGACGGCCTCGCTTGATGCGGCCTCTGGCGCTGTCGTGATCGACCGATTGCGCAGTCTTGCCCATGACGCGGGTCGGTTCGTGATGGCCGTCAGCCACGACCCTGCGATGATCGCCGCCGCTGACCGCGTTGTGCACCTTGATCGCGGCCAATTGACCGAAAAGGCGACCAGATGAACCCCTTTCCTATCGTGTTGGCCCTATGGCGGCGCACGCGCGTGACCTCGGCGCTGTTCCTGCTGTTGATCGCGATTTCGATCGCGCTTGGCGTAGCAATCATTGCGCAGGAACGCGGGCTACGGACCGGATCGGCCCGCGCCTCTGATCCCTTTGATCTGATCGTGGCGGCCCCCGGCAGCCGGACAGAGATCTTGTTCAACGTCGTCTACCTGCGCCCCTCTGCCGTGGAACTGATCCCGGCGGAAACGCTAGCAGACATCCTTGCCGACCCCGTTCCCGCCTTTGCTGCCCCCATCGCCTTTGGCGACAACGCCGAAGGGTTTCCCATCGTCGGCACCACCACCGACATGCTGCACCATCTGGCCAGCGACGGCGTTATCGACGGCGCAATGTGGGCGCGCGAGGAAGAAGCGATCATCGGTGCCAGCCTGCCGTTCGCGATTGGGCAGACGATCCATTCCGCCCACGGCGACGGCGATATCGCGGGCCATGACGACGCGCACGATGATGACGACGCAGACAGCCACGGCGGCCTGCGCGTTGTGGGCCGGATGCCAAAAACCGGCACCGCGTGGGATTCCGCCGTGCTGGTCCCAATTGAATACAGCTGGTCCACCCATGCCCTGCTGGCGGGCGATCCGGGCGTGCCGGGCGTTCTGGAACCCGGCGATGCGCTGGGACCCGTGCCCGCGGTCGTGCTGGATACCGAAAAACTGGTCGATGCCTACGGCTTGCGCACGCGCTGGCAAACGGACGCCACAACCGCCTTTTTCCCGGCAGAAGCGCTGAGCGAGATCTACGCCTATATGGGCGATGTGCGCCGGATCATGTCAGCGCTGACGACGGCAACGCAGGCGCTGGTGATCGCGGCGATCCTATCGGGCGTCGTCGCCCTGATGCAACTTTACAGCGCGCGGCTTGCGCTATTGCGGGCGTTGGGGGCGACGCGGGGCTATGTTTTCGCCGTGATGTGGGTCTACGTCATGGGGCTGATCGCGGGCGGCGCGGCGCTGGGTCTTGCCGGCGGCACACTGACGGCCCGCGCCATCACCGCGCTGTTTGCCAGCGAAACCGGCCTGACCCTGACCACCCGGCTGGGATTGGAGGAGCTGCGCCTTGTCGCACTGGTCGTCGTGCTGGGCGCTGTTCTGGCGGTGCTGCCTGCGCTGCTGCTGTTCCGCAAACCAGCGGTGCATTATCTGCGCTAACCTGCAGGTATTACACAAAACAATGGCCGGCCCCGGAAATTCGGGGCCGGCCATTTTCTTTGCTACCGGTGTCGGGTCAGGCGATCAGAACTGACCCAGCGACCAGAAGAACGTCTCGCCAGAGCTGTCATCGACGCCGTCGTTATCGGTGCTGGCCCAAGCCGTGCCATCCGCCATGATCGCCAGCCCTTCGACCTTGTCCACGACATAGCCGCCATTGGCTTTCAGATCGGGGATCAGGTCGCGGACCTCTTCTTTGGTTACGAGTGGCAGATCGCTGCCAAGGGGCGCGGCGACCATATCGGCGGCGGGAATGCGGTAGACCTTTTTCAGGGCGGCGGCGCTGCCGATCTGGTTGTCGCGTTCCACGACATAAACGAAATCACCATGCGCGGTGATTTCTGACAGGCCGACCCAGCCCGCGCCTGCGGCGTCCAGCGGATAGGACACGGCGCCCCAGTCTTCGGTATCAAGGTTATAGGCGACCAACTTGACGTGGCCCTTGGCGTCATCACCCCATTCGCGCTGCACGGCCATCCACAGGGTGTCGCCGATCTGGGTGATCCCCTCAAAGCCAAAGCGGTCTTCAACAGCCAGCAGTTCGGCAGGCAGGCTGATTTCGCGGTCAATGTTGCCGTCCGCCTCCACGTGATAGATGCCGTGCGGCGTCATGCGGTCAGTGCGCCCTTCGGACGCGACCCAGAAACCGCCCTGCCCGTCCAGCGTGATGCCTTCCATATCCAGCTTTTGCGCGGGCATCCCGCCGCGGGTCACGGGCAAGGCTGCGGTGATCTGCGCCGGGGTTTGACCCGCATCGATGGTAAAGATCGTGGGCTGATAGCTGTAAAAGCTGTCGTTTACGGCGTTGATGGTGGTGCCTTCCCCAGCGACCATGCCGGAAATCGCACCCCAGCCAATCAGGCTATCCGCACCGGCAGAGGTCAGCTGCGGATAGGCGGCGGGGGCGTCCTGATATTCATAGATCATGACATGGCTGCGCGCGCCGCCGTCTTCGATCAAGTCCGCCTCGTTCGCGGTGATGAACAGGTTGCGGGACGGGATCGCAATGGCCCCTTCTGGCGCGATGCCAGAGGGTAGGATCTGCTGCAGCATGGGGGCTGCGGGGTCGGTCACGTCATAAACGCCAACGACAGAGGCACGTTCCGCCAGCAGAAAGACGTAAGGCGTGCCGTCGAAGGTGGCAAATTCCATCCCCTCAGGCTCTACGCCTTTGGCGTCAGACCGGCGGTCGGGGTAATGGCCGGTTTGCACGACGGCATGTTCAAAGTCTGCGCCGGACTCGTAAACCTGCGTGCCGTCCTTGGACATAATCGTCCAGCCGCGCGCGCCGCCGTCCATGTCGCCCTCGTTCGCGATGGCAAAGTGGGTGTCGTCGATCCACTGCACGCCGTCAGGTTCGCGCAGGCGGGCGGGTTGGCTTTCGGTAAAGGTCAGCGCGGCCTTTTCGTCCGTGGCGTCGATGCCGCCCAGATCGACGGACCCGGCCGAGAAGTCAGCCGTGACCGCGCCATCCTTGATGATGACGATGTGGTTGTTTTCCTGCATCGTGACGACGATCTCGCCTGCGGCGTTGATATCGACGAACTCCGGCTCTGGATCCTCGGGCGCGATGTCAGCCAAGCCGGTCACGTCTATGGTCGTCATGCCAGCGCAGTCAGGCAACCCGTCCACCAGCGGCAGGGTCACGACAAAGCCAGCGGGCATTTGACCGACGCGGCCATCGCCAAGGTCTTCGTCCCGCTCGTTTTCAATCGCGATCGCGATAAAGCTGCCATCGGGGGCCACGGCAGTGCTGTCAGGCTGTCCGCCAAGATCGCAGGACACCAGTTCGGATTTGTCAGCGATATCATAGGCCTTCAGCATGCCCGACGGCGATGTGAAGGACGGCGACGTGTTCACAGCGACCAGCGCGGTGGTGCCCGAAAGGGACACGGCGGTCGGCTCGCCGCCGACGTCGATATTGCCCAGCGCGGCGGGGGCTGCGGGATCGGTGATGTCGATAAAGCCGACGACGCCCAGCGGGCTGTCGGAATAGGCCAGCGTCATGCCGTCACCGGATACGCTGATAATCTCGGCCGAGGATTCAGCGCTGGCGTCCGCGTTGTTGGTCGCAGTTGCAAAGCTGGCGATACGGTTAAAGTTCTGTTCCGCCGCAGCGGCAGAGGCGGCAATCGCGAGCGCAGAGGTCAGGCTGACCAATTTGAGTGACATATGTCCGATATCCTTAATTGAGGCATCGCATATTAAGGATCACTTCATGACGGTTTGACTGCGCTTTTGTAAAACTTCCACAACAGATGCGGCGCGCATGGCAAAGGGGCGGACCGCTTGCACGATCCGCCCCTTTGACTTGGCTGAACCCGCCTTAGACCAATTCGGCGTCCCGCACCGGGCCGGGGTGCAGACAGGCCACGCGGTGATCGCCCCCCTCTGGCTGGGGCACGATGGTCGCGCAATCCGGCATCGCGCGGGCGCATCGGGTGCGGAACACGCAGCCCGATGGCGGCGACATCGGGGACGGCATGTCGCCATCAAGCGCGATGATCTTCTTGGCCCGCTCGATCACCGGGTCGGGCACGGGCACGGCGGACAGCAGCGCCTGCGTGTAGGGGTGCTGGGGGTTTGCGTAAAGTTCGCGGCGCGGGGCCTTTTCCATGACGCGGCCCAGATACAGAACCATGACGTCATGAGAGATGTTTTTCACCACGCTAAGGTCGTGGGCGATGAAGATCATCGCAAGGCCCAGATCGCGCTGCAGTTCTTTCAGCAGATCAACAACCTGCGCTTGGATCGACACATCAAGGGCGGACACAGGTTCGTCGCAGATCAACAGCTTTGGCCCAACGATCAGAGCGCGGGCAATGCCGATGCGCTGGCATTGTCCGCCCGAAAACTCGTGCGGGTAGCGGTTGATCATCTGCGGCAGCAGACCGACACGTTCCATCATCTGGGCGACACTGGCGCGGCGGTCTTTGGCGGACATGGACGGGCGGTGTGTGCGCAGGGGTTCGGCGATGATCTGGCCGACGGTCATGCGCGGGTTCAAGGATGCCAGCGGGTCTTGGAACACCATCTGAATGTCAGCGCGGTGCGGTTTCATCTGACGCGGCGACAACGACAAAAGGTCGGTCTTCCCTTCCCAAATGACTTGGCCCGTGGCGGGCACCATCTGGATCAGGCCGCGCGCCATGGTGGATTTACCGCAGCCGGATTCGCCCACGACGCCAAGGGTCTGGCCCGGCTCTAGATCGAAGCTGACGCCGTTCACGGCGCGCAGCAGGCGCGGCGCGGTCCAGGGCATGTCACCGGGGCGGGCGATGGGGAACGTGACGTTCAGGTCGCGGACAGAGACAAGGGCGGTCATGCGATCACCTTTTCTACGGGGCGGTGGCAGGCGCGGGCGCGGCCGGGTGCGAAATCGGCAAGGGGCGGCATGACATAGCAATCCTCGCCAGCGTAGTTGCAGCGCGGACGGAAGGGGCAACCCGAGGGCGGGGATGCCATGTTTGGCGGGTTGCCGGGAATGGCGGTCATGCTGGCGTCTTCGTCGTCGACGCGCGGCACGGCGCCCAGCAGGCCGCGGGTATAGGGATGGGTTGGCTGCGCAAACAGCGGATCGGTGGGCGCGGATTCCATCACGCGGCCGCCGTACATCACCAGCACCTTTTCGCAAAAGCCTGCGACGACGCCTAAATCGTGGGTGATCAGAACCGTGGCCATGCCGAATTCGCGCTGCAGATCATTCAGCAGATCCATGATCTGCGCTTGCACCGTCACGTCGAGCGCGGTCGTCGGCTCGTCCGCGATCAGCAGGTCGGGACGGCACAAGAGCGACATCGCGATCATCACGCGCTGGCGCATGCCGCCGGAAAACTCGTGCGGGTACAGGCGAATGCGTTCTTTTGCCGCCGGGATTTTCACGGCGTCCAGCATGCGGACACATTCCGCCACGGCGTCACGCTTGGACATGCCTTGGTGCAGGGTCAGCACCTCTGCCATCTGGTCGGCGATTTTCATGTAGGGGTTCAGGGACGTCATCGGGTCCTGAAAGATCATCGCGATCCGCTTGGCCCGCAGGCTGTTCAGCACCTTTGGCGATGCGCCAAGTATTTCCTGACCGTCGAATTTAATCGACCCCGATGTGCGCCCGTTCCCGGCCAGCAGGCCCATGATGGAAAAGGCAGTCTGGGATTTGCCGGACCCGGATTCCCCCACGATGCCAAGCGTCTGCCCCTTGTCGATGGACAGGGACAGGTTGTTGACCGCGTGGACCGGGCCGTCTTGGCTGTCGAATGTGACCGACAGGTCTTTGATCTGCAAAAGCGCCATATCAGCGATCCTTGGGGTCGAGGGCATCACGCAGGCCATCGCCTACGAAGAAAAAGCCGAACAAAGTCAGGCAGAAGAACAGCAGTGGAAAGCCCAGCTGCCATGTGGTGCCATAGGCGATGGTGCCGGCCCCTTCGGAGATCAGCGCGCCAAGGGACGTCATCGGTTCCTGCACGCCAAGACCAAGGAAAGAGATGAAGCTTTCCGTCAGGATCATCAGCGGCACCAGCAGCGTGGCATAGACCGCGATCACGCCCAGCAGGTTCGGCACGATATGGCGCAGGATGATAATCGGGGCAGATACGCCAGTGGCGCGGGCGGCCTCGACGTATTCGCGGCCCTTCAGCGATAGGGTCTGACCGCGCACGATGCGGGACATATCCATCCAAGAAATCAGGCCGACGCCGACGAAAAGGATCGTGATGGACCGGCCATACATGACCAGCATCAGGATCAGCACGAACATATACGGCACGGCCATCAGGATATCGACGGTGCGCATCATGATGCCATCCACGCGCCCGCCGACATAGCCAGCGGTCGCACCATAAAGCGTGCCAACGACCATCGCGATGATCGCGCCAACAACGCCCACGGCGAGCGAGATTTGCGTGCCCTGCACGGTGCGGGCAAACAGGTCGCGGCCCAGATCGTCGGTGCCAAAGTAGTGGCCATTGGCAAAGGACGGGCCGCCCAGCTGTTCGACCTGCCCCATGACGTTATAGTCCAGCTCTTCGTTCGACCATTGCGAGAAGAGCCCGCCAAAGATCGCGAAGGCGGCGACGAACAGCAGGATGATCAGGCCGAACATCGCCGCTTTGTTGCGCAGGAACCGGCGGCGAGCGTCGGCCCAAGGGGACCGGCCGCGTGCGGCCATGCCTTCGGTGGCGGGGTTGTTTTCGGTTGTAGCGACCATCATCAATACCGGATTTTCGGGTCGATCCATCCGTACAGGATGTCCACGACAAGGTTGAACAGGATCGTCAGCGCGCCCATCAGGATCGTCACGCCCATCATCACCGCATAGTCGCGGTTCAGCGCGCTATCGACAAAGGCTTTGCCGATGCCGCCCGTGGAAAAGTAGATATCCACGACAACAGAGCCGGTGATCATCGCAACGAAAGCTGGCCCAAGGTAAGAAATCACCGGCAGCATCGCGGGCTTGAGCGCATGGCGCAGGATCACCCGGCGTTCTGGCAGGCCTTTGGCGCGGGCGGTGCGAATGTGGTTGGACGTGAGCACTTCGAGCATGGACGAGCGCGTGATCCGCGCAATGGACGCCATAAAGGACGTCGACAAAGCGATCACGGGAAGGATCCAGTATTCCGGCCCTTGCCAGCCACCGCCGGGCAACCAGCCCAGCCACAGGGTAAAGATCAGCACCAAGATGGGCGCCATGACGAAGTTCGGCAGCACCTGTGCACCGATGGACAGACCCACGGCAATGTAATCCAGCAACGTGTTGTGGCGGATCGCGGCAGCAACCCCAAGCGACACACCGACGATCACGGCCAGTGCAAAGGACAGCAGGCCATAGGTCAGCGTGATCGGAAAGCCCTGCGCGATGATCTGGTTCACCGTGCGGTCCTTGTAGACAAAGCTGGGACCGAAATCGAAATGCGCGACGATGCCCCAGACATAGCTGGTGATCTGGCGCCACAACGGCTGATCCAGCCCGTATTTCGCATTCAGGTTCGCCAGCACCTGCGGCGGCAATTCACGTTCTGCCGTGAAGGGGCCGCCGGGGGCGGAGTGCATCAGCAGAAAAGAGATCACGATCAGCAACAGCAAAGTTGGCACCGCGATCGCAAGGCGCTTAAGGATATATGAGAACACAGCTGGGGGGCGTCCGGGTTTAGGGAATGAAATCGTCTGGAATTAAAAAGACTGGGCCGCCTTATAGCGGCCCAGTCCAAGTGTCACGGCGTCAATGACGCACGCGGCCGCGATTACTCTGCGACGCGGTAGATGTCCTTACCGTACCATGTGTTGTTGACGTTGTTCTGCGGCAGACCTTTGATGTCTGCTGCGATCATGTCGACGTTTGCATAGTGATAGATCGGGATGATCGGCATTTCGTCGGTCAGCAGGGTTTCGGCCTGCTGATACAGCGGCTGCGGATCAGCGGCGGTTTTGGAATCTGCCATGATCTGATCGTACTGGTCGTTGAACCACTGACCGTTGTTGTGCCCCGAATAGGACGTCATCAGGTCAAGGTAGGTGGACGCTTCGTTATAGTCGCCGCACCATGCATAGCGCGCCATGTCAAAGTCTTGGCTCTGCATACGGTCTGTGTGGATTTTCCACTCGTAGTTATCCAGCACGATGTTCACGCCAATCGCCTTAAGCATCTGAGACGCTGCAATCGCGATCTTTTTGTGATCGTCAGACGTGTTGTACTGCAGGCGCAGTTCCAGCGGGTTGTCGGTGCTGTAACCAGCTTCGGCCATCAGCTCCTTGGCCTTTTCGATGCGCTGCGCTTGGTCCATGTCGTCGGCCCATTCAGAGTGCGGACGCTCGAAATCGGCGACGGCCCAATGGGTCCAGTTGTAAGCGCCCTTTTGGCCGCCCTGCAGGATGCGATCAACGATGATGTCCCGGTCGATGGCAAAGGCCATGGCCTGACGCACGCGCACGTCCTTCAGCGCCTCTGGACCCTTTTCGCCGACGTTCAGCATGTAGATGTAGGAACAGTTATAAGGGGTCGAAGTCGCCTGATCTGGATACTCTTCTGCCAGACGTGGGTACTGACCAGCGGGGATATCGACGCGGTCAAGCTCGCCTGCCAAGTAGCGGGTCAGCGCTTGGTTCTGGTCGTTGATGGTCAGCGCGGTCAGCGTCTTCATGACGGTGTTGCTGGCATCCCAATAGGTGTCGTTGGCTTCCATGACGACGCGCTCGCCCAGCGTGTGTTCCGTCAGCGTGTAGGCACCGTTGCCGACCAGCGTGCCGGGCTGGGTCCAGTTGTCGCCATTGGCTTCGATCACGGTCTGCGGCACCGGGAAGGTCGAGGCGTGAACCATCATCTGCGGGAAGTAAGGCAGCGGCGTGGTGATCTTAACCTCTAGCGTGTGGTCGTTGATCGCTGTGACGCCCAGCGCGTCAGTCGGCATGTCGCCCGCCACAACGGCAGAGGCGTTTTCGACCTGCATCAGTTCCATGTACCATGCGTATTCCGACGCGGTCGCCGGATCAGCCAAGCGGCGCCATGCATAGACGAAATCGTTGGCGGTGACGGCCTCTCCGTTCGACCACTTCGCGGTGTCGCGCAGGTTGAAGGTATAGGTCAGGCCATCGTCAGACACAGTGTGGTCGATGGCGACGCCCGGCACCAATGCGCCGTCGCTGTCTTCGTTGTACAAACCTTCAAACAGGTTGCGCAGCACGTCAGAACCTTCGACGTCGGTGTTGATCTGCGGGTCCATCGATTTGATCGCGTCCAGCAACCAGAAGGTATAGCTCTGCTCGGCCGCAAGCGTGACGCCATCCGGCACAGATGCAGCCTGCGCTTGGAACGACAAGCTGAGTGCGATGGCCGATGTGGCAAGCAAGGTTTTCATGTTCATAGGTATACTCCCTTAGGGTCGATCTTATTATTTTGGGGTCGACAATTGATCCTTTAGTCAAACCAGCAAAACCGCAAGATGCAAGTCCTGACCTGACGGCATCAGCGGGTAACTGCCCGCCACATGGCCGCAGATTGCGACAGATCAATACAACCCGTGCGTGCGAAGGCATGGGTTGGGTTGCCGCGCGCCTTTAAGGGCGCAAGCCGCGGAGCCCTGCCGCATTCAGTGCGGCGATCACGGCGTCCACGCTTGCGGGGACATCGGGGCCCGGCGGGGCGATTGCGTCCTCTGCGTCGGCCCAATCCAGCGGGTGTTCTTGGGTGATCGTCGCGGCGTAAATTACTTGCCCGTCCGGCGTGCGATACAGACTGTCCCAGATGCGCAGATGCAGGCGCAGGCCATCCACCGGGGCGGGCTGGGTATAACCCATCGTAGAGGGGCGATTGTCCCAAAACGTTGGAATGACCAGCGGATCAGGCAGCGCCCGCCCAGTCCAATCGTCGAAAACGGCAGCGGCCAGAACGGGCACACTTGGGCGCGGGGCGGCCCGCCAATCGGGGCCCAGCGCCTGCGTGATCGCCGCGATGTCAGGGGCGACAATGATCAGGTTCAACACTTGGCGCGGTGCGCCGGACAGAAGCTCTGTCATCTGTGGCAGATCAGTGGAGGCCAATCCGGCCGGATCATCCATGACCTGCGTTGTGCGGTCTGCGATCTGGTTCAGCGGGTTCGACATGGCTGTTGCGGCATAAACCGCGACCAGCGCCGAGACCGCAAAGCAAACCGCCGCAGCGCCCTTACGCAGGGAGCCAGCGCTGGCGCGGGGCATCGGCCTGCGCCATTCGCAAAACGCGATCCCAAGGATCAGCCACAGCGCGCCAACCAGATACCCGTTCAACACGTCCGACAGGTAATGCTCGACCAGGTAAACCCGGCTGACCCCGATCGCAAAGGCGGTCAGTACGGCGGCCAAAGCGGCGATATTCAGCGGCAGCAGACGCAGCCGCCACGCCAGATAGAACAGCATCGCCCAGACCGCGACCGCCCCCGCCGCATGACCGCTGGGAAAACTGCCAGAGGTTTCGACGAAATAGCCAAGATCGGACCGGGGCCGATCAAAAAAGCTTTTGAGCAAGGTCACGGTCAACTGATTGCCCACCGCAGCGATCCAAAGCCCGCCCAGCAGGTCATAGCGGCGCAGCGCCAACAGCGCCAAGGTCGCCCCCGCCAACAAGGGGAGCAGCCCATGCCGCCCGCCCAGATCGGTGATCCAGCCCAGCACCACAATCAGCCGGTCATCGCGCATCGCATAAAGCAGGTTCGCGATGCGCGTATCCGCCGACACGGTGCTTTGGTCGCCCAGAAAATCAAAAACTGAATCCGCATAAGCAAAGCCGACATAAACCAGCAGCACCCCCAGCACCGTCGCAGTCAGTCCAAGGAACTGATCAGTGCCAAACCGCGCCGCGATCAGCGCTTGGATTTGGGCAAAGGTCTGCGGGTGGCGGGCCAGAAACGCCCGGACACGCGGCAGGTTTTGCACAGCGCGCACCAATGACACGGCGACAGATCGCAAGGCAGGAAGGGCAAGGCGCAACCGGCGCAGAATGACCCCCAACACGATCAACGTCGCAGTCACGATCACCGCAAAGACGGCGATGCGCGGCGCGGTGGCTGTCAGGGTGCCGATCAACGCGCCAAACCCGTACCCCAGCGCTGGGACGATCAGCGCATAGGGCAGCGCGCCAAGCGCGTTCCACCCCGTGAACCGCCGCGCGCGTAGGCCCGCCGCGCCGCCCGCGAAAGGCACGAACCCCGCCACTGGCCCCATAAACCGCGCACGCAGCATGGCGGCCGGACCGTGGCGGCGCAGCACACCGCTCGCCCTGCCCCCGTAGCGCGACGCCGAAAATCCATGCCGTTCCCGCAGCGCAGTGGCTGCAAAGCGGCCAAGGACATAGCTGATCTGATGCCCGACAAAAGAGCCTAGCGCGACGCACCAGACCAAGGTCGCAAAATCAATCACCCCGCGCTGCGCCAACATACCCGCCGCAACGATGATGACCGTGCCGGGCACGAGGATACCGGTCAGCACAAACCCCTCTAGCAGCGCGATCAGCACCAGCAGCCAGTAGGTCCAGCTGCCGAACGCAGACGCGGACGGCAGGATCAGGTCGAGGGCGTAAGGCATGGCATGCTTTCTAGCAGGTCAGGCGCGGCTGACACTGATCTGCGTGTCCCACTGCGCACAGCGTTTCGCCAAAGATGGGGCGACCGGCGCGTCTGTAAAGAAAACATCAATGGCAGACAGGGATTCGATCCGCGCCGGTGCCTTGCGCTTGAACTTGGTATGATCCGAAATCAGCATGGTGCGGCGGGATTGGCGCAGGATGGTCTGGCTGACGCCGACCTCTTGCAGGTCAAAGTCCAGAATGTCGCCGTCGGTATCAATGGCCGAACACCCGATCACGCCAATGTCGAACTTAAACTGCCGAATGGTCGAGGTGGTAATATCGCCTGTCAGCCCGCCATCGGACTGGCGCAGCGATCCGCCCGTGACGATCACCTCGCAATCGGGATTGCGGGTCAGGATGTTGGCGACGTTCATGTTGTTGGTCACGACCATCAGATTGCGATGGTGCAGCAGCTCTGTCGCGACCGCCTCTGTGCTGGTGCCGATGTTCAGGAAAATCGCGCAGTCTTGCGGGATCATCGCAGCACAGGCCTTGGCCATGGCGGTTTTATTGTCCGCGTTCAGGCGGCGGCGTTCTTCATAGGCGATATTGACGGTGCCGGATGGCAGCACAGCGCCGCCGTGCACACGCTCTAGTTTGCCCGCGTCCGCCAGTTCAGACAAATCGCGGCGGATGGTTTGCAAGGTGACGCCCAGATGCTCTGCCAGATGTTCAACGGTCACTTTGCCATCGCGGCGCGCGATATCAAGAATCTCTGGAAAGCGTATTGTCTGTGACATCGTGTCAAACCCACCCTTTTGCCGGCACCGCGGCTGCGGATTCGGCCTGCGTGCTGGGCCTACATTGTCCCAGTACAATTTGTTTGACTGTCAGGTATCACGCCAAGGTCATCACATCACAAGCATTTTTGCGTTTTCACCGGGAAATCCGGCGCAAAAATACTAAAACGAACATTTACGAAACTAGTTCTTTTCTTTTAAGGAAAGATTTGTAACATTAACCTTAGGGTTTGGGAGGATCCAACATGATCGCTGACAACAAAGTCTGTGACCTTTTGGTCATTGGCGGCGGCATTAACGGCTGCGGCATTGCGCGCGATGCTGTTGGGCGGGGCCTGACCGTGACTCTCGCCGAGATGAATGATTTGGCGTCGGCCACATCTTCTGCCTCGACCAAGTTGTTCCATGGCGGTTTGCGCTATCTGGAATATTTCGAATTCCGCCTTGTCCGCGAGGCGCTGATCGAGCGTGAAACCCTGCTGCGGGCTATGCCGCATATCAGCTGGCCGATGCGCTTTGTGCTGCCCTACCACGCCGATATGCGGTTTGAAGGCGACACGCCGACGTCCAAGCTGCTGTCCTTTGTGATGCCGTGGATGAAGGGGCGCCGCCCCGCTTGGCTGATCCGTCTTGGCCTTTTCATGTACGACACCTTGGGTGGCCGCCAGATTTTGCCGTCGACCAGCACAGTTGACCTGACCAGCGGACCAGAGGGCGCGCCGCTGAATGACAAGTTCCGCAAGGCCTATGAATACAGCGATTGCTGGATCGAGGATTCGCGCCTTGTCGCCTTGAACGCCCGCGACGCCGCGCTGCGCGGGGCCACGGTTCTGACCCGCACAAAGGTCGTGTCTGCCGATGCGGCGGACGGCATTTGGACCGTGACGCTGCAGGATACTGATACAGGTGCCATCCGCACGATCCGCGCCCGCATGGTCGTGAACGCTGGCGGCCCTTGGGTTGGTGACATTCTGCGCCAGCAAATCCGGTCCAACAGCCAAGACGGCGTGCGTCTTGTGCGCGGCAGCCACATCGTGACACGCCGCCTGTTTGACCACGAAAAATGCTATTTCTTTCAAGGCACTGACGGGCGCATTATGTTTGCGATCCCGTATGAAACCGACTTTACCCTGATTGGCACCACCGATCAGGAACACCCCGACGCGTCGGTCAAACCGGTCTGCACACCAGAAGAGCAGCAGTACATGATCGACTTTGTGAATGGTTACCTGAAAGAGCCGATCAGCACGGACGACGTCGTCTGGACCTATTCCGGCGTGCGGCCGCTGTATGACGACGGCGCAAGCTCTGCCACGGCGGCCACGCGGGATTATACGCTAAAGCTGGATGACAGCGCCGGTGCCCCTGCCCTGAACATCTTTGGCGGCAAAATCACGACCTATCGCCGTCTGGCCGAAAGCGCGCTGGACAAAATCGGCCAGCGCCTAGAGGTCAAACGTGGCCCTTGGACCGCTGGCGTGGCGATGCCCGGCGGTGATTTCCCTGTTGGCAATGTGGCTAAGCTGATCGCCGATCTGATGGCGAAGTATCCATTCTTGGATGAACGCTGGGCGAAACGTTTGATCCGCGCTTATGGCACGGATGCAAAGCAGATGCTGAACGGTGCCACGACCCTCGCACATCTGGGCCAAGACTTCGGCGGCACCCTGACCGCGACAGAGGTCGACTGGCTGATGGAACATGAATTCGCCTGCACAGCCGAGGACGTCCTGTGGCGCCGCAGCAAGCTGGGCCTGCGCCAGACCGACGCCGCCGCATTGGACGTCTACATGGCCGCGGCGCGCGCAAAGAAAAAGGACATCGCATGACCCTAGAGTTCAAAGACGTCAGCTATGTCGTGGGGGCGCAGACGTTTATCCACCCCACAACGCTGACCTTGCAAAAGGGCACGATGAACGTGCTTTTGGGGCCAACATCGTCCGGCAAAACGACGTTGATGCGCCTGATGGCGGGTCTTGATGCGCCGACGAAGGGCCGTATTTTCTGGAATGGCGACGATGTCACCGGCCAGCGCGTGCAGGACCGCAAGATCGCGATGGTTTACCAACAGTTCATCAACTACCCGGCCATGACGGTCTACGACAACATCGCGTCCCCGATGAAGCTGATGGGTCTGGATAAAGCCGAAATTGATCGCCGCGTGCGCGAAACGGCTGAACTGATGCAGCTGACGCCAATGTTGCAGCGCAAGCCGCTGGAACTGTCGGGCGGCCAGCAGCAGCGTTGCGCGCTGGCGCGGGCGCTGGTCAAGAACGCTGGCCTTGTTTTGCTGGACGAGCCGCTGGCAAACCTTGACTACAAACTGCGCGAAGAACTGCGCGCCGAAATTCCGCGTATCTTTGCGGAATCGGGCTCGATCTTTGTCTACGCCACAACAGAGCCGGAAGAGGCCCTGCTGCTAGGCGGCAACTGCGCCACCTTGTGGGAAGGCCGCGTCACGCAATTCGGCCCGACGGCAGAGGTATACCGCAAGCCCGGCGATGCGACGACGGCGCGCGTATTCTCTGACCCGCCGATGAACTTTCTGAAGGTCGAAAAGCGCGGCAATCTGATGCACTTTGGCGCGGGCGAAACAATGCCCACCACCGCAGACGTGGTCGATGGGCACTATACCGTCGGCTTCCGTCCGAACCACCTGACGCTAGAAGCCAGTGCTGGCGCGATGGCCTTTGATACGACGCTGAGCGTGGTCGAGATTACGGGATCAGAGACCTTTGTTCACCTGACCCACGGCGATGCCCGCTGGGTTGGCCTGATCCACGGCGTGCGCGACCTGAAACCGGGTCAGGCGTTGCAGGTCTATCTAGACCCCTCGCGGATTTATCTGTTTGCGCAGGACGGCACCCTTGCCGCGACTGCCCCCTATGCGGAGGCCGCGTAGCATGGCCAAGATCACCCTAGATAACCTGGCGCATTCCTATCTGCCTAACCCACAGCAGGAATCTGATTTCGCGCTGAAGGAATTGAACCACGACTGGGTCGACGGCGAAGCCTACGCCCTGCTGGGATCGTCCGGTTGCGGCAAGTCCACGCTGCTGAACATCATTTCCGGCCTGCTGATTCCGTCACAGGGCCGCGTTCTGTTCGACGGCAAAGACGTCACCACCGCACCTACCGCCGATCGCAATATCGCGCAGGTGTTCCAGTTTCCCGTCGTCTACGACACGATGTCCGTGCGCGAAAATCTGGCCTTTCCGCTGAAGAACCGCAAAATGGACACGGCAGAGATTAAGCGCCGCGTCCAGAAGGTTGCCGCCATGATCGACATGGAAGCGCAGCTGGATCACAAGGCGCGCGGCCTGACTGCTGATGCCAAGCAAAAGATTTCCCTTGGCCGCGGCATGGTGCGCGAGGACGTGAACGCGCTGCTGTTCGACGAGCCGCTGACGGTCATCGACCCCCATATGAAATGGGAACTGCGCACCCAGCTGAAAAAGCTGCATCACGACTTCGGTCACACGATGATCTATGTGACCCACGACCAGACAGAGGCGCTGACCTTTGCTGACAAAGTCGTCGTCATGTATGATGGCCGCGTTGTGCAGATCGGCACGCCGCAGGAATTGTTCGAGCGTCCAGCGCATACCTTCGTCGGCTATTTCATCGGCTCGCCCGGCATGAACCTGTTCGACGCGCAGATCGACGGCAACGTCGCCCGCGTCGGCGATGCCACCGTGCAGCTGGACGGGTCCTATGCCGCGACCGGCAAAACGCAGCTTGGCGTGCGCCCTGAATTCATCCGCCTGTCATCGGGCAGCGACGGCATCCCCGCCACCATCCGCCGGATCGAAGACGTGGGTCGCCATAAAATCGTTCGCCTTGACGTGGGCGGCAAGGAAATCAGCGCTGTTGCCGCTGAGGGCGAAAATATCGCCGCTGACACCAACCGCATCACCTTTGCGCCCGGCGGGATCAACGTCTACGCCGACGACTGGCGTATTACACCGCAGGGGGCCGCCGCATGAACAAGACCGTCAATCAAAAGGCGTGGTTTCTGGTCCTGCCGGTCCTGATCCTTGTCGCATTTTCCGCCGTCATCCCGCTGATGACCGTCGTAAACTATTCCGTGCAGGACACATTCGGGAACAACCAGTTCTTCTGGGCGGGCCTGGATTGGTTCGATGACATGCTGCATTCGGACCGGATGTGGAACGCGCTGGGCCGTCAGCTGATGTTTTCGGCGATCATTTTGGCGATCGAAGTCCCCTTGGGCATTTTCGTCGCCCTGAACATGCCGAAAAAGGGATTTTGGTCGTCGTTTTGCCTTGTCGTGATGTCCCTGCCACTGCTGATCCCGTGGAACGTGGTTGGCACGATCTGGCAGATCTTTGGCCGCGTCGATATCGGCCTGCTGGGCTATACGCTGGACGCGCTGGGCATCGATTATAACTATACCCAGAACATCCTAGACGCTTGGATCACAGTCATCGTCATGGACGTCTGGCACTGGACGTCGCTGGTGGCCTTGCTGGCCTATGCCGGCCTGCGTTCGATCCCTGACGCGTACTACCAAGCGGCCAAGATTGATCAAGCCAGCCGCTGGGCCGTGTTCCGCTATATCGAGCTGCCAAAGATGGCAGGCGTGCTGATGATCGCGATCCTGCTGCGCTTTATGGACAGCTTTATGATCTACACAGAGCCGTTTGTCGTCACAGGCGGCGGTCCGGGCAATGCGACGACATTCTTGTCGATCGACCTTGTAAAGATGGCGCTGGGACAGTTCGACCTTGGCCCCGCAGCGGCATTCAGCCTGATGTATTTCCTTGTGATCATGGCGATTTCTTGGGTGTTCTACACGGTCATGACGACCCTTGATAAACGGGATGGTAAGTAAATGACCGATACCGCAATGCCAAATGTCGCAAGCGACGCCCCTGCCATGACGATCCAGCCATCGCGCAAGATTAAGCGCAACCTGCGCCCGTCGGGCGGGGCCATCGTGATGGGTCTGTACCTGCTGTTCCTGATGCTGCCGATCTATTGGCTGCTGAACATGAGCCTCAAGACCAACTCTGAGATCCTTGGTGCCTTCAGCCTGTGGCCACGTAACTTTACGCTGGAAAACTACGCGACGATCCTGACCGACCCCAGCTGGTACATGGGCTACGTCAATTCGCTGACCTATGTGCTGATGAACACGGCGATCAGCCTCGCCGTGGCGCTGCCGGCGGCTTATGCGTTCAGCCGCTATACCTTTATGGGCGATAAGCACCTGTTCTTTTGGTTGCTGACCAACCGCATGGCACCGCCCGCTGTCTTCGCCCTGCCGTTCTTTCAGCTGTATTCCAGCATCGGATTGTTCGACACGCATATCGCCGTGGCATTGGCCCACTGCTTGTTCAACGTGCCCCTCGCCGTCTGGATCTTGGAAGGTTTCATGCGCGGCGTGCCCAAGGAAATCGACGAGACGGCGTATATCGACGGCTATTCCTTCCCGGCGTTCTTCGTCAAAATCTTCACCCCGCTGATCGCCAGCGGCATCGGTGTCGCGGCGTTCTTTTGCTTCATGTTCTCGTGGGTCGAATTGCTGCTGTCGCGGACCCTGACATCGGTAAACGCCAAGCCCATCGCCGCCACCATGACCCGTACCGTGGGCGCGGCAGGTGTCGACTGGGGCGTGCTGGCTGCGGCCGGTGTGCTGACCATCGTGCCGGGCGCTTTGGTGATCTATTTCGTGCGCAACTACATCGCTAAGGGCTTTGCCCTGGGGCGGGTGTGATGCGGACCCTGAAAGGAGCTTACAATGCTTGACTGGATGGCATGGACGTGGCCGACTGCGTCATTCTTCTTGATCATTGCCGCGCTTTTGGTGACCTTCACCACGCTGGCGATCAAGTTTCCAGAGGTGCCCCGCAAGGGCGTCCTGCGGATTGAAACCACACGCGGTGATCGTTTGTTCATCACGCTGCTGGGCTCCGCTTTTATCAATCTGGCGTGGCTGGGTGCGGGTTTTGGCCCGCAGCCCTACGCGCTGATCGTCTGTCTGGTCTATGCCGCTGCGGTCTTCCGCTGGGTCTAGGCCATGTCAAAACCCGGCGCAGACCACCGCACCGGATCGTTTACGTTCAACCTAAAGGGAGGAAACCTATAATGAACGTTCTTCTGAAATCTTCCACCGCGCTGGGGCTGGCACTTGCCATGACCCAACCGGCCTGGGCCGATATGGCAGCTGCCACATCGTTCCTGGATGCGGAAATCGGCGATGTATCCACGCTGTCTCGCGCGGATCAAGAAGCTGAAATGCAGTGGTTCGTCGACGCGGCCCAGCCCTATCAGGGTATGGAAATCAACGTCGTGTCCGAAACGATCACAACGCATGAATACGAAGCCCAAGTGCTGGCCCCTGCGTTCACCGCGATCACCGGCATCAAGGTCACCCACGACCTGATCGGCGAAGGCGACGTTGTCGAAAAGCTGCAAACGCAAATGCAGTCGGGCGAGAACATCTATGACGCCTACGTCAACGACTCCGATCTGATCGGCACGCACTGGCGCTATCAGCAGGTCCGCAACCTGACCGACTGGATGGCAAACGAGGGCAAGGACGTCACGTCCCCTACCCTGAACCTTGAAGACTTTATCGGAACAGAGTTCACGACCGCACCGGATGGCAAGCTGTACCAGCTGCCGACCCAGCAGTTCGCGAACTTGTACTGGTTCCGGTACGATTGGTTCAACGACGAACAGAACAAGGCCGACTTCAAAGAAACCTACGGCTACGATCTGGGCGTTCCTGTGAACTGGTCCGCCTACGAGGACATCGCTGAATTCTTCACCGGCCGCGATTTGTCGCGTATGGGTGTCGAGGGCGAAGTCTTTGGCAACATGGACTACGGCAAGAAAGACCCAAGCCTGGGCTGGCGTTACACTGACGCGTGGATGTCCATGGCTGGAATGGGAGACAAGGGTGAGCCCAACGGCCTTCCGGTCGACGAATGGGGTATCCGCGTCAACGAGAACTCTCAGCCGACTGGCGCTTGCACCACCCGCGGCGGTGCGACCAACTCTCCTGCTGCGGTCTATGCCGTGGATAAGGCGATCAACTGGCTGCAAAAGTACTCGCCGCCATCTGCCATGGGTATGACCTTTTCCGAGGCAGGCCCGATCCCTGGTCAGGGCAACATCGCGCAGCAGATGTTCTGGTACACCGCGTTCACCGCGGCAACTGTAACGCCTGATCTGCCCGTGATGAACGAAGACGGCACGCCCAAGTGGCGCATGGCCCCCAGCCCGCACGGCGCGTATTGGGAAGAGGGCATGAAGGTTGGCTATCAGGACGTTGGGTCCTGGACGCTGATGGAATCCACCCCGGTGGACCGCGCACAGGCCGCATGGCTTTACGCGCAGTTCGTCACATCGATGACTGTCGACGTGAAGAAATCCGATGTGGGTCTGACCTTTATCCGCGAGTCCACCGTCAACTCTGAGCACTTCACAGAGCGGGCTGACAAGCTTGGCGGTCTGGTTGAATTCTACCGCTCGCCAGCGCGGACACAGTGGTCGCCAACCGGCACCAACGTGCCTGACTATCCTAAGCTGGCGCAGCTGTGGTGGCAGAACATCGGCGACGCAATGTCCGGTGCGAAAACATCGCAAGAAGCGCTGGATCAGCTGTGTGCTGATATGGAAAGCGTCATGGAGCGCATCGAGCGTTCCGGCATCCAGGGCGACCTGGGTCCGGTGATGAACGACGTGCAGGACGCGCAGTACTGGCTGGACCAGCCAGGCGCGCCCAAGCCCAAGCTGGCCAATGAAGACGAAGAGCCGATGACAATTGGTTACGACGAACTCGTCGCGTCCTGGAACTAATCTAGGTGTGACAGGGGCCGGGGCGCAGCGATGCGCCCCGGCTTTTTTGTGTCTGCGCGCCCGCGTCAGTCATCAAGGCGCAGCACACGGTCGAGCGAGATAGCGCCCGGACCCTTAGCGATCAGCACCAGAAAACACGCCGCCCACAGCCCGTGTGTGATCCAAGCGTCTGGATAGACGAACACCTGAATAACCAGCGTCATCCCCAGCAGCGCCGCTGCCGACAGGCGCGTTGCAAAGCCAAGCGCCAGCGTGACGGCAAAGATATGCTCTGCCAGCGTCGCCATCACAGCGGCAAGCGCGGATGGGATGATCGGCAAGGCGTATTCGTTTTCAAACAGCCACCATGTGCCGTCCGCAATGGCGAAGCCGTCAACCTTGGTCCGGGCTGATGCCCAGAATACCGCCGCCGGAATCAGGCGGGCCAGCAATGCCGGGACTGACCACGGCAAGCGTCCAGCCAAGGCGTTCACACTGCGGAACGTGCGGCGGATGGCGTCGCCTTTGGTTTGGCTCATGTTCGTACCGGTATAATCAGTCATGGGTCCCACTTTCTTTGGCTTGGGACAGGCCGATGATCAGCCCGTGTTGTAGAAGGGTCGAAAACGCCGAAGCCGCGATATCGGGCGCGACATCTTGGCAGGCCGCGCCAAGGGGCGCACCGCCGATAAGCGCGGCGACGATCCGGGCCGCGTCAGGGTCAATTTTAAGCACGGCGGCATTGTCGCCCCGGCGAAAGATCAACGCCGCCTCTGCGTCCGGCGGTGGCGGGACGGCGGCCCCGCCGGGCTGGTTCATTGCCCAGATCGACACAGCAGGATAGCTGTCTGAAACAAAGACCCGCAGCGATGGGTGCAGCGACAGCACCGCATTATCCGGGTCAGCGCTGATCTGCGCAGCGCAGGTATCTGCAGGCATCGGGTCCGCATCGGCGGCGTGATAAGCTTCGCCGCGCAGCAGTTCGATCCGGGCGACGTCTGGCAGATAGGGCAGCGTGGCGGCGGGCGGAAAGCTGGCCAGAAATGCGGGGAATGCGTCGCCATAGGTATGCAAGACGGGTGAACGCGGTGGATGCGCGGTCACAAAAATCTGCGCCACAGCCTTGAAAAACGCATCCCCCACAATGCGGGCAACGGATGGAAAGCGCTGGCCCAGCGCCTCTGACAGGGAATGGGCGACGGTGTTGCGATAGACCGAAAAACGCCGGTCCAGATCGCCCACAGCGGTAATGCCGGGCGGCAGCTCTGCGTTGTTCAGGGCCGCGCGGAACGCGGCTTGGGTTTCAAGATGCGATTGCATGGCGCGCCCCGTCCAGAATATCGGCCGCGCGGTTCGCTTCATCCAGCAGCACAGACAGCGCGGGCACGTCTGTATCCCATTCGATCAATGTCGGGCGCGGGCCAAGGCGGTGCATCGTTTCCGCATAAAGCGTCCAGACCGGGTCAGCGACAGGAGCACCGTGGGAATCGATCAGTAGCGGGCCAGACGGCAACTCTTCTTCATCGTGGCCGCCTAGGTGGATTTCACCGACGGCTTGCGTTGGAAAGGCCGCCAGATAGGCACGCGGATCGGCGCGGTGATTGGTGCAGCTGACAAAAACGTTGTTCACATCCAGCAGCAACCCGCATCCGGTGCGATCAACAATAGCGCGCAGGAAATCCGTCTCGGCCAAGGTAGAGGTTTCGAACGTCACATAGGTGGACGGGTTTTCCAGCAACATGGGGCGGCCAATCGCGCTTTGCAGCTGGTCGATATGTTCGCACACTGTCGCAAGCGTTTCGTCGTCATAGGGCAGCGGCAGCAGGTCGTTCAAAAACGCATCGCTGTGGCTGGACCATGCCAGATGCTCGGAAAAGCTTTCTGGCTGGTAACGCTCGCACAGATTTTTGAGGCGGGTCAGGTGATCGCGGTCCAGCGGGCCAGCGCCGCCGATGGACAGGCCCACACCGTGGATCGACAGGGCGTAATCAGCGCGCAATTTCATCAGTTGGGCGTGGGGCGGGCCGCCGTCACCCATGTAGTTTTCTGCGTGAACCTCTAGGAAACCCAGCCGATTTGGCGTGGCCTGCAACGCATCGAAGTGGGAGCGTTTAAAGCCGATGCCGACGGTATCAGGAAGCTGGGTCATGGCAGAGGTCCTTATGTCTTAGGCTAAAGGTGCACCGCGCGGATTGGGGCCCGCGCGGTGCAGATCGGCGATTAGGCCGGGATGTCGCGTGTCAGCTCTTCCAGCGAACCCATGCGGTCGGTGCCGTCAGCAGCAGCAGGCACAGCCATGTCTGCACAGGTGCCAGCGGGAACCAAGGACCAAGCGTTGCCCTGATAGTCGATGGTGGAGGTGCCGGCGCAGGTCGTGCCGGGGCCAGCTGCACAGCCGTTTTCGCCGGCCAGTGCCACGCCGAAGCACTTTTCCATGTCCTGCGCGCTGGCGCCGGTCACGGTGGCACATGCGCCGAGGATTGCGAGAGCGAGGGTTGTTGTCTTGGTGTTCATGTTTCTTCTCCGGTCTAACACTCGGCACCCTGTTGGCGTCCGATGCTAGGCAATTCGCTGGCCAAACCCGATCTGTTACAGCCCTCGCGTTTAGGTGAAGCAATGTAACATCCCGTGTTGCCAAAGATTTGCATTTGAAAGGTGGTGTGAACTATTTATGCCGCAGCCTGTAACGAAGCACGTCGCTGCAACGAACTGAAAGGTGTCGGACCAATGAGAGACGCCAAATGGGCCGACCTACTGCGGCAAGCGAATAATGGACACCGCGACGCCTATATCGCGTTCCTGAAACAGGTCGCACCGGTGCTGCGGGGTGTCATCCAAGCCCGCAGTGGTGGGCGTCACGAAGATTGCGAGGACATCTTGCAGAACGTCCTGATTGCGATCCACGAAAAACGCCATACTTGGCGTGAAAATGAACCGGTCAGCGCATGGCTTTATGCGATTGCGCGGTACAAAACGATCGACGCCCTGCGCAAATCAGGACGGAGCCGCACCACCGCCTTTGACGGCGAAGAGGCGCAGGTGGCTGATGACAACGTTATCGACCCGACTGCTGCGCGTGATTTGGACGTGTTGCTGACGCGGCTTGACGATACCTCTGCCGCGATTGTGCGGCAAATTAAACTGCAAGGGCTGACCGCCGAAGAGGTGGGGGCCCAGTTAAATATGACACCCGGCGCGGTGCGCGTGGCCCTGCACAGGGCAATGACGCGGCTTAGCGCTGCGGTTGCCGAAGACGACCCTGAAACGGCCAACCAGAAGGCCCCGACATGAATACGAATGATCTGATTGCCAGCCTTGGGGCAGATATGACCCCGGTGCGTCCCGGTCTACTGACCAACGGCGTGATGCTGGGCCTTGCAGGCGGGACGGCTTTGACGGCGGTGCTGTTTGCTGTGCTGTGGGGCGTTCGGTCCGATCCCGCCGCGATTTATGGCAATATGCCGCTGCTGGCCAAGACCCTACTGCCATTGGCGCTGGGCGCGATTGCGCTGCCGTGGATGCTGGCGCAGGCCCGCCCTGCTGGGCAAAGCCGCACCCGCCATGCGATCTGGGCCCTGCCCGCCGTGTTGGCGCTGCTTGTCGCGGCGACTTTGTTAACCACCCCCGGTCCGTCTTGGTCCATGGCGTTGCAGGGCAAGTCCATCATGACCTGTTTGGTCTCGATTCCCGTGCTGTCCGCCCCGATCCTTGCCGCCCTGCTGGTTGCCTTGCGGCGCGGCGCACCGGAACATCCCATGCGCTGCGGCATGGTGGCCGGGCTGACGGCAGCAGGCTTTGCCGCGGCGATCTATTCGCTGTATTGCATTGAGAACTCTCCGCTATTTTACGGCACATGGTACACGCTGGCGATCCTTGGCGTGGCCGGGGTCGGTGCTATCGCCGGGCGGTTTGCGCTGAAATGGTAGCGGCGGCGGGCCACGCTTGCGTGGCCCAACCGGGGCAACATCAGCAAAGGCGGCTGATATAGGCCGAGTGCCGCCGCGAAGCCCGCTGAGCGTTAACATATGTCATAGTTTATGGCACAAGGAGGTGTCATCTTTTAAACGGTGACATATGACGCAGATAAATAAGCCTGCGCACCTTCGATGAGAGTACCCCGCCTGTGACACCTGCGCACGATTTTCACGAAGATATTGCCGCGATTGGCCGCAGCCCGACCATACCGACACTATTGGAAACCATTGTGCTGGCCACAGGCATGGGATTTACCGCCGTGGCCCGCGTGACGGATACACGATGGGTGACCTGTCAGGCCGTTGATCACATCAATTTCGGCTTAAAACCCGGTGACGAGCTCGACGTTGAAAGCACGCTGTGCCACGAGGTGCGCAACTATGGTGAAGAGATCGTCATCAACGATGTCCACAGCGATCCGCATTATGTGGACCACCATTGCCCCGCGCAGTACGACTTTCGCAGTTATATTTCCGTCCCAATCCTGCGGGCTGACGGGTCATTCTTTGGCACGCTTTGCGCCATCGACCCTACCCCGCGTGTGCTGAAACAGGACCGGATTCTGGCCATGTTTCGCCTGTTCGCCCGCATGATCGGCGAGATTTTGGACAACGACGAAGCGCTCTCGCAAAGCCGCGCGGCGCTGACGCAAGAGCGCGCATTGGCCGAACAACAAGAGCAGTTTATTGCGATTTTGGCCCATGATCTGCGCAATCCGGTCAACGCACTGACAGCTGGTTTGCGGATGATAGAACGGCGCATTAATGACCCACAAGCGACTGAGCTGGTTGGGTTGATGCGGGCGTCAGTTAACCGGATGGCGCTTTTGATTGAAAACTTGCTAGATCAGGCGCGCAAACGCAGTGGCGGCGGCATCGTCATTGAACGGCGCGCTAACACTGACCTTGGCGCATCGCTAGCGCAGATCATTGCTGAATTGCAGGCGGTTGCGCCGGACCAACAGATCGTCGCAGACATCGACCTGCCCGGCACCGTGAACTGCGACGCGCCGCGCATTTCGCAGCTGTTTTCGAACCTTCTGGCCAATGCGGTCACGCACGGCCCCGAAGGGACACCCATTCAGGTCAGCGCCAAGGTCCTAGGCGGCACCTTTACGCTGGCCGTGACAAATGGCGGGGCCAAGATCCCCGATGACATGTTGCCAACCTTGTTCGAGCCGTTTCACCGCGGCGGCGACCGGCCCAGCCGCGAAGGTTTGGGATTGGGCCTGTTTATCGCGTCGGAAATTGCAAAGGGTCATGGTGGCACCTTGTCCGTGACATCAACCGATAACGAGACGGTTTTCACGTTCCAAATGCCAAACGCCGCACTGGTCTAGCGCCCGCAGGCTGGGCCGGGACGCTTTCGCGGTGCCGCAAGCATGCAGCAGGAAAGCGGGCTTATATCCGCGACAACCGATTGGTGCGCAGCAGCGCGATCAGCATGTCCTTGGCGTTTTGCCGATGACTTTTATGAATGCGGTGCGCCGCATCCGCATCACCGCGTTTAATCGCCTCAAACACCATACGGTGATCTTCGTTCGATTTGACGGGCAGCGGGCGCATGAACAGGGTCAGCGCGCGGGCGCGTTTGACCTGATCGCTCATCATTGCGACGATCGCTTCGATCCGCGCGTTTTTGCCAAGCCGCACGAGTTCGGTATGAAACCGGTCGTCCGCCTGCGCCCAAGCGTCTAGGTCACCCGCTTTGATCGCGTCGTCCATGTCGTTGATCGCGGCCTCTAGGTTTTTCAGATCGCTGGCCTGATAGCCTTGCAGCGCGGCCTGCTGCGCGGCAAGGCTTTCCAGTTCGGTCAGCACATCATAGATTTCGCGCATGTCGTCAGCAGACACAGGCAAAATGCGAATGCCTTTGCGCGGGCGCATTTCCACCAAACCTTGGCTTTCCAGCACCAAAGCGGCCTCTCGGACCGGGGTGCGGGACATACCGAACCGCTCTGCCAGCTCTGCCTCTAGGTGGTCAGAACCGGCGGGAAGTTCACCGCAGAAAATAAGCTCGCGCAGGGATTGAACCGCGCGCTGTGTCGAGGAAAGGACTCGGTCATCGAGGTTTTTCAAGACAGCTCCAGCTTGATTTTGCGGCCCTCGCGCGAGGACGCGTAGATGTCGTCCTCTATCTGAATCACAGACAGGTAGTCCGGTGCAAGGTTTTCAAGCGGCGCGCCATCCAGAACCCCGGCGACGACGTGACTTTGCAACGCATGCACACAGTCCCCGCCAAAGCCGTCCCAGTGATCTGGTCCGATAAGAGTCTGCGTCGTCATCGCGTGAAAGCCGCGCAGGGTGACCACACCGTCGCCGGTCAACGTTAGGGTTCCGTCGGTGCCTTCAATTAAAGCCTCGCCCATGGTGCGGCGCAGGTTGTCGGCAGCGTGGTCAAGGTTGCGGTTCCCGTCGAACATCGCCCGCACCCCGCCGGGATGATCAAACAGGACGTAGCCTGCATCCTCGCCCGCAAGGACGGGATTTACTTGGCGCAGGTCGGCATAGACAGACAGCGGATTGCCGAACAAATACCGAAATGTGTCGACCCAGTGCACGCCTGTTTCGTGGATTAGAAACCGGTCCATCTGTTGAAAATATGGCTGCCGATCAAGGTAGGCGTCCGGGCCCTGCCCGTCGCCGGTGCGCAGCCGAAACGTGGCCTGCAAAACCGTCCCGATCGCGCCGCGATCAAGCGCTGCCTTGATCACACGGTACCACGGCTGAAACCGAAAGTTTTCGTGCACGACGATGCGGGCGCCAACGGCATCTGCCTCTGCGACGATAGCGCGGGCTTCAATCAAGGATTGGCAGAACGGCTTTTGACAAATCATCAGCTTTACCCCGCACCGCAGCGCCGTGCGGATGGTGTCCGCATGGGCCACGGGCGGCAGGACGATATCCAGCAGGTCAGGCTGTGTCTGGTCCAACATGGCTTGCAGGTCATCGAAGGCGGGCAATCCAGTCGCCCGCGCCTTTTCGATATCGCGGTTGCACGATCCAACCAGATCGACCCGGTCAATGCGCGCCCAGCTGTCATAGTGGAACCGGCTGAAATAGCCGGCCCCGACACAGGCCACGCGCAGGCGCGCAGGCGCTGTCATACCAAACCCAATGCCGCGGCAACCGCGTCCGCCGCATCCGCCGTGCCAGAGGTGCCGCCCAGATCGCGCGTCAGAACTTTGCCTGTCGCCACCACGGCCTCCACCGCTTCGCGAAGACGTTTGCCATCTGCGGTCATCGCCGGGTTATCGTGTTTGATGCCAAGCCAGTCTAGCATCATGGCCGCGGACAAGATGATCGCCAGCGGATTGGCCAGCCCCTGCCCCGCGATATCGGGCGCAGAGCCATGGCAAGGCTGAAACACCGCGTGATCCAGCCCGATATCCGCCGAAGGCGCTAGGCCCAGCCCGCCCATCAGCCCGGCCCCCAGATCGGACAAAATGTCGCCGAACATGTTTTCCGTCACCAGCACGTCGAAATCCCACGGCTTCAGCACCATCCAAAGCGCCGTTGCATCGACATAGGCGTGATCGGCGATCAGATCAGGGTGGCGCGCCGCCTCTGCGTCAAAGATCTCTCGGAAAAAGGCGAAGGCGCGGAAAACGTTGGCCTTGTCGACGCAGGTGACTTTACCGGGGCCGCGGCCCGTGTCTTTGCGCGTTTGCGCCAGATTGAACGCAAAGCGGAACAGCTTTTCCGAAATATCGCGGGTGATCAGCAGCGTCTCTCGCGCTTCGTCTTTCGTCACCTCGCCGCGCCCTTGGGTATAAAACAGGCCTTCGGTGCTTTCGCGGATCAGGACAAAATCGATCTCTTTCCCGTCCGGCATGTTCAGCGGCGTCGGTTGCCCCGCGCGCACCGTCACAGGCCGCACCCCGGCAAACAGCGTCAGCGCCTTGCGCAGATCAATCTGAGGCGAGATTTCGGTGCCGTCCGCGTAACGCACGGATGGAAGCCCCATCGCCGACAGCAGGATCGCATCAGCGCTGCGCGCCAGATCCATCGACGCCTTGGGCAACGATTCCCCTGTGCGGGCATAGTGCGCTGCGCCCGCAGGCGCATCGGCAAAGCTAAGGGTATAATCAGGCGACAGAGCCGCCAGTTTTTTCAGGATCGCGACCGTGGGACTGATGATTTCAGGACCAATGCCGTCGCCTTCAAATACCGCAATTTCAAAATTCTGCTTCATGGCCTGCATCCTCGGGCTTTCGTTGCATTGGATCAAATCCAAAAGTTGACAACACATTTATTAACGCATACGCAAATAAATACAATACCGACTGTTCTAGCTTTTGGGAGGAAACCATGAACATGAAGATCACCACATCATTGCGCTTTGCCGCAGCCGCCGCAGCGTTGCTGATTGCCGGGGCCGCGCAGGCACAGACAGTTTTAAAATTCAGCCACACCGACAACCCCGGCGGGTCGCGCGATCAGGCGGCGGCGGTCTTTGCCGAAAAGGTCACAGAATACACCGAAGGCCGCTACGAGGTGCGGATTTTCCCGGCCGGTCAGCTGGGCAATGACCCCAAAGCGATCGAACAAATGCAGCTTGGCGGCGTCGATTTCACCGTGTCCGCGACGGGTTCCTATGCATCGTATTTGCCATCCCTGAACCTGACGGCGATGCCGTTTCTGGTCGACAGCTACGAACAGGGCTGGGAATTCTACGACAACTCTGGATGGATGCAGGGCGAATTTGCCAAACTGCCAGAGGTCGGCTTTCGCGTCCTATCCACATGGGAAGCTGGCTTTCGCAGCTTTACCACGACATTTCCGCTAAATGCCCCGGCCGATGCCGCGGGCAAGAAAATGCGCGTCTTTCCGAACGACATGATCCGCTGGACGATGGAAGCAATCGGCTTTCAGACTGTCGTCATGCCGGTGACGGACGTTTACCTGGCGATCCAGCAGGGCACTGTGGACGGCCAGGAAAACCCGGTCGACACCATTTTGTCGCTGAAATTCACCGAAGTCGCGCCCTATCTGACCCTGACGCGGCACGTCTATTCGCCCCTGCCACTGACCGTGGCCGAGAAGACGTGGCAAAGCTTTTCTGACGTCGACAAAGACGCGATCACCCGCGCCGCCGCCGACTCGTCAGCGTTTAGCCGCGAACTGGTCAAAAGCTCTGAGGCGGCCCAGCTTGAACAGATGGCCGCAGAGGGCGCCACGATCATCACGCCAGACGTGGGCCCGTTCCGCGATGCGGTCGCGTCGGTCTATGATCAGGCGCGCGGCGTTTACGGCACCGAAGTCGACAAGGTGCTGGCCGAGGTCGAGACGATCCGCACCGCAATGCCTGCCCAATAGCCAAGCATTATCGCCCGACCTGCGGAGGTGCCTGAACCGGCACCTCCCCCACTCCGGTTTTAAAAGGCCCCCGCCATGGATTTCCGTTTGTACTACCCGCCATTTTTGCTTGGCCTGAGCCGCGTGATTGATGCTTTGCTTGCGCTTGGCGGCTTTGCGATCCTGACACTGGTTTTCGCGAATGCGACGCTGCGCAGCCTGGCCGGGTTCGATCTGGCGTGGTCGCTAGAGGTCACAGCGTTCTTGCTGCTTTGGACGACCTTTCTGGGGTGCGCCGCCGTGACGGCGCGGGGCGCACAGATGCGCGTGACGGAAATTGTGGACATACTGTTTTCGCCCCGCGCCAAGGCGCTGCTGGAACATGCAATCAACCTGCTGATCGCCGCGTTGCTGCTCAGCCTGATTATCAAAGGCATCAGCATTTCCGGGCACACGTGGCGGCAAAGCACGACAGTGCTGTATTGGCCGGTCGGCCTGCTTTACGCATCTATGCCGGCGGGCATGGCGCTTAGCCTGATGTTTCACCTGTTTAATTCGTGGCTTGTCCTGCGCGGCGTGCCGATGACGGACGGGGGCGGCGCATGATCCTTCTTTTCGTTGTCGTGGTCTTTCTGACGACCGTCTTCCTTGGCATTCCGCTGGTCTGGGCGATCCTGATCTCCTCGGTCCTGCCGATCATTGTTTTCGATCTGGGCTACCCGCTGCAGGCGCTTTACCTCAACTTTATCGGCGGGGTGGAGCCGAACCATTTCATCGCCATCCCCCTGTTCATCGTCGCTGGCGAACTCATGAGCCGGGGCGGCGTCGGCCAACGGATCATTACGTTCTCTAAGGAACTCTTGGGTTTCATGCCCGGCGGGCTTGGCATGGTTGTTGTCGGGGCGTCGATGATCTTTGGCGGCATCTCTGGCTCTGCCATTGCCGATAGCGCAGCCATCGGGTCCGTGATGATCAAGAATATGGCCAAGCAAGGCTACAAACCCGCTTTTGCTGCTGGGCTTGTCGCTGCTGCGGGTACGATCGGCATTATCATTCCACCGTCGATCCCGATGCTGATTTATGGCTTCGTCGGCGGCGTATCCGTCGCCGATCTGTTTCTGGCCGGGACCGTGCCGGGCCTGCTGTTTGGCGGCTTGTTCATGATCGTCTGCTACCGCGTCGGCAAATCGACAGGCTGCGACGCGGGCGGGCACCGCACCAGCCGCAAGGCGCTGCGGCAGTCCTTTGTCAGCACCCTGCCCGCGCTGATGATGCCTGTCCTGATCCTTGGCGGTATCTTTTCCGGCTTCGTCACCCCGACAGAGGCCGCCGCCGTTGCCGTCATCTACGGCCTTGCCGTCACGATGCTGGTCTACCGCGATTTTGCACTGCGCGACCTGCCGAACCTGATGATCGACGCCTTTGTGACCTCTGCCATCGTGATGGTCGTGATCGGCGCGACCAGCGTGCTTGGCTGGTTGATCACGCTAGAGCAGATGCCGACGATCCTTGTGGGTGCGGTGCAGTCCTTTTCCAGCTCGCCTTGGGTCTTCCTGCTGCTGGTCAATATCGTGATGCTGATCCTTGGACTTGTGCTGGACCCGGTGCCTGCCATTTTGCTGACCGCGCCGTTGTTCCTGCCCACGGCGGTCAGCTTTGGCGTCGACCCAGTGCATCTGGGCGTCATCATGGTCTGCAATGTTGCCATCGGCTTGTTCACGCCACCCGTCGGTGCGACGCTTTATGTGGCATCGCGGATTTCAGGGGTCGGCGTGCTCAGCATCGCGCGGGCCATGGCACCGCTTTATATTGTCGCAATCATCGCGCTAGGCTTGATCACCTACATCCCTGCGATCTCTCTGACGCTGGTACGTCTGTTCTGAAAAGAGGCTTTTATGTTTGTCGTGACTGTCACCTTTCGCCTGCACCCCGGAACGCAGACGGCGTTTTTGAAATACATGCTGGCCAATGCCGCCCAGTCGCTGGGTGCAGAGCCAGAGTGCCATCAGTTCGACGTCTGCACCGACCCGGCCCGCCCTGATGAGGTGTTTTTATACGAGGTCTACACCGACGCGGATGCGTTTCAGGTTCATCTGAAAAGCGCGCATTTCGTGTCCTTTGACACGGTAGTGCGCGACATGGTGGCGGATAAAACCGTTCAGACCTTTACCGAGGTCTGGCAATGAGCCTGTGGGAAGTTCACGCAATCAAATACGCTGACCGCAATGCGCGTGTGCGCGGCGATAGCTTTATCTTTGATGACAACCACGACGCGCCGCATCCGATGGATTATTTCATGTGGTTGCTGCGGCGCGGGTCAGAGGTGATCCTTGTCGATACCGGCTATGACGACGCCGAGGCCGCGTTGCGCCAGCGCCCCATTCGCATGAACCCCGCCGCCGCCCTTGCCCCCCTGGGCCTGACGCCAGACGATATTACGCAGGTGATCGTCACCCATCTGCATTATGACCACGCGGGCGGGCTGCACCTGTTCCCCAATGCCGCCCTGCATTTGCAGACCGCCGAAATGGCCTATGCCACCGGACCGTGCATGTGCCACGACACCCTGCGCGCGCCTTTCACCGCTGATCACGTCTGCACCGCGATCAAGCGGCTGTATGCTGGCAAAGTCATCTTTCACGATGGTGAAGCACAGGTCGCGGACGGCGTGACGGTGCATTGCATCGGCGGCCATTCACGCGGTTTGCAAGCGGTCCGCGTGCGCACGCAAGCAGGGTGGCTGGTGCTCGCCTCTGACGCGGCGCATTTCTATGAAAACCTGTGGGCGCGCAAACCGTTTCCCATCGTCGTCGATCTGCAGAACATGCTCGATGGCTTTGACACGCTGCAACACCTTGCCTCTGCGCCGGGGCTGATTGTGCCCGGGCATGACCCGCTGGTGCGACAATATTTCCCCAAAGGGGCGGCTGACCATATCTTTCGACTGGATCATGGGCCGACGACGCCGGTGCAAACTAAGGTATAAGGGCGCAGTTCGGCCCTTAGCCCTGTGCCTGCGATGTGCTGGACATCAACGAACATGCTGCCTGAATATCCAAGTGCGGCAACGGCTTGGCAGCAAGCGTTTGCGCGTCGTGCGCATTCAGGCCAAGACCGCGCAGGATCATGTTCACAACCTCTGGCCCGTGCTGGTCGCTAACCCCGCCCTGACTGATCCGCAGGACCGCGCATAGGGTCGCCCCCGCCAGCATATCCAAAGCGATGGGCAGCGGACATGGCAAGAACCGGCCTTCATCAATGCCTTTTTGGATTTGATCGGCGAGATACTGATAGACCAAACTGCTTGGCCCCGCGGTATCAAGGCCGCATTTCGCGACAAAACGCGCGAGCAGCGGCTTGTCCCGCGTCACTTGGATCAGCAAACCAATACCCGCCGCAACCCGTTCAGCGGGGTCAGGGAAACCTGCCACTGTTTCCTTGACCACAAGGATCAGCTCGTCACCAAGTTGATGATTTACAGCAATCAGCAAGTCGCGATTGCTTTGAAAATAGTTATAAAAAGTACCGCGCGACACACCCGCCGCGGCAATCACGTCGTCGATCACCGAGGCATCAACGCCCTTTTCGGCGAAAACGGGGATCGCGCTTTGGACCAGCCGCGCGCGCGTCTTTTCGCGCCGGTCGGCGGCAACGCGGGTGCGGTGGTCAGATGGCGCTGTGTCAGACATGGCGTTCGTCCCCTTCGATGCAGCGCATAACACATTCGCACGCGGACTAAAATGACACTTGCATCATTTTGACACAAATGTCATTCCAGCCGCGAACTTGAATCAAGCTGGGCTTGGACCATCATTTGCCGTGCCCAAACGCAGCCACTACAGTGCAAGCGTAGCGTTTTGGTAAGGTGACACGCGGTAGGTTGATAATATGACCTGACGCCCGACAAAGGAATATTAGGTGAAACAGCCCTTTTTGATCGCGTTTCTGGCCTGCACTTTGGCGATGCCTGCCGTGGCACAATCGCAGGCCCCTTTCGTCAAACTGGAAACAGTCACCTCGCGCGCCGCAGAAGAGCAGCGCGTGTTTTTTGGACGGGTCGTAGCGCGTGAAACCGTCGATCTGGCGTTCCAAGTCGGCGGCCAAATCGAAGAATTCCCTGTCGAAGAAGGCGCCACCGTCAAAGCTGGCGATCTGGTCGCCCGTATGGATCAAGTGCCGTTCGAACTCGCGCTTGCGCAGGCGACCGCGCAGAAAACACAGGCGGATCGCACCGCCGATCGCTACCGCGAATTGGTCGGCAGCTCTGTCACCGAAACGACGCTGCAGGATGCGGATACGCAGGCTGAACTGGCCGATATCGCCGTGCGCAACGCGCAGCGCGATCTGGCCAACGCCACTTTGCATGCGCCATTTGACGGCATCGTCGCCGCCCGCTCTGTGCCCAATTACTCGACCGTGGCGGCGGGCAGCTCTGTGGTGCGCCTGCATGACATGTCTGATTTGCGGATCGAAATCGACGTGCCCGAAACCCTGTTTCAAAGCGCAAGCCGCGATTCCGCGATCCAAGTTTATGCTGAATTCTCATCCAACGACAAAACCTACCCGTTGGAATTGCGCGAGTATAACGCCGAGACAGCGCAAATTGGCCAAACCTATAGCATCACACTGGGCATGACACCGCCCGATGACCTGAACGTTTTGCCCGGCGCGTCGGCCAAAGTGACCGCCCTTTTACCGACCGGCAAGGCGGGCATTATCGTGCCAAGTTCTGCCGTGATCGTGGAAAATGACAATAGCACCAGCGTCATGGTCTTCTCGCCAACCGGCGCAAGCGAGGGCACAGTCGCGGCAACGCCGGTGGACATCACGCCGACCGACAACGGCAAGGTAAAGGTCTTGGCAGGGCTGACACCGGGGCAGGAAATCGTGGTGATCGGGGCCAGCGCGCTGACCGACGGCGACACCGTGCGCCGCTTTGTCGGCTTCGGGAACTAAATCATCATGGATATCGCACGCGCCTCTATCGACCGCCCGGTTTACGCATGGATTATGATGCTGATCTGCCTATTGGGCGGCATCTGGGGCTTTAGCACTTTAGGCCGCCTTGAAGACCCGGCCTTTACCATCAAAACCGCCATCGTCGTCACGCAATACCCCGGCGCATCAGCGGAAGAGGTCGCACTAGAGGTGTCAGAGCCGATTGAGTCCGAAATCCAAAAGATGGGCGAAGTCAAAGACATCCAGACGATGAACCAGCCTGGTTTGTCGTGGATTACGGTCAATATGCGCGACCAATATGACGGCACCGAACTGCCCGCAATCTGGACCAAACTGCGCAACCGTGTCGGCGAAGCGGCCCTGCCCAGCGGCACATCGACACCGTTTATTAACGATAGTTTTGGCGATGTGTATGGCCTGTATTTTGCCGTCACCGCCCCCGGCTTTTCCGACGCCGAGATTAACAATCTGTCGGCTTTTTTGCGCAGGCAACTGCTGGGCGTCGAAGGCGTGTCGAACGTGGCGCTGTCAGGCGTTCCTAACGAGGTGATCTTTGTCGAACCCGATCTGGCGCTAAGCACAACCATGGGGATTCCGCCTGCCGCGATTCAAGGCGCGCTGGCCGGTGCCAATGAGGTTGTTGACGGCGGCACAATTCAAACGCCGGACGGCCGCACGATCATCCAACGCCCCGAAGGGTCTGACAGCGTCGCAGAAATCGCCGCCTTGTCCGTCGGGGTCAGCGGCGAAGTCATCAATTTGGCCGACTTTTCAGAAGTCTACCGGGCGCGGGAAACCAACCCTAACCTGATCATCCGGCACAATGGCGTCGATGCCTTTACCCTTGGCGTTGCCGGAATTGCGACTGAAAACATCGTCGAAGTCGGCAAACGGGTCGAGGCGCGCTTGGCTGAATTGCGCGTCGATATCCCGCTTGGCGTGTCGATAGAACCGATTTACCAACAGCACAAATTGGTCGAAGAAGCCTCGAACGCGTTTCTGATCAACCTGGCGATGTCAGTCGTGATCGTGGTTGTCGTGCTGGCCGTCTTTATGGGCTGGCAGGCCGCAATCGTCGTCGGCACGACCTTGCTGCTGACCGTCGTCGGCACGCTGCTGTTCATGGCCATCGGCTCGATCGAGATGGAGCGGATTTCCCTTGGCGCGCTGATTATCGCCATGGGGATGCTGGTGGATAACGCGATTGTTGTGGCCGAGGGGATGCAGATTTCCATGCGCGGCGGGCAGTCATCCCGCGACGCCGCCTCTGACGCGGCGTCCAAAACGCAGATCCCACTGCTTGGGGCCACGGTCATTGGCATCATGGCTTTTGCGGGGATCGGGCTTAGCCCCGATGCGACGGGCGAGTTCCTGTTTTCCCTCTTTGCTGTGATCGCGATTTCGCTGCTGCTATCATGGGTTTTAGCGATCACCGTGACGCCTTTGTTGGGGCATTACTTTTTCAAACGTGGCAACGGCGATGAAACCGGCGGCTACAATGGCGGGCTTTTTCGCGCCTATGCTGGCGTGTTGCGGGTGTGTCTGCGGTTCCGCTGGCTGGTGGTTGCGGGGTTGGTTGCGACCACGGTTGTTTGCTACGGCCTATTCGGCCAAATTAAGCAGCAGTTCTTTCCCGACAGCAACACGCCGCTTTATTTTGTGCACTACAAGCTGCCGCAAGGGGCGTCGATCCACCAGACTTCTGACGATATTGCCGTACTAGAAAAATGGCTGGCCGAACGTGCCGAGGTGACGGATTATTCCGCCTTCGTCGGCCAAGGCGCGTCGCGGTTTATGCTGACCTATAATTCCGAGGATCCCAATCCCGGCTACGGCCATATGATCGTGCGCGTCACCTCGCTTGATGTGATCGAAGATGAGATGGACGCGCTAGAGGCATACGCGAACAGCGCGATTCCACAGGGTGAATTCCGCGTGAAGCGCTTGGCGTTTGGTCCCGGCGGCGGTGCCCCGATCGAGGTGCGCTTTTCCGGTCCAAACCCCGACACGCTGCGCGACTTGGCGGATCAGGCGATGGCCCGGATGGATGCGGCGTCAGACAACGTCAGCGCGCTTCGTCAAGATTGGCGCGAGCGAGAGCTGGTCCTGCGCCCGATTTATGCCGATGACCGCGCGCAGGATGCGGGGATCTCTCGATCCGATATCACCAAGGTTCTGCAGTTCGCCGTCGAGGGGCTGACAGCTGGCACCTTCCGCGAAGGCGACCGCCAGGTTCCGATCGTCCTGCGCGCGCCGCCCGGCAACGACATGGCCTTAACGGATCACGTGATCTATTCCGAAAGCGGCAACGTGAATGTCCCGATGGTGCAGGTTATCGACGGTTTCGTGTTCGAACCGCAGGACACCTTATTTCACCGCCGCGACCGCGCAGATGTCATCACTGTGGGGGCAGATATTCCCCGCAACATGACCGCGACAGAGGTCATGGCAGAGGTGCAAGCCACCATCGAGGAAATGCCCATTCCAGACGGCTACACGATGGAATGGGGCGGAGAGCTTGAAAGCTCCTCAGACGCGCAGGCGTCTTTGGGCGGGCAATTGCCCATCAGCCTTATCATTATGGTGCTGATTTCTGTGTTACTTTTCAATGCCGTAAAACAACCGGTGATCATCTGGCTGCTGGTTCCGATGTCGGTCAACGGTGTCAGCCTTGCCCTGCTGGGTACGGGCATGCCGTTTACCTTTACGGCCCTGCTTGGCTTGCTATCGCTGTCCGGCATGCTTATCAAAAACGGGATCGTGCTGGTGGAAGAGATCGACCTGACCCGCGAAGCCTATCCCGACATGCCGCTCGACGATGCCATCGTTTCGGCCTCTACCTCGCGTTTGCGGCCGGTGTTCTTGGCGGCGGCGACCACGATTTTGGGCATGTTGCCTCTGATCAGCGACGCGTTCTTTCAGTCGATGGCCGTGACAATCATGGGCGGCCTGGCCTTTGCTTCGGTGCTGACGCTGATCGCGGCCCCAGTGCTGTATTTTCTGTTCTTCAAACGCGCAGCGGCCAAGGCCGCGCAAGCGTGACGCTTGCATGATGCGCGGCGTGGTCATGGACCGCGTCGCGCATCAGTTTCGTCAGTCCAATACGGGAAAGATAGTCGACTGCTTTAAGACGCCATAAGCAAAGCTTGAATCGATCGACGCGATCCCCGGAATATTGTGCAGCTTCGTGCGCACAAAGGCCTCGTAGCCCGCCAAATCCTCGACAAGCACACGCAGCAGATAATCCTCACTGCCTGTGATGACGTAGCAATCAAGGATTTGGGCCGTCTCGCGCACCTTCTTTTCAAACAGATCGACAACTGCGCCGGTATGCCGTTCTAGGCTGATCCGCACCAGCGCCGTGACCGGCAGTCCATAGGCCTTTTCATCCACAATCGCCGTATATCCTTTGATTACGCCGCGTTCCTCTAGCGCGCGGGTACGACGCAGACAGGGCGAGGGGGACAGGTTCACCTGCTGCGCCAAATCTTGATTGGTCAGGCGGCCGTTGTGTTGCAACGCTGCGATGATCTGGCGGTCTTTGCGATCCATTTAGGGGATTCCTTAGCATAATCTGCCAAAGAATAATCGTTCGGGGCAATTATTAGCAATCACCTGCCGATCCATTCATCGTATAAAATGACATCTTTTGCACGCAGGACGATCATGCACAGCGCCCCCCACCCCCTCGGCCTTCCGCGCGTCAATTTCTGGGACACGCACCTGCAACTTATCATCGGATACGCGGCGATAGCTGTGACCGTTCTGGTCTGGGCTGGGTTCGCATTATCGACCCGTGCGGCGGCGGCGTCCCAGTTGACGATTGGCGATGTCGCGATCATCCGGTCCGGCATCCCGGCGCTGGTATTCCTGCCGTTTTTGCCCAAACGCATCGGCATGCTTCGCCGCTTACCGCTGCGCAATTGGGCCATGATCGGGATCGGCGCAGGCGCGCCGTTCTTTTGGCTGGCCGCGTCCGGCGGGGTGCAGACATCGGCCACGCATGTCAGCGCCTTGATCGCCGGGACAGTGCCCGTATCCGTCGCCGTTCTGTCGTGGCTGATGTACCGAGAGCGGCCAAAGCCGTCGGTCGTTGTCGCCTTGGCGCTGATCTTGCTGGGCGTCGCGGCTTTGATCGCGGCCTCTGGCAGCTTGGCCGCGGGCAGCGTGGCAGGCATGGCGATGCTGCTGGGGGCGAGCCTGTTTTGGGCGACCTATACATTGGGCGTGCGGGGCAGCGGGCTTGATCCGGTGGGCTGCGCGCTGGTGTTGGCGCTGCCATCGGCGCTTGTCCTGCCGCCGCTGCTGGCCACCGGCGTGCTGCCTAGCAATCTGGCCCATGTCAGTCTGCACGATGCGCTGCCATTCATCCTTGCCCAAGGCGTCGGGGCCGGGCTGGTTGCGACCCTGACCTATGCCATCGCGATTGCCCGTTTGGGCGCGGCGAAGGCGGCAACGATCGGATCGCTTGCCCCCGCCCTTGCCGCCGTGATGGCAGTGCCATTGCTGGGCGAGGCGCTGAGCATCGGCACCGCATTGGCGGTGATGCTGATCTGCGCGGGCGTCATGTTGGCCAACCGCACCCGCGCCGTCCGGGCCCCTGCCCCCTAGATCATCGCCTGACTGGTACCCCGCGTCTGATAGCGGCCGCCACCTTTGGTCCCGGTGATTACGCCGTCCTGCATGATCGTGTGTCCGCGCAGGATCGTGCGGACCGGCCAGCCTGTAATCTGCATCCCCTCGTATGGGGTATAATCCGATCCGTGGTGCAGATTGTCTTGCGTGATCGCCGCCTGCTTTGCCGGATCCCACAGCGTAATATCCGCGTCGGCCCCGATGACCAACGCACCCTTTTGCGGGTAAAGACCGTATAGTTTCGCCGGATTGGTCGAGGTCAGCGCGACAAAGCGCTCTAGTGAAATGCGGCCCTTGCTGACCCCTTCGGAAAACAAGATCGGCAGGCGGGTTTCAACGCCGGGGATGCCATTGGGCACCCATTTAAAAGACGTCCGCGCCTTTGGATTGTCCTTACCCGTGCCGTTCGAGCCTTCGTAGAAGAACGGGCAGTGGTCGGAGGAGAACACTTCGAACGTGCCGTCGCGCAGACCTTCCCAGATCGCAGCTTGGCTGTCCGCGTCACGCGGCGGAGGAGAGCAGACGTATTTTGCCCCCTCGAAATCCATATTCAGCCCCTTTAGGTCGTCGCGGGTCAGGGCGATGTATTGCGGGCACGTTTCGGCGTGGACCTTCATGCCGCGCTTTTGCGCCCACTGGATCTGCTCCATAGGGTCGCGGCCAGACACGTGAACGATCATCACCGGCACATCGGTTAGCTGGGCGTGGCTGATGGCGCGGTGGGTCGCCTCGCGCTCTGCCACTTGGTGATGCGCTTCGGCGTGATAATAGGGCGCGGTTTTGCCTTCGGATTCCAGCCGGGACGTCATGTATTTGATCGCGTCGTGGCCTTCGGCATGGACCATGACCAATGCCTTTTCACGCCGGGCGACGTCGAACACGTCCAGCAGTTCGGCGTCGTTCAGCACCAGATCGTCATAGGTCATGAAGACCTTGAACGACGTGTATCCGTCACGCACCAAGGCGGGCAGTTCCTGCCCCAGCACCTGCGGCGTGGGGTCGGAAATCACCAGATGGAAGGACACGTCGGTATAGCACTGGCCGTCCGCCTTTTCGTGGTAAGCCGTCACGCAGTCGCGCAGTGACGTGCCTTTCACCTGCATGGCAAAGGGCAAGACCGTGGTGTTGCCCCCCGCTGCCGCCGACCGCGTGCCGCTTTCAAAGTCATCGGCCATGACCGTCCCGTCAGAGGTCGGCTGCGCCAGATGGACATGGGCATCGATACCGCCGGGCAGCACGAAGAGGCCCGTGGCGTCAATTTCCTCTGTCGCGCCTTCGATGCTGGCGGCGATGTCGGTGATGCGCCCGTCCCGCACGCCGATATCGGCGCGAAAACGGTCAGATGCAGTGACGATGGTGCCGCCCCGGATGGCCAGATCGTGCGGCGCGCTCATGATGCAAGCGCTTGGGTAGATACGACTTCGGCCAGCGCGGCGGTCAGTTTATCGACCTGCGCCAGCGTGTTATAGTGCACCATGGACACCCGCAGCACACCGCTGTCGTGGCTTTCATTCAGATCCTCGACCAAGCGGCGCGAATGGAAATCACCAAAGCGGATGGCAATGCCGTAGGCATCCATCGCGCCGGCAATCGCGCCAGAGTCCATGCCGTCAAAGCGGAATGCGATGGTCGGCACGCGCTGCGCGCCCTCGAACCCGCGCCCGACGATATGGCAATCGTTACGGGCCGACAACCATGACAGCAGACGGTCCGCCAGCAGGTTTTCCTGCGCCGTGATGCCGTCAAAGGCGGCTTCCAGCTTTTCGCGGTTGCTGCCCGTGGCCCCAAGGCGGGTGCCTAGTGCGACAAGGTATTCAACCACCGCCGTCGTGCTGTAGGCCAGTTCGTAATTCGGGTTGCCGGGCTCTAGTTTGCCGGGGATTTTGTCCTTGCCATAGAACCAGTGGTATTGGCCATCCAGCTCGCCCAGCAGATCGTATTTGCCGTACATGATCGCCATATGCGGGCCGTAGCATTTATACAGGCTAAAGACGTAGTAGTCGGCGTCCATCGCCTGCACATCAATCGCCCGGTGCGGGGCATAGGCGACGGCGTCGACGCACAGCCGCGCACCGCGCGCATGGACGAAATCGGCGAAGTCACGGATGGGGTTGATCCAGCCAAGGATGTTGGACGCGTGATGGACGCACACCAACTTTGTGCGGTCCGTCATCAGCGGTTCCAGATCCTCTAGCCGCATTGTCATGCTGGCTTGGTCCAGCGGCCAGTTCTTGATGACGATGCCGAACTCTTCCAGCTCTTTCCACGGACCGATGTTGGATTCGTGGTCGGCATGGCTGACGATAATCTCGTCCCCCGGCTGAAACTGGCGGCGCATGGATGCGGCCAGCGTGCGCATCAGTTGCGTAGTCGAGGGGCCGAAGACGATTTCTTCGGGTCGGGCCGCATTCACCAGCGTTTGCGCGGCAACGCGGCCAAGCATCAGCCCTTCGGCAGCGGCTTGGGATACGGCATAGCTGCCGCCGATTTGCACGTTGCGGTGGATCAGGAATTCGCTGATCTTATCCACGACGCCGCCGACAATCTGGCTGCCGCCCGCGTTGTCAAAGAACACCCAGTTCGATGCAAGGCCGGGGAACTGGGATTGCACGAAACCCATGTCGAGCGCGTCTTGTGTATCTGTCATAATGTGGCCTGTCTTTAGTGGTTCAGCACGGCGCCAAGGAAATTGCGCGTGCGGGATTCTGTTGGATGTTCAAGCACCTGCTGCGGTGTGCCGGTTTCGATCACTTCGCCGCCGTCCATGAATATGACGCGGTCGGCGACTTGGGCGGCAAAGCCCATTTCATGCGTGACGACGATCATCGTGACGCCCGTTCCGGCAAGGGATTTCATCACGTCCAGCACCTCGCCCACCATCTCTGGATCAAGGGCAGAGGTCGGCTCGTCGAACAGCAGCACCTGCGGCTCCATCGCTAATGCGCGAGCGATGGCGACGCGCTGTTGCTGACCGCCAGACAGGTGCTGCGGGTATTTGTCCGCCTGTTCGGCAATTCCGACGCGGGCAAGCAGTTGATCGGCCAACTTAGCGGCATCCGCGCGGGACGTGCCGCGCACCCGGCGCGGGGCAAGCATGACGTTGTCGCGCACGGACAAGTGCGGGAACAGGTTGAAGCCTTGAAAGACCATGCCGACCTCTGCCCTGACCTTGGCCAGTGCGCGGCCCGGCACGACGGGAGTGCCATCGACGCGGATTTCGCTTTTGCTGTCGAAGTCTTCCAGCCGGTTGATGCAGCGGATCAGGGTTGATTTGCCAGAGCCGGAGGGGCCGATGACGCAGACGACTTCGCCCTTGCCAATATCAAGGTTGATGCCGCGCAGGGCGTGATAGGTGCCGTAGTATTTGTGCAGATCGCGAATGCTGACATAGCTCATGCCCGGCGCCCCCCGTGATAGCGGCGTTCAAGGTAGGATACGAACAAGACCAGCGGCCACAGGAACGCAATATAGATCAGCGCAGCCCCGATCAGCGGCGAGGGGTTCGCCGTCAAAGCCTGCGCTTGGGTCGCCTGCTTCAACAGGTCCGGCATGGCGACGACAGAGGCAAGCGCGGTGTCCTTGATGACGTTAATCGAATTATTCGTCAGCGGCGGGATCACGATGCGGACGGCCTGCGGCAGGATCACATCGAACATGGTTTGCCGCTGGTTCAGGCCCAGCGCTTCGGCCGCTTCAAACTGGCCATGGGGGATCGCCTCGATCCCGGCGCGGAAAATCTCGGCGGTGTAAGCGCCCGACACCAGCGTCAGGGCCGTCATGGCAGAGGCAAAAGAGGACAAGCGCAGGCCGAGGAAGGGCAGCGCGTAGTAGATGACGATCAGCAGCACCAGCAGCGGGATCGACCGAAAGATGTCGATATAAAGCCGCATGAGCAGGCGCACAGGTTTGACGGCGTAAAGGCCCAGCAAGGCCACAACTAATCCCAGCGCCAGCCCGGCAATGATACTGGCAGCGCCCAGTTGCAGCGTCAGCCACAGCCCGTCCAGCAGCATCGGCAGGCTACGGCGCAGCACCGCCATGTTCAAAAAGGTGTCGAAAAAGTCCATGAGCGTCTTTCAGTCAAGGTCGCACGGCCCCGGTTAGGGCCGTGCTTTTGGCGCTTAGTTCAAGGTGGGCATATCCATGACGGTCACGGTCGATGTCGTGTCTTCTGGGGTCGCGCCGAACCACTTTTCATGCAGGGCAGCGACGGTGCCGTCCTCTTTCAACGCGCTCAACACGTCGTTTACTTCGGTGGCCAGCGGCGCGTCCTTGGCGAACATCATAGAATAGGCTTCGCCGGTGGCGATCCGCTGGACGACCTTCAGCTCTGGCTTGTCCTTGACGTAATACTGCAGCGCCGGAATGTCAGAGATGTAGCCAGCGATCCGGCCAGCCGCGAGGTCGAGCATGGCAGGCGCAAGACCTTCGTAGCGGTTGATCGTGGCAAAGCCGTATTCAGCCGCATTTTCAGTCGCCCACATGTCGCCTGTGGAACCGGTATCGACACCGACGACCTTGCCCGACATCTCATCCAAGGACGCGGGGCCGTCTGCGGCCACGGTCAGCGACTGGTCGCTGTCATAATAGGGCTGGGCGAAGGTCACGGACTCAAGGCGTTCCTGCGTGATCGTGATCGAGGACATGGCGATATCGACCCGGCCCGATTGCACGGCAGAGAACAGGCCCTGAAACGGGATGTTCACGATTTCCACGCCGCGGCCCAGTTTTTCGGCGACGGCATTGACCAGATCAACTTCGAACCCGACGTTGGCCCCGGTGTCGTCCTGAAATTCCCACGGCACGTTGCCGATGTTTGCGCCGACTTGCAGGTCTTGCGCTGTGGCGGCGGTGCCCATGGTAGCGGCCAGTGCAATGGCGGCAATTTTGCTAAACGATGAAATCATGTTGCTGTTTTCCCTGTTGCTGATGTGAATATTGCTTCACTATTGGTCTGACCGGTCAGACCGGTCTGACCAATAGCAAGCACACAGATCGCCATCTGGCAAGGCTTGGCACTGGGGAAATCGGAAATCAGGCGCTATACGCATAAAAATGCGCCAAATCGAGAGTTGCAGGATGAATCACATGAGCGGCAAGAGTAGCGTCACCCAGACTGTCGCCCGCAGGCTGCAAGAGATGATCAAGTCCGGCGAGCTGTCCAAGGACGAGAAAATTCCCTCTCAGCGTATCTTGTCTGAACAGTTGCAGGTATCGCGCGCCTCGCTTCGTGAAGCGCTGCTTACCCTAGAGACGCTGGGCCTTGTGCGCACCCTGCCCGCGCGCGGCACCTTTGTGACGGGGACAGAGGTATCGACTGACGCAGGCCAACAATCGTGGCGATTTGACGGTCAATTCACAATCAGCGACGTGTTTCAGTCGCGCCTGTTGATCGAAACAGAGCTTTGCCGCCTTGCCGCGCCGCACATAACCGACGTGATCGCCGACCGTCTGCACCGTGCAACGCAGCAGTTCGAAGACGCGTGGACCGCTGGCGATCTGGTCACCCACGTCGAGGCAGACCTGACCTTTCATGGTCTGATCATGGAAGCCTGCCCGAATGCCATGCTGCGGCAGCTGTATCAGTCGGTGCGCGACAAGATGACCGAAAGCCAACGCGTGCCGATTCCGAACACGGCTGTCGCGCGGATGAGCGGATCCATCAGCGAGCATCGCGCCATTCTAGAAGCGCTGCGCCAGCACGACCCTGCGCAGGCTGCCGCCGCGATGGCCGCGCATATCCGCAATACCGCCGCCTGCGCCGGGGTATCACTGGGTTAGGTGTTATCGGCGCAAAGCGTCTTTTAAGTTAACGATTTCTGAACCCTGCATGTGCAAATCAAGACTGCTATGCAGATCAGTTAAGTGCTGCGTCATCAATTTATGCGTAGCCGGGCCATCATGCGAAGCCAGCGCCGCAAGAAGTGCGTGATGCGCGTCGCTTTCGCACAACGTGCTTGGCTTGCGCCAATACAGCGCAATAATCAGGCTAGAGCGTTCAACCAAGGACCGCACGAATTCTGCGATGATCGATTGATCAGCCATACGCGCGATTTCGACGTGAAATTGCCCAGACAGCGCAAGCGCTTGCCCCCGATCACCCGCCAGCACGGCGGCATGTTCATCGGCGATATGCTGACGCAGAATCGCGATATCGTCCGGCATCGCCTTTTGCGCCGCGGCCTGCGCCATCTGCGGTTCTATCATGATCCGCGCCTCGAACACGTCATGCGCATCGCGCGGCGTAGGGCTAGCAACACTGGCACCGCGGTTACGCTGAATATCAACTAGCTTTTGATGCGCAAGCGCCTGCAAAGCACTGCGTACGATGGTGCGGGACACACTGTAAATGTCGCTTAGCTCGTCCTCTCGCAGCTTGGTACCTGGCGCGATCCGGTGGGCATGAATCGCCGCAGACAGATCCTGCGCAAGGCTCGCCGCCGTCATGACGCGGTCGCTGGGTGAAGCGGAAACTGGTTGTATCATCGCCCTATTTTGCCGAATCCCGCAGACCGGAGCAAGCCCGTGATGAGTATCAACCACCGTATCGTCACCAATCCTTGAGTTAATTGTATACAATATTCATCCTAATTTCTGAGCACCCACCTCCAATTCTGCGACAAAAAGCGGCAAAGCTACGCCTCGTCCTGCTAGAATCCGTGCAATTGTTTGCTGGCGTGCAAATCCGCCCCTTAGCTGAGCCCAGCAGTCACGGGGGCCATATGAGCGGTATTATCCAAGATTTAGAGCTGGTCAGCGTGACCAAACGCTATGGCACAGCGCTTGCGGTGAATGCGGTCAGCCACCGGTTTCGCCCTGCCAGCTATACCTGTTTGCTTGGGCCATCAGGCTGCGGGAAGTCATCGACGCTGCGGATGATTGCCGGGCATGAAAGCGTGACCGAAGGGTCGATCCTGCTGGCGCACCGCGACATTTCAAATCTACCGCCTGCCAAGCGCGGCACAGCGATGATGTTCCAAAGTTATGCGCTATTTCCGCACCTTAGCGTGCTGGATAACGTCGCCTTTAGCCTAAAAATGAAGGGCGTTGATGCCAAGGAACGCCGTGCCAAAGCGGCCGAGATGTTGGAACTGGTCGATCTGACTGCCCTTGCAGACCGCCTGCCTGCGCAACTGTCCGGCGGGCAACAGCAGCGCGTCGCACTGGCGCGGGCGCTGATCACCCGCCCTCAGGTCTTGTTGCTGGACGAGCCGCTGTCAGCGCTTGATCCTTTCTTGCGGGTCAGGATGCGGACCGAATTGCGCAACCTGCAAAAAGAGCTGGGGATCAGTTTCATCCACGTCACCCACGGGCAGGACGAGGCGCTTGCGCTGGCGGACGAGATTGTCGTGATGAACGATGCTGTCATCGAACAGGCTGGCCCAGCGCGCGAAGTCTTTAACGCGCCCAAGACCCGGTTCGTCGCGCAATTCATGGGCGGACATAACGTCATCGCCCTGCCCCAAGGCCATTTCGCCATCCGGTCCGACGCCGTCGGCGTCACCCCCGCAGGCAGCGGCCAGATGGAAGGCCACGTCACCGCCATCGAATATCAAGGCACCTACGTCAGTGTCATGTCCCGCATCGCAGGCGATCAAGAGGTCACGGCCCTTGTCCCAGATGCTGCCTATTTCGACGCCCCGCACCACCCCGGCGACCGCATCGGTCTGACCTGGGATGCCAAAAACCTTCACCAATTGACGGCGTGAACCGCCGCGTCCCCACAAAACAGAGAGAGATGCCATGACCAAAGCCACCAAACTTTCCCGCCGCTCCGTTCTGAAAGGCGGGGCCGCCACCGCCGCCTTTGCCGCTGGCACCACGCTGGGCGCACCAATGATCTGGGCGCAGAACATCAAGGACATCACCCTGCGCCAGTTCGGCACCGGCGTGTCAAACCTGAACGACGTCGCCGACAAGGTGAAAGAGGACCTTGGCTTTACGCTAGAGATGACAGCGCTTGATACGGACAGCGTGACCCAGCGGGCCGCCACACAGCCGAACAGTTTTGATATCGCAGATATCGAGTATTTCATCTGTAAAAAGGTCTGGGCCGCCGGAAACCTGCAGGCGATGGATACATCCAAGATCAAGAATTACGACAAGATCGTCGGCATTTTCCGCAATGGCCTGCTGACCCCGGGCAGCACGATTGCACAGGGCACCGCGCCACATACGGTCGGCTTTACCTCTGGCCCGGACGGCACCGATTTCGTGCAAGAAGAGTCCGGTTGGATGACCCTGATCCCGACGATCTATAACGCCGACACGCTGGGCATCCGCCCCGATCTGATCGGGCGTCCCATCACCAATTGGTCCGAATTGCTGAACCCCGAATTCAAAGGCAAAGCTTCGATCCTCGATATTTCCTCTATTGGGATCATGGACATGGCCATGGTCGTGGAATCGATGGGCGAATATAAATACCCCGACAAAGGCAACATGACCCGCGAAGAGATCGACATGACTCTTGGCATCTTTACCGAAGCCAAGAAAAACGGCCAGTTCCGGTCGTTCTGGAAATCCTTCGATGAATCCGTGAACCTGATGGCATCTGGCGAAGTCGTCATCCAGTCCATGTGGTCGCCTGCCATCACCGCCGTCAAATCGCGCGGGATCGAATGTGTCTATCAGCCGCTGGAAGAAGGTTACCGGTCTTGGGGCGGCGGTATCGGCCTGTCCAAATCCCTGACCGGGCTAGAGCGTGACGCGGCCTATGAATACATCAACTGGTATCTGGACGGCTGGGTCGGCGGTTATTTGATGCGGCAGGGCTATTATTCCGCTGTGCCTGAAACATCCAAGAACTTCATGTCCGAAAACGAGTGGGGCTATTGGTTCGAAGGCAAGGCTGCCACCGATGTCATCACATCCCCCACCGGCGACGCGCTGGCGCAGGCTGGCGATGTGCGCGACGGCGGCTCTTTTGATGACCGAATGGGGTCCGTGGCTTGCTGGAACTCCGTCATGGACGAAAACCAGTACATGGTCCGCAAGTGGAATGAATTCATCGCCGCGTGATGAAACCCGCGGTGCGCCTGTATCGGCGCGCCGCACCCCCAATCAAAAGGCGCTGTGATGCAAGCAAGACCTAACCTGACCGGCTGGCTGATGGTGTCGCCGCTGGCGATCGTGCTGGCCGTGTTCCTTGTGCTGCCGATCATCCTGATCGGTGTCGTCAGCTTTTGGACGGCGACAGAGTTCAGCATCATCCCCGCCTTTTCATGGGAGAATTACGATTTTCTGTTCGGATCACCCGTCACATACAGCGTGTTCCTGAACACCTTTAAATACGCGATTATCACGTGGGCGCTGACCTTTAGCATCGGGTTCACGATTGCCTATTATCTTGCCTTTCATATCCGCACGCAGACATGGCAGATCGCCCTATTTTTGCTGTGCACGATCCCATTTTGGACCAGCAACATCATCCGCATGATCAGTTGGATCCCGTTTCTGGGCCGCAACGGCATCGCCAATTCCGCACTCATCAGTTGGGGCGTGGTGGACGAGCCGCTGGACTGGCTCCTGTTTAGCGACTTTGCCGTGATCCTTGCCTTCGTGCATCTTTATACGTTGTTCATGGTGGTCCCGATCTTCAACACCATGATGCGCATCGATAAATCCCTGATAGAGGCGGCGCGGGACGCAGGCGCGAGCGGCCGCCAGATCCTGTGGAATGTGATCCTGCCGCTGACCAAGTCCGGCATCATGATCGGCACGATCTTTGTCGTGACGCTTGTCATGGGCGACTTCATCACGGTCCGCTTTATGAGCGGCTCACAGTCCGCCAACGTCGGACGCCTGATTTCTAATGATATCGCCTTGCTGCAATATCCCAGCGCCTCGGCCACGGCGATTGTCCTGCTGGCCACCGTGCTGATCACCATCGCGATCCTGCTGCGCTTTGTTGACATAAGAAAAGAGCTGTAATGGAACCCCGCCCCAAGTCATTTTACGTTCTGACTGCGTTCTTTGCGCTGTTCATGCTGTTCCTTTACGGCCCGACCATCACCATCGGCATCCTGTCGTTTCAGGGCGAGGGCGGCGGCCTGACCTTTCCGATGCGCGGCGTGTCGACCTATTGGTTCCGCGACCTGTTCCAGCAGCAGGCGGTCGGCGACATCTGGGGCAGCTTTAGCCGCAGCATTGTGCTGGGCCTGATGGTCATGGTCACGACGGTCACCGTGTCGGTCATGGGCGGGCTGGCGTTCCGCACCCGGTTCAAGGGCTCTGGCATCCTGTTTTACCTGATCATCACCGCGCTGGTGATCCCTTCCATCCTGATCTCTTTGGGCGTCGGCTTGCTGTTCAGCCAAACCGGCCTGACGGTACACTGGGCGACCTCTGGTTTTGGGGCGCAGTTGACGTGGACGCTGCCGTTCGGCCTGCTGATCATGTTCGCCGTCTTCAACCGTTTCGACAAAAGCTATGAGGAAGCGGCGCGTGATCTGGGGGCCAGCCCGTGGCAGACCCTGCGCCATGTCGTGCTGCCGATTATTGCGCCCGCGCTGATCGGCGTCGCGCTATTCGGCTTCACCCTGTCCTACGACGAATTCGCCCGCACGCTGCTGACCGCGGGCAGTTACAACACGCTCCCGCTCGAGATTTACGGGATGACAACGAATGTCACCTCTCCGGTCCTTTATGCGCTGGGGACACTGACGACGTTGTTTTCATTGGCCATTATCGGCGTATTCCTGACCATCGCCTTGATCGGCAACCGCCGCCGGGCGCGGGCGGGATCGGACGCGGGTAAAGGTGTGTTGTGATCGTCATCATCAACCCGAACAGCACGGCAGCGATGACCGAAACGCTGCTGACCACCGCCCGCCAGATGTGCCCCGATGCCCAGATCGAAGGCTGGACATCCCATGACGGCCCGCCCGCGATCCAAGGGCCGCAGGACGGTGCCGCCTGCATCCCGCCGCTGCTGAAGCTGGTGAAAAAGGCCTATGACGCAGGTGCATCGGTCATCATCATCGGCTGCTTTGACGACACAGGCTTGACCGAGGCGCGTGCGCTGGTCCCCTGCCCTGTGATCGGGATTGGGCAGGCCGCCTATGACAAGGCCGCGCAGTTGGGCCGTTTCAGCGTGGTAACGACGCTCGCCGTCTCGATCCCGGTGCTGGAAGGGAACATCGCAGCCCTTGGCCTGACCCCGCTATGCGCGCGCGTGCGCGCCAGCGGTGTACCGGTACTGGACCTTGATACCGATCCCGCCACCGCCATCCCCCGCGTATTGGCAGAGGCGCGGCAGGCGGTGGCCGAAGACGACATCAGCGCTATTGTTCTGGGCTGCGCAGGCATGGTGGACGTGGCGGCCAACGCGCCTGATTTCCCTGTGCCGTTGATCGACGGCCTGCGCGCCGCGCTTGAAAGGACGATGCAATGACAGACCCCGCGACGCAGGCCAAACAAGTGGTCGAGGCGTTTTTAGAACGGTCGATGGTCCCTGACCCAGAGGGTGCCGCCAAGTATGTTTCGGCAGATCTTAAGATCGCCTTTACTGGCGGCCGCGCCTTTACCGCGCCAGCGCAGACGGCTGCGTTCAACGCCAAACGCTATGCATGGGTGAAAAAGCGGTTCATCCGCACCGATGCGGTTCAGGATCACGAAACCGGCGACGTTCACGTCTATAATACAGGGCATCTGTACGGCGCTTGGCCGGACGGCACCGCATTTGACGGCAACCGCTATATCGACATCTTTACGGTGCGCGGCGGCAAAATCGTTGAAACGCAAATCTGGAACGACAGCGCGGAAATCCTGCTGGACCGTGCCGGCCTGGCAGAGGCGCCGCTATGAGCCTGCCAACGCATGGACGCTATGATTACACCCCGATCACCCAGCGCCCCGATTTTGACTGGCCCGGCAACAAGCGGCTGGCGGTCTATCTAGGTGTGAACCATGAACACTTTGCCTTTGGGGCAGGAAAAGGCGCGCAGATCGGTAATGCCGAACCCGAGCCTGATGTTTTGAACTATGCTTGGCGCGACTACGGCAACCGGGTCGGTGCGTGGCGGCTGATTGATCTGCTGGACGATCTGAACCTGCCCGCCACCGTGCTGCCCAATAGCGAAATGTACGATTACGCCCCCGCCCTGATGGCGGCCCACGCCGTCCGCGGGGACGAGGTCGCAGGCCATGGCCGCACCAATTCCGAAAGCCAAAGCGGCATGAGCGAGGCCGAAGAGGCGGCGATGATTGCCCATTGCTCTGATGTGATCACGGCGCACGCCGGGCAACAACCCAAGGGGTGGCTTAGCCCATGGATTGCCGAGACCGAGGTGACGCCAGATCTGCTGGTAGAGGCGGGATATAGCTACACCATGAACTGGTGCATGGACGACCAGCCAGTCTGGATGCGAACAAGGTCCGGCCCGCTACTGTCCCTGCCTTACGGTCAAGAAATCAACGACATCCCTGCGATTGTCGGGCGCAAAACCGGCGCGGCAGAGTTTGCCGATATGATCATCGACAACTTTGACGAACTGCTGGATCAAAGCGTCGCGCAACCGCTGGTCTTTGGCATCGCGCTGCACCCTTATATCGTCGGCCAACCCTTTCGCCTGCGCCAGCTGCGACGCGCGCTAAACCATATTGCCCAGCGCCGGGATGACATCTGGATCACGACGGCAGGGCAGATCGCGCAGGCCTATGCCGCACGTATCCCGCCGCCCGTATCCTAGACGGATTAAGACCTTTGGTGCCCTTACCAAGGCGGCAGACCACGTCCATATCAGCCCAATGAAGGGGTACCTTTGACGGCAAACGAAAAGCGAGCGCGGTGACATTCGTGTCATCAATACAGCAAAAAACTGTCATAATGCGCAAAGACCTAATACAGGTTAATGGCTGTCAATTGCGATCGTCACCCCGGTGAACATTCACCAAAACCTAAGACCTCGGCGATAGCTACTAGGGCGGCACGATATAACGCGCGAGGGAACGACATGGACACCACGACAGACAACCTAACACGGCGCCGCTTTTTTGCGGCAAGCAGTGTCGCAGCTTTGACCGTCGGTGCCGCCGGCTGCGCAGGCGCGAATATCACACCGGGGGCCGCGGCCGATCTGGGCGGCGTCAACCGTCGCTACCAACCCGACCGGTCCTATCCTTACGAAGTGCGCCGCACCGATGCAGAATGGCGCGCGATGCTAAGCGACACAGAATACAGCATCATGCGCGAGGGCGAGACTGAAGTCCCCAAGTCCAGCTTTTTGTGGCAAGAAACCAAAGACGGCGAATACCACTGCAAAGGCTGCGATCTGAAAGTTTACGATTCGCGCTGGAAAACCATTGTGGACAAAGGATTTTCGTTCTTTTTCCATTCTGAACCCAACGCCGTGATGACCGATATCGACGGCCCCAACCCTGCCTATGGCATGCGCCCCAATGCAGAAATTGCGCTGACCGAAATTCATTGCCGCCGCTGTGGCAGCCATCTGGGTCACCACCTGATTGTCGGCAACAGGCCGCTGCATTGCATTAACGGGACAGCGCTTAACTTTCGCCCCAGCTAATCCCTACGCCTAAATCCCGTGCGTCTGGTGCAATCGCTTTTCCAGATGCGCGGGCCTGCGTTTCGCGCTAGATGGGCGCATGACTGATACCTCATTCGACATTTTCGTGACCGCGCCGCCGGGGCTAGAGCCTTTGTTGTTGGCGCAGGTGCAGGCCGCTGGTTTTGCCGGGGCGCAAGCCGTACCGGGCGGCGTCAGCTTTCCAGGTGGCTGGCCTGATGTGTGGCGCGCCAATGTGGAACTGCGCGGCGCGGGGCGCGTCCTTGTGCGGTTTGGCAGCTTTTTGGCGTTCCATTTGGCGCAGCTGGACAAGCGGTCACGCAAGTTTCCATGGACCGACACCCTGCGCGCCGACGTACCTGTCCGGGTCGAAGTCACCTGTCATAAATCGAAAATCTATCATGCGGGTGCAGCCCAGCAGCGCATTGAAACCGCCCTGAAAGAAGAGGCCGGGATCACCATCGCCTCTGATGCCCCGATCACGCTGAAGGTGCGGATCGACGACAATACGGTGACGATGTCCGTCGATACCAGCGGCGAAAGCCTGCATAAACGCGGCCATAAAGAGGCTGTCGGCAAGGCCCCGATGCGCGAAACGCTGGCATCGCTGTTCCTCGCGCATTGCGGCTACACCGGGACCGAACCCGTCGTGGACCCGATGTGCGGGTCAGGCACCTTTGTGATCGAGGCGGCAGAGATCGCGCGCGGGCTGATGCCCGGTCGTTCGCGTGATTTCGCCTTTATGCAGCTGGCCAGCTTTGACCGGGCCGCCTTTGATGCGCTGCGCAGCGCCTACGCTTTGCGCGACACCAATCTGCAATTCTACGGCTCGGACCGCGATACCGGCGCAGTGCGCAATGCGACGGCGAACGCGCAGCGGGCGGGCGTTGGCGATATCACGACCTTTGCCCACCACGCGATCAGCGATCTGCCGCGTCCTGCCGGGCCGCCGGGTCTGATCATGGTCAACCCGCCCTACGGCGCGCGCATTGGCAACCGCAATCTGCTGTTTCCGCTGTACGGCGCGCTGGGTGCGACGCTGAAAGACCGCTTTCGCGGCTGGCGTGTCGGCCTTGTCACAAGCGAGCCGGGGCTGGCCAAGGCGACGGGTCTGCCTTTCACGCAGGACCGGCTTCAGGTGCCGCATGGCGGCTTGAAGGTCACGCTGTTCCGAACAGATCCGTTGAAATAATAGCTGCGATGATCTGCTCCGGTGTTTGGTCCAGATCAACAACAACCGCCGCCTCGTCAGCTTGCAGCGGCTGTAGCGTTGCAAGCTGGCTGTCCAACAGCGCGGGCGGCATGAAGTGGCCGGGGCGCTGACTGACCCGCTGCGCCAGCACGGCGCGCGCGCCGTCCAAATGCACAAAAACAACCCCCGTCGCGGCGGCGCGGATGCGGTCACGATAGCTGCGTTTTAACGCAGAACAGGCAATCACCTCTGACCCTGCGCCCAGCGCGCCGCCGACCGCATCAAGCCAAGGCGCGCGGTCATCGTCGTTCAGCGCAATGCCCTGCGCCATCTTTGCAATATTGGTAGGCGGATGCAGGCTGTCCCCGTCCAGAAAACCAAGCCCAAGGCGCTGCGCCAGCGCGGCCCCGATATGGGATTTGCCGCAACCCGACACCCCCATGACAATGATCAATGGTGCGGCGTCACTCATGCGCTGCCTCCGATATCTTGCGGTGCCATGGCGGTGGCTTTCAGAATGGCGTGCACCTCTTGCCCGACCGCCAGTCCCATCAGCGCGGCAGAACGCCGTGTGATCCGCGCAAGCAAACGGTCCGTGCCAGAGACAAGCGAAACAGCAACACCCGGACCTTGACCGATTTCAATCGCGGCGATCTGGCACCGCAACACGTTCAGGGCCGACAGCCCGGCAGGTTTTGCCGTGGACAGGATTACATCCTGCGCAGGAATCCGCAGGCGAATGCGTGCGCCGGGGGAGCCAAGGCGGCCCGGCAGGATCAGGCGGCCAGCGGACAAGGCGACCTCTGTCAGGCCGTCGGCGGTGTTTAATCCGCGCACGGTGCCGGTCAGGACGGCACCTGCTTCTCTGACACCAATCAGCGGGACGGCAGCGGGATCGGACAGGATATCGTCCAGCGGGCCAGCGCGGGTCACGCGGCCCGCGTCCAGCAAAACAAGGGTCGTCGCAAGGCGCGCGACCTCTGACATGGCATGACTGACGTAGATGATCGGGATCCGCGCGGTGCTGCACAGCCGTTCAAGATAGTGCAACACCTCTGCCTTGCGGGGCGCATCAAGGGCGGCAAGGGGTTCATCCATCAGCAACAATTGCGGGCGCATCATCAGGGCGCGGCCAATGGCCACGCGGGACCTTTCCCCGCCAGACAGGGACGCCGGGCGGCGATCAAGCAGATCGTCTAGCCCCAGCATATCGATCACAGCGCCGCGGTCATGGCTGCCGCCGTAGGTCAGGTTTTGCAGGACGGACATATGGGGAAAAAGCCGTGCGTCCTGAAAGACATAGCCGATCCGCCGCTTATGCACCGGCAGCCGCGTCAGGTCGGTGCCGCCGACACGCACATGCCCTGCATCCAGCGGCAACAGCCCCGCGATCCCGTTAATCAACGAAGATTTGCCAGAGCCGGAGCGACCAAAAATCGCCGTCACGCCGGCAGGCGCAGTAAAGGCGGCATCAAGGGTGAAATCACCCAACCGTTTCGTGACAGCGACATCAATCATCCGGCAATCCGGGCGGTCATGCGGCGCGACAACCACTCGGCCAGCGCCAGCGTGCCCATGGCCAAAACGATCGAAATTACGACCAGCGACACCACCGCCCCGTCCTGCCCGGGCACCTGTAACAGCGCATAGATCGCCGAAGGGATCGTCTGCGTCTGACCCGGGATTGCGGCGACAAAGGTGATCGTTGCGCCGAATTCACCAAGGCTTTTGGCAAAACCCAGTACCGCCCCGGCCAGCACGGCGGGGGCGATCAGCGGCAAGGTTACGGTCAGGAACACACGGGCGCGCGATGCGCCAAGAGTGGCAGCTGCGTCCTCTAGGCCCGGTGGCACAGCCTCGAATCCCAGCCGGATCGCGCGGACGGTCAAGGGAAACGCCATGATCGCGGCGGCCAATACGGCCCCGGTCCAGCGAAACGCCAGCGTGATCCCAAAGGTGTCGCGCAGAAAGCCGCCAATCGGCCCTTGGGTGCCGAAGGCCAATAGCAACAGATACCCCGTCACGACGGGGGGCAGCACCAGCGGCAGGTGCACCAACCCGTTCAGTAGGCCCCTGCCCCAGAATTGCTTGCGCGCCAGTAGCCAGGCCACGGCAATCGCGAGGGGCAACCCCAGCAGGGTCGCGACCAACGCCACGCGCAGCGACAGCGCGACGGCGGCCCAGGCGGCTGCGTCAAGCGACATCAGTGCGAAGCCAGCGGGATAAAGCCCGCCTGTTCAAAGGCTGCTTGCCCGGCCGGGGATTTGAGCAAATCCAGCAAGGCGGTGGTTTCGGGATTGGCGGGGCCGACGGTGGCGGCTTGGTACAGGATCGGGGTGTGACTATCTTCTGGCAAGGTTGCGACGATGGTGACGGCGGGTTCGACACGCGCGTCCGTGCGATAGACCAGCGCAAGCGGCGCCTCGCCCCGCGCTGTTAAGGCAAGGGCAGCGCGGACACTGTCGACCTCTGCCAAGTGGTCCTTTACCGTGTCCCAGAGGCCCAGTGCGGTCAGGGATTCAGCGCCGTAAATCCCGGCGGGCACGGATGCCGTCAGACCAATGGCAAGGCGGCCATCCGGGCCAAGCGCAGCGGCGAACGCATCGGGCGTCAACGCCAGATCAGGGGTGCCAGCAGGGGCCACAATCACAATCTGATTGCCCAGCAGGTCGGTCACGGTGCCCGGGGTCAGTACGCCAGCCTTATCCATCGCCTGCATCCAGTCGGGATGCGCCAGAAACACCAGATCCGCAGGGGCACCAGCCATGACCTGCCGCGCCAGCGTGCCACTGCCGCCATAGGTCGCGGTGACGCCGGGCTGGGTTTGCAGCAACTGGTCCAGCGGCTCTTTCAAACTTGCGGCGGCGAAAATGGTCAGATCGCGGGCTTGCGCAGAGGTCGCAAAAAGCAGCGAAAGTAGAAGGGCGATGTGTTTCATGAACGGACTATCCCGCGCGGGCGCAGCCGCTGCAAGTCACCTTTACGTCCAAGAGAGCAGACGCGCCGAAAGGGTATCGCAGGCGTGCCGCACCGCGTCATGGATCGCGCCCGGGCGCGGCGCATCGCGCAGGGTTGTGATCCAATGCGGCGGCGGAACTGTGATACGGCGCTGCCCGTCCCAGCGCAGCGCGGCCAGCACCTTTTGCGCCGGGTCAGGCAGGATATCGGGAATAGGGTGATCGTTCAAAATCGCCCAGTTACCCGACCAAAGCCGCCCGACGCTCCACGGATTATAGCCGCCACCGCCCAGCACCATCAGGCGCGGTGCCAAGGGGCGGATCGCGCGCAAGATCGCCCAATGCGCGTTGTTGGACAGACACAGGCGCGATTGCGGATCTTCGGTCACAGCGTCTGCGCCGCATTGCAACACGATGGCGTCGGGGCGGAACAGCGCCAGCGCGGGCAGGATCACGCGGTCGCGCACAAGGGCCATGTCGTCGTCATGCGCGCCGCTGGGCAGCGGCACGTTCAGCACGTTGCCAGCGCCCGCATCATCAAGCGGTCCGGTGCGCGGCCAACGGCCCGCCTCGTGCGTGGAAATTAGCAGCGTATCGGGATCGTCCCGAAAAGCGTGATCCACGCCGTCGCAATGGTGCGCGTCGATATCAAGATAGGCAATCCGCGCCGCCCCATTCCGGCGCAGGGACTGAATGCCAAGCACAGGATCATTCAGATAACAAAACCCACCAGCCCGGTCAGGAAATCCATGATGCGTGCCGCCAGCAGGGGTGAACACGGTGCCGGGCCGGCGCAACAACTCGCCCGCCAACATCGCCGCCCCAGCAGAGGTCGCGGGGCGGCGATACATCTCTTTGAACACAGGGTTATTCGAGGTGCCGAGGCCGTGGCGCGTGCGGTCAGTGTCGCTGACGGTTTGCGTCGCCTCTGCCCGTTGCAGGGCGGCGACATATTCGGGCGTGTGATAGGACATCAGGGCCGCAGGCTTGGCGCGGGGGCTGTTCAGATATTGCTCTGGCGCGATCCAACCCATGGCGCGGCACAGGTCCATCACCGTCGATACGCGCGGCACACGTAGCGGATGAAACGGGCCATAGGACGAATGGCGGTATATTTCCGACCCGATAAACCAAGGCAGGGTTTGCGTCTTGCGGACGTCATGGGGGTGTGGGACGACAGGGTGCATATCAACGGGATGTAAGACCTTTGCCAGCCGACGCCACCCCTGACCAGCCATTCCCCGCCCGCGCCCAGCTGCCGCTCAAGCTGCGCGGCGGGAAAACGGATGTCCGCGGCCAGTTCGCGGCCCTGTGCTGGCGCCGCGACGCAGCAGGAGAGGTCGAGGTCTGCCTGATCACATCGCGCCGCACGAAACGCTGGATCGTGCCCAAGGGCTGGCCGATGCACAAACAGACCCCAGCAGAGGCCGCAGCAACCGAAGCTTGGGAAGAAGCGGGCCTGACCGGACACCCGGTAGACCGCTGTCTTGGCGTATTTTCCTATGTGAAACCGCTGTCCAATCGGACAACTCCGGTCGTTGTCATGGTCTATCCGCTGGAAGTCCTGCAGGTCGCCAGCGATTGGCCGGAAAAGGCTGAACGCAAGCGCAAGTGGTTCTCTCGGCGCAAGGCGGCGTCGAAACTGGAGGAACCCGCACTGCGGCGCATTGTCGAAGCGTTTGATCCCGATAGCCTTTAACCCCAGCTGCGGTTAAACCGTTGCATCCGGGCGCAGTCAGCTTATCTTTGCCCCACCCCGCAACGGATGTGACCCTTGATCCGCTATACCCTGATTTGTGACAGTGATCACCGCTTTGACAGCTGGTTTCAGTCGGCTGATGCCTATGCTGCGCTCTCTGCCGCAGGGCAGCTGACCTGCGCCGTCTGCGGATCGGCGAAGGTCAGCAAAACGATCATGGCCCCCGCCGTCGCCGCCGATCGCGGCAAAGAGGCTGCTGTCCAAAAGTTGCGCAAACAGGTCGAAGCAAACGCAGAGGACGTCGGCACCAGTTTTGCCAAAGAGGCGCGCGCAATGCATCTGGGCGACGCGCCAGAGCGCGCTATCTACGGCGAGGCGACGGGCGCAGATGTGCGCGCCCTGCTGGCCGATGATATTCCCGTGCTGCCGCTGCCGTTTATGCCGCGCCGCCGTACCAACTGAAAAGGTGACGACATGACAACTTTGATTACTGGCGCGAATCGCGGCATTGGCCGGGCCATGTTCGAAGGGTATCGCGACCGCGGCGAAAAGGTGATTGGCACCCACCGTGATGCACCAACGACGGATTGGATGCGGCTGGACGTGACCGATCCGGGTTCGGTCGCACAGATGGCCAAGGATTTTGGCGATACACCGCTGGATCTACTGGTGTGCAACGCGGGCGTTTTTCTGGATCGCGGCCAGTCCGTGGCAGATCTAACCGCCGACATTTGGGCGCAGGAATTTGCGGTCAACGTGACGGGCGTGTTCCTAACCATTCAGGCGCTTTTGCCAAACATCAAAGCCGCTGGCGGCAAGATCGCAATCATCAGCAGCCAGATGGCATCCGACACCCATGCGCCGGGCGGGTCCTATGTTTACCGTGCATCCAAGGCGGCGGCGCTGAACTTTGGCCGCAACCTTGCGGCGGACCTAAAGGATGACGGGATCGCCGTCGGGATTTATCACCCCGGCTGGGTGCAAACGGACATGGGCGGCAGCAGCGCTGCGATTACGCCCGTTCAGGCCGCAGGCGGGTTACTGGACAGGTTCGATGATTTATCCGTGGCGACGACGGGATGTTTCAAGACTTGGGACGGGGAAGATCACCCTTATTAAGGCTTGAAGGGGGCTCTGCCCCGCCGCGACGCGCCCCCCCGGGATATTTTTAACGAGAAGAATACGGACGTTCCATGCATGTGGATTGCTCTTGCGCCTCTCGTCGCGTAAAGGGCGGCGCGGAAGCACGGGGAAATATCATGCCCACACTTGTGATGAAATTCGGCGGCACGTCCGTCGCAAACCTTGACCGGATCGCGCGCGCGTCCAAACGCGTCGCGTTGGAAGTGGCCAATGGCTATGACGTGATCGTCGTTGTGTCAGCCATGTCTGGCAAAACCAACGAGCTGGTCGGCTGGGTGAACGAGACGTCGCCGCTGTATGATGCACGCGAATATGACGCTGTCGTATCGTCCGGAGAGAACGTCACGGCGGGCCTGATGGCGTTGCGGCTGCAGGAAATGGATATCCCGGCACGCAGTTGGCAAGGCTGGCAAGTGCCGGTGCAGACGACCTCTGCCCATGCCAATGCGCGCATCGAGGGGATCCCGACCGACAACATCAACGCCAAGTTTGCCGAAGGCATGAAGGTTGCCGTGGTCGCTGGCTTTCAGGGCATCAGCCCAGAAGGCCGGATCACGACGCTGGGCCGGGGCGGATCGGATACGACCGCTGTCGCCTTTGCCGCCGCTTTCGATGCAGAGCGTTGCGATATTTATACAGACGTTGACGGCGTCTATACCACCGACCCGCGTATCGTTCGTAAAGCGCGCAAGCTGGACCGCATCGCCTTTGAAGAGATGCTAGAGCTGGCGTCGCTCGGGGCCAAGGTGCTGCAAACCCGCTCTGTCGAGCTGGCAATGCGGTTTGGCGTCAAGCTGCGGGTGCTGTCATCGTTCGAGGAACCATCAGACAATGCGGGCACACTGGTGTGCGCCGAGGAGGACATCATGGAAAGCAATGTCGTGGCCGGTGTGGCCTATTCGCGTGACGAAGCGAAGATGACCCTGATCTCGGTCGCGGACCGGCCGGGTATCGCTGCGGCGATCTTTGGCCCGCTGGCAGATGCCGGGGTCAACGTCGATATGATCGTGCAAAACATCAGCGAAGAGGGTCGCACTGACATGACCTTTTCCTGCCCGGTCGATCAGGTCGTCCGCGCGCAAAAGGCGATGGAAGATGCCAAGGCTGGCGGGACGATCAACTTCCACGATCTGGTTGCAGATGAAGGTGTGGCTAAGGTCAGCATCGTCGGCATCGGCATGCGCAGCCATGCTGGCGTCGCAGCAAAGATGTTTGCCGTGCTACGCGACGAAGGTGTGAATATCAAGGTCATCACCACATCCGAAATTAAGATCAGCGTGCTGATCGACCGTAAATATATGGAACTGGCCGTGCAGGCCCTGCACGACGCGTTTGAGCTGGAAAAATCCGCTTAAGGTTCGTTTCTACAGAAAGGATTGGTCCGCGGTTCGGGCCAATCCACCTTTCAGTTAGACCGCCTATCCCTACGCCAAAGCGGCGATGCCGTTACCACTCTGCCACGACAAGCCGCCCATTGCGCGACTGGATTGGGCGGGCGTTGTTGGGAAACACAGTCTGAAATGCGGCAATTTGTTCCGCAGAGGCTGTGATCGGCGACATCAGCATGTGCCAGTTGATTCCTTCCGTGCAGGGCGGCGTTGTCAAAGAGCCCATGAAACGCATGTAGCTTTGACTGCTTGGCAGCAGATCGCGCGGGTTGAACATGGCGTCGCCGATGCCAGTGGTGCCGTGATCATAGGGCGCGACGTTCCATAACTGCGCGATCGCAGGATTTGCGGCCCCTTCGGCAATCATTACCCCAAGGACGGCAAAACGCCCGTCAGCGGCCTGATGCACAAAGTGCAGTTCCATCGGGAAGGCCTTGCCATTGATCAGGTATTCGCTGGGTGTGTGAAAGTGAAACTGCAGGAGTTTGAAATCCGTCCCACCGATCCGGAGAAAATCATCAACTCCGCCGTTCACCACAAGCGTATGCCCGTTGTTTGTCACCGCAGCCGGCATCGGGGTGTAGTGGATATCAAGGTTCGCCAAATCGGCATCAATGTCAGGGACGATATTAAACGGCGACTGAAAATGACCCTCAGCGCAGGTTGCAAAATCGTCCGATAGGTCAGCCCAATGGTCCGGCCCGTGTTCGCCATCGTAAGACCAGTCCGCCGCATGCGCCGCAGGCAGCGCAAAGCATAACAGCATCACAGAGAACAGGGCAGCGCGGCAGGGTGTCATGGGCAATCCTATGGCAGATCAATGGTCTTCGGACAGACTGCGGGCTTGGGGTGAATATCCGCTTAAGTGCTGTGCGATTTCGCAAACTTTTCGCCTGAATTGATCACCGCACCGACGCTGGGGTGCATTCACCCTCCCCTTCTGGGTGCAAACCGCATACAGAAGGGAAAAGACGACGCGCTGGGGGAGCCATGAGCGACAGGATCGAAACCGAAAGCCGAAAGCTGCTTGGCCGTCTGCGCCGCGCCTTGGCCGAGGATTCAGCCGGTCAGGAACGGCTGGATCGAATCGTCGAATTGATCGCGAGTTCGATGCAGACAGAGGTCTGCTCGATCTATCTTTTCCGCGACGTTGACACGCTAGAGTTGTGTGCAACCGAAGGTTTGCAGGCTGAATCAGTACATAAAACGCGGATGCGGCTGGGCGAAGGCTTGGTTGGCCGCGTGGCCCGGACGCGCCGTGTGGTGAACGCCGCCGACGCGCCCTCTGCCCCCGGTTTTCGCTATATGCCTGAGACCGGGGAGGAGCGTTATTCGTCCTTCTGCGGCGTGCCAATCCAGCGGCTGGGCGATGCCCTTGGCGTGCTGGTTGTGCAGTCCAAGGATTCGCGCGCCTTCACCACGGACGAAGTTTATGCCCTTGAAGTGGTCGCCATGGTGCTGGCGGAAATGACGGAACTGGGCGCTTTTGTCGGCGAAGGTGCGGCCTTGTCTGCGCGGCACCAACAACCGGTTCTGTTCCGCGGCACGATCGCGCAAGAAGGTGCCAGCGCTGGCAAAGTTTACCTGCACGAGCCGCGCGTCGTGGTCACGAACCCGATCTCTGACGATCCGGATCTAGAGCTGGAGCGCCTGCGCGCTGCGGTGGAAACGCTGCGCTTGTCCGTCGACGAATTGCTGAGCGGCGACCGCGCCATGACCCCCGATCAGGTCGAAATCTTTGAGGCTTACCGGATGTTTGCCAATTCGCGCAGTTGGATGCGCCGGATGGAAGCCGACGTCTCTAACGGGTTGTCCGCCGAGGCCGCTGTCGAGAAAGAGCAGTCGCTTGCCCGGTCCCGTCTGGGTCAGGCAGAGGACGCCTATATGCGCGACCGGCTGCATGATCTGGACGATCTGTCGAACCGCCTGCTGCGGATTTTGACCGGCCAAGGATCGAACACTGGCGCGGAAATGCCAGAAAATCCGATCCTAATCGCCAAGAACATCGGCCCCGGCGAATTGCTGGAATACGGCAAGGCGCTGCGCGGGATCGTGCTAGAAGAAGGCTCTGTCGGATCGCACGCGACCATTGTGGCGCGGGCTTGGGCCATTCCGCTGGTCATCAACGTCAAAGGCATCACGACAGAGGCGCTGAACGGCGACACGATCCTTGTGGACGGCGAACAGGGCGTTGTGCACCTGCGGCCTGACGACAGCGTGTCGACCGCCTTTGGTGACAAACTGGCGATGCAGACGCGGGCACAAGAACGCTATGCGTCTTTGCGCGAATTGCCTGCGGTGGGCACCTGCGGGACGCAGATCGCACTGCATATGAACGCAGGACTGATGGCGGACTTACCGTCGCTGCCGTCATCCGGGGCCGAAGGTGTGGGCCTGTTCCGGACCGAATTGCAGTTCCTGATCCGCAGCCAGATGCCGAAACGGTCAGAGCTGTCAGCGCTTTATTCCCGCGTCATCGGCGCGGCGCATGGCAAGCGCGTTGCCTTCCGCACGCTCGACATCGGGTCGGACAAAGTCCTGCCCTACATGAAGGCCAACGACGAGCCGAACCCCGCGATGGGCTGGCGCGCGATCCGCGTTGGCCTTGATAAGCCCGGCATTCTGCGGATGCAGTTGCAGGCGCTGATCCGCGCTGCAAACGGCGGGCCGCTGGCGGTGATGTTCCCCTTCATCACGCTGCATTCCGAATTCCGCGCGGCCAAGGCAGAGCTGGACAAGGTGCTGGCCCGCGAGGTCAAGTTGGGCAACCCATTGCCGTCAAAGTTCGAAGTCGGCGCCATGCTGGAAACCCCGTCGCTCGCCTATGCGCCTGCTGCGTTTTTCAAAGAGGTCGATTTCATCTCGGTCGGCGGCAACGATCTAAAGCAGTTCTTTTATGCAGCTGACCGCGAGAACGAGCTGGTGCGCCGGCGCTATGACACATTGAACGGAAGCTTTTTGTCGTTCCTGAAAACCGTCGTCGAACGCTGCAATGCGGCGGGCACCCCGGTGTCATTCTGCGGTGAAGACGCGGGCCGCCCGCTAGAGGCGCTTGTGCTGTCGGCCATTGGGTTCCGCAGCCTGTCGATGCGGCCCGCCTCTGTCGGGCCAGTCAAACACTTGCTGCGTCAGGTCGATATTGTCGCCGCAGGCCAGGCCGTGTCAGCCGCGCTTGACGCAGGCGAGCAAGATATCAGAGAGATGATTAACGCTTGGCTAGTGGAACACCATCAGGCGTCGCGGTCCGTGACCTGACGTTTGGCAAGAGCGGCGTGGAAGACGTCTAACACCGCATCTTCGCCGTGTTCGCGCACGATTTGGCGCAGGCCAAAATGCACATGGGCCATCTCGACGTAGTATTGGGTGAAGGCATAATTCGTCCCTGCCCCGGCCGCTGCGCCAAGGATCGGCACGGCCTGCGTCGCCAGTTTCTGAGTTAAAACAGCGGCAAAGCGCGGCGCGACGCGGGCGATCAGTGTATGCACGGCAGCGCCGGACAGCCCTAAACGCGCGCCAAGGAACGACGTGTCGATCCCGTCCTCGCCATCCTCGCCCGCGCCGAAGACAGCCAGCGCCTGCAGGCGGGTTTCGGGGTCAGCGGGGTCTTCGCCATATTGGGCGGCGACACCCTGTACCGCGCGAAAAATCATCGTGGTGGCGACAGGCAGTTCTGCCAGCGCTGTCGGCAGACCGCCAAAGCCCCCAATCGCGCCCGACAGCGTCGCCATAACCTTGTGCATCCGGTCCGTATTCACCGCCTGCCCCAGCGCGCCAGAGCGGGACTTTGCCGCGACCTCGTAGCTATGCGTCAAGGCGGCGCGGGCTGCGGCATCAATCTGACCGCGCGCGCCTTTGGGCAGCATTTTCAGCGTATCTTCGACCTGCGTGCCGACAAAGTTGATCGCCCGCATCAGCACCCCGTTCGCACGGCGCTGCCGGTCAGCAAGGGCGCGAATACGGGCGCGTTCGTCATCGCCCAACGGGGACTTGTCAGATATTTCGGCGTTGATCGTCTTCATCGGGACCGCACCTTTTTGGTTAGCATGAACATATGCAACCCTACGGCGTTTTCAATCGTGCGCGCGTTCCACCGGCCCAGTTACGCCGTCCCAGCCACCTTTGCGCAATGCGATGCCTAAAACGCGGTCGGGGTTCGTCGGCGGCGGCATGACAACGTCCGTCAGCGGGGTAAAACCGAAGCGACCGTAATAAGGCGCATCGCCCACCAGCATAATCCGCGGCCAACCGTCTTTTGCCGCGACCTCTAGGCAGCGCCAGATCAACAGGGCGGCGATCCCTTCGCCTTGATGAACGGGGTGAACGGCGACGGGGCCCAGCAGCACGACCTCTTTGCCGGCGACCCGCACGGGCCAGTTACGGATCGCGCCCGCAATCTGTCCGTCACCATCGCGCGCCACGATGCACAGCCGTTCAATCGGGTCGACACCGTAGCGCAGGCGATAGGACGACAACGCGGTCCGGCCTGGCGCAAAACATGTGTCGTACAGCGCCTCGACTTCCCACCAGTCGTCGGGGCGTTCCCGTGCGGTTGTGATATCCATGCTGTGCGAGTCTTTCGTATGGTCCGGCGCGTTTTGGCACGCTAGCTGTTGAGCAAGCCGGATAAAAGGGATCACAGCCATGTTCTATCAACCAGATCGCAACACAGGGGCGGGCCATGGCCTGCCGCACAACCCGTTCAACGCCATCGTCACCCCCCGCCCCATCGGTTGGATTTCGACGCGCGGCAGCGACGGGTCAGATAACCTTGCGCCGTATTCGTTTTTCAACGCGGTCAGCTATTTCCCCCCGCAGGTCATGTTTGCCTCAACCTCGGCCAAGCCGGACCGGGGCGACACCAAGGATTCGGTCGCCAATATCCGCGAAACCGGTGTCTTTGCGGTCAATATCGTCAGCCATGCGCTGCGCGACGCGATGAACCAAACGTCCGGCCCGTGGCGCAGGGATGTGGACGAGTTTGCTGTCGCGGGTCTGGAAAAGGGCCAATGCCAGACCATCGATTGCGGCTTTGTCACCGCCAGCCCCGCGACGCTGGAATGCAAAATGACCCAGATCGTGACGCTAGAGGGCGCAAACAATTTCATGGTGATCGGCGAAGTCGTCGGCATCCGCATGGCTGACGATTGCATCGTGGACGGCATGTTTGACGTGACCACGTTCAACCCGCTGTCGCGCCTCGGCTACCGCGACTATGCGACGGTAACCGAGGTGTTCAGTCTAAACCGGCCCGGCGAATCTTAAACCGTCCGGTCGGCCCAACCGGCAAAGATCTTCTCTAGCGCGACGACGATGTAGTACAAAACGATGCCAAGGAACGCTAAGGCGATCAACACCGCGAACATCAGCGGATAGTCAGAGTTGGTTTTACCACTATCAAACAGCGCCCCAAGGCCGCGGCCATGGGGCGACACGATCTCCATCAGATTGGTGCCGATAAAGGCCAACGTGACCGAGACTTTGAGCGCACCGAAGAATTCCGGCAGGGTTTTGGGCAGCGCGATTTTCCAGAATACCTGTGCTTGGCTCGCGCCAAGGCTGCGCAGGATGTCGCGGTATTCCGGTTCCAGCGTGGACAGGCCGATGCTGACGGATACGGCGATCGGAAAAAAGCTGATCATAAAGGCAATCAGCACTGTGTTAAAATCGTGCCAACCGACGAACATCAGCGCCACGATGGGCACCACGGTCGCCTTGGGCACGGCGTTAAAGCCCACCAGCAGGGGATAGAGCGCGTCGCGCATTGTGCGTGAAAAGCCCATGACCATGCCCAGTCCGGTGCCAAAGATAACCGCAAGCAGCAGGCCGACAATCGTCCGCCACAGCGTCTGCCAGCCCATGATCAGGAACAGCGACCAGTATTTTTCATAGGCCGGGATCAAGTCGGACGGAGAGGCCATTTTGTAGTTCGGCCACCCCATGACCCAAACAAGGGCCTCCCACAGGACCAGAAACACGACGACGGCGGCCAGCGGCACAAGAACCTGACGCGCCTTCATGCGGCAACCCGCCCTTGGGCGACCTCGATCTGGTGGCGGAGCACGTTCAGGCGTTCAGCGGCTAGCGGGGTATAAAGGTCTTCGAGCGTGCGCAGGCCCGTATCGGGGATATCCATGACGAACTGCGTCTTGGCCGGACGTCCAGACAGCACGACGACCTGGTCGGCCAGAAAGATCGATTCGCGCAGATCATGGGTAATCAGCACGCCGGTAAATGGCTCTTCTGCTTTCACCTTATGCATGGTCTGCCACAGGTCTTCGCGGGTGAAAGCGTCAAGCGCGCCAAAAGGTTCATCAAGGATCAACACCTCTGGTTGGTGGATCAGCGCACGGCACAGGGACGCGCGTTGCTTCATGCCGCCCGACAGTTCTGACGGGCGTTTTGACTCGAACCCCTCTAGCCCCACCAGCGCCAGCAGCTTGCGCGCGCGGTCCTCGCCTTGGGCTTTGGTCAGCTTGTTTGGCACGATTTCCAGCGGCAACATGACGTTGTCCAAAATCGTGCGCCATTCCAGCAGTACCGGGTTCTGGAACGCCATGCCGACATTGCTGCGCGGCGCGGTGATGCGGGTGCCGTGAACGTTGACCGTGCCCTCGTCCGGGATCAGCAGACCCGCGACAAGGCGGGTCAGTGTCGATTTTCCGCAGCCAGACGGCCCGACGACGGCAACAAAACCGCCCTCTGGCACCGTAACGTCAAGCCCATCAAGCACCGGCAAAGGGCCAGAGGCGGTGCGGTAAGAGTGCCGCACCCCCTTGATTTCAATTAGGTTTTCCAAACCTTATTCCGCCAACTTAAAGCCGCCCTCGGGCAGGTAATCGCTGGTGAAATACAGCGACGCATCAGGCGTCGTCGCGAACTCATAGGTGGTCGCGATCTGGGCAAGGCTGTTTTCCATACGGTCCGCATCAATGCCGCCAAAGCCGTTCGCCTTGACCCAATCGGTGTCCACGTTGTCGCGGATCGAAAGCTCTAGCCGGCGCTGCTCCAGCTCTGCATCAGCCGCGGGGTTACGTTCGATCAGCATGGGAATGACCGAAGCCGGATCAGCAATTGCGTCGGACCAGCCCATCGCCACGGCACCGAGGAAGGACTTGATTACTTCTGGATTGGCCGCGGCATATTCGGTGTTCACGATGACCGCATTGCCATACAAATCAACGCCGTAGTCCGCCATCAGCATGGTGACCAGATCATCTTCTGGCACGCCAAGGCGGGCGGCGTTCAGGTAGGACGTGAAGGAAAAGCCGGTAATCGCGGCGACATTGCCTTCGGCCAGCATCGGTTCGCGCGTCGGAAAGCCGACAGGTTCGACGGTGATCGCATCCATATCAAGGCCATTTTCAGCGGCAAAGATCGGGAACTGCGCCCATGCGCCATCGGGCGGCGGGGCACCCAGCACTTTGCCTTCAAGCGATTTAGGATCGCTGACGCCCAGCGACGTGCGGCCGATCACGGCGAATGGCGGCTTGTCATAGACCATCATCGCCGCGATCACGGGCGCGCCGGGGTTTTGGTCAAGGAACTTGATCAGGCTGTTGATGTCGGCAAAACCGACGGGGAACGCACCGGTGGCGACCTTGGGGATCGCATCAAGCGAGCCATTGCCAGCCTCGACCGTGACATTCAGGTCGGCGGCCGCAAAGTGGCCATTGTCGATGGCGGCAAAATAGGGCGCAGCGGGCCCTTCGAATTTCCAGTCCAGCGCGAATGGCAGATCGGTCTGCGCCTGCGCTGCGGATGCCATCAGAACGGCAGCAGTAAGTGAGCGATAAAACATAAAAGGTCCCCGTCATCGGTTTATTGTTAAACCGCAGTATTGGACCTTGCCCGCCGCATGGCTAGCCAGAAACGGGGAATTTCGCCCCGTTTCCGTGCGTTTGCTTAATTTTTAGGCGTCAGTGACCGCCCAGAACCCCAGTGCGGACCGAATAGTCAACGGCCAGTGCGTAATCGGGATCGTCATCACTATCGACGATCAGGTGCCCGGCTTTGGACAGCAGGCGGTGACAATCGCGAGACAGGTGGCGCAATTGGATGGATTTTCCGGCGTCCTCATACTTGCCGGCAATCGTCTCAATCGCGGCCAGAGCTGACTGGTCCACAACGCGGCTATCGTTGAAATCGACGATCACCAGCGACGGGTCGGCGTCCACTTGAAACAGCTCGCTGAAACCTTCGGCAGAGCCAAAGAACAGCGGACCTTGGATCTGATAGACCTTAGCACCTTCGGGCGTGGTATAGGTCTTGGCGTGGATGCGGGTCGCGTTGTTCCACGCATAGGCCAGCGCGGATACGACCACACCGACCAGCACAGCCGTCGCCAGATCGGTCGCCACAGTGACGGCAGTCACCAGAACGATGACGACGGCGTCGGTCCGCGGCACTTTGCGCAGGATGCTAAAGCTGTTCCACGCGAAGGTGCCGATCACGACCATGAACATCACGCCGACCAGCGCCGCCAGCGGGATCTGCGCGATCAGGCCAGAAGCGAATAGAATAAAGGCGAGCAGAAACAGCGCCGCCGCGATCCCGGCGATGCGCGTACGGCCGCCAGATTTCACGTTGATCATGGACTGACCGATCATCGCGCAACCACCCATACCGCCAAAGAAACCGGTGACAGTGTTCGCAACACCCTGCGCGATGCACTCTTGGCTGGCACCGCCGCGCTGGTTCGTCATTTCGGACACCAGGTTTAGGGTCAGCAAGCTTTCGATCAAGCCAATGGCGGCCAAGATCATCGCATAGGGCAGGATGATCTGGAACGTCTCAAAGGTGAAGGGCACCATGGGAACGTGGAACGGGGGCAAAGTGCCCTCGATGGACGCCAGATCGCCCACGACAGGCACGTCGATGCCAAAGATGATGACGATTGCGGCGACAATACCAATGCCGGCCAATGGCGCCGGGATCAGGTTCGTCACCTTCGGCGCACCCCAAATGATGAACATGGTCAAGGCGGTCAGGCCCAACATCCAGATCAACGGCAGACCAGACAGCCATGCGCCGCCTGACATACCGTGACCAACAGCTTCTGCCGTGCCGGGCACTTTGAACTGGCCCAGCTGCGCCAAGAAGATCACGATAGCCAGACCGTTCACAAAGCCCAGCATAACCGGATGCGGTACAAGCCGAATAAATTTCCCCCAACGCATGACCCCAACGACGATCTGGATCAGGCCCATCAAAACGACGGTGGCAAACAGATACTCAATCCCGTGCAGCGACACGAGGCTGACGATCACAACGGCCAGCGCGCCCGTCGCGCCAGAGATCATGCCCGGACGCCCGCCAAACACGGCCGTAATCAGGCCCACGATGAACGCGGCATAAAGGCCCACCAGCGGCGGCACCCCGGCGACAAAGGCAAAGGCCACGGCTTCTGGCACCAACGCAAGGGCGACGGTCAGACCTGACAGCACCTCGATCCGCAGGCGACCGGCATTCAGGGGCGCACTGGGATCAGTTAGGGCAATGCTGTCGGCAAAACTTGCCAGAAGGGCGCGGGGGGCCATGGGACATCCTAATACTAAACGTGTTGTGTGGCCCCTACGCCAGAACGGCCCGATTGTCACCCCGCCCCGCGCTGAACGGTTGCACCGCCGCGGCGCAGGGGCCACAAAGCGATGGTGCAACACCGAAAGGCGCATTCATGCAGGGCAGATTTGGCATTATCGGCGGCTCGGGCCTGTATGACATTCCAGGACTCAAGGACGCAGCTTGGACGCAAGTCGACAGTCCGTGGGGCGCACCATCCGATGCGGTCTTGACCGGCACACTGAACGGCGTGCCGCTGGCGTTTCTGCCGCGCCACGGACGCGGACATGTGCACAGCCCGACGACTGTCCCCTACCGCGCGAATATCGACGCGATGAAACGGCTGGGCGTGACACACCTGGTCAGCATCAGCGCCTGCGGATCGTTCCGCGAAGACATGGCCCCAGGCGATTTTGTCGTCGTGGACCAATTCATCGACCGCACCTTTGCACGGGAAAAATCGTTCTTTGGCACCGGCTGCGTCGCGCACGTCAGCGTCGCCCACCCGGTCTGCCCCGACCTCTCCGCCGCCTGCGTTTCTGCGGCCCGCGCGGCCGGTATTCGCGTGCATGACGGCGGCACCTATCTGGCGATGGAAGGCCCGCAATTTTCCACCCGGGCGGAAAGTCTGATGTACCGCAGCTGGGGCTGCGACGTGATCGGCATGACAAACATGCCAGAGGCGAAGCTCGCCCGAGAGGCAGAGCTGCACTATGCTTCTGTCGCGATGATAACCGACTACGACAGCTGGCACCCGGATCACGATGCCGTCGACGTCGCCGACGTGATCCGCACCCTGCAAGGCAACGGCACAAAGGCGCGCGACATGGTCATGGCGCTTGCCGCGATGCTGCCCAAAGCTTGCGCTAGCGACTGCGATCAGGCATTGGCCCATGCGATTATGACATCCCCCGACCGGCGCGACCCTGCGCTGGTGGCAAAACTGGGCGCGGTCGCGGGCCGCGTTCTGAACCCAAAGGACACCGCATGAAAACCGTTCAGGACTATATCCGCACGATCCCCGATTTCCCGCACGAAGGGATCATGTTTCGCGATGTGACGACCCTGTTTGCCGACCCGCGCGGATTTCGCATGGCGATCGACCAGTTGCTGCACCCCTATGCAGGTCAGCCCATCGACCGGGTTGTCGGGCTAGAAGCGCGCGGCTTTATCCTTGGCGGCGCGATTGCCCACCAGTTGTCCGTCGGCTTTGTGCCGATCCGCAAAAAGGGCAAGCTGCCCGCCAAATGCATCGAGCAGGCCTACACGCTGGAATACGGCGAGGCGATTGTCGAAATCCACGACGACGCGCTGAAGCCGGGCGAACGCGTGCTGATGGTTGACGACCTGCTTGCCACTGGCGGCACGGCAGAGGCTGGGATCAAGCTGATCGAACGCCTTGGCGCACAGGTCACTGGCTGCGCCTTTGTCATCGACCTGCCTGAACTAGGCGGACGGGCAAAACTGGAAGCGCTAGGCATGGATGTCCATGCGCTGTGTGCCTACGAAGGCCACTAAGGCGCTGCGGCGGCGTTGGCATTTAACCCGCGCCGCCGCGACTAGATCCGCAGACCGGCTGCGCCGGATTTTCCGGCAAGACCTCTTTCGAAGGTCGCAGCATAGGTCTTCTGACCTGGGAGGAAGTCCAGTGATTCACCGGCTTTCTTCCTCCCTTATGCGTCGTGATCCTTAATCGTCAGTTAACGTGCGCAGCACGGCACCGGGATTCATAATGCCGTGGGGATCCAGTGCTAATTTAATCGCACGCATCATCGCCAGCTTGGCCGGATCGCCGTATTTTTCCAGATCGCCGACCTTTAGCCGCCCAACGCCGTGTTCGGCGCTGACCGACCCACCCATCTCGTGGGTCAGATCATGGACGCAATCCTTCACCGCGGCACGCTTATCTTCGTGATCGCTGCGCGCCTCGCCGAGTAAGGGGAAGACATTGTAGTGCAGGTTACCGTCCCCCAGATGACCAAAGCAGTTGATCCTGAAATGACCGACCTGCGCCAACCGCTTGCCACCTTCGACGATAAAATCAGGCACAAGGCTCAGCGGCAGCGAAATATCGTGGGACGAAATAGAGCCGATGCGCCGGTTCGCCTCTGGAATGCTTTCACGGATATGCCACAGCGCATCGCGGTCCGCACCGGACCGGGCAATCACGCCGTCGGTCACAAGCCCCGCCTCGGCCGCAACCTCGAACAGGGTTTCCAGCGCCGCGTCAGGGGCAAGCCCGGCGGGCATACCGATATCAATCAGCACCATCCATTCGGGGTGCGCAGCAAAGGGGGCCTTAAAAGCCGGGCCGACCTCGTCCAGAAAATCTAGGCCCTGACGGTGGATCATCTCGAACGCGGAAATCCCGTCACCAAGGCGCGACTGGGCCAGCGCAAGCAAATCCAGCGCCGCGGCAGGGGACGGCACCGCCAGCATTGCAGCCCCAACAGCGGCAGGCTGCGGCACAAGGCGCAAGGCGGCCGCGGTGATAATGCCAAGCGTGCCCTCTGCCCCGATCATCAAATCGCGCAGATCGTATCCGGTGTTATCCTTGCGCAGGCGCGACAACCCGTTCCAAATACTGCCGTCCGGGCGCACCACCTCTAGCCCCAGACACTGGGCGCGCGCATTGCCGTAGCGCAGCACATTCACGCCGCCTGCATTGGTAGATAGCAACCCGCCAATCCGCGCCGACCCTTCAGAGGCAAGCGAGAGCGGGAACATCCTCCCGATATCTTCTGCGGCCTTTTGCACATCAGCCAAGATCGCCCCGGCCTCGGCCACCAGAACGGATTCGCTGGGATAGGTCGCGCGGATTGCAGTCATGCGCTCTAGCGACAGCACAAGCGGCACATCCCCCTGCCCCATCAACTGGCCGCCGACCAATCCGGTGCCACCACCGTAAGGCACGACAGCGATGCGCCGTTCGTGACAATAACGTACGATCTGCGCAACCTGATCCGTCGTGCGCGGCGCGACGACGATCCCGCTACCCGCCCAGCGGCCGCGTGGTTCAGTCAGGTAAGGCGCGGTATCATCGCGAAAGGTATCTGCGGGCAAGGCCGCGCGCAGATCGGCAAGGGTATCGGTCGTGGCCGGGGTCAGCATGGCGGCTCCATTCTTTGTCGAGGCAAAGGTAAGGGCACGCCGGGCGGTGTCCAGCGCAAACGCCCCGTCGATCAGAAACGGCCGGACCTTAACGCAATCGGGGCGGGCGGCCTTCGGCAAAATCAAGCATATCCGCGAAGACATCTGGCCGGGTAAAGAACAACAGATGCCCCTGCCCCGGATAGCCAAGGATGGGGACGCCGCCGATTTTTCGCGAAAAATCGGTTGTTTGGCGGGTCGAGAACACCGGATCACTTAGGCCAATGAAAAACGCGACCGGGATGCCCGTCAGGTCCAGATTCGAAGGCAACCGCCAGCCGGGCAGCGCGAGCATATGCGCAAACGCGATTTGCGTATCCAGCTGCGTCTGAATCTTGGACCCACGCGCCACCGCGTCCTGCAATTCAGGCGAAGCGGTTGGCGCGGCCAGTTCTTCTCTGCCGAACAAAAGCCCTGCCCAGAACCGAGGCCAGACTTTTTCCTTTGCCACCGACTTTGTCGCATAAACCGCCCGCACGACATCACCTGCGCCGGACACAATCGTCTGCAATCCGCCAGCGTGTTCGACCGACGGCGACATCGCGGCCACGCGGACCTGATGGGCGGGATTTATGTCAGGCGCGGCCTCTAGCGCGATCAATGCGCCGGTAGAATAGCCGACCAAGACCAGCTGTGCGTCTGGGGCCAACTTACTGGCAAATTGAACAACGTCAGCAGCGGCCGTTGACGGGTCAAGGCGGTGGTCTGTCGGCAGGCCATCAAGGCCGGGATAGCGGTAAAAAGCGCGGGTATAACCTGCAGCTTCCCAGTCTTTTGAAGGGCCAAAGACTTCGATTGACGACAGAGCCCCGGGGATAAAAAGGGCGACCTTGTCGGCCTGCGCCACGGCTACAGCGTCATACACAAAAGGGTCCTGCGCCCCGGTGGTTCGCAGTAAGGCCGGGCTACACCCTGCACACATCAACAAAAGAAAAATCCAGCGCATGCCGCCATGCATTGTGCGATTGCACGCTGCCGTCAAGGTGCCCTGCCGCGTATCGGTGGCGTAGCGCCTAGCCGACGTCAGTGCGCCCCCGCCGGTCATGGCGCAGGTTGGCGTAAAGCACGTGATTGCGCCAGCGCCCGTCGATCTGCAAATAGCTTTGCGCGACGCCCTCGTATTTGTACCCGCAGTTTTCCAAGAGCCGGCGCGATGGCGCGTTTTCGGGCAGGCACCCTGCCTCGATCCGGCTCAGGTCCAGCGCGGTAAAGGCGTAATGCACCAGCGCTTTGATCGCCTCGCGCATGTAGCCTTGGCGCGCAAAAGATTGCCCGATCCAATAGCCCGTTGTCCCCGCCTGCGCCGGACCGCGGCGGATATTATCAAGCGTAATCGCCCCGATCAGTTGGTTGTCGCTGTGGCGGATCAGAAACAACGGCACTGCGCTGCCCTGCTGGATCGACCGTTGCGACCAATACACCCGGTTGGTGAATGACTTGCGGCTAAAATGATCGGCAGCCCAGGTCGGCTCCCACGGTTGCAGGAAATCGTGGCTGGCTTCGCGCAACCCGCACCATGGGCGAAAGTCGGCATGCATCGGCGGGCGCAACATCAGGCGTTCGGTATCTAGCCGAACCTTGCGCGCCCGCCCCAGCATCAGGCGACCAGTCGCGCGCGCAGCGCCTCTAGCGAGGGGGCCGCGTCGGCGGGACCATAAAGCGTCAGCGCCGCGCCAGCCTGCGCCGTGCGGGCGGCAAAGTCGCGCACGTCGCCCGTGGTGACGGCGTCGATGCTTTCCACCGTTTCCGCGACAGTCGGGATACGGTCCCAGATCGCCAGCAGCCGCGCCAGACGCTCTGCCCGGTTCGATGGGCTTTCCAGCCCCATTAGCAAGCCAGCCTTCATCTGCGCACGCGACCGGGCGACCTCGGCTGCCGTCATGTCGTCGGCCGCGCGCTTCATCTCGTCCATGGTGATATTGGCAAGCTCTTCGATCTCTTCGGCGCTAGTGCCCGCATAGATCGTGGTCAGGCCTGTATCCTCATAGGCTCCAGCCTGCGCAAAAATCGTATAGCACAGCCCGCGCTTTTCACGGATTTCTTGAAACAGACGGGACGACATGCCGCCGCCCAACGCGCTGGCATAAATCTGGGCGGTGTAGATCGCGGGATCGCGGTAATCCGGCCCCTCGAACGCCAGCGCAAAGTGGACTTGCTCCAGCTTCTTGCTCTCGCGCCGCTCGCCGCCGACGAATTTCGCGGGCTGGATCAGGCCGGTGCGCGGACGCGCTGGCAGATGTCCAAACAGCTTTTCCGCCTGCGCAACCAATGCGTCGTGATCGACAGCACCAGCGGCGGCAAGAATCATTTGGTTCGGGCCATAATGCGTGCCGACAAAGCCTGTCAGATCATCGCGGGTAAACTTCTCGACCCGCTCCTCTGGTCCCAAGATCGTGCGCCCAATGGGCTGGTCGGGATAAGCGACCTCTTGCAGCCAGTCGAAGATGATATCGTCTGGCGTATCCAGCGCCTGGCCGATCTCTTGCAAGATCACGCCGCGCTCTGTCTCGATCTCGTGGTCCTCGAACAGCGGGTTCAGCAGGATATCAGCGATCACATCAAGGCCAAGCCCGACGTCCGATTCGAGCACGCGCGCGTAATAGGCCGTCGTTTCCCGGCTGGTATAGGCGTTGATATAGCCGCCCACATCCTCGATCGCCTCTGCGATCTGCAGGGACGTGCGGGTGTCTGTGCCCTTGAACGCCATGTGTTCCAGAAAGTGCGCAATGCCGTTCTGCTCTTCGGCCTCGTGTCGGCCGCCCGCGTTCACCCAGATGCCAACAGAGGCGCTGGCCAGCCCCGGCATATGTTCAGTTACAACGCGAAAGCCGTTGGACAGCGTGTGAAGTTCAATGGTCAAGACGTGATCCGGTCCTTGATGATTTTCTGGATTGCAACAAGGTCACCCTTGCTGCGTGTAATCCGTTCGGGGCGGTCATACAGGTCCGCCATGCGCGGGGGCAAGGGGGGGTGGATGCCTGTCGCAGCCTCGACTGCGGCGGGGAATTTTGCGGGGTGTGCCGTGGCCAGTGTGACCATCGGAACGGTGCCAAGGTGCTTTTCGCCGATATTTGCACCCACAGCCGTGTGAGGGCACAGCAGTTCGCCATGCTCTGCCAGATAGCGGGTGATCGTCTCGGATGTGTCACCCTCTGACACCCGGCCAGAGGCATAGGCGCTGCGCAGCGCGTCGATGGCACCTTGGGAAATCTTAAAGCCACCCTTTTTCAGATCATCCATTTGGCTGGCAACGGCGGCGCCGTCTTGGCCGTAGGCATAAAACAGCGCGCGTTCAAAGTTGCTGCTGACCTGAATATCCATCGACGGGCTGATCGTCGGGGTCACGCTGTCCTTGGTATAAGCGCCGGTTTCCAGTGTGCGATGCAGGATGTCGTTCGTATTGGTCGCAACAACCAACTCGCCAATCGGCAGGCCCATCTGCTTGGCGATATAGCCCGCAAAGATGTCACCGAAATTGCCCGTCGGAACGGTAAAGCTGACCTTGCGATGCGGCGCACCCAGCGACACGGCGGACGTGAAGTAATACACCACCTGCGCCAACACCCGGCCCCAGTTGATCGAGTTCACCCCCGCCAGCCGCACGTCTTCGCGGAACTGGAAGTCGTTGAACATATCCTTCACCAGCGCCTGACAACCGTCGAAATCGCCATCCACGGCAATCGCATGGACGTTGGATTCGGTCGGCGTGGTCATCTGACGGCGCTGCACTTCGGACACGCGGCCATGCGGGTACAGGATAAAGACATCCACGGCATCAAGACCGCGAAACGCCTCTATCGCGGCAGAACCGGTATCGCCCGATGTCGCACCGACAATCGTGACGCGGTTGCCAGAGCGGGCAAGCGCCGCCTGAAACATCTGGCCAATCAGCTGCATCGCAAAGTCTTTGAACGCCAGCGTTGGGCCGTGGAACAGCTCCAGCAGGAAATGGTTCGGGGCCAACTGCACCAATGGCGCGCGGGCGGCGTGGCCAAATCCGGCATAGGCCTTGGCGATCAGCTCGCGGAATTGCGCGTCGGTGAAGGTCTCACCGATAAAGGGGCGCATGACGGTATAGGCCACGTCCTCATAGCTTTGCCCAGCCATTGCGGCGATCTGATCGGGGGTTAGTGTCGGGATCGTTTCCGGCACATAAAGGCCGCCATCCCGGGCAAGGCCCGTCAGCATTGTGTCTTCAAACGACAGGATCGGGGCCTGCCCGCGGGTCGAAATATAGCGCATGTCAGGCGTCCTTTTGGCGAAGTGTGCGAAAGATCAAAAGGCCAGTCATCAGCGCCCAGCCGATAGCCAGCATGAACCACGTAATGGCATAGCCAAGGTGGTCGTTGGGGATCCCCTCGATCCCGACCGGCATAGGGACGGTGGGGCTGACGGGGTCAATATTGCGGGCGACCAGCAAAATAGGCTCTGCGTTCAAGGCAGTGGCCATGGCAGGCAGATCGCGGGCGAACCAGATGCCCGTGGCGACATCGGGCTCCGGCGTCCAATTGTCCACCTCGTCCGGCCAAAGCAGATTGCCCGTCAGCGTCGCCTGCCCCGTCGGCAGCGCCGCGCCGCGATCATCAAGGGACAGAAAGCCAAAATCGGCCGCAATCGTGCGGCCCGCGTCGGTTTGAAATGCCGTGATGGTGCGATAGCCTGCGCCGTTATCCGCCGTGCTGACAAGCACCGACAAAGGTGCGCCGATGATCTGCCCCGAAACCATAACGGGTAGATATTCGTCGGCGACAGGATCGGGGTTCGCGGGCAGCGCCACGGGCGGTGCGATGATGGTCGCTGTGATCTGGTCCAGAATGGCTGTCTTCCACGTCAGGCGCTGCACCTGCCATGTCCCCAACGCGATCAGGACGGCGCAACCGGCGACGCCCATTAGCAGGGGAAAGAAAATCTTGCGCAGCATCGATGTCGCCCCTTGGATCAGACCGGGTTGCCTTACCGCGTTTGGCGCGCGGGGTGAAGGTCCGGTCTTATGCAAAAAGGCGACCCGCTGGGGCCGCCTTTTCAAATTCGGTGCGTGGATCGCGCTTATGCGCCCCAGATGTAGATCGAGGCAAAGAGGAACAGCCAGACGACGTCAACGAAGTGCCAGTACCAAGCTGCGGCCTCGAAACCGACGTGCTTTTCAGGGGTGAAGTGGCCCTTGTAGACGCGGATCAAGCAGACCAGCAGAAAGATCGTACCGATCAGAACGTGGAAACCATGGAAGCCGGTCGCCATGTAGAAGTTCGCGCCGTAGATGTTGCCAGCAAGGCCGAAGGCCGCGTGCGAATACTCGTACGCCTGAAACACGGTGAACAGCGCGCCCAAAGCGACGGCCAGCATCAGGCCCCACTTCATATCCTGACGGTTGTTTTCGTGCACCAGTGCGTGGTGTGCCCAAGTCGCGGCCGCGCCAGAGCAGAGCAGGATCAGCGTGTTGATCAGCGGCAGGTGCCACGGATCAAAGGTTTCGATCCCTGCAGGTGGCCAAACACCATCAACGATGGGACTCATCGGGCCCATCGGGTACATGGCGTGCTTAAAGAACGACCAGAACCAGGCCGCAAAGAACATGACTTCGGACATGATGAACATGATGAAGCCGTAACGCAGGCCGATGCGGACAACCGGGGTGTGATCGCCAATCTGGCTTTCGTGGACGACTTCGGACCACCAAGCGAACATGACGTAAAGCACCAGCGCCAAGCCGACCAGGAACGCCCATGGCCCGTGATCGTGCATCCACAGTGTGCCGCCGAACAGCATGATAAATGCGCCTAGCGAACCGGCGAATGGCCAGATCGACGGTGCGAGGATGTGGAAGTCGTGGTTCTTTTCGTGAGCCATGTTGTTGTTTTCCCGTGCTGCTGGTCGCGGTCGTTAGTTGGTGTCTATGGCGTTGGCTGGCGCGGTTGTCAAAAGATTCGCGTCGGCGGATGCCTGTTGTGTGGTTTCGGGTGGGTCAATCTCGTAAAAGGTATAACCCAATGTGATCGTATGGACATACTTCGCATCGCGGTCTTCGATAATTGCCGGGTCAACATAAAAGCTGACGGGCATCTGTACCGTTTCTCCGGGCTGCAAGGTTTGCTCGGTAAAGCAGAAGCATTCGATCTTATCGAAAAAGCCGCCCGCCTCGTAGGGGGTGACATTATAGGCAGCCTGCCCCGACACAACACGGTCGGTCGGGTTATGCGCCTCGTAAAATGCAAGGCCCGTTTCGCCGAGGCGCAGGGTCATTTCCCGCTGCACGGGCGTAAAGGTCCAAGGCATATCGCGATCAAGGGACGCGTCAAAGCGGACCTTAATCGTCTGATCAAGGATCGTGTCAGACCCGGCGGTCGCGACATTGGTATAGCCGGAAAAGCCCGTAACCCGGCAGAACCACGAATAAAAAGGCACGGACGCAAACGCGAGGCCAACCATCACCGCAACGACAGCAACCGTCTGTGCAAGGGTGCGATTGGCACCGGTAAGCCTAGGGAAAAGCATCAGTTTGAAACCTCTGGTAATGGAACAGTTGTTTCAGGAGTATCAGGCACGATCTGCGGGCGCACAACGTGGTCAAATGTCTCAAACTTGCGCAAGTCGCCCAGTTGCAGAACCTTCACCACGGTCAGCCCGAAGACGACACCAATAAACGCCAGCAGCAAAATGCCGACGCCCATGTTGCGGCCACGGCGGCGTTTGTGAATTTCATGTTCGACTTGGATTGCCATTTACAGGCCTCCGATATGGTTGGCGCGCAAGACAGCCTCGATCAGGAGGGCACCGAAATGCGCGAAAAGGTAATAGAGAGACACTTTGAAGGTCTTGATCTCGACCTTGTAATTGTCCGCCTCGGCCTGTGCATCGTCCCGGCGCCAAATGTCGTAGCAGCCTTTCAGGAACCAAGCGTTAAAGAACACTGCCACCGCCAAATAGACCCAGCCCCCGATCGAGGTGAAGCCAAGTCCAATCGCCACAGCGACCAGCGGCACGCAATAGGCCAGCACGTGGTTACGGGTGACGCGGCGGCCGTGGGTTTCGGTCAGCATCGGCACGCCAGCGTCGCCATAGTCCGTTTTCACAAACAGCGCGAGCGCCCAGAAGTGCGGCGGCGTCCACATAAAGATCAGCGCGAACATCAGGACCGAATCAATGCTGATTCCCCCGGTCGCAACGGCCCAGCCGATCATCGGAGGGAACGCACCAGCAGCGCCGCCAATCACGATATTCTGTGGCGTCGCGCGCTTGAGCCACATCGAATAAACGACGGCGTAAAAGAAGATGGTAAAGGCCAGCAACCCGGTCGCGACCCAATTGGTCGCAAGCCCAAGCAGCACAACAGCAAAGCAGGACAAAGTTAGACCAAGGCCCAGCGCTTCGCCCGGTTTAACGCGGCCATCAGGAATGGGGCGTTTCGCCGTGCGGCGCATGCGGGCGTCGATATCCGCATCCCACCACATGTTCAGCGCACCAGAGGCCCCAGCCCCAACGGCGATGCACAAAATCGCAACGAACCCGATGAAGGGATGGACCGGCGTCGGTGCCACAAGAAGGCCAACAAGGGCTGTGAACACCACCAGCGACATCACGCGCGGCTTCAGTAAGGCGAAATAATCGCCCATCTGCGCCTCGTACTCGGTCTCTGGGGTGGTTTCGTGCAGGCTCATGTCAGACATGGTTTGCGCCTTCAGCAGCTCGGATAAAAGGGACGCGACCCGGGGTAATCACCGGGTCGCGCCGTATGTAAATTTGGTCCCTAATCGCAACTGCGATCAGACGCCGTTCTGGTCTTTCGCTTCGATCAACCAAGCGTCGTAGACTTCTTGGCTGACGACCTTGACGGTGATCGGCATATAGGCATGGTCTTTGCCACACAGCTCAGAGCACTGGCCAAAGTAAATGCCTTCTTTTTCTGGGTTAAACCACAGTTGCGCCAAACGGCCAGGCACGGCGTCTTGCTTCACACCAAAGGCAGGGATGGTCCACGAATGGATCACGTCAGCGCCAGTCAGCTGCATCACGACGGTCTTGCCAACGGGCAGGATGATCGCCTGATCGGTTGCCAGCTTGTACAAATCGTCGGTGTAACCGTAGTCGGCCAGCTCTTCAGGAGCGAGCATGAAGGATTCGAACGCGACGCCTTCGTCAACGTATTCGTAGCCCCAATACCACTGGTAGCCTGTCACCTTGATGGTGATGTCGCCTTCAGGGATTTCCTGCTGGTTAAACAAGACCGGCAAAGAGAACGCACCGATAAACACCAGAACGATGATTGGCACGACGGTCCAAGCGATTTCCAGCGGGCTGTTGTGAGTAAAGCCAGCGGGCTTTGGGTTCGTCTTGTGGTTAAACTTCCAGAAGGTCCAAATCATCAGACCAGACACGAAAAGCACGATCGCGGTGATGATCCACAGCAGCATGCCGTCCAGCCAATGCACGTCGCGCGCAATGCTGGTGACAGCTTCTTGAAAACCGATTCCGTTCGCATGGGGGGCACCGATGACGGGCAATTCCACGTTCACGTCCTGCGCATTGGCCGCGGCACCGGCAAGAATAAGACCCATGGTGGTCCAGGCAGTCTTGGCGAAATTGCTCACTCGCATGTCTTTCCCTTTTGCTCCGGCGCAGGGTTTTCCCCCTGCGGCGTGACGATTGCGCGGGGCCACCGACGATGCGGCCGACACGGAATCCCGTTGTATCCTGCCCAGCGTGTCCCATATCCTGAGGGACAACTCAAGAACCACGATTGCGTCAAAGAGACGCTTTGGCGCGATGTGTGTGTTTAACTTGCCCCGCTTAAGGATGCCTAAATGACCGCTGACGCCTTCCGCCCATTCACGACGCACCTCGATCAGGATGCAGCCCTCGGCCTGTTGCGGGACGCCGTTCAGGGCGCTGACGACGGTGAATTGTTCATTGAACGCCGCCGGTCGGAAAGCCTTGTGCTGGACGATGGGCGTGTAAAAAACGCCAGCTATGATGCGTCCGAAGGCTTCGGCCTGCGCGCCGTGCGGGGCGAGCGTGCCGGTTATGCCCACGCCTCGACCATTGACGAACATGCGCTGCGGCGGGCCGTGGCGACGGCGCGTTTGGCCGTCGGTGATGGCGGCGGCACACTGGCGGCCGGGCCCAAGGGGACGAATGTTAAGCTTTATAGTGACGTTGACCCGGTGGCAGAGGCGACCTTTCCGGCAAAAATCGACCTACTGCGCCAGATCGACGCCTTCTGCCGCGATCTAGACCCGCGCATCGTGCAGGTCAGCGCATCCTTGGGCGCATCCTTGCAAGAGGTCGTGATATTGCGCCCCGAAGGGACTGTCGTCACGGATATTCGGCCGATGAGCCGCATCAATATCTCTGTCATCGTCGAGGACGGCGGCCGCCGGGAAAGCGGCAGCATGGGCGGCGGTGGCCGCGCATCGTTGATCGGCCTGATCGCGCCCGACCACTGGCAAGGCGTCGCCCGCGAAGCGCTGCGCATCGCGCTGGTCAACCTGACGGCCGAAGCCGCGCCAGCAGGCGTGATGGACGTGGTGCTTGGGCCGGGCTGGCCAGGCATTTTGCTGCATGAAGCGATTGGCCACGGGCTAGAGGGCGACTTTAACCGCAAAGGCAGCAGCGCGTTTGCGGGCCTGATGGGCCAACAGATTGCGGCCAAAGGCGTGACAGTGCTGGACGATGGCACGATCCCCGACCGTCGCGGCTCGATCACCGTGGACGACGAAGGCACGCCCAGCGCCAAGAATGTGTTGATCGATGACGGTGTGCTGGTTGGCTATATGCAGGACCGGCAGAATGCCCGCCTGATGGGCGTCGAACCCACCGGCAACGGGCGGCGCGAAAGCTATGCCCATGCGCCGATGCCGCGGATGACGAACACGTATATGCTGGCTGGCGGCACGCCCCCCGCCGATCTGGTCGCAGACCTGAAGGACGGGATCTATGCGGTTGGCTTTGGCGGTGGTCAGGTCGATATCACCAACGGCAAGTTCGTGTTTTCCTGCACAGAGGCCTACCGCGTCAAAGACGGCGTCGTCGGCGCGCCGATCAAGGGCGCAACCTTGATCGGTGACGGCGCGACCGCGCTGAAGCAGATTCGCGGCATCGGCAATGACCTCGCGCTCGACCCCGGCATCGGGAATTGCGGCAAGGCAGGCCAGTGGGTGCCCGTGGGCGTCGGCCAACCCAGCCTGATGATCGGGGGGCTGACCGTGGGCGGATCGGCCTGACCGATCAAAAACGTCTTAAATTGCTGAAATGATTCAGAACCTATTAACCCTTGGGATTCTAGTCTGATCAGGCAGCAAGACGAAGGTATGGTTCAAAAGTGGAACGTTTCCCGACCACGCACCACATCCCCCCCCAGGATGCCCCCAGGTTCCATCACCTTCGTCTTCTGCGTTCTCGCCGGGTCGGGCCAGCAACCTATCGCCGGCTGCTCGCCGAACACGGCACGGCGCTTGCCGCGCTTGACGCCCTGCCAGATATCGCCGCAGCGGCTGGCGTATCAGACTACAGCATTTGCCCAGAAGGCGTTGTTGCCGCCGAACTGAAGGCCGGGCAAAAGGCCGGTGCGCAATTGCTGATGCAGGGCGATCCGGGTTGGCCTGCGGTCATTGACGATCTTTCCGACGCACCGCCCATGCTATGGGCAATCGGTCAAATTGACCTGCTGCAGCGGCCCATGATCGCCATGGTTGGTGCCCGCAATGCATCGTCCCTTGGCACACGCATGGCAAAGGCGCTGGCCGCCGATCTGACCGCCGCAGGCTTTGTCGTGGTGTCCGGCCTTGCGCGCGGCATTGACGCCGCCGCCCACCACGCTGCGCTGCAAGGTGGCACCGTTGCTGTCCAGGCGGGCGGGGTCGATGTGATTTATCCGCGCGAAAATAGTGTGCTGGCACAGCAGATTGGGGCGCAGGGACTGCGCCTGTCGGAAATGCCAATGGGCCTGCAACCACAGGCGCGGCACTTTCCCGCGCGCAATCGCATTATCGCGGGCCTGTCGCGCGCCGTGGTCATCGTAGAAGCGGCGGCCAAGTCAGGCAGCCTGATCACCGCCCGCAATGCGCTGGATGCCAACCGCGACGTGCTCGCCGTGCCGGGCCACCCCTTTGATGCCCGCGCCGCCGGGTGCAACATGCTGATCCGCGATGGGGCAACGTTGATCCGCTGCGCCGCTGACGTGATCGAAGCCGTCGGCACCCTGCCCTGCGCCGCCCCTGAACTGCCGCTGCGAATGCCAGATCATTCGCAAACGCCAGACCGCCCGCAAGCGCCAGACCGCCCGCCAAAACCGCAGCGCGGATTGCGCGAAACTGCAGCGCTGCACAACTTGATCCTGAACCGCCTTGGCGTGTCCCCGATGGCCGAAGATCAGCTAATCCGCGACCTTGGAGGGGCTGCCCCCGTCGTCGCACCAGCGCTAGTCGACCTAGAGCTTGAGGGCCTCATTGCCCGTTCTGCCGGCGGGCTATTGTCACGCACCAACTGAGTGGTGACACGCCGGAAAATTTGTTTATCATTAATTTCAATGCAGTAAGGCGCATCAAGCGGTTTGGCACTGGCGCTACGCCGCCGGATTGACAACTTAGGGACAAGCCGACCATGTTGCGCGGCCAGTGTGCCCTCTAGTAAAAGCAAGGTTTTCCATGCCAGTTGTCGTTGTCGAATCCCCGGCGAAAGCCAAGACGATCAACAAGTATTTGGGGCAGGATTTCACGGTGCTGGCATCCTACGGCCACGTCCGCGACCTGCCGCCAAAGAACGGCTCGGTCCTACCGGACGAAGACTTTACCATGCTGTGGGAGGTCGCGAGCGATTCCAAAAAGCACCTCAAGGCCATCGTCGATGCGCTGAAAGAAGACCCGCACCTGATCCTCGCAACCGACCCCGACAGAGAGGGCGAGGCGATTTCGTGGCACCTGCAAGAAGAGTTGCAGAACAAGCGCGGGCTGAAAATTCAATCTGCCAGCCGCGTCGTCTTTAACGCGATCACAAAATCCGCCGTAACCGAGGCGATGAAAAATCCCCGCCAAGTCGACCAACCGCTGGTGGATGCCTATCTGGCGCGCCGCGCGCTGGATTATCTGGTGGGCTTCAACCTGTCGCCTGTGTTGTGGCGCAAACTGCCCGGCGCGAAATCCGCAGGCCGGGTTCAGTCGGTCTGCCTGCGTTTGATCGTCGAACGCGAGATGGAAATCGAAGCCTTTCGCAATCAGGAATACTGGACCGTCCGCGCGGTTCTGGAAAACCCCCGCGGCGCAAATTACGAGGCGCGCCTGACGGTGCTTGGCGGCAAAAAACTTGATAAATTCGATCTGGGCAACGCAACGCAGGCCGAAATGGCTGTGCAGGCGATCACCTCCCGCGATCTGTCCGTCCAAAGCGTGGAGGCGAAGCCCGCCAGCCGCAACCCCAGCCCACCCTTCATGACCTCGACCCTGCAGCAGGAAGCCAGCCGTAAATTCGGCATGGGCGCAAAGCAGTGTATGAGCGTTGCACAGCGCCTGTATGAGGCCGGGTTCATCACGTATATGCGGACCGACGGCATCGACATGGCACCAGAAGCGGTGACCGGTGCGCGCGACGCGATCAAGGCGAAGTTTGGCGACAATTACGTCCCCAAGGACGCCCGCATCTACAAAAACAAGGCGAAGAACGCGCAAGAGGCGCACGAATGTATCCGCCCGACGGATATGATGGTCGACGCAACGCAAGCAGAGATCAAGGATGCCGATCAGCGCAAGCTGTATGACCTGATCTGGAAGCGCACGCTGGCCAGCCAAATGGAAGCGGCGCGTATGGAACGCACGACCGTGGATGTGGGCAGCAAGGACGGGCAAGTCATGCTGCGTGCCAACGGTCAGGTCATGCTGTTCGACGGCTTCCTGCGCGTCTACGAGGAAGGCCGCGACGACAGCACGGACGAAGACGACAAGCGTCTGCCACAGATCGAACAGGGCGAGGTTGCCAAAAAGCAATCTGTTGATAGTGAACAACATTTCACCCTCCCCCCGCCCCGTTATACCGAAGCGACGCTGGTCAAGCGCATGGAAGAGCTCGGCATCGGCCGCCCGTCCACCTATGCCAGCATCGTCACGACAATTCAGGATCGCGGCTATGTCGAAAAAGACAAGAACCGCCTGATTCCGCAGGACAAAGGGCGGCTGGTGACAGCGTTCCTGTCGAACTACTTCCACCGCTACGTCGAATACGACTTTACTGCCGACCTAGAAGATCAGCTCGACAAGGTAAGCGCCGGAGAAGGCGACTATAAAAAGCTGCTTGAACGGTTCTGGCGCGACTTTTCCGCAGCGATTGCTGAAACCGCCGATCTGCGCATCGGCGAAGTGCTGGACAAAATCAACGAGGTGCTGGAACCGCACCTTTTCCCCGATCCCGGCGATGGCACCGATCCACGCCTTTGCCCCAACTGCGGCGCGGGCCGTCTGTCGATGCGCACAGCCCGGTCCGGCGGCGCGTTCATCGGCTGTTCGAATTACCCTGAATGCCGCTACACCCGGCCCTTCGGCCCCCCCGACCCAGAGGCGGAAAAGTCTGCAATTCCCCCTGACGGCAAGCTGCTGGGCGAGGATCAAGGCGAAGAGATCCGCATCTTCAAAGGCCGCTTTGGCCCCTTCGCCCAACGCGGTGCCGCGACAGAGGAGGTGCCGAAGCCGCCACGTCAATCTGTGCCTGCTGCGTGGGAGCCTGAAGAGGTTAGCCTGGAAGAGGCCGTGCGCCTGCTCGCCCTGCCCCGACTCATTGGAACACACCCCGAAGACGGCATTAACGTTTGGGCAAACATCGGACGCTATGGTCCGTATTTGAAACACGCTGACACGACATCTGACCGGGGTGGCACCAATGCCAACCTCGAAGGGTTGGACGACGTCTGGACCGTTGGCATGAACCACGCGGTGCAGCTATTGGCCGAAAAAGTCGCCAGCCGCGGCAGCCGCGGCAAGGCAGCCGTCGCGTTGAGAGAGTTGGGCGAACACCCGGCCGCTGGCGGTCCGGTTAATATCTATGACGGAAAATATGGTCCTTACGTGAAATGGGATAAGCTGAACGCCACGATCCCTGACACGATCACGCCAGAGGATTTGACGCTGGCGCAGGCGGTGGACCTGTTGGACGAACGGGCTGCGAAATCTGGCAAACCCAAACCGGGGGCCAAAAAGAAGGCTGCTCCGAAAAAGGCCGCTGCGAAAAAACCAGCCGCGAAAACGGCCGCAAAGAAACCTGCTGCAAAGACAGCGGCGAAGACTGCAACTAAGACGGCGACCAAAAAGCCTGCTGCGAAAAAAGCTGCGCCAAAAGCCAAGCCAGCGCCAGACGACGATGACGGCGACGTTTTGGAATAGGCTTCAAAGGCCCGCATCAGATTGACATTGCCCGGCGCGCCTAGCAGGTTCGCCGGGCAATTGAATTTTGAGGGTGCGAGATGAAGAAAGTCTATGGCTCTGCCGCCGAGGCGTTGGACGGTCTGCTGACCGATGACATGCTAATCGCCGCCGGAGGCTTTGGCCTGTGTGGCATCCCCGAACTTCTGCTGGGCGCGATCAAGGACTCAGGCGTTAAGGGTCTGACCTTTGCGTCCAACAATGCTGGCGTCGATGACTTCGGGATCGGCATCCTGCTGCAAACCAAACAGGTTAAGAAGATGATCTCTTCTTACGTGGGCGAGAACGCCGAGTTCATGCGTCAATATCTGGCTGGCGAACTAGAGGTCGAATTCAATCCGCAAGGCACGCTCGCCGAACGGATGCGCGCTGGCGGCTGCGGCATTCCCGGCTTTTACACCAAGACCGGCGTCGGCACCCAGATCGCCGAGGGGAAAGAGCACAAGGACTTCGACGGCCAGACCTATATCATGGAACGCGGCATCGTCGCGGATCTGGCAATCGTGAAGGCTTGGAAAGCGGACGCGACCGGCAACCTTGTGTTCCGCAAGACTGCCCGCAACTTTAACCCACCCGCCGCCATGTGCGGCAAGGTCTGCGTGGTCGAAGTCGAAGAGATCGTGCCGACAGGCAGCCTAGAGCCCGACAGCATCCACCTGCCCGGCGTCTATGTGCATCGCATTATTCAAGGCGAGCACGAAAAGCGGATCGAACAGCGCACGACACGCAAGAAGGAGTCTGCATAATGGCTGGGACGCAAAAGGGCTGGGACCGCAACCAAATGGCGGCCCGCGCTGCACAAGAATTGCAGGACGGCTGGTACGTAAACCTTGGCATCGGCATCCCGACGCTGGTCAGCAACTATATCCCCGACGGGATCGAGGTGACGTTGCAATCGGAAAACGGCATGCTTGGCATGGGCGCTTTCCCGATTGAAGGCGAAGAAGACGCCGACCTGATCAATGCGGGTAAACAGACGATTACCGAACTGCCGCAGACCGCGTTCTTCGATTCTGCGACGTCCTTTGGCATGATCCGCGGCGGCAAGATCGCGATGGCGATTCTTGGCGCGATGGAAGTCGCCGAGAATGGCGATCTGGCGAACTGGATGATTCCCGGCAAGCTGATCAAAGGCATGGGCGGCGCGATGGACCTTGTCGCCGGCGTGCAGCGCGTCGTGGTCGTCATGGATCACGCCAACAAGCACGGCGAATCAAAGGTCTTGAAGGCCTGCACTCTGCCGCTGACGGGCGCTGCCGTCGTGGACCGGATCATCACGAACCTTGGTGTGCTGGATGTCGTCGAAGGCGGTTTGCGGATCGTCGAATGTGCGACGGACGTGACGATGGACGAATTGCGCGCTGCAACCGAAGCCACAATCGTCGACTAATCAAAACGGGCGGGCCAGATTGGCCCGCCTACCAATTACGACCTGTTGACCGCGAACACACAGCCGTCGCTGACCAGTTCTGGCGGCGTCAGGCACAGGCCCTTTGCCACGGCAAAAGCGGCTAGCACCTTGGGCACATAGCCGCGGGTTTCCGCGAAGGGCGGCACACCTTTATTGTCGCGCACCGACCCTTCGCCAGCATTGTATCCTGCCAGCACCAAAATCGGGTCGCCATCGAACTTGTTCATCAACCAATCCAGATAGGCCACGCCGCCTTTGATGTTCTGTGCGGGCGACAGGCTATCCGTCACGCTAAAACGCGCGGCGGTGTCGGGCATCAGTTGCATCAACCCCTGCGCCCCTGCCCCGCTAACCGCCTGCGCATTCCCCGCGCTTTCCACACTGATCAAAGCAAGCACTAACGCCGGACTGACTTTTGTGCCGACGGTCGCCTTCAGAATCTCGATCCCATGTAGCGCCGCGATGTCCTGCAATGTCTGCAAGCGCGGGGCCGGCACCGACTTACCCTCTGGCGGTTGGGCGATCACCGCAAGCGCATCGTGCAAACGCCCCGGCCCACTGTCCGCCAAAGCAGGAGAGATCGTGGACCAGAACCAATCCAGCCCCGACGACTGCGGCACGCGGGCGATAGCACCGTCCGGCGTCATAACAGCCGCAGCGGTCTGTTCGGGCTTTGGCGCAAACATTGTCGCAGGGGCTGCGTTGGGATCGACCTGAACAGTAATCCGCGATCCACCCGACTTAGGCACCCCTACCCTTTTAAAGGTAAAATCAGGCTGCAATCGGCTTTCAGCCCGCAATTCCGCGACGCCCATCATCAGCCCGGCTACCACAAGACAGCCCACCGTAAAGATTTTCATAATTTATCCGTCCTGCTCGACGCTTCTTTTGCGCCGAGAGTCGCAGGTTCACGGCGTGATTGCTACTTTGACGTGAACAATAAGGCATTTTCGCCAGTATTCGACGCAAACGCGCAACGCAAAAATTAACAAAAATGTAGTAAATGAATAAAATTCACACATTAATTCATATACTTAGGAGTTTTATTGCTCTTTATCAAGTCTCGTCCAAAATAATGCGAAACGGGCCTAATTTCAGACGCAATCACAGGGCAAATATAACTCATCCAAGACGGGGAGCGGCCAAACAAGAGGCCGGTCGCGATAATCCGGCAAGGGATACTATAACACTAGCGATACCCTGAGGAGGGAATTAACATGTTGAACTTTATCAAAAACTTCCGCAACGACGAAGACGGTGCTGTGACTGTTGACTGGGTCGTTCTGACCGCTGCCATCGTTGCTCTGGGCCTGCTGGTCGGCACGACTGTCCGTAACGCGGCAATCGCCAAGACTGCCCTGATCGTTACTGACATCCAGGCTGTTGCCGGCACCACCACTCCATAATAGTAGCTCCAACGCTACTGAAAGCCGCGCCAATATGGCGCGGCTTTTTTTGTTGTGCTGGGCACGAAAGCACCACGGCCCCGCCGCAAGTTTGCCGTAATACCCTGCGATGCAAAGATGTCGCCACCAGATCGGAGAACTTGGACATGACAAGATTTTTGAAAAATTTCATTGCAGCCGAAGACGGCGCGATCACCGTAGATTGGGTCGTTCTTACGGCTGCAACTGTGGGCCTTGGCCTGATCATCGCCGTCGCCATCAAGCCGTCAGCGCTGGCAAAAGCAGATAACATCGCAGACGTCATCGCAGCCACCGAACCTTAATATTTTAGCCACGACGCGTCGGCCCCTGCCGCCCCACTCCGTCGATTTTACGGCCACCACGAAAGGATAAATCATGCGTACAGTATTTGGATTAGTGCTGGTGCTGGGAATGGCGCTCGCAGGATTCGCCGTCTACATGGTCAAAGGCTATGTTGCCGATACAGAATCTGCGTTGATTGCAGAACGTCAACGCGCAGCTCAAATTGTCGAAACTGTCGAAGTTTTGGCGGTCAACTCCGCAAAGGCCTTTGGCGACACCATCATGCCAGACGACCTGATAGCGGTCCGTTACGCCAAAGACTTCCTTCCCGAAGGCTCTTTTGCAACCAAAGAGGACCTATTTCCCGAAGGCATGGACATCAGCCGATCGGTACTCGTCTCGATGGACGCAAACGAAATTGTTCTTTCGTCAAAAGTGACCCCGCAAGGCCAAATCGCCAGCATCACGCAGACACTGCGCCCCATGATGCGTGCTTTTACCATCTATGTTGATGCCGGAACTGGCGTGTCAGGCTTTCTGCGCCCCGGAAACCGAGTCGACATCTACTGGACCGGCTTGGTCGGCCCGACCGCACGGCAGGACGAAACATTCTTGATTGGATCTTCGATTGAGCTGATCGCGATTGATCAAAGCACCGACCGCAACAGCACCCAAACCGTCATCCCGCGCACGGTGACTGTTCAGGTCAGCCCCTCTGACGTTGCCCGCCTTGCGCAGGCCCAGTCCGAAGGCAAGCTCAGCCTCTCGCTCGTCGGATCGGACTCTGCGTTGAATGTCGTGCCCGATGGCGACCAGGCAATCACCTTGCCAGAGCCGCCAGAAGCCCCCGTCGTCGTTGCCGAAGCCCCCGTCGAAGTCGCCCCTGCCCCGCAGACTTGCTACACGACTGTCCGCCGCGGCACCGAAAAAGTGCAGATGGAAATCGCCTGCACAAACTGATGGCAGCCAATACAAGGCGCCGGGGCCACGTCCCCGGCGCCTTTTCTATGTCCGCAGAGCCAAGCAGACATACAAAAAATGGCTAGCTGTTGCGCTTTATCCACAGCAAGTCCGACCTGCAAACCATTGATTCTTGCAATAATCATGCGGTCCGGTCATGGTAGCCCTAATGACGGAAAATAATTTCCGCTGAGGCGTGATCGGAGAGGCAGGTCACAATGAGCTATGACAGATTCATGAAGGCCGCACTTGCGAGCCTTTCGCTGGCGATGGCCAGCATTCCAATGACAACGTCTGCGGAGACACTACGTGTTGTGCGCGGTTCGGCGTCTGCCCCTTTGGCAGTGCCAATGAACCGTGCCATCGTGGTTGAAAGCGACGAACCCTTTGCGGAAATTTCCATCGCAAACCCTGGTATCGCCGACATTTCGTCTTTGTCGGACCGCAGCATCTATTTGCTGGGCAAGGAACCAGGGCGCACGACGATGACGATTTTGGGGCCAGACGGCCGCCTGATCAGCAACGTCGAGGTGCAGGTCACCCCTGACATCGCGGAATTCAAAGAACGGCTGGAGCAGATCCTGCCAGGAGAGCCGATCGAGGTCCGCACAGCGAACAACGGTATCGTCTTGTCCGGTACTGTCACCAGCACCGCGCGGCTTGATCGCGCGTTGGAACTTGCTGAGCGTTATGCCCCTGACCGGGTGTCCAACCTTATGAGCGTCGGCGGCACCCAGCAGGTCATGCTGAAGGTCCGTTTTGCCGAAATGCAGCGCAGTGTTAGCAAATCGCTGGCATCATCGATTGCAGCACAGGGCACCGCGCTGAACGGCAACCTTGGCACAACTGGCGGCACTGGTTCGCTTGTCAGCTCTGGCGCAGTGAGCAATACTTTTAGCGGGTCCACCCCCACCACGAATGCGAATAACGGCGCTTTCTTGTTTGGCTTTAACGCTGGCGGACTTGAAGTCGGCATTCTGCTAGAAGCTTTGGAAGCGCGCGGCGTGGTCCGTAGCTTGGCAGAGCCGAACTTGACTGCGCTCTCGGGGCAAGAGGCTAAGTTCTTGGCCGGCGGTGAATATCCCGTGCCCGTGACACAAGACAACGGTGAAATTTCGGTTCAATATAAACCCTTTGGCGTGGAAATGACCTTCACACCCCGGGTTGTTGATGGCGACATCATCAACTTGGAACTAAAGGCAGCAGTGTCGTCGATCGATACGGCCAACGGCTTTACCGCAAACGGCTTTACCATCAACGCCTTCAAGCGCCGCGAAACATCGACCACAGTTGAAATGCGCGACGGCGAAAGCTTTGCCATCGCCGGTTTGCTGTCTGATGATTTCACCGATCTTAAAGGTCAGGTGCCATGGCTGGGCGACGTGCCCGTTTTGGGTGCCCTGTTCCGCAGCGTCGAATACAGCCGCGAACAGACCGAGCTGGTGATTATCGTCACCCCGCATTTGGTGACACCGACCCGTGGGCAAGCCTTGGCTTTGCCGACAGACCGTGTGCAACCGCCATCCGAAAAGGACCTGTTCCTGTTCGGCCGTGTGGCGGCATCAAACGCCCCCAAATCGGGCGGCGCGGGTGAAGTAGCACGTCAGGACTTTAGCGGGTCCTACGGCTATGTGATGGAATGATAGGGGCGGTATGATGAAGACTCTGCTAACAATTACCGCCGCCGCCCTGACCTTAATGGGTTGCGCCCAAGAGGCCGGTTTCCACAACGATGCCGCTTTGCCTGCTGGCGCTGCCGGGGTTGCTGCCGACTTTGGTGCAGCCACCGCTGCGAACCACCAAGCAATGACCAACCCCGGCGAGGCAACAGTCCAGTTGGGCCAGCGCTTTGCAGCCGAGGTCGACACGACGGTCACATTCGCGTTCAATTCCAGCCAGTTGGACGCAGCCGCGCAGGCGGTTCTGATCACACAGGCCAATTGGATTCGGCAATTCCCGGAAATCCGTTTCAATGTTTACGGGCACACCGACCTGGTCGGCAGCGCGTCCTACAACAAACGCCTCGGCTTGGCGCGCGCCAATGCGGTCGTCAACTTCTTGTCGACTCAAGGCATCAGCCGTTCGCGTCTAGAAGCGCTTGTTTCGTACGGCGAAACCCGTCCGGTCATCGCAACGCAAGCGCCCGAACAACAGAATCGCCGCACCGTCACCGAAGTTTCTGGCTTCGTCAAAGGCGCGCCGATGTTGCTGAACGGTAAATACGCCGAAGTCATTTTCCGCGAATATATCGCCAGCGCCGTCCCTCCGACGACCCTGTCGACTTCTGCGACGGCGACGCTGGACTCTATTCAGTAAAACGCACCAAAACCGCCTAATATCCTCACTGTTATGTGACGCGCACCGCAAGGTGTGCGTCAACAGTGCTTCAAAATTCACATGATCGTGCCGCCTGAACGCACAATCAATCGAATTTGGTCCCATTCTCGACAAGATTAACCGTCAAAACCGATCCAACGGGTCAGTCTTGTTCTGCACGATGCAGGTCAGACGTAGGCACCGGGTGATCGTGACGGGACCTTAAGAAATCCCTCATATACCCGTGTGGCGCCCAATTGAATGAGGACGTCCGGCATGAGCAGCAATGCAATTCATAAATCCGATAGCCCCGCTCTGGTGGCCTGCACCGTTAGTCGTGATGTACAGATCTTTGATCTGTTGATCGAAGACATGGAAGCAGCCCTTGGCGAAAGCTGGGGTGATTTGAGCTTCGACGACGCCCTTGCATTTTTGCGCCAACCCGACGCGGCTGAATTGCAATTTCTGGCCGTCGCGATGGATGCAGAGGATGAAGTCAACCTTGACCGAATCGCTGCCATCATCAGTGCGGCCAAGACCCAAGAAATCAAAGTCATCCTTATCACCGAAGACGTCAGCCCCGCCGCGCTACACAAGCTGCTGCGCGAAGGCGGCGACGAATTTGTGCCCTATCCGCTGCCGGAAAACGAGCTGGCCAACGCAATCGAACGGGTCCTAACCCCTGCCGCGGAAATCGCCATCGCCCCGGAATTGCAAAACAAGCTGAAGGCGACTGGCACCCATGATGGTGTGCTGATCGCTGTGCACGGCATGGCTGGCGGCACCGGGGCCACGACTTTCGCAGTCAATCTGGCTTGGGAATTGTCGCTGCTCGACAAGGACAACCCACCCCGCGTCTGCTTGCTCGACCTCGACCTGCAGTGCGGCTCGGTCTCGACTTACCTCGACCTGCCCCGCCGAGAGGCAGTGCTTGAATTGATGTCAGACACCGAAGCGATGGATAGCACCTCATTTATGCAGGCGCTTTTGTCCTATGACCAAAAACTGCACGTGCTGACCGCGCCGACGGACATGATCCCCATGGATCTGATCACCAGCGCTGATGTCTCGCGAATCTTGGAAATGGCGCGGACAAACTTTGATTACATCATCATTGATATGCCCTCTGTCATGGTCGAATGGTCGCAGACCGTTCTAGAAGCCGCGCACATCTATTTCGCGACGTTAGAACTGGACATGCGGTCAGCGCAGAACACTCTGCGTCTGAAACGCGCCCTGCAGTCTGAAAACCTGCCGTTCGAAAAGCTGCGCTTTGTGCTGAACCGGGCACCCGGCTTCACCGATCTTTCCGGCAAGGCGCGGGTCAAACGGCTGGGCGAAAGCCTTGGAATCTCAGTCGAAGTTCAGTTGCCCGATGGCGGCAAGCAGGTCGCGCAAACCGGTGATCACGGCACGCCGCTTGCTGTGAATGCCCCTAAAAATACCATGCGCAAAGAGATCGCGAAACTCGCGGCCTCTGTCCACGCGGTCAATCGGGCCGATCACGCCGAAGCACGCGGTTAAGGGAAAGGCACGTCATGTTCTCGAAGTACAAAAAGCCAGGCGGCGCGGCGACGCCCGCACCCGGAAATCCCAAGCCAACCATGTCCGCCGTCACGGCGCTGGTGGCCGAGGATGCTCCGCGTAAATCCTTGATGAAATCCATGCCCACCCGCGCGGCAGAAGTCGCGCCGGGTGACCGCGATAAAAAGCGCAAGGAACGACTGGGTGAAATTAAGCTAGAGCTGCACAAAGCCCTGCTCGACAACCTGAACCTCGCCGCGCTTGAAAATGCGAGCGAGAATGATTTGCGCAACGAAATCAACGCAATCACGAACGAAACGCTTGATGAAATGGGCATCGTCCTGAACCGGGATGAACGCGTTACCCTGTCGCAGGATCTGTTCTTCGAGGTGAAGGGCTTGGGTCCGCTTGAAACCCTGCTCAAGGATGACACGGTCAACGATATTCTGGTGAACGGCCCACAGCAGATCTTTGTCGAACGCGACGGCAAGCTCGAACTGACCGACATCACCTTTAAAGACGAAAAGCACCTGCTGCGGATTATCGACAAGATCGTATCTGCCGTGGGTCGCCGCGTCGACGAAAGTAACCCCTACGTTGACGCCCGTCTTGCAGACGGCTCGCGTTTCAACGCGATGGTCGGTCCGATTGCGGTCGACGGCTCGCTGGTGTCGATTCGTAAGTTCAAAAAAGACAAGCTGGGCATCGATGACCTAGTGCGATTCGGGGCGTTTTCCGAAGAAATGGCCGCCTATCTGCAGGCCGCCGTCGCAACCCGTCTGAACATTATCGTTTCTGGCGGTACGGGTTCGGGTAAGACGACGACGTTGAACGCGCTGTCGTCTTTCATCGACAACGACGAACGCATTCTGACGATCGAAGACACGGCCGAACTTCAGCTACAACAGATCCACGTGGGTCGCATGGAAAGCCGTCCGCCCAACGTCGAAGGCAAAGGCGCTGTCAGCCAGCGCGACTGTCTGAAAAACGCCCTGCGGATGCGGCCAGACCGCATCATCGTCGGGGAAACGCGCGGCGAAGAAGTTATCGACATGTTGCAGGCCATGAACACGGGCCACGACGGATCGATGACCACGATCCACGCCAACTCTGCGCGTGACGGCGTGTCGCGTCTTGAAAACATGATCGCTATGGCCGGTATTGAAATGCCGATCAAAGCGATGCGTAGCCAGATCTCATCCGCTGTGAACCTGATCGTGCAGGCCTCGCGTCTGCAAGACGGCTCGCGCCGCATGACGTCCATCACCGAAATTACCGGGATGGAAGGCGACGTGATCTCTATGCAGGAAATCTTTAAATTCCAGCGTGTTGGCCTGACGCCCGAGAATAAGATCATCGGTCACTTCACGGCGACCGGCGTGCGCAGCCACTTCTCTGACCGTTTCAAACTGTGGGGCTACGATTTGCCGCCGCAGATTTTCGAACCCCTTGTTGCGGAGTAACGCACCATGATTTCCGCCGAACCGCTTATCTATATTGCGATCTTTGCGTCCGTGATCTTCGTGGTGCAGGGCATCTATTTGGTGCTTTTTGGCAAATCGATCACCATGAATGGCAAGGTGAACCGCCGCCTGCAGCTGCTTGAAAAAGGCGGCAATCGCGAACAGGTTCTGGAACAGCTCCGCAAGGAGATGACCCAGCACATGAAATCGCAAAGCATCCCGCTTTATTCGATTTTGGCTGCCAAGGCGCAGCGCGCTAACATCGCCTTTACCCCGCCGCAAATCATCCTGCTGATGGCAGGCGTCAGCGTCATGGCCTTCTTTGGCCTGACGATGATGACCGAAGTCGCCCCCCCGACCCGCGCCGTCGTCGCGGTTGGTATGGGCGTGGGCGGTGTGTTCATGTGGATCAGCGGCAAGGCGAACAAGCGCATGGCCTTGTTCGAAGAACAACTGCCAGAAGCCGTCGAACTGATGGTGCGTTCCCTGCGCGTCGGCCACCCATTTTCTTCGGCTGTTCAGATCGTTGCCAGGGAATTGCCTGACCCATTGGGCACCGAAATGGGCGTCATCTCGGACGAGGCCGCCTATGGTCGCGATATGGGTGAAACGCTGAAGGCCATGGCAGAACGTCTTGATATGCAGGATTTGCGCTTTTTGGCGGTCGCCGTCACGATCCAGCAAACCTCTGGTGGTAACTTGGCCGAAATTCTTGACGGTCTGGCCAAGGTGATCCGGTCCCGCTTCCGCCTATTCCGCCGCGTCAAAGCCATCACGTCAGAGGCAAAATGGTCCGGCAAATTGCTCTCGGCCTTCCCGATCCTAGCGTTGATCGTGATCAACCTGATCCAGCCCGGCTATTTTGACGAGGTGATGGATAAGCCGATTTTCATCCCTGCCTGTCTGGTCGTAACCGGCTTTCTGGTTCTGAACCTGATCGTCATGCGCGCCCTCGTGAACATCAAGGTGTAAGGTCAGATTATGTCTATTATCAACGATATCAACACGATGCTAACCGACATCCTGGGGCCATTTGGCGGCGTCATTCTGGTGGGCTTTATTGGCCTCATCATGATCCTTGTCACGTTGCCTGTCCTGCTGAAAAAGCAGGTCGATCCACTCGACAAACTCAAAGCCCTCAACCGCGCCCACACCGCCAAGGCAAGCGGCAACGGCGAACGCCTGCGTGCGCCCACAAGCAAAGACAAGTTGGAAAAATACGCCAACTTTCTGGAACCGCAGGACGCCGTCGCCTATTCTGCAGCACGACTGACGCTGTTGCAGGCCGGCTATAAATCCAAAAACGCCGTCCGTACCTTTCACTTCAGTCAGTTCGCCTTGGGCATTTTCGGTCTTATCTTTGGCGGCCTCTATGCCCTGCTGAAAACGCAGACGGGCGAAGTGTCGCAGCAATCCATGATGATGACGCTGCTGATTCCGGGCTTTATTGGCTACATGCTACCGAAATACTGGGTCACGCGCCGCGTTGCCGCGCGCAAAGAGGCCATCGAATACGGCTTCCCAGATAGCCTCGACATGATGCTGGTCTGCGTCGAAGCTGGTCAATCCATGGACCAGTCCATCCTGCGCGTCGCAAGAGAGTTGAAATCAGGCTTCCCCGATCTGGCTTCTGAATTCGAACTGGTCAGCCAAGAAATGAAGGCCGGCAAAGGAAAAGAGGCTGTGCTGCGCGACATGGCGGAACGCTGCGGTGTGCAAGACATCTCGTCCTTCACAACCGTGCTGATCCAAAGCCAACAATTCGGCACCTCGATCGCCGATGCGCTGCGGGTCTATGCCGCAGAAATGCGTGACAAACGTGTCATGCGTGCCGAAGAAGCTGCAAATAAACTACCGACTAAGATGACACTTGCCACGATGATGTTGACCGTGCCGCCGCTTTTGCTCATCCTGATCGGACCCTCCATCTACGGTATCACGCAAACCATGGGGGGCGGAAACTGAACCGATGATTCGACCTCGCAGCGCCTTGGCTGCCGCAATATGTCTCGCACTGGCCGCCTGTTCATCAGGCGGCCCGCTTGCGTCTGGGGACGGCGTTTTTGCACCCGGCGTCGCGGGCAAGGCGCAGGTCGATAACCTTGTCGTCGGTCACCGCCTGATGGCCGCCGGGGAATACGAACTCGCGCTTGATGCATATTCCCGCGCCGCCGTGGTGCAGGGCTTTAACGTGGACACATTGTCCGCGCTTGGGTCCGCCAACCTGCGCCTTGGCCGCTTAGGACAAGCCGAAGGCCTGCTGCGCCGCGCCGCTGAAGAGGCACCTGATTTCGCCCCCGCTTGGAACAACTTGGGCGTATTATTGATGGAAAAAGGCGAATTTGCCGAAGCAGCCGAGATTTTTCGTCGCGCATTTGCCACGGACAACGGGAATTCTGACGAGATCCGAGAGAACCTGCGCTTGGCACTATCCAAACGCGACGCCGTTATTTACGATCCTGCGCAAGAGAACCAGAACTTTGAACTGGTCCGGCGCGCCGATGACGACTCCATCGAACCGCTTTGAGGTAGCAGCAGGAAAGGACGCATAAAAATGCGCCATACCGTTATTCTATGTCTGGCCGGAACGCTGGCCTTGTCCGCTTGCGGCACACGTAACGGCGATGCCGAAGTGCAGCGCGCTATGCAGGACCTCAACTCGATCGAAAGCGCGAGCCTGAACGACGTCATGCTTACGGTTGGCGATCCCGAAGAGGCCGTAAAATATTTCAACGGTGCCTTGGCCGGCAATCCGGACCGGATCGATTTGCAGCGCGGACTTGCCAAGTCATTGGTCCGTGCAGGCCGCGCAGACGAGGGCGTGACGACTTGGAAGCTTGTCATTGCGCACCCCGACTCCAACCTTGATGACCGGGTCGAAATGGCCGAAGCCCAAATTCGCGCAAATAGCTGGGACGATGCAGCAGCTACGCTGAATGCCATCCCGCCGACCCACGAAACCTTTGATCGCTACCGGCTAGAGGCGATGATCGCCGACAGCAAACAACAGTGGTCCAAGGCTGATAGCTTTTACCAAACCGCCGTCGGCCTCACGTCGACGCCCGCTAACACCATGAATAACTGGGGTTACTCCAAGCTGACACGCGGCGATTATCCAGGGGCAGAGCGTCTGTTCACCGACGCCCTGCGCCAAGACAGCACAATGTTCACCGCCAAGAACAACTTGATCTTGGCACGCGGCGCGCAGCGAAAATACGATCTGCCGGTCGTGCCAATGACCCAAATTGAACGCGCACAGCTGCTTTACACCATGGCGCTGACCGCGATTAAGCAAAACGACGTGACCACGGGCAAGGGCCTTTTGCGTGAAGCCATCGACACGCACCCGCAGCACTTCGAAGAAGCCACCCGCGCCTTGCGCGCCCTGGAAGCGGTTTAACACATGGTATTGTCCGCTACAGCCGCTTGGTGGTTCATGATCGTTGCAATCCCGGTCGGCCTCTGGGTCGCCTATACCGATTTATCGCGTATGAAGATCACCAACGCCGCCGTCATGACGCTTTTTGCAGGCTACGTGGTCCTAGGCTACTTCGCCCTCCCGCTCGAGGCTTATCTTTGGGGCTATGTGCACATGATCGTCGTGTTGATCATCGGCATTGCCCTGAACGCCGTTGGCGCAGTCGGCGCGGGTGATGCGAAATTCGCCGCCGCCGCCGCGCCAATGATCGCGACAGGTGACATTGCCCCGTTGCTTTACCTGTTTTCGCTGTGCCTGCTGGGCGGCTGGGCTATCCACCGCATCGCGCGCATGACGCCTCTGCGCCGCCTCGCACCGGACTGGGCCAGCTGGACGTCAGGGCGCCGCTTTCCTATGGGCCTTCCCTTGGCAATGACCCTGCTCGCCTACCTCGGACTGGTCATTTACCGCGGATATTGACCCACGGCGGCCGTAAATGCCGCTGCAGTGAAACCGTTTGTCCATGTTTTAGCCATAAATCGACACCATACAGAGGCAACACCGGGGGTCCGCCCCGCGTTGCTTTGATGGGGTCGATCATTTGAACATGCAAAACACTGGGGTCATGGCCCCGCCAAGCCCGCGCTCTTTGGAAGGTATGGCTCTGCCCCTGCCAATGATGCGCGACATATTGGTGAAAACCATGTTCCGCATGAACCTGACAATGGTCACGCAGCTTGCGCGCGCCGTCTGTCTGCCTGTCAATGTCACGCAGGAATTGGTCGATCTGGCCCGCGGCCAGCTCTTACTCGAGGCGACGGGCAGCATGTCGTCCTCTGGCAGCTCTGAAATGGGCTATCAGCTGACCGACGCAGGCCGTAACCGGGCCAATGATGCGCTGAAACAGTCGGAATATTACGGTGCAATGCCCGTGCCGCTGGACATCTACCGCGAACAGATCAAGCGTCAGTCGATCCGCAACATCCAGATTACACGCGACCAACTGACTACCGCGATGGGGCACCTCATCCTGCCCCCCGCCCTTATTTCCAACCTTGGCCCTGCTGTCAGTTCTGGGCGATCCATCCTGATGTATGGCCCGCCGGGCAATGGTAAGTCTTCAATTTCAAACGGTATTCGCGACGCTCTGGGGGACAAAATCTATGTGCCCCGCGCCATCGAATACTCCGGTCAGGTCATCACCGTCTACGATCCGATCGTGCACTCCAGCGCCGATGACGACGAACAGGACCCCAATTCCCTGCGCCGCACGACAGGTCGGTTCGATACCCGCTATGTTCGCTGCGAACGCCCGACCGTGATCACCGGGGGCGAACTGTCGCTCTCGATGCTCGACCTTGTCTACAACCCGGTTGCACGGACCTATCAGGCCCCGCTGCAGATGAAATCGACGGGGGGCATCTTTATCGTGGACGACCTTGGCCGTCAGGCAGAGCCGCCACAGTCGCTGGTCAACCGCTGGATCGTTCCGCTGGAAGAGTCCAAAGATATTCTTGCCCTGCAATCGGGTGAAAAGTTCGAGGTGCCATTTGACACCCTCGTCATCTTTTCCACGAACTTTCACCCCAATGCGATCTTTGACCAAGCGGCCCTGCGCCGTATCTTCTTCAAGATCAAAATTGATGGACCCTCGCAGGCCGACTTCCTGAAAATCTTCGCTCTTGTTGCACGCAAGAAAAAGATGCCGCTGGACGAACGCACGTTGGTTCACCTGCTCAACAACCTCTACCCGCAGATCGACAACGTCTATGCCAACTACCAACCGATCTTCCTGATCGATCAGATGATTTCGATCTGCGAGTTTGAGGGGATCCCATATCAAATGAATCCCGACATGATTGACCGCGCCTGGGCCAACATGTTCGTCAAAGAAGAAGAGATCGTCCGCTGATCGCTTGACCAAAGGCACCTGCCGCCACACATCAGGGGGATGGAATTGCCCCCTATTATTCACGATTGGTTCACCGCGCGGGGCTGGTCCATCCATCCCCATCAGCAGGACATGCTGGACCGGGCCGATGCCCCTGCGCTGTTGCTGATTGCACCGACGGGCGGCGGCAAAACGCTCGCGGGCTTTCTGCCAACGCTGGCCGAACTCGCAGATGGCCAACATAAAGGGCTTCACACGCTGTATGTCTCGCCGCTCAAGGCGCTGGCTGCCGATATCAAACGCAATCTGACCACTCCGGTCACTGACATGGGCCTGCCGATCCGGATCGAGGATCGAACTGGCGATACCAGCGCCACCCAGAAAAAGCGCCAGCGCGCCGATCCCCCGCATATTTTACTGACCACGCCTGAAAGCCTTGCCCTTCTGACCTCGTACGAGGACGCGCCCCGCATGTTTGCCGGTGTACAGCGCGTCATCGTTGACGAAATTCACGCGCTCGCGGAATCGAAACGTGGCGATCAGCTCATGCTAGCCCTGTCCCGCGTGCAAGCCATGGCCCCCGGTCTGCGCCGCGTCGGCCTCTCTGCCACCGTCGAAAACCCCGCCCGGATTGCCAGCGGCCTCGCCTGCCATCCTGACCCCTGCGAAATTCTCTACGCCGATCCCGGTCCCGACCCTGACATCTCCATGCTGGTGACCGAGGAACGACCCCCCTGGGCTGGTGGCGGGGCCAAATATGCAATTCCGGCTGTCCTAGAGCAGGTCAAACAACACAAAACCACGCTCATTTTCCACAACACGCGGGCGCAGGCCGAGATCTTCTTTCACAACCTCTGGCTCGCGAATGACACTGATCTGCCAATCGGCATTCACCACGGCAGCCTAGACCGGGATCAACGACAAAGAGTCGAGGCCGCGATGGTCGCCGGCACACTGCGCGCCATCGTCTGCACTGGCAGCCTCGACCTTGGCATCGACTGGGGCGACGTTGATCTGGTGATCCAAGTCGGTGCCCCCAAAAACGTTAAACGCCTGATCCAGCGTATCGGCCGCGCAAACCACCGCTATAACGCCCCGTCCAAGGCGCTGCTGGTTCCGGCGAACCGGTTTGAAGTCGTCGAATGCGTTGCCGCCCTGCAAGCCGCCCGCGACCATGAACTCGACGGCGATCCCCCCGGCCCCGGTCCACGCGACGTTCTATGCCAACACATCCTGATCCGCGCCTGCGCTGGACCGTTCTCGGCAGACGACCTCTATCAGCAAGTCCGCACCGTCGGCGCCTACAGCACCCTGGCTCGCGCCGATTTCGACGCCTGCCTCGACTTCTGTGCTACCGGTGGCTACGCCCTGCGCGCCTATGATCGCTGGAAGCGACTTCATCTGCGTGATGGCCTTTGGCACCTGCGCGATCCCCGCGCTACACGCGATCTGCGCATGAACATTGGCACAATTCAGGACACCGACACCCTTAAAGTTCGCCTGCGCGGCGGATTTAAACCGTTGGGCGAGATCGAGGAATCCTTTGCCGCTACCCTGACCCCCGGTGATACCTTTTTGATCGGCGGCCAAATCGTCCGCTACGAATCCCTTAAAGACATGTCGGTCGAGGTCACCCGCCGCGCTGATAAGACACCCAAGATCGCCACATTCATGGGCACGAAATTCGCAACCTCCACTCAGTTATCCCAACGCATCTTGCGTATGTTCCGTGAAGACGATTGGCCAGAGCTGCCGATGCACACCGCCGAATGGCTTCACCTGCAACGAGAATGGTCAAAGCTTCCGCAAGCCGACCGCATCCTTGTCGAATCCTTTCCGCACGATGGCCGCGCGCATACCTGTTTCTACGGATTTGCAGGCCGCAATGCTCAGCAAACCCTTGGCCTTCTTCTGACCAAACGGATGGAGGAGCTTGACCTCAATCCCCTTGGCTTTGTCTCGACCGACTATGCGACACTTGTCTGGGGATTAACCCCTGTCGATGACCCCGCTTCGCTATTCAACCCTGACGCGCTGCACGATGGCTTCGCCGATTGGCTTGCCGGCAACGCCGTCATGAAACGCACCTTTCGTGCATCGGCCACCATCGCTGGCCTCATCCAGCGCAACCTACCGCAGGCACGTAAATCAGGCCGCCAAGCAACGTTTTCGTCCGACATCCTTTATGACACCCTCGCCAAATACGACCCGGACCATCTTATTATGCAGGTCACCAAAGAAGAGGCCCTGCGCGGCATCGTCGATTTCGGCCGCATCGAAGAGATGCTGACCCGCACGTCTGGCCGCGTCGATCACGTCATCCTACCCCGCGTGAGCCCGCTTGCAGCACCTATGCTCCTTGAACCCGGCCGCGTACCCGTCGTAGGCGCAGGCCGCGAACGCCTGATGGAGGAGATGGCCGCCCGCTTAATGGACGAGGCTGGTCTATCTGCACTCTGATCCTTGCACCTTCGCCTCAATACGCTCTAGAACAAAGTATGAACGCACATAGCTTTACATTTGGTGAACACCGGCTGACCGCCCTGCCCTCTGGTGCTTTATGGTGGGGCGATCGGCAGTTGCTTTGCGTCTCCGACCTGCATCTTGGTAAATCCGACCGCATTGCGCGGCGGTCCGGTGTCATGTTGCCGCCCTATGAGACCCAAGAAACCTTGGCGAAATTGAGCCACGACATTGCCGTGACCGACCCAAAAACCGTACTTTGCCTTGGCGACAGTTTCGACGATCTTATGGCTGCGGACAGCCTGTCAGACGCGGATGACACAACCCTGACCAGCCTTCAGGCCGGGCGTCAGTGGCTCTGGCTCGAAGGGAATCACGATCCGGGTCCCTTGGCATTGGGCGGAACACACCTTTCAATCCATCAGGACGGCGGCCTGACCTTTCGCCATATCGCAAGCGACACCCAGCTCGAGATATCCGGCCACTATCACCCCAAGTACGCGATTCCTGGCGCAGGCAATGCGCGCTCATGCTTTTTAACCGATGCTAAACGCCTGATCTTGCCGGCCTATGGCGCATACACGGGCGGATTGCGCGCAACGGACCCGGTGCTGACCCGCCTTTTTAGCGGATCAGTTATCGCTATTTTAACCGGCCATCGCGCAATCTGCGTTCCAGTTAAACCGTCAGCCCATCCGGCTCGGCCAAATCGTTTGCGCGGCAGCAGGCCGTAACCGTGTTTGCCAACAGGCAGGCAATGGTCATCGGGCCAACGCCGCCCGGCACCGGCGTTATCGCGCCAGCGACCTCTACCGCCGACGCGAAATCGACGTCGCCGACCAAACCATCCTCGGTCCGGTTGATACCCACGTCGATCACGGTCGCCCCCGGCTTGATCCAATCGCCCGGCACCATCTTGGGTCGCCCCACCGCTGCCACGACGATGTCCGCACGGCGCACCACGTCAGCTAGATTGCGCGTTCGTGAATGCGCAATCGTCACCGTGCAGCTCTCGCCCAAGAGCAATTGGGCCATCGGTTTTCCGACAATATTGCTACGCCCGATAACGACCGCATCCATGCCTGTCAGGTCACCATGATGATCGCGCAGCATCATCAGACAGCCCAGCGGCGTACAGGGCACCATCGCCCGCTGGCCCGTACCTAACAGACCAACGTTCGAAATATGGAACCCGTCCACATCCTTCGCTGGATCAATCGCCGCAAGAACCTCTGCCTCGTCCATGTGCCGCGGCAACGGCAGTTGGACCAGAATGCCATGCACTTCAGGATTGGCATTCAACTCTGCAACAACGCGCATGACCTCATCCTGCGCCGCATCCGCCTGCAGGCGGTATTCCAGCGACAGCATGCCGACAGCCTTCGTCATTTTGCCCTTAGAGCGGACATAAACCTCTGATGCTGGATCATCGCCGACCAGCACGACAGCCAAACCAGGCGTAATCCCGTGCTCCTCTTTCAGCCGCGCGACATGCGCTGCGACTTTTTCCCGAACCCGGCCAGCAAAGGCCTTTCCGTCGATAATCGTGGCTGTCATTGATGCTGCCTTTCCATCGCAGGACGCTGTGCGGGGCGCCTTCGGGTGGCACACCCGGGCAGCGTCGCACATCGTTCAATCCCTAAATCGTCATTCACGCGCAGCCGCGGCGCGCGCTACTCACCTACACTGGCCCGCCCCGCAAAGGAATATGGTCTCCGCTCGCAGATCGTGTCGCGACCAAAGAATTACCCGCGCCATGCCCTTTGGCCTGGGACATGCAGAACCAAAGTATCACCAAGTGTCAACGTTCCCGCCCGTTCCACCCAAGCAGTCACACCGCGCAGACCATTGGCAGCAGCTTTAAAAGCCTTACCGTGCCCGGGTCGCGCTTCTTCAATCGTCTTCGACACCAAATGGCAGGGCTGATTCAGCATATCGACAGTTAATGTGACGCCATCTGGTCCCTGAAGGCGCGCTGATGGCGGCACATGCGTGAAATCTTCAATGCCATCCACCACAACGCTTGCACCCAACCAAGCTGGGTCAATCTCGTCCAAATCTAGTTTCTTCGCGATGATCGCAAGTTCGGCAGCGCTCACAATGCTCAACTGCCGCACGTTCCGAATTTCAGTCCCCTTGGGATACTGCGTCGTCACCCGGCTACACGACAGCCGCGTTAATCCTGCGTGAAATTCGCCCGGCATCCCGTCGAAGTTCAAGGACATTGACTGAATCGGCTCCCCCACAATCTCAGATGCATTGCGGTGCGGGACGCGGCCAAGCCAAGTTATCCGACCCACGTGTTCCGTTTTTATCAGCGCTGGCATCGCATACTTTCACAAAGAAAAACCCCGCGCTTTTCAGCACGGGGCTCTATTTAAATCAAGTTAGGATTAAGCCGAAGGCTCCGGCTCCAGGCCGCCGTCAGCTTGCGGCGTCTTGCGGGTCTTAGGAACCGTGGGGATCGCATTGCCACCAGAGGGCGGCGTATCGTCCTGATCTTCACCGCGCTTCAGTACTTCTCCAGCAATGACGCGTGCGATCTCGTTACCGGTCAGGGTTTCGTATTCCAACAAACCCTGCGCCAAACGTTCCAGATCGTCGCGCTTCTCTGTCAGGATACGCTTAGCGGTTTCATAACCTTCCTGAACGATGGCCTTAACTTTGTCATCGATGATCTTCTGGGTATCGGCAGAGTGGTTTGTACCACCACCGTAATTCCCCAGATAAGAGCTTTGCTCGTTCGCGTAATCAACGAACCCAAGCTCTTCCGCATAGCCGAACTGCGTAACCATGGCGCGGGCAATCTTTGACACTTGCTGGATGTCGGACGATGCGCCAGAGGTGACTTGATCCTTGCCGAACACCAGCTCCTCCGCAACACGGCCGCCCATCGCCATCGCGATTTTCGACGTGTACTTCGTGTAGCTTACGCTCAACTGATCACGCTCCGGCAATGACAGCACCAGACCCAGCGCACGACCACGCGGGATGATTGTCGCCTTGTGGATCGGGTCATGCTGCGGAACGTTCAGACCAACAACCGCGTGACCAGCCTCATGATAGGCCGTCAACTTCTTCTCGTCCTCGGTCATGACCATGCTGCGGCGTTCCGCGCCCATCATAACTTTGTCCTTGGCCGACTCGAAGTCGATCATCATCACGAACCGACGCCCAATGCGCGCCGCCATCAGTGCGGATTCGTTCACAAGGTTCGCCAAGTCGGCACCCGAGAATCCGGGCGTGCCGCGTGCGATAATGCGTAGGTCAACATCGGGACCCAGCGGCACCTTCCGAGCATGGACGGAGAGAATTTTCTCGCGGCCCTTAATGTCTGGATTTGGCACCTGCACCTGACGGTCAAAGCGACCTGGACGCAGCAGAGCAGGGTCCAGAACGTCAGGACGGTTGGTCGCCGCGATGATGATGATACCTTCGTTGGCCTCAAAACCGTCCATCTCAACCAGCAACTGGTTCAGAGTCTGTTCACGCTCATCATTGCCGCCGCCATAGCCTGCGCCACGCGACCGACCAACAGCGTCGATCTCGTCGATAAATACGATACAAGGCGCGTTCTTTTTTGCCTGCTCGAACATGTCGCGCACGCGGCTTGCACCAACACCGACGAACATCTCGACAAAGTCGGAACCAGAGATGGTGAAAAACGGCACGCCAGCCTCACCCGCAATCGCCCGGGCCAGCAGGGTCTTACCCGTACCCGGAGGGCCGACAAGCAAAGCACCCTTAGGAATCTTACCACCAAGCCGCGAGAATTTCTGCGGGTTGCGCAGGAATTCGACGATCTCCTCCAGCTCGTCCTTGGCCTCGTCGATGCCAGCCACTTCATCAAAGGTCACGCGGCCATGCTTTTCAGTCAGCAGCTTTGCCTTGGATTTACCAAAGCCCATCGCGCCGCCTTTGCCGCCGCCCTGCATGCGGTTCATGAAATAGACCCACACACCGATCAGCAGTACGAAGGGCAGCAAACCGATCAAAAAGCTTTGCAGACCAGACTGTTCCTGGCTTTGCGCCGTCACAGGAATGTCGCGGGCGATCAAAAGGTTTGTGACTTCCGCATCCTGCGGTTTGATCGTGACATAGTCGCGACCGTCGGTGCCGCGGTAGCGGACCTGTTCACCATCCAGCGTCACGCTGGATACAGAGTCGGTTTCAACAGCGGAAACGAATTCCGAATAGCTTTTAGAATTGCTCATCCCGCTACTGGTGCCACCACTGAACAAATTGAACAGCGTCAGAACCAACAGGAACAGGACGACCCAAAAGACTATATTACGTGCGTTGCCCAATGAGAGGCTCCTTTGGCATCGGAAAATGACGGAAGTTTATTAACAAACCGTGCGTTGTTACCCAAAATAGACATTCCGCCGCAATCTTCAATGCGCAAGCCGCGCAAGGGTCAATTCTTCACCGCTGCCGGGTGGAATAATGCTGTGCGGCGCGCCAAACCCAAGCGGCGCGAAGGCCACCAGCGTCGCGCCGTCCCAGACTGCTGGCAGGCTGGCTAAGATGTGTCGCGGCGCACGCGGCTGCGGCTTATCGGGGATGAGGCCAAGCCCGGCCTCGCCCAAGGCGCGCACCGTCAAGCCGTTGATATCATGGCCTTCCAACCGCCACCCAGTATCCCAAAGGCATGCAGGTCCCGCGACGTCCACCGCATTCCCCACCGCCATCGGCTCTCTTGCGATGAACAAACGGCCCCGTCGCGGGACGATGATGGCCCCGGCCAGCACGGCCGCGCCCCCCGACATTGCGCGATTTACCGCCTCTAAGAGCGGTTCAAGGCGTGGACGATAGGTCGCAGCGGTCACGGCCATCACCGCAGCGGCCGCAAGCCGCGACTGAGTCTCCGCGCCAAGCGCGGCAAATCCGTCACGATCCCAGACAACCGCCCCAGGTGCGGTTGCATCTGGGCGCGACAGGTCCCTAGCCGCATTCCGCGCCAAAGCCTGCAGCACATCGCGCGCCCGCGCCATATGCGTGGCCGTTGCGGCAAGGGTCGCGGTATCGAGCCCTTCGGTGCCAATCAACGCCCGCATCCGCACACGTGCATATTCGGTATCTTCATTGCTTAGATCGTCGACAAAGGGGATTTTCAGCGTCGTCACATAGTGCCGCAACGCCGCCCGCGTTTCGGTCAACAGCGGCCGCAAAATCCGCATTCCGCCAGCAGTCGCGTCGTCAGACATACCTGCAAGGCCATCGACGCCCGATCCGCGCGCAAGGCGCATCAGCACCGTTTCCGCCTGATCATTCTGCGTATGCGCCATCAAAACAGGTGCGCCGCCTGCCGCTTGCCGCAGCAAAGCCCGCCGTGCCTGCCGAGCTTCATTTTGCAAATTTCCGCGGCTGTCCCACCCCTGCCAGCGCAGGGTTTCGTGCGGCAAACCAAGACCTTGCGCTTCTGCCGCGACCATCACGGCCTCGGCGGCGCTCGCCTCGCGCAAACCATGGTCTACGGTCGCAACTTGCAGTGTAATGCCGTAAACACGCGCCCAGCCCGCCGCCAGATGCAGCATCGCCATACTGTCCCCGCCGCCAGACACGGCGAGGCACAAACGTTGTGGAAAATCAGGCCCTAGCAACTGCCCCATACGGTCCGCGAACCGCTGCGGCAGGCCAGTGTTCAAGGCAGATCCCGTATTTAGGGACATGCCAGCGCGACACGCGCGTTCGCAGCCTCGGTCACGAAGGGCGACGCGGGAAAGCGCACGCCGACTTCGTTCAAGGTGACACAAGCGTCCTGCGCCTGCCCAACACCGCCAAGGGCATTGCCCAGACGAAACAGTACCTCTGCAGCGACCGCCCCCTCTGGGTTACCAGAAAACGCCTCCAGATAGGCGCGGGCCGCGTTGGCCGTGTCGCCTAAACCGTCCAGCGCACGGCCCCGCATCAGGGCCGTTTCCTCTGTCAGGGTTGACCCCGGGTAGGTCGCGCTAAAGGTCGCAAGGAGATCCGCGGCGCTGCGAAAGTCACCTGATGCGAGCGCCTCCTGCGCCCGCTGATAGTCCTGCTGTTCGCCAAGGGCGAGTTGTGGTTGATCCGGCACGGCCGCCGCCGGGGCGGGCACGCTGGATGCGCTATCGACACCGCCCAGCGACGGCGTGTCGCCAAGGCTGCCGATATCGCAACCGGGCTCAACTTCGCATAGGCGGAATTCCAGATCACCGATCCGGTTGGTGCCATCAGTGGTGATCCGGTTGATGCGGAACTCCAGCTCTTCGCTTTTACCAGTCAGGCGCGTCAGCTCGCTCTCGATCGCGTTCAGACGGTCTAGCGGGGTGTTTCCCACCGCACCCGTCGTCAGCGCGCCGCTGGTCGACAATTCCGACCGCAGGCTTTGCACATCACTGTAAAGCGTGCCCAGCTGCTGACGGATATCCGCCAGCGTGGCGTCCTGCGCTGTGGCGGCCGTGGCGGTCATAACCGCCAGACCTAGCAGCGCCCCAAAGCGTGCCGCGCCCCGCATCAGCTGAGCGACCCGACCGAGATAACGGTCACAGCACGGCGGTTTTTGCCATAGCAAGCCTCGTTCGAGCAAACCTCGATCGGGCGCTCTTTGCCGTAGCTGATCGTGCGCAGACGCGACGACGGGATCCCGCGAGAGATGAGGTATTCGCGCACAGCGTTCGCCCGGCGTGCACCCAGCGCAAGGTTATACTCGCGCGTGCCCTGCTCGTCGGCGTGGCCTTCGATGATTGCAAGGTAATCGCTATTGGTCTGCAACCAGTTCGCCTGACCGTCCAGCGTCGCTTGGCCCTGCGGTGTCAGGCTGCTGCTGTCCACAACGAACAACACACGGTCGCCGACCGTTTGCTGAAAGTATTCCGCACTGCGCGGATCAGAGGCGCCGCCCTGCGGCAGTGTGTTGCCCAGCGGCGCGCCGTTGCCTGCGTTGGCACTTAGGTCGTCAGCGCCGCCAAAACGGTCGGGCCGCGTGCATGCCGCGGTGGACAGGGCCAGCAGAACCAGCATCGCCTTAGTCGTCATCTTCATTGTCAATTCGTCCCTATGAACTGCTGTTCGTATTAATCTATCACGGTTTCCGTAACAGGGAAATCTTTGGCGTTTATGGCTGAAGTGGCCCCCAAGCCGCGTCAGACGCCCCGCCCTGCACCGGAACCGGCTTTAAGTTACGGCCAGAAATATCGACCGAATACAGTGCCGAAGTACCGCCAGCGCCCTGTGTTTCGCGGCTGAACATCAGCACGCGGCCATTGGGCGACCAGGTCGGGCCTTCGTCAAGGAACGATGTCGTCAGAATACGCTCTTCCGATCCATCCGTGCGCATGACGCCGATATGGAATTGCCCGCCCTCTTGGTTGGTGAACGCGATCAAATCACCGCGCGGTGACCAGACGGGGGTGCCGTAACGACCCGCGCCGAACGACACACGCTGCGGCTCTCCGCCACCAGCGGACATGATATAGATCTGGCTGCCACCGGACCGGTCGCTTTCAAACACGATCTGGCTGCCATCGGGGCTAAAGCTTGGCGCTGTTTCAATGCTTGGCGCATTGGTCAGCCGGGTCGAGGCACCGCTGTTCAGGTCAGAGATATAAAGGTCGGTGTTGCCGCCATTGGCGATGGAATACACGACGCGGCTGCCGTCCTTGGAAAAGCGCGGGCTGAACGCCATCTCGCCCTCTGCCGTTTGCACCTGGCGCTTGGACACAGAGCCGACGTCGAGCAGGTTGATGCGCGGGAAACCGGATTCGTAGGATGTATACAGCACCCGGTCACCCGTTGGCGAAAAGCGCGGTGCCAGCACAATCGTGCTGCTGTCGGTCAGGAACTGCGTGTTCGCGCCGTCATAATCCATGATCGCCAGACGCTTCTGGCGGTTATCCTTTGGCCCCTGCTCGGCTACGTAAACGACGCGGCTGTCGAAATAACCGCCCTCGCCCGTGATCCGGCTATAGGCCGCATCCGACACCTTATGCGCCATCCGGCGCCAACCGCCGACGGTGCCTGCAAACTGAAGACCTTCGCCCAGTTCAGCGCCGGTAAAGACGTCATACAAACGGAATTTCACGACCAACTGATCGCCATTCACACTGACTGCGCCGCCGATCAAAGCCTGCGCATTCACCGCACGCCAATCAGGATAGGCCACAGGCGCACCGAATGCGCCCATCTGGCTGATAAACGCGTCCTGCGGGATTTCGCGGAACAGACCAGTGCCGGCCAAATCCTGCGCGACCAGACGGCTAATATCGCTCGCGACCTGCTCTGCCCCGGCGGTTTCCGCCTGAAAGGTCGGCACAGCAAACGGCAGTGGCTCGATCACACCATCGGTAATCGTCAGCCGCAGCGGACCGCCCTGCGCCAGCACGGGGGCGGCAGAGCCAAACGCCAAAGCGGCGGCCAAAGCGGCAATCATAAACCGGTTCTTCATCACTCTCGTCCTCACTCGCAGGGCTTTGCGCCCGTTTGCCTGTTGTTGCCACACTATCAAGTGTGGATGTGACTTGCTACGCCCGACAGGCGGAACTTCGCCGTCAGCGCAGCCGCATTCCCGACGGGTCAAAGGTAATCTCGACCTCTTGCCACTCGCTGTATTTGTCCGCTGGCAGATCGTAACCATCGGTGCCCTGACAGCGCAGAATCGCACGCCGCGCAGCATCATAGGCGATCTTGGTCGCCGCATCATCGCCGCCACTGGCCGCGACTTGGCGCACATCACCGGTGACCTTGCCGCTTTGATCCAGCGTGAACCCAACCGTCATCTGGACCCGCGCCGCTTGGCTGCCCGGATCGACGTTCCAGCAGCGGTTCACTGCCACGCGAAAGCCTTCGCGCTCTGATCCCGTCATCGGCGGGCCTTGCGGCACATTCGCGGCCTGCGATGGCGGCGCTGTCGCCGCAGCAGCGGCCTCTAGCGCGGCCTGAACCGCCGACTGGTCCACCTGCGGCGCAGGCGCTTCTGCCGTTTGCGTCTCGGGCTCAACCTCTGGCGCAGGGGCCGGCGTCGGCCGGTTCGGACGCGTGCGCGGACGCGGCGTTTCGGTCACCAAACCTTGCGGAGTCTCCGCCTCGGTCACAATCTCGGTCGCCGCCTCTTCGGGTGCCGTCTGCTCCTGCGCCTGCTCGACTACAGGCGCATCGGGGGCCGCGTCAGGGCTGGCCATATCCTGCGCCACATCGGCCGGGGCCGCATCAGGCGGCGGCGGCGCAACGGCGTCAGGCGTAATCCGCTGCGCAGGGCGCGGAATCGGGCGCGGGCTGGCGGTCAGGTTCGGCGCAGCCACGACCTCTTCTGCCGGCGGACCGGGAGTCGCTGGCGAATCGCTGATCACAGGCATCGGCTCTGGCGGCTCTGGCGCGGGGGGCGGCGGCAAATCAGGCGTTGGCGGCTGCACCGCATCGGGTGGGGGCGGGGTCGCTGCGGCCTCTTCCTGCACAGGCACCTCTGGGGCGGCCTCGGCGCTTGGCGCCTCTGGCGCATCGGGTGGCGCTTCGGTCGGATCAGGCGTCGTCGCCGCCACGATCGCGGCATATTCTTCGGAACTCACGACAGACACTTCGCTAATTTCAAACGGCAAAGGTTCAGAATCGAACCCCCAGCCGCCGATCAGCCAGACCAACAACGCCAGATGCCCGGCGGCCGAGACATATGTGCCGGTCGTGCGTTCCATGACTTAGTTGCCCGCGTCCGCAGGCGCAGCCAGCGCGGTCCCGCCGATGTCGGTCACAAGGCCGATGTTGGAAAAGCCCGCCGCATTCAGCGCGCCCATGACCTCTGCCACCCGGTTCCAAGCGTTGCCGCCATCCGCGCGCAAGAAGATCCGGTCGCTGGTGCGCTCGGCTGCAATCGCCTGCAACTTGGCGACTAACTCGCCCTCTGCCGTGTCGGTGTTCTGGATCGCAAGCGTGCCATCGCCCTTGATCGTCACCGTCAGCGGCTCTTCTTCATCGCTTGGTAATGCATTTGCCGCAGTCTTGGGCAATTCCACAGGCACGCCAACGGTCATCAAAGGGGCCGCGACCATAAAGATGATCAGTAGCACCAGCATGACGTCCACAAAGGGCGTGATATTGATCTCGGCCATCGGCTGCGCCCGTCCGCGCCGCCGCCCCCGCCGGTTGCCAGCCTCAGCCATGGCTCAGGCGTCCAACTGGCGCGACAGGATGGTGCTGAACTCGTCGGCAAAGGCTTCATAGCCCGCGACTATCCGGTCCGCATCCGCGCTTAGCTTGTTGTAGAAAATAACTGCCGGAATAGCCGCCATCAGGCCCAGACCCGTCGCCAACAGCGCCTCTGCAATACCGGGTGCCACAACCGCAAGGTTCGTATTCTGCGCCTGCGCAATCTCGATAAAGGCGTTCATGATCCCAAAGACCGTACCGAACAGACCCACATACGGCGCAACCGACCCGGTCGTCGCCAGCACAGACAGACCCTTTTGCAGCTTGGCCGCTTCTTTCGCGATAGCCACATCCATGCTGCGATCAATCCGCGCCTGCGCGCCTGCGATCAGATCGCCGTCCTGCTTATGGCTGCGGCGCCATTCGGTCATGCCCGCGCTAAAGACGACCTCTGCCGCACCGCGTGGCTGACCCCCGATCTGGTCATACAGCTGATCCAGCGGCTCGCCGCTCCAGAAGGCACGGTCAAACAGGTCCGCCGCAGCACGCGCTTTGCGATACTGAATTGTCTTGTCCACGATGATCGACCAGCACCAAATACTGGTGCCAATCAGCGCGAACATGACGAATTTCACAAGGATGGTCGCGTGGGCGAACATCGACCACATCGTGATATCGGGAACTGTTTCCATGGTGCCTGCTCTGACGTTTGGCCGCTTTCGCGGTCTGATTGTGGCTGATTCTATCCGAATCGCAACAAAACGCCAATGTCATTCCGCACACGTTTGCGCCAGACCGCCGATGGGCTAATGCACCGCCGCGCGCAAACCCTTAGGCAGCCGCGTCGGCTTTCCCTCTAGCGTCATACACACCGCAGTAACTTCCGCCCGGAATAGCACCACATCCTCGCGCCGTACCTCTTGGTCAAACACCCAGCGCACCGCGCTTTGCGCCCGGTGACTTGTGTGCACGACCAACCGATCATCCAGCTTTGCGGGGGCCAGATAATCAGCCACCACCCGCGTCACGACAAAGACGATGCCCTCTTTGTCGCGCATCTCTAGCTGGTTCATCCCCAGCAGCTCGACTAATTCCGACCGCCCACGTTCGATATATTTCAAATAGTTAGCGTAATAGACGATCCCGCCCATGTCGGTATCTTCGTAATACACACGCACCGGAGTCTCGTGGCTCATTGCATTTTCCCTGCCCGCGCCGCGATGCGAAGCGCATGGCTCGCGTCCTGCGCCACCGCCGGCATGACCGGATCATAAACCGCGCGCACAATGGCCGCGACCTCCGGCCTGATCACCGCCACGCCGTCCAATAACGCCAATGGCGAGGCATCCATGAACGCCCGGTCCGACCAAAGCACGATCGTCTGCACCGCCTGGCTCAGCGCCAGCGTATCCGCGCTTACTGCCTCTAAATGCGCATCCATCCGCAGGAAAACAAAGCACGCCTTGATCGCGCCCACCTCGTCAAAGCGGAAAACCCGGTACTGGTTCGCCTCGGCCGCCTGCAATCGCGCGACCAGTGGCACCAAGTCCGGCACCATCTGATCCAAATGCGGCACCTCCGGCAGCTCTGCCCAATCACGGCAGAAAAACACCATCAGGTTCGCGCCCAGTTCCCAGTCCGTCTCGGCCATTTTGTGACCGGCCATGACGACAACCGCTTCAATCGCGCTTTTAAAAACGCCCAGCGTCGCCTCATCGACGCCGAACACCACCGGCACAATTGGCCGCCCCCAGCGGGCGCACAGATAGCTGCCATCGCCCCGCGTGAACTTCGCCGCCACCTCTTCCGCTTCGATCGCCACCGCCCCATCCTCGCTTTTTTGTAAAATACGCCCGCCGGAGGCTCCAACCCTAGTCAAACAGATCACTGTCCCGCTTTGGCGCAGCCAACCCTAAATGCCGCCACGCATCCCGCGCCAACATCCGCCCGCGCGGGGTGCGCTGAATCAGACCCTTCTGCAACAGATAGGGCTCGATCACATCTTCCAGCGAATCCCGGCTCTCACTCAGCGCCGCACTCAAGGTCTCAATCCCTACCGGGCCGCCGGCATAACTCTCTGCAATCAGACGTAAATACCGCCGATCCGCGTTATCCAAGCCCATATCATCCACGCCCATCCGCGTCAGCGCCCGGTCAGCAATCGCGTGGTCCACGGTGCCATCACCCTCGACCAACGCGAAATCCACGACCCGCCGCAAAAGCCGCCCCGCGATCCGCGGTGTGCCGCGCGCGCGCCGCGCAATCTCTCTCGCGCCGTCCGGCGTCGCAGGGGCACCCATCAGGCGGGCACCGCGCGTGACAATCTCGTGCAACTCGTTCTCGGTGTAAAACTCCAGCCGGACCGGAATGCCAAAGCGGTCGCGCAGCGGGGTCGTCAGCAGACCCATCCGCGTCGTCGCCCCGACCAGCGTGAACGGCTGCAACTCGATCCGCACCGTGCGCGCCGCAGGCCCCTCGCCAATGACCAGATCCAGTGCGAAATCCTCAAGCGCGGGATATAGCACTTCTTCCACCGCCGGGTTCAGACGGTGGATCTCGTCGATAAACAGCACATCATTGGGCTCTAGGTTCGTCAAAATCGCCGCCAAATCCCCGGCCCGCGCCAAAACGGGGCCAGAGGTCATGCGGAAGCCAACCCCCAATTCGCGTGCCATAATCTGCGCCAGCGTTGTCTTACCCAGCCCGGGCGGGCCGTGAAACAACACATGATCCATCGCATCTTTGCGCATCTTCGCGCTCTCGATGAACACACGCAGGTTCGCCCGCGCCTCGGCCTGACCGATAAACGCCTCCAGCGTTTGCGGCCGCAGCGCGCGGTCTGCATCCTCGGGCAACGGCTCTGGCCGCATCAGGGGATCGGGTTCACTCATACCCCTGCCTTACCCCTTCGGTGCCAGCAGCTTCAAGGCGGCGCGGATCACGTCCCCCGTCGCAGCGCCCGGCGTCATCGCCTCGGCCACCGCCGCCGCTGCATCGCCGGGCGCATATCCAAGGTTAACGAGCGCCGACAGCGCCTCGCCCTGCGCCGGGTTCGCCTTGGCCGGTGCCTTACGTGCCTTAACTGGCACCGCAGGCGCGTCATCCTCGATCACGATATCATCGTCATCAAGCGCGTCGCCGCCCATCACCATCACGGCAGGGGCCTTATTCTTCAGCTCAATCGCCGCGCGTTGCGCGATCTTCGGCCCCACGCCCTTGGCCTTGGCCAGCGCGTGCCAGTCGCCCAGCGCAATCGCCTTCGACACGCCCTCTGGCCCGAGCGCGCCCAGAATAGCCAGCGAAGCTTTCGCCCCAATCCCCTGCACGCCCATCAACAAGCGGTGCCATTCCTTTTCCACCAGAGAGGTGAACCCGAACAGTTGCAGGTTATCCTCGCGCACCAAAAGGTCGGTATAAAGCGCCACCGCCTCGCCGTTCCCCGGCAGGTTGGCCATGGTGCGGTCACTGATAAACACAAGATATCCAACGCCGCGCACGTCAATAAGCACATGATCCGCAGCGCGATAATCCAGCCGCCCGGCAATGCGCCCGATCATGACGCAGCCCGCGCCGTGGCCTTGGCTAACGCCTTGTTCAAATGCCCTGCCGATTGCAGATGGTGCGCGTGGCAGATCGCAATCGCCAAGGCATCCGCCGCATCCGGCCCGGCAAGGTCAACGCCCGGCAGTTGCAGCCGTACCATATGGTCAATCTGCGCCTTGGCCGCGTGGCCCACGCCAACAACGGCCTTTTTCACCGCATTGGGGGCGTATTCGCCCACCTCGATCCCCGCCTGCGCGACAACCAGCAGCGCGATCCCCCGCGCCTGCCCCAGCTTTAGCGTGCCGACCGCGTCCTTGTTCACAAAGGTCTGCTCGACCGCCGCACGGTCGGGCGCATATGTGATCATCACGGCGCTCAGCCCCTGATACAGCGTCAAAAGCCGCTCAGCCAGATTATCACCCAGCCCATGACAGACGCCATTCGCAACATGCGCGATTCGGCTACCCTGCACATCGACAACACCCCAGCCCATATTCCGCAGCCCCGGATCGATCCCCAACACCCGCATCGCACCCTCATTCGTTTCTTTTGGTTAGGGCCCAGTTAGCACAAAACGCGAACACAAACCAAGCGCCCTTCGCTTGCCCCGCCCGATTAGCCGTAATCTGTCGCCATTTGCGCCACTTACGCCGCCAGCCGCATCGCCCACTATTAAAGCCAATCGCCCATTTAGTAGGCATGATGAAAACACATGGAAGCCCTGCAAAAATCGGGGGTGGTGGCATCCCGGTTCGGTGGCTACGTGCCAGCTATCAATATAAACGCTGCCATTGCAGCACATCTTCAGGAGCCACTCCCATGGCATCGATCAACGCAACCCGCGCGAACCCCGCCCTGACCGGCGGCTTCGCCTCCGGTCTTTTCACTGCCACCGTCTCTCGTTTGGCCGCTTGGAACGACGCGCGCATCACGCGCAAGTCCCTGTCCCAGCTGTCCGTCCGCGAGCTTGACGATATCGGCCTGTGCTACGGCGACATCAACGACGTCGCAGCTGGCGGCTTCCGCCGCTAAAACGCGCTAGCTTCAGACAGAATAACGCCGCGCCCGGATAATCCTCCGGCGCGGCGTTTTGCTGTCCGGCCCTCAGACACACAAAAGCCAGCCCGGCGAAGGGCTGGCTTGCTTCGAACCACTTAGGTTATTTTAGCTGCGCATCATCCGCATGACCCGCGCAACCGCATCCGTCGCCGGATCGGGCTGCATGACCCACGCGCCAGCTTGCTCGAACATGTGCCCTTGCGACAGGGTGTCCAGCTTGCCTGCATAGGTTGGCGCATCCATCACAGTCATGATGTAAGCCTTAAAGCCCAGCGCAATCAGCGCCGTCACAAACAGTGCTTTCCACGGAAACGCCAGCGCAGTGAAATGTGGGCGCGCAACGATCAGATTTTGCTTGTTCAGCCGCAGCGTATACCCGCCGCTCAGCTTGTTGTGCTGCCGGGTAATTCGGCGAAGCCGCTTATAAAATTGGTCGCGATGTCCAGACATAACAATCTCCAGAAGCCCCCACCTTTTGGAGTTGAAATTAGCGTTAAAAAATGGCTAAGCCAAGGCAAAACCCGGTTAACGGACTTATTTTAGTCAAATTTCGTTAAAGTTAGCGTCGTCCAATCAACAATACTGTCGCGGCGGGTCTCATTAAATCCAGCGCGTGCATAAACCTCGACGACCGCATCGGCCTGCTCGTTCAGTATCCCCGACAGAATCGCCGTCCCGCCCGGCTGAGTCGCCTTCGCCATTTCCTCGGCGATGGCAATCAGCGGCCCCTTCAGGATGTTTGCAAACACCAGATCAAATGGGGCCGCTTTTGCCAGCGCTGGCGCATCAAAACCTGCTGCGATCAAACAATCGACCCGGCCGGTCAGGTTATTCGCCGCGACATTGGCCGCCGCAACCTCGACCGCTGTGGGGTCAATGTCGGACGCCAACACCACATTCGGGCTGATATGCGCCGCCGCCATCGCCAAAACGGCCGTGCCGCAGCCAATGTCGACGGCGTTTTGCGGCACAAAGCCCGCATCGACCATGCGGTCAAATGCACGCAAACAGCCCAGCGTCGTGCCGTGGTGGCCCGTGCCAAAAGCCATGGCCGCCTCGATCAACAGCGGCACCTTGCCCGCAGGTACCTTGTCCGCATCGTGGCTGCCGTAGACAAAGAACCGGCCCGCGTCGACGGGCGGCAAGTCGCGGCGCACCTTGGCGACCCAGTCTTCGTCCGGCACGTCAGAGACGTTGAAATCCTGCACGCCGTGCACCATCGCCAGCACAGCAAGGCCCGCGCGGTCAGGTTCGTCCGTGAAATACGCGGCGACCTCGAACAGGCCAGAGCCGTCCTCGACCTCGAACACGCCGATCCCTGTGGGCTCCGGCTCGAGCGCCTCCAGCGCAAGGGCAAGCCCCTCGGCGGTGCTGCGTCCCATGGTCGTGGTCAATGCGGTAAACGTGGTCATGGCGATCCCCTTTATGCTGGCCCAGTTAGAACCAAGCGCTGGGTGCGTCAAACGCAAAGGCCCCGGCGCGGTGCCGGGGCCTTGTAATTCTGCGCCGATAAAGATGCCTGATCAGGCACCGACACCAATTGGACAGGTCACGCCGGTGCCGCCAATGCCGCAATAGCCGTTCGGGTTCTTTGCCAGATACTGCTGGTGATAGCCTTCGGCATAATAAAACGTCGGCGCATCCACGATCTCGCTTGTGATCGTGCCGTAACCAGCTTCCGTCAGACGCGGCTGAAACGCGGTCTTGCTTTGCGCGGCCGCCGCACGCTGGGCTGCGTCCATCACATAGATGCCAGAACGGTACTGCGTTCCCGCATCATTGCCTTGCCGCATCCCTTGGGTTGGATCATGCCCTTCCCAAAATACCTGCAGCAGCGCGTCATAGCTGATCTTCGCCGGGTCATAAACGACGCGGACAACCTCGTTATGGCCCGTCTTGCCGGTGCAGACCTCTTCATAGGTCGGGTTCGGCGTATAGCCGCCAGCATAACCCACGGCCGTCGTCGTCACGCCGTCCAGCTTCCAAAACATCCGCTCGACGCCCCAGAAACAGCCCATCCCGAACACGGCAACCGCATGGCCTTCGGGGACATCCTTGATCGGCGTCTCAAGTACAAAGTGCATCTTTTCCGTCGGCACAGCCTGATCGCGGCCCGGCAGAGCGTTCTCGGCGCTGATCATTTCGGATTTATCGCGGGACATGAATAACATGTGAAATCTCCTAAGCGGGGTATTGCGTTAATATAGTCCGTTGCCGCGCAATTTCTACTGCGCGGCGACCGGCGCGGGCGGGTGGGCAAACACTGTCTCGTGACCGGGGACGGGATGCCGCGGGATCAGCAGCGCAAGACCAAACGACACCGCCGCCATCCCCGCTGCCAGCCCAAACACCAGCGTCGGCGAAACCAGCCAAAGCAGCCCCAGCAGCACCGGCAGGAACACCGCAGCGATATGGTTAATCGTAAAGGCCACCGCCGCCGTCGGCGCAATATCCGCCGGATCGGCGATCTTTTGGAAATACGTCTTTAATGCAAAGGCCAGCGCGAAAAAGATATGATCCACGACATACAGCGTCGCTGCAATCGCCACGCCCCAGCCAAAGAAATAGACACCGCCATAAGCCAGAAACACGGCGACCAAGCCAAGATATTCGAACATCAACGCACGCCGCTCGCCAAACTGGCCGACAATGCGGCCCATCAGCGGGGCCAGCACGATATTCACGACCAGATTGATCAGGAACAGCGCCGTCACCTCGTCCACGCGAAAGCCAAAGCGTTCAACCATCATAAAGCCCGCAAAAACGACAAAGATTTGCCTGCGTGCGCCCGACATGAACTGCAACGCATAATACAGCCAATATCGACGGCGCAGCACAAAGGTCTTCAGCTGCGGATGCGGTGCCTCGAACTGGGGATAGGCGACCAGACACCACAGCGCTGCAAGCGCGCAGAACCCGCCGGATGCCATGTAAACAAAGGCGTAAGACAGATCGAACCGCTCCCATGTCATCACGATCAGCACATAGGCGACCAGCGTCGCGCCTGACCCTGCAGCCATGATCCAACCCAGCATCTGCGGCGCGCGCGCCCGGTCGATCCACTGCAATTGCAAGCTTTGGTTCACCGTCTCAAAGTAGTGGAACCCGATCGAGGACAGCATGGTGATCGTCAAAATCCCCGCCATATCCGGAAAATAGGCCGTCACCGCCGTCGACACCCCCAGCAGCAGCAAGGCAATCAGCCCCAGCACCTGCTCGCGGATAAAGATAATCAGGGCGATCACCCCGATGGCCAGAAAGCCCGGAATCTCTCGCACCGTATGCAACAACCCGATGTCGCCGCCATCAAAGCCCGCGACATCAATGACAAAGTTGTTCAGCAGTGCCGACCACGTCGCAAAGGCGACAGGCATCGCCATCGCCATCACGAAAAGCAACGTAAATGGCCTGCGCCAGAACGGCAGGTGGCGGGCGTCGGACAGTTTCACAGTATTCATGGCCGAATGCTTAGGCCTCGCGACACGCCAGAGCAATATGGTATGGTGGGCGGGGCGTCTTCGGGCCGCAGCCCGAACAGCGCCGTTTCATCATCCCGTCACCCTGCGCGCGCAGCCGTTAAATAACTGTAAAAGATTACATAATATGTATCGCATGCGAAACATTTAGTTTTTGAAATGTATTTTGTGCTTAGTAAAAACTCTGCGGATCGATATCGATCGCCATCCGCAAATCACCCCGCAACTTGAACTGCGCCGCCCATTCCGCCAGCGCCTGCTGCAAAGGCGCAGCCTTGTCCGCCTTCACCAGCAACCGCACCCTGTGCCGTCCCCTGATCCGCGCAATCGGCGCTGGCGCCGGACCAAAGACTTGCGCCCCAATCCGCCGCAACGCCCCGTCTTGTCGCGCCATCGCTGTGCCCAACTCAAAGACCTGCTGCACATCGCCCCCGCTCAGCACGATCCCGGCCATGCGGCCATAAGGCGGCACGCCAGCGGCCTTGCGCTCTGCCGCCTCGGCGGACCAGAACGCCTCTTCATCACCTGCAACAATCGCCCGGATCACAGCATGTTCCGGTTGATAGGTCTGCAGCAAGGCCTCTCCCGGTGCCTCTGCCCGCCCAGCGCGCCCCGCGACCTGCCGCATCAGCTGGAACGTCCGCTCTGCCGCGCGCAAATCGGACCCTTGCAGGCCTAAATCCGCGTCAATCACGCCGACCAGCGTCAGCTTGGGAAAGTTATGCCCCTTCGCCACCAGCTGCGTGCCGATCACAATATCCGCCCCGCCCGCCGCGATATCTGCGATATGCGCCTTCATTGCGCGGGCAGAGCCATAGAGATCGCTCGACAAAACCACGACCCGCGCATCAGGGAACAGCGCCTGCACCTCTTCGCCCATCCGCTCTACGCCGGGGCCAACAGCGCTTAGCTTATCCTCGACCGCGCAATGCGGGCAGACCGTCGGCATCGGCTTGGTCGCGCCGCATTGGTGGCACATCAGCCGCTTCAAAAAGCGGTGCTCGACCATCCGCGCATCGCAATCATCGCAGGCAATCTGGTGCCCGCACGCCCGGCACAGCGTCACCGGCGCGTACCCACGGCGGTTCAAAAACACGAGGCTCTGCTCGCCCCGCTCAATCCGTAACTGCATCGCAGCGCGCAAGGACGGCGACACCCAATGCCCGCTCGGCAAATCCTCTGACCGCATATCAATCGCGGACATCTTCGGCATCACGGCCGGACCAAAGCGGCTCTTCAGCTCCAGCCGCCGATACTTGCCCGCCTCGACATTGGCCCAGCTTTCCAGACTTGGCGTAGCTGACGCCAGTACCACCTGCGCCCCGTTCCCCGCCGCCCGCAGTACTGCCATGTCGCGGGCATTATACAGCACGCCGTCCTCTTGTTTATAGGATGTATCGTGCTCTTCATCGACGACAATCAGCCCCAGATCGCGGTAAGGCAGAAACAGCGCAGACCGCGCTCCGACCACAACATCCGCGTCCCCTTGCCCAACCATCCGCCAGCAACGCCGCCGTTCCGTCTGCGTCACGCCGGAATGCCATTCCGCGGGCCGCTGGCCAAAGCGTGCTTCGATCCTGTCCAGAAACTCGCCCGTCAGCGCGATCTCTGGCAGCAGCACCAAGGCCTGCCGCCCGGCCCGCAGGCAAGCGGCGACAGCCTCCAGATAAACCTCGGTCTTGCCCGACCCGGTCACACCTTTCAGCAAGGTCGTGCCATAGGCACCGCTTGCCACAGCCTCGGCCAGCACCGCGGCGCCCGCCGCCTGATCTGCCGTCAGCTCCTTGCCGCCGTAATCCGGATCCAGCTTCGGATAGGGCGTATCGCGCGGCGCGTCTTCCTCGCTCACCGCCCCCAGCTTGACCATGCCTTTGACGACAGTGGTGCCCACCCCTGCCATTTCGGCCAGTTCTTTAAGCGTAAACGCCAGCCCGCCGTATTCGCGCAGCACATCCAGCACCGCACGCCGTGCATCGGTCATCCGTGACGGCTCGCTTGTCCCCAGCCGGTAGACCTTGCGCGTGCCCGGCGCATCGCCCATCCCCGGTGCCCGCGTCGCCAGCCGCAACATCTGATCCAGCGGGGTCAGGGTGTAATCGGCGGCCCGCGTTAAAAAAGTCTGCATTTCAGACCGCATCGGGGCAACATCAAGCACGCGCATCACGCTACGCACCTTGGCATAATCGTAATCGCCAGCCCCCGGCCCCCAGACCACGCCCAGAATTTTCCGTGGCCCCAGCGGGACTTCGACGAACGCCCCAGCAAAACAGCCGCCCTGCGGCGCCTTGTAATCCAACACCCGCCCAAGCGGCTGCGTGGTCAACACACCGACCAATTCGCCTTCGTTGAAATGTGACTGAACCATAACGGCCTTTTCAGGGTTTCCCCCATCAGGTAAACGCTGACCAAGCAAACGCCAACCCGAAGGGAACGAGCCGATGAAGTTTTTCGTAGACACCGCAGATATCGACGCCATCAAGGAACTGCATGCACTGGGCATGGTCGACGGGGTCACCACCAACCCGTCCCTGATCGCCAAATCCGGTCGCGACATCCTCGAAGTAACCAAGGAAATCTGTGACATCGTCAGCGGCCCCGTGTCCGCCGAAGTCGTCGCCTTGGACGCCGAGACGATGCTGGCCGAAGGCCGCAAGCTAGCCAAGATCGCACCGAATATCGCCGTCAAAGTACCGCTGACATGGGCCGGCCTACAAACCTGCAAGACGCTGTCCGACGAAGGCACCATGGTCAACGTGACCCTGTGCTTCTCTGCAAACCAGGCGCTGCTGGCCGCCAAAGCTGGCGCGACTTTCATCAGCCCCTTCGTGGGCCGCTTGGACGATATCAACATCGACGGCATGGAATTGATCGGCGACATTCGCACGATCTATGACAACTACGGCTTTGACACGCAGATCCTTGTCGCGTCGATCCGCACCGCCAACCACATGAAAGACGCGGCGCTGATCGGCGCTGATGTCGCCACCGCACCGCCCGCCGTCATCAAAGGCATGGCCAGCCATATCCTGACAGACAAGGGCCTTGATGGCTTCATGGCCGACGTCAAAAAAGCTGGCATCAAGATTCTGTAAGCCAAAACGACTGGGCCGCACCTGCAACAGGTGCGGCCCCTTCCACCCCGCGATCAATTTAAAGGCGAAATCAGGCGTCAGACCTGCTAGCCTTGCACAAAATCAAAAAAGAGCAGGCACATGAGCACAACACCCCTGATGGACACATCCGTCCGTGATCGCATCATTGCGGACCCCGATCTTCTGCTGGAAGATCAGGACATCATGCGCGCACTTGTGGCCGCGAATGAAAAAACCATGGGCGGCAATATCGTCGATCTGCGCGGCATCGCGATGGAACGGCTCGAATCCCGCCTTGACCGGCTAGAGGACACGCACCGCAGCGTGATCGCCGCGGCCTACGAAAACCTCGCGGGGACCAACCAAGTTCACCGCGCCATTCTGCGCCTGATGGACGCGACCCGGTTTGAAACGTTCCTGCGCGATCTGGCCGGCGATGTTGCCGACACCCTGCGCGTCGATGTCATGCGCCTTGTGCTGGAAAGCGAAGGCGACGGCGACGATCCAGCGATCCGCCAGCTTGGCGAAGTCCTGTCCGTCGGCGGCCCCGGCTTTTGCGACACCTACATCACCCACGGCCGCGATATCCCCGTCCGCGCCGTCACCCTGCGGCAGGTGCAAAACCACGGCGCAGAGGTTTATGGCGACAAATCCGACTATGTCCGCTCAGAGGCGTGCCTCAAGCTCGACCTTGGCGCGGGCCGCCTGCCCGGCATGCTGGTCATGGGGTCAGAGGACCCGCATCTGTTCACCCCGCAGCAAGGCACTGACTTGCTGACCTTTTTCGGCGGCGTGTTTGAACGCAGCATGCGCCGGTGGCTTGCGGCTGGCGTATGATCGCCCCGCAGCTGACCGATGCGTTGAACGGATGGCTCGCCCAATGCGCCGCCCTGAATGACGCGGCGGACCACACGCTGACCGCCTACCGCGCCGATGTGCAGGGCTTTCTGGCCTTCATGCAAAACCACAACGGCGGCGCGGTCGGCCTTGGCCCCATCGCCCGGATCACAACAGGCGACATGCGCGCCTGGATGGCGCATGAACGGGGCCGCGGTGTCGGCGCGCGCTCGCTCGCCCGCAGCCTCTCAGCTGTCAAAACCTTCTACCGCTGGCTGTCAGAGCGTGAGGGGTTCGAGCCCACAGCCGTCCTGACCATCCGCAGCCCCAAGTTTACGAAAAAACTCCCCCGCCCGCTGGAGGAAACCGCTGCCCGCGCGATGATCGACCGCGTCGAATGCCAAGCGCTAGAGCCTTGGGTCGCCGCCCGCGATACCGCCGTGGTCACCGTGCTCTATGGCCTCGGCCTGCGCATATCAGAGGCGCTGTCGCTGACCGCCGCCCAATCCCCCCTGCCCGACGTGCTGCGCATCACGGGTAAGGGTGGCAAAATGCGCATCGTTCCCGTCCTGCCCGCCGCCCGCGACGCCGTCGCCGCCTATGTGCGCCTGTGTCCCCACGATCTGGCGGACGGCGGCCCACTCTTTCGCGGCGTGCGCGGCGGTGCCCTAAACCCCCGCGCCATCCAAAAGGTGATGGAGCTGTCGCGCCTGCAACTTGGCCTACCCGCCACCGCCACGCCCCACGCGATGCGCCACAGCTTTGCCACCCACCTGTTGACCGCCGGCGGCGATCTGCGCTGCATTCAAGAACTGCTCGGCCATGCTAGCCTGTCAACGACGCAGGCCTATACCTCCGTCGACGCCGCCCGCCTGATGGAGGTCTACGACGCCGCCCACCCCCGCGCCTGACCGCTTTTGCATCATCTTGCCTGAAATACTCCCGCCGGAGGCGAACACACTTAACAGCCGCAACGCATTGCGCTTTTTTCAAAAACTTGCCTCCACTGGGCTACTTCCTCCGCAAAACGCGCTAAACTTAACGTTGTGCCAAACCGAAAGCCGCCCCTATGACCATCACCAACAAAGCGCTAGCTGTGCATCTACTGACTGCGACCGGCGCTGTTTTCGCCATGCTCGCCATGCTTGCAGCGGTCGATCATGACTGGGCGTTGATGTTTCTGTGGCTGATCGTGGCCTTCTTCGTGGATGGCATCGACGGGCCACTGGCGCGCAGATACGATGTCGAAACCAACGCGCCTGAATTTGACGGCGTCTTGCTCGACCTGATCATCGACTATCTTACCTATGTTTTTATCCCGGCCTATGCGCTTTATGGCTCTGGCCTGATGGACGGCTGGTCGGGGTGGGCCGCGATCATCATTATCACTTATACCTCGGCGATGTATTTCGCCGACACGCGGATGAAGACAAAGGACTATTCTTTCTCTGGTTTTCCGGGTTGCTGGAACATGCTGGTGCTGGTGCTTTTCGCGCTCAAGCCTGACTGGTGGGTCTGCCTTTGCCTTGTCGCGGCGCTGGCGATCACGATGTTCGTGCCGGTAAAATTCGTCCACCCGGTCCGCACCCAGCGCTGGCGCTACATCACGCTGCCGATGGCGCTGGCTTGGGTCATCTTCGCGGGCTGGGCCGCATGGGTTAATTTTGATCCGGGCAGCTGGGCGCACTACGGGCTGATCGTCACATCGGTCTACCTGACACTTGCCGGGGCAGCGCAGCAGATCATGTATGGCCGCGAGGGTTAAAGCCGCGTCAGCACAACACCAGCGACGATTAGCCCGGCTGCGATGCCTTTCTGAGGGCTCATGCGTTCATTGAAGGCCCACCAGCCGATCAATACGGCGAACAGGATCGACGTCTCGCGCAGCGCTGCGACCAGCGCGATCGGGGCCTGTGTCATAGCCCAGACGACGATGCCGTAAGCCATGAACGAAAAGCCGCCCGCCACCAGCCCGACGCCCCAGACACGGGCCGTGCGCGGCACGACAGCGCGTCCGCGCAGCGCCAGAATGACCGGCACATAAAACACCGCCGCCGCGATCAGCAGCCAACCGGTATAAGCAATGGGATCGCCGCCAATCCGTGCGCCGATCCCGTCAGTCAACGTATACCCCGCCGTCGCGCAGGCAGAGCCAGCTGCAAATGGCAGCATGCGGCGGCTTTCGCCGCTTGTGAACACGCCCCGCGCCATGACGGCTAGTCCTGCCCCAAGCAGCAGCACGCCGCCCACCTCGGGCCCGGTGACGGGGTCGAGCGCGAAGACGACGCTGACCAGCAGCACAATCATCGGCGCACCGCCGCGCGCAAGCGGGTAAACCCGGCTTAGATCGCCCTGTTCATAGGCATAGGCCAAAAAGAGTTGATACATCGTGTGGATCAAGCCAGAGGCTGCGATCCAGACCCAAATCTGCGGATCGGGCCAAGGCCGCATCGCAACCACGCAAAGCCCGGTCAGCGCATTGCCCAGCGTCAGCGCCAGCATCACGCTTTGCTTGTCCGCACCGCGCCGGATCAAGGCGTTCCACAGCGCGTGCAGGACGGCAGCGGCCATAACGGCCAGAAAAACCGCTGTTGTCATATGAGCAAACCTGCCGCGCCTTCGCGTTTGAGCAGGGCAATTTTATCCTCGATCCCGCGCGGGCCGGAAAAGCCGCCAAGGCCGCTGGCCCCCAGCACGCGGTGGCACGGGATTACGATGGGAATGGGGTTCGCGCCGCAAGCCTGCCCGATGGCCTGCGCACTGACACCAAGCTGCCGCGCCAGATCGCCATAGGTGCGCGTTTCGCCATAAGGGATCGCGATCAGCGCCTTTAAAAACGCTTGCTGAAACGGACTGCCAGACAAGGCCAGCGGCACGGTGAACCCCTTAGGCGATCCTGCAAAATAGGCCGCCAATTCGCGCCGTAGCGTATCGGCCAATGGCCCAGTCGTCAGGTTTCCCGGCCCCCAATGCAGCGCCGTAATCCCGGCGTCCGTGTGATCAGCGCCCAGCGGACCAAGGTCGGTGTCCAGCAGAACACCCGTCATGCTGAACCGGGCTGGCGCAGCGCCGGGTTGCGCACGGCCATCATTGTCGCGCTTAGCGTGGCAATCAGGGTTTCCACCCCGTTGTCGTTGGCAAAGGCCTGCGCCTGCGCAAAGGTCAGCGTGCGGCCAGAACGGATAACATCGCCCACCACGCGAAAGCTTTGCCCGCGTGCGGGGGCGATAAAGCTGGATTTGAATTCCGCGGTCAGCACCTCGGACTCCGCGTCCATCAGGGTGAAGGCCGCGAACCCGGCGGCGGAATCCATCACCGTCGTGATGACGCCCGCGTGCAGAAATCCGTGATGCTGCGTCAGATGCGGCGCAAAGGGCAGGCACAGCGTGACACGGCCCGGCGCGACGTCATCCACCGTGACGCCAAGGGTCTGCATGATCCCTTGGCGGTCAAACGCCGCCTGCATGCGCGGCAAGGCATTGGGGTCGCGTAAATCAGGCATAAAGCGTTAACTTTCGCTAAGGATATGCGGCAATCCTAGCGGTTTGGCGGACAAGGGAAAGGCCGCAGGCTGTTTGTCCCATATCAAAGACGCACCGCGTCGCCGCTGCCAGAATGGGCGCAATAAAAGGAGAACCCGAGATGATCACGAAAGTCATGGTCTGCTTTGACGGCTCTGACCACGCCGTATCTGCCCTGCTGAACGCCGCCGATCTGGCGCAGAAATATCAGGCAGCGCTGGACGTTGCCACGGTGATGCACATCGACATGAACGCCATCGCCGTTGGCGGTAGCGCGGTGATGATCCCGATCCACGAAGAAGAGGCGAAGGCCAACGCCGAGGCGATCTTGGAAAACGCAGCCAAGCTGGTGCAAGAGGCAGGCTACGCCGCCCCCAGCGTCCATGTGCTGCGCGGCACCCCGGCCGAGGCGATTTTGGAGCATGCCAAATTGACCAACGCTGACATGATCGTCGCAGGCCGGCGCGGCTATGGCACGCTGCGCGGAATGCTGGTGGGCAGTGTGTCGCAAAAGCTGATCGCCCATGCGACCTGCCCTGTGCTGATTACCTGATGAAAAAAGGGGCCGGATCGCTCCGGCCCCGTATCTTATTTGCCGAGCGCCGCGTCGCAGCGGGCGCAGACGCCGGGGTGGCTATGCGTGCCCACGTCCGGCAGGATCTTCCAGCAGCGCTGGCATTTGTCGCCATCCGCGCGCTCGAACACGACACCCACATCAGCGATATCTTCGATGCGGAACGCTTCAGCCGGGGCTGGGTCTGTCGTGATTTCGATCCCGCTGGTGATGCACAGATCGTCAAAGGACAGGGTTTTCAGCGTCGCGGCTTCTTCCGCCGTCACGTGAACGACTGGGGCTGCTTCAAGCGATGCGCCGATCACCTTTTCCGTCCGCTTCACTTCCAGCGCGCCGGTGACAACGCGGCGCACACGGCGCACGGTCGACCATTTCGACGCAAGCGCAGGGTCGAGCCATTCATCCGGCGTTTCGGGAAAGTCCTGCAGGTGCACGGATGACACCGGGCCGGGGTGCCGTTCCAGCCAGACCTCTTCCATGGTGAAGCACAGGATCGGGGCTAGCCATGTGGTCAAGCGGTCGAACAGCAGTTCCAGCACAGTGCGCGCGGCGCGGCGGCGCGGCGTGTCGCCGTCGCAGTACAACGCATCCTTGCGGATATCGAAGTAGAACGCCGACAGATCCAGCGTCGCGAAATCAAAGATCGCCCGGAAGACACCTTGGAAATCATAGGCCGCGTAGCCCTTGCGCACAGTGGTATCAAGCTCTGCCATACGGTGCAGCACCCACTGTTCCAGCTCTGGCATATCAGCGCGGGCGACGCGGTCACCTTCGGTCACATCGGCAAGCGAGCCGAGCATGAAACGCATGGTGTTGCGCAGACGGCGATAGCTGTCAGCGGTGCCTTTCAGGATTTCCGGCCCGATCCGCAGGTCGTTGGTATAGTCGGATTGGGCGACCCAAAGGCGCAGAATATCCGCGCCATATTCCTTGATCACCGTTTCAGGCGCGACGGTATTGCCGACGGACTTGGACATTTTCATGCCCTTCTCGTCCAGCGTAAAGCCGTGGGTCAGCACACCGCGATAGGGCGCGCGGCCCTGCGTGCCGCAGCTTTGCAGCATCGACGAATGGAACCAGCCGCGGTGCTGGTCGGTGCCTTCAAGATATAGATCGGCCAAGCCGTCCTCTGACCCGTCCGCGCGGTCGCGCAGCACAAAGGCATGGGTCGACCCGGAGTCGAACCAGACGTCAAGGATGTCAAAGACCTGATCCCAGTCGTCCGCGTTATAGTCATTGCCAAGGAAGCGTTCCTTCGCGCCGTCCACATACCATGCATCCGCGCCTTCTGCCTCGAACGCGTCGCGCACGCGAGCATTGACGCCCTCGTCGCGCAGCAGAAAATCGGGATCGGTGGGCAACGCGCCCTTCTTGGTAAAGCAGACCAGCGGCACACCCCAAGCGCGCTGACGCGACAGCACCCAATCGGGGCGCTGCGCAATCATCGCATGCAGGCGGTTGCGGCCACGCTGCGGCGTCCATGTCACCAATTCGTCGATAGAGGTCAGCGCGCGTTCGCGGATCGTCTTGCCGTAGGTGTCCAAGCCGTCGCCAACAGGGCGGTCGATCGCGGCAAACCACTGGGGCGTGTTGCGGAAGATGACCGGTGCCTTGGACCGCCACGAATGCGGATAGCTGTGCTTGATCTTGCCACGCGCAAACAGGCCGCCCACCTCGACCAGTTTGTCGATAACGGCAGTGTTAGCGTCGCCTTCCCAAGACTTGTTCTTGGGCTTGTCGCGAAAGATCGCCTTGCCGCCAAAGAACGGCAAATCGGCGCGGAAGGTGCCGTCTTCGGTCACGTTATAGGTGATGACCTGTTCCAGCATGCCCAGATCGCGGTACAGTTCAAACTCTTCCATACCGTGCGACGGGGCGCAGTGGACAAAGCCGGTGCCTTCGTCGTCGGTCACGAAAGGGGCCGCGCGGAAGTCGCGGGGCTGGTCCCATTCGCCATTCGACCCTTCGGTGCCCGCAAGCGGGTGGGCGACCTGAGTGATGACCGACGGATCGATATCGCGAACGCGAGTCCACATCGTGTCTTCCAGACGGGCCTTCTGGAACGCGGTCGCGGCCAGACCATCGGCGAGCAGATACCGGTCACCGACGGTCATCCAGCTTTGTTCTGGCACGCCGGTGACTTCGTACAGGCCGTAGGCGATGTCCTTGCCGTAAACGATCCCCTTGTTGGAGGGCATGGTCCAGGGCGTCGTTGTCCAGATGACGACCGAAGCACCAACCAAATCGCGGTTATCAAGTGCGCTACCGTCACCTGCGACCGGATCAAGCACCGCGAACTTCACCCAGACGGTGTGGCTTTCCTTATCGTGATACTCGACCTCGGCCTCGGCCAATGCGGTCTTTTCCACAGGCGACCACATCACAGGCTTAGAGCCTTGATACAGCGTGCCGTTCATAAGAAACTTCTGGAACTCAGCGGCGATCACCGCCTCGGCGTGGAAGTTCATCGTCAGGTAGGGATCGGCCCAGTTGCCAGTCACGCCCAAACGCTTGAATTCCTCGCGCTGGATATCGACCCAGCCGGCGGCAAACTTGCGGCACTCAGCGCGGAAATCATTGACCGGCACGTCATCTTTGTTCAGGCCCTTGGCGCGGTACTGTTCTTCGATCTTCCATTCGATCGGCAGACCATGGCAATCCCAGCCGGGGATATAGCGCGCATCGCGCCCCATCATCTGCTGGCTGCGCACGACCATATCCTTCAGCACTTTGTTCAGCGCGTGGCCGATGTGCAGGTGGCCATTCGCATAGGGCGGGCCGTCGTGCAGCGTAAAGGGCGTGCGCCCTTCTTTGCCGCGCAGGGTGTCATAAACACCAATCTCGGCCCAGCGTGCCAACCATTCCGGCTCGCGCTTGGGCAAGCCTGCACGCATCGGAAAATCCGTGCGCGGCAGGTTCAGGGTGCTTTTGTAATCAACGGTCGTATCGGGGGTGTCGGCGCACATGAAAGGCGTCCTTCGATCTGGAATTTGGCAGGAAAAAGAGGGCGGCGCAGCGCACCTTGACCCGGCGGCGCTGACGGTCAGCGCGCCGGGGACATAATTCGTATCAGGACCCGCATATTCATGCCCGCGTTATAGGCAGCCCGGCGGCCGGGGTAAAGACGGCGCGATTGCCCCTTACTGCGCATTCATCTTGCCAAAAATACTCAAAAATACTCAAAAATAGACCCTAGCGGCAATAACTGCCAGAGCGATATCGCGCGGTGTCGACGTGAAAATGATCCCGGTGCGCAGCGTTGGCCGCTGGCCCCAGCACAGTACCAAAGGGCCCGCAGGCAGCCTGCCACATCTGTTTCAGCTGCTGGCCCGCGCTGCCTTTGTTCCAATCCGTCAGCACGGTCAATTCTCGACCGCTTTTCAACTGGATCCCTCCGATATCCACCGCACGCCCGCGGCCGTGTTCCGACAGCTTATTGTTCGTGGCGCTGCCGCCGACGCGGTTGCGGCACGTATAGCTGCCTACCACACGCAGGGATGCCACGCCGCCGCCGGTATCGCCGACAGCGGGAATGATCCCGTCCGTCACCCAGCGGCGCAGCGCTTTGGCCGTATTGCAGTCCATGGTCGGTTGCGACGTCAGGCGCACGCCTGCCACGGATTTGACCTTGACCGCGCCTGTCACGCCGCAGCCACCGGGGCCGTTGATATCAGCAATTTCTTCGCCTTGGATCGCCGGATCGCCGCAGATCTGCCCGCGCGCCAGCTCTTGCTGTTGCTGCACGGCGCGCTGGGTGATGACTGCCGGACGCAGTGCTGGCCTATCCGTCACCAAAGGCGCAAGCGCGGTGGCACCTGCGGGTGCGGTGACCTGGGTTGCGGCTTCTGCCTGTACGGCGATGCTGCCACCGGGCCGCAGAACGGGACGGAAGGCCGGGATTTCATGCTCTGGCACATCGCCATCGTCGAACATGCCGTCCACGGGGCGCATGGCGGGGCGCAGGGTGTTTGACAGCGGCTCTGCGGCGGCGGCAGTGCCGGCCAGCAGCAGCGCAAGCGTGATCAGACGCATCAGCGCGGTGCCGGGGTGCGCCCGAAGTCAGGGGCATCTGTGTCTTGGCCTGCGTCGATGATGCCGCGCCGGATCGCGCGGGTGCGGGTAAAGTAGTCGTGCAAGTGCTCGCCGTCGCCAGTGCGGATCGCGCGTTGCAGGGAAAAGAGTTCCTCTGTGAAGCGGCCCAGAATTTCTAGCGTCGCCTCTTTGTTCGTCAGGAACACATCGCGCCACATCGTCGGGTCAGAGGCCGCGATGCGTGTGAAATCCCGAAAACCAGCGGCAGAGTACTTGATGACTTCGCTATCGGTCACGCGGCTTAGGTCATCGGCCACACCGACCATGGTGTAGGCAATCAGGTGCGGCGTGTGGCTGGTGACGGCAAGGACCAGATCGTGGTGATCGGCGTCCATCTCGTCCGTGTTGGCCCCGATGCCCTGCCACAGCTTTTCCAGCTGCTCGACAGCGGCGCGGTCCGACCCTTCGGTCGGGACGATGATGCACCAGCGGTTGTCGAACAGCGTGGCGAAACCGGACCGTGGGCCCGAATGCTCTGTGCCGGCCAGCGGGTGCGCAGGGACAAAATGCACGCCTTCGGGGACGAAGGGGGCGACCGCCTCGATCACGGCTTTCTTGACCGAGCCGACATCGGACAGCGTCGCGCCCGGTTTCAGCGCAGGTCCGATATCGGCCATCACAGCGGCCATCGCGCCCACGGGCACGCAGAGCACGACAAGGTCGGCGTCCTGCACGGCCTCTGCCGCGGTGTCGAAGACCTCGCACAGGTTCAGTTCGCGGGCGATGTCGCGGGTTTCTTGGCTGCGGGCATAACCGGTGATTGTGGTGGCAAGGCCGCCCCGTTTCATCGCAAGCGCCATGGACGACGCGATCAGGCCAAGGCCGATCAGCGCGACTTTGTTATAAATGACGGTCATCGTGCGCCCTTGAACTGGCCGATGGCATGCACGACGCGGCGGCAGGCGGATTCGTCGCCGACCGTGATGCGCAGGCAATGCGGGAAGCCATAGCTTTTGGGGTGCCGCACGATGATGCCTTGGGACAACAAGTGTGCGTTGCAGGCCAGCGCCTCTTCTTCGGACGTGAAGCGCGCCAGAATGAAGTTCGCAGTAGAGGTGTCAGAGGGCACGCCCATTTCGGCCAGCGACGTGGACAGCCAGTCGCGCCAGCGGGCATTTTCGACCCGGCATTTTTCCGTGTAATCTGTATCGCGCACCGCCGCCTCTGCCGCAGCAAGCGCGCCGCCGGACAGGTTGAACGGGCCGCGAATGCGGTTGAGCACATCAATCACCGCCTGCGGGCCGTAGCCCCAGCCGATGCGCAAACCACCCAGACCGTAAATCTTGGAAAAGGTGCGCGTCATAAAGACGTTGTCGCGGGATTCCACCAAAGCGCGGCCGCCGTCATAGCCTTCGGCAAATTCGGCATAGGCCCCGTCAAGGACCAGCATCGCCTTGTCGGGCAGACCTTCGGCAAGGCGCGCGACCTCTGCCTGACCGATCATCGTGGCGGTCGGGTTGGCGGGGTTGGCGATATAGACAAGCCGGGTGCGGTCGTTGCAAGCCGCAAGGATGGCGTCGACGTCAATAACGCGCTCATGTTCAGCTACGACAACGGGCGTCGCGCCGGACGCGAGGGCCACGATGCGATAGATCGCAAAGCCGTGTTCGGTATAAATGACCTCGTCGCCCTCGTCCGCGTAGGCCTGCGCCAACAGGTGCAGGATTTCATCAGAGCCGACGCCGCAGATCACGCGGGCCGGATCGACGTGCCAGACGTCCGCAATCGCCTGCCGCAGAGCGGCGTGATCGGTGACGGGATAGCGGTGCAGATCGTGGACCGCGCGCTGAAAGGCATCCTTGGCCTTTGGCGAGGGGCCAAAGGGGTTTTCGTTCGAGGACAGTTTGAGCACATTCGACATGCCGTCCACATGGCTCGCCCCACCTTGATAAAGAGCAATATCCATGATGCCGGGGCGAGGCGTGATCGTCATCGGTCTGGTTTCCATATCTAAGGCGCTTGGCGGTGTTCTAGCGACCCTGCCGCCGTCTGACCAGTGGCAAGCTGACGCGCATGGGCGCGAGGGGCGGCCACCTCTTTTTGTTTGGACGCGTTCTGTCTAGCCTTTGCCTGAACGCGGTAACGGATGAAGGAGGCGGCGCATGGAGATTGCAGGCAAGATCGTGGTGGTCACAGGGGCGGCAGGCGGCATCGGGCGGGCGCTCGCGCAGGGCTTTGCCGCGGCGGGCGCGGCGCATGTGGTCTGCGCCGATCTGGACGGGGACGGCGCGGGCCAAGTGGCGGCAGAGATTGGCGGCACGGGCGTGCAGGTTGATGTCACGCAAGAGGCGCAGATTGCTGGACTGGTTACGATGGTGGAAGGGCAGATCGGGCCGATTGACCTGTTCTGTTCCAACGCGGGCATCTTTACCCCCGGCGGAATGGAGGTTGCCGATGACGATTGGCAACGGATCTGGACGATCAACGTCATGGCCCACGTCTGGGCCGCGCGCCATGTTGTGCCGCTGATGATTGCGCGCGGCGGCGGGTATCTGTTGAACACCGCCAGCGCGGCCGGTTTGCTCAACCAGATCGGCGCGGCCCCTTATGGGGTGACGAAACACGCGGCTGTGGGCCTCGCGGAATGGCTGGCGATGACGCATGGGGACGCGGGGATCAAAGTTTCTGTCCTGTGTCCGCAGGCGGTGCGGTCCGCGATGACGGACGGCATGGGCGAGAATGTGGCCGGGATCGACGGGATGCTGGAGCCGGACGTGGTGGCGCAGGCCTGCATAGAGGCGATCCGCGACGAGGTGTTTCTGGTGCTGCCGCACGCGCAGGTGCGCGGTTACATGCAGGCCAAGGCGCAGGATTATGATCGCTGGATCGGCGGCATGCGCAAGTTGAACCGGAAATTTGGCGCCGTGTGATCTGGGCAATTTTCCGATTTTTCGCCGAAAAATCGGCGACGGCGGCACGAAACGCAAAAGGCCGCCCCGAAGGGCGGCCTTGGGAGAACAAGCCGGAAAGTGGCTTAGTTCTTAGCGTAGAATTCGACGACCAGGTTTGGTTCCATCGTGACGGGGTACGGCACATCGCCCAGCGTTGGCGTGCGGGTGAATGTCGCAACCATCTTGGAGTGATCGACTTCCATGTAGTCAGGAACGTCACGCTCGGGCAGCTGGGACGCGACCAGAACCAGTTCCATCTGCTTGGACTTCGCACGGACCTCGATGATGTCACCCTCTTTTACGCGGTAGGAGGGGATGTTCACGCGCTGGCCGTTCACGGTCACGTGGCCGTGGTTCACGAACTGACGTGCAGCGAAGACAGTCGGGACGAACTTGGCGCGGTAGACAACAGCGTCAAGACGACGCTCCAGCAAACCAATCAGGTTCTCGCCGGTGTCGCCCTTGACGCGCTCAGCTTCGGTATAGATGCGGCGGAACTGCTTCTCGGTCAGGTCGCCGTAGTAGCCTTTCAGCTTCTGCTTGGCGCGCAACTGCAGACCAAAGTCAGAGACTTTGCCCTTGCGGCGCTGACCGTGCTGGCCGGGGCCGTATTCACGACGATTGACGGGGGACTTTGGACGGCCCCAGATGTTCTCGCCCATGCGGCGGTCAATTTTGTACTTGGCAGCTGTGCGTTTGGTCACGGCTGATCTCCTTCGGTTGTGCGCTATTGCGCGTGAAGGGCGTTGTCCTTTGGGCCGAGGCCCTGACAGGCGCTCCCCTTGCGGGGGCCACCAACACCAATAGAGGGGCCAGTTAGGGGATTGGGCGGGGGGTGTCAACGGGAATGGTTGCACCCGGCGCGATGCCCGGCCCCTTCTGCGGCAAGATCAGCTTTGCAGGTGAACCGAGGCATGAGTATTTTTGGCAAGATGAAACCCGTCAGGTCAGTCCGCCCCAGCAAAAACAAGGGTCGCCTGCACCGCGCGCGTCCATTGATGGTATTTCGCTGCGCGGTCTTCGGGGGCCATAGCGGGGGTAAAAGTCCGGTCGAGGGCCCATTTTTCGGCAAAACCGGCTTGGTCCGGGTAAAGACCCGCCCGATGCCCCGCGAGCCAAGCGGCACCAAGGGCAGTTGTTTCTTGGACTTTCGGGCGATCAACGGGGGCGTCGATGATGTCAGCGAGGAATTGCATCGCGTAGTCAGATGCGCTCATCCCGCCATCAACGCGGAGTGAAGCGTCACCAGCATCACCGGCCCAGTCAGCGCGCATAGCGTCAAGCAAGTCGCGGGTCTGGTAGCCGACCGATTCGAGCGCCGCGCGCGCGAGTTCGGCGGGGCCGGAGTTGCGCGACAACCCGTAAATGGCACCGCGGCAGTCGGCGTTCCAATAGGGCGCGCCAAGGCCGGTGAAGGCGGGCACCAGGATGACGGGCTGGCCGGGATCGGAGGCTTCGGCGAGGGGCTGCGTTTCCTTTGCCTCTCGGATCATTTTAAGGCCATCGCGGAGCCATTGCACAACGGCACCGGCGATAAAGATCGACCCTTCGAGGGCATAGGTGGGCTTGCCGTCGAGCTGGTAGGCGATTGTCGTCAAAAGGCGCGAGGTCGAGGCGACGGGGGTGTCACCGGTGTTCAGCAGGGCAAAGCAGCCAGTGCCGTAGGTCGATTTCATCATGCCGGGCTTGAAGCAGGCCTGCCCCAGCGTGGCGGCTTGCTGGTCGCCCGCGACGCCCATGATCGGAATGGCGCGGCCGAACAGATCGGGCCGCGTGGTGCCGAAATCGGCGGCGCAATCTTTCACCTCTGGCAGCATTTCCATCGGGATATCGAGCAAGTCGCAGATGGTGGAGGACCAGCGCCCTTTGTGGATGTCATAGAGCATCGTGCGGCAGGCATTGGTGGCGTCGGTTGCGTGGACCGCGCCTGCGGTCAGTTTCCAGATCAGCCAGCTGTCCACGGTGCCAAAAGCAAGCTCTCCTGCCTTGGCGCGGTCGCGGGCACCGTCGACATGATCGAGGATCCACTTCACCTTGGTCGCAGAGAAGTAGGGGTCGAGCAGAAGGCCGGTTTTGGCCGTCACGAGGTCCGCGTGTTCCGCCAGATCGCGGCAGGTATCGGCGGTGCGGCGGTCTTGCCAGACGATGGCGTTGTGGATCGGCTGCCCGGTGGCACGGTCCCAGACCAGCGTGGTTTCGCGCTGGTTCGTAATGCCGATTGCCGTGATCGCATCAACGCCAAGGCCCGCCTTTTCAATCGCCGCGCGGCAGGTGGCGGCGGTCGAGGCCCAGAGGTCGGAAGGGTCATGTTCCACCCAGCCCGATTGCGGGAAATGCTGATCGAACTCTTCTTGCGCGCTGGCGATGGGGGCCATGTCCGCGTCAAAAATGATGGCGCGGGACGAGGTTGTCCCTTGGTCGATCGCAAGAATATGGGTCATGGCGTCCCTTTGGCAGTTGGTGCGGCTGTGATGTTTCGCGGCGAAGATGGCCGATTTGATCGCGGTGCGAAAGAGGGTGCTGGTTGGCGGGTCAGCTGGCGTTGATCAGATCGCAGATCTGGCGCACCGCAGCGGCGTAACCATTAATGCCGAAGCCCACGATCACACCGTCAGCGCGGGGCGAGATGTAGGAGTGATGGCGGAATGACTCTCGTTTGTGCACGTTCGAGATATGCACTTCGATCACGGGACCGTCGAAAGCGTTCAGCGCGTCAAAAATCGCGACAGAGGTGTGGGTATAAGCCCCAGCGTTAATCACGATCCCGGCGTGCGCGGTGCGCGCCTCGTGGATCCAGTCGATCAGCTGGCCTTCGTGGTTGGACTGCTCCATCCGGATCGTGACATCGCCGGCGGCGGCGCGGCATAGATCGGCCACGTCATCAAGGGTGGCATGGCCATAGATTTCGGGCTGGCGTTTGCCAAGCAGGTTCAGGTTCGGGCCGTTGAGGACAAGAATGCTTTTCATGGCGCACCTTTAGCACGGGACATCAGCGGCGGGGAGGCTGTTTTTTCGCCGCAACGTCGGCTGCCCCTAGCGATAATGCAGGGACTGACCGTTGTGAAAGATTTGCACCTTATCCGGTTCCGCCGTCATGCGGACAGATGTGCCGCGCAGGCCTTTGTGAATGCCGGGCAGCTTGCCGATGACCGCGTCATTATCGCCAACGCGGTCGAAATACAGCAGCGTGACCTCTCCTAGTGCTTCGGTGATGTTAACCTTGCCCTCGAATATATAGGGTGCGCCGTCTTGCACAGAGGTCAGGTCTTCGGGCCGGACGCCGACATTGACCTTGAGGCCCTTGTCAGCGGCTTGGGTTTCGACGGCGGCGATTGCGGTGCCGCCGCCGACTAGTTTGACCATGGTGCGCGGGCCGGTTTCGACGATTTCGCCTGCCAGCAAGTTCATGGCGGGGCTACCGATGAACTGGGCGACAAATTCGTTTTCGGGCCGCTCGTACAGTTCCAGCGGCGTGCCGACCTGTGCGATGCCTTTGTTGGCCAGCACGACGATGCGAGAGGCCAGCGTCATCGCCTCGACCTGGTCGTGGGTGACGTAGATCATCGTGCTTTCGGGCATAGTTTCCTTGAGCTGCGCGATCTCGATCCGGGTGGCGACGCGCAGGGCGGCGTCAAGGTTCGAGAGCGGTTCGTCAAACAGGTACACCTTGGGGTCGCGCACGATGGACCGACCAATGGCGACACGCTGCCGCTGCCCGCCAGACAGCGCCTTTGGCAGGCGGTCGAGGTAGGGTTCGAGTTGCAGGATGCGGGCGGCTTTGGACACGGCGGCGTCGATTTCTTCTTTACTCTTTTTTGCCAATTTCAGTGCAAAAGTCATGTTATCGCGCACGGTCATATGGGGGTAAAGCGCATAACTTTGAAACACCATCGCGATGCCGCGTTGGGCGGGCGGGATGTCGTTGACGACGCGCCCGTCGATTTGCAGCTCGCCCTGCGTGATCCGCTCTAGTCCTGCGATCATCCGCAAAAGTGTGGATTTTCCGCAGCCAGAGGGGCCGACGAAGACGATAAGTTCGCCAGTTTCGATATCAAGGTTGATGTCATTCAACACGTCGACGGTGCCGCCATAGGTCTTGCCGACGTTCGTCAATTTGAGGGTGGCCATGGCAAGGACTCCTTATTTCACGGACCCGGCCAGCAGGCCGCGGACGAGGTAGCGTTGCAGAGAGAAGAAGACGAGGAGCGGCACGGCAATCGACACGAAAGCGGCAGAGGCAAGGATGCCCCAATCGCCGCCGCGCGAGCCAAGCAGGTCGTCGGCGATTTTGACGGTCATGACCTTGGTCGCCTCGCCGCTGGGCAAGAAGACCTTGGCGACCAGTAGGTCGTTCCACGTCCACAAGAACTGGAAAATCGCGAAGGCGGCGAGCGCGGGAAAGGACAGGGGCAGGACGATCTTCATGAAGATCTGGAAATCGGTACCGCCGTCGACACGGGCGGATTCGATGATATCGCGCGGCAGACCGATCATGTAGTTGCGCAAAAGATATACGGCGAGCGGCTGGCCAAAGGCAGAGTGAGCGAGCCAGATGCCGAGGAAGCTTTGCCCGATGCCAACCTGATTGTGCAGTTGCAACATTGGCACCAGCGCCAGTTGCAGCGGAACGACCAGCAGGCCGATGATCGCGGCGATGATCCAAGAGCGGCCCGCGAAATCCATCCACGCGAGGGCGTAAGCCGCGAAGGCCGCCATCAGGATCGGGATGATCGTGGCAGGGATCGTCACGGTCAGCGTGTTGATAAACGCCTGCCCCATGCCGCCCGCCGTGATGACGGTTTCGTAGTTGGACAGGGTGAACTTGGGCGGTGTCTTGGCTTGGATATAGTAGCGCGGGCCGCGGCTTCCGGGGTCCTCTGGCAGGGCATAGCGATAGGTGCCGTCGGCGTTGATCAGCAGCGCCTCTCCATCCCCGAGATCGGCGGTGGTGCCAGCGGTGTATTCGCCGGGGTTGTTGCCGCGGGTGCCAAAGGCGCTGATTGTGGCGGGACCGTCCGGGAAGGACGGGGCGACCTCTGGATCGTCAAAGACGTTGCCAGTCAGGATAAAAAGGGCGCCGTCCTGCGTGACTGTTTCGGTATCCCCCCTGCCCCGGAACGTCTGTTCGGTGGAAAAAGGCGCGCGCCACCAACCCGTGGCCGAAATCGCGTCGCGGTCGCGGAAGGATGACACCAGCAGGCCGATGGTCGGGATCAGCCACAGCACCACAAGGATGGCGACGGTCAGGTTGGCTGCGACCGCAAGGCCGGTTTTCTTGCCGACGATATTGTCCATATCAGCCTCCCTCAGCGCATTTCTTTGCGCGCTTGGATGATGTTCTGGATCATCACCGGCGTCACAATCAGCATGATGACGATAGCCACGGCCGTGGCGCGTCCGTCGTCGCGGAACATGAACTGCATCATGTAGCTGGGCAAAATCTGCGTGTTAAAGTTGCCGCCCGTCATGGCGTAAACGATATCGAAAACTTTCAGCACAAGAATGGTCGTTGTCGTCCAAACGACGACAATGGTGCCCGTAACCTGCGGCACTTGAATTTTCATGAAGATCTGGAACGGGTTGGCGCCGTCGATGACGGCTGCCTCGATCGTTTCTTCGGGGATACCGCGCAGGGCGGCGGACAGGATGACCATGGCAAAGCCAGTTTGCACCCAGATCAGGATCGCCATCAGGAAGAAGTTATTCCAGAACGCAAGTTGCAACACATCCAATGGGTTCAGGCCCATAGAGGCGCGGATCGCGTTGATGATGCCAAGGTTCGGGTCGATGGCGTAGACGAATTTCCAGATCAGCGATGCACCGACGAAGGAAATCGCCATGGGCATAAAGATGATCGACTTGGCGATATTGCCCCAAGACAGCTTGTCCGTCAGCTGGGCGATCACCAGACCAAGGAATGTCGACACGGCAGGCACGAACAGCGCCCAAAGCACATTGTTCATGAACGCAGTGCGGAAATCAGGGGATGCAATGAGAGAGGAATAGTTACCGAAGCCGATGAACTGGTCGCCAGACCGATTATAGAGCGAGCGGATGAAGGATCCGATCACCGGATAGACCAGATAGAGCGAGAGCGCGATGATGGTAGGGGCCAGAAATAACCACGGCCGGATCAGATTGGCGCGGTTGATATTGCGCGATGCGTTCGGCCCCTTCGCCGGGAACAGCACCTTGTCCAGCAACATGTTCGACAGCACGAAGTAAGCGAAGATGCCCCCGACGCCGATAAGGATCGTCAAAAGCCCCTGAAAGACCGGATTCACGCGTGCCCCTCCTCAAGATCGCTGAAAAAGTGACGGGCAAGGCCCGCAGATGATATGCGCCGGACCCGCAGGCCCGGCGCACTCAGTATTTTACTGGATTGCATCCCAGCGGGTCTGGACTTCGTCAGCGACCTGCTGTGCGGGCTTGCCAGTGGTGTAGTCCACCATGCCGGTCCAGAAGGCGTTTGTGCCAATCTCGCCGGGCATCAGGTCCGATCCGTCAAAGCGGAAGGACGTCGCCGTTGTCAGGATTTCGCCCAAGGCGCGCTGAACGTCAGAGGTATAGATGTCGAGGTTTGCGTCCTTGTGCGGCGACAAGAACTGGCCCTGCGCCATCATGATCTCGTGCGCGATTGGGCTGCCGAGGAATTCCATGAAGCCCTTGGTCACGTCACGATCGTTGGTGACAGAGGCCAAACCGCCGGAGCCAAGAACGGGACGGCCCAGTGATTCTTCGGATGCGAAGGGTGGGAAGTAGAAGAATTCGACGTCCGTGCCAGCTTCGACACCTTCAGGGAAGAAGATCGGGATAAACGACGCCTGCTTGTGCATGTAGCACTTTGGCGGGAAGTCGAACATGCCATCGGGGCTATCGCGGAAGTCAGTGCTGGCCGCAGCGGAGGGGCCGCCATCGACGAAACCTTCGGTCAGGGCGTATTTGCCGTACTGTTCGATCGCGTTCACGACGATGGGGTCGTTGAACTTCAAATCGTTGCTGACCCAGCGGTCGTAGTCTTCGAGCGAAGCGGTGCGGAGCATCATGTCCTCGACCCAGTCAGTCGCGGGCCAGCCCGTTGCAGCGCCCGACCCCAGACCGATGCACCACGGGGTGCCGCCGTCTGCGACAATCTGCTCGGACAGGGCGAACAGGTCTTCTTGGGTTTCGGGAATCTCGTAGCCGGCCTCTTCGAACTGTTCTGGCACATACCAAACCAGCGATTTGACGTCTGTGCCAAAGAACAGGCCAAAGACGTGGTCGGCGCCGTCAGAACCGGGGAAAGTCGCGAGCTGTTTCCAGCTGTCACCAGCGGCGTAGTTCGTCGTCATGAAATCGGTCATCGCGTCATCGACCGCGACCAATGCGCCCTTGGACGCAAGGTCCTTGGCCAAACCGGGCTGCGGGAACAGGGCGACGTCAGGCAGACCGCCCGCTTGGGAAGCGATCACGATGTCCTGCTCGAAGGATTCGGAGCCGGAGTATTCGACCTCGGCACCGGTCGCATCCGTGAAATACGCATAAAGAGTGCGGTAACGCTCTGCGTCATCGCCGGTCGTCGCCCCGGTGACCATCAGCTTTTCGCCTGTGTAGTCGTGGCTTGCGGCAAAGGATTCCAAGGCAGCCCAGCTAAAATCGCCTTCGCCCTTGGGGAACATCAGGTCCTGCGCGGACGCGGAGCTTGCTGATACGGCCAGCAGCGCAACAACGCTGACGCCGGAAAGTGTGCGGATCATTGGTGGTCTCCTCCCAGAGTAAGTCTTGGTTCGGAATCTTCCGAAACGTTTCGGATTAAGGGCCGACAGGCATGGACCTGTCAACTAAAATTGATTGTGTCGCGCTGCCTTTATCAAAGGTTAGGTCAAGAATTCGGTTGTGCATAGGCGTTTTCGACGCAGCAATGATCTGCTTTAAGTCCGCAGATAGGCTGATCCACGCTGCACTAAGATGCGCTGACGTCCCGCCCAACGGCGGCTCGAAACCGGCGGCCGGAAACAGTTCTAAGCCGTCGTCATGCGCAAGAACCGACAAATCGCCCGGAATGCTGACGCCGGCATCAGCGGCCGCGTGATAGACCCCGCGCGCAATCATCGTGTTGCCCGCAATGATGGCCGTGGGCGGGTTATCAAGTTGCAGTAAATCGCGCGCGGCGCTGCGGCCTTGCGGCTCTATCATAGTGATGGATCGCATCAGCGCAGGGTCAACCGACAGGCCATGCGCCGCGAAAGCGGCGTCAACGCCGCGTTGGCGCTGGATTGCAAAGAACTCGCTTAATGGCCCGTTGAGGAAGGCAATACGGCGATGGCCCAGCGACAAAAGATGGTCAGCCATGGTGCGGCCAACGTCGAAGTTGTCGATATCGACGAAGGGATGGGGCTGCTCTGGATCGCGGCCGTGAACGATGAAGGGGGCGCCGAGGTCAGTAAGGCATTTGATGCGCGGGTCAGCGGGGGACGGGCCGATGATGACGAAACCGTCGATGCCACCACTGCGGTAAAGCTCTGTATGCAATTTCACCACGTCAGCACCGGGCTGGCCGACATGCAGGACGAACTGCAACCCAAGCGCCGAGATTTCGGCCGATAGGCCCATGACAATTTCGAACAGGTGCGCGTTGGAATCGGGATCGCGCGAGCCCGCGACAATCATCGCCACGATGCCCGACCGCCCGGTTTTCAAGCTGCGAGCGATGGCATTGGGACGATAGCCCAGCCGGGTTGCGGCAAGCTGCACCCGTTCCCGCGTCGCTGCGTTCACATCCGTATGCCCGCCCAGCGCGCGGCTGACCTGCGTAATCGATAGACCGACGTCGCGGCTGATGTCTTTGAGTGTAACCATAAACCGCAGCTTGGCGGATAACTGCGGGGTGTTGCAAGTGGGGCAGGTCCCTGCCCGCGCCTATTCCGAAACGTTTGGGATCGCCGCGGCCCCAATCCAAGGCCGCGGCGTAGTGGTTTATTTTACGTCGAAACGGTCGAGGTCCATTACCTTGGCCCATGCCGCGACGAAGGCATCTACAAAGCGGTGCTCTGCCGCGTCGCCAGCGTAGGTTTCAGCAAGGCCGCGCAACTGGCTGTTTGAGCCAAAGATCAGGTCCGTCTGGGTCGCAGTCCAGCGCAGTTCCTTCGTCTTGCGATCACGGCCTTCGAACATGCGATCGTCTTCGTCGACGGCGCGCCATTCGGTCGCCATCGACAGCAGGTTGTCGAAGAAGTCGTTCGTCAACACACCCGGACGGTCGGTGAACACACCATGGCTAGAGCCATCGGTATTGGTCCCGAGCACCCGCATGCCGCCGATCAGTGCGGTCATTTCGGCCGCCGTCAGGGTCAGCAACTGCGCCTTGTCGATCAACAATTCGGCTGGCGACACGGTGTAGTCGGCCTGCTGGTAGTTGCGGAAACCGTCAGAGGCAGGCTGCAGCATGTCGACGGATTCGACGTCCGTCTGCTCTTGGGTCGCATCGGTGCGGCCCGGCGTGAAGGGCACGGTCACATTGTGGCCCGCATCCTTTGCCGCCTTTTCAACCGCAGCCACACCGCCCAGCACGATGACATCGGCCAAGCTAACCCGCTTGCCGCCAGTTTGGCTGTCGTTGAACGTGCGCACAACATCGCGCAGGATGCGCAGGGTGTCGTCCAACTGGGCGGGGTTGTTTGCCTCCCAATCCTTCATCGGGGACAGCTGGATGCGCGCGCCATTGGCACCGCCCCGTTTGTCGCTGCCACGGAAGGTGCTGGCGCTTGCCCAAGCGGTGCTGACCAACTGGCCGACCGGCAGACCGGTTTTCAGGATCGCGGCCTTCAGCGTGTCCACGTCTGCGGCGTCGATCAGATCGTAGTCGCGTGCCGGGATCGGGTCCTGCCAAAGCAGCTCTTCTTGAGGCACCCAAGGGCCAAGGTAGCGATCAACCGGGCCCATATCGCGGTGGGTCAGCTTGAACCACGCCCGCGCAAAAGCGTCTGCGAATTGGTCTGGATTTTCGTGGAAACGCTTGCTGATCTCAAGGTAGATCGGATCCTCTTTCAGGGCCAAATCTGATGTGAACATGACCGGTGCGTGGCGCTTGTTCGGATCATGGGCGTCAGGGACCAGATCGTCCGCATCGCGGTCCGTCGGACGCCACTGGTGCGCGCCGGCGGGGCTTTTGGTCAGCTCCCACTCGAAACCGAACAGCATGTCGAAATAGGCGTTATCCCAGGTCGTCGGCTTGGGGGTCCATGCGCCCTCCAACCCGCTGGTGATGGCGTGAACGCCAACGCCGGATTCAAAGGTGCTGGTCCAACCAAAGCCTTGCTCTGCGATGGTTGCGCCCTCGGGCTCTACGCCGACATGAGCCGCGTCGCCCGCGCCGTGTGCCTTACCGAAGGTGTGGCCACCCGCGATCAGCGCGACGGTTTCTTCGTCGTTCATCGCCATGCGGCCAAAGGTGTCGCGAATGTCGCGGGCAGAGGCGAGCGGATCAGGGTTGCCGTTCGGCCCCTCTGGGTTGACGTAGATCAGGCCCATCTGAACAGCGGCCAGCGGGTTTTCCAGCAGACGGTCGCCGGAATAGCGTTTGTCGTCCAGCCAAGTATCTTCGGCACCCCAATAGATGTCCTCTTCGGGTTCCCAGTTGTCGGCGCGGCCACCGGCAAAACCAAAGGCGGGCAGGCCCATGTCTTCGATTGCGGTCGTGCCGGCGAGGATCATCAGGTCGCCCCAGCTGATCGCGTTGCCGTATTTTTGCTTGATCGGCCAAAGCAGGCGGCGCGCCTTATCAAGGTTGCCGTTGTCGGGCCAGCTGTTCAGCGGCGCAAAGCGCTGCGTGCCAGAGGACGAACCGCCGCGGCCGTCGGCTGTGCGATAGGTGCCCGCGGCGTGCCACGCCATGCGCACAAAGAAGGGACCGTAATGACCATAGTCGGCGGGCCACCAGTCCTGGCTATCGGTCATCAGGGCAAGCAAATCAGCCTTGAGCGCGTCCAGATCAAGCGTCGCAAAAGCGGCGGCGTAATCGAAATCGGGACCAAGCGGGTTGGAGCCGGGCAGGTTCTGGCTGAGGATTTTAAGGTTCAGCTGGTTGGGCCACCAGTCACGGTTTGACCGCGCGCTATTTGCAGCATTGGGGCGCGTGTGGCCCATCGGGCAGCCGCCGCCGGTTCCTGTGGTATTTCCGTCCATGTTCTGACTCCTTGCGATATTCTAGTGGTCTAATTTGCCTTTGTGACGCCTGTTTAACGGGCCAAAGCGATTAGAGGAACTTGTATCTACTGATTGTTACGATAAGTTCAGCTTATGAAAAATATAACGCTTAAACACCTGCGCTATGCCTGCGCTGTTGCAGATCAGGGCCACTTTGGACGCGCGGCGGACATGCAATCCGTCAGCCAGCCCGCGTTGTCCATGCAGGTCAAAGACTTGGAAGAACGCCTGGGACAGCCCTTGTTTGAACGTGGCCCCCGCATGGTGCGCCCAACTGTATTTGGAGAGGACTTTTTACAACGGGCGCGCGCAATTTTACAGTCGGTCGATGATCTTGGCGATCTGGCCCAAATTTCCAAAGGTGGCATGATCAGGCGGCTGCGGCTTGGCATTATTCCGACGGTGGCCCCTTATCTTTTACCCCGCCTGATCGCTGATCTAACCGAACTTTATCCTGGGCTGGACTTGCAGGTACGCGAAAGCGTGACACCGAGGCTGCTTGCCGAGCTCGCGGAAGGTCAACTGGATGCCGCCATTGTCGCCCTTCCCGTGTCGGAACCTACGTTAACTGAGGTTCCCTTAATGACCGAGGATTTTGTCCTTATCCGTCCTCAGGCCGATGACAGCAAACCCGTGCCGGACGCGGGCCAACTGCGACAGATGCGGCTGTTACTTCTGGAGGAAGGTCATTGCTTTCGCGATCAGGCCCTTGCATTTTGTGACACGCGCAGTGCCCGCCCACGTGAATGGCTTGACGGCTCTGCCCTGACGACCCTCGTGCAGATGGTCGGCGCAGGGATAGGCGTGACGCTGATTCCCGACATGGCTGTTGTGATCGAAGCAAACAGCGCGCCGGTCAGTGTCGCTCGGTTTGCACGGCCCGTCCCTTCGCGGACGATCGGGATGATCTGGCGGCGCAGCACACCGATGGCAGCGCAGCTTCTGCAAATTAGCGATCAGGTCCGCACGACCGCATTAACCCTACACGGTGCAATGCCGGTGGATGCGGCTTAGAAAACGCAAACGTCGCCCCCGGCATCTTCAGGCAGATCGACAGCGGCCCCAGCTAGTCGGTCAGCCACCCCGCGCAGTGCCATCCCCCCAGTCGCCGTGCCCGGGCTTACCGCAAGGGTCGTCAGCATTGGCGCAAGCGCCTGCGTGAAACGCCCCAAATCGGCAAGCGTCTGCGCCAGCAAATCGAGGTTCTGGACATTGCGCAAGTCGTGTTCCCGGCGCGTTTGACCATGATCCATCGTCTCTTCAATCTGTACTGCTAAATCAGAGGCGCGTGCTAACTCCACCGAAAGACGCAACATGATATCGCTCGCCAATACCGTCACAGGGGGCCAACCACAGCTTCAATGCATTTACGCATCTGCTGCGTATTAAAGGGCTTTGCGATAAAGTTATTCATGCCCAACTTGCGCCCCGTCGCAACAATGTTGTCATCCAGGCGACCACTGACGAGGATAAATCCAATGCGCTGCGTACTGCGATTGGTCCGCAATCCATGCAAAAGCTGCAGGCCATCAAGCCCCGGCATGTTATAATCGGAAATCACAAGATGAACTGGTCGGGCTGCAAGCGCGGTCAAGGCGGACTGCCCATCGCTTTTAAAATCTACATTTTTGATGCCGATCTCGTCGAGAGCCATGGTGATCAGACCCCGGCTGGTCGACATATCGTCTACGACCATGATGGAAAGTGTTGATTTGAGGGACATCGGTCCTCCGTTATTATTGGGGCATCAGGTGTTAGGTCCGGCGAAAAGTCGTGCGATCGACTAACGTCATCTTCTCGGCGAGTTTTGGCGGCAACCTCTCAGAATGGCCGATGAACAATACGCCTTGTGGAGCCAGTTGATCGACGAGGCCCGTGAAAATATGTTCTTGCACAGCGTCATCCATGTAGATCGCAACGTTTCGACATAGGATTGCCTGAAATGGACCTCTGGTCGGCCAAGGCTCAATAAAGTTCAGATACCGCACGGACACCAACGCGCGCACAGCATCTGGCATTGTGACCATGGCATCAGCTGGATCGGCGTCTCGCAACATCAACGCTCGCACGTCTTCCGGTACGGACTCGAGTTTTTCACGCGGATAGCTTGCTTCTTTGGCCGTATTCAAAGCATCGGCGCTTATGTCTGTCGCAAGAATCCGCACATCGGCGAGCGCCACTTCTGGCCAGTGATGCAGCAAAGTTGCGGCAAGACTATAGACCTCTTCTCCACTCGAACAGCCTGCAGACCAAAGCCGAATCCGCGTGCCCTGCCCGGCCATTTTTTTCAATTTCGGAAGTGTATCCCTCACAAAAAAGTCAAAGTGATATCCTTCGCGGTAAAAGTGCGTCGTATTCGTTGTCAGGGATGAAATCATAATCGCCCGATCATCTTGGTGGGCTGATTGTTCAATCCAACGAACATATTCGGCAAAAGTCGAAAGCTTGAGACGACGCAACTGCTTGATCAACCGCGAGACAACGAGGGAGCTGTTATCAGCGGGTAAATTGATGCCTGTTTCGCGCCGCAAAATATCGGCGATTGCGCGAAAACTTGCATCGTCGCATGTCAGTGCGCTTTCGGCAGCCGAATAAACCTGCGACATTGATGTCATGATGCGGCCTGTTCTACCAGAGGTGGCAGCACTGCGCTGATATCAATCAGCCGGAGCATTCGGTCTTCCAAAGCGATCACGCCACGAATAAACATCCGGGTCGTCTGCGCAGTCACATCGGGGGTCGGCTGTATCGCACTTGGTGCCACCCCAATAATATCTGATACGGCATCGACCAAGAAACCGACCGTTTGATCTGCCACTACGGCAATAACGATGACATGCCGATCCCCTAACATTGTTTTTGGCAAACCGAGTCTGCGCGCCAAGTCCACAATTGGGACAATTGCCCCTCGCAAATTAATCACACCCAGAACGTAATCTGGTGCATGTGGTAAAACAGTTGCCGGCGTCCAACTTCGAATTTCGCGCACATAAATAATATCGATACAGAAATCCTGCTCTCCAACGCGAAATGTCACAAGCTCGCGTTCGTCATCAGGCAATGTTTTCACATTTGCTTGCATTGCTTAACAGTCCTTCAATTGAGAGTGGTCGGGCACGGGCTGGTCAGCGTCCGTGCGCTGTACAGCTTCTTCAGGATCAATAATCAAAGCGACTTTTCCGTCGCCTAGAATGGTGGCTGCCGCCACACCGGGGACATGCCCATAATTGCCTTCAAGCCCCTTAATCACGACCTGTCGTTGATCATGGATACGGTCCACGGCTAACGCCCACATCTGCTGATGATCACTTTCGACAAGTAGATACACTAAGTCACTGTAGGTCTTGGTCGCCTCACGAAATTTGAAAACGTGCCCGAGATCGACAACAGGAATAAATCGCCCCCTTACGGCTACGACCGTCATACCATCAGCGAGCCTATGAAGATCGCCTGCCTCTGGCCGTATCGTTTCGACGATCGTGGCGATAGGAACGACCATGGTCTGCCCTGCGACATCGACAACCATACCGTCTAGCACCGCGAGCGTTAGCGGTAAGCTAATCGACATGACTGTGCCCGCTCCTGGCTCTGACGTAATGTTAATCCGGCCGCCAAGCTTTTGGATTGAGCTTCGGACGACATCCATTCCGACACCGCGTCCCGAGAGGTCAGTCACCTCGGCCGCAGTCGAAAAACCGGGCAAGAAAAGAAGTTTGTCAATTTCGCTATCCGGCAAGACAGCGTCTGCAGGAACAAGACCTTTGTCCTTAGCAATTTTCAAAACACGGGCGCGGTTAATACCAGCACCATTATCAGAAACATCAATAAGTACCCGACCTGACCGATGAGCTGCTCGCAAAGTTACAGTGCCTGGATCGGTCTTGCCGGCAGCGGTGCGACCCTCTTCAGTTTCCAAGCCATGATCGACCGCGTTGCGAATAATATGAGTTAGTGGGTCGACGAGTCTTTCATGACAGTCTTATCAACCTCGGTCGCTTCACCATCAGTTTCAAAGCGTACATTTTTACCAGCTAGGTCTGCCGCTTCTCTGGCGATGCGTGCCATACGCTGAAATAGCGGCTTCACGGATTGCGCTCGTATTGACATCACGCCCTCCTGAATTTCACGTGCCAATGACATGAATTCGTCAAGGCTAGAAGACAATGCTGCGGTCATCGGAATATCTGCGGCAGTTATACACTGAGTGAGCACTGCTTGGTTAATAACCAATTCTCCTACGACATTAATGAGGCGATCAACATGGTCTAAGTCTACGCGCACCGTCGCTTTTGCAGCAATCGGCGCAGCCTTAGCAACATGTTCAGCGTTAGAGCTCTGCGTATTTGAATAAGAAGCAACCTCTGCCGCAAGAGGCACACTAGGCCCCTCTGTAACTGTCGAAACATTTTCGGCGGATATGGCCGTGGCAGTGCATCCACCAATGTGAATTGATGGTTCGCCATCCTGAACGATTTTTTGGATTTCTACGGTACATAGGTCGACGACAAAATCAAAAACCTCCCATAAGGCAGCCTCCGCTTCAGTTGTAAGTAAGGTTAAAACCCACTGCAACGAACAGTCATCATACCGAATATTATCTAAATATGGGACACGCGATAAATCAGATTCAACACTAAGATCACCAAGCTCACTTAATTCACGGAAGAGATGGACTGGATCATGACCGTTCATAAATAGCTTGGGTTGAGCCGCAAAGCTTATCTTAAATAGAGATTTGTTATCTGAGTCACACTCAAGCATAGGGCTAGGGTCAAAGTTAAGCGGCATCGGCGCGTATGTATTCAACCCCTCCTCAACCTCACCGCCATCAGCAGGAGGCACATCACCCCCTCCAGACAAGGAAATTAACTTAGCAATGGTCTGCGCACCAGCATCCTCCGCCAGCGTTCGACCTTCACGGCCTGCGGAAACTAATTCGGCAAGTTGGTCCGCGGCCCTCAAGCAAACCTCAAGAATATCGAAAGACAAGACAAGCCGCAGCGCGCGCAAATCATCAAGGGTTGTTTCAAACCGATGTGCAAACCGAACTAGTTGCTCCAAACCAAATGCCGCAGCGCCGCCCTTTATTGAATGAACGGACCGAAAAACTGCATTCACAGCCTCACTGTCAACGGGTTGCCCTTCATCCAAGCCATCCCTTAACAGCTCCAATCCGTCATCTAGAGATTCAAGCAATTCCTCGCATTCTTGAAAAAACGTCTGGCGAATATCTTCCAAAGTACTCATACAAACCTCAGATTGCAGCTATACGGCGGATCGCACTGATCAGCTTTGCGTCATCGAAAGGCTTCACGATCCACCCCGTCGCCCCGGCATTTCTAGCGCGATCTTTAAGATCTTGTGCGCTTTCTGTAGTTAATACTAAAATTGGTAGCGCACGAAGCCCTCCGCCTGAACGAATAGCTTCAATAACTTCGAATCCATTCATTCTTGGCATGTTAATATCTGTAATCACAACATCCGGATCTACCTTTTCCAGAATCTCGACACCCTCTTGACCATCGCTTGCTAAGTGAACGTCGAACCCGGCTGCGCATAATGCCATACGTAGCATTTCCCGAATAGTTCGAGAGTCATCAATCGCAAGTATTCTAAGAGTCATAAATGTGCATCCTTAATTTCAAATTTCTCGCTCAAGCCAAGCAAAGTAAGATCATTTGCGATCCCTTCAAAATCTCTTAATTTCAAATTTTGCCCATCATTACGCCAAGTCAGAATCGTTGATATTAAAATATGCCCGCAGAGAGCACCAATCTTACGCACACACGAAGCATCTAAAACCAATGGCTCGCCTCGATTGGCACTTATGTCAATTAAGAGCTTAGATGCAGCGGATGTATCTAGCTTTTCAGGAAGTTGAACTACACGTGTCATAGAAATATCCTTCAGAAGAATGTAATGTCGTCAGCTGCGACATGAATTGGCTCGACAATCGGTGGAGATTCGACATCCGTAAGAAACTTTTGTTGTGCGCTACCAGTTGTTGGGTTAAACCTGACTTTTCGTGCTTGCGTGCCAAGCAGGCTATGCGAGACAAGATCAAACTCCTCATCTTTCACAAACTGAAGAGCAAACTCAGCATTTTGACGCCCTATGCGAGCGAAATTATTTTGAATCATGGCCCCTCCAAATAGTTTAACCTTTAGCCGCCTTCGTAACGCCCCACGCTTCAACATATCATTGATCAGCAATTCCATTGCATGAGACCCATAGCGATGACCGTCCGCCCCGACATCAGCGCCGCGAGCCAACAAGAAATGATTCATTCCACCAATTCCAGCCACTGGATCCCACATACATGCAGAAACGCAGGATCCTAGAATTGTAGTCAACACAGTTGAAGGATCTTCTGAAACAACATGAGATCCTTGAATTACATGCCGGACTGTCTCTCCTGATAGTGACTCAGAGGCTTCAGAGTTGTTCATAATAATTCAAATTCATCTTCTGGATAGTGACAGAGAGCGGAGTGAGGAGATCGATTTTAAAAATCCTCCCAGCCGGCTGCAACGCCTACGTCAGCAGATTGAGATAATGCCGCGGCGGCTTTAGTCGGCACCGACGTTCTTGGCCTAGCCCGAAACGGAACTACTGGGTTATCACTTCTCACTCCGACCTCGCCGCCTGCCAATTTGAAGTAGGATGCGGTTTCTACGAGCGTTACGGCGTCCTTTCGCAAACTTTCACTAGCCGCTGTTGTCTCCTCGAGGCGAGCTGCGTTCTGTTGAGTAGATTGGTCCAGTTGATTGAGAGAGCTATTTATCTCGTTTAGATTTGAAGACTGCAAAAGCGAAGACTCAGCAATTGTCGATATAAGTCCTGAAATCCTTGATACTGATTCAACAATTTGCTGAAGGGCACCTCCCGTTCGACCGACCAAATCAACCCCTAATTTGACCTGACTACCGCTCTTGTCGATCAGACCATTAATTTCTCTTGCGGCATCAGATGAACGCTGAGCGAGAGCTCGGACTTCTGATGCGACGACCGCGAAACCGCGGCCGGCGTCCCCCGCCCTGGCCGCCTCTACTCCAGCATTCAGCGCAAGGAGGTTCGTTTGAAACGCAATATCGTCGATCACTTTGATGATTGACGTGATTCGTCCAGAACTATCGGCAATCTGGTCCATGGCAGATACGGTTTCCAGAACGACTTGACCGCTTTGCTCGGCATTCTTTTTAGCCTCGCGTACGGCACTGTCTGCATCCTTTGCACCTTGCGCCGTATCGCGGATCGAAAGCGTCAACTCGTTCAACGCTGCGGCTGTTTGTTCCAAGGTAGCCGCCGTTGTTTCCGTCCGGCGTGACAGGCTGTCAGTATTGCTAGAAATGTCACGGGCTTCGTTTGATATATTGTCCGCGTTTTCAACAACGCCTCTTATAGCCTCGGACAAGGTATTAACCGCACCGTTGTAATCAGTTCGTAGGTCTTCGTATTCAGTTGGAAATGCGGCACTAATCGAAGCTGTTAGGTCACCATCGCTTAGCTGGCGAAGGCCAATACGCAGTGCATCAACAACCATCGTTTGGTTTTTCTGAGCGGCCCTGCGCGATGCTCGCGCTTCTGAAATTTCATTTTCAGCTTCAGTTACATCCCGCACCAGAAGGATGTAGCGAACTGGTGCACCAGCACCATCGCGCACACAGCTCAAACTTCCATCTGCGATAATTTTTTTACCATCTACCGCGACGAGTGCCAATCGACCTGCAAACAAACCCTTCTCTGCGGCGAGCGACTTTATGGCTTCAGCAGACGGTTCATCGGCTTCGCCTTCAAGGATAAAAGTCGAGAGGTCGCGGTCGGCGATATCCTTTCTCGTCGCACCAAGAGCTTGGCACATATTTACGTTTGCCGAGATGATACGACCGTAGGTATCGAAATCCGCGCGTAGCTGCTGATTGTCGAGACCTTGCAAGATTGCATCGTTCAACCATTCGGCCGTAATGTCGGACCATTCCATAATGATCCCAATACCTTGGCCGTCTTTGTCTAGCACTTGAGAAAGACGCAGAGAAACACGCGAGTCGCCGAAGGCAATCATTACATTAATTGATTGATCACCCATTCCTTGCAGTCTTGAACGTATTTGAGTGCCATTGCTGTGGAAATCATCGAGGCTCATATTGGTGATCTTTTCGATCGTCACACCATCAGAAAGCTGCGGAATAAATTCTTTAAACTTCCCGAGAAGATCGATCATCGCCGGGTTGACATATCTAATTCTGTATTCGGCGCAGGTCATCATCATGGCAGAGGACGCTGCGGTGAATGCAACCCCTTTGTAGGCTGCATCCTTTTGATCTGCGGCGGCGACGAGCAGTTTTTGACGTAGATCGTCGGTAGACCGCGCAATCTCGCCGATTTCGTCGTTGCGGTCCCCTTGCTGCACCGCCGCCTGCAGTTCGCCCTGGCTAATCCGCTGGATCGTGTCGCGCTGAACATTGAGTGGACGGATAATCAAATACCGAGAACCGAGAATGACAAGGCCGATGACGATGGCAGCAACAACGACCGAGTAAAGCAGCGCCTGCTTTTCTGCGCCTACAAGTGTGGCAACTGCTGTGTCAGCACGCCAATCGAGACCCAAGAGACCAACAGCCCCATCAGCATCAGCGCCAGACTTACGGATCGGCACCAAAATGTAGTTACCCACAGTAACCGTGCCGTCCGCGCCTTGTTGAAGAATGGTCTGCATGGCACCAGCCAAGGCATCCAAGTCAGCCGCATGTGTTCCATTGACTGTAACTGTAGTCCCATCAAGCTTTACAACTACGGCACCAACGGCTGCGCCATTCGAGCTGTTCATAGTGGATTCGAGAAGTTGACTTGCTGCTGCCGCGTCATCGAAGCGCGTGGGGCCGTAAAGGACATTTCCCAACAGTTCCGCTTCGCCTACACCACTTTGCAGAACAAGCTGCCGCGTTAAATTGGTGCTACTTACACCAAATAGAACACTAAGCGTGGCGCTGGTCGCCAGGACCGAGAATATCGCAAGAATAGTCACCTTAACTGTGAGCGACGTATTATTGATGAAGCTGGATACCATGGTCGGTCCTTTTGCTTTCGGTGCAACTGGATGAGTGGGTTTAATTACAGCCGTTCAGCATCAAGGCTAAAAGTTGCGGCACCAACCAGCTGGCCGCTTGGATCTAAAATGGGAATAGAGACTTGCATCACATAAATGCCGGATGATTCATCCAATTCCACGTCTCCGGCGTGAATCGAACCGGCACCAACGGTATATGTTTTTAAGAACTTATCTTCGTCGCCCTGCCAGAAATCAGATGTGATCGCGCTAATCCCGGCGTTTAGACCGACATTATCCATCAAAATAATCTCGACGATTGCGCCATCAGAATCCGCCACGACCTGCCTTAGGTAATCAGAGACTGGGGCGCTGTTAATCTGCGCGATAAGGGGACTGTTGCTAAGGTTGAGCTGTTCGCGCCACTGGCTATCCAATGCCAGAATGTCGGCTTCTGTATAGGCGGCATGCGCTGAATTGTTGGCGGCAAGCGCATCTTGGACGAGTGTATTGGCCATGAAAGCCGCAGCCTGCTGGTCTGCGAAGGCCTTATAGTCATTTTCAGCTGCGGTGGCGGGCACCGCACTGATGGTCAATCCAAAAGCCAAGATCAGATTGTAAGGTTTCATGGGCGAACGCTCCGTTTAACTTATGGCGAGGTGCCATCCTTGACTGGACCATCCGGCAGATTCCTTAATTTGACCTGAACCTGTTTGAGAATTTTCGCGCGATCCACACGCGCAACCATGCAACGCGTTGGCACGCCACGCCTTAAGAAGAGAAAAAACTCATCTAAACTTCAAAAACATAAGCGGAACAGTCGTGAAACTGCGCTGGCGGTGCGACCGCGCCCTATACGGATTGAAAGATTGTTTGTCGCAGGCGTTTACGGGCCCCGGCACACTGAAAGGCAGGCTGCCGAGGTGCGTCTGCGCGCGCAGACGCAATAGCAAAGTAAGGCGCGGCATTTACTGCGAATCGTCCACGCAGTGCCGATCACCAGCGAGCCGTGATCCACGGCGGCCCAATTCGAACGAGGCGATCAGATCGCCTTTGGGCGACTTACCACGGGATCAGCGCGAGCGTGATGACCGGAAACAGCACGAGCAGGACAACGCGCACCAGATCGGAGGCAACGAAGAACAGCACGGCGCGGTAGGTTTCTGCCATAGGCGTGGTGCGGTCCATCGTATTGATAATGAACAGGTTCATACCTACCGGCGGCGTGATTAACCCCACCTCGACCACGATCAGGACGAGGATACCGAACCAGATTGCGACCTGTTCGGTATTGATACGCGACAGCGCACCTTCGGTCGCGCCGCGCAGGCCAATGTCGTTCATTTGCGCGCGCGTCAGCTCTATGCCTTGCGCCAGGGCGGCCTGCGCCTGCGCCAGCACATCGGGTGCGATCTGCGCGCCGCTTTGAACTAGATCTGACAGGCGTGCGCTTTGGAGATCAATAAGGCTGACAAAGCCGAAATCGAGGCCCTGCATGACCGGCCAAAAGATCGGGATGGTCAGCAGGATCATCGACAGGCTGTCCATCAGGCAGCCGAGCAAAAGGTAGAAAACAAGGATCAGTGCCAGAACCAAAAGTGGCGACAGCCCCTGATCCACGACCCAGAGCGCGATTTCCTGTGGCACCTGCGTCAACGCCAAGAAGCCGTTATAAAACGCAGCCCCCAGCACGATGAAAAAGATCATCGCGGTGGACCGCGCGGTCACCATAAAGCTTTCGCCCAAGCTGTCCCAAGACAGCCCGCCATTGGCCCAAGCGATCGCGCCTGTGCCCAGCGCGCCAACGGCAGCGCCTTCGGTTGGGGTAAACCAGCCTGCGTAGATGCCGCCGACCACAAGGGCAAAGACGATCAGCACGGGCCAGACATCCCAAACGCCGCGTAGCCGTGCGCGCCACGCGGCGCGCGGGCGCGTGCCTGCGTTGCCGGGGTAAAGGCGCACATAAAGCGAGATGACCAAGACATAGCCTAAGGCGGCGAGGATGCCGGGGATGAAGGCCGCGAGGAAGAGTTTGGCGATGTTCTGCTCTGTCAGGATGGCGTAGATCACCAGCACGATAGACGGCGGGATCAGGATGCCCAGCGTGCCACCGGCTGCCAGCGTGGCGGTTGCAAACCCGCCCGCATAGCCGGAGCGGCGCAGCTCTGGCAGGGCGACGCGGCTCATGGTGGCGGCGGTGGCCAGCGATGACCCGCAGATCGCGCCAAAGCCGGCGCAGGCACCAATCGCAGCCATCGCGACGCCGCCTTTACGGTGGCCCAGAAACCCTTCGGCAGCCTTAAATAGCGCCTGAGACATACCGCCCAACGTCGCAAAATGCCCCATCAGCAGAAACATCGGGATGATCGACAAAGAATAGCTGGAAAAGGTGGTGAAGGTTTCGGATTTCAGCCGCGCAAAGGGGATTGTTGTGTCCCCTGTTACAAGGATCAATCCGACCAGCCCGGCCAGAAACATCGCCAATCCGATCGGCACGCGCAAAAAGATGAGCAGCAGCAGGGCGGGAAAGGATGTGATCCCGATGGCAAGATCGCTCAATGGTTGGCCCCTAAATCAATCGGCAGGATGACCCTGCCCGACGCTACCTCGCGCAGCCGCATCGCGGCGACATAACACGCAATGACGGCCGCTACGATCGCCCCTGATAGCGACAGCGCATAGGCCCACCACACTGGCATTTCGAGCAGGAATGTCGTTTGCCCAGAGGATTTCTTGGACGCCAAGCCCAGCCAAAGTTGCCATGCGATCAACACCATAACGCCAGCAAAGACGATATCCGTCACCAGCCGTAACCCTTGGTTTACGCGGTCAGACAGGTAGTTGGTGAACACATCCACGGTCGCGTGGCCGCCGGTCAACTGGCACAGCGGCAAGAAGGCAAAGATGCTAAAGGCAATCCCGGATTCCACGAGTTCGAAGTCACCATTTACCGGGCCGATACCAAGATCCAGCAGCCAGCGTGACAGGCCCGGTGCCAAGGACACCAGCCAATCGGCGTGCAAGATGCCGTTGACCTCTCTGCCCAAGACAGAGGTGCAGACCATCACGATCAAGGCGGTCAGCATCGCGCCGCCGAGCCAAGCCATCAGCTTTGAAAGCTTCAAAAAGAAAGAATACATCAGGGCTCCGCCACAGTGCAGGATTGGCAAAGGGCGGGTGCCCCTATTTCGATGCCACGCAGATTACTGCGCGGCGGTGTATTCCGCCATCAAGGCGCGGGCGCGGTCGATCATCGCCTGACCGTCATAGCCTTTGCTGTCCATATCGGCCACCCAGCTGCCGTAGATTGGCGCGACCAAAGGCATCCAGTCGGTGTCAACGGTGGCTTGGTCGATGGTGATAAAGTTATTGCCCATATCTTCGGCGATCTGTTTGGAAGGCGCATCCGCACCCAAATTCGCCTCTGCCGCCCTGACAGAGAAGTCGAGGCCAGAATTGGCGTCAATGACCGCCTTCAGGTCGTCAGGCAAGCCGTCATAGGCCCCTTGGTTCATCGCCATGATAAAGGTCAGCGTATACAGCCCGTTCCCTTCGAAATCGGTGTGATTACCGACCAATTCGGCGACCTTTAGGGACGACGTCACCTCCCACGGAAGGGTCGCGCCGTCGATGACGCCTTTGGACAGGGACTCGGACACCGCAGGGACTGGCATGCCGACAGGCGTCGCACCAACGGCCGTAAGCATATCGTTCACCATACGAGAGCCGCCCCGGATTTTCATGCCTTGCAGATCGCTGGGCGCGTTTACCGGATCGGTCGTGTGGAACAGGCCCGGCCCATGGACCCATGTGCCTAGCATGTGCAGCCCGTCGAACTGGTCCTGCATGTCCGCCTCGTACATCTTCCAATAGGCGTAAGACGCAGCCATCGGATCGGCGACAAAGAACGGCAGTTCGAACACTTCGGTGCTCGGGAAACGGCCGGGGGTATAGCCAACGACTGTCCAAACGATATCGGCAACGCCGTCGATGGCCTGATCCACCAATTCAGGCGGTGTGCCGCCCAGCTGCATCGACGGGAAGCGGTCGATCTTAATGCGCCCGCCTGAGTCCGCCTCGACCTTGTCAGCCCAGACATCAAGGATCAGCGACGGCACAGCGGACTGGGCTGGCAAGAACTGATGCAGCTTCAACGTCACATCCTGCGCAAAGGCGCTGGTTGCGCCCATTGCCAACATTATTGCCGCGCCTGCGGCCCCCAGAAGCATTCTGCGATTGGTCATCGTCAATATCCTTTGTCCCGGCATAGCGCGGCGTTTCAATGTGAGGCGACGTTTGGCAGACCGACACGGGCACCCCAATTTGGAACAGACCTTGCCAGACATACGCTGTGTTTTACACTATAGCAGTGATTGAGTGCACAACAAAATAAGCGGCAAATGCTGTGCCGTTGTGTCCTATCGCGCCCACGCGATAGCCGTGAAAAGACCACAGCAACCCACACCCGTGTGGTCAAACCAAGGACAAGGCCCATGCTCAGTAGCTTCGACGCAGAGATCCTGGCACGTTTCCAATTCGCGTTCACCATCTCTTTCCACATCATTTTCCCCGCATTTTCGATCGGATTGGCCAGCTTTCTGGCCGTTCTGAACGCGGCGTGGCTTTACACCGGCGACAACGCATATCGCATCGTGTTCGATTACTGGAAAAAGATCTTTGCCGTGGCCTTTGGCATGGGCGTCGTGTCGGGCATCGTTATGTCGTACCAATTCGGGACCAACTGGTCCGAATACGCTGACAAGACCGGCCCAGTGCTTGGCCCGTTGATGGCCTACGAAGTGCTAAGCGCGTTTTTCCTAGAAGCTGGCTTTTTGGGCATCATGCTGTTCGGGCGTGAAAAAGTGGGCAACGGATTGCACATGTTCGCCACCGCCATGGTTGCTGGCGGCACCCTGATGTCAGCCACTTGGATTTTGTCGGTCAACAGCTGGATGCAAACGCCTGCGGGCTATTCCATGAACGACGTCGGACAGTTCGTGCCAGAGGACTGGTGGGCGATCATCTTTAACCCGTCGTTCCCTTACCGCCTTGTTCACATGGTTTTGGCGGCCTATTTGACGACCGCCTTTGTGGTCGCCGGGGTTGCGGGTTGGCACCTCCTGAAGGACCGCGAAAACAAAGCGACGCGCAAGATGTTCTCGATGGCGATGTGGATGGCGCTGATCGTGACGCCGCTGCAGATTGGCGCGGGCGACGCGCATGGTATCAACACGCTGGAACACCAGCCGACCAAGATAATGGCGATGGAAGGCCACTTTGACAGCCACCCTGACGGCGCGCCGCTGATCCTATTCGGCATCCCCAACCAAGAAGAAAAGCGGGTCGATTACGCGATTGAGATCCCCAAGCTGTCGTCCCTGATCCTTAAGCATGACCTAAACGCACCCCTGAATGGTCTAGATACCGTCCCGGACGAGGACGAGCCGCCAGTCGCGATTGTTTTCTTTAGCTTCCGCGTGATGGTTGGCATCGGCTTTGCCATGCTGGGGATCGGCCTGTGGGGCGGCATTCAGCGCTGGCGCGGGCGGCTTTATGACACCAAGTGGCTGCACCGCGCCGCTGTCGTCATGGGGCCCATGGGCTTTGTCGCCGTGCTGGCCGGGTGGATCACAACAGAGGTCGGCCGCCAGCCGTTTACCGTCTACGGCCTGCTGCGCACGTCCGAAAGCCTTGGCCCGGTCGCGGCACCGGCTGTCGCTGCATCGCTGATCGCCTTCATCATCGTCTACTTCTTCGTCTTCGGCGCGGGCACATTCTATATTCTGCGCATGATGGGTAAGGATCCGGCGTCACCGCGCCTTGGCCTGCGGGACGGTCCGATCCGCACGGCGGGGATCACACCCGTTCAGCAAACCCACGACGCCCACCCGGCCGAATAAGGAGCGATCACAATGGAATTCGATCTTGCATTCATCTGGGCCGGCATCATCGCCTTTGCGGTGCTGACCTATGTCGTCCTTGACGGCTTTGACCTTGGGGTGGGCATCCTGTTTCCCTTTGCCCACACAAAAAAAGACCGCGACACGATGATGAACTCTGTCGCGCCGATCTGGGACGGGAACGAGACATGGCTCGTGCTGGGCGGCGGCGGGCTTTTTGCCGTCTTTCCCCTTGCCTATGCGGTGGTGATGTCGGCGCTTTATATGCCGATCATATTGATGCTGCTGGCGCTGGTGTTCAGGGGCGTGGCCTTTGAATACCGCTGGCGAACAGAGCGTTGGAAGAAAGTCTGGGACATCGCTTTCTTTGGCGGCTCGACCGTGGCGGCGCTGTGTCAGGGCATTGCCCTTGGCGCGCTTGTGCAGGGCATCGCGGTGACGGACCGCCACTATTCCGGTGGCTGGTGGGACTGGCTGACGCCATTTTCCATGCTGACGGGCATCGCCGTGGTGATCGGCTATGCGTTGCTGGGCGCGACGTGGATCATGATGAAAACGGATGGCGCAGTGCATCACCGTATGCGCGATCTGGCCAAGCCGCTGGCGATTGCGACGCTGGTCTTTATCGCGCTGGTCAGCGTCTGGACGCCCTTCCAGAATCCGATCTATTTTGAGCGTTGGTTCACCATGCCCGGCATGTTGATCACCCTACCTGTGCCCCTTTTCATGGCCTTTGCCGTTTATAAGCTGTTCCACGGGATCGCGAACGGGCGGGATGTCGCGCCGTTTCTTGCGTCGATGGCGCTTTTTGTGATCAGCTTTATCGGGATCGGCATCAGCTTTTACCCGATGATGGTACCACCCAGCTTGACGATTTGGGACGTGGCCGCCCCGGATTCTAGTCTGAAATTCGCGCTGGTCGGCACGGTCGTCTTGGTTCCGCTGATCCTAGGCTACACCGCATACGCCTATTGGGTGTTCCGCGGCAAACTGGACCCGGAAGCCGGGTACCACTAATGGCAACCGGTCCTGTCTGGCAGCGGATCGCGTGGTTCGTGGCGATCTGGGTGGCAAGCGTTGCCGCCCTGACCGTCGTCGCCTACGCGATCCGGCTCGCGATCCTTTAAGCCTCCAGCGCGAGGGCGAGCGCTTCGCCACCGCCGATGCAGATACTGGCGATCCCGCGCTTTGCCCCGCGCGCCCGCATCGCACCAAGCAAGGTCACAACGATCCGCGCACCAGATGCGCCGATCGGGTGGCCCAGCGCACAGGCCCCGCCGTGCACGTTGACGCGGTCATGGCTGATACCGCAGTCGGCCATCGCGGCCATGGGGACGACGGCAAAGGCCTCGTTGATCTCGAACAGGTCGACCTCTTTCAGGTCCCAGCCAATCTTTTCAGCCAGCTTTTGCTTGGCGAAAATCGGGGCGGTGGTGAACCAGCCCGGCTCTCCTGCATAGGACGCGTGCCCCGCGATCCGTGCGAGCGGCGTGGCCCCTGCCGCGCGCATCGCATCACCTGACATCAGCACCAACGCTGCGGCACCGTCATTGATCGACGACGCAGAGGCGGCCGTGATCGTGCCGTCCTTGGCAAAAGCCGCGCGCAAACCAGGGATCTTGCCGGTGTCGATGCGGTCCGGCCCTTCGTCGCGGCTGACCTGCACATCGCCCTTGCGGCCCGCCATAACGGGGGCGATTTCCCAGTCGAACAGCCCCGCGTCCGCCGCCTGTTTCGCCCGTGTGACGCTGGCGATGGCAAAGGCGTCCTGCGCCGCGCGGTCAAAGCCGTATTTTGCGGCGCAGTCCTCTCCGAAAGTGCCCATGGACCGGCGCGCGCCGCTATCCGTGCGGGCATAGGCGTCCTCTAGCCCGTCGATCATCATGTGATCCAGCATCACGTCATGACCGATCCGCGCGCCGCCCCGTGCCTTGGGCAGCAGGTAGGGGGCATTTGTCATGCTTTCCATGCCGCCAGCGACGACCGTCGCGACATTGCCCGCAAGGATGGCGTCCATGCCCTGCGTGATGGCCTTCATCCCCGACCCGCAGACCTTGCTGACTGTGGTGCAAGGCGTCGCCACCCCGATGCCCGCGCCCAGCGATGCCTGCCGCGCTGGCGCTTGGCCAAGCCCTGCAGGCAGGACGTTGCCCATCAGCACCTCTTCTACGCTAGCCGGATCAACGCCAGCTCGCGCAAGCGCTGCGCGGATCGCGACGCTGCCCAATTGCGGCGCTGTGACATTGGAAAATGCGCCCTGAAATGCGCCCAGCGGCGTGCGTGCAGCCCCTGTGATATAGATGTCGGTCATTGTGGCCTCCTCCGCCCAATTATTGACCGCAGCTTTGCGTGATGAACAGCGGCGCGCAAGTCCTTGAACGCCCGCAAACAGTCCCTATTCTTTGACGTGAAAACAGGTGCTGACAAAGGATTGCCCTATGAAGTTCACAGAGGAACATCTCTGGATGCGCGTCGAGGATGACATGGTCATCGTCGGCATCACCGAATTTGCTGCCGCAGAACTGGGCGAGATCGCCTTTGTCGAGTTACCCGAAGAGGGCGATGCCGTTGCCCGCGACGACGATTGCGCCGTGATCGAAAGCGACAAGGCGTCATCGGACATCCTTGCGCCCATCGCAGGAGAGATCGCCGACGTGAACACAGCACTGACCAAGAACCCCGGCCTGCTGGTTGACGATCCTGTCGGCGACGGTTGGCTGTTCGCCATCATGCCAGAGGATATGGACGAGCTGGAAGAGTTCATGAGCGAAGGCGAATACAAGAAATTCGCTGGCTGATTGATCGCCGCCCCGCCTGACGGGGCGGCGTTTTCGTATCAGGTCGTCACGTCTGGCCCGCTGCGGCCTGTGCGCGCCTTAATCCCGGCGACATCCTCTGCCGCGGCGATGATGCTGGCCAGCGCGTCCTGCGGGTCGTGATCGAAATTCGCAGGGTCCAGTTCCAGCGCCTCTAGGTACAGGCGCAGCGTCGCGCCAGAGGTGCCCGTGCCGGACAGGCGGATCACAAAGCGTGCACCGTCGTCAAAGATGACACGGATCCCTTGATGATCGGACACAGATCCGTCGACGGGATCGGTGTAGGAATAATCGTCAGCGTTTGCGATGGTGCGGCCCTGCACGGTTTGCCCCGGCAAATCCGCCAGTTTGGCGCGCAAATCGGCGACCAGCGTATTGGCGATGTCGCTATCAATCGCCTCGTAATCGTGGCGGGAATAGTAGTTGCGCCCGTAGGTCTGCCAGTGGTCCTGCATGATCTGCGCGACACTCATCTTGCGCTTAGCAAGGATATTCAGCCACATCAGCACAGCCCAAACGCCATCCTTTTCGCGCACATGATCAGAGCCTGTACCAAAGGATTCCTCTCCGCACAGCGTCACCCGGCCGTCGTCCATCAGGTTACCAAAGAATTTCCAGCCCGTCGGCGTCTCGTAACACGGCATGCCCAGCTTTTCCGCCACGCGGTCGGCCGCGGCAGAGGTGGGCATAGACCGCGCGACACCGGCAAGGCCTTGTGTATAGCCCTTTGCCAGATGCGCGTTGGCGGCCAGCACAGCAAGGCTGTCGGACGGGCTGACATAGACGTTCGGGCCGACGATCATGTTGCGGTCGCCGTCGCCGTCGCTGGCGGCACCAAAGTCGGGCGCGTCCGCGCCGTTCATCGTTGCCATCAGCTCGTGCGCCCAAGTTGGGTTGGGATCGGGATGCATGCCGCCGAAATCGGGCAGCGGGGTGCCGTGGACGACGCTGCCTTTGGCTGCGCCAAGGCTGTTTTCGATAATCTCGGTCGCGTAGGGGCCGGTGATCGCGTTCATCGCGTCAAAGCTGATGCGGAAGCCGCCTTTGATCATCGCGCGGATCGCGTCAAAGTCGAACAGGGTTTCCAGCAGGGCGGCGTAGTCAGCGACAGGGTCAACGATCGTGACCTTCATATCGCCCAGCGCGGCGGTGCCGATGGTATTCAGGTCCACATCCTGCGCGTCAGTGATCTGATACGCTGTGATTTCCGTGGTCCGCGCAAAGATCTTGTCCGTCAGCCCTTCAGGCGCCGGGCCACCGTTGGGGCCATTGAACTTGATACCAAAGTCTTCATCCTCGCCGCCGGGATTGTGGCTGGCGGACATGATCAGGCCACCATCGGTCTTGTTCAGGCGGATCAGGTGGGATGCGGCGGGCGTGGACAGCAGCGCGCCCTGCCCCACGATCACATGCGCCGCGCCATTGGCTGCGGCCATACGCAGGATCACTTGCGCCGCGCGGTCGTTGAAATAACGGCCATCGCCGCCGACGACAAAGGTTTTACCCGCAGCCCCGCCAATCGCATCAAAAACGGACTGCACGAAGTTTTCCAGATAATGCGCCTGCATAAAGACGAGGGTCTTTTTGCGCAGGCCGGATGTGCCGGGCTTTTGCCCTTCGATCGGTTGGGTCGTGACGGTGTGCATGGCAGTTCCTCCATACGCCTGACAGCTAGATCAGGCGGGCGTTTGGGCAAATACGCAAACAGATTGCGCCGCGATCTTGGCAGAGGTGCCCGTGATGCACTGCGGCCCGTCCTCTGGCGCGGCGGTGTCGAGCACAAGTTCCCACAAGCAATCAGGCGGCAGGTCAGGCATTTTGACCGTCACCTCATCCCCGGCGTTGAAGGTCAGGAACAGCACATCGTTTGATGCGGCGTATTCGGGGGTATCGGATGACGTGCGCACCTCGACCGACAAAGAGCGCCAATTCGGGTTTTGCCAGTCTTCGGCGCTGGGGGCACGGCCATCGGGCATACGCCAAAACAGGTCAGGCTTGCCATCCGTGCGCCGGGCGCGGCTGTGCAGAAAACGCGATTGCCGCAGCACAGGGTGGGCGCGGCGCAGGTCGGCCAGCTTTTCGACAAAGGCCAGCAGCTTGTGATCGGGCTTGTTCCAATTCACCCAGCCTTGGTCATTATCCTGCGCATAGGTGTTGTTGTTCCCCCACTGAGAGTTCCCGATCTCGTCCCCTGACAACAGCATTGGCGTGCCCTGCGACAGGAACACCGTCGCCAGCAGATTGCGCTTGCGCAGGGCGCGGGCGGCGCGAATTTTCTCGTCGTCGGTCGGGCCTTCGACGCCCATGTTGTCAGAGTAATTGTCGTCCTTGCCATCGCGGTTATCTTCGCCGTTGGCGGCATTGTGTTTGACGTTGTAGCTGACCAGATCGTCCAGAACAAAGCCGTCGTGGACGGTGACGAAGTTGATCGAAGACGTCGCAGCCCGGCCCGAATGGTCGAATTGTTCGGCGCTACCGGCCACGCGTTTGGCCAGATCGGCGACGATCCCGCTGTCGCCGCGCCAATACTTGCGCACGTTATCGCGGTATTTGTCGTTGAACTCTAGGAACGGATGAGGCCAGTTGCCCAGCTGATACCCGCCAGGGCCAAGGTCCCACGGCTCTGCGATCAGCTTGACGTTGCCAAGCACGGGGTCTTGGCGCAGCGCATCAAGGAAACCGCCCTGCCGGTCAAAGCCGGACTCTTCGCGCGCCAAAATGGTCGCAAGGTCAAAGCGGAAGCCGTCGACGTGCATGACCTCGACCCAATAGCGCATGGAATCCATAATCATGCGCAGCACCATCGGGTGTTCGACGCGCAGCGTGTTCCCGGTGCCGGTATCGTTGACGTAAAAGCGTTTGTCTTCGGCCAGCCGGTAATAGGACAGGTTATCAAAACCCTTGAACGACAGGGTCGGCCCCATTTCGTTGCCTTCGGCGGTGTGGTTATAGACGACGTCCAGCACGACCTCTATCCCGGCGGCGTGAAAGCGGCGGACCATAGTCTGAAATTCCCAGATGCCCTGATCGGTCATATAGCGCGGTTCGGGCGCGAAAAATCCGATGGAGTTATAGCCCCAATAGTTTTTCAGCCCCTGCTTGGCGAGGAAGTGATCATCGACATAGGCCTGCGCGGGCATCAGTTGCACCGTCGTCACGCCAATCTTGGTCAGGTGTTCCAAAACGGGTTCGGACGCCATGCCCAAAAACCGGCCCCGCGTCATCGGCGATACGCCGGGCATGCGGGCGGTCATGCCTTTGACATGCGCCTCGTACAGCAATGTGTCAGAAGCGCTGATCGCAGGCGGTTTATCATCACCCCAGTTGAACGACGGGTCCACGACCATAGACCGCGGCATCGCAAAGGCACTGTCACGGGTGTCAAAGCTAAGGTCCGCCTTGGGCGAGCCGACGCGGTAGCCCATGACGGCGTCAGACCACTTTAACCGCCCTGCGATCCGCTTGGCATAAGGATCGAGCAGCAGTTTATTGTAATTGAACCGGTGGCCGTTTTCCGGATCATACGGACCCTGAACGCGAAAACCGTATTTCGTGCCGGGCGTGACGCCGCCGACATAGACGTGCCATATGTCACCGTCGCGTTCTAGCAGCGGGATGCGCGCGCGTTCCTTGCGGCCATCGTCGGTGAACAGACACAAGTCAATCGCCTCGGCGTGTTCGGAAAAGACGGCAAAGTTTACACCTTGCCCGTCAAAAGTGGCACCCAGCGGATTGGGTCGACCCGCAGCAAGCGAGTGTTCACGCAGTTTCGTCGGGATACCGTTGTTCAGGTTCACATTCACGCGGTCAGGGACTCGTATAATTGGGCATAAGCTAACGCCGATGTATCCCATCCAAGCGCCTGTGACATCCCGCGTTTTTGCATGGCTGCCCAGCCCTTGGAATCAGCGTGCAATTCCATCAACTTGCGCAGCGCTTGCCCAAAGGCCAGCGCATCTACGGGGTGAAACTGCACCCCGGTTGCGACATTGGCCTGCTGCGCCATGGGATTCGCGTCGATCACCGTATCCGCTAGCCCGCCTGTCAGTGCGACGACGGGCACACAGCCATAGCGCAGCCCGTAAAGCTGCGTCAGCCCGCAGGGTTCGAACCGCGACGGCACCAGCACGGCGTCGCCACCCGCGAACATGCGGTGCGACAATGCCTCGTCATAGCCGATGCGCAGGCCGATCTTGCCGGGGTGCGCTTTGACCAGATCTTTCATCGCCTCTTCTAGGCGCTGTTCGCCCGATCCAAGGATCGCCAGCGTGCCGCCCATGCCCACAAAATCTGCGGCGGTATCGACAATCATGTCGATCCCCTTTTGATCGGTCAGGCGACTGACGACGATGGCCAGCGGGCCGCTCGTGTCTTGCAGACCAAATTCAGCCAATAAGGCATCGCGATTGGCCGCTTTACGTTTCAAAGTTGTCTTGCCGTATGGTTTCACCTCTGGATCGGTTTCCGGGTTCCAGACAGTGTCGTCAACGCCGTTTAAAATCCCGTAAAGATCAGCGCTGCGGTGCGCGATCAACCCTTCCAGCCCCATGCCGAAATCGCCGCGCATCAGCTCTGCCGCGTAGGTCGGGCTGACCGTTGTGATGGCATCGGCGGTGGCAAGGCCGGCCTTAAGGCTGGACAGGTGGCCGTAATATTCCAGCGTATCGCTATTGAACGCTTCAATCGGTAGGCGCAGCGCCCCCAGCATCGCGGCAGGGGCGTTGCCCTGAAAGGCAATGTTGTGGATCGTCATCACCGTCTTGACCCGCGTATCGCCGCTAAAGCGCAGATAGGCGGGGGCAAACCCAGCCTGCCAGTCATGCCCATGCAGGATATCCGGCAACCAGCCATCCGGCAGCCCGTCCCGCGCGATCTGGGCAGCAACCCAAGACAGCGCGGCAAAGCGTTTCGCGTTATCGGGGAAATCGCCGGGATCGCCATATGGGCCACCCTTGCGATCATACAGATGCGGTGCGTCCAGCAGCAGTACATCAGTACCAGCCACCTGCCCCGCCAACACCTGCGCGGGGCCGCCGAACAGATCGGGATCAGACCAAACCACCGCTTTTGCGCCGGCCTTGGCGATCAGGCCCGGATAGGCCGGGATCAGCGTGCGCATGTCCCACCCTTGGCCGCGCAGCGCGCCGGGCAGCGCGCCCGCCACATCGGCAAGCCCGCCGGTTTTCACCAGCGGGACGTATTCGGATGCGACGGATAGGACGCGACCTGGCATGGGCTACCTCTTGGCGTTCAGGGCTTCGATCATCGTTTTGGTGATCAGAACGACACCGCCTTCGGACACGCGAAAGCCGTTGGCGCGGTCAAGGTCAGGATCAGCACCCACGACCAAGCCTTCGGGGATTTCGACACCCCGGTCGATGACGCAATTGCTAAGCTGCGCTTTGCGACGGACCCGCACATCCGGCAGCGCGACAACCCGGTCAAGCGAGGCATAAGAATGCGTCCGCACCCCGGTAAAGAGCAGCGATTCCGTCACTGTTGACCCAGAGATGATGCAATTACCGCTGACCATCGACGACACAGCAGAGCCGCGACGGCCGTCTTCGTTATGGATGAACTTGGCCGGCGGCACGCCTTCGGAATAAGTCCAGATCGGCCATGCGTTGTCATACAAGTCCAGCGGTGGTGTAAATTCGGTCAGGTCGATATTCGCCTGCCAAAAGGCATCAATCGTACCAACGTCGCGCCAGTAAGGCTCTGTTTCTAGCCCTGTCGTGACGCAGCTATCGCTAAAGCGGTGCGCCATGGCTTTGCCGTGTTTCACGACATGCGGGATAATGTCGTGGCCGAAATCGTGGCTTGAATTGGCGTCTTCCATATCGGCCAAAAGCCGTTCGCGCAGGAATTTCCAGTCGAAGATATAGATACCCATCGAGGCAAGCGCATGATCCGGATCACCGGGAATGCTGGGCGGGTCGCTGGGCTTTTCCAGAAAGTCGGTGATGCGGCTGTCGGTATCAACGTGCATCACACCAAAGGCTGTCGCTTCCATCCGGGGGACGGTCAGGCAGCCGATGGTGACGTCTGCGCCGGTGTTCACATGCTGTTGCAGCATGATCTCATAGTCCATCTTGTAGATGTGATCGCCCGCCAGAATGACGATATATTCGATGTCATAGCTGTCGATGATATCGATATTCTGCGTGACCGCGTCGGCGGTGCCGACATACCATTTCGTTTCGCCCATGCGCTGGGACGCCGGCAGGATGTCCAGAAATTCGTTCCGTTCCGCCCGCAAAAACCCCCAACCGCGCTGGCAGTGGCGGATCAGGCTATGCGCCTTGTACTGCGTCGCGATCGCCATCTTGCGGATGCCAGAGTTCAAGGCATTCGACAGGGCAAAGTCGACGATCCGCGTTTTGCCGCCGAAATAGACCGCAGGTTTCGCGCGGTTGTCGGTCAGCTCTTTCAGGCGACTTCCCCGCCCCCCCGCCAGCACAAAGGCCAATGCGCGGTTGGACAAGCGAGTGTTTGGCGTGGGTTTCATTGTTTTCCTCCCAAAAAACTTAAGACATGTCTTGAATGAATATAACTGTCGACAGCGGCGGAATGTTCACTGTGGCAGAGCAGTCTTGCCCCATCCACGGCATATTTTCCGTCGAAACGCCGCCCATATTGCCGCGACCGCCGCCGCCGTAGGCTTCTGCATCGGAATTAAGCGCCTCGCGCCAGCGCCCGCCTGCGGGCAGGCCGATGCGGTAACCGGGGCGTTCCACCGGCGTCATGTTCATGACGACCACGACCTTGGGATCATTCGCGCCGCCATGGCGCACATAGGCAAAGACGGACCGGTCGGCATCGTTCGCCTCTAGCCAGCTAAATCCGCTGGGACGTGTGTCGTTCAGATACAAGCTTGGCGTATCGCGGTAGAAATTATTCAGGTCGCGCACCCACATCTGGACGCCCTTGTGGCGGCCATCGTCGCATTCATGCCAGTCGAGCGATTGATTGTGGTTCCATTCCTGCGACTGCGCAAACTCTTGCCCCATGAACAGCAGCTTTTTGCCCGGATGGGTCCACATGAACCCGTAATAGGCGCGCAGGTTAGCAAAGCGTTCCCAGCTATTGCCCGGCATTTTGTGCAGCATCGACCCTTTGCCGTGCACGACCTCGTCATGGCTGATCGGCAGGACATAGTTCTCGCCAAAGGCGTAGTGCAGGCTGAACGTCATCTCGTGATGGTGGTGTTTGCGGTGGATCGGGTCGAGCTCCATGTAACGCAGGGAGTCGTTCATCCACCCCATGTTCCATTTGAACCCAAAGCCAAGCCCGCCGTATTCCACAGGCCGCGACACGCCGGGAAAGGCGGTACTTTCCTCTGCCACGGTCATGATGCCGGGCACCTCGCCGTAGGTGAGGGTGTTCATGTTTTGCAGCAAAGCGATGGCTTCGTAGTTTTCACGGCCGCCGTCGTAGTTTGGCACCCATTCATCATGCTTGCGGCTGTAATCGCGGTACAGCATCGACGCGACAGCATCGACGCGGATGCCATCAAGGTGATATTCCTCAAGCCAATACAGAGCGTTAGAGGTGTAGTAGTTCGCCACCTCGTTCCGGCCAAAGTTCGGAATCAGGGTGTTCCAGTCCTGATGAAAACCTTCGCGCGGGTCGGCGTGTTCATACAGCTGGGTGCCGTCGAAATTGCCAAGGCCATGTTCGTCGATCGGGAAATGCCCGGGCACCCAGTCCAGTAGCACACCCAGACCCTTGGCATGGGCGGCATCAACCAGCGCACGGAATTCGTCAGGCGTGCCGTGGCGAATGGTGGGGGCATACATGCCGACAGGCTGGTAGCCCCATGATCCGTCAAAGGGATGCTCTGAGATCGGCATCAGTTCAATATGCGTGAACCCCATCCAAGCGACATAGTCGATAAGATCGGACGCAAGCTCGATATAAGACAGCGGCCGGTTGCCAGGCGCGCGTTTCCAGCTTGAAAGATTGACCTCGTAGATGCTGATCGGCGCGTCGATGTTCTGCGCCGCAGCGCGTGTTTTCATGTAATCCGCGTCGTGCCACCTGGCGCCGGACAGATCGCGCACGACCGATCCGGTGCGCGGCGGATGCTCTGACCCGAAGCCCATGGGATCAGCTTTCAGCGGCAGGCGCGCGCCATTGATGCCGACGATCTCGTATTTATAGACATCACCGGGACCCATGCCGGGCATAAAGATTTCCCACACGCCGCCACTGCGTTTGCGCATCGGCGCACGCCGTCCGTCCCATAGGTTAAAATCGCCGACAACCGACACGCGCTGCGCATTGGGGGCCCAAACCGCAAACCGAGTGCCGCGCACGCCCTCATGTTCCATCACATGCGCGCCCAGCGCGTCCCACAGGCGTTGGTGCGTGCCTTCGCCGAGGTAGTAAATGTCGTCATCCGTCAGCACAGGGCCAAAGGCATAGGGATCGTCGAAGTCCCACGTATGACCCTGCGCACTGGCCCGAAGACGATAAGTCTTTGGCCGCTTTGGCAAGCTTGCAACAAAAAGGCCGGGATAATCAGGGAGCGCGGTCATGTCCGCCTCTACCTTGCCGGTCAGCACCTTGACCGTATCTGCGCCCGGCACAAAGACGGTCAGCAACAGGCCCGCGCCGCGATCTTGCAGTCCCAGTTGCGCGAAGGGGTCGGCGCAATGTCCCGTCACAATGGCTTTGGCGGCATTATGGTCAACCATGGCTTCCGGCGCTTGGGTCTGGGTCGTTGGCATGGTGTCCCTTTCGTCGGATCAGTCGGCCATACCGGCCTGCAGATGCGTATCGTCATACCAACCGCTTCTGCACACAAACGCAAGCTATTCACGCCTTTTTAACCCATATGGCTGCAAGTTAAGGCGAAGTAGCGGGGCACCGGGTGTTGCTATAGCGCCATGATTCTGACTGTCGGATTCTGGACGCTAGCGCAGGTAAGCTCGCCTGCATTATCAAGGCGGAATACGGCGGGGGCCGAACGATAGGACATGACATGCGCCATTTGGCCCTAATCCTTTTTTGCGCATTATTTACCGGTTTTTCAGCCGGGCAGGCGGGCGCGCAAAGCAATTTGACGGCCCAACAGTCTATCGGGAATGGCCGGCTGTTTAACAACGATCTGTTCGGTGATGGCTTTGATCGCTGGCGCACCGGAAGCTATGTTTTCAGCCACTTGCGCGCGGCAGAACCCTATGACGGCAACCTGCGCGGCATTGGCGAGGTGATGGAATATCGTTTTCGCACCGAAATCATTGCCCCCACCCGCCGCACCCGCGATCGCCCATATGTTGGCATGATCAGCGTCGGGGCCCACACCCATTATGACCTTGGCCCAGCCGAGATTAGCCTTGGCGGCGATGTTTTGGCGATCGGTCCGCAAACCGGGCTGGATGACTTTCAGACGGCATACCACCGCGCATTCAGCCTGCCACGCCCGACGACCGGCAATGCCTTAAAGAACCAATTCGCTTTTCAGGGCAGCGGAGAGGCGCGTTATACCTACAGCATGACCCCTACCGCGACCCTGCGCCCCTTTGTCGAGGCGAAGGCCGGGGCAGAGGATATGGTCCGCGCCGGGGCTGATCTGCTGATCGGAAAGGTCGGACAAAGCGACGTACTGCTGCGCGATGTTGTAACAGGGCAACTTTATCGCGGCACCCAAGACGACGAAACAGGCGTAAGTTTCGTGCTTGGCGGCGATGTGGCGGCTGTAAAAGACAGTCTGTTTTTGCCGTCGTCCCAAGGCTATGTTGCGTCCCCCACCCGCACACGCGCTAGGGCTGGTGTGAATTGGCAGCCAGTTCCGGGGATTTCGTTCTTTTACGGCGCGACCTACCTAAGCCGCGAATTCGAAGCGCAGGACGAAGGCCAAGTTGTTGGATCATTGAAACTTAATTTCAACTTCTGACAAAAAAACACGGACTTAGCGCCGCTGCCGCTTGATTGCCGCCCCGCCAGCTTGATACCGTTGCCCCATGACCCCGCGCGATTAACGACGCGAGGCAGATGAGGCAGAGTAAACAGGCATGAAAACGGGCTTTTCCGGCACGTTCGTCATCCCTTGGTCGCAAACGGAACTGGACGGGCGCAGCTCTGCGCCGGTTCGCTGTATTCGCACAGGCGCCGTCTGGTCATGGACCGGAGAGCCGGTGCGCGTGGATGGTCCAAACGCCATCCTTCCGCTGGGACCATCCGAGGGACAGGCAGATCTGCGCAAGCGCGCCGCACTCACCGTGCGGCGGCTGCTCGCGTCGTCGCATGTCGCGCATCGTCCTGCCCCGATGGTGCTGCAGGGTCCGCTTTTCGACAAATCCTTTACCGTGACCAACGGGCATGACACCTGGGATGTCACGCTGATCCCGCGCGGCGCTGGGCGCAAACCGCTGCTGATGTTCCTGAACGATATCCCGCCGCGCCGCACTGATCTTTGGATCGTCAGAGACGACATCGACGCAGCCACCCGGGCAGAGGCGGAAGAGGCACCCAAGGGTGTCATCTGCTTCACCCCCGGCACAATGATCCTGACACCGGACGGCCCGCGCGATGTGGCTAGCTTGGGCGAAGGCGACCGGGTCCAGACGCAAGACAATGGTGCCGCAGAAATCCTATGGATCGGCCGCCGCCGCGTGACGGGGGCCCGGATGTTGGCGATGCCGGACTTGCTGCCCGTGCGACTGCGGGCCGGGGCACTGGACCGCGACGTGCCCGATGCTGGCCTGCTCGTGTCGCCTGACCACCGTATCGTGCTGCGTGGACCGCGGGCCCGCGCGCTGTTCAACACTGACGAAGTCCTTGTCACTGCTCGCGATTTAATCGACGATTATGCAGTCCTGCGCGAGCGCGGCATGCCCGCGGTCACCTACATCCACGTGATGCTGGCGCAGCATCAGATCGTCTTTGCCAACAACGTGCCGACCGAAAGCTTCCATCCCGCCTCTGCCGCGCTGGCGACGATTGCCGCACCGGACAAGGATCGCCTGTTCGCGCGCGTACCCGACTTGCGCAGCGATATCGGCGCTTACGGCGGTTATGCCCGGCGCGTCTTGTCGGTCAGCGAGGCGGCGGTGCTGCAGCATGATCGCAGCCGACGCGCCTAGCGGCTGATCGCATTAGCGGACAGCGTTTGGCGCGAGGGGCCGTTGCCATGGTCCTGCGCCATGCTACCTTTCGGCCTCATCACCTGAACGGTAGCCCCATGAAACGCTTTACTTGCCCCACCTGCGCGAAAGAGGTGCATTTTCGCAATCAGTCCTGCGTGAACTGCGGTACACGGCTGGGGTTTGATGCCAATGCGCTGGTGATGCGCGCGATTGGGCCGGATGTTGTGCTGTGTGCCAATGCGCAGGCGGCGGGTTGCAACTGGATGGCGGTCAAGTCGGTGCCGGGCAGCTTTTGCCTCGCTTGCCAGCACAACCGCATCGTCCCCGACGCCCGCACCAAGGGAAACCTGTCGCGCTGGCGCGACGTTGAATTGGCAAAGCGTCAACTGATCTATGCCCTGATCCGCTGGTCCCTGCCCCGCCCAACCCGCGCGCAGGACCCGGGCATGGGGCTGGCCTTTGACTTTCTGGCTGACGCCGAGGGGCCAAATGGCGTCACCCCTGTGATGACGGGTCACGATTCAGGGCTGATTACCATCAACATCGCCGAAAGCGATGACGATGTTCGCGTCGCGCGCCGCACCGCGATGGACGAGCCTTATCGCACCCTGATCGGTCACATGCGGCACGAAATTGGCCATTATTACTGGGCGATGCTGGTGGACGGCAGCCCGCAGATTGAACGCTATCGCGCGCTTTTCGGTGATGAACGCACCGACTACAGCGTCGCCTTGCAGCGGCACTATGACAACGGCGCGCCGCAGAACTGGCGGCAGACGCATATCAGCGCCTATGCCACAGCCCACCCGTGGGAGGATTTTGCCGAGACTTGGGCCCACTGGATGCATATTGCCGACGGGGTTGAAACGGCGACGTCTTATGCCTTGTCGCTGGATGGCTGTCAGGTCCGTCTTGATGGTTACAAGGCCCGCGACATCGCCCCGGTGATCGAGGCGTGGGTGCCTGTCACTGTCGCGCTGAATAATATGAACCGCGCCATGGGCCAGCCGGATCTATATCCGTTTGTGCTGAATAAAAGCGTTATGGCCAAGCTGCAGTTCATCAATGATCTGATCCACGCAGCAACTTCGCCCAATAAATAGGCACCCGCTAGGCCGGACCCGCCCAAAACCCGAATGCGGGTGGAGGTGTCGCCTGCATCGTGGGACAGTCGGGCAACTCTATCGAAAGGTTGACCATGTCCATCCTTGCCGCGATCCGCCACCTGACCCACTATAAATATGACCGCCCTGTCACGTTGGGGCCGCAGATCATTCGCCTGCGCCCCGCGCCGCACAGCCGCACGCCGGTGCTGTCGCACAGTCTAAAGGTCACGCCTGCGAACCACTTTGTGAACTATCAGCAGGACGCCTACGGCAACTGGCAGGCCCGATATGTTTTTCCGGACCCGGTGACCGAATTCAAGATCGAGGTCGATGTCGTCGCTGATATGAGCGTCTATAATCCCTTCGACTTTTTCGTTGAGGATAGTGCGCAGGACTTCCCCTTTACCTACCCCGACGCCATCGTCGACGACCTGTCGATCTATATGCGCACCACTGACGAGGGGCCGCTATTCGCCAGCTACCTTGCCAGCATTTCCCGCGACACGCAGCGCACCATCGACTTTGTCGTCGGGCTGAATGCGCGGCTGGCCCGCGACATCGGCTATATTGTCCGCATGGAACCCGGCGTGCAAACGCCAGAGGAAACCCTGCAACTGGCCAAGGGATCGTGCCGTGACACATCTTGGCTGCTGGTCAATCTGCTGCGGAATCTAGGGCTGGCCGCGCGGTTTGTGTCCGGCTATCTGATCCAGCTCAAACCTGACCTGAAGGCCGTTAGTGGCCCGCAGGGAACGGAAAACGACTTTACGGACCTGCATGCCTGGTGCGAGGTTTATTTGCCCGGCGCAGGCTGGGTCGGCCTTGATCCGACATCGGGCCTGCTGACGGGCGAAAGCCACATCCCGCTGGCGGCGACCCCGCATTACAGCAACGCCGCGCCGATTTCTGGCATGGCCAGCTATGCCGAGGTCACGTTCGATTTTGACATGACCGTCACCCGCGTCGCCGAACATCCGCGCATCACCAAGCCGTTTTCCGACGCTGCTTGGGACAAGCTGAATGCGCTGGGCCACACGGTTGATCAGGCACTGAATGATGGCGACGTGCGCCTGACCATGGGCGGCGAACCGACATTTGTGTCCATCGACGACTTCGAAGCAGAAGAGTGGAACACCGGCGCGGTCGGTCCGACCAAACGCATCTTTGCCGACCAGTTGATCCGCCGCTTGCAGGCGCGTTTCGCCCCCGGCGGATTTTTGCACTACGGCCAAGGCAAATGGTATCCGGGTGAAACCCTGCCCCGCTGGACCTTTAGCTTGTACTGGCGCCGCGATGGTGAACCGATCTGGACCGACCCCGATCTGATCGCGGCAGAGGATGCGACGGGCGCGACCAAAGAGCAGGCGCAGGCCGTGCTGCAAAGCATGGCGGAAACGCTCGGCGTGCCGCCCGCGAACGTGATTCCTGCGTTTGAAGACCCTGCCGACTGGGTTCTGAAAGAGGGCAACCTGCCCGTCAACGTCACGCCAGAAAACAACGAGCTCGCTGACGCCGAGGCGCGCAACCGTATGGCCCGCGTCTTTGCCCGCGGGTTGAATGAACCCTCTGGATATGTCCTCCCCGTCCAAAAATGGCAGGCCAAGGCCAAGTCCGAATGGTTGTCCGAAGTTTGGGAAATGCGGCGCGGGCACCTGTTCCTTGTTCCCGGCGACAGCCCTGTCGGCTACCGCCTGCCGCTAGGTTCGCTAGAGCATATCCCAGAGGCGTCCTATCCCCACGTTATCGTCGGCGATCCGATGCAGGACCGCGGACCGCTGCCGACCTACCGCGTGGACAAGGGCGAAGAGGCGGACGAGGAATCGCGGCAGGCGCGCGCCAGCTTTACCGCGTCAGAGCCGGTTCAGGACCGCACCGAACAGGTCATCAGCGATCTGAAGGGCAAAGTCCGCACCGCTGTCAGCGTAGAGCCGCGTGATGGCCGCCTGTGCATCTTTATGCCGCCCGTGGAAGAGGTCGAAGACTACCTCGAACTGGTCGGTGCAGCCGAAGCCGCCGCGAAAAAGCTGGGCGTGCCTGTGCATATCGAAGGTTACGGCCCGCCATCAGACCCGCGCCTGAACGTCATCCGCGTCGCCCCCGACCCCGGCGTGATCGAGGTGAATATCCACCCTGCCCACACCTGGGACGACGTCGTGAACACGACTGAAGTGGTATACGAAGAGGCGCGACAGCTACGTCTTGGGGCTGATAAATTTATGATCGACGGCCGTCACACCGGGACCGGCGGTGGCAACCATGTTGTTGTCGGTGGCGTCACGCCCGGTGACAGCCCCTTCCTGCGCCGCCCCGATTTGATGCGGTCAATCATCCTGCATTGGCAGCGGCATCCGTCGCTGTCCTACTTGTTTTCGGGCATGTTCATCGGCCCGACGTCGCAAGCCCCCCGCATCGACGAGGCGCGGATGGACAGCCTGTACGAGCTGGAAATCGCCCTTGATCAGATCAAGACACCAGAAGAAGGCGATGTGCCCGCCCCTTGGCTGACGGACCGCCTGCTGCGCAACTTGCTGGTGGACGTCACCGGCAATACGCACCGCGCCGAGATTTGCATCGACAAGCTGTATTCCCCGGACGGCCCCACTGGCCGCCTTGGCCTCGTGGAATTCCGCGGGTTCGAGATGCCGCCAAACCCGCGCATGTCGCTGGCCCAGCAGCTGCTGATCCGCGCTCTGATTGCCCGCATGTGGAAGGCCCCGATCAAAGGCAATCTGACACGCTGGGGCACGACCTTGCTTGATCGCTTCATGCTGCCGGAAATGGTTTGGCAGGACTTCCTAGAGGTGCTGGCAGACCTGAAACAGCACGGCTTTGATCTGGACCCCGAATGGTTCAAAGCGCAGGCAGAATTCCGTTTCCCCTTCTGCGGTGAAGTCAATGTGGAAGGCGTCAATCTGGAAATTCGCCAAGCGCTAGAGCCGTGGCACGTCATGGGCGAAACTGGCGCGATTGGCGGCACTGTGCGCTACACCGACAGTTCGGTCGAACGCTTGCAGGCCAAGCTGACGGCGACCGATCCGGGCCGCTATACGGTGACCTGCAACCAGCGGATGATGCCGATGCAACCAACCGGCCGGAATGGCGAAACTGTTGCTGCTGTGCGGTTCAAGGCGTGGCAACCTCCGCTTGCGCTACATCCGAAGTTGCCTGTTAACGCGCCCCTAAGGTTCGACATCTATGACACGTGGACGGGCCGCGCGATTGGCGGCTGTACCTATCATGTCGCACATCCGGGCGGGCGCAATTATGATACATTCCCCGTCAATGGGAACGAGGCAGAAGCACGCCGCCTTGCCCGGTTCGAACCGCATGGTCATAGTGCGGGGAATTATGAACCAGTTTCAGAAACACCCCACCCCTCATGTCCGATGACTTTGGATCTGCGCCGCAAACCCGGCCTGTGACGTCCGCTGGGCGGTCGCTGTTCGACAGCTACCGCCCCCTGCCGGGTGTTCCGGACGAATTGTGTGACGCAGCGGGCCACATGCGCCCGGTCTGGGCCCCGCTGATCGAACATTTGTCGGCGATGTCGAACCAAGAGGTGGCAGAGGCCTTTGGCCGAGGCGAGCAGCATCTGGCGGATGCGGGCGTGTTTTTCCGCAAGTATGGCGACACCAATGCCGCCACGCGCGACTGGCCCTATAGCCCCGTGCCTGTGGTGCTGGCCCAATCGGACTGGGACACCATCACCGAAGGGTTGATGCAGCGCGCCGATCTGCTGGAACAGATTGCCGCTGATCTTTACGGTGACAACGATCTGATCGCGCAGGGGCACCTGCCCGCCGAATTGATTGCCGCGAACCCCGAATGGTTGCGCCCGATGGTCGGCGCGCAGCCCGAGGACACGCCCTATTTGCACTTTTGCGCGTTCGAACTGGGACGCGGCCCTGATGGGCGCTGGTGGGTGCTGCAGGATCTGACCGATGCGCCCTCTGGCGCGGGGTTTGCGCTGGAAAACCGGATCGCGACGACGCATGTCTTTCCCGAACTTTACGCGGACGCGAACGTGCGTCGGCTTGCGGGATTTTTCGACACCTTCCGCACCACCCTGTCCGGGCTGAAATCCGACGCCAATAGCGCTGCCGCGATCCTGACGCCCGGCCCACTGACCGATACCTATTATGAACAGGCTTATATCGCCCGCTATCTGGGCCTGCCCCTGCTAGAAGGTGGCGATCTGACGGTGCAGGACGGACGGCTGAATGCCCGCACCGTCAAAGGCCCCCTTCCGGTCGAGGTGCTTTGGCGCCGCATGGATAGCGTGTGGTCCGACCCGCTGGAGCTGCGCAGCGACAGCCAACTTGGCACGCCGGGGCTGATGTCTGCGATCCGGCATGGCCATGTGACCATGGTCAATGCGCTGGGCGCGGGTGTGCTGGAAACGCAGGCTCTGATGGCGTTTCTGCCTGCGATCAGCCGGGCGTTGACCGGGGCCGACCTGAAATTGCCTAACGTCGCCACATGGTGGTGCGGCGGGGAAAAGCAGTTGGCCCACGTCCAGCGCCACGCGTCGCGCATGATGATCGGGCCGGCGCAGGCGACCCGGATGCCGCACGAGGGCACCGCGCCCCATGCGATTGGCGGCACGCTATTTCACAGCGAAGACAGCCAAGTCAGCACGTGGTTGGCCGCGAACGCGCCAAGCTTAATGGCCAAAGAGCTGGTCACTCTTTCAACGACCCCCGTCTTTGAGAACGGTGCCTTGGTGCCGCGTCCGATGACGCTGCGCGTCTTTTTGGCGCGCGGCCCAAATGGGTGGGACGTCATGCCCGGCGGTTTCGCGCGGGTTGGCGCGGGGCAGGATGCCTCTGCCGTATCAATGCGACGCGGCGGTGCGGTGGCCGACGTCTGGGTTGTCGCCGACACCCCCGTCGCGACGCCAACCCTGTTGCCTGCCCCGTCCAGCACACCATTTCAACGCGCAAGCACCGAAGCGCTGCCAAGCCGCGCGGCAGATAACCTGTTCTGGCTGGGCCGTTACATCGAACGCACAGAAGGTCAGCTGCGCCTGCTGCGCGCCTATCATGGCCGCCGGTCAGAGGGTGCATCTGGCGTGCTGCTGGGTACGATCGCAGGGCAACTTTCGGTTCATGGGGTCAAGATCGACACCCCCCTGCCCCAAGGGCTGTGTCAGACCCTGTCCGGCGCGGTGAACGCCGCAAGCCAGATCCGCGACCGGTTCAGCGTTGATGGCTGGGCGGCCCTGACCGATATGGAAATGACGCTAAAGCAGATGCAAAAGACCGCGCGCTTTGGCGATGACGCGGCCTTGGCGACGGGCGTGCTGCTCCGCAAAGCGGTCGGGTTTGCGGGCCTGACGCAAGACAACATGTATCGCACGGCGGGTTGGCATTTTCTGACGATGGGCCGCGCGCTGGAACGGGCTGCGATGACGACAAGCCTGCTGGCGCGCTGGGCCGATCCCGCCGCACCTGACGGGGCGCTCGACCTTGCATTGGAAATTGGCGACAGCATGATCGTGCATCGCCAGCGCTATGCCACTATCGCCAGCCGCGACTCTGTGATTGACCTGTTGGCGCTGGACCCGGCGAACCCGCGGGCGGTGCGGTTTCAACTGGACGTGCTGCTGGACCGGGTCACCGGGCTGACCGCGACCGCGCCCCAAGGCTACATGACCGATTTCGAACGCGGCGTGCGCACATTGCAGACCAGCTTTGCCGTGCACCGGGTCGAAACATTGGACACCAAAGCCCTCAATGCGGCCCTATCAGAGGTGTTGGCCCTGTCCATCACGCTGAACAGCGCGTTCTTGCAATGATTTACGACATCCGCCTGACGATTGCGACGGACTACGCTGGCTTCGCCTCTGCCGGGCGACATCTGGTCTGTGTGATGCCGCGCGATTTGGGCGGCGAACAGCGCTTGATTGCGGGTCTTTTGAACCTGCACCCCGCCCCGGCACATCGCCATGACCGCGTGGATTTCTTTGGCAATGCCGTCGTCGAATTTGCGATTAATGCCCCGCACCAAGGGGTCGAGGTGTCGGTGCAAGCGCGGATCGAGAAAACAGCGCCATCCGCCGCGCCCGCGCCGTCATTGCCGTTGTCCGCACTGGCCAACGCTGTGGCGCGGTGCCGCGATATGGGACCGGACAGCCCCGTTCACTTTACGGCCGCCTCGCCCCGTGTTCCGCTTGATGCGAGCATGACGCGCTTTGCGGCGGCGCATATCACGTCCGACATGACGACGGCGCAGGCGATCATTGCCGTCGGCCGCGCCTTGCATGGGCTGATGCGATTTGATCCCAGCGCCACGACCGTAGACACCCCCGCGAGCGAGGCGTTCGCGAAACGGCACGGCGTCTGCCAGGACTTTTCCCACATTATGATCGCCTGCCTGCGCGGCATCGGTATCCCCGCGGGCTATGTCAGCGGTTATCTGCGCACCCAGCCGCCGCAAGGCATGCCGCGGCTAGAGGGCGCGGATGCGATGCATGCTTGGGTGCGGGCGTGGTGCGGCCCGAATGCCGGCTGGCTCGCGTTTGATCCAACCAATGACCGTGTCGCGGATCAATCGCATATCATTGTGGCGCACGGCCGCGACTATGCGGATGTATCGCCGATCCGGGGGATTTTGCGCGGTAGTGGCGGCCAGAAAAGCCGCCAGTCCGTTGATGTGATCCCGCTGGGTGAAACCTAGGCGATTACGCCGCGGTCACACGCCAGATGATATCGCCCACGTCATCTGCCATCAGCAGCGACTTGCCATCGGCCCCGACAGTGACGCCCACGGGGCGACCGTAAGACACCTTTTCATCCGGCGCGAGGAAGCCTGCCAGGATATCGCGGGGCGGCCCCGATGGTTTGCCATCCGTAAAGGGCACGTGGATCAGACGATAGCCGGACAGGGTTGAGCGGTTCCACGATCCGTGCTGGCCAATCGCCATGCCTGCGCCAAAGCCCGGCAGCGTGCCGTCAGGCACCCAGCACAGGCCCAGCGACGCGGTATGCCCGCCCAGCGCGTAATCCGGCGTGATCGCGCTGGCCACTTTGGCCGCGTCCTGCGGCACGCGGTCGTCGACGATGCGGTCCCAATAGCAAAACGGCCAACCGTAAAAGCCACCGTCCTGCACGCTGGTCAGGTAATCGGGCGGCGTCTCGTCCCCCAACCCGTCGCGTTCGTTGACCACGGTCCACAGCTTGCCTGTCACAGGCTCCCACGCGGTGCCGACAGCATTGCGCAACCCGCTGGCAAAGATGCGAGCCTTTTCGGTCGCAAGGTCCAGTTCCCAGATACAGGCGCGGCCTTCTTCGGCCTCCATCCCCTCGTCCGCGATATTGGTCAGCGATCCGACACCGGCGTAGATTTTCGTTTTATCAGGCGAGACGATCAAGCTGCGCGTCCAGTGGCCGCCGGGCTTGAAATCGACCAGCTTGCGACCCGGTCCTTCGAGCTTGGTCGCGCCTTCGGTATAGTCAAAGACCACGATGCCGTCGGTGTTGCCGACGTAGAATTTACCGTCCACCAAGGCCATGCCGAACGGCTGGCGCTGGTTTTCCAAAAAGACGTGCCGCTCTTCTGCGATGCCGTCGCCATCGACGTCGCGCCACAGGGTAATGCGGTTCGCGCTGACGCCCAGCGCGCGGGCGCGGCGCATGGTGGCCTGTGCGGCGCGGTCGATCAAACCTTTGGGTTTGCTGGCTTCTTGCAGCGCCTCGGCGACCAAAACGTCACCGTTTGGCAGCACTTCGATCCAGCGGGGGTGCAGCAAGTCGCTGGCAAAGGCGTTGACCTTCAGCCCCGGCGCGGTCGTGGGTACGTGGCCGTCCGACCAGCCCTGCGCTGTCGGCATTTTCAGCGTCATCAGGCCCTGCTTTTTCGCTTGGGGGATGCTGGGGGCGGCTCCGACCGCTTGCAGTGTCGGGGCCGACATGCGCCGCAGCAGCACCATCGTGCCGCCAACCATCGCCGTTACGCGTGCCAAAAAGTCCATGTCGCCCATTCCTTGCATCAATACGCCAGTTCGGCGCTCAGCGATAAAACCGATAAAGCTGCGCGACCGCAAGACTTCGCCTGATACTTTGCCAATTCATCGCAGCGGACTTGCGCAAGGGCATAATACATCCACATACCATCCACACAGATGGAGAAACGCCATGAGCAACATCAGACAGCTACGTGACAAAACGCCGGACAGCGAAAAGATCACGATTAACCTTGGCTATGTTGATCTGGGCCGGATCGATTTGCTGGTGCAGGAGGGGTTCTATTCCAACCGCACCGATTTTATCCGCACCGCGATCCGCAATCAGCTTGGCACCCATACAGAGGCGGTCAGCAAGTCGATTGAACGCCACACAATGGAACTGGGCCTGCGCGACTATACTCGCGCCGATTTGGAAGGCCTGCAACGCGCCGGCGAAGTCTTGCACGTCAAGGTCGTGGGTCTGGCCCGCATTGCCCCTGATGTGAGCCCGGATCTGGCGCTAGCCACGATCGGTTCAATCACCGTTCTGGGCGCGCTTCAGGCCAGTAAAGAGGTCAAAGCCGCTCTGTCTGATCGTATTTTCTGATTTTTCGGGGCGACGCGCCCCATCACAAGGACCGATATCATGTTTCCCTTTCACGCTGGCGCACCGCGCCGGGCGAATGACGACGCACGCCTGACCGCAGCCAATGACCTTGTCCGCCGCACCCTGTCGCAACATGGGCTGATGCCCGGCGGCGATGCGGCCAGCCCCATGGCCAACTGGACTATGCCGCAGATGCCCAGTTTTGGCACAGCTTCCGGTGCTACTGCACCGGGCATGAACCAGTTTACCTGTGACGCAGGAGCGCGCGATTACCTGCTGCATGTGCCAGAGTCCGCCAAAGACGGCGCGACCGGATTGGTCGTGATGCTGCATGGCTGCACGCAGAACGCGGCTGATTTTGCCGCTGGCACGGGGATGAACGCCCATGCCGACCGGGACGGTTTCATCGTGCTGTATCCCCAGCAATCGCGGGGCGACAATGCGCAGTCGTGCTGGAACTGGTTCAGCCGGGGCGATCAGCTGCGCGGTCGCGGAGAGCCTGCCATCATCGCGGCCATGACCCAGAAAATCGCGGCAGACTACGGCATCACGGCAGATCGCACCTTTGTGGCTGGCCTGTCCGCCGGGGCGGCCATGGCAGTGATCCTTGGCCAGACCTATGGCGACGTCTTTGCCGCTGTCGGCGCGCATTCCGGCCTGCCCTATTCGGCCGCGCGCGATGTACCCACAGCCTTTGCCGCGATGAACGGCCAAGCGGCAGAGCCTGCGGCCCCCGGCCCGATGCCGCCAACAATTGTGTTTCACGGCGGCAGCGACAGCACCGTCGCCCCCATCAATGGCACACGTATCGCGGCCCATGCGATCAACCACGCCGCCCAAACGATAGAGGCGGACACGAACGGCATCACCAACGGGCGCGACTGGACTCTTCGCACATCGCGCGGAAACGATGGTCGCGCTTTGCTGGAACATTGGGAAATCGCGGGCTTGGGTCATGCGTGGTCCGGCGGCCAGCCCGGTGGCAGCTATACCGACGCCAAAGGCCCGGATGCGAGCGCCGAGATGGTGCGTTTCTTCTTTGATCTTGCCGGAAAGGCACCGAAATGACCGATATGTCCCTGACCTTTGACGCTGTATCAGAGGCGTCCCCCGGCCCGAAATGGGCTGCCCGCTGGGCGCGGTCATGGCCTGCATATGAGCCATGGTTCGTCGCCCGCGGCGGCGACAATGGCCCCAGCCGGGCCGTTTGCCGTGCGGCGCTGGAACGGCACATGCCCGAATTGATCCCCACCTACGACCGCCTTGTCACACTCGCTGGTGGCGGGGATCGGGCTGCGCGGTTTTTGTCGACGTGGTGCCCGCCGCAATACCTTGGCGGCTGCTCGCTTGCGGCGGTGTCCGACGAGAACGACGTGCGGTTGGTGCGCAATTATGACCTGTCGCCCAACCTGAACGAAGGGTTGATGCTGCATACCGCTTGGACCGGGCGGCGCGTGATGGGCATGGTCGAATTCCTGTGGGGACTGTCGGACGGGATCAACGACGCGGGCCTATCGATTGCCTTGGCCTATGGCGGACGGACCCAGACGGGCAAAGGGTTCGGCATCACCACGATCCTGCGCTATGTGCTGGAAACCTGCGAAACGGTGGATCAGGCACTGGCCGTATTGGACCGCGTGCCATCGCATATGGCCTATAACGTTGTCATCGCCGATGCGGCGGGCCGGACGGCGAGTGTCGAGCTATATCCCGGCGGCGGGGCGCGGCAGATGCCGCAGGCGATTGCCACGAACCACCAAAGCGACGGCAGCCAAGCGGACCGTCCGGCCTTTACCCGCACCCATGAACGCCATGCCCATTTGCGCACATTGCGCGGCGCACCCCGGTCTTTGTCGCACCAGTTCCGCCGCGCACCATTGCTGCAGGACCGCTATACCGAAGGCTTTGGCACGCTGTTCACCGCCGCCTATGACCCAAAGGCGCGGGCGTTGGATCTGATCCTGCCAGAGGGGGTTTGGGCGCAGACGATGGATGACTTCACCGAAGGCCAGCGCATCGTGACCTACCGCAGCGGCACGGCGACCCAGCCTGTGCCAAACCATATCACAACGATCCCCGCCACGACGGGTCAGCCAGATTGGAGCGCGGCAGGGCGCATTGATTGGATGCAAGTCGGCCGCGACTACGCCAGCGGCAACGGGCGCGCGATTGAAACCTATCTGCCTTGAAACGCAAAAGGCCGCCGGGTCATCCCCGGCGGCCTTAATACTAGATGTGATCGCGCCCTAAAGGATGCGGACTTTGGTCCCGAGCGGGCAAAGCTCGAACAGCTCTGCGATCTTCTCGTTATAAAGGCCGATGCAGCCGTCGGACGACGGGCGGCCGATCTTGCGGGTGTCATGGGTGCCGTGAACCGCATAGGCAGGCCAGCTGAGGTACATGGCGTGCGTGCCCATCGGGCTTTCGGGACCGGGCGGGATATATTCCCAGCCAAAGCGTTCCTTTTGCGACTGAGTCGGGGTCCAGTCCGGGCCGACCTTTTTGCGCACGATCTCGGTAAAGCCGCGCTTCGTCAGCTCGTCCGTCTTCGGGACAGAGGTCGGGTAAACGCGGTAGTCGCCGCCTTGCGCATCCCAGTAATGTATCGCGCGGGCTTGCGTATCGGCGACCAGCATCGGCATGCCGGACAGGGTGTCAAAATGTTCTTGCCAATCATAGGTACGGAACGCCGCGACGTTTCGGGTCACGCCGCCGGGCAGCGTTTGCGCCCGCAGCAATGTCGGCGCGGCAAGACTGCCGATTGCAATGCCAAGCGCCGTCCGGCGCGAGAATGTCTGTGTCATATCTGATTCCTGTTCGCTGCCCGGGGTTTGGCGCACGCGCGGCGCTTTGCCCGTCATTAAGTTACCATGAAATTTAGGACCGCGGCAGGGGAAATCTTCTCACGTTCGTGCGACTGGCTGCGATAGATGTGAAACACATGGACCGTGGAACAACTTACCCATCTCGCGCATTTGAACCGCGGTGGACCGAAGGGAAGAGCGATGACGAAACCCGAAATATGCGTCATCCTCAACGCAGCCTCTGGTAAAAAGAAGGACGCGCCAGCCACTGCCGCCCTGATTGACAGCATCCGCAATGATCCGCGCGCAGACCTAAAGTTGCTAGATCATCCCAGCGAACTGGACCGCGCCGTGCAGGACGCCATCGCGGCCGGATACACAACGATTGTGGCGGCAGGCGGCGACGGTACAGTCTGCGGCGTCAGCGCCAGATTGGTCGGCACAGGCGTCGCACTGGGCGTTCTGCCCATGGGCACCTTCAACTTCTTCGCCCGCGGCCTTGGTATCCCCGAAGACCCGGCCGAGGCGCTGGAAACAGCGCTAAGTGGACATATCGTGCCCGCATCAGTCGGAGAGGTGAACGGCAAAGTGTTTCTGAACAACGCCAGCCTAGGGGCCTATGCCACGGTGCTGGACGTGCGCGAGGGGGTCTACAAACAATGGGGCCGCAGCCGGATCGCAGCCTATTGGTCGGTGATTAAGGCGATGCTGACACTGTATAACTCACTAAAAATGACGGTCACGGTGGACGGCAAAACGATGCATGTCCGCTCTCCTATGGCGTTTGTGGCTAGCAGTGCCTACCAGCTTGAGCAGTACGATTTCGACGGTGCTGATGCGGTGCGGCAAGGCAAATTGGCGCTGATCCTCGCGCCTGATAACAACCGCATTCAACTGCTGTGGCGGGCGGCCAAGATCCTGTTCGGGGGCATCCACCGCGGAGAGGATTATCTGATGCACACCGGACATGAGATCACGATCTCTGCCCGCAAAAAGCGTCGCCTTGTCGCGCGGGACGGTGAAAATGCCCTGATGATGGGACCTTACCATTTCAAAATACGCCCCGGCGCGTTGCACGTTCGCGTGCCAGACGCGGCAGCGGAAAAGGTCACTTGATGCGCCTTGCTTTGCTTACCGATCTACACTTTGGCCGCGCGCAACCTGATCTGGTGCCGCCGCTGCTGGAGTCAATTACCGCCGCGAGCCCCGACCTGATCGTTATCGCTGGCGACTTTGTGCAACGCGCCCGCGCCAGCCAATTCCGCGACGCCCGCGCGTTTGTCGACCGGTTGCAGCACCCGTGGATCGCCGTGCCGGGCAATCATGATATTCCGCTGTTTAACGTGATCGCCCGCGCCCTTGCCCCCCGCGCCGCCTATCGCCGTTGGATCGCGCCTGATCCAGAACCAATGATCGAAACCGCTGATGCCGTCATCGTCGGCCTTGATACGACCCATCGCTGGAGCCACCAGCGCGGTCTTATCCGCCAAGGCCAGATTGACCGGGTTGGCAAGGTTATACGTACGGCAGGGGACAAGCCGGTCATCATCATGGCGCACCACCCGTTCCACCATCGACCAGAGGTCGAAAAGAAGGTGATGAAAGGGGCAGCTGACGCCTTGACCTATTGGGCCGCCTGCGGTCCGCACGTCATCCTGTCCGGGCACCTGCACACGTGGACGGTAGAGCCGTTCGTCGCGCAGAAAAGCGATGCTATGACGCTGCAAATCCATTGCGGTACCGGCCTGTCGACCCGCCTGCGCGGCGAGGCGAATGAATACGCGATCATCGATCTGGACGGCGATCAGATCACTGCCCAGCGTATGACCGCAACGGCTGACACCCTGCGCTTTGTGCCTGAAAGCCGCCACAGCTATCGGCAAGCGACAACGGGCTGGCACGAATTGCTTTAACGGCGCGATTGCATGAGGCGGGCAAATGCGATTTGTCATCAGGGCTGACCGCCTTTGAAAGTCGCCGTAAATGACCGCCTCGTTCCATTGGCACCCTGATACGCGCCTGATCGCGCCGCCCCCTGATCTGACCGCGCTGGCCGCATTGATCCGGGCGGGGACAAGCCTGCGCGCGGGCCAAGGCGGCGTCGCGGGGCATTCCGGCGCGGATTTGCTGTGCGAGACGTCAGGCTCTTCTGGCGCGCCCAAGGTGATCCGCAGGACACCGGCATCATGGCAGGCCAGCTTTGCGGTAAACGCAGCGGCACTGGACCTTGGCCCGCAATCTTGTGTCGCGTACTTTTCAGGCTTTGGTGCGTCCCTCGCGCTTTATGCCGCGTTAGAGGCTGCGCATCATGGGGCTACCATCGTCAGCTTGGCGCAGGTGCGGCCGAACCGCTGGGCTGCGACATTGGCGGCGCAGGGCGCTACGGTGCTTTACCTGACGCCGGTCCAACTGGATCTGATCTGCGCGGCAAGCATCCCCCTACCCGCCGTGCAACACATCATGGTCGGCGGCGGGCGGTTGTCTGCGCAAACAATCACGGCAAGCGCAAGAACCTGCCCCAACGCTCGGCTGATCCAGTTCTACGGCGCGGCAGAGACAAGCTTTATCACGTGGACCGACGCCGACACGCCAGCCGGATCCGTCGGCAAACCCTATCCCGGCGTGACGCTGCGCCTTGATTCCAAGGGCGTGATCTGGGTGCGCAGCCCCTACTTGTTCCACAGTTACGCGCAGGGCAGCAGCAGCGATACAGAGTGGAAGGGCGGTTTCCTGACCGTTGGAGAGGTCGGACGTTTGGACGCGGATGGCAACCTTTTTGTGCTGGGCCGCAGTAGTCGCATGGTTACCGTGTCCGACCACAACGTCTTTCCAGAAGCGGTAGAGGCGTTTTTGGCGGCGCTTATCCCCACGGCGCAGGCCGCCGTTGTCGCCCTGCCAGATGCGCGGCGCGGCGCGCGGCTGGTCGCGGTCTTGGGCGGCGACTGCGATATGGCTGAAGCGGACGTGCTACGCGCCTGCCGCAAGCAGCTTGGCCCCCTTGCCGCGCCGCAGCGCATCCATTTCGTCCCTGCCCTGCCGCTGCTGCCCGCAGGCAAACCGGACTACGCCGCGATCACCATTTTGGCGCAGGACCTAACATGAGCGTTATCCTCGCCGCCCGCCGCACCGCCGTCGTGCCTGCTGGCGGTGCCTTTGCTGCGCTGTCCTTTTACGACCTCGCCGCCCCGGTGATACAGGCCTGTTTGGCGGACGCAGGACTGGACGCCGCCCAAGTGGACGAGGTCATCGTCGGCAACGCGCTTGGCGCTGGCGGCAATCCAGCGCGGCTTTGCGCCTTGGCGGCGGGGTTGCCGACGCAGGTTGCGGGACTCAGCATAGATCGGCAATGCGTCAGCGGGATGGATGCCATCCTGCTGGCGGACGCCCTGATTACTGCGGGCCGCGCTGATGTCATTATCGCTGGCGGGGCCGAGAGCACGTCGCGCCGCCCGCTCCGCATGCAGACCTTTGCCGACGGACGGACGCCGGTGCCCTATGACCAGGCAGCCTTCACCCCGTGGCCGGACCGCGATCCCGACATGGCGCAGGCGGCGGATGACTTGGGCCGGATGCTGGGCATTGACCGCGCGGCCCAGGACGCATGGGCTGTGGAAAGCCACGCCAAGGCACGGACGGCGCAAGCTGTCTTGCAGCGTGAAATCGTCACGCTTGCGGGTGTGACGCAGGATGCATTTACCCGGTCATTGTCCCTGAAAACCTGCGCGCGCGCGCAGCCTGTGGCAGGGACGATTACCGCGGCCAATGCCGCTGTGTCAGCCGATGCAGCAGGCTTTGTTATCCTCGTCTCGGACAGGATCGCCGCAGGGTTTACGGGGGCAAAAGCACGTGTCGTCGGGGGGCGAACGCTTGGTGGCAGGCCAGATATGCCGGGGACGGCACCGATTGCGGCTGCGCAAGAGACGATGCAAATGGCAGGCCTTAAATCTACAAATATCAATACAGCAGAGATCATGGAGGCTTATGCCGTCCAAGCCATCGCCTGCGTCCAAGGCATTGGCCTTGATCCCGCGCGCGTCAATATCGGCGGCGGAGCCTTGGCGCGGGGGCACCCCATCGGTGCCTCTGGCGCGATCAACGCGGTGAGGCTTTTTCATACGTTGCAAAAGACCGGCGGCCACGGCCTTGCCGCCATCGCGGCGGCAGGCGGGATCGGGACGGCGCTGCTGTTGCAGGTCTAACCCTCGAAACCGCGCAGCTGCGCGTATTCGTCGAATTCCGCCCGGTCGGTGCGGAACTGGTTAACTGGGGCAGCCGGATCAGCATAGCCCAGCGCGATCCCGCAAACGACGGTGTGATCGTCTGGCAGGCAGAGGTGGGACCGAACAAGATCGCCGTAACTTGCCAGCGCGCCGATGCCCGTCGCGGCCAAACCGCGCCCCTGCGCGGCCATGAATAGTGCCATCAGCGCCATGCCAAGGTCCATGTAGCAGCCCTTGCCCATGCCCTGTTCAATCGTCACGACAATGCCGACGGGGGCATCGAAAAACGCATAGTTGCGGGCGAATTGCGCCCGCCGCCCCGTCAGATCGCGCCGCGCGACACCCAACGCTTCATACAGCGCATAGCCCGCGCCGCGTTGGCGCGCCTTGAACTGCGGCGGCATCGGGTCGGGGAAATAGGAATAGCCGTCGATCTGCGGACGACCGTCCGCGATGGCATCCGCCAAGGTGCCCTTAAGGCCGTTCAGCGGTGCGCCGGTCAGCGCTGTAAAGTGCCCCGGCTGCAAGTTGCCGCCACTGGGGGCAAGGCGCGCCGATGTCAGGATCGCACTGACATCGGCGGCTGTGACAGGTGCCGTCAGGAAGGCGCGCACCGATTGGCGCTGCGCCAGTAACCTGTCGACATCCGTCTGGGTCATGCGCGCGACAGCACGCTGTCGGGACGCGCACGCGCCAGTGCGGCGGTGATCACGCCAGCCAAGACGGCTTTGATCAGATCGCCCGGGATAAACGCGGTGACCAACAATGCGGCTTCGGCCAGCGGCTTTTGCAATGCCCATGCCAGACCAGAAATGCCGAACGCATAAAGCACCAAGATGCCGCCAACGACCGATGCGGCACCGGCAACCAAGGCCAGCGGGCCATTGCGCCAGTTTTCAACGATCAAGCCGGTGATGAACGCAGCAAACGGAAAGCCGATCAAAAAGCCAGCGGTGGGCGAGACAAAGACGCCAAGGCCGCCGCGACCACCAGCAAGCAGTGGAAGGCCAATCGCCACCAGCAGCACGAATAGCAGCACCGCCAGCGCGCCGCGCTTTGCACCCAGAACAGTGCCGCACAGCATGACGCCAAGGCTTTGCGCTGTGATCGGCACGCCGAATGCCAGCGTCAGTTGCGGGATCAGGCCCAGCGCCGCGATCAGCGCGGCGAATAGCGCGATCAATGTTAGATTTCGTTCCATGGGTTAGCCCTTTCAGGGGTTTGTTCCGCCGCGGGCGCGCAACGCCTCGGCCACGTATTCAGCGTCGTCTATGGCCAGCACGGCGAATGGCACGATAATCCGCCAGCTGGCCCGGCGCGGTGACCGCGCAGCCCATGCTTGGGTCAGCGCCGTTCCCTTGTCCGCCAGAGCTGGTGTAAAGCGCACGACGAGGGCGATGCCAAGAGCCAATGCGCGGGTGTTAAGGCCGATCTTTGCCAGAGGGGCGGCCAGCCACATGACGGCTGCGATCATCTGGCTGAGGCTGGTGGTCATTGTGACAAGGTTGGCCAGCGCCACCGCCGTCAGCATCCGCAGGACGATAATCGCCCCTTGTTCGCCCGCACCGACGATCAGGTGCCAGACCGCGACCAATACGACGAACGGCCAAAGCCGCCACACCGCGCGCGCGCCTGCGCGGGCAAAGGCGGTGCCGGGCAAGCAATAGATGGCGGCAGTTCCGGCAAAAGCGGCCACCTGGAACGCGATATTCTGCTGCATGAAAAGGATGACTGTCGCGGCGCACAGCAGCCCCAGCTTAACCCCGGCAGGCCAGCGGTGCGCCCGCGTCTTAACCGGCGAGGTCAGAGAGATCATCGCCAGCCCCCAATGCTTTCATTTGCGTAACATACGCCGCCAGCACATCCTGCGCCGGTCCCTGCTGCACGATTTGGCCCGCGTCGAGCCACACGACATGGTCATAGTCCTGCAGGCTTGCCGGATCATGCGACACGTGCACGACCGCCGCCGCGATCTGCGACAGATAGCGGCCCAGCTGCATCCGCGTGACGATATCAAGGCCAGAGAACGGCTCGTCCAGCACGACCACACGGGGGGCCATGGCGATGACGGCCATGAGGCAGACAAGCTGCTTTTGCCCGTGGGATAGGCTGTGGGTGGCGGCATCGGCCCAGTGGGACTTGCCGAATTCGGATAGGATCGCGGCAACGCGGCGCGCAGCTTCGGTTTTGGACTGACCCATTTGCGTCAGGCCAAAGGATAGCTCCTCATGCACGGTGGGAAAAATGATCTGATGGTCGGGGTTTTGGAACAGGATGCCAACGGTCCGCAACGCTGCTTTGCGATCGCGGACGACATCAACGCCGCAGACCTTCAGCGTGCCGCTGTCCACCGGGACAAGGCCGCTGATCACCCGCGCAAGGGTCGTTTTGCCTGATCCGTTGCGCCCCACGATCCCGATCCGCCGGGCGCGGCTGTGCAAGGTCACATCGCGCAGAACCTGCCGGTCGCCCCGCGTCAGGCAGACAGCGTCCAGCGCAAGAACCGCGCCATCCTGTTCGCTGTTGTCCGCATCCGTCATGCCAAGCCCCCTGCCGCCGTCCAAGGGGTATCGCCCCGCAGGGGCGTGAGTTCAAGGCGCGACGCAGGGGCGCGTGAGGTTAAGGCACGACGCGGGGACGCAGTTATAGCGCCAATGCCGCGACGACGTCTTCGCGGGTGCAGTCCGACTTGGCCATGCTGCGCCAGACCGCGCCGCGTTTCATCATCACAAAGCTATCCGCTGCACGCCACGCGAAATCGACGTTCTGTTCTACAAGGATGATCGCCATATCACCACGCTCCCGCAGCTGGGCGATGGCGCGGCCGATTTGCTGGATCACATTGGGCTGGATACCTTCTGTGGGTTCATCCAGCAGCAAAACGCGGGGTTTGGTAATCAAGGCGCGGGCAATCGCCAGTTGCTGCTGCTGCCCGCCGGACAGATCGCCGCCGCGGCGATGCTGCATTTCCGCCAGCACGGGGAACAGATCGAAAATCCAATCGGGCACATGCCGTTCGCCCTTGGGCAGGCAGGCAAAGCCGGTTTCCAAATTCTCGGCCACGCTCATCATCGGAAAGACTTCGCGCCCTTGCGGCACATAAGCGATTCCCGCCTTTGCGGCCTGCGCGGCGGTGGGGTGGTTTAGCACGTCGCCGTTCAGCGTGATGGTGCCAGCGCTGTAGCCGTGCCGCCCCGACAATGCGCGTAGCAGGCTGGTTTTGCCAACGCCGTTCGTGCCCATAACGGTCGTGACCTGCCCGACGGGGGCAGTCATGGACACGTCATACAATATCTGGCTTTGCCCGTATTTCAGCGAAAGATCAGTGACTTCAAGCATCAGACCGCCCCAGATAAACGTCGATCACCATGGGGTCGGCAGTGACGTGGTCCAGCGAGCCTTCGGCCAGCACATGCCCCTCGTGCAGGACGGTGACTTTGCAATCAAGGCGGCGGACGAACTCCATATCGTGTTCAACCACGACCACGGCGCGGGTCTGGGCCGCACGGCGCAGGATATCGGTGGTCTTTTCCCGCTCTTCCGCCGTCATGCCAGCGGCAGGTTCATCCACCAGCAGCAGGCGCGGGTCTTGCGCGAGCAGCATCCCGATTTCCAACCACTGCTTTTGTCCGTGGCTTAACTCTCCTGCGGTGCGGGTCAGCTGGTCCGAGAGACCAATCTCTGCCGCGATCTCTTCGATCCTTGCCGCCCCTTCCTCGGTCTTGCGGTGGAATAGCACCGCAAATGGCCCGCGCGGATTTTTCAGCGCCATGGCAAGGTTTTGGCGGACGGTTTGATCCTCGAACACGGTGGGTTTCTGGAACTTGCGGCCAATGCCTTTATTCGCAATTTCGGCCTCTGACAGGCCAAGCAGGGACTCGTTCCGCTCTCCCCAGACGACGCGGCCGACGTCGGGTTTCGTTTTTCCGGTCACGATGTCCATAAAGGTGGTCTTGCCCGCACCATTTGGGCCAATGATGGCGCGCAACTCCGGCTCGTTGATCTGGATCGACAGGTCGTTGATCGCGCGGAAACCGTCGAAGGTTTTGCTGACGCCAGAGACTTCAAGAAGGCTGCTCATGATGGTTTCCTGACGATGTAATCGAACAGCCCGCCGATGCCCTTGGGAAAGAACAGCGTGACGCAAACAAAGGACAGGCCAAGCAGCACCAACCACCAGTCGGTCCACTGGATGCGGTAGAAACCAAGGTTCACATCCGGTGCGCCGCCGCCTGTGAACCAGCTGGACAAGAGCGACACCAACGCCGCCCCGATGACCGCGCCGTAAAGCCGCCCGCGCCCGCCGATGGCGACCCAGACGGCCAAGTAGATCGAGGCAATCGGCGCGATTTCCGCCGGGTTGATGATGCCCGCCTGCGGGTAATACAGCGCCCCGGCGATGCCCGAGACGACGGCAGTCAGCGTGAAGACAAAAAGTTTGTAGCCTTCGACACGGTAGCCCAGAAAACGCACGCGCGCTTCGTTATCGCGGATACCTTTGACGACGCTGCCCATTTTGCCTGCCACGACCCAAGCGAACAGGACATATCCAAGGCCAAGGGCGAGCGCGGAGGCGAGGAAGAACACGAGGCTGATCGTGGCTTGTGAGGTCTGCTCGAATCCGGGGATGTTTTGCAGGCCGGACAAGCCGTTGTTGCCGCGCAAGCCGGAGTCGTTCTGGAACAGGTAGAGCGAGAGCGCGAGGGTCATCGCTTGGGTCAGGATCGACAGGTACACGCCCGTGACCCGGCTGCGAAAGGCCAGCCAGCCAAAAATCAACGCCAGAAAACCCGGCACGAGGACGACCATCAGCAACTGCAGCGGCAGGCTGTGGGCGAAGGCCCAGATCATCGGAAAGTCGGAACTGCCTACGACGCCAAAGATTTGGCTGCCGATGGCGTCCGACACCTCTGCCGGGGTGGGCGGGATTGTTTGCGCCTGCAGGCTGGACATCACGATGCCCTCGGTGCGGGCGTACATCAGCCACATGCCGACCGCGTAGCCGCCGATGCCGAAGAAGGCGAAGTGGCCGAGGCTTAGAATGCCGCAATAGCCCCAGACAACATCCATCGCGACGGCGATCAGGCATAGGCACAGGGTCTTGCCGAGCGTTTTGACGAGCGAGGTCGAGACAAGGCCTGCGCCCGATGCCTCTGAGCCGAAAGCCACGACCGCAGTGAACAGGGCGAGTGCCATCAGGAACCAGCGGACAGAGCGGTTGGTGACGAGGAAGCCTTGGGTCATGTTGTGTGCCTTTGGATCCGGAAGTTGCGCCGCGCGGTGCGTGCCGCGAAGGCGGGGGCCAGCCCCCGCACCCCCGAGGTATTTTTGACCAGAAGAAGGGAAAAGCAGCGCATCAGTCGGCCGCCGCGCGGCCCTTTTGGGCGACGATGCCCTTGGGGCGGAATTGGATGAAGAGGATGATAAACAGGACCATGTAGGTTTGCGCGGCCAAGGTGTTGGAGGGGTTCAGGAACTCGATCCCCTTTTGCAAAAACCCGATCAGAGAGGCACCAGCGAGGGTGCCCCAAACGTTCCCGACGCCGCCGACGACAACGGTCATGAAGCTTTGCACGATATAGTCGGCACCCATTTCAGAGGTGACCTTGGCGTAGAGGCCGATGGCGACCCCGGCGATGCCCGCGATGCCAGAACCAAGACCGAAGGTCATCATATTGATGCGGTCGGGGTCGATCCCCATGGAGGCCGCCATGCCGGGATTCTGGGTGACGGCGCGGACCTCTAGTCCCAGCCGTGTGCGGTTCAGGATCAGGATGATCAGACCAAGGAACAGCAGTGCTAAAACGAAGATCGCGATGCGGATATAGCTGATCTGGATCACGTCAGACAGCACCCAAGCGCCGTCGAGCCACCCCGGAGAGGTCAGAGGGCGGGCCTGCGTGCCGAAGATATTCTTGGCCAACTGTTGCAGCGCGATAGAGATGCCGAAGGTCGCCAGCAGCGTTTCCAGCGGGCGATGGTAAAGGTGGCGGATCACAAGGCGTTCCATCGTCACGCCAGCAGCAAAGGTCACGGCAAAGGCTAGCGGCAGGGCAATGATGATCGACAGCGTATAATCGGGCACGAACTGCTGCACGACATAGCCAGTATAGGCCCCCATCATGATGAATTCGCCATGGGCCATGTTGATGACGCCCATCACGCCAAAGGTGATCGCAAGGCCGATGGCCGCAAGAAAGTAGATGGACGCAAGCGAGAGCGCATCGAGCGCGAGGTCGGCAAAGCGCGCGGCGGCGACGCGGGTTTCGACCGACGTCAGCGCGGCGCGGGCGGCATCCGTTATGGCGGCGTCGTCTTGGTCATAGACCTCGTAGAAGACATGTTGCGCGGCGGCGGCGGTTTGGTCTTGCGCGGTGACCAGTGGCGCCACGGTGCCAGCGGCAGCCAATGCGGCATAGGCCTGCGCGCGGGCAGCGTCGGTCCCAAGCTGCGCGGTGGGCAGGCCGCCGACGCGGCCGTCGATGATATTAGCGGCCAGCGCATCGCGGATGGCAGCAGGCGGGATCACGGGCGGCGCAAGGTCAGCAGCAATCAAACGGTCGTAGGCCTCTGCCACGGTCAGGTCATCGCCCGGGGTTAATGTGCGGGCGATATTGGCCTCTGGCAGGGTCGTTGCCACGGCGGATTTGGTGGAAAGGATCTGGTTCAGGACGGCCCGCGCCTCGATCGAGGTGTCGCGCGACAGGCTGTCGATGGCGGTGATGCGGTCCGCCACAGTGGGGGCAAAGCTGGCAGAGAGGAAGTTCGCGAGCTGGATTTTACGCGCCTTCAGAGCGCGGTCAGCTTCGCCGTCGATGGACGCCAAAAGCGGCTCCAGCTGGTCGGCGTCAGGGCGGCGCGCGATGGAGTCGATGGCCGACAGGCGGCGGGTGATGTCCGGGTCAGATAGCTGAAATTGCACCAGCGCCGTGCCGATCACGCGGCGCACACCGCCGTTGGGGCGCAGTTCAGTGTAACCGTTTGTGGTGACAACAGTTTCGGCGTCCGTGTCGACGTCGCGTAGGGTCAGATCACTGCCCTTGGCGCTGCCGTAAAAGAACACACCATCCGCGTCGCGCTGCCAAATGCCCTTGTCGGTCCATGCCTCTAGGAACGGCGTGACCTGCGGCAGACCAGATGCGACCAGTGCATCAAGGGCGGTCGACACGCTGCTGCGAGAGGGCTTTGCAATCTCGCTGGCATGGGATTGCAAGACGGGTTGCAGATCTTGCGCCTGCCCTAAGGATGCAAAGCCGAGCGAGAGGATCAGAGCGGCCAGAATGCGCAACATGATGGACTTTCAGTCAAAGTGTAGACCGGGCGCGAGGAGGATCCCCGCGCCCAGAAGTTGCGATTAGTAGTTAGAGGTCAGCTGCACGCAGGTCTGCGTTTCGGTGTTGTACATGCCGCACTTCAGGTCCTTCCAGTCGCTGGTCAGCACAGCGCTTTCAGGCAGGAAGTCGGTCCATGCATCGCCGGCAACCGGCTCTGTCTGGCTGATGATGTCGAACTGACCGTCGGCGCGGATCTCGCCGATCAGGACCGGCTTGGTCAGGTGGTGGTTCGGCAGCATTTCCGCAATGGTGCCGGTCAGGTTCGGGAAGGTCTGGCCGATCATTGCGCCCGACACGGCGTCAACGTCGGTGGTGCCAGCCGCTTCGACCGCTTGGACCCACATGTTGAAGCCGATGTAATGCGCTTCCATCGGATCGTTCGTCACACGGGCATCGTCACCGATATAAGCGTGCCACTTTGCGATAAAGTCAGCGTTTTCAGGCGTTTCAGAGGACATGAAGTAGTTCCATGCGGCAAGGTGGCCGACAAGGTTCGACGTATCCAGACCGGACAGCTCTTCTTCACCCACCGAGAAGGCAACGACGGGAATGTCGTCAGCGCTAACGTCAGCAGCGGCGAGTTCTTTGTAAAAGCCGATGTTTGCGTCGCCGTTGATCGTGCTGATCACGCCGACCTGCTTGCCGTCTTCGCCCAGCGCCACGACGTCACCGACGATGGTCGCCCAGTCGGACTGGCCGAAGGGGGTGTAGTTGACGAAGATGTCTTCCTCGGCGATGCCCTTGTCCATCAGATAAGCCTGCAGGATGTTGTTCGTCGTGCGCGGATAGACGTAGTCGGTGCCAAGCAGCGCGAACTTTTCGACGCCAAGCTCTTCGAGGAAGTAATCAACGGCAGGGATCGCCTGCTGGTTCGGAGCAGCGCCAGTGTAGAAGACGTTCTTAGAGGATTCTTCGCCTTCGTACTGGACGGGATAGAACAGCAGGCCGTTCAGCTCTTCGATCACCGGCAGGACGGATTTGCGCGACACGGATGTCCAGTTGCCAAAAATCACATCGACGTTGTCCACGGTCAGCAACTCTCGCGCTTTTTCAGCGAACAGCGGCCAATCGGATGCAGGGTCGACGACGACAGCCTCCAGTTGGCACCCCAGCACGCCGCCTTTGGCGTTCTGGTCTTCGACCAGCATCAGCATGACGTCTTTCAACGTGGTTTCCGAAATCGCCATGGAGCCGGAGAGCGAGTGCAAAACGCCGACCTTGATCGGCTCTGCGCAATCCTGTGCGGACGCAAGCGTGGTCGACGCCGCGAGGGCGGCGAGTGTGAGGGCTGCGGTTTTCATTGGTGTGGTCATGGTCATCCCCTGTTGTCTGCCGGGTTCCGGTGCGCCGCGCGGACCTAGGCCTGCGCGCGGCATCTGCTGGACCGCAGCAATTTTGTTACTTCACCAAGCGGCGTTTGGGACGGGTCAGTCCGATGGGCCGCGCGGCGATGATGCCATTACGGCACGGTCAAACCCTGTCCCTTGGGTCCGATCACATTCCAGAGAATTCCCCTCTGACCGAGGGCACCCGCCAAATTCGCCTAATCGGTGTGCAATTGCGCGACCTATCGCCCATTTATCGGGCGAGTCGCGCACAGATTAATCGGAACGCTTTTGAAAAAGCGACTCTGTACTGATGCAGGATGCAGAGGGGCGGAAACGCAAAAGGGCGGCGGCCTTAATGACCCCCGCCCTTCTTCGTGCACCCCAGCGGGCGCAAATTGCCTGTTCGCCTAGCTTGCGCGGCGCACGTTTTGCGTCTGCACACCAAGGCCGTCGATACCAAGGCGGATAACCTCGCCGCCTTTCAGATAGGTCGGCGGCTTCAGTCCCATGCCCACACCCGGCGGCGTCCCGGTCGATATGATATCGCCCGGCTGAAGGCTCATGAATTGCGAGCAGTAGGCAATCAGATGCGGCACTTTGTAGACCATCGTGGCGGTCGATCCGTTCTGATAGCGTTTGCCGTCAACCTCTAGCCACATGCCCAGCGCGTTGAAATCGCCCACCTCGTCCGGCGTCACCAGCCAAGGGCCCGTCGGCCCGAAGGTGTCGCACCCCTTGCCTTTGTCCCAAGTGCCAGCACGTTCGATCTGGTATTCACGTTCAGACACGTCGTTGATGACGCAGAAACCTGCGACATGGTCCAGCCCATCAGCCTCTTCGATATAGCTGCCGCCTTTGCCGATCACGATGCCCAGCTCGACCTCCCAATCGGTCTTTTGCGATCCGCGCGGGATCAGGACGTCATCATCAGGGCCAACAATGGCAGAGGTCCATTTGTTAAAGATCACCGGTTCTGGCGGTACATCAAGGCCGCTTTCGGCGGCGTGGTCGGCATAGTTCAGGCCGATGCAAACGAATTTACCCGTCTGCCCGACGCAGGGGCCAAGGCGCAGATCGTCCTGCGGGGTGCCGCGCACGATGGGCAGCGCGTTGATATCCAGCGTTTGCAGCCGGGCAATCGCGTCAGGCAACAGCCCAGCGCCAGCGATATCGTCCACATGGTCCGACAGGTCACGCACCTGCCCTTGCGCATCAAGGCAGCCGGGTTTTTCTTGGCCTTTGGGACCGTAGCGCAGAAGTTTCATAGTATCCTCGGGTGTCAGAAATTGCGTATGGCTGTACGGCCCAAGCATTCGCCGGACCGCACATTGGAAGGATCAATCGTACAGAACGGCCTGAATTTCAGCGTCGTCGATGTTGGACTGGTCGTAGTAGTAAAAGCCCGTGTCGATGATGGCAGGCAGTTCCTCGCCGTTCATGGCGGCGACGGCGGCCTTGACGGTTTCATAGCCGATGCCGACAGGGTTCTGGGTGATCGCGCCAGCCATCAACCCCTCGCGGATTGCGTCGGTCTGGGCCTTTCCGGAATCGTAGCCGATGATCGTCACACCTTCGGTGGCCATCTCTCGGATCGCGTTGACGATACCGATGGCAGAGCCTTCGTTGGTGCCGAACATGCCCACCAGATCAGGATTGGCGGTCAGGATCGCCTTGGCAACCTCGGTCGATTGCAGCTGATCGCCCGCACCATACTGGACGCTGACGACTTCGATATCGGGATAGTTCGCTTCGATCTGGTTCAGGAAACCATCGCGGCGATCAATACCAGTGCGGCTGGTTTGGTCGTGTGCGACCACGGCGACTTTGCCAGCGCCGCCGATCAGTTCAGCCATCTTGTCAGCGGCCAGCGCGGCGGCAGCGACGTTGTCTGTGGTGGCGGTCGTTGCGGGAATGTCGCTTTCAACACCGCTATCAAACGCGATGACCGGGATGCCTGCATCGGCAGCCTGTTGCAGCAGCGGAATGGCAGCTTGGCTGTCGAGAGCGGCAAAGCCGATAGCAGAAGGGTTATTGGCGAGCGCCGCGGCCAGCATGTCGATCTGGCGATCGACCATGGTTTCATTGTCCGGGCCTTCAAACGTGATCCGCACGCCGAATTCTGCGGCGGCTTGATCGGCACCGGATTTCACAGCCTGCCAGAACTGGTGCTGAAACCCTTTTGAAATCAGCGGGATATAAATATCCTGCGCCATGGCAGCAGGCGCAGAGCCGAGGGCGAGTGTGGCGCTAAATGCGCCAATCAAAAGACGACGTGATAACATGTGGTTTCCTCCTGGGTTGATGGACCCGGCCTGCCTCCTCGCAGGCCGGGGTCTTGGTCTAAGCTGTGTCAGCTGGCCCCTTTGCGGCGCATCATGTCCGCATAGACAGCGAGGATGATGATCGCGCCGGTGACGACGGTCTGCCATTCCTGCGCGACCGACAGCACGCGCAAGCCGTTGGTCAGCACCGCCATGATCAGCGCGCCAATCAAAGAGCCGAGGATCGAGCCGCGCCCGCCAGATAGGGACGTGCCGCCGATGACGACGGCGGCAATCGCCTCAAGCTCGTACCCCAATCCCAATGCGGGCTGGGCCGAATTTAGGCGCGAGGCGATCAGCAAGCCAGCGATGCCGACGATGCCCCCCGCCAGCGCATAGATTGCGATTTTCCAGCGGTCGGTGTTCACGCCCGACAGACGCACGGATTCTTCGTTCGACCCCAGTGCAAAGCAATAGCGCCCCAGCACGGTGCGGTTCAGAATATAGGCGGTGACGCCCGCCACGATGAACAGGATTAGCACGCCATTCGGGATCGGCATGGCGGGAAAGATATCGCCGATGATTGACCCGCGAGAGATCAGGCTAAACCCCGGCGTGTCGTTGAAATAGATCGGCCGGGTGCCCGAAATCACAAGGGACAGCCCCTTGAGGATCAACATCATGCCAAGCGTCGCAATAAAGGGCGGGATCTTCATCTTAGCGACGAAAGTGCCTGACATAGAGCCGCAAAGCGCGCCCGTTGCGATGGCGGCAAAAACGCCCAGCAGCAGCGGCATGCCCGCATAGGTCAGCACGACCCCCGTGATCACGGCGCAGAATGTCATCATCGTGCCGACGGACAAATCGATGCCGCCAGTGATGATAACCAGCGTCACCGCCACCGCCAGCACACCGTTCACCGACGTCGCCTGCAGAATCGCGATCATATTGCTGGTCTGCATAAAGTTCGGCGAAGCGATCGAGAAACCGATCAGCAGCACGACGAGGGACGCAAAGGCCAGCACCCGCTGATGCGTGCCCGCCGCGATGATGCGAGACAGCATGGTTTGTGGGGTGTTTGCAGTCGTCGTGGTCATTATGCGTCCTCCGCAACGGTCAATGCGCTGTCGCGCCGTGTTGCCAGTTCCATGATCTGTTCTTGGGTGGTTTGCGCGCCGCCGGGCAGGATGCCGGTCAAGCGCCCCTCGCACATCACCGCGATGCGGTGGGACAATCGCATGACCTCTGGCAGTTCGGACGAGATCACGATGATCGCGCGCCCTTGGGCCGCAAGGTCTTCGAGCAGGGCGTAAATCTCGGACTTCGCCCCGACGTCGATGCCGCGCGTGGGTTCGTCGAAAATTAGCACATCGCAATCGCGCAGCAGCCATTTGGCGATGACAACCTTTTGCTGATTGCCCCCCGACAGCAGACGCACGGCCTGCATATCGGACGGGGTGCGGATGCCAAGGCGGCTGATGTAATCAACGGCAATGCGCTTCATCGCGCCTTCGTCCAGCACACCGGTACGGCTCGTGAATTGCGCCATATTCGCCATGGCGATGTTGGCGCGGACGGTCATATCGACGGCCAGACCAAAGTGTTTGCGATCCTCTGATAGGTACCCGATCCCGGCCTGCACAGCGGCGTGGGGCGTGAGGATATCGACGGCATAACCGCCCACCCGGATTTCGCCTGCGTCGCGTGGGTCGGCGCCAAAGATGATGCGCGCGACCTCTGTCCGCCCTGCCCCCATCAACCCGGCAAAGCCAAGGATTTCTCCTTTGCGCACGGAAAAGCTGACGTCGCGCACGTCTTTGCCGCGCGACAGGCCGCGCACTTCTAGCGCGACAGGGGCTTGCGACAGGTCCGGCACGGTGGCGCGGCTTTGCGTGACTTCGCGGCCGACCATCAGCTGAATAATCTTGGACAGCGGCGTGTCGGCTGCGTCCAGCGTGTCGATATAGGCCCCGTCGCGCAGGATCGTGACGCGGTCGGCGATGCGCTTAATTTCGTCCATGCGGTGACTGATGTAAACGATCCCGACGCCGTCAGCCTTGAGCTTTGCGATCACAGCAAACAGCTCTGCGATTTCGGCATCGTTCAGGGCGGCGGTGGGTTCGTCCATGATCAGGACGCGCGGATTATAGGACAGCGCCTTTGCGATTTCGATCAGCTGCTGGCGGGCAATGGTCTGGGTGCTGACCTTTGTGCGCGGGTCCATCGCAAGGCGAAGCGAGGCAAAGATTTCAGCCGCGCGTCGGTTCAGTTCAGGCTCGTCTAGCCGCCCGAAACTGCGCCGCGGCTCGCGCCCGATCAGCACGTTTTGTGCGGCCGTCAGATCGTTCATCAGGCTCAGCTCTTGGTGGATGATGCCAATGCCAAGATCTTGCGCCGCGCGGGGACTGTCAGGGGCGACGGGGGTGCCATCGACAAACATCTCTCCACCGTCGCGGGCATAGATGCCGGACATGATCTTCATCAAGGTCGACTTGCCAGCGCCGTTCTCGCCCATCAAGGCGTGCACTTCGCCGGGGCGTAGATTGAACTGCACCGATTTGAGCGCATGAACGCCGGGGAAACGCTTTTCGATCCCCCGCATTTCGACTAGATAACTCACCTACAAAGCCCTCCCAAGCTCTTGGTCCCGTCCCGTTTTGGCGCGGCGCTACATCACTGCGCCAATCTGCCAGGGGACGAATTCGACGCCGCCAAAGCCAAGCTCTTCGCTTTTTGTGGGCTCGCCCGATGCCACGCGGATGAACAATTCGAAAATATCGCGACCCTTATCGGTCAGGCTGACACCCTCGCTGACGATATCGCCGCAGTTCACGTCCATGTCGTCCGACATCCGGTGATACATTTCGGAATTGGTCGCGATCTTGATCCCCGGCGTGGGCATATAGCCCGACACCGATCCGCGCCCGGTGGTGAATGCAATCAGGTTCGCCCCCGACGCGATCTGCCCGGTGACAGAGCAGGGGTCGAACCCGGGGCTGTCCATAAAGACAAAGCCGGGCGTTTCGATCTTTTCTGCGAATAAAAACACATCCGTCAGCGGCGCACTGCCGCTTTTGGCTACAGCGCCAAGGGACTTTTCAAGGATCGTGGTCAACCCGCCGCGCTTGTTGCCGGGGCTGGGGTTGTTGTCCATTTCGCCCTTGTTGCGGGCGGTGTAATCTTCCCACCAACGCACACGGTCGATCAGCTTTAGGCCAACCTCGACCGATACCGCGCGGCGTGTCAGCAGGTGTTCGGCGCCGTAAATCTCTGACGTCTCGGACAGGATCGTGGTGCCGCCGTGCTGGACCAGCAGATCAGACGCGATGCCCAACGCGGGATTGGCGGTGATGCCGGAATAGCCGTCCGATCCGCCGCATTGCATCCCCGCGATCAGGTGCGAAATCGGTGCGGGCTGCCGGGTGGCGGTATTGGCCAGTTCGGCGATGCCGCGCAGTTCGCTCAACCCTTTTTCGATGGTCTTGCGGGTGCCGCCTTCTTGCTGGATCGTCATATAGCGTAGTGCGCCATCGGCCCGGATGGGCCGTCCGCCAACAAGGTCGGCGATCTGCATCACCTCGCACCCGAGGCCGATCAGCAGGATGCCGCCAAAGTTGGGATGCTGCGCGTAGCCCGACAAGGTGCGGAACAGCGTGGTGTAACCTTCGTTATCGCCCGACATGCCGCAGCCTGTGCCGTGGGTGATCGGAACGATGCCGTCGATATTTGGGAATTCATCCAAAAGGCCCGACTTCTCTGCCGCCTCTGCGATGAATTTAGCAACCGAGCCAGAGCAGTTCACCGAGGTCAGAATGCCAAGGTAATTGCGCGTGCCGACCCGCCCATCCGCGCGGTGATAGCCGTCAAAGGTGCGCACCTCGGCGGCGGGCGCAAGCGCCTTTGCCTCGCTGGCGTGGGCGTAGTCCTGCGTGTGCGCGCCCATGCCCAAATTTTGCGTATGCACATGTTCGCCCGTCGCGATGTCTGCGGTCGCCTGCCCGATGGTCTGACCATAGCGGATCACGTTCTGGCCTGCGGCAATCGGGGCAAGCGCGCATTTGTGCCCCTGCTTGATTGCCTGCAGCAACGTCGGCCCGCCCGCAAAACCCACATCGCCCGTGTCAATGTCGCCCAAGGCGATCGCAACGTTGTCGTCTGGGTGAAGTTTTAGCATGCGGGGTGGCTTCGTCATGTTGCGCAATCCTGTGACGGGCTATTAAGCGGGTTAATACAGCAACGGCTAGATTGACTTGGCGCACCTGTCAACTAACATGTCAGTTATGGAAAATACGACAATGACCTTTGTCAGCGAAGAAATTGATATCAACGGCATGGACGGCCCCTTGGGGCAGCGGGTTTATACTGTGCTGCGAAATCGCATCCTTGACCTGACGCTGCCGCCCGGCGCGGTCCTGCGCAAAGGCGCGCTGTGCGAACAGTTAGGCGTGTCCCGGTCCCCCGTGGCCGAGGCGCTGGCCCGGCTGTCCGTGGACGGTTTGGTTGACATCATCCCCCAATCCGCCACCCGCGTGTCCCGCTTTTCGATGGCCGCGCTGAAAGAGGAAAGTTTTCTGCGCGACGCGGTGGAGGTTGCCGCGGTCAGGGCCGTGGCCGAGAGCCGCACCGATGCCCAACTGGTCCAACTGTCACGCAATCTGCGCCTGCAAGGTTTGCTTGTTGAAGACGCCGACTTTCAAGGATTTTTTGAGGCAGACCTGCAATTCCACGACCTGATCCTTAGCTTTACGGGCTTTCCAAAGGTTGCCGCGGTCGCAGGGCAGATGTCGCTACAACTGCAACGCGCACGCGTCCTTGTGCTGCCCGAACTGGGCCGTCCGGCGCAGGCCGTGGCAGAGCACCGCGCCGTTCTAGACGCGATTGCAGATCAAGACACAGAGGCCGCCAAGACCGCGATGGCCTTTCATCTGGGTCAGCTGATTAGCCGGATTGAGCCACTTGAGAAGCAATTCCCCGATTATTTCCGCCCCAGCTAGCAAGGTGACATGATGCGACTGTCTGATACGACCCTCCTGAACAATCGCACGCAGCGCCCTTTGCCGTTGACGCAGCTTGGCTTTGGCGGTGCCCCGCTAGGCAACCTTTATCGCCGCATAACAGAGGCGGATGCGCAGGCGACGCTGGATGCGGCTTGGGACGCGGGCATCCGCTATTTCGACACCGCCCCGCAGTATGGCTTGGGCCGGTCGGAACTGCGCTTTGCCGATGCCTTGACCCGCTTTGACCGGGACGCCCTGATCCTATCGACCAAGGTAGGCCGCGTGCTGCACGACTGCGCACCCCAAGACGTCACGCCAGAGGCTTTTGTCGATGTGCCGCAGAAACGGATCGTCTTTGATTATACCTACGACGGCATCATGCGCAGCTATCATGACAGCGTGGCCCGGCTCGGCACAGACCGGATCGACATGCTGTTTTTGCACGATATCGACGCCGGCACTCATGGCGCGGCCGGAGAGGACGAAAAGCTGCGCGAGCTGTTTAGCCAAGGCGGCTATCGCGCCCTGACCGAATTGCGCAGCGCGGGCCAGATTGCTGCGATTGGCGCTGGCGTGAACACTTGGCAGATTTGCGAACGCCTGCTGGGCGAGGCTGACTTTGACGGCTTCCTGCTTGCCGGACGTTATACACTGCTGGAACAAGACCCACTGGACAGCTTTTTACCGCTGTGTGTGGCGCGGGACGTTGGGATTATTCTGGGCGGGCCGTATAATTCGGGCATTCTGGCGACGGGCGCGATCGATGGCGCGCGCTATGACTACGCCCCTGCCCCGGATCACATCATGGACCGCGTGCGCAAGCTGGGCGCTGTGTGTGCAGATCACGCGGTGCCGTTGATCGCCGCCGCCTTGCAATTTCCGCTGGGCCATCCAGCTGTCAAAACCGTCATCCCCGGCGCCGCCAATCCAAGCGAAGTGCGCCAGAACGTTCAGATCTTTGAAACGCCAATCCCCGCAGCCCTCTGGACAGATTTGAAATCCCAAGGTCTGATCCGCCCAGATGCCCCCGTCCCACAGGAGCCGCCCCATGCTGCATAATATCCCGCCGATTTTGTCGCCCGATCTGCTACATAGCTTGCGGGCCATGGGCCACGGCGATGAAATTGTGATCGCCGACGCCAACTTTCCTGGCACGGCGCTTGGCCAACGGTGTCACCGTCTGGACGGGATTAGCGCAACCGATGCGCTGCAGGCGATCCTTAGCCTGCTGCCGCTGGACAGCTTCGTGCCGTACCCCGCACTGGTGATGCAAGTTGTCGGTGATCCGGATGCAGTCCCGCCTGTCGTCGCCGAATTTCAAAGCATCATCACCCAAACTGCCGACAATCCGGCGCAGATCGCCCAGCTAGAACGGTTCGCGTTTTACACACGAGCCAAATCCGCCTTTGCGATCGTCCAAACCGGAGAGACACGGCTTTACGGCAATATCATCCTGAAAAAGGGTGTGATCGGCACCTAGCGATCTAGTTGCCCCTACTGCGGCGCAGGCACTTTGGCCTTTGCCGCAGGCTTTGCGCTGCGGGCGCTGTCGGCGACGCGGGCAGCGATATAGCAGATTAACACACCGATCACGGGCAAGACCCAAGGCAGCCACGTCACGCGCGGCTCTACGATCATCAGGATTTGCCCGACGAGCGCGAGGATCGTACCAAGCCCAAACACCAGTAGCCCATGCCCGCCCATCAACCGCAGCGGCGCAGCATAGCGGTGGGCGCAGATGCGCGTCACAAAGGGCAGGCAAGACAGCACATAGGCCAGCGCCAAAATATGCAGCAGGCGCGGCAATGCCAGCATGGTCTTGTTATGGGACACGATGTTGCCGGGCGCGCCCAGACGGCCAAGCTGCGCCATCTTATGGTTCATGATCGCGCCCAGCTCTGGCACATGCCGCCATGCGAAAGCGAAGATCAAAAAGCCCAAGGTCAGCGCAAACAGCGCTTTAGAATAAGGAACTAGCCGTTCATCGCGGCGGTGACGGATGCCAATCAACAGGCCGATGGTAAAAATCAGCTGCCATGTCAGCGGGTTCAAAAACCAGCCACCATTGCCCGGATAGATCGGGATATTCCACCGCATCGCGCCAGCAACAAACCACAGCGCGACAGACCCTGCGAGGGTCAGCCATGGGGCCCTTACCCCCGCGATCAGCAGAAACGGCGCTGCGATCAGCAGCACGATATAGGACGGCAGAATGTTCACATAGCCGATCTGATAACCCAGTATCGGCAAGCCGATCAGCGCGGCGCCGGTGTTGTCATAGATCGCTGCAAGGTTATGCATCTCTCGGAATGCCGACCGATAGAACACCCCAGCGGACCAACTGAATAAGCCGATGGCAATCACGCTGAGCACGATTTGCACAACATAAAGCGTCCAAGACCGGCGCCACATCGGGGCCATGCCGTCCCACAAACGCGACTCGCCAGCCAGCCAGCGGGCGATGCCGGGGGAATAGGCGATGCCAGCCGCGATACCGGACATGATAAAGAACGCCTCTGCCGCGTCGGAAAAACCGATGTTGCGGACAGTGATCTCTTCCCACGGATTGCCAGGCATGTGATCGATCAAGATCATCATCAGCGCCAACCCGCGAAACGCGTCGATCCGAGGATCACGCGGGCGGGATGGTGCGATCAAACCTTGCCGGGCCGGGCTAAGCTGTGCCTTAGGCCGAGCGGGTGATCGCGCCATCTGGTATTCCTTCTGTTCCGGCGTCCTGCGCCATCCGTCTGCGATAATCCGCGACGACGGGGGGCAGCGTCATTTCCTGCGGAACGCGGAAGACACTTGTTAAAATAGGCCACGATGTGACCGTAATCAGAAGCGGTGCAATAATCATCGGCACGGTGACAGGCAAGAGCCAGACGATCAACGCAGGGGCGGCCTGCAGGACAAAGATCGTCACAGCCACACCGAACAACGTAATCCAGCGACCGGCGCGCCAGCCGTCCAGCAGGCTAAGCCGCCCTTCGCCGCGCGCGGTTGCGGGCCAACCACCATCGCGGCCTGATAGCACTTCTGCCACGGCGCGGGATTGATACATCAGCATCAGCGGCGCAATCAGTGCAGTCAGCAAGGTTTCCGACAAGACAGAGGCGAAGGCCCGTGCTGTGCCACCGAAACCAGAGGTGCGCCGCGCGGCGACGGATTCCGCAAAAATCGCGAGTTTGGGCAGCAAAAGCAGTCCGCCGACACCCACGGCCAGCGCGATGACTTGGAATGTCTTATCGTCGGGAAACTTGGGAAACAGCTGGTAGGCGTCCGGGAAATAGTTCGGTGCGCCAGCAGTTGCAGCTGACAACATCGACACGATCAAGAACGCGCCCCACGCCAGCGACACCAAATAAGATAGGATGCCCTGCACAAAGACAAACCGGCTCCACCCACGCAGACCGGGGGCATTCAGCAAGCGGATGTGCTGCAGGTTGCCCTGGCACCAGCGGCGGTCGCGGCGGGCAAAGGCCAGCAGGTTGTCGGGGCCTTCCTCGAATGATCCCTCAATGCGGGGGTCCATTTCGACCTGCCAGCCGCCGCGCACCAAAAGCGCAGCCTCGACATAGTCGTGACTCAGGATCGTTCCGCCAAAAGGGGGCGGGCCAGACAGTTCCGGCAGACCGCAGCACTGCGACACGGCGCGCACGCGGGCGATGGCATTATGGCCCCAGAACGGACCCGCCTGCCCCTGCATCCGCGCCAAGCCGCGCGCGAAAACCGGCGAATGAAAGCTGGCCGAAAACTGCATCGCCCGGCCAAAGGCAGAGCCGGCCCCGACGATTTTGGGCAACGACTGCAGCAGACCGATGCCGGGATTGTCTTCCATCCGGGCGATCATGTGGCGAATGGTTTCGCCTTCCATCAGGCTGTCGGCGTCCAGCATCACGACGTAGGTATAATTGCCGCCCGCCTTGCGGATGAAATCCTCGACGTTGCCAGCCTTGCGGCCATAGCGGTCGGTGCGTACGCGGTAATAAACGCGGTTCGGGCCATCCTCGAGCGAGAAAAGCGGCGCGAGCGCGTTGCGCTCTGCGATCAGCGCATCAGGGTCAGAGGTGTCGGACAGGATGGCAAAATCCGCAGGCACGCCTGCCTTTTGCAGCGACAGGCGCATGGCCTGCACGCGGGCGCAAACCTCTACCGGGTTTTCGTTGCAGATCGGCACAAGGATCGCCGTCGGCGGAAAGGATTGCATGCTCAGCCCAACACGCGGCAATGGCGCAAGGCTCGGCAGGCCGACAAAAGCCTGCGCTGCGCCCCATGCAAGCCAACCCGTTGTGATCGCAATCAAAAAGACCGCAGCCGCATCCCACGCGTCAAAGCCAGTGTTCAAACCAGCCTGCGCAAGCGTCGCCGCGGCAGCGGCTGTGCACAGCGCTGCGAACGTCAAGGCACCGACGCGGTTCAGGCGGGTACGCAGCGGTCTTAAATGCGGTTGCAAATCAGGCGTTCCGCAAGAAGAGGCGGCTGACGAGGTTCATGATCGACGGACGTTCAGCATGTTCCAACACCTGCCGCGGCATATCGAGCGGGGCAAATGGTGGCTCTAGTGATTTCATGTCGAATGGAAAAGCGACAGCGTCGCTGGAATCGTAGGTCATGCTTTTCGCCATTGGTATACCCAAGTCTCTGTCAGCTGCCGGTCACCGGCGGCAAGGTTTGCGCGCAGCTCGACTGTGGCGTCATCATCTGACGCGACCTCCAGCACAAGACGCCACATTGCGTCATGGCCTTCGATGCGCTGCAGCGTTTGCTGAAGCACTTTGCCGCCGCTGATCGTTATCTGCGCCTCAACCACCTGCTCGCCAAAGGGTTCCGCCAAAGGACCGCCTTCGTAGTCGATGACGAATTTTCGCTGATCCGTGCGCGGTTTTACGCCAGCAACGCCGCCGTGACCGGCCAAAGTGCGCGAAACTTGGGCAAGTTCGGAACGCGACCCAACGGGGTCCATGCCCCAATGCAAACGGTACGACACATTGGCGCTGCTGCCTGCGGTAAAGCTTTCCTGCGGCACCCAGAAGGCGACGATATTGTCGTTCCCTTCTAGATCGGATGGGATTTCGATCAGGCGGATCATACCAGTGCCCCAATCGCCTTGCGGCTCGACCATCAGGCTTGGGCGCAGTTCGTAGTGCGCGCCCGCATCAAGGTAGTCATCAAAGGCACGGTGACGCTGTACCAGGCCAAACGACTTCGGCGACTGCGCGCTGAAATACGAATTGGCCAGCTTTTCAGGGTTATGTAGCACCCGGAAGAGCGTGTCGTTCTCGCTATTGATGATCAGCGCTTCGCTGTCATGGACGCGCGTGCGGTAGTCATCAAAGCTGCCGCGATCGTTCAAGCCGAACAGGAACATCGACGTCAGCGGCGCAATGCCAAGCTGGGCCACGTCTTGACGGAAGAACAGCTCGGTTGTCACGTCGACGGTCGTCGTCTCGCCGGGGGTCAGCACGAAACGGTAGGCACCCGCGACGGATTCGCTTTCCAGCAGGGCGTAAAACGTCACGGATGTGCTGCCCAAGGCAGGACGTTCTAACCAGAACGCGCTGAAACGGGGAAACTCCTCGGCCTCTGACGTGGCAGTATTGACGGCCAGACCGCGTGCGCTGAGGCCGTAGCGGTTGTCTTTGCCAAGGGCGCGGAAATAGCTGGCACCAAGAAACGACACGACTTCATCAAAGCGGTCAGGCGCATTCAGGGGCATGTTGATGCGGAAGCCAGCGACGCCCGGCAGCGGAGTGCCTGCGCCGATCTTGCCTGCGGCATCGCCGTAATAGACGAAATCGTCGGATGTGAACGTCAGCGGCGTCGCGACGCTGCCGACGACTTCGAACAAGGACACTGTGCTGTCGAACAACCAACCGGGGTGGTAGGCGTGCAGCACGCCCGTCGCATCCGGACCAGCCCAAAGCGCGCTGTCTTCGTTAAACTGGACGTTGCGATAGTCGTCGTAGTCCAAATCGGTAAACGGCGCGCCTACAGTGTTTGGCGCAACATAGTCCGCAGCTGCTGTCTGGCGGGCCCGTTCGATCAGCATTTCAAACGAAAATGGCACCGGCTGAGCAGCGTTCTGCGCAAAGGCAGGCGCGGCCATATGTGCAGCCGCAGCGATGGCTGCAAAGGATGAGGCACCGCGCAACAGAAAGGACCGTCGCGAAAGATGCGCTGTGTTGCGCGATAAAGTCATGTGGGAATTCCGATTCTTGCTGCGGTGCAGAATATGATGCTTTGCAAGGAACTTTCAATACGCCGCCAACGCGTTGGCGGCAAAACGCCGGGAATATCCGCGCGGGCCGTATAACCACGGGTTGTGCCGTCGTTTGGGTCAGGCGGCAGACAAGCCTTGGTGGGTATTGAGAAAGAAATTCGCGCGGATCGGACCGCAAGCAGCCCCAAGAGCCCGGGCGTTTGCGCCGATGCTCCCCGCCTCGATCGCCGGAACAATAAGGCCGCGGGTATCCTGCGTCGCCACGTAGCGCCGCACCCGCGTCACCAATTCGTGCCGAATGTGATCAGGGAAGGCACCGTCGATCAAGATCGCCTCGAAATCGATGACGGCGCAGGTGGAAAGGCTAGCCTTAGCAAGTTCCTGCGCGGTTTGGCTGAGCCAAGGATCGACATAGCGCGATAGCCGCTTCCAACTGGTCGGATCGGTCCACAGCTGGCGGGTATCCTGATCGACCTCTTGCAAGCGCGCCTCTAGCAGGTGCAACGAGGCGGCATCCACAAGCTGCATGCTTTCGCCGTTCAACCCAATGCTGCGCAGTGATCCCAGCGCGCCAGCGTTGCCCTGCCGCCCCTCGAACACCGAATTATTCAACACGACACCGCCGCCGATAAAGGCCCCGATAAAGAAATAGGCGTAGTCCCGAAACGCCTTACCGCGGCCATAGATGTGCTCGGCTTGGCAGGCCGCTGTTGCATCATTCGTGACCATGACGGGCAGCGGGCTGAACCGCGCAATTTCGCTTGCAATGCTGACGTCCTTCCATGTTTGGAACGACTTAGCGCGCGGGCCTTTTAGATTGTGCCAGTTCCACAACTCGAACGGGGCAGCGACGCCGATGCCGCAAATCCGCGTACGCTGATCGGCGGGCAGATCGGCAGTCAACGCTCTGATCCCCTCTTCGAGGAAAGCAAAAATTTCTGATGGCAGGGGGTAGTCATAGCTCAGATGAACCTCGGCCCGCACTTTGCCGACAAAGTCCATCAGCAACAGATTCGCTGACCGCCGTCCGATTTTCAGCCCAAAAGCATAGGCCCCCGTCGGCGCAAGGCGCATGGGAATCGACGGTTTGCCGACCTTGCCGCGCACGGCGTCGCCGCGTTCAACCAGCCCGTCAGATTCCAGTTTGCGCAGGATACTGGACACCGTGGGGGCCGACAAACCGGACAACCGCGCGATATCCGTGCCCGGCAACGCAACGTTGCGCTGCACCAGTGACAACAGCAGGCGCGCGTTATGATCCCGCACGCCGCTTTGGCTGAGGCCCGTGCTGATAGTCTGGATCAAAGCAGTTTCCATACGCGCTACATAATCGCCTTCCACGCCTTAGGATACGCCCTCTATTTAATAAAGTAACCTAATTAATTAATTGACAGGATGATTGGAATGTCGTTTCTAGCTGTCAGGGCGAGCGCAAAAGCGAGTCGCCTGACTGCCGGAGTGGAGGCTTCGGTCAGAGGAATTCCTAGGGAGGACACCATGAAGAAACTGCTTATCAGCACCGCATTGGCCGCTATTACGACCGCTGGCATGGCTTCGGCCGAAGCCCACGGCGCATCGGCATGCCTGATCACCAAAACAGACACCAACCCGTTTTTCGTCAAAATGCGTGAAGGCGCTGAAGCGGCTGCCGCAGAAGCTGGCATGACCCTGCGGTCCTATGCTGGCAAGGTGGACGGCGATCACGAAACGCAAGTCGCAGCGATTGAAACCTGCATCGCCGATGGCGCATCGGGTATCCTGCTGACCGCATCCGACACATCGTCCATCGTTGGCGCTGTGACCCAAGCCCGCGAAGCTGGCCTTTTGGTCATCGCGCTGGACACCCCGCTAAGCCCGATTGACGCGGCTGACGCGACCTTTGCCACAGATAACTTTCTGGCGGGCGAGCTGATCGGTAAGTGGGCTGCCGCCAAGCTGGGCGACGGCGCTGCTGATGCGAAAATTGCCATGCTTGATCTGGCAGTCAGCCAGCCGTCGGTTGACGTGCTGCGCGACCAAGGTTTCTTGCAAGGCTTCGGCATTGAACTGGGCGATCCTAACGTCATCGGCGACGAAGATGACGCGCGCATCGTCGGCAATGACATCACCGCCGGCAACGAAGAAGGTGGCCGCAAGGCGATGGAGAACCTTCTGGCCGTCGATCCGATGATCAACGTGGTCTATACCATCAACGAACCTGCAGCTGCGGGTGCTTATGAGGCGCTGAAGTCCTTTGGCCGTGAAAACGACGTGCTGATCGTCTCTGTCGACGGCGGTTGCCCCGGCGTGCAGAACATCGCCGACGGCGTGATCGGTGCAACGGCGCAGCAGTATCCACTATTGATGGCGTCCAAGGGGATCGAGGCGATTGCCGCTTTTGCTGCTGACGGCACCAAGCCGCAGAACACCGAAGGCAAGGATTTCTTTGACACCGGCGTCGCGCTGGTGACGGACGAACCTGCTGACGGCGTCGACAGCATCTCGGTCGCTGAAGGCACGGATCTGTGCTGGGGCTAAGCCGCCCTTTGACCCGCGCGGCCTAAGCCCGCGTGTCTTTGAAAGGGGCGGGATTTTCCTGCCCCTTTCGCCGCGGCCCCGGTGCGGGCCGATATTTACCTGCAGAACGGGGGGAGACTGAAAATGGCTGGTCATGCCGATGATTATGAGTCCGTCATAAAGACGACCAAATCCGAAGACGTCGCTAAATTTGCCGCTCATCGAAAGGGCGCGCTGTCCAAGTTGCAGCATGCGCTGCACGTCAACCCTGCGCTTGTGCCGCTGTTCGTGCTGCTGGCGTCCATTGCAGTGTTCGGCTTGCTTTTGGGGTCGAAGTTCTTTTCCCCCTTTGCCCTGACGCTGATCCTGCAACAGGTCCAGATCGTCGGCATCGTCGCCGCCGCGCAAAGCCTTGTGGTTCTGACGGCCGGTATCGATTTGTCTGTTGGCGCAATCATGGTGCTGTCGTCGGTCGTGATGGGGCAGTTCACATTTCGCTACGGATTGCCCGTCGAAGTCGCGATCGCCCTTGGCCTCGTGTGCGGTATGATCTGCGGCTATATTAACGGCTGGTTGATTGCCGTCATGAAGCTGCCGCCGTTCATCGTGACCCTTGGGATGTGGCAAATCGTACTGGCCACAAACTTTTTGTATTCCTCGAACGAGACGATCCGCGCGCAGGACATCGAAGCGAACGCCCCCCTGCTGCAAGTCTTTGCCACCAAGTTCAACGTTGGCGGCGCGGTGTTTACCGTAGGCGTCGTGTTCATGGTCGTGTTGATGCTGTTCTTATCTTACGTGCTGAAACAGACCGCGTGGGGCCGCCACGTTTATGCCGTCGGCGATGACCCAGAGGCGGCGCAGCTGTCGGGCGTCAACGTCAAAGGCGTGTTGATTTCGGTCTACGTGATTTCCGGTCTGATCTGTGCCTTTGCGGGCTGGGCTTTGATCGGGCGCATCGGCTCGGTCTCTCCGACCTCTGGGCAGCTTGCGAATATCGAAAGCATCACGGCTGTGGTGATCGGCGGCATCTCACTCTTTGGCGGGCGCGGGTCGATTTTGGGCGCGCTGTTTGGGGCGCTGATTGTGGGCGTGTTCACCTTGGGCCTGCGCTTGGCCGGGGCTGACGCGCAATGGACGTTCCTGCTGATTGGCGCGCTGATTATCGGCGCTGTGGCAGTGGACCAGTGGATCAGAAAGGTATCGGCATAATGGAACCTATTCTTAAAGGCCGCGGCCTTGTGAAGCGCTACGGCAAGGTCACCGCGCTCGATAACTGTGACTTCGACCTGTATCCCGGTGAAATCCTTGCGGTGATTGGCGACAACGGCGCAGGCAAATCGTCCTTGATCAAGGCCGTGTCTGGCGCTGTCATCCCAGACGAGGGCGATGTGTTTTTGGAAGGCCGCAAGGTCAAGTTCACCTCTCCCACGGATGCGCGCAAAGAGGGGATCGAGACGGTTTACCAAACCCTTGCCATGTCCCCTGCCCTGTCGATCGCCGACAATATGTTCATGGGCCGAGAGCTGCGCAAACCCGGCTTTCGCGGCAAAATCCTGCGCCAGCTTGATCGTTCGCGGATGGAACAGATCGCCCGCGACAAGCTGACAGAGCTAGGGCTGATGACGATCCAGAACATCAACCAAGCGGTCGAGACGCTGTCAGGTGGCCAACGCCAAGGCGTCGCCGTTGCCCGCGCGGCGGCTTTTGGGTCCAAGGTCATCATTCTGGACGAGCCGACAGCCGCCTTGGGCGTCAAGGAATCCCGCCGGGTGCTGGAATTGATCCAAGACGTGCGGGCGCGGGGCATTCCGATCATCCTGATCAGCCACAACATGCCCCATGTCTTCGAGGTTGCAGACCGCATTCACGTTCACCGCCTTGGCAAGCGACTTTGCGTGATTGATCCCAAGGACTACACCATGTCCGACGCCGTCGCGTTCATGACCGGGGCAAAGCAAGCGCCTGATCTGGCCGCCTAAGGCAGACTAAAACGGCAAGGCGTCCTAATTGGCGCCTTGTCGAGAACCGTTATTCAGCCCTGTCGTTTTCGACCGGAAGCAGATCAAGGCTGATCCCGCGCTGAATAGCAGATGCACGCACCGCGTCCTGCAATGCCGCGCTGCGCGACAGCAGCGATCGGAACCGCGCCTCGTCCAGCACGAGCAACGTCGACGGCGCGATCGCCCGCACTTCGGCCCGGCGCGATTTGCTGAGCAGCAAGGCCATCTGACCGAACATATCCCCCCGGCCCAGCCGCCACGTTTGCCCGGCGCTTTCCAGTTCCACAGCGCCTGATGCGATAAAGAATACGCTTTTCGCCGGGGTGTCCTTGCGCATCACGATCCGGCCCGCATCGACGTAAATTGTCTTGAGCGAGCGGCCAAGCGCCTTGAGCGCCCGATCATCAAGGTCAGCGAAAATCGGGAATTGGCGGATCAGATCAACCCGCTGCACAGCGATATCAAGGCGCGGACGCGCCTCTGCCTCTGCGCGGCGACCTGACAGTTTTTCGATTAAGGTGGCATAGACCTCTGCCCCGATCAGTCCGTCATCGCGCATGATCGCGTATTCCCGCTCTTCCAAGCGCAAGGCTGTGCGGCGGATGAAACGGCGCTCTAGCTCTTCGGCGTAGCCGGGATATTGCAGGCGCAGACCCTCCAGCGCCTTGGTGACGCCTTCAGCGCGGCGGGCGATCAGCTCGTGCAACAGGTCAGCAACACGGCGACCATGAATGCGGCGGATACGGCCATCAATAAAGGCGTCGATATCGCGCAAGATCAGCTGCTGCGACAACAGCCGTTCAAATCGGTCAGCCGTCATGCGTACCAGCCACCGCGACAGCCCGAGCCGGTTATGCAATACAACAGCCGTCCGAAACGCGCGGCCATAAGCGATAGAGCGGCGTGCCGCCTTTTGATAGCTGCTGCGACCGCCTGCACGCGCAGCCTCGATCAGCTGGTCGGCGTCAGACAAGATTTGATCCGCCATCCGAGACGAAATCGTGCGTTCTTTGACCCGCGCAAGGATGGTGTCCCGCTCGAAGCCAGCAAGCGCGATCAAGCCCAGCGTGATGCGGTCCCGGTCTAGAATGTCGTCAGCGTCCTCTGCCGCATCGACCGCTGCATCTAACCGCTCACCAAAGGTCTTCGCCTCGGACCGGACGGTTTCCTTGGTCAGCGCATAGGCTTCGGTCGTGCGGGCCAGCTCCTCTCGGACGGTCTGAAGTCCCACAGCAACCACCTGCCGCGAAAGCGCTTCGTCTATCGGTGACAAACGGTCGAGCTTCAGCCAACCGATGACAGACCGCAGCGTGGTACCCTGCACGATCAACGTGAACAGGGTAAATCCGGTGGCAAGGATACCGACAAGGCGCTTCACCTCAACGGGGACGCGAAAGCTTTCGGTGACGGCCAGAGCCAGCGCTAGGGTGACGGCCCCGCGCAACCCGCCCCACAAGATCGCAGTGCGATACGGCCGATCAACCCGCGGCGACAGGCGCAGCAGCGTCAGCAAGGGCAGTAGGCCGAACAAAACAACCGCACGTGATGCAATCGCGGCAACGACAACAACGCCGATCAAGGCGAAATCACTTAGCGTGACACCCTCTAACAGGCGCGGGATCAGCAAGGCGGCCAGAATAAAGATCAGCGCGCCAGCCCAATGCGCGAGCAGGTCCCAGACATCCCGCAGGTTCGCCCAAGCCTGCGGCGGCAAACGACCTGGCCCCGTCAAATTCACCGTCAAACCGGCGACAACCACAGCGATCACGCCGGAGGCGCCGACCATCTGTTCCGCCCCGACATAGGCCAAATAAGGCAATGAAACGGAGACAGAGATCAGCGCAAGCTCGTGCCGGCCGAACAGCGCCATGATCCAAACCGCCACACGCCCCGCCAGCCAGCCGGTCAACGCACCACCGCCGATCAACACGGGAAACTGCGCCAAAGCATCGCCAAGTTCGGGGTCCGGCACGCCCAGCATCACGAAGCCCATGAACAGGCCGAACAGCGCAATAGCGGCGGCGTCGTTCAACAGGCTTTCGCCCTCGATCAAGCGCGCTAACCGCCGCGGCGCAGAGATAGAGCGAAAGATAGAGACAACCGCCGACGGGTCGGTGGTCGAGACGATGGCACCGATCAACAGGCAGGCCGCCAAGGGCAAGGTGCTGACCCACGACAACGCATAGCCGACCGACAACGTCGCCACGACCACTGCCACAACAGCCATAACAAGAATGGGAACCCAGTCATCGACCATACGGCGCAAGTTCATGCCCAACGTCGCCTGAAACAAAAGCGTTGGCAAAAAGACATACAGGAAGACATTGGACCGGATCGGCAGCCCAAGGATCGCCTCTGCCACCGGATTCAGCGCATCGGTCAGGTCAGTGCGCAGGAAAAACAGCGCGCCTGATGCGATCAGAATGCCAAGCAGCGCAAGGATCACGCTGTAGGGCAGACGCAGGCGGGCGGCCAATGGCTCTGCCGCACCGATAACAAGGAAAAGCGATGCGATGACCGCGGTGATCAGAACAATATCCATGATCTGCCGATAGCAAGTTCGGCAGTTGTTGTAACGCCTCTTGCGCATCTTGTTGCTTAATGAGGGCTTAGAGATATGGGGTTTTGGTCCGCCACATGGGCTGGCCGTGGTAACCTTCCGGTAAAAGAATGGCTTTTTGTTTTGACTGACGTGGGGAAGACGGTGAGAGGCCTTCTTTCCACGTCGCGCGGCCCTAGTCGCTCCTGTCCGACCATGGCGCTGTGATTGAGGGGAACTAAGCCCTGCAGGCGATGCTGGCCACAATTGCGGTATGAACGGACGGCGAAGCACAGGATGCGCTTCCACGGCTTGCGCGCGAACGCAGAAATCCACCCGAAGGTGGCTTGTTCGACGTTGCTGGTTGCGGGAGTAGGATTTGAACCTACGACCTTCAGGTTATGAGCCTCACAGGCCAATCATTACCACAAGTTACTGAAAATTATTTACTATATATAGTTCAATATGTTAAGTCATATCCTCATTAAACCTACGTATCCTGTCATTGCCCGAAATTACTCCAGAGTGTAGCACCAGCGTAGCACCGGATTTGGGAGAGTGGTTTGACCAGTCATCATTTGAACTTCACGAAAGCCGCCTTACTGAAGGCACCCGCTGCCCAGAAGGACGCGAAGGATTACTACTACGACGATCGCGAAAAGGGCTTGGTCTTGGCCGTCACGCCCGCCGGAACCAAGTCGTTCTATCTGTACAAACGGATTGAGGGACGCCCGGAGCGGCTGCTGCTGGGACGCTTCCCAGATATCAGCATAGAGAACGCCCGCAAGCTGGCCACCGCTGCCAAGGGTGACATTGCCACCGGAGCCAACCCGCAGAAAGACAAGCGGGCCATCCGTGATGAAATGACCTTTGGCGCGTTGTTCACTGAATATCTGGAAAAGTACTCCAAAGTTCACAAGCAGTCTTGGACCTATGATGAACGCGAAGTGAACAAGTTCCTGTCGCGCTGGTTCAAGCGCAAGATATCGTCGTTTGACCGCGCCGAGATTGAACGCCTTCACGCCAAGGTCGGCAAAGAGAACGGTTTGTATCAGGCCAACCGCTTACTTGAGCGGATACGCTCGATCTTCAATAAGGCGATTGAGTGGGGCTGGCAGGGTCAGAATCCCGCTGTTGGCGTCAAGAAGTTCAAAGAGCAAAGCCGTGATCGGTTTTTGCAAAGTGACGAACTCCCCCGCTTCTTTGCCGCCTTAGCCAACGAGGCAAACGAGGCGGCGCGAGATTTCTTTATGATCTCGCTTTTGACCGGGGCGCGGAAGTCCAACACGCTTGCAATGCGTTGGCGTGACATCAACTTTGCCGCCGCAACGTGGCGCATTGAACAGACCAAGAATGGCGATCCGCAAACGGTCCACCTCCCAAAACAGGCAATGGCCATCCTAACCGCCCGCAAACTGGTGTCGGAAAGCCCATGGGTGTTTGAAGGGTCCGGCAAAAGCGGCCATCTGGCCGACCCTAAAAAAGCATGGGAGCGGATACTGGCGGAAGCTGGCATTGAAAACTTACGGATTCACGATCTGCGCCGGACCTTGGGCAGTTATCAGGCGGCAACCGGAGCCAATGGCTACATCATCGGCAAATCTTTGGGGCATCGCAGTCAGCAATCGACCGCAATCTACGCCCGCCTCAACCTTGATCCAGTGCGCGAAAGCGTCAACAAAGCGACTGATGCGATGTTTGGATATCGGGGCGATCAGGATGGGGAGATTGAAAAATGCTGAATAATGACCTTCACCCAATGCAGAGGTTTGATTTTGACAAAGAAGCCGCGCCGCAAATTTCAAGTTTTGTGGATGAATTGCCGCTTGAGAAGATTGCAGCGCTTATTCACCCAGAGCCAAACCATATCAACTCATACGATCTAAAGCAGGCTTTTTGTGCTGCGCTTGAGGCTTATACAGACGGCGCACTTCACCGCATGAACCAGAAATCCGAAGGCGAAGACAATCGCGCGCTGGATGCGGTCACCAGCAAAGCACAAGAGTTATACTCTGCCCTGCTTGCTGCGATGGATCATCCTGCACTTATCGGGCAGGTCCAAAAAGCTTTGGGCAACATTAAAACACTTCACCACCTACCCGACGGCAATACGCTTTCTGATTTAGTCGGAAATGATGGGCGGTCGTTCGGGCACTTATGCGAGTTGTTAGTCGATCTTCAAGTCGGGACTGAAGCCGCCATTCTGCGAAAACCGAAACTTCGAATTATTGAAAGCATGGATGGCGAACCAGATATGCGTTTAGATACCGATGAAGAGCTTGCCGAAAAAATGCTGGAATACCGGAGGCGATCTGTCGATCGACGGATACCGAACGATTATGCACTGCAACGTTTCCTAATGTCGATTAAGGGATACTGGCTGCAAGCCTCTCCCTACCCCTTTACGGAAGGGATGCATCACCGCGATCACGGCCAGACAGCCTCAAATGCGGTAGACGTCATGGAGCTTGTATTGCGGCTGTTCGACGGTGAAGTGACGCGCCAAAAGATTGTGACCGCTTTCAGAAAGGGTCCTTAATATCTGAGGCGGGTGCGATTCCAATATGTGCCAGTTACAACCGTCACCTTAGCGGACCAGCTGACCTTCATAACTTTGGGACCGAATAGAGTAAGCCGCGCACCACTTCCTCGCCGTCGACATCAATCCGACAAACAGCATCGAAACGTGCATGCGCGAGTTTTTGTTCTAAATTTTCTGAAAAACTAGCTGCAAAACTGATACGTTCTTCCTCAGATGGCGAGGTGCAAATTGACCAAGCACCTGCAATCCAAGGCGCAAGGTCGGCAGGTACTTCGAAGTAAATCCGGTCTGGATTGGCGAAATTTATTCTCCGGAGAAACATCGGCATATCGGCGACGGATGGATCGGAAACATCGGCATCCAAGACGATCCCACGCATGCCACTTTTAAAGGAGAAGACGTATGAGCCGTCCGGCATGTCAGGAATGCTAAAGTATCCCTTTTTATAGGTTTCAAAAGCAGTGTACCCGGCGATACCAATGACGCCGATCAGCAAAACTCTCAAAATCCACCGTAGCATAATGAGCAACTTCTTTCTTCAATGCCGACCGTTACTTAGCTTGTATCGCTCGATACGAAAAGTCTAGCGCCGCATGGTGTCTGCTCTTGGTCTAAAGCGGACCACTGCCGGGCCGCTTATCGCAAGAGTCAGGCACGATTTGTGCCCCAGCTTTTACGATCACCTTTGTTGGCCATTCGCGGGCAAAGCAGACAATTTATCCTCATTGCTCAAATGTAATGGAGATGAACTGCAATGACTAAATCGATGATCGCGCATCTGATGACCCCCACCGAAGTGGCGGAATATCTGGGTGTATCGAAAGAAACCCTCAACGTCTGGCGCTGCACCAAGCGCTACAACCTGCCCTATGTCAAAACGGGCCGTCTGGTGCGCTATCGCGCCGAAGACGTAGCAAATTTTGTCACCTCCCGTCTTCAGGGGGATGCGACATGAGCCACCACTGGACACATATCAAGTTTGCCGCCGTGAACGCCGTTTGCTTACCACGGTTGCCAAGTCTGGTTGCACAGTGGTTGCCGGATGGTCGCATGCATGGGCGGGAGTGGGTCGCTTTGAACCCAACCCGCGCGGATCGTCGCGCCGGGTCTTTTCGCATAAACCTTGAGAACGGACTTTGGGCCGATTTTGCGACTGATGACCGTGGTGGCGATCCAATTAGCCTTTACGCCTACCTCAACCGATTGTCCCAAGCCGCCGCAGCCCGCGAACTTGCAACATCTTTGGGAGTGGCGGCATGACCAATACCTTAGCAACCCTTGCCCACCCGAAGGCTGGCAGGCCCGCCACCAGCTACATCTATCGCAATCGCGACGGCAAACCCGTCTTGATCGCCAATCGGTTTAACAAGCCGGACGGCGGCAAATTCTTCATGCCGTTTGATGTCGCCCGCAATGAATGGAAATCGCCGGACACGCGCCCACTCTACAACCTCGACAAGATCACGCTGGCCGACCCAGCTCAGCCTATCGTCTTGGTTGAGGGCGAGAAATGCGCCGATGCTTTGACGGCACTTGGCTACCTCGCCACGACAACCTACGGCGGCTGTCAGGCCCTGCGGAAAGCCGACCTCTCACCCTTACGCAATCGGACCGTAACGCTATGGGCCGACCTCGATGAACCGGGCCTCTCTTACGTAGAAAAAGCCGCCATTACCTTACATAGGGATTTTGCGGCCTCGCCAAAGGTCGTTCCGATCTCGGAAACCCTCCTATGTAAGGTAAAGGTACGTAATGGGGGAAAATCAGGGCCGAATTCCCCTATGTACGGTAAAGGCTGGGATGCGGCAGACGCCGTTGCCGAGGGCTGGGACAACGCTCTGATTGATCGCCTGTTATCCTATGCCGAACCTTTGGACGCTGCCAACGCGGGTACGCCCCCTGTATCGCAGAACGACAAACCAGCGCCGCCCGGCCTAGCAGATGTCGAAGTTTGGAAAACGCCGGACGGCGAACCCTTTGCGACTTTGCGGTTTGATGGCCATTTTGAGCATTGGCCCATCGGGTCCGCGACATTCAAAAAGTACCTGTCATTCCAGCACTACCAAGCGACTGAAAAAATGTTGCCGCAATCAGCCCTGGACGATCAGCGCCGGACCTATGAGGGCCAAGCATTGTTTGGCAGCGACACCCATCCGGTGTTCAACCGGATCGGCACCTTGGGCCGCACCCTTTACGTAGACTTAGGGGGCGCGGATTGGAAAGCTGTCGCGATCAACAGTGAGGGCTGGCAGGTCATCGATCACCCCCCTGCCCGCTTCACCCGTGCCCGGTCGATGCAACCGTTGCCAATGCCCGCCACCAGTGGCGGCGATATCAACTTGCTGCGCCCATTCCTGAACACGGCCACAGAAGCTGACTTTCAAATGCTGGTCGCTTGGCTTATCGGCTGCTTCCATCCCAAGGGGCCGTATCCCATTTTGATCCTAAACGGCGAACAGGGCAGCGCTAAAAGTACGACGGCACGCGTCCTACGTAACCTTATCGACCCTGCAAACCCGATTGCCCGCAGTGCGCCCAATACGGAGCAAGATTTGGTCATCGCCGCAAAGCACAACCATGTGCTGGCGTTTGATAACCTTTCGACCATCAAGCCTATGATGGCGGATGCGTTTTGCCGGATCGCGACGGGTGGCGGGTTTGGCACCCGCAAGCTGCACACGGACGCGGATGAAATGCTGTTTAGCGCCACCCGGCCTTGCCTACTGAACGGCATCCCCGATCTCGCTGGCCGTCCTGATTTGGCAGACCGCGCAATAGTCGTGTCTTTGCCCGTCATTCCGCCATCTGAGCGAGCATTTGAGGGAGAGTTCAACAAAGAGCTGGACGCTGCCATGCCGCGTATCTTGGCGGGGCTTTTAGATGCCGTATCAGCCGCCCTCGGCAACCTCACCTCTGTGCGACTCACAGAGCGGCCTAGGATGGCCGACTTTGCAAAATGGGTGTCTGCCGCCGAACCTGCTCTTGGATGGCCTGAGGGCGCGTTTTTGGGAGCATACGCGGCGAACAGGGACTCAGGCGACCAAGCAACGGTTGAGGGCAACCCCGTAGGCTTGGCCATCATGAAGTTGATGCGTGACGATGTACGCTGGTCGGGTACGACGACAGAGCTAAAAACCACCCTACGCAATAGGTATCCACTGCTAACGGATGATCCCTACAGCTTCCCTCGCCAAGAGAACAAACTCTCAGCAGCCATCCGGCGCATCATGCCACCCCTGCGACGCATGGGCGTCGAGATCAGCTTTGCGCGGCAAGGGCAATCAGGCGAGCGTATCGTCAGGATTGAAAGAGCGTGATTGATCGTCAGTATCGTCAGTAAGTGCTTCCACTGACGATACTGACGATACTGACGACATAATTCAGCATCTATTATTGAAAATGCCTTAATATCGCGCGTGAGATAGCTTCAAAGAAATTGAAACCATTTTCAATCAGCGCAAAGCAGCTAGGCAAATGCTTCTAGGACGATTGCATCACAAGCAGCTAGAATATGGTCTGGCACTGTCTGAAATCTCGTTGGATCTAGCTGCATAATATAATCGTTTTCAATGTGATATGTTTCATTGATAAACTTAGCAGTGCTTGAATTACTCTTGTTTATCAAGCCCATCATTCTAAAGACTTGAAGCTTAGAGTAGCCATTCTCCAATTCTAAATATAGCGCATGTAGATTTCCATCATCTCTTATGAACCTCAAATATTGCTCATAGTCAAAATCCGGAAACAATGATTGAATCTCATCAACAGCTAACTGAACATCAGCTGCATCCATCCTTTCCAACTTTCCATCAACCCCAAATTGCTCAGGTTCAACCTTCTTATGCACCAGACTGGCCAAAACATTGTATGAATGACCTTTATTAGCAGATATTTCAAAGTAGCGGCGGAGCTGAATTACCTTGACCAAGAAATGCACGTCAGATTTTACAGCCGACATACAAGCTTGAGATGCAGAGATAATGTCAGACCTACCGATTTCCAACTCGGAGACAACAGACGATCGATTAGAAAGGAAGTGAGCTGATACACTTTCAAAGTGACCCCTTAATGTGTAAATCATGTCAATTACTGGTTCAAAGTCATGCGTCATCAGAAGCACAGTTTTGTTTTGGAAACTATTTGCGGAAACAAAAAGTCGCTTGATAATGGCGAACTTTTTATTCTTATCAAATGATGATATAGGATCATCGAGTACAATGAGATCAGGTTTAGTCTTCAAAACATGATGCATGAAAAGTATCAGTGCAAAAGCATTTTTTTCACCAAAACTAAGATGCTGAGAACCTTGCTCAACAAAAGATGAAAAATCATTGTGCCTCAAACGCATCCTGTAAGTTCTATCCGCCGATTCAACACAAACACTGTAGTCAAAGCCAGCATCCTTTAGAAATTCATTAATGCTATCTTCATTGGACTTTATCAAAGTAGCCACTTGTCTCTTATGAGCCGCGATACTGCCCTTCAAGAGACCTATCTTCGCTCCTATCAAATCTAGTTTTTCATTGCACTTACTCACAATCGCGCACGTCGATTTCGAAGAAATGCTCGGCAACCGATCCATATTTATTCTTAGGTCTAAAATCTTTGCATCATAATCCGTTACATCTTTAAGATTATGAAAATCGATTCCCTGCAATGCCGTTAGCTTGGAGTTAAGTAGTTCAATTTGATCCTTGATTGAACTCAAGAACAGCTTGTCCTCGTCAGTCAATGCTGTTTGACTCTCGATAATGCTTGAAAGCGTGCCATTTGCATCGTCGGAAAAGTAGTCAGATAGACTTTCTATAATTTCGATTAAAGCGTTTAAATGCTCGATCGTTTTGGTGTCGTACTCCTCGTCAATCCGAAGAATAGTTTCGTGCTTATCCGTTGCAGGCTGAGTGCAGTATGGGCAATCATCGGATAAAGCTAGATACCGCTTCCCCTCCATTTGCCACTTAAGCCACTGAACGTTTTCTTCCGATTGAAGAAATGGAGAATACGCCTCAAGACCAGCCGGGACATTCGAAATCTTATTTCCTTTTGCGGTCGACTTTCCAATAACCGACGCAGCTGAGTAGCTGGATGTCTTTGTTGCCTTACCAAACGCCTTAAACAGCGTCAAAAGATCTTCGCGCATCTCATCAATACTTGGATCATTCGAAAATACAGACTTTAGATCAGCAAAATGTGCTTCGATGTCAGCAAACTTCTCATCATATTCTTCATTTTTAATTAGGATTTCAAAGCTATTACTGAGCAACTCTTCCTTCTTGAACAAGACAGTATCGATATATGAGGAATCAAATACGGCAACAGACTTTATCTCATCAGCTCCAGAAATCACTGGGCCAGCGAAATCGGACGTCGTATTCGCTCCGATAAACTTAAACGGCATCAGAGACTTTAAGTCGCCCGATTCAGCCGCATTGAGCGTTATAGCCTTTGCTATGGTACTTTTTCCCGTACCATTCGCCGCAAATTTTATGTTCAGAAAGTTTTCTTTGATAGCTATAGATGCTCTATCAATATTATTGCAGTTCTCAATTACGATATCCATGCTCTACCTCTAAATTTAGCCTCGATAGCTTCTGATAGAAGGGACTACCAGTCAGCCAGCCAAACCTAGATCGCAGACGCCTCTGCGGGTAGCCACACTAAAAGTTGCATCACGATTTTTCATGCAACCTTAAAGATGTGTCACATCTATACCATGGTGCTAGCGAAATGAGTACACCGCCAGACCACAAACGTAGCACCAGCGTAGCACCACTCAAATCGCGAACGCCGAAAGCCACCCGAGGGTGGCGTGTAGCTTGTTGTTACTGCTGGGTATATTTGGTTGCGGGAGTAGGATTTGAACCTACGACCTTCAGGTTATGAGCCTGACGAGCTACCGGGCTGCTCCATCCCGCGCCATTATTGGACGTTATTTTTGTCCATATGTCGCTGTATTTGTTTGTTTTATATCGTTGAGAGATACGTGTCTGTGTTTATTAGGTGTGGCAATGACTTACTCTCCCACGTCTTAAGACGCAGTACCATCAGCGCGGTGGCACTTAACTGCCGAGTTCGGGATGGGATCGGGTGTTTTGCTCACGCTATGATCACCACACCAAAAAAACACAGACCGCGGGGGATTT
>NZ_FOTF01000037.1 GCF_900114485.1 Loktanella salsilacus | reverse complement strand
CGCTGTGGGAGCGGACCCTGCCGCGCATCTCGGGCAAGTCGAAGCTGGCAGAAGCACTGCGCTACGCCATGACGCGTCGTGAGATATTCGAGCGCTTCTTGATCGACGGCCGCGTCGAGTTGGATTCCAACATCGTCGAACGTGCCATCAGGCCTCAGACCATTACACGCAAGAACAGCCTGTTCGCCGGATCTGACGGTGGAGGCCGGACATGGGCCACGATCGCGACGCTCTTGCAAACCTGCAAAATGAACGACGTTGATCCTGTCGCCTGGCTGACGCTGACCCTGGAACGCATCGCCAATCAGTGGCCCAGTGCTGAACTCGATGCCCTCACGCCCTGGAATTACAGCGCCTGAACGGCCACGCCTTCCCGCTTACCTGATAGCAGCAAGTGATGCACGACGATCGCGAGCGCGGCGATGATGGTGGCAGAGGCATCGTTAACCAGCATGGTACAGGCCAGAATAGCGAAAAACATCATGTGACTGTCCAGTTGCCACCCCTGCCCGGCCAGTGATGCGGTCAGCATAAAAGCCTGCCCTACCAAGGCGAGGCAAACACCGACCGTTGCGTGTTTTTCACCCATCCGTAGCGCGATAGATCCCATAACAGCGAAAAGGGCCGTCCCGATCAAAATTGGCAAAATCGGGTTTCCAACGAAAAATCCAACCAACACTGGGATCGGCGCAAAACACCATCCACTGACAGCGACGATGCGCATGGCGCGCTGGCGTTCGATTCGGATGTTATCGCAGAGTTTCGGTTCGGTTGAAGAAGTCATATTGAAGCTCCACAAAGTTGGGCAATCGAACGACCATCCAGCACCATAAAGGTGCCTAGGGATCGCAACCGTTCGACAAATTCAGGATCGTCAGACACAGCAAGGCTTGCCAGCGGGGCTGATGTTGGACCTATCAATCGGCCCCCACTGCTGCGGACAATGTGTTCGCGCGACAAAACGCCTTGCGCCGACAGGATCAAGACGGGTTCACCTGGCACAGGATTAGCCGACACAACGGCGACAAGACTGCCCGAGGTGACGACCATGAGAAACAGAAAAAGGTTTGCAATATTTTGCAAGGCGGCAATGACCCCGTAAGTTGATACTAGGGTTGTAGACCGCAATTATTTCCAACGTGTTAAGCCGAATGCCCCTTCGAACACATTGATCCGAATGATCGCAGACAGCGGCCGTCCGCAGGGGGCGGCACCTGCCAATCGGCAGTTTACGTTCAGCTACAACGCAGAAAAACGCGCGCAGCACACCAAGCGCCGCACGCGAACGTTAAATCAAAGCGTCAAAGCAGGCTTTGGAGTAATCTGTAAAACCGGCCAAAGTTGTCTCGAAAGAGCTCGAAAAAGATATTAATAACAGTGGCTTATTTTCGGCGATTTAGAAATCCGGGCAAAGATGCTACGAAAATCGGGGTAAGATCCCGCGGACGGGAACAAGACGAAAAAAAGCCCGCCGAGGCGAGCTTGGTGACTGACAATTTTTGGAACGTTCAGGCGCGGTTCAGGCGGATTTCTTCATCGCGATTAAAGAGCGGACATCGACTTCAATAGCTCCGATGCCAACTTTATCGAAACGGCGATAGCCCTGAACCTTGCCATCGAGAACGTCGGCGAGCAGGTCTTCGAAGCGTCCAGCACCACGCTGGCAGGCGTAAGAAATCGGATGAAATTCACCAGCTGCCGTTTCGTCCAGCACCGGCAATTCGGTCACCTTATTCAGAAGTTCGTCGAGGTGCGACCGGGCAATAACGACATGGCGAACTGACCCTCGACCGGCCCTCGGAATCAATGGGTGCACAAGACCTACGCGATAAAGAATTTCCACTTGGTTCTGGGTGGCGCACAGATATGCGGGGACATCCCGCAACGGAATGGCGGTTGCAAAGGCTTCGATCAGGCGCACGCTCTTGGCAGTCTCGAACACCATTCTCCCGCTCTCCACTTCAGTAGCATCCATTGGAATCTCACCAAGCTTTTTCAGGAGGCGCGATAGCCGTGGCCTTTCGACGCCGACGGCTGCGGACAAGCTGTAAAGGGTATGGTACCGTCGTTCTGTAATTTCGACGCCAAGAACCCGCGTGCCGGGCTCAACTGCGGAGTGCTTTACGATGTGGTCGCGCAGGATATCACGGATTGGACCAGGATTGATCGCGTTGCACTGGCGATCAAGCCAGTTAAAAAGACTTCCATAAAGGGCAAGTGGACCAGCCTGCACCGCGGTGGCGGTCGAGGTCTGACGGATAGTGTCAAGCGCCTCCTCGATGGCCTCGGGGCCTTCTGCGTAGATGGAGAAACCAATATCCGTTGCTTCTTCAGTTTCCCCGGGTTTCAGTTTCGTGATGGCCACTTTATGACCGTGCTGCAGAATACTGCCGAGCATTTCAGACGCAGCGAGCACCTGTTCAATGGTTTGACCGTCCATCCACTTATTCTTGCCGTTGACTGAGCCGTGAATACGAGCACGAAGCCACGACAGATAGTCCGGCGTTTTCGCATGAACTGTCTGTGCTTCACCCAACTCCGAGGTGCCAAGGGCAAGGCGTAGGTTGGTCTCATTTGAGGTCGGAGCATCCACCAGCCAGAGTGCGTGCAGGTCGCACCTGGCAACATGATGAAATCCCCAGATCAGGCGAAACCGCCAGTCCGCCCTGTCGCCGTCTTCTTCCAGACACGTCGGGCAATAACGGGCTGCCCGCGGGCTTAGGAATAACTTCGAGATATTATCGCCTCGAAAGGACGCACAGGACCGCAAGACTCGGACGGAGGCCTGCTGCAGGTCCAAAAGCGGCAGCCCGGTTGCGTCTGCGAAAACAGCGACAGCATCAACATACCCAGAGGTGAAATTCTCAGTGTCAATGCCGAAATCCCTGACGAGACGCTTCATGCCGCGTCCCGTATGCATCACGGACAGCCGGTCAGCATAGGACAGAAGTGTTTCCTCAGAATTGAATGGGAGAGCAGGCCACAGGGTCATCCCTGCACCCAACCGATAGCATTCAACTCAGCCTTCACGACGTCCCAATCAGCGCTATGAAATGGCGTCATGTCGAGACCAGGCGTGGACTTCTTGAACACACGATCCGCATTCGCGAGTGAGATCGTGTCACGTTTCCGAGACACCGCGTCCCGCAGGATTTCCTTGCCGAGAGCTACGCTTTTTCCAACCTGGCCGTGTTCAGCGAAGATGATGCGTTCCGGAAGCGCATCTTCGACAGCGAGCTCCACCCCGAGGGTCTTTGCGGATTTCATAAGATTCTTGCCAAACAATCCGGCAGCTTTACTCCCAAGGCGGATCCGCGTCAGGTGAAGTTCCTGGAATCGGCGGTAGGTTTCACCTGATGGTTCGGACAGGATTGCGTCCTTCAAGCTTGGAACGCCCGCAATAATGAGGGCGACACCAGGGTCGCTCTGCATGATGTGCTTCAACGACTGAATCGCTCCCAGGACATCGCGACCAGAGCCAGGCCGCATGATGTGGTGACATTCATCAATCACTACCGTCTTGATCCCGACAAGACCGAACCGATGCCGTGCGATTTCCCAAGCATCTGCCGACCGCAGTTTCGCATCAATCTTGGTATAGCCTGTCTTCGCCAAGATGATCTCCGCCAACTTTTTGATTGTCGCATCAGGCGGTACCGTAATGAAAAGCGTCGTTCCATCATGGTTGATCCTGAACTTCGTCAAGACGGAATCCACCCGCAAGGCGCGCTTGAGAAGCGCCGTCTTACCGTTGCCAGAAGCACCGAGGACCATCAGACCCCTCGTCTCACCGGTGAGCGGGTCGCGTCTCGGCTGTGATGTCATCCGACCGTCGTCATCGACCTCATAGAGGTCGAACAGATTGTCAGCGAGATTTTCCTCGTCACCGAATTTCCAATAGCGATTTTCCAGCCATTTAAGCTTTTCCGTAATCGTAATCGGTGCAGTCGTTGTCGTGTTCTTCATGTTCACTCCATTGAATCTTCGTCTAAATCATTGATGTCACCGTCGAGATCGACATGGTCAGATGCGGTGCCAAGGACCTGCAGTGCGGCATGAAATTTCGAGCCATCGTCGATGCCTTCCAGGAGTCCGCGGTAAGGTCCCGCTGCATGGCGGCGCTCGGCGGTATTTGCATGCCGCATGAAGCGCTCGACATCCTTGGCAAGTTCAGGCGGTGTCTTGGGCAGAGAAATCAAACCCATCAATTGCTTTAGGCGAAACGACTCTTTGTTTGCGTCATTGATGAAATCGCGGCGTGCAATGACTTCATCTTCGTCTTCCTCTGGTCGATTGCGGAGCCACTCCCGAAGATCAGTATCTGTCTTGCCGATCCACATTTCGTCGCGGGCGGGTACTGTGGTCCAGTCGCTATCGTCGCACCGCACACCGATAGTCCCGATGTCACCGTTCCAACGCAGAATTTCAAAATACTCTGCATTCGAGCCGAGGAACTTCTCCATCAGGGCGTCGGCTTGATAGTCGATATGGGAGACTCGCAGTCCGCCGCGGCTCAGTTTGCGCCGAAGCCGGAGCCCTAACGCCTCACGCATTTCGTCGCTGGTAAGCGACCGAGGCTCGCACTCATTTGTAGCGATTTTCCAAGCCTGCGCTGGGGACATATTGAGCGCGGAATGCTTTTTCGTATGATAGGCATCCACTGTCCAACGCACGAGCCAAATAAGGAACGCTTCCAAGGTGAGCGAAGCGCGTTCGGCTGGATCATTTTCCCCACGCTCAACCACATTGCTAAAAGCGCGCCCCGAAAATCTCAGTAGCAGATCGCTGTGTATTGTCTTAAAAACGCGTTCAATATATGGCTTGAGCCACGGCTTACCGGCCGGCGCGCCGAAGTTGGTGATGCCAAGACTCGCGAGAACATCATAGGCGTCGTCCGTAATGTACCCCGCCCCGCGATCGAGCAAGGTACTCTCAGGTGCCCCTCCCATCGGCCAGCCGAATTTAGCGTTTGCAGCGTCGGCAATTGGATTTTTATCGGTGTAGATCATTTCCAAGGTCTGCCGCAAAGGGCTTTCGATGCCCTCCGGAACGATCTGCAAAGCAAGAAAACAACGTGTATGGACGTCGATAGCGGCCGATAATGTGACTCGCCGGGCCTCTCCGTCCAATTGCAGAATCTGCTTAATCGATGCCGGCAGGTGGTCAAATAAGTCCGTGCTTTCCATGAGCACGAAAAGATCAACGGTGTATTCGTCAATCTGGACACACTGCAGTGCGCGGGACGTTTCGATCCCCGTGCCCAATGTATGCAGATCCTTATATGCCTTTTCCCACCCGTGCTTCCGGATCTTATGGTCGAGCGGAGCATTTTCTTTGATGACACTGAGGATGTAGTCGTATCCAACTTTCTTCAACTTGCCGGTGGGAACCGGCAAGCGATTGCGCCGCTCGTTTTCAGCACCCAGTGCGGCCTGCACGCTCTCCACAAGGGATTTGACGCTCGGGCGCTCCTGATCCCATAAAGTATTCAGGACACGCACGATGAAAGCGTCCGTCGCATCGTCATGGCGCTTGTAGTTCCCGCAGTTGCGGTACTTGTCAAATAGACCGGCGTCGCCATCACTCTGCCACTGCCAGTACCACTTCCACATGGTCTGACCGTTCTTGAAACCGTGGTGAAACTCGACCGATCTTTCGATTTCCCGTTTGGTTTTCTGCGCTTTGGCACCGCCGCGCTTACTTTCACGGATAGACTGCGCCGCGAGATACTCTTGGTAGCGCTGCTTTCCATTGGCGACGATCGGAATGATGTTGGCACAAAAATCGTCGCGGATGGGCTTGAGAAGACCGCGGTCAAGCATGTCCTGGATTGCAAACACAAACTGTTTCCGGAACCTCTGACGCGCGATTTCGATCGGTAGTCGCGCACTGCGGCGAACCTGCTCTGGGTCAACTGGCTTCGCCAACGGCCGCCGTATGATCTTGAGGCTGCCGAAGTTGTTTTCCGTGACAATTGCATCGTAGGCAATAACGCTTGCCGTACTCTCGTGACATTGGCCGGTATCGGAATTGGTCCATGGCTCCCAGAAAACCAAATACCCTTCGGGCCGCAACTCAAGCACACGCCCTTCGCGGACACCAATCTTGAAGTCGCAGTCCTTTTCCAGCAGGACCTTAACTACTTTCCTGAACGGGGTCGCCATTATGCAGCCAACCGTGCTTCGATCAGCGTTTTGCCGCGAATTTTCTCCGGAGTAAACATGCGCGCATGTCCGAAACGGATACATCGTGCAACACTGAAAAAGCCCCGCCCGTAAACACCAATATCTGCAAGGAGCTGGTCAATCGATACAGGACCGTCGAGCCGACTTAGAGCCTCGAGGACAAGGGCGTCCATAACAGGATCGGCCTTGCGCGCCGCATGGTAAAGCTCAGCGTTGTGCAACTCTATTGGACTGACATTACGCTCAGTCACAGTCGCCACAGCATCACAAATGTTGCCGACTGCGGCTTTCTTGATGGCGCTGATCGTTGCTTGGTAGACGTAAGTCCCGGCGATCCGCTCAGGCTTGACGGAAATGCAAATTCGCTTCCCACCTTTCGTGGTGTACCGAAAATCAAAGAAGTGTTCGCTCGGAGCCCCTCTTGGATGATTAAACGGCAAAGCCGCCAACTGCTCTTCAATATCAGCAAAATCCTCCCGATAAATGAGGCAGATTGCAGTCTTGAACTCGGTGTAGCTCGCAAATCCGAGGCGTTGCGGCTGGCCGTTGACGTTGTCATAGACAAGCTCTCCGACAAAATGCCCTTTTGAAGATTTTGGAATCTTGCGAACTGCTCTGCTCTTGGCTGGCCGGCTTCCGGTAGTGAATTTCTGGGGGGGCATGGTGACGAGTTCTCGATTGGGCATGTCTCGACATTGCGGACAAAATCCGTTGTTTCTGCACTCGCTCAGAGCGCAGATCGTAACAGCCGGTGGCGTCAGCCACCGCTAAGGTGTGAGCCGGATATTGTGGCGGTCCGCTGCCGCTTTTGAATCGGGGTCACCCGCGTGATTGGCCGCTCAACAAGCAGCCGTCCTCACCGAAAGCACGTGCTTCAGCGAGACGAAAATCCTTTGCCTTTTCGGCGCCCTTCGGCTATCGAAAATGTACAGAAATTGGCTGGAATTCCGGTCACAGGAGCTCGGCTGTTGACGCAGCCGAGCTTCTTTTTTGACCCTATGTCTGGTTCGATAGGTTCCTTTCAGTTCAAATTTCTCTTGCGCATCAAGCCTTCAGATCCGCCATGAACTATGGATCGTTGGAATCGATGAAAAAACCTAACGGCGATTTTGGTTTTCCACAGGAGAATCTAAACCGAGTCAAGTTATTGTTTTTAAAAGATATTGTGAGAACGTTTTCCGCGATATTTTTCACATTGCAACAAGTTGAGGCGATTTTCAGGTTGTTCCGTGCACACACATTGCGAATCACTCCAGCACCTCCCCAAGAAAAACCGAGCAACAACAGGAATCGGCCATTGCTAGGTCTCAAAATCACGCGCATCCGACGTGACGGTTTAGAGAGCTTGAAAATCGATCAGGATGTGATGAGTCTAGCGATTAACCGGACATGTTACGCAAGAACTCACGGCAGGGCAAAATTGGGGAGGACATCCAGGGCCTCGGCAAGTTGCTGCCGTTGGCGACGAAGCCTTCTAACGCGGCGCATATTTTCCTATAAAGCCGCGGGCCAAGCTCCAGTTGTGTCAATCGTGTGAATTACGATGCGCTTGTTTTTCACATTGAGGTAGATTCTAGCGGCAAGACCAAAATCAATGCGCTCGTTGCCACCCCCGCAGTTGTACCCGTGCAGGCCGTATGGCCAGGAAGAAGACGCCATCAAGGATTGGGTCGATTCCAATGATATTGCAAAATTTCCCTTCCGTACGCATCGGGAGTTTTCATCCGAAGCCTTCTATCGCGATCTCTGAAAACTCCGTCGCAGGACAAAAGGCTGGCTCTATTGATCTGATGAGAAGAACCGGGTCGTATTCGTGAATGACGCTTGATGACTTAAGAGTTGACACGCAGCCCCATGAATCAAAATATGGGGAGATAACGCCTCGCAATTTTCTAAATTCGATTGACCCCCTATCTGATTGAGTGGCAACTGCGCTTCAGCGATTTTTCACGGTGAATACGGTAAGGAAATACAGATGGCGGATATCGATTTGAACAGCATGTCGCTGGAAGATCTCAAAAAGCTCCAGAAGGACGTCAATAAGGCCGTTGACGGCTATCAGGACAAGCAGCGCAAAGAAGCACTTGCAGCGGCCGAAGCTGCCGCGCGGAAAATGGGGTATACCCTCGCCGAACTGACCGGACTTCCAGGCAAGAAAGCCAAATCTGTTTTGCCGCCGAAATATCGTCACCCCGAAAATCCTGAGCAGACCTGGACCGGCCGCGGCCGCCAGCCTCAGTGGATGAAGGATGCATTGGCAAACGGTCACGCCAAGGATGAGTTTCTGATTTTGACTACCAGCTGAGTGGCAGCATGACGCACATTCCACGACCTTTGTGCTTCAGCCTCGTTGCATTGTGCTTGCTCACGGCAGGCACAAGCGCTGGCGCATCCACGTCTGAGGCCAATGTCGTGCCCGTGAGAAATCTGCCGATCTGCGGGCAGTACCAGCGCAATACGTCAGACAAGACATGCATCGTGGACGGTGACACCCTCTGGCTGGGTGGGGTCAATATCAGGCTGAAGGATTTCGACACGCCAGAGTCCCGCACGAACATCTGCGGAGGCTTTGTCGAAATCGATCTCGCGACAGCCGCAACGGCCCGGCTGCAGGCGTTGTTGAACGGGAATGCGTGGACCGTTGAAACCTTCGGGATTGACGGCACGGGCAAGCGCAGGCTGGCGACAATCAGCATCGAGGGCGTCGATGTCGGCGACATTCTGATTTCCGAAAAGTTGGCGCGCCGCTGGCCCGACGGTGACGAGTTCTGGTGTCAGTAAGGTCTACAGTGATTGCGGATCATGGGCATGTCTGATGATCGACTGATGGTGGTGACACGTCACCTTGCCCCATCCTCCTGATCGACTATGCTGCGGTGCCTTGGCAAAGGGATACGCGGTGCAGCATTCACATGGTCGGGCCCGTGGCGTCGAACGTCTCTATCTCGACTTCGACAGCTTTTTCGCGTCGGCCGAGCAACACTTCAATCCAGACCTGCGCGGCCGCCCGGTGGGCGTGGTGCCACTGGATTCACTTCACACCGGCTGCATCGCCGTCAGCCGCGAGGCCAAGGCCCGCGGTGTCAAATCCGGCGCGACAATCAGCAAAGCCCGCACGCTCATCCCCGACATGATCTTCGTGGTGGCCCGCCACGATGTTTACGTGCGGCTGCACAAGCGGATCCTCGACGTGATCGAGACCTGTCTGCCAGTCGCCCATGTCCGGTCCATCGATGAGGTGGTGTGCAACCTTCTCCCGGCTGAGGCCGCCACCGGCAAGGTCCTCGCCGACCGGATCAAGGCTGCGCTCGCCGCTACCTTCAGCGACGGGCTGACCTGCTCGATCGGCATGGCGCCCACTGAACTTCTGGCCAAGATCGCCGCGGAACGGCATAAGCCGAATGGCTTTCAGATGATCCGCGCCGAAGACCTTCCCAGTGCCCTCGCGGACATCGATATTGGCGACCTGCCGGGGATTTCAAAGGGCATGCGGACGCGACTGGAAGCGGCCGGTGTGCGGGACGTCCCAAGCCTCTGGACACTGGCACCCAAACAGGCCCGCGCGATCTGGGGCAGCGTCGAGGGCGAACGGTTCTGGAATGGTCTGCATGGCTACCATATGGAACGCCCGCCGACGAAGAAGAGCATGTTCGGCCACAGCCGTATGTTGCCGCGGGACTGGCGCAATCCGGAGAAGGTCCGGATCTGTGCACGGCTTCTGACCGAAAGCGCAGGCCGCCGTGTGCGGCGGGCGGACATGCGGGCGACGAAACTGACGCTGAGCTTCCGGGGCGGCGGCTATCGTACAGCCTCTGGATCCCGGAGCGACGACCTGCATTGGAGCTGGGAGGCAAGTTTCCTACCCGCACGGGACGACCATGCCTTCATGCAGGCCCTCGCCGCGGGACTTGATCGCGCGGAACGCACCTTGGCGTTTGCGCCGCGTGCGGTCAGCGTGATGATCCATGGTATGATCGCCGAAAAAGACGTCATGACGGACCTCTTCGCGGCCAGCCCCGGTCTTTCTGGCAGCGCATCCGAAGGATCTTCCCGGGCGAAATGGGAGGTGGTGAGCGACCTGATGGACGACCTGCGGGCCAGGCTGGGGCCGCAGGCTCTCACCTTCGGTCTCCCCGGTGAAATGCCTGGCGGCTATCTCGGCGCCAAGATTGCCTTTGGCCGGATCCCCGATGAGGCCGACTTCAGCGGTGCACCGGTGGCAGATGGCGACACGCATTTCGTGACGATCTGACGCACGATCCCGGGAAGACGGCGTCAGAACTGCGTCTGACCGTGATCCGACTTAAGGCCTTCACCGCTCTGGTGGATCACCATGCGCTCAGCCGGGAACGGCCTGATCAGCGCAAAGGCCTCGTCCGGCGTGCCAGTCAGCCATTGCGCATAGTCCTCCGGGGCCAAAATCATTGGCATGCGGTCCGGATGGGTGTCCTTCACCAGGTCGTTCGGCGTGGTGGTCACCATAGAACTCGTAATCATCTCGCGCAGGTCGCCGCCGCCATAGTTTCCCTTGTAGGCCCGCCACACGCCCGCCAACGCAAATGGAGGCCGCTTCCCCTCTCCCGTTACGCCGAACCAGACGTAGGTCGCCGGGTTGTGTCCCTTCGTCTCGCAGAAGCTCGTCGCAGGGATCAGGCACCGCCGTTCATCGAAGCTTGTCCTCCAGAAACCGGACGTACGCAGCTTGTCGTCACGCGCGTTGTTCACGGCCTTCGGCTGAATCGGCTTGCCAGTCTTCTTGGAGAGCTGCGGCATCACGAAGCCCCAATGCGCGTGTCGCAGCCAGCGCGCACCGTCATCGTTCAGCCCTACGATCGGGGCCATGCCCTTTGGGAAAATGGCGGTCAGCGGCTCCGCATTGCCGAGCGCGTCATGGGACGCATCGACCGCGAAGAGCTGCCGCATCGCGTCTTTGGCCATCGTGTTGGAATACAAGTTGCACATGGGGCCAAGAATAGGCGGTCCGCTGGTGAATGGTATCACTTTTCGATTTTGCTGTTGAACGATCGGATCCCGCGCGACTTGAAGTGGTCTAAATCACGCACTGAAGTGGACGACGCTTTCTACCCGACAAGTCCGGTACAGTCGGCCATCTTGATTTTGTTCATGGTATGTTCTATGCATGAATTCAGTCAAATGAGGGATTTTAGCCATGGACGCTACGACCTTTACCTTACCCCCCACCCCGCGCCAGATGTCCTATGCCCGGTCGCTGGCGCAAAAAAACCAAACGCTGCTGCCGTGGGATGTTCAGCAGGACCGCCGCAGCCTGAGTGCCTGGATTGATGCGCAGTCGCAGCTGAAACCCGTCGCCGACCTTGATCCGCGACCAACGTCAAAGCAGGTGGCTTTTGCTGAAAAGCTTGCCCGGATCAAGCGCCGCGCCGTGCCAGACGAGTGCTTTCGCGACAAGGGCCTGATGTCCAAATGGATCGACGGAAACAAGTGATCCTAACGGGCAAATATCTTTCCCTTAACCGACCTCAGGCGCCGCAGTTCAGGGCATCGACATAGTTCCGGATTGTCAGGATCTGTGGCAGCCCTCCTGCGATTGCGACGTCGATGGGCCTTGCGCCATGGAACAGCGGACCGGTGTTTGGCCGTGTGAACCAGGTCTTGGCGAGCGGGTCGGAGAAATACTGCTCGAGGCCGGCGTAGATGCCAACGATGGCGCTGAAACGCAGAAGCTGGTCATGCGTCAGCGTGCCGGTGAAGCCAGTGGGCCTGGCCCGCTGCCACCTGCTTTCGGACATATCGGCCAAGGCAGCCGCCTCCCTTTGCGAAAGCTTCCAGGCACGGATGATGCGCCCGTAGGCTTCGAGCGCCGCCGCGTTGATTTCGTCTTGTTCAAAGGTCATCGTGATGTCCCGTCAGAGAGCCGCCCCATCTTCATGCCATACAGGATAGCCGCCGCCAGACGCGCTGCATCCGCCCCGGCCCGATGCGGCCGCGGTTCCTCTTCCAGCTGCGCGAGGACGCGTCTGACGGTGTTCCGGTCGCCGTTACAGGCCGAAGCGACGACCTTGTCGATGTGCATGAACGCCGGCGGCACGATGTCGATCGCCTCGAAGATACGTTGCATCCACATGCGGTCGAACCCTGGCGCATCGCTGATCACATGCCGCGCGGCGATCCGCTCCATCACCTCGTGTGCGACGTCAATCGCCTTGGGTGCCGCGTCAAGATCCTCACGCGGGATGTTGTGGATGATGGCGGACTGATCCGACCATGCATCGGGGTCCCAGTCCGGCTCAGGGCGGATCAAGGATGACCACGTTTGGACAGCTTGGTCGACGATCCATGCAAGGCCCACTTCTATGGGCCAAGAGTCTGGTCCGAGCCCGGAGGCCTCGATGTCGAGGAAGATCAGATGGTCTGGCTTGAGGGTCATTGAGGGGCCTGTTTGGTAGTCAGGAAGAATGTGACAGGATCGCTGATAACGGCGCGCAGAGGCCGTCATGTACTGCCGTCAGCTTTCATGCCTTGAAGTAAGGCCGTCGCCAGACGCTCCGCATCCGGCCCGGTGCAGGCTCGGCATCGCTTCCAGATGCGCATATGTGTGATTGATGGCTTTAGCGTTCCCGCGGCAAGCGGAACGGACAAGATGATCAAAATCGACAAATTGGTGGCCATGACCGTCGACCGCCTCAAGAAGTTTTTCTGCCCAGGCTCCGTCCCACTCCGGTGCGTCGCTTACTGCCGTATAGCCAGAGTGAAGGACGCGGTGCCTATACTCAAAGGCGACCCCATAGGAGGAAGGTGCCGTATCGAGTTCGCTCCATGCGATACGGTGAACCTGCGCGGATGCTGCGGACCAGGCCGACCGGTTCCAGTATGTCTGGGGACGGATCAGGGATGACCCGCGATGTACGATGTCGTCCGCGATCCATGCCACGCCAACCTCGATGGAGCAGGAGTCAGCATCGATGCTGGAGGCCTCGAAATCGACGAAGATAAAATCCCTGATGCTGAAGGTGAACACCATGATGAGTCTCCCTCTGCGGTGTTGTGCGACACAGCAGTTTGCCTGATTGGATTGAAGGGGGTGGTAGGAGACCCGGGTAACGATCCCGGCCGACTACGCTGATCTGGCGCCCCGGGCTTATAAGACCCAGCCGCACACCTGTGCTGTCTCCCAAACGTGGATGATCAGCGTATGAGGTGCGGCAGCAGGGGGCTGCGATCAGGAATATAGATGATGAGGGGCAATGTCGTCGTCCGCAGCTTACAATATACAGGCACAGGTCAGCACACCCCGGCAGGGGCGTTCAGAGATGTACGGGTATGAGCGCGATCAGCTTTGACATGGCGTTATCATGCAAGGGGTCCGCGGCCGCGTCAAGCGGTGATCGATAATACTGAAAGCAACCTCAACAGAGCAAACTCCGGATGCCCTTGCTGTGTTGAATTGTACGAGAAATTGACCCAGTTTCCCGAAACGTCGTGACCCAACAGCTGTCATTAATTCCGCAGACTTTCCATCAGGTTATCATAAGCCAGAGGGGTCAACGCGAAATGAAAAAATGGGTCAATTCGACCAGGAGATCAACAGACATGGTACGCAAGAACTCACGGCAGGGCAAAATTGCGAAGCCCATCCATGATCGAGGTAAGTTGCGTCCGTCGGCGACGAAGCCTTCTAACACGGCACCTGTTTTTCTAGACATCCGTGGGCCAGCTTGCAGAAAAGTAATGTAGTCAGATTGGACCAATATCCAAAGCCGGCATTGCCATCATGCACGCTAAATGCTTGCTTGGCTTGAAAACACTTCCCCCGTGAGTTCCCAACCTGACGAAAACCTCTCGAATGAGTTGCTCACCTCAGCACAATTAAAGAAATGCAATTTCTCGCTATGCCTAAAGATATGCCCGCTTCCAGTCACGATACCGCCTCAAAGCTGTTGAGCTATTGGCGGGCCAGCGTTTCCGACAGCACGTTCGGCAAAGGGCGATTCAGGATGAGCGAGCTACAACGCCATGCACGCCTCAGCAAAAACGCAATGGTAACCGGTCGCCTTCCTCCCCGCCAAACTCAAATCCTTTTCAAAGATAGAGACGAGTCTGAAGGCACTGTACCTATCCGGCTGTGGCCACGTGTATATGCACGACAGCTTAATCATGGGACAGCAAGGCAAGATGGCTTGCCGGATGCATTGGCACCGCTGGTTTCCGAAGCCGTTCTGACCCGTGAAGGCTATATCCTTCCAGGGCGTACGCTCGTCCCGCGCGATTTGCTGGAACCTTTAACATCGGGAGCGCTGTCGCTTGGAACGACAGAGGCGCAGGATATGTTTCTTGCTAACGGTGGGTTTGGGCAAGAACACTCAATCAACGCTCACGCGGAAGGGTGGGCCCGATACCTAAAATTCTGCGATGAACTTCTCGGAGAAATTTGCGGCGACAATTTTGATTGCGAAGGACATTTTACCGAGCGCAATCCAGGTTTCTTCGAAATTGCTGACGATGCCTCAGCGATGGTTAGGGGTATTCTTTCGCTCTACGATGACTTGGCTCAGGAAGATGACATCCCGGCACTTGTGCGCAGTTATGCCCGCGTCAAACCGCTTCCCCTGTCGTCCTCGCTGCCACGGCCGTATGCCTTGTCTGACCGACTGGGACACTCAAACGATGTATTTCCAACGGCCCAAAACCAAAGGGACGTTCTGGCCCACTTGGCGATGGCGACGCACGGAGAGATCATTGCCGTCAACGGACCGCCCGGAACAGGCAAAACGACGATGCTCCTGTCCGCAATTGCTGGGCTTTGGGTAAAAGCCGCCGCAGAGGAGAGTGATCCGCCAGTAATTGTTGCCGCATCGGCCAACAACCAAGCGGTGACGAACATCATTGACGCGTTTGAAAAAGACTACGCTACAGGCACAGGTGTTTTTGCAGGACGATGGCTGCCCGACATCAAGAGTTTCGGTCTGTTCCTGTCTTCTTTCGCGCGCGAAGAAGAGGCGTCCAAGCGTTATCAAACAGAGTCGTTCATCAAAAAGTTGGAAACACCAACATACGTGTCACGAGCGCAAGCTGACTACCTCTCAAAGGCCCAGAAGGCCTTTGACGACGAAGGTCTTGAGAGTGTGGAACAGGTCACGAAACGTCTGCATGATCGTATCAAAACAGGTATCGAACGGCTGGCAAAACTCGATACCGAGTACGCAGAAAAGTTGCGAACACAAGCCGCTCTCACTGCCGAGTTGGGTCTCGATCCGGCAAGTGCTTTAACAGAGCGGGAAAACCGCCTGGCATCGGCCCAAAAAAGCTTGTCTGACGCAGACACGCTTGCACACCAATGGGACAGTCACGTTGCCAATGAATCAGCACTTTTAGCGTTTTTCTCGTTTTTGCCTTCTGTCGCTCGCAAACGTCTGGCCGCAGCGCGAGCGGTCATTCGGGGGGCCGGTTTTAATGATCTGGCTGATCAACTGGAGCATGTTGCTTCTGTCGGCACCAAGATCAGAGATCATAGATCAAACGCCAAATCCGAAGTGGCCACCGCCTTAGAATCCGTGAAACACGCCGGGGCACTTATTGGAAGTGCAAAGACCGCCGTTGATCTTTGGGATACAGAAACCGAAGAGCTTTCTTCCGCATTGGCCGGTGCAGAGATCGACGATATCGACAGTTTCGCTGATTGCCAAATCCGCTTCCCGTTGTTTCTTCTCGCTACCCATTACTGGGAGGGGCGGTGGCTCATGGAAATGGAAAAAGTCCTTCCTGATATCGAAAAGGAGCAGAAGCGCACTGGGAAAAAGGCAGTCGTTCCTCGATGGCACCGCCGTATGATGCTGACCCCCTGCGCAGTTGCAACGTTTGCAACGCTACCTAGTAAGATGATCTGCAAGGTAAAGAAGGGTAACGCGTTCGTTGACGACTATCTGTATGGTTTCATCGACTTGCTGATCATTGACGAAGCAGGGCAAGTTCTTCCAGAAATTGCAGCCCCCTCTCTGGCCTTAGCGAAACAGGCGCTGATTGTTGGAGACACTCGACAGATTGAGCCCATTTCAAACATTCCGAAATCGATTGATCTCGGCAATCTGGCAAAATTCGATATTATACCAAAAGAAATGGATGAAACTGCTTTAACGGAATTTTTGTCTTCCGGGTTCCTATCGCATACTGGGAGCGTCATGGCCTGTGCCCAGAATGCCTGTCACTACCAACCCTATCCGGATCTTGATCGCGGGCTCTATCTTTTTGAGCATCGCCGCTGTTTTGATGAGATCATCGCATTCAGCAATGCGCTTTGTTACAAAGGGCACCTGCAGCCGAAACGGGGCCAAGCCCACGGCCTTGATCTTCCGCCTATGGGGTATCTTCATATTGATGGCGCGGCATTCTCCGCCGGAGGCAGCCGCTTTAATCCGACAGAAGCACACACGATTGCCGCCTGGCTTGTTGCTCATCGGGAACCGCTTGAGAGGCAATACAGGCAAAAGATCGAAGGCTTAGTCGCCATCGTCACGCCTTTTGGGCGGCAGGCTCAAGAGCTGAAGCAAGCCTGCGCGGCCGCCGGTATCCGCACTATGGGTGCCGGTGCTATGACCATTGGTACAGTGCATTCACTTCAGGGAGCTGAGCGTTCCGTTGTCATTTTCTCTCCTGGTTATGCCAAAGGAGCAGATGGCACGTTTATCGACAGCTCCACCTCAATGCTGAATGTGGCGGTTTCTCGTGCAAAGGATAATTTCCTTGTCTTCGGCGACATGGACCTGTTTTCTTTGGCTTCCAGTAGTTCTCCTCGCGGGCTACTTGGCACCTTCCTGTTCGCCAAATCGGAAAACGCTCTTGAATTCGACATCCAACCGCGTGAAGACCTCGAGAAAAAAGCCGCTGAGGTAAGGATGCTTCGCGATGCTGATGACCATGATATATTCCTGCGAGATATTCTCACAACGGCACGGAAAACTGTCGAAATTGTCAGCCCTTGGACAATCAAGGGCACAATGGAAAAGAACGGATTTTTATCGCTTTTGCAGGAGGCGGCATTGCGTGGTGTGAAAATTGACGTCTACGCCGATCCAGTTCTGAACGCCAAAATAAACGATAGTGGCGTTAGCCAATATGCAGAGGCGGAAGCAGCCCTCACTGCGATAGGTGTATCGTTTCATCCCGTTCGCCAACTCCACAGCAAAATTGTTACAGCCGACGAGGATGTATTCTGCATTGGTTCGTACAATTGGTTAAGCGCAGATCGCGTTGGGAAGTATGCCCGCCACGAGACCTCGCTGGTCTACAGTGGCGACCAAATGGCCACCGAAATCGGACGTTTCCGTGAGAATCTCGCATTGCGCAATTCATCAACACCGTCACTGGCTTTAGAGAATTAGCCCCGTCCTTGCGCCGACCGAGTACAAGCGCCAAAAAGTATCGTCCCGATAGACCAAAGGCCGACCATGCATTAACATTCAAACTGGACCACCTAATGGGGGCACACCATCCTATCAAAGTTAGACCGGACAATACTTGACGCCCGATGACAGTAGGAATGGGCAGAATGCGGTCTTTGTTATAAGTCTGGAACAAACACGACCCAGCCTCGAACAAAGACGCCCCCGTCGGTAATAATTTCGCAGATTATTAGATGATAATAAAGTATTATTTAGCAAACGGCATATTGAAAAGTGTTAAAAACAGAAATAACTAACGCATAAGCTGTATCTGCTTTCAAATTGAATTTGCAGTCCGCAACTTAGGTTGAAAATTACCGATATCCCAGTACTTTAATAGAAATGGATCCACATGCCTAGAATACGGCGAATTCAGATCAAGAACTTTCGATCAATTAAAAATTTAGATCTTGAAGTCGACGACCTTGCAATCTTTGTTGGCGACAATGATAGTGGGAAATCGAACATACTTCGTGCGCTCAATCTATTCTTCAATGACCGAATTGAAGGAACTGAACCTCTAGATTTCGAACGCGACTACAACAAATTTGCACTGACTAACCAGCGTGCTCGAGAAATCGAAGTGACGCTCACATTCGAGCTTCCAGAGAATTACCACGCGAGGAATGGTGAACGCGCGATATGGAGGAAAAAGTGGCGCTCCGAAGGTCTTCGAGAACTGCGGGATTGGGCTGGGGTCAGGGAGAGCCAAAATCGGCGGGGTCGGACTAAGTGGACAGAAAATAAATTCACGTCCCGTTCAAAGGTTCCCGCACTTTTGTCGCGCGTCGAGTTCGAATACATTCCGGCTATTCGAGGTAAAGATTACCTTCGAAGTCTTCGTGGTAGGATTTTTAAAGTAATTTCAGAAGTTTCCGAGCAATCATTCCGCGACAGCAGCACGAATTTCGAAGATGCCATTGGAGAAAATGTAGAAGCGCTAATTCTGGACATTTCTGAAGAAATCCAAGACAATGCGTTGCTTAAACTACCCAATGATTTAAGCCAGATTTTCGAGACACTGGACTTTCTTAGTGGCGAACAAAATATTTCATTGGAGCAGAGAGGCGATGGCGTAAAAGGTAGATACGTTCCCCTAATACTGAAATTCATTGCCGATAAGAAGAGCTCTCTATTGGAGCGAGGTGGCACACCCTACACCTTCATCTGGGCCTATGAGGAGCCCGAGAACAACTTAGAGATGCGACGCGCCCAAGAAACAGCGGAATTATTCGAACGTCTGGCTGCTGGAAACACGACACAAATTTTGCTGACAACGCACTCCCCCATTTTTTTTAATGCAGCGGGCTCCGAAGAACTATCTGTTTCGACAGTGTTTGTTTCTAAACCTGACGATGAAACAGGAAGCTTAGGACAGACAATGACGCCTTCGATCAGCGATCTTGATAGCAGGATGGGTGTGATGGCAATTGTTGCTCCACACATGGCTGAAGCAATGGCAAGCTTGCAAGCAGTCGATCAACAACGTGCGGATTTACAGCAAGCTATTAATGACCTCACAGCTAATACCCGAATGATTTATGTCGAAGGCCAGTCCGACAATATTGTTTTTAGCGCGCTTATCAACGCCATGAATATTTCAACGGACACCCCTGTTGTCGTAGCGGCTCCCCCTCAGAGAGCCGGAGCAAATTACGTAGCAAATATGCTGAGAGCTTGGGAATATAAAACCAAGCATCTTGATACTGAACGATTTCGTGCCATTGGCTTTGTCGATTGTGACTCAGAGGGAGAACGTGCATTAAAACAGTTTTCCGACGAGATGAAGCGACACAAGTTTGTAAAACTTTTCCCCCTTCCTTTTTCTCAAACTGTCACTGAGGCTCATAATTTGGGCATTCAGTTTTCCAATTGCCTAGAAGAGCTGTTTCCGAATGAATGGTGGGTGCATGCATTTGACCAGGACTGGCTTGGAGAACGCGACATAGATGGCATCCTTTCCCATTCCGCCTTGATTGAAATTGCCAACCAGAGAACGACTCGCGACAATCTTTATTTGGGAAGGGCTTGGGAACTGCACGCTAGGTATCACATTCTCGACGCCCACAAAATTCAGTTCGCAAATTGGGTTGCATCTTTGGAATCTGAAATCCTTTTGGGCGGTCTGAGCGTATTGTCGGAGATGCTGCGAGAAGAGTTAGGTCGAATTGGCGTCCAATTTATTGCACCGCCGCTGTAACTTCTTAGGCATTATAAATTTGAGACATCTAGGTATAGGCAAACCCTTCACCTCCGATCAAATATAAAAATTGGGAAAACAATGGCCCTCAGCTATTCAAAAATTTGTTTTGTGAAAACCGCTTGGTCTGAAGAGTATCAAGGACAAGATGTTTTTGGGCGGCATGAGCACATCAAAAAATATCGCGACGGTCACGAGCGATTCAATTTCAAACCAGGGCCTGATGGTAAATTCTATGGATACATTCCGCCACACAAAACACCCGACGATGCAAAGGGTTGGCTTGTAATATTTGTTGCTGCATCCACGAACGACAATGGTCGAACGTTTGGCCCGCTCTTACCCGTAGGCTGGTTTGAAAACGCCGAATTTGTAAGCCAACAGGAACGCCCAGAATATAAAATAGATAAACAATTTCCAGCAAGCCTTGATGAAACCAAATATCTTTACAGCGTCGTTTCAGAGCATGCGTTCCTCATTCCCAATGAACTGCGTCACATGCCGCTGCCAGAACAGCATGGCCGCAAACTGGGAATGGCTTCGAAAGTAGACGTAAGGTCCTCAGACCCCAAAACACGATCAGAACAATGGCGACTTGATTATGCTAAATATGCAGAAGACTTACTGAAAAAACTTCGTCCCAGGGAGGGCACAACCCTGATCTCCACTCATAAAAAGGCCATAGATGCTAATGTGAAAGCCGAAGACCCTTCAAATCGCGGCTACGCTTCAAGTGAACATAGGCGCGCAGTCGAAAAAGCCGCTGAAGCATTCGCGAAAAAAACGTTTCATGCCGATTTTCATATAAAAGATGTTACGAATGAAAACTTAGGTTACGACTTTCACCTGAAGCGAAGAAAAGGAAACTGCGAAATCTTCCTTGAAATTAAGGGGACATCCGGGAGTAAGCCTATGTTCTATCTAACAAGAAACGAGTTGAGATGCCTCGCGGCCAACAGGTCACGTTTCCATTTGTTTCTGGTTACAAATGCTTTGTCGTCTGATTTGCAGGGTGAGTTATTCACTGCATGCCGCGTGGAAGCCTGCTTCGATCTAGAACCTCTAAGTTATCAAGCGATCCCGAAGAGGGCTCCAATTCCATAAATCATTCAGGATTACAGGCATTTTCATGACCCGCCTCGAAGAAGACCTGAAACATTATGCCTCGCTAAATGCCCCTCGCTATGCAGTTCTTGTCACTGGGGCTTGGGGGACGGGGAAGACGTTTCAGGTGAAGGAATGCATCCCCGAAGCAAGTCGCGTTTATGTGAGCTTGTATGGCTTTCAATCCGTCGAGCAACTTCATGCTGAAGTATTCGCTGCCACCCGCCCGACCCAAGCGAAAACGCGCGGTTTTTTGAAAAACTCCGCGGCAAGGACGTTGGCACCGCTGGATTTACTGTCCCGTTGTGCTTCATTCCCGAGGTTGCCAATGCATTTCTTAGAAATCAATTGAAGCCTGGAAAGACCCTAATTTTAGATGATCTTGAAAGAAGTGGTATTGATCTCAAGGAGGTGTTGGGAACGATAAACTCATATGTCGAACACAAGGATTTTCGTGTTGCCGTAATCGCTCATGACGACGAGAGAATCGCGTTTGGAACTGAAGGCGTGAAAGGTCGCTCTTGCCTGTGAGGGCGAGATGGATTCTGAAATGGGGATTGCGTTCACGGAGTCCTCATCATCATGCAGATTTTTCCGCCTTCGACGACGTCCCCGATCCGCGCGCCAGTAACGCCCGCCACGACCTTGGGGAACTGCTTGCCATCGCTTTCGTATCGGCCCTTTGCGGGTCGAGCTGGTGCGCTGTAGAACGTCAACCACCTTGTCCGCGCGCGACAGACGGTATGACCGGGTTGTAAGGGGGCTGGCGCCGATAGGTGGTTCGCCTCCACGATGTGGAGCTATGCGGGAATTTGGGTGATGGCGTGATTTGAAGGGCGGCGTATCGTGGCGGGTGTCAAAGCCGGCCAGAACTGTAGAGCGTCAACCACCTTGTCCGCGCGCGACAACCATCTTGGCCGGTTTTCAGGCCGCTGAGGTTGGCGTGTCGTTCAATGTTTCTGGTTAGGTGTCTCCTTCGTTTTGGTTGTCGGTGATGGTTGTCGGCGGCGTTTCGGCCTGTGCCCTTTTGTTGGAGGCGGCGGCACGCTGACGGAAGCTTTCGGCGTTCATCTCGAGGATGCTCGCGTGATGGACGAGGCGGTCGATGGCCGCTACGGTCATCGCCTTGTCGGGGAAGATCTGATCCCAGCCGCTGAAGGGTTGGTTGGCGGCAATGGCGATGCTGCGGTATTCGTAGCGCCTGGCAATCAGTTCGAAGAGGACGCCGGTTTCAGCCTGATCCTTGTGGGCATATGTGATGTCGTCGAGAATGATCAGGTCGAACTTATCAAGTTTGGCCAGGGCTGCCTCAAGAACGAGATCGCGTCTTGCAGCCTGAAGCCGTTGCACCAGGTCGCTGGTTCTGGCGTAGAAGACGCGGTGGCCTGCCTCAATCAGAGCATGGCCGATGGCGCAGAGGATGTGCGTCTTACCGGTCCCGGAATTACCGATTGCAATGAGATTGCCGCCACCATCCAGCCAGTCGCCTGCTGCCAAGGCCGCGACGCGAGCACGTGGCAAGGTGGGCAAGGCCTTGAAGTCGAAGGTTGCCAATGTCTTTCCCGCGGGGAGTTGCGCCTCGTTCAGATGGCGCCGGATGCGGCGCATGTCCCGCTCTGCCAGTTCAAATTCCGCCAGAACGGCAAGGAAGCGAGCGGCTGGCCAGCCTTCGGTATCGGCGCGGGTGGCAATCTCGGCCCAGAGCTTGTGGAAGCTGGGCAGTCGCAGCGCGGTCAGCATGCTGGGCAGCGTGTGGATGTCGATCTCGCGGGCGCTCATGCGCTTGCCCCCAGCAGCGCATCGAAGCTGTCCAGAGAGGGATGGGCGACAGCGACATCCTTCGGCAATGCTGTGGCCTTTGGAGCCAACAGCAACACCAGGGCCTTGGGATCCGGCACGCGACCAGCGTCGAGGTCTGCTGCCAGCAAATGCGCCAACTCCGCTTCACAGGACTGTTCATGGGCGATGGAGAGCAGATCGACCATTCGGCGGCAGGCGTCGCGGCGCTGAAGGTCCCGCTGCAGCACCTTCCACGCTTCGGCGTATTCGGTGCGGGGAAACAGGCTGTCACGGTAGATCGAACTCCACAGGGCTTGTGGCTTGCGCCGCAGAGCATGGATGACGTGGTGGTAATTGATGACATGGACGCGATGCCCATCGCCGCGCCCGCGGGCCCGGGGATGGTTGACGACGAGGGTGCCGCCGAGAAACGCCTCGATGCGATCATCGTACAGATGGACACGCAGGCGCTGACCGATCAGCTGTGACGGTGCGCTGTAGAAGATGCTTTTGACCAGGAAGCCACCTGTGCGGGTGACAGGCACCACGATCTCGGTGAAGTCAGTGGTGCGCCGCTGCGGCAAAGGCTTCAGGTGCGTCTGCTCCGCCTGCACAGGCATCGCCCGCTGCTTGTTGCGCCGGGCAACCAGCATGTCGACGAAGCGCCGGTAGTCTTCGATGGATGCGAAGTCGCGGCTGCCGCGCAGGATCAACGCCTGATCGATAGCTGTCTTGAGATGCCGGTTCTGGGATTCCACCGCCCCGTTCTCGTGGGCCTCACCCCGGTTGTTACGGCTGGCATCCATGCCGTAGTGGCCGACAAAGGCATCATAGCGCTTGGTTATATCCTCGCGCTGATCGATGTTCAGATTGCGGAATGCGGCCGAGAGGCTGTCGGTTCGGTGGTTTTGCGGCACGCCGCCCAGTGACCAGAGGGCTTGCTGGAGGTTCTCGGCCAGCGCCGTGAAGCTTTCCCCGCCGAGAACCACGCCGACATGTTCCCACCGGCTGTAGACCATGACGAAGTGGTAGAGCAGGTGCGGGAACGCTTGTCCCGCGATCATTACCCGCAGTTCATCGGCATGGGTGAAGTCGGACTGAGCCATGTATCCCGGCTCCGGTGTCTGGCGGAAGATGATGTCGCGCTCAGGACCGTTCAGCGCCCGCCACTGCCGCACCCGCCGCTCCAGGGTCCGCCGGATACGATCGTCTGGAAACGCCACGGGATGCTCGCCCTGAAGATGACGCAACAGGGTGACAGCCTGCAACGCACTGTCGTTCTCCAACAAAGGAAGAAGTTCGCTCTTCCAGTAGTCTTCAAGGGGGTCCGGCACCGTGCGTGCGTGAACACTCTTGCGGTTGGAAGGCAGGGTCGGGTCAGCATCGAAACGTCGGGCGGTCCGTTCACTGAACCCGGCGCGGGCAGCCGCGGTGCGCTGACTGTGATTTTGGAGGTCGGTCATGTATACTCTCAATTGCTGGTCGGTGATGAGTTGATAGGCCAATCCTGATCCTCCGTTTGACGGCAGAGGATCCCAGTTTACCAACCCGCAGCGACCAGCACCTATTCCCAAAATCAATCAGGCCGGTGGGGCTACCCTCCAGACGGGCAAGCCCGTCTTCCGTCCAGCCCCACCGGCCAAGGTGGTTGTCGGCACCGGCCAAGATGGTTGTCGCTCAACAC
>NZ_FOTF01000033.1 GCF_900114485.1 Loktanella salsilacus | reverse complement strand
TTAGGCGCACGTCGTGGCCCAACTTCTCAAATTCCCGACCCCAGCCATGCGCCGTTGCACAAGCCTCCATGGCGATCAGGCATTTAGGCTGCTGCGCCACGAACGCGAGAAACTGACCTCGTGAAAGCTTCTTACGAAACGCGACCGAACCGTCTTGGTGTGCACCGTGCAGCTGGAAAACGCGCTTTGCCAGATCGACACCGATAATAGTAACTTCGGACATGGATACTCCTTCCTTCTGTGATGGTTTCAACACTCATCATAGTGGCACATTGCGATGCCGTCGGGAGGGGGCATCCAAGCCATCAACAAAGCCGCCGGAAGTGACCGAGTCGACCGCACCGACACGAGGGGCGGAAACCAGACCTTAGCTACATCCGCGAAAAAACTTTCGACGAAGGCGGGAAGCGGAAGTTCGCTGCAGCAAGTACTAAGGTTTACAATGCGGGCTAACGGTCGCAAATCCTGAGATGAGATTAACTTTCTAATGCGGAGTTTTTCAGAACCAAACTTCATCCAAGCAACACCATTTCTGGCAATAATACTGAAAGACACAGCTTTAAGTCGTAAACAGACAATTCTCCTCTGACAATCTGCGCGAGGCTTTACCTGAAAATGGAGACGCCGCACAGTGAACCAGCACCATCGCGACACCCGTAAAATCGATCCCACACGTGGTGCGACCCTTGGCGATGGCTCTCCTGTTTGCGACCGCATGGGGGTCAGGGAACAAATCCCATGGACCTTTCCATCCATGATGCGAAAGCCTCTGCTTGTGTCGATGGTGCGACCTTGTCAGATACCATGATCCAATGGCGCTCTTTCGGCGTCAGCACCGGCAGCGACAATGCCGCAAGGCGACCGTCGCCGAGGGGGCGTTCGATCAGCCCCTTCCAGCCTAACGCGATCCCCTGACCCGCCATCGCCGCATAGAGGCCGTCCGAATAGCTGCTGAACCTCAGCCATGTTCCGGTCGGCCTAATCGTCCGGCCTTGCGCGGTGAACCATTGGCCCCATCCCATCCACGTGGGTTCGGGCGCATCGGCCTCGATCAGGGCACCGCAGCGCCCCGCGATAAGATCATCAATGTCGTACTGCGCAAGTTCTCCGGCACGTGACGGGGCGCAGACTGGCACCACGGCTTCACCCAGAGATCCAAGGACTCTCATGCCGCGAAACGGTGGCGCACCGTACCTGACGGCAATATCAATGCTAGGATCGTCCGGTGCGGTCCACGTATCGCTCGACACCACGCGCAGGTTGGCGTCTGGCACGACATCGCGAAAAGACGACAATTCGGGAAGGAGCCGGAAATGCGCGAATGCGACCGACACGGCGACCGTCAAGTCAGCCGGGCGTTCGCGGATTCTGGCAATGGCATCAGCGATGCAGTCGAAGCCGTCACTGGTGGCCGCGTATAGCGCGAGTCCTTCTTCCGTCAGCAACACCCGCCGGTTAGCCCGTAAAAACAGAGGACGGCCAATTTCAGCTTCCAGGAGCTTCATTCGCCGTGACACCGCTGCTTGCGTCACGCCAAGTTCCCCGGCGGCGCGGGTAAAGCTCTCGCGCCTTGCAGCGGCCTCGAAGGTCAGTAGCGCAGTCAACGACGACACGCTGCGGCGCAACCTATGCATGAGCAATTCTTTCCATTCGCTGAGCGTATGCATTCGTGGCGCGGAAATGCCGTTGCAGCAAGTGATTATGAAGCGCAGGCTGTTATTTGTGTTACGAGGAGGTATGCGATGCTTGACGCCGACAGAGGAAATCATGCCGATATATCGCGGCACCTTGCCGCGCGGCGCCCGGGTCATACGCTGCCCGCACCGCTCTATACATCGGCCGCCGTTTGGGCTGCGGATTGCGACGCGATTTTCGGACGCCACTGGATCGCCGTAGGTGTGGCTTGCGACGTTCCCGAGGCCGGCGACGTGATCGCTGTCGATATCGGACCGTCGTCCATCGTTATCCTTCGCGACGATGACGGTGCCCTGCGCGCGTTCCACAACGTCTGTTCACATCGCGGGGCGCGGCTCGTGCCTCCGGGCAGGTCGATCGTCGGCAAACTTGTGTGTCCCTATCACCAGTGGACCTATAACTTGGATGGTGCGCTGGCTCTCGCTCCGCACATGGGCGTCGATTTCGACCACGCGCTCCATCACCTCAAGCCGGTGGCGCTGCGCGACGTTGGCGGCATCCTCTATGCCTGCCTAGCGGCGGAACCGCCAGCCGATATCAAAGAACTGGCTGCAGTCATGGAGCCGCGATTGGCAGACTATGACCTGCGCAATGCAAAGGTCGCCTTCGAACAGGATTTGATTGAAGAGGGCAACTGGAAACTGACGATGGAGAATAACCGTGAGTGCTATCACTGCGCGTCGAACCATCCGCAGCTCTCACTCAGCTTTCACGCCGCCGATTTTGGATACGACCCAGAAAACCTGACCGAAAGCGAGCGGGCCGAGGCGAACGCTCTGATCGATGCTTATGCGAAGTACAGCGCACATTGGACCGAGGAGGGGCTGGCCTATGAGCCCGTAGAACACACCGTAGGATGGCCCACGAATTTCCGGACACAGCGTCTGATCATCGCGGGTCTGGGCGAAAGCCAGACGCCCGACACCCGTGCTGCCGTGTCGTTCCCGCTGGGCAATGCGAACCGCCCTTGGATGGGCGATGTGCATCTGTGGGGCATCAATTCTTGGAACCATATCATGTCGGATCATGCCGTAGTCTTCATAGCCTACCCAATTGCGCCCAACCGGACGCTAGTGCGTACAAAATGGCTGGTGCATGCCGATGCTGTCGAGGGTGAGGACTACGATCTCGAGAATCTAACGGCGGTCTGGAAAACAACTAACTCCGAGGACGCGCATCTGGTGGCGCTGGCGCAGCGCGGAGTGTCTTCTGCCGGTTATCGTCCGGGTCCCTATTCGCGGTTCACCGAACGCGCGCTGGATGAATTCGCCACATGGTATGTCGCGCGGATGCAGGCAAGCGGGTACGCCTTGTGACCGAGATCGACCTAACCGTATGGGATACGCGGCGGCGGCGGCGCTTTCCGCCAGATCGCTGGGGCACACTGGTCTGTCGCGGCGTCTGGGACGAAGGACCGGACATGCGGACGTTTCTGCTGACCCCAGATGATGGCAGCCGGATTGAGCATGATCCGGGACAGTTCATGACATTTCGCATCGAGACGGACGCGGGGAAGATTGAGCGCTGTTACACCATTTCTTCGTCGGCGGCACGCGATGGGGGCATTGAAATCACCGTCAAGCGGCAGTCAGGCGCGGGGTCGGAACAGTTGCATACTTCGCTTTGTCGCGGCGCGCGGATTGAGGCGCTTGGCCCCTCGGGCCGGTTCGGCCCTGCAGCCTGGCCAGGCGATGCCTATGCGCTGATCGCAGCGGGCAGCGGTGTGACACCAATGCTGTCAATCCTGCGAACCGCAGCCGACAGAGGCATCGACATAGACGCGGTGCTGATCCAAGTCGCACCGCAGACGGCCGATCTAATCGCGGCTGCCGAGACGGACGCGCTCGCTCGCCGCCTGCCTAACCTTGTCGTTGTGCGGCTGACCACGCGCGAGGCGCGGTCAACCCGGCTAGACGCAGGGACGCTGATGCGGATCGTGCCCGACCTTGCCCGCCGCACCGTTCTATGCTGCGGACCGCAGGGTTTCATGGCGATGGTCCGCGCGGCCACCCGCGCGGCGGGCGTGCCGCCGGAGCGCTACGGGGAGGAAAGCTTCGATTTTTCCTCACCTGAGGCCGAGGTTGCGCCGAGCATGGAAACGCCGGTGCGCAGCGTCACTTTTGCAAAATCGGGCCAAGTGTTTTCCTGTGCCGAGACGTCGACTATCCTGTCGGCGGTCAAACAGGCGGGGCTGCCGCTTCCTTCGTCTTGTGCGCGGGGAATGTGCGGCACCTGCAAAACGTTCAAACATTCCGGTGAAGTCACAATGTCGCATGACGGCGGCATCCGCCAGCGCGAGATCGACCGCGGTTTCATCCTGCCTTGCGTCAGCCGCCCGCTGACCGACATCGTACTTGACTGTTAGGAGCTCGCCATGAAGAACATCTCTGAGACCGACCCATTGCTCACTCCGTTCCGGCTGAAGCATCTGACCCTGCGCAACCGGGTGATGATCACCAGCCACGAACCCGCCTATCCCGAGGACGGGATGCCCAAGGCGCGCTACCGCCTGTATCACGAAGAGCGGGCCCGTGCTGGCGTGGCGCTCACGATGACGGCTGGGTCGGCGGCGGTGTCGCGCGACAGCCCGCCCGTCTTCAACAACATCCTTGCCTACCGCGACGAGGTCGTGCCCTGGATCCGCGAACTGACCGACGCCTGCCACGAACACGGCGCTGCGGTGATGATCCAATTGACGCATCTAGGGCGGCGCACGACCTGGAACAAGGGCGATTGGCTACCCGCGGTGTCGCCCGGTCCCCACCGCGAACCCGCCCACCGGGCCTTTCCGAAGGTTCTGGAGGATTGGGACATTGCCCGGATCATCGAAGACTACGCAGCCGCGGCAGAGCGGATGCAGGCAGGCGGCATGGATGGGGTGGAACTCTATGCCGGCGGTCACCTGATGGACCAGTTCTGGTCGCCGCTGACCAATACGCTGACGGGGCCCTATGGGGCAGACACACTTGAAAACCGCATTCGTTTTACCACAGATGTACTAACGGCGGTGCGCAAGCGCGTCGGCCCTGACTTCATTGTCGGCATCCGCGCCACGGCGGATGAGATGCAGACGGGCGGCATCACCGAGGACGAAGGGATCGAGATCGGGCGCATGCTCAAGGCGAGCGGAATGGTCGATTTTCTAAACGTGAACAGGGGCCGCATACACACCGACCCCGCGATGACGAAAATGATCCCTATCCAAGGCATGCGGTCTGCACCACATCTGGATTTCGCAGGCCGTATCCGGCGCGCGACCGGGCTGCCAACCTTTCACGCCTCACGGATTCAGGACGTCGCCACCGCACGCCACGCGATTGCGGAAGGGCACCTCGACATGGTTGGCATGACCCGCGCGCATATGGCCGACCCGCATCTGTTGGCCAAGATCATTGAAGGCCGCGAGGACGATATTCGCCCCTGCGTTGGCGCGAACTATTGCCTGGACCGCATCTATCAGGGGGGCATGGCGCTTTGTCTGCACAATGCTGCGACGGGGCGCGAAGAAACGATGCCACACACCATCATACCGGCGCTGACACGTCGCACCGTCGTCGTGGTTGGGGCCGGTCCGGGCGGGCTGGAAGCGGCGCGCGTTGCGGCCGCGCGCGGCCACGCAGTAACGCTGCTCGAAGCCGCCAGCGGACCCGGCGGCCAAGTCCGCTTGACCGCGCGCTCGCCGCGCCGCTCCGAAATGATGGGCCTGATCGACTGGCGCGTTGCGCAATGCGAGGCGGCGGGCGTTGACATTCGATACAACACTTATGCCGACGCAGGAGACGTGACAGCCCTCAACCCAGACGTGGTGATTGTTGCGACCGGCGGGATGGCGCATACGATGCTTTTTGAAACCGACACCGACCTTCCGCTCGCCGTGACGTCTTGGGACATCCTGTCGGGCGACGTCGCACCCGGCAGCGACATTCTGATCTACGACGAGGCGGGCGATCACGCCGGTCTGCAAGCCGCCGAAGTCGCCCTCGGCGCCGGTGCCAAGATCGAGATCATGACCCCCGACCGGTCCTTTGCCCCCGAGGTCATGGCGATGAACCTGTCGCGTTATATGAAGGCGCTTCAGCATAACGACGTCCGCTTCACGATTGCCCAGCGATTGGTCGGACTGGACCGGGTTGGCAATCGTCTGCGAGCGACCCTTGGCACCGACTATTCCGACCGCGTCACTCACGCCGAATACGATCAGATTGTCGTGAACTACGGCACAATGCCCCTTGATGAGCTTTATTTCGATCTTCGACCGCTGTCGCAAAATGGGGGGGCGGTAGATCATGCCGCGCTGATCGATGGACGGCAACAAAGCATCGAAACCAATTCCGACGGCGCGTTCCAGCTTTTCCGGATCGGCGACGCCGTATCGTCGCGCAACACCCACGCGGCAATCTACGACGCCTTGCGCCTCATCAAGGACCTCTGATCCTCTCGCGGCTCCCGCAATTACTGGCCCTCTTAAAAGGCCGATCCCTGGACAACACTATTGCGCCGCGGCTTTGTCGGCTGACCGACAGATTCATCTGTCTGAATGTCGCGTTCGGTAAGAACGGTAGCAATAACGGGTTGGGCTGCAGGAGCTTGATTAGGTCTTGGCGGTCCGGTTTGCGCAGGTGGCGGTTCTCTGCACGCGGGAGCTTGAAATCCGAAAGCGAAGCTAAATGCGTCATCCAAGGTATAATTCCTTTGCTAAATAAGAGAACTGGATAGAGCCACCTCCGATATCACACATCTCGGCGCCCTTGGTATCATCACACTCCTCAATTGAGGAAGCCGACGGATATTTGGCCCATTCAGAGCGATTTCCCAGACGGCCAATTAGGAAATTAATGAAGCTTCGCGTCTTTGGCGTCAGCACATTCGAGCGTGGTTCGAATGTCGCGCATCTCACAAGAGCAGAAAATGACATGTCGCACCCTGCACAGTGTGTCGAACGGCTGCCTCGGGAAAGCTGCAACGCAGCGCTTGGACATTTGGCCAGCGGCAGCTACGGGCCGTTCGCGTCCGTAGAGCCGCGGATGGGGGCGGACGTTGCCTAGACCTTATCCTATACTAATCTTGCATTGGCGTAGCCTGCAGTGGACGTCAGCCACCATCTAGTGATGCTACTATCTTAGATAGCTGCAGCGCTCTCTCCCACTGAGACAAAACCGCAAAAAGTGAGTTCGAAGTTTCTCCTTTTAGGTGCACCAAATTCCCCATTCATTTAGCATGTCACTTTAGAGTGGAAATGCTTGTCAGCTGACGATCTTGGTTCGCAGCCGGCCAATCATTATTAGCGTCTTGTGCCAACCTGATTGACGATGGCAACGGGCGGGATGAAGGGGCGCGATTGGTCAATGTCCGCTGTCATGTCTTCGATAGTGTTAAAAACATGGATCAGATTGCCGAGGTTCGTTCAGGCTGCCTGTTCAAGCTCGTTAATCCAAACCAAGAGAAGATCTTACAAGGCAACCTACAGGCGGCGATACGCAGGTTATTATACGAATAGACCTGTTCCAATTGCGTCGACGTTTCCTGCCTTACGCGTCAAAAACAACGCGCTTATCTCGTTCTTCACTGCGAATTTGTGGCCTTCCACACTTCCCATAACCATCAGCGCCGTCGCCATTGCATCGGCTTGCATGCACGATTTTGCCAGAACGGTCACTGATGCTGGCGCGTTCACGATAGGGGCGCCGCGATGGGGGTCGATTGTGTGGCTTAAACGGGTGCCTTTCACTTCGACGAAATGGCGGTAATCGCCTGACGTCGCCGCCGCCATATCCGCAAGGCCCAAGACAGAATGCATTTTTCGATCTGGCGTGTCTGGCACCTCGATCCCAACCGGCCACGGGGTGCCGCAGGCTTGGGTGCCCACGGCCTTGACCTCTCCATCGATCGCGCAAAGCGCGTGTTTAATCCCGAACCCGGCGGCCACGAATGCCAAGCGGTCCACCCCATAGCCCTTGGCGATGCCTGATAGATCAAGCGCCAGCGGAGCTGTCTTTTGAGCCCGCCCGTTACCCGCATCCAAGATAAGCGTCTGGGTTGCGGGGATACGTGCGCAGCCGCTAGCGGCCCGAATGGCGTCTAGGTTGATTTGATCCGTGCCAAATCCCCAGGCCCGCACCGCATCACCGACGTTCATCTCGAACGCGCCTTTGGTGTCACGGCTGATCGCAAGGCCTGCCGTCAGCACCGCCATAAGGTGATTTGGCAAAGGCACCCAATCGCCAACGGGTGCCGCATTCAGGCGCATCAGATCACTGTGCGGGCTCCACGTCGACATTTGCATATCGACCTGATGAACCGCGCGCTGGAATGCGGTCTGCAAGGTGGCTTGGCTGACGCCGCAATCTTCGGCAAGGCGCACGGACCATGTTGTGCCCATAGTGCGCCCTTCAATCAGGTGTTGCGCGGGTTCAATAGACATCTTCGGCATAGCGTCCTTGTGATTTAAGGGTGGCCGCAGATATGCCAAGCGGTGCCATGATATCGGTGATCGCGTCGCGCACACCTGCGCCCATGTCGCGGCCGCCGCAGACCATAATCTTTGCGCCATTCGCGATCAGGTCGCGTAGCGATTGCGCATCTTGGCGTAGGGCGTCTTGCACATAATGGCGCTGCCCACTGCGTGAAAATGCCGTGTGCAGACCTGACAATGCGCCCTGATCGGCCCATTGGTTCAGGTCCTCGCCGTAAAGGAAATCCGTATCTGGATGACGCGCGCCGAACCACAGATGGATCGGACGCTGCGCGCCTTGATCCCGGATAAAACCAGCAAGGGGGCCTATTCCGGTGCCTGCACCAATCAAGATAAGCGGCGTTTTGCGGTTGTCTGGCTTAAAGTCGGGGTTGGGGCGAATGAACCCCATCACCTGCTGCCCCGGCTTAAGCGCGATTAATTGCCCCGAACACAGCCCGCCTTGGTGTTTGCGCACCGCAATTTCGACAAAGCCATTTTTGCGACTGGACGCGAGTGAGTAATATCGCGGCAGGTTGGAGCCCTCTGGCACGATCCCCAGCAAATCACCGGCCTGAAATCGCCCGAAACGCGGCCCGGTCAGCCGCTGCCAAAACGCCTGTTTGCGCAAGGCAAAGCGCAGAATGGCGGCAGGTGCCTGAATGGCCTCGCCGTAGTCCCGCCGAGAGATCAATGTCAGGGCAGTGGCGCGCGGCGGGGCAGGTTGGTGGTTCAGCTCCAATGGCAGATCCAGAACGGCCCCAAGGTTGCGCCCCCATCGCGCAAAGTCTTGCGGTGACTGGCGATCGATTTGATCCAGTGGCAGCAAAAGCGACCACCCGTTTTGCACAGCCGCTGTTTCGACACCCTGCGCAAAGGCGCAAAATGCGGGGAAACTCCGATCGCCAAAGCCAAGCACAGCCAGCGGCACTGTCGGTTGCATATGGGCCATGTTTTCAAGCACACCCTTTGCCGAAGCAGGTGCCGCGCCATCACCCCAAGTTGCCGTCATGATAATGATTTGGCGGGCAGTTTGATACCGCTGCGGGGCGAAATCGGATAGTTTGGCGACATGTACACTTTGCCCCGCGGCCTGCAGTGCCTTGGCCAGTGTCGCGGCAAAGCCCCATGTGCTACCGCCTTCACTTCCCACCAGAATAACCGACTGCGCCCGCGCGGCAGAGACCGTTCCATGCAGCCGCGGACGGCCGCGGCGGGCATTGAGCCAACTCAGCGTGCCCGTGATGGCCAAGACAGGCACTGACAGGACAATCAGCCCCAAGATCAGCCCCCAAAGGGCCACGCCTTGCCCCGTATGAAGCAGATAAACCCATTCCCAAACTTGGGTCCAAGGGCCCGGCGTCGCCCAGTCAAGCAAGGCGCCATTGCCTTGGTCGATATAGCCCTCGCCATTCGCTGTCGTCAGGGTGAAAACGTCGCTGGCGTCATCTGATGCGGGGAATGTCAGATCGCGCAGGTCGGTCACGGGGGTTGCCTGAAATGTCGCGATGTCTGCAACTGAAAAGCCAGTCTGGTTGGTCACCTGCGCTGGAAATACGGGACTGGCTTCGTCGCTGGGCAAAAGGTCAAACGTCGATGCCACCATCCAAAGGGCGGTCAGCGCGCTTAGCAATAATACGGGCGCAGCAACGCGGGCAATTTGAGTATGCAACCGCCCTGCACGGGGGCCGCGCTGGCGCGAAAACCAATGCCGCCAGCCGCCCACGCGCCGCAGGGTCAGCAATGTGCCTGACAGCGTCAGCGTCAACATCGCAGCTGCGGCGATAGCCATGACGATCCGGCCGGTATCGTCCAGAAACAAAGACCGGTGCAATGTGGTGAACCATTGCTCTACCGCTGAAGGGTCCGCGCTGCCGATGTCCGTGCCCGTTGCCGGGTCAACTCTTGCGGCACCCGGGGTATTCCCCTCGAACCACCAAACCGTGATCTTGCCAGAGGGCGAACGCTTTATCTGCTCGACGCCGGGATGCGCGGCGATCACCAAACGCGCAAGCTCCGCCACCGACTGATCCTGCGTGGCGGTTGGTGCAGCAATGCGTTCCATCGCAGGAAACACTGACAAAACCGAACCGCTGAACGCCAGCACGATCAAAAGGACTGCTGCCAGAAGGCCGGGCCAACGGTGAAGCTTGCGGATCATGGGACTGCCTCGGCCTAAAAGTCGTATTGAAAGCGAGAGACGTAGCGCCGTCCATGGGCGGCCACACCAGCCCCATCCGTTGTCAGCGGCACCGCGATTTCATTGGGGCTGTCACGCATGTCTTCGACAGATGCATCGATGTGCAGGGTATAGCCCGCATCGAACAGGGCATCGGCCAGATCCATCGACAATTCCAGCGTCTGACCTGCGCCAACGCTGGCACCGGTGATACCGCTGACCTGATCGGCGCTGCCCCCCGACAAGCGCGCCCAGTCGGACAGGTGCTTGTAATACTTTGACTTTCCCCCTGCCATCCAAAGGCTGCCGGCATAGTCGCCCGCGGCATCTGTCACATAGATCGCAAGATATGCCCCGCGGCCGCCGTATTGGGTCAGGTCGGCCTTAAGGTTGACCGTCTTTGCCTGCGCGAGTGCGGGCACAGTCATGGCAGTCGACAGCACGAGTGCAGCAAGCACTGATTTCGTTGTCATTTTGATATCCTTCAGTTTGATGTGACTTGCGGGGCTGTGCCGGGCGTAAACAACCCGTTGGCAGGCGGCGCAGATGCCCCGGATTGCGGCGCTGTCAGTGCATTGCCATCGCAATCGCCTGTCCGATCTTCGCTGTCGTCGTCGTCGTCCTCGTCATCTTCGTGGTCACAATCATCTTCGTCATCATCGTCGTCCTCATCATCGTCATCGCCGCTGATCAGATGAAGCCAGCGCGCGTTGTCGATATCTGCGCCCACCTGCAGCGCCGAAGGCTCCGTCATATTTTGCCCGGATGCGGGAACGGGCTGCGCAGACAGCGCGGCAATTGGCGCAGCAAAGACCGCGGTCGACCCAAGCGCCGCTGCAATGATGGAAAGGGGGAATTTCATCTGATGTCTCCTGAAGGCAAAAGGGCGCACCCCCCGCAGAACATGCAGGTTAGGCCGGCCCAAATTGATGGGGGTGTTAGTGGTCGCCGCGTTCGCCGCGTGCGTCGTCGTGATCATCATGGTCGTCGTCATCATCGGATTCGATTTCGATGATCGCCAGCGTGTCCGGCCTGATCTTGGCCTCGAATGTCTGGCCATCAGCGTCTGTCGCGTAGATTTCATAACAGCCGTCGTCGATCTTGATACGGCGGACGTCCCAGCCGTTTTGCTGGGCCAATTGGACGACCGCATCGCGGGGCTGCCACTGGGTCATGGGGATATCACAGCGCACGCTGGCTTGCGCTGATCCGGCCCATGGCAAAGCCAAAGCAAGGGCATATGTCGCGATATGGGCCATGGGGCGCACTCCGGTTGCAATCATCATGCATGACTTATGGATCGCCATTCTGACGGGAGCCTTACGCAAAACATAAAAGTGCTTCAGGATACCGTCAGGTTGAGTCTGTAGCCGAAAGGCCCGACCATCCGATCTATAGATCAAGGACCACAATGCGCATCTTGCTTATCGAAGACGACAAGGTCATCGGCGCGGCCATCCGTGAGCAGCTCGAATATGACGGCCATAGTGTTGATTGGGCAATGCGTCTGGATGCGGCTGGCGATGCATTTGCCAGCGCCAAGTTCGACCTGCTGTTGCTTGATCTGATGTTGCCCGATGGGCGCGGGATCGTGTTCCTGAAATCGCTGCGCAAGTCCGGCAGCAAAGTGCCCGTCATGATCCTGACCGCGATGGACCAGATATCGGACCGGATCGAGGGGTTGAATGCCGGTGCAGATGATTACCTGATCAAACCATTCGATCTGGCAGAGCTTTCTGCGCGGATCGGAGCGGTCGCGCGGCGCTATTCCGGCAACCCGAACCCCGTGCTCAAGCTGCATGACCTGACCATTGATACCGCGGCGCGCAGCGTGACGCGCGGCACCAAAGCCATCCCGTTGACAGCGCGGGAATGGGTCCTGTTCGAGGCGTTTGTCCAGAACCCGGCACAGCTGTTGTCAAAGGCGCAGTTAGAGGAACGGCTGTATTCCTTTGACAGCGACATTGAGAGCAACGCGATCGAAGTTCACATCAGCCGCCTGCGCAAAAAGCTGGGTGCGACCATCATCACGACAGAACGCGGCCTTGGTTACCGGTTGTCGCAGGCATGAAACTGCCAAGGTCCATCAGGTTCAGAACGACCTTGGCGCTGGCGTTTTTGGTGATGCTGATGTGGCTGGCGACCGCTGCGGTCACGACGCGCCAGTTGTCCGGCGAGATGGATGAAGTCTTTGATTCAGCCTTGCAGGAAACAGGCCAGCGCATCCTTGAACTGGCCGTTGTCGACGTCCTTGGCCGCGAGGAGGAAGGGCTGACGCAGCATATTACGGCGCTGGATGCGCATGACGAATACTTCACCTATCTGGTGCGCGATACGCAGGGTCGTATCCTGCTAAGCTCTCACCGGGCCGACCCCGATCTGTTCCCGACTTTCGCGCAAAACGGTTTTCATCAGACGGACGGCTTTCGGTTTTACCAAGAAGCCGCGGTGCGGGGCACGATCACCCTGACCATCGCAGAGCCGCTTGCCCACCGGCAAAGCGTATCGCGCGAATTGGCGTTGGGGCTGGCCCTGCCGCTGCTGGCTGTCATCCCGCTGAGCATCTTAGGGATTGCTTATAGTTTGGGGCTTGGACTGCGCCCCTTGGGGCAATTGCGCGACAAACTGGCCAGGCGCGACGCAAATGACCTGGCACCATTGAGCCTTGATACCCTTCCGACAGAACTGAAACCGATTGCCCGCACCGTGAATAAGCTTTTTGGGCGTCTGAACGCGGCATTCGATGCGGAACGCAGCTTTGCGTCCAACGCGGCCCATGAACTGCGCACACCATTGGCGGGGGCGATTGCACAGGTGCAGCTGCTGCGCAAACACACCCGCGAACCCGAAACCATGCGCCGCGCAGAGGCGATTGAAAGCACCTTGAAGCGCCTGACGCAGCTATCGGAAAAGCTGATGCAACTGGCCCGCGCAGAGGGCGCGCAATTACTTGCGGACACCCTGCATGACGCGCGCGTCGTTGTGCGACTTGTTGTCGATGATCTGCCCCGCGCTGACCGCGCGCGCATTGATCTGAACCTGCCAGCCACAGCGGTGCAGTGTGACATCGACCCGGATGCCGTGGCCATCGTGGCGCGTAACCTGATCGAAAATGCGCTTCGCCATGGCAGCGATGCGCCGGTTTATGTCATGCTGTCAGGGGACGGCTGGCTGCATGTCGAAAATGACTGCGTTGCTGTTCCGCCCGCCACGCTTCAAACATTGCAGGAACGCTTTATCCGCGGCGATACTGCCGGTGTTGGCAGCGGTCTTGGGCTTGCGATCGTGCAAAAAATTGCAGAACGGACGTCGTCGACATTGAAAATCGTCTCACCCCTTTCAGACACAAATCGCGGTTTCCGCGCATCAATCAAGCTTGGGCACACCGCCTGACCATCGTTTCAACAGTTGGAGAATTCCATGAACGCGCCTTACGAATCTGCCCATGTCGAACTGCACTATATCAATCGCGCTGGTTGGTTGCGGGCTGCCGTTTTGGGCGCAAATGACGGCATCGTCTCGGTGTCGTCCTTGATTGTCGGTGTGGCCGCAGCAGACCCGAACCCCACAGCCATTTTGGTGGCCGGGGCGGCGGGCCTTGCCGCGGGTGCGATGTCGATGGCCGCAGGCGAATATGTGTCGGTCAGTTCGCAGTCCGATGTCGAACGCGCAGATATTGCCCGCGAAAAACAGGCGCTGATCGATACGCCAGCAGCAGAAGAGGCCGAGCTTGCTTCGATCTATGAATCGCGCGGGTTGACGAAGGAAACAGCCGCTTTGGTTGCGCGTGAACTGACCGAAAAAGACGCGCTTGGCGCGCATGTGCGCGACGAGCTTGGACTGTCCGAAGTGCACACCGCTAACCCGCTGCAAGCGGCCATCGCCTCGGGTCTGACGTTCACCGTCGCCGCAGCATTGCCGCTTGCCGCTGCGATTTTGGCCCCAAGCGACAAGATCATTCAGGTGGTCGTCATCACGACGCTGATTTGTCTCGCAGGCCTTGGCGCAATTGGCGCGCACGTCGGCGGGGCACCAAAACCACGCGCGACCGCGCGGGTCCTGTTCTGGGGCGCAGCGGCGATGGCAATCACCGCAGGCGTCGGAAGCCTGTTTGGGGTCAGCGTATAAGCTTTTACTGATCGGCCGCGTTCAGATGCCAGACAGGCGCTGTCTTGCGGCCGATGCGGAAACTGATGCGGCTTGGCAGCCGGCTCGGGGCATTGCCTAAGCCGGGCGCCTACCGCTCTTTGTCCGGATCAAAGGTCAACAGGCGCAGGGCGTTCAACGTGACAAGGACCGTCGCGCCCGTATCAGCAAGGATCGCGAGCCACAGGCCCGTCATGCCCAGAACGGTCGTGATCAGGAACACGCCCTTCAGCCCAAGCGCGATTGTCACGTTCTGATGAATGTTCGCCATCGTGGCCCGGGCCAGCCGGATTGTGCCCGCAACATCCGTCACCCGGTTGCGCAGCATTGCGGCATCGGCGGTTTCTAGCGCCACGTCGGTGCCGGACCCCATCGCCACGCCCACATGGGCCGAGGCAAGCGCAGGCGCGTCGTTGATCCCGTCGCCGACCATCATCACGCGCCCTTGGGCCGCCAGCGCGCGGATCGCGGTGACCTTGTCTTCTGGCATCAGGTCAGCGCGGTGATCGATCCCAAGCGTTTGCGATATTGCGGCGGCGGTGCGGCCGTTGTCACCGGTCAGCATCACAGCGGTGATACCTAGCGCCCTGAGCTGGCGCACGGCGTCGCTAGCCTCGCGGCGGGGTTCGTCGCGCAGGGCCACAAGGCCGACCAATAGATCCGCCCGAAAGACCGCGACGACCGTCTTTCCGGCCTCCTCTAATGCGGTGGCCGTGCTGCGCGCCTTGGCGTTCAACACGCCAGAGTCGGCGGCAAAACGCGGCGAGCCGATCCACGCCAAAGCATCGCCGACCATGGCCTCGGCCCCTTTGCCGGGCAATGCGCGGGCGGCAGTCGCGGTAAGGGGCGTGATACCATCCGCCGCGGCGCGCGTCAGGATCGCCTGCGCCAGCGGATGACTTGCGCCCGCCTCGATCCCTGCGCCAAGCGCCAGAACATCCTGCTGCGTTCCGGTCATCGGCACGATGTCGGTGATGCGCGGGGACCCGACCGTCAGCGTTCCGGTCTTGTCAAAGGCGACATGGGTCGTGTGCGCCGCAGCCTCGATCACAGCGCCGCCCTTCATCAGGATACCGTGCCGCGCGCCCGCTGACAGCGCCGACGCGATGGACGCCGGAACCGAGATGACCAGCGCGCAGGGGCAACCGATCAGCAAAAGCGCCAAGGCACGGTAGACCCAAGTGTCCCACGGCTGCGCAAAGGCCAATGGCGGCACGATGGCCACCAACAACGCGGCGCCCACCACGGCGGGCATATAGACGCGGCTGAACCGGTCGATGAACCGTTCGGTCGGGGCGCGGGCGCTTTCTGCTTCCTCGACCAGACGCACGATGCGGGCGATCGTGTTATCCTGTGCGGCCTTGGTCACGCGCACCCGCAGGGCGGCTTCGGTGTTGATTGACCCGGCAAAGACCGCTTGGCCGGGCTCTTTTAGATTCGGCACGCTTTCACCGGTGACGGGGCTTTCATCGACACCGGACACGCCCTCAATCACCTCGCCATCCGCAGGCACCCGGTCGCCGGGACGGACCAGCACGGTCTGGCCGATCATCAGGCTTTCGGCGGGCACGTCGCGCGTGCGGCCCGAAACCTCTAGCAGGGCCGTTTTCGGCACCAGTTGCGCCAGCGCCCTGATCCCGCCCCGCGCCTTGTTTGCGGCAACGCCTTCCAGCACTTCGCCCACGGCGAATAGGAACACGACCAGCGCCGCCTCTTCTGCGGCACCGATGAACAGGGCACCGGTGGCGGCGATGGTCATCAGCATTTCAATGGTGAACGGCATAAAGGCCCGCGCCGCGTTCACCGCGCGCCGGGCAATCGGCGCGATGCCGATCAGCGTGGCGATCACAAAGGCACCCTGTGCGATCTGGGGCGCCGCAAGTAGTTTCACCGCCCAAGCGACAACCAGCAAAAGACCAGTGCCGATCACCAGTCGCCCCTTGGCGGTCTGATACCATGACGGGTCAGGACGCACCGTGCCAGTCCCGGTGGCCGGACCGGTTTGGGCGCCGTCAGTCGCAAGGTGATCCGCGCCAGTTGCGGGCGCGGGAAAGGCACCGACTGGCATGACAAAGCCCGTGCGGGGGGCCGCCTGACCTTTGGGTGCGATGCCAAAGCCCAGTCTTTGCACCGCAGCCACCACGCCGTCACGGGGGGTCTGCGCCTCGTCCAGCGTCAGACGCAGACGTTCGGCCATCAGGGCCACGTCGACCTGAGTGACCCCCGGCAGACGTTCCACTGCGCCTCTGACCTTTCCTGCGCAGGACGCGCAGTCCATGCCGGTCACGGTCCATTCGCAGCTGGTCACATTGCTCATTTTATTACGCCTTTCGTGCCGCGAACGCGGGTGCTTGTATCACTTCAGCGACCAACCTAATGTCTCTAGTCACTATAGCTTCAAGAGGTTTCTTATGCTGACGATCGGAAAACTGGGGCAGGCGGCGGGTGTGAAGGTGCCGACCATTCGCTATTACGAACAAATCGGACTGCTGCCAGAGCCTGAACGCAGCGCCGGGAACCAGCGCCTGTACGGGGCGAAAGCGCGCGAACGGCTGGCGTTCATCCGCCATGCACGCGACCTTGGCTTTCCGCTAGACGCGATCCGCGACCTGCTGAGTCTGTCGGATAGCCCAAGCCAGTCCTGCGCGGCGGCCGACGTGATCGCGACACAGCAACTGGTCGCGGTCAAAGAGCGCATCACGCGGCTGACCGCCTTGCAGGCAGAATTGGAACGCATGATCACGCAATGTGCCAAAGGGACCATCGCCGATTGCCGCGTGATCGAGGTGCTTAGCGATCATGGTCTTTGCGCGCAGGACCATCAGGCCCGGACGGGGCAGGGCGTTTAGAATGACAGCGTTTCCCACCCTTGCGATCTATGCCATCGCGGCCTTGGCCGAAATTGCCGGATGTTTTGCGGTCTGGGCCTGGATGCGGCAGGGCGCTTCGGCCTATTGGCTGTTGCCCGGCCTGATGTCCCTTGCGGTCTTTGCAGGGTTGCTGACCCTATCGCCGTCCGATGCCGCCGGACGTGCGTTTGCGGCCTATGGCGGGGTTTATATCGCGACCTCTATGGTATGGCTTTGGGTGGTCGAGGGACGGCGGCCCGATACATGGGATGTCACGGGTGCTATCGTTTGCCTGATCGGCGCCGGGATTATCTTGCTTGCGCCGCGCGCCACCTAAAGGACGAAAACCGTTATGCTGCAAATTTTCGCCAATCGGACCTATCGCCACCTTTTTGCCGCGCAGGTCATCGCGCTGCTGGGCACTGGCCTTGCGACGGTTGCGCTGGGTCTGTTGGCCTATGATCTGGCGGGGGCGGATGCCGGGGTGGTGCTGGGCACAGCGCTTGCGATCAAGATGGTGGCATACGTCGTCTTGGCCCCCATCGCCGCGGCCTTTGCCGAACGTTTGCCGCGCCGCCGCATGCTGGTCGCGTTGGATCTGGTCCGCGCGGCGGTCGCGCTTGCCTTGCCTTTCGTGACCGAGGTTTGGCAGGTCTATGTGCTGATCTTTGCCTTGCAGGCTGCGTCAGCTGGTTTCACGCCGACGTTTCAGGCGACGATCCCCGATGTGCTGCCGGATGAGCGGGACTATACCCGCGCGCTATCGCTGTCGCGGCTGGCCTATGATCTGGAAAACCTGATCTCGCCCATGCTTGCAGCCGCCTTGCTGACGCTGGTCAGCTTTCCGGCGCTGTTTGGCGGCACGGTGATCGGCTTCCTCGCCTCTGCGGCGCTGGTGGTATCGGTGACGTTGCCAAGTCCCGCGCCAGCGGTCGCCCGCAGTATCTGGAGCCGCACAACCCGCGGCATCCGGCTGTATCTGGCGACGCCGCGCTTGCGCGGCTTGCTGGCGCTGAACCTTGGCGTTGCGGCGGCTGGCGCGATGGTAATCGTCAATACGGTGGTGATCGTGCAGGCCGATCTGGGCTTGGGGCAAAGCCAAGTCGCCTTGGCGCTGGCGGCCTTTGGGGCGGGGTCGATGCTGGCCGCGCTGACCTTGCCGCGCCTGCTGGACCGGGTCCCCGACCGTCCGGTGATGCTGGGCGGCGCGATTGTGCTGACGGCGGGCCTGATTGCGGGACCCGTCCTGATGGCGGCGGGGTTTGGTGGCATCGTAGCGCTGTGGGTCATTCTGGGCCTTGGCTATGCGGTGGTCCAAACGCCGTCGGGGCGCCTTTTGCGGCGATCCGCTATGGCAGAGGATCGACCCGCGCTTTTTGCCGCCCAGTTCGCGCTGTCGCACGGCTGCTGGTTAATCACCTATCCGCTGGCGGGCTGGCTTGGGGCACAGGTCGGCATGGGGCCGACATTTGCGGTACTGGCCGTCATTGCCGCAGCGTCGGTTGTGCTGGCCGTGATCCTGTGGCCCGCAGCGGCAGAGGGTCCCGTTGTGCATCGGCACGACGATCTGCCGGCAGACCATCCACATCTGCGGGATGCAGACACGGGGCACCGTCACGCGCATCCCGTGACGGTGGATGATTTGCACCCGCACTGGTCGCGCATGACCTGACGCGGCAAGTACCGGGCAAGGGGCAGCCCTCAGGCGGAGGCTTGCACGTTCAGCGTCGTCATCCCGCGCGCCTTATGCGGCACGGGCCGCCGCGCCCAGTGCCGTGCCTCGCTCACAGCTTGACCCGGCGCAAACGCAGGGCGTTCGAGATGACGGACACCGAAGACAAGCTCATGGCGGCGGCGGCAATCATCGGTGACAGCAGAACGCCGAACACGGGATAAAGCAGACCCGCCGCGATCGGGATACCGATGGCGTTGTAGGCAAAGGCGAAGAACAGGTTCTGCTTAATGTTGCGCAGGGTCGCCACTGCCAGCTTTCGTGCCCGCACGATGCCGGTCAAATCGCCGCCCAGTAACGTGATCCCGGCGCTTTCCATCGCGACATCTGCGCCGGTCCCCATGGCGATTCCCACATCGGCAGCGGCCAGTGCGGGGGCATCGTTCACACCGTCGCCAGCCATGGCGATAAAGCGCCCTTCGGTGCGCAGGCGGTCAACCAGCGCCTTTTTGTCTTCGGGCAGCACGCCAGCGCGCACTTCGTCGATGCCAAGGCGGTCGGCCACGACCTGCGCCGTGCGGGCGTTGTCGCCCGTGGCCATGATGACCCGCAGGCCCAAATCGTGCAGGCTGCGTAGGGCCGCTGCGGTCGTGTCTTTGATCGGGTCCGCCACGGCTACGATCCCGATCAACACACCATCGCGGGCAAGGAACATTGCGGTCTTGCCGTCTTCTTGCAACGCCTCGGCGGCGGCGGTCGCCGCATCGGTGTCCAGCCCAAGGGATTGCATCATCGCGCTATTCCCAAAGGCGATGGCCTGACCGTCGACAGTTCCTTTCACGCCTTTGCCTGTCACCGCTTCGAAATCGGTGGCGGTCCACGGCGTGATCCCGCGGGCCTTGGCCCCGGCGACGATGGCCTCTGCCAAAGGATGCTCTGATGCGTGCTCTAGCGCGGCCGCAAGGGACAGCACGATGTCCTGCGTCGCGCCGTCAAAGGCCACGACATCTGTCAGTTCGGGCTTGCCCATGGTCAGCGTGCCGGTCTTGTCCACGATCACGGTGTCGACCCGCGCCATGCGTTCCAGCGCCTCGGCGTCCTTGATCAGCACACCCGCCTGCGCCCCGCGTCCCGCCGCCGTCGTGATAGAGATCGGCGTGGCGAGCCCTAAGGCGCAAGGGCAGGCGATAATCAGCACCGACACAGCTGCGGCAATGGCATGAACGAACCCCGGGTTCGGCCCCCAGATGAACCACCCGGCAAAGGCCAGCAGCGCCACACCCACGACAGTTGGCACGAAAATGGCCGAAACCCGATCAGCCAGACCCTGAATCGGTGCGCGGGACCGTTTGGCGTTCGACACCATCTCGACGATCTTGGACAGCACGGTATCCGCGCCGACCTTGGTTGCCTTCATCGCGATTGTGCCGGTCTTGTTGATCGTCCCGCCCGTGACGGTGTCGCCCTTGGCCTTTTCGACCGGCAGCGCTTCTCCGGTGATCATGCTTTCGTCAAAGGACGAATGGCCGTCCGTGACCTCGCCATCGACCGGCACCGCTTCCCCCGGCCGCACGCGCAGCAGGTCGCCTGCCATGACGTTTTCCAGCGGGGCGTCGTATTCGTCGCCGTCCGGCGTGATGCGCCGGGCGGTCTTCGGTGCCAGATCAAGCAGGGCGCGGATCGCGTCGCCGGTGCGTTCGCGGGCGCGCAATTCCAGCACCTGACCGACAAAAATCAAGGCGACGATGACGACAGACGCCTCGAAATAGGTGCCGACCCCGCCATCCGTGCGATAGATCGCGGGAAACACCCCCGGCAGGAAGGTGGCGAACAGCGAATATGTATAGGCGGACCCGACGCCAAGCGAGATGAGGGTCCACATGTTCGGGCTGCGGTTGACGACGGAATCCCAGCCGCGCTGGAAGAATGGCAATGCCGCCCACAGCACGATTGGGGTCGCCAGCAGAAATTCCAGATAAGCCGCGATTTGATGCCCCAGCCAGTCGCGGACCGGCAGGCCGACCATACCGCCCATCGTCAACACGATCAGCGGCACCGCTGCCGCGACCGAGATCCAGAGCCTGCGGGTGAAATCCACCAGCTCGTGCGAAGGTTCATCCGTGGGCGTCATCGGTTCCAGCGCCATGCCGCACAGCGGGCAGGCCCCCGGCGCATCGCGGACGATTTCGGGGTGCATCGGGCAGGTATACTGCGTGCCGGCGACGACGACCTTGGGTTTGTCCGCAGCCCGGCCGCTGGCATAAAACCAAGGATCGCCCTTAAACTTTGTTTGGCATTTGTCAGAGCAGAAATGGAACGTTTGGTCCTGATACGTCTCTGACCGTCCCTTTGGCTTGATGGTGACCGTCATGCCGCAGACCGGGTCCGTTGCCGTGTCCGCCCCCGCTGGGGCAGGCTCTTTCGTCATATCATGCGCGTGGTCCATGTGGTGCCAACTTTCTGCTGTGTTGTGATGGCTTGCGCAGGCCATCCGCTGCCAGATTTCAAATCCGTATCGTCAGATCGCGATCGTCAGGTCCGGTCGCCTTGGTCGCCCCGTTTGGTTGCGACCCAAAGCAGGGGTAATCCGGTGAAAAGCCCAAGGCCCAGAACAGCCCATGTGGCCCGGCCCATGTCGCCGCTTGCAGCCTCGCCGCCCAAATACACAAGCACGAAACTGGCGGGAACGATGCCCGCCAATGTAGCGACAGCAAAGCGCCAAGGCTGCAGACCACTTAGGCCTGCCGCGTAACTGATCAGGTCGAAAGACACAAAAGGCATCAAACGACTGGCAAAGACCGTTGCCATGAGGGCATTTTGCGAGCCGAGCAATCCTGCGTCAACCTTGTCGCCGAACATGTGGCGCAGCGCATCGCGCCCCAGCACCCGGGCAAGGCCGAAGGCAATCAGCGCACCCAGCTCTGCCCCCAGAACAACCTGAACAGTGCCCCAAAGATGCCCGTAAGCCGCGCCCGCCGCCAGTGCGATGGGCGCACTGGGCAGCGGGCTGGCCACCACTGCGACCACCATTAAGCCGACAATCAGCACCGGGCCCCAATGCCCCGCCTGCGCCACAAACGCCATCAGCGTATCGCGGTCCATCAGCCGCTTTGCGTCGGTCAGAATGGACGGCGCAAACCACCAGACACACAGTGCGACGACCGCTACAAACATAACGACGGCCACCAGACCGGCACGGCTGCGCATGATTAGATCGCCGCGACCGCGGCTTTTAGAAGGTCGCGCACCTTGCCCGCGACGGCGTGCAGGTCTGCGTTATCGATCGCCTGCATCGACATGACGGGGTCGATAGCGCTGACCTCGACACCGCCGTCTGTCGCACGCAGGATGACGTTGCACGGCAGCATGGCCCCCACGCGCGGCTCGATCTGGATCGCCTGATAGGCCATCTGCGGGTTGCAGGCCCCAAGAATGCGATAAGCGTCCATGTCGATGTCCAGCTTCTTGTGCATTGTTGCAGCGACATCGATTTCCGTCAGGATGCCAAACCCCGCATCAGAAAGCGCCTTGCGCGTGCGGGCATCCACCTCTTCAAAGTCTGATCCGGTGATGGTCCGATTGATTGTGTAGGTCATAGTGTTTCTCCTTCGGGTATTATTTCTTGATGTATTTCAGCAGTGCCACGATCGCGACGCCAGCGATCACGACCAGCAATATCGTCCAGATCAGGCCATATCCCGTGCCGTAGCCCATTCCATAATCGTGCATCATCGCATTATCCTTTCAAAGGTACCGCGATCCCGCGTCTGCGGATAATCGTCGTCGCGGGTTGCCTTGGCTGGCTGGACGCGACGGAAAAACCGCCCCATCAGGCCACAGTCAAAACTGTCCGCGCGGAAGATCATCACTATAATCGGGCCAAGGCGATCCGATGTTGATGTCGATCAAGCTGCCGCGCCATATTTTCGCGGCGCAGGGATATTTTCGCGGCGCAGGGGTGGTTGGTTTCTAAACGCGCAGGGGAAACGTACTTTGCGGGTGTTGCATTGGGGGCCAGCCCCCAAACCCCCGAGGTATTTTTGACCAGAAGAATGAAGGGCCTTGGCCCTTTAATTCAGTCGTATCGTTGTTGGGATGGCGGTTGGTAGGCCCGGCAGGATTTGAACCCGCAACCAAAGCGTTATGAGCGCTCTGCTCTAACCGTTGAGCTACAGGCCCGCCGCGTGCAGGCATAGCGGATGGGCGGGCGGGGTCAAGTCAGTTGGTGATCGGAGAAGCGCCAAGGACTTGGCTGAGCAAAGCGATCATTTCATGCTCTTTCGCGGTGGTCACGCTGGGGTCGCCGTCAAGGTCCGACATCGCGATGATGTCGTCGTAAGTGGGCGGCGCGGTGTTAAAGGCCGCCCCTTCGGGCAATTCGATCCAGGGGCCGTCGTCCATCGGGGAAAAGTCCATAGGGACAATTTCCGCCGCAGCAGGAGAGGCCAAAAGGGCGAGGAGGGGGATCATGCGCTGTATCATCATGTGAGTATAACTGCGCAGCCGCGAAAAGGTTGCATCACATCGGCGGAATTTCGCGCATTGCAAGGGCGTGTTGCGGCGTTGCACCAAAGCGCGGCTTGGGGTATCGCGCGGGGGTCAGGGACTGGGCAGACGCGGGGATCGCAAAATGACGACAGATGGATTGACCTACGCCGCCGCCGGTGTGGATATCGACGCAGGTAACGCACTCGTGGAACGGATCAAGCCAGCGGCCAAACGCACGCAGCGTTCTGGCACAATGGCCGGGCTTGGCGGCTTTGGCGCGCTGTTTGACCTGAAGGGTGCGGGCTATATTGACCCGATCCTTGTGGCGGCCACGGACGGTGTTGGCACCAAGCTGCGGATTGCGATTGATACGGGCAATGTGGACACGATCGGGATCGATCTGGTCGCCATGTGCGTCAACGATCTGGTCTGCCAAGGCGCAGAGCCGCTGTTTTTCCTCGATTATTTCGCGACAGGCAAGCTGGAGCTAGACTCGGCCACGCGCATTATCGAAGGCATCGCGGCGGGCTGCGAAGCCTCTGGCTGTGCCCTCATCGGCGGCGAAACCGCCGAGATGCCGGGCATGTATCATGGCGGCGACTTCGATCTGGCTGGCTTTGCTGTCGGCGCGATGGAGCGCGGGGCGGATCTGCCAAGCGGTGTGGCCGCGGGCGATGTCCTGCTTGGCTTGGCCAGCGACGGTGTGCATTCCAACGGCTATTCGCTGGTGCGGCGCATTGTAGAGGCGTCCGGCCTGTCGTGGGACGATGCTGCGCCTTTTGCTGACGCGCCCTTGGGCACGGCTTTGCTGACGCCGACACGCCTGTATGTCAAACCCGCGCTGGCTGCGGTGCGGGCGGGCGGCGTGCATGCGCTTGCGCATATCACGGGTGGCGGTTTGACAGAAAACCTGCCGCGCGTGTTGCCGGATGATCTGGGCTGCGAAATTGATTTGACCTCTTGGTCGCTGCCGCCCGTGTTTGGCTGGATGGCGCAGGTCGGCAATATCGCCACGGCTGAAATGCTCAAGACGTTTAACGCAGGTATCGGCATGGTGCTGGTCGTATCAGCTGACCGCGCCGATGCGCTGACTGCGCTGCTGTCCGAAGCAGGCGAGACGGTCCACCGTCTGGGCCATGTCGCGGACGGCGCTGGCGTGCGGTACACGGGCGATCTGAAGTGAAGCGGGTCGGCATTTTGATCTCTGGCGGCGGGTCCAATATGGTCGCGCTGGCCAAAGACATGGTGGGCGACCATCCGGGGCGCGCGAAACTGGTGATTGCGAATGATCCGGGCGCTGGCGGTTTGCTAAAGGCGAATGCGCTGCGCATCCCGACCGCCGTGGTGGATCACCGCGATTTTCCCAAAGATCGCGAGGGGTTCGAGGCCGAACTTCAAGTGGTTTTGGAAGAGGCCGGCATCGAGATGATTGCGCTGGCGGGCTTCATGCGGATCCTGACGCCCGGCTTTACGGCGAAGTGGGCGGGGCGGATGTTGAACATCCACCCGTCGCTTTTGCCGAAATATAAGGGCCTACAAACGCACGCGCGCGCATTAGAGGCAGGCGATGCGCAGCACGGCTGCAGCGTGCACGAGGTGACCGCCGATCTGGACGATGGGCCGATCCTTGGGCAGGCGCGGATGGACGTACGGGCGGGCGATACGCCGCAGTCTTTGGCAGAGCGGCTGCTGCCGCTGGAGCATCAGCTTTATCCAGCTGTGCTGCGCCGTTATCTGGCGGGCGACCGCACGCCAGTCATGCTAGAAGGCTAGGGTTTTCAACGCCTGCGTGATCGCTTATCAGGGGGTGTCCGCGCTGCCGCGGCCCTGATTGACAAGGCACTCATGCAGACCATTACCACGACCGAGGCGCTGGCCACTTTTTGCGCCGCAGCCGCCAAACGCCCCTATGTGACTGTTGATACAGAGTTTCTGCGTGAACGGACCTATTACGCCAAGCTGTGCCTTGTGCAGCTGGCCTGGCAGGACGAGGACGGCCATGACGAAGTCTTGGTCGATCCTTTGGCCGAAGGTCTATCACTCGAGCCGCTGTACGAGCTGTTTCGCGACGAAGGCGTGGTCAAGGTGTTCCATGCCGCGCGCCAAGATCTTGAGATTTTTTGGGTCGATGCCCAACTGATTCCCAGCCCGCTCTTTGACACACAGGTCGCGGCGATGGTTTGCGGCTTTGGCGATCAAGCCGGATACGAGATGCTGGTGCGCAAAATTTGCAAAGATGGCGTCGATAAGTCGAGCCGCTTTACCGACTGGTCGCGCCGCCCGCTGACGGATGCGCAAAAGACATATGCCGTGGGCGATGTCACCTATCTGCGCGATATCTATGAATATTTGTCGGACCGTCTGCGCAGCACCGGCCGCCAGAAGTGGGTCAATGAAGAGATGGCGGTGCTGAACGATCCTGCCACCTATCAGACCGATCCCGATACGGCGTGGGAAAAGGTGAAGACCCGCACGAACTCTGGCCGGTTCCTAAGCATTGTGCGCGAACTCGCGCGGTTCCGTGAAACCTATGCGCAGGAACGGGACGTCCCGCGCAGCCGCGTGTACAAAGATGACGCATTGGTCGAAGTGGCCAGTGCCAAGCCCGCAACCGAGGCTGACCTTGGCCGGATGCGCCTGTTGCTGCGTGAAGCGCGGCGGGGCGAGATTGCGGACGGTATTCTGAAGGCGGTAAAGGATGGTCTTGCCATGCCGAACGACAAGCTGCCCAAGCCCGACCTGAGCCGCGAAAAGCTGCAGGTGAACCCGGCGATTGCCGACATGCTGCGCGTCCTGCTCAAGGCGAAATCGGATCAGGAAGATGTGGCGCAAAAGCTGATCGCGTCTTCTGCCGATCTGGACCTGCTGGCAGCCGGACAGCGCGACATTGCTGCGCTGAAAGGCTGGCGCAACGAGGTTTTTGGCCGCGACGCGCTGCTGCTAACGCAGGGCAAGGTGGCGCTGGCGGTCGATGGCCAACGTGTTGTGACGGTGCCGCGTTAATCCACAAAGCTGACAGACAGGAGAGCCTTAATGGCGACCGAAGCCTTCGAAGAGATTGTGGAAACCTTCGACTTTCTAGACGATTGGGAAGACCGCTATCGCCATGTCATCGACATGGGCAAAGCGATGCCAGCGCTGGACGATGCGTTCAAAGTGCCCGCGACCAAGGTCGACGGCTGCTCTAGCCAAGTGTGGCTGGTGCCGCTGCCAGAGGACGGCGTGTTCCATTTTCGCGGCGATAGCGATGCGATGATTGTGCGCGGGCTAGTGGCGATTCTGGGTGCGCTGTATGACGGTGTGCCCATGGCGCAGGTCGGACAGATTGATGCCCCGGCAGAACTGGGGCGGCTGGGGCTGACGGATCATTTGTCGGCGCAGCGCTCGAACGGGCTGCGGGCCATGGTGGACCGGATTCGTTTGGTCTCTGCCGCGGGTTAATAGGGGGCGTTTGCGTCCGAATTTACGGTGTAAATTCGGATGGTGGGGCGCTGCCCCACACCCCGAGGTATTTTTGACCAGAAGAAGGGTTAGGCCTGCGCCAATGCGCTGGTCAGATCGCCGTAGCCGGTGCGGCGGTGAATGAATGTGAGGCCCATGCGCGCTGCGATTTGACGGGCCTTTTCAGTGAGGGCGGCATCGTCAGTCTGGGCCAGATAGATCAGGCTGGTGTAGTTACCGAAATACGTATCCAGCAATTGCGGATGACGGTCGAGCCCAAGGGGGCGCCAGACGAAGGCGTCGAATTGGCGCGCAAGAAAGTCGGTCAGGTAGAAGGCGGTCATGTCATCTGCCGCCGCAAACGCCTCATTTCCCATGAAAAAGCTGTAGCAATGCGGGCCAGAAATCATCTCCACTCCCATCTCGGCGCAGGCGGCTTGTAATAGCCCCCCGGTGCCGCAATCGGCGTAGACGACAAAGATGCGTTGGTAGCTGTCTTTATGCGCCGCGACCGCAGCGCTGATCGCAGGGGTAATGCGTTCGGGGTGGTTGTGATAGATCGCGGGCAGGCATTGCAGATCAAGGTGATCCCAGCCGTTTGCGGCACGCAGGGCTAGGATTTCGTGGGCAAGCGCACCGCAGGCCAGCAGCAAAACCTTGCCGCCGCCGGACGGTTGCAAGCCGGCGTCTGTCAGTTGGGCGTCAAGATCGCTCATGGCGCAGTCGCCGCTATTGCACCCGGCGAATCAGGACCGTGAGGATCAGCCCCACAGTGCCGATGGCAGGCAGCAAGGCCAAGGCTCCGGACATTTGGGCAAGCCAAATGGTCAGGGCGGCAAGGCACATGACGGTCGCGATCAAAAGTAGGAATGGTCCAGTACGCATGGTAAACTCCCTCCCAGTCCCTAACAGGTCTAGGAAGAAGTCCGTTACGTCCAGTCAAATCGACGGCATTCTTAAACCAGGCTAGCCTGCGCTCGCACGATTATGCTTACGGGCCATCCAGGTCTTGGCGGTTTCGACCGCAACCGCCGCATCGCGGCAGTAAGCGTCGGCGCCGATGGCCTTGCCAAATTCCTCGTTCAGGGGGGCACCGCCGACCAGAACGATGTAATCCTCGCGCATGCCTTTTTCGATCAGCGTATCGATCACGACCTTCATGTAGGGCATCGTGGTCGTCAGCAGCGCGGACATCCCAAGGATGTCAGCCTTTTCCGCTATCAGCGCGTCGATATACCCATCAACGGCGTTGTTGATGCCAAGGTCGACGACTTCAAAGCCGGCACCTTCCATCATCATGCCGACAAGGTTTTTGCCGATGTCGTGGATGTCACCTTTGACCGTGCCGATAACCATCTTGCCGATAGTTGGCGCGCCGGTTTCGGCCAGCAGCGGCTTTAGGATGGCCATGCCGCCCTTCATTGCGTTGGCAGCCAGCAGCACTTCGGGCACAAACAGGATGCCGTCGCGGAAGTCGGCACCGACGATGGTCATGCCGCCGACAAGCGCTTCGGTGAGCACGCGGTAGGGTTCCCAACCGCGACCGATGAGGATGTTAACGCCCTCCTCGATCTCTTCTTTCATGCCGTCGTAAAGGTCGTCGAACATCTGGGCGACGAGGTCTTCGTCGTTCAGGTCTGCGAGGATGATTTCGTCGTCGTCCGACATGGGGTGATCCTTATGGCACAGCTTTGATCCAATTGTAGTTTCGTCATGCGCCTTTGCCCAGAGCGACACGCGATAATTTGCGACATGTCCGCGAATGAGACCGACCTACGCTTGCTCATGTTCACTGTTTGTTTTAGTTTTTGGCATGGAATACGAAGTAAGGCCACAATTTCGCCGGCGCGGCCGGGCGGCGATGGATAACCCGGACGTCCGGTTTGACAGCCACACCCGCGAGGGGGTGGATGACGGCTGGGCCAATGACGACGAACTGCCGGTGCTGCGCACGCAAGTCACCGAGGAAGTGCCGCGCACCGTCATTACGCAGAACCGGTCGCCTGATTTGTCATTTGATCGGTCGATTAACCCATATCGCGGCTGCGAGCATGGGTGCATTTATTGCTACGCCCGGCCCAGCCACGCCTATCTGGGGCTGTCGCCGGGGCTTGATTTTGAAACGCGGCTGATTGCCCGGCCAGATGCGCCCGCGGTGCTGCAGCGCGAGTTGCGGGCCAAACGCTATGTGCCGCGCACGATCGCGATTGGCACAAACACAGATCCGTATCAGCCGATCGAGCGAGACCGTAAGATTATGCGCGGCCTCTTGCAGGTGCTGTCGGATTTTAACCACCCGGTTGCGATCATCACCAAGGGTGCACTGATCACGCGCGACATTGATATTCTGGGGCCGATGGCGGTGAAGGGCTTGGTGCGGGTCGGGATTTCAGTCACGACGCTGGACCCGGCGACATCCCGCGCGATGGAACCGCGCGTGCCCTTACCAGCGGTGCGGTTGCGCGCAATCCGGGCGCTGAGCGATGCGGGGATTGATGTACGGGTCATGGTATCGCCAGTCGTTCCGGCACTAACGGATCATGAATTAGAGGCCATCTTGCAAGCGGCGGCGCAGGCGGGGGCCGTGGCTGCGTCATCCATCGTGCTGCGCTTACCGCGTGAGGTATCGGGCTTGTTTCGCGATTGGCTGCAAGAAGCCTATCCGGACCGGGCGGCGCGGATCATGGGGCGGGTGCGCGAATTGCACGGCGGACTGGATTACGATCCTGCGTTTGGAACGCGGATGAGCGGGCAGGGCGAATGGGCGCGTTTGCTACGGCAGCGGTTCGTGCTGGCGACGCGGCGGCTGGGGCTTGACCGGACACTGGTGCCTTTGCGCACGGACTTATTTGCGGTGCCGCCGCAGCCGGGTGATCAGCTATCGCTTCTTTGATCTGCTGTGCTGGGCAAAGGTGGCCGTCGGCCTGACGGCCGAGCCTCCGGCGGGGATATTTTTAAAACAGAGAGGTGGCGGCAGGGGTTCGTCCTGCCGCCGATCTTCTATTTGCGATCAGCCGCGACGTTTGCCGCGGCGGGCGGCGCGGACGGGGCCGTTGCCGTCGGTGCCGTCAGATTCAGACGAGAATGTCCCCAGGGCGGCGGTGATATCGTCGAGGCTGGGACGGTCACCTTTAGGGCGTGTTTCCAGTGCTTCGCGCATGGCGCGCAGATGCTCTGGCGTTGTGCCGCAGCAGCCGCCGATGATTTTAGCGCCGCAATTGCGGGCCAGTTCGGCGTAGTCGGCCATCAGTTCTGGCGTGCCGTCATAGTGGATATGGCCGTCGTGGTATTTCGGGATGCCGGCATTGCCCTTGGAGATGAGGGGCAGATCGGGTTCCGCGTCGGCCATGCCAAGGATCGTGCGCAGCAGATCAGACGCGCCAGTGCCGCAGTTGGCACCGAATCCTAGCGGTTTGTAGTCAAGCTTGCCGACGGACTTTACCATGTCGCGCGAGGTGACGCCCATCATGGTGCGCCCAGCTGTGTCAAAGGACATCGTGCCACACCATGGCATATCGGCCAGTTTGAACGCCTCGGCGGCAGCGGCATATTCCTCGAACGCAGAGATAGTTTCGACCCACAGGACATCGGCGCCGCCGGCCTTGAGGCCTTCAGCTTGTTCGTGGAACATTTCGACTGCGATTTCGTGGGTGAGGGAGCCCATGGGGGCCATGATGTCGCCGGTTGGTCCAACAGAGCCGGCCACAATCACAGTGCGGCCGGATTTGTCGGCCACTTCGCGGCCGATTTCAGCGGCGGCTTTGTTCAGCTCCATCACGCGGCCTTGGGCGTCATGCAGTTTCAGGCGCGAGGCATTGCCGCCAAAGGTGTTCGTGAGGAACAAGTCAGAGCCGGCATCGACGGCACCCTGGTACAGCTTTGCGATCCGGTCAGGATGTTCGACGTTCCACATCTCTGGCGCGTCGCCGGAAGAAAGCCCCATATTGAACAGGTTGGTCCCGGTTGCGCCATCGGCGAGGATCCAGTCGCGCGCGGCGAGAAGTTGGGCGAATGCGTTTGTCATGTGTGGCCTCAGTCTTTGGCGTGGGTCCGGTGCGGACATTGGTCCCTTCCGTCGCACGAAGCGGGGTAAAAGACAATTGCCGGACCCAAGTTGTCAGGCGGGCAAGGGGGCGCTGAACGGACCACAACACGGCGGATGCGGTCCAGAAAAACCGCAGCGGTCCCGGGGCCGCGTGGTAAAGCGGGCGCCACTGCGGGCCAAAGCTGCGTTTGAATTGCGCAAGGCCCGCGTGGCGGCGGCCAAGCCAGCCGAAGGGGCCGGTTTGGGCGATCGTGGCGGCAAGGGTGACCTCTGCCACGCCCGCGTCTTTGGCTGCCGCAAATCCCGCAATCATCGCGGCAGGTACAGCGCCTGCGGGCAGGGTGCCGTCGTGGCGGATCAGGTCAAGGCACCAGTCTTGGGGACCGGTTTGAAAGGTCACAAAACCGTGCAGGGTGCCATCGGTGAAGATAGCAAAGACGGCCTGCGCATCTAGCAGGGAGAGGGTGAAGCGGCCCATGGAAAAACCGCGCTCGCCCCCGCTGGCACGGGCCCAGGCCTGCGCCACGCGGGTCAGGTCGCGGGGCATATCGCGCGGGTCGATTTGGCGCACGCTCACGCTGCTAGTCTGCGCCTGTCGCAGTTTGCGCCGCAGGGTGGATTTTTCGGGGCCGTCCAAAGTCCAAGTGCTCGGATCGATCCATGCTTCAGTCGCGATGCGCATGGTGGACCAACCGCGCTTGCGCAGGCTGGCGGCGGTACGGGCGCTGCATTTGTAGCGGGCCATGCGGCGCAGGGCATGGGGCAGGGCACCTGACGGCTCGCCAATAATGACGCGGGCGACGGGGGTATGGCCGACAAGGGCAGCGCCGCTGGCGTCGCGCCAGACAGAGGCCCCTTGGTCGGCCAAGCTCCATAATGCGGGGGCATGGCTGTGCAGAAACTGCCGCAGGGTGCTGCGACCGGGCAGCGCTTGCGGCCGGGTCAGCGCATAAAGGCCAACGGCACCGGGAACGACGAAATAGGTCAGACGAAACGCGAGCAGTGCGGGTAGAAGCGCAGCTGTGGGCGCGGGCAGGAAGGCGATGACAATCAGATCAAACGCCCCAATTCCCATTGGCACATGTGTCGCAAGCCCCGCACCGAACGCCAGTATGAACACCGCTAAGACCTGCAAAAGCGGCAAGTCACCGGGCAGGAACACCGCAAAGGCAAGGCCCGCGCAAAGCAGATCGGCATGAGTCCAGATCATCACCCCAGCGGCCAATCGGCGCTGCGCCCACAGCTTGGGACCATAGCGCCACAAAGCCAGCCCCATCACCGCCGCGACCACAGGCACCATGGGCCAAGAGAGCGCGGGAAACGCCGCCAAGGCGATCCACCACAGCGCCAGCAGCGCCGAAACTGACATGCAAAGTGTAAAGGACAGCGAGACCGCCAAAGACACGCGCGCCACATCGCCAGCTTGCGCCACACCGCGCAAGAGGTGCCAGCGCACCAATCCGGCCACGACGCTGGCCATCCCGACGCATTGCCCAATCGCAATCGCAATGCGGCCCGTGCGCCGCGCCGTATAGGGCTGTGAATTCACACGCAGGGCCACGTGCCAAAGCGCTTCTAGCTGGCCGATGACCACATAGCTCAGGCCTATCAGGGCCAGCGCCAGCCCCCAACGCCAAAGTGCGATATCAGCCAAGCCAGCGAACGCTGTCATAGCTGCGCCAGGCGGCAGTTGCAGGTAGGCCCAGATCGCAATGCCGACGCCTGCCGCAGGCACCAACAGCCGCAAAGCCCGCGCACGGGCGGTCGTTGATCCACACCGCATAAAACACCTCTGACCAGTTGTCAGAAGGCTTAGAGTCTGATTCAAAACTAACTGCACCTTCTCAATCCCTTGCGAGATGCCGTGTGACGCGTCTGATGTGTGCGATGAGGATCCAAGCCTCTGCGCTTGCGATGGATTTTTCCCAATCTTTCGATAGGCGGCGACATCGGTTCAGCCAGGCGAAGGTGCGCTCGACGACCCACCGTCGCGGCAGCACTTCAAAGCCCTCCGCGGTGTCAGAGCGTTTGACGATCTGGACGGTCCATCGGCCGAGGGCCTTTAGCGCGTCCCGCAGTTTGGGCCCTGCATACCCGCCATCCGCAAATACATGTCGCAATGATGGATAGCGCGAGGCGATCGCTT
>NZ_FOTF01000034.1 GCF_900114485.1 Loktanella salsilacus | reverse complement strand
GGCTTGGATCCTCATCGCACACATCAGACGCGTCACACGGCATCTCGCAAGGGATTGAGAAGGTGCAGTTAGTTTTGAATCAGACTCTTAGACATGAGCGAGCCTTTCAAGGGAGGTTTCAAGATCATCGGAGGTGTTCTGGTCACGCCAGAAGTCGGGACGGTCGCGGTAATCGTCGCCAAACCGGGCAGACCCAGACCTGCCGCCACCCAGCACGGTCAGCAGCGGGCCGAGCCGCCCCAGGTCCACATCGAGGATGGTCGATCCGGTATCCGTGCGATGCAGCGCCTTGCGGCCCTGCAACGACTTGGAGAGGATGAAGGACAGCTCACCGTCCGACATGGACATGCCGTCATAGTGGCCGGGTTCGGCGCGATGGTTCGGAAAGATCAGCTGGTTCGGCAGACCTTCAAGGATCGACTTCGCAGCCGATTGCTGAATTTGCGACGGGAATTGCGTCAGCATCACCACCACAACGTTCATCTTCCGCGCGGTGACGAGCCATTTTTTCATCTCGATCGCGAAGTAGGGATCATCAAGAACCTGCCATGCTTCATCGACCAGCAGCACCATCGGCCGCTTTTCTTCCATGACCATTTCAAGGGCGCGGAAGAGGTAAGCCAGAATGGCCGTGCGTTCGGTCCCGGCAGACAGCACTTCGGTCAGATCGAGGGCTGTCACGTCGTTGACCTCGAAGTTGACAAGCACGTCGTCACTCTCACCAAATACCCACGAATAGCGTCCGTCAGGCCCCCACTCGCGGACCCGCAGGGCGAGGTCGTTGCCGTCGTCAGCGTCGCCGATCAGAGACACGAACTGCGAGAAATTCTTGAGGTTACCCGGCGCGGAGGCATTCTGACGAATGGCGCTTTTAAGAGCTTGGCTTTGTGTCGGCGTCAGGGGCTTGCCGGTGTTTTCCAGCAGCGCCGAGAACCAGCTGAGGAGCCACGCTTCGCCGCGCGGGCCGCTTTCGGTCAGGAGGGGATTGAGGCCGGTCGGCTCGCCCACCTTCACTGCGGCATAGGTGCCACCCATCGCGCGGATCGGCATTTCCATCGCCCGGTCCTTGTCCAGTGCGATCAGCCGCCCGCCGTGCCGCAGGGCTTGCGCCGCGAGGAACAGGGTGGTGGTGGTCTTGCCGCCGTTCGACGGTCCCAGAACAAGGGTGTGGCCGTTTGTGGGTTCCGCATCGGGCAGACCGCGCGGGTGCAGGTTGAAGCGGTAGGGTGTGCCGCGTTCGGTTTCCATGACCGTGATCGGTTCGTTCCATGGCACTTCACCAACGCCTGCGCCAATGTCAGCGCCGTGCAGGCTCGCCAGATCGGCAAACGTCTCCGAGGTCACATAAGACGACCGGGCCGTCATGTGGCCGTTGCCGGGGTGGCACGACAGAAGTTCAGTGGCGTTCGCTGCACGGTCGCGCAGCATCCGAAACCCGGCCCGCTGGCAAATGCTCATGACGTCAGACACGCGGGCGTCGAGTTCTTTGCGGCCCGGTGCGCGGACAAGGATCGTCAGGCGATACTCGCCAACACCGAGCTCGCCCGACTCGATCCGGTCTACGGCCTCAAAAAGCTGATTTTCCACACGTTGCGCGAGATCATTGCTGGCCTGCATCTGGAGGATGCGGGTGCGGGCTTGTTCTACAATGTTGTCGCGGTGGATCGGCGCATAGCTCTGCACCACAACAACGTCGTCCAGCGCACCCAAGGCATCAAGGGCACCGGGTGTCGTGGCGGTCGGGTTATCCTTGACGCTGATCACCGCCGCGACCGCTTCGCCGTCGTTCACATCGACAATACCGTCCAGACCAAATTCGAGCGACACGTCGCTCACGTCTTGCGCCACAAGCGTCATAAGACCACGGCGTAGAGAGACGTAGGGCTGAAAATTCAGCACCGCCATGGCCGACCCGAACGCACCGTCAGAGATAGATAGCGGTGAGAGGGTGACGTTCAGGGCGTCGGCAAACACCGACGTCATTTCAGAAAGTGAACCGGCCAGTTCGGCCAGATTTTTCCGGCCGACCCGCTTGAGGGCTTTGCCAAGCAGCGGCACCCGCAACGCATTCGTGTTGGCACGCACGATCGTCAGAACGATCACAGCCTTTTTGGGCTGGCTGGCGTTCAACCCGTCGAACCAGGCATCATCGACCGCATGGGCGAAGGGATGCACCGGCTTGGTGTAGCCGCTGATTTGCACATCGCGGCGAAAGCGGTGGATGAAGAAGCTGAAACTCTCGTCCAGACCGTTGAGGATCTGGGATACCCGGGCGCGTAGGTCCAGCACGTCAGAGGAATCCGACGTATCGGCATCAATGCCATGCACTTCGAACGCCGCACAGACCGAACCGTCGCGCAGGATCATCACCGTGTCGTCAAATTCGACCCCGTAGGGCATCTTGCGATAAAGTTCATACATCGGATGCGCGGCCCTTTGTGGAGCGTTGGAAACGGACCTTGGTGCGGCCAAAACTTTGCGGCAAATGACGCAGCCGCATGGCAATCAGGCGGTGACCGTTGGGATTGATCGCGGTGATTGACCGTGCGCCGAAATACCAGATCGCGAAGGTTGGTAGCCAAAGCAGCGCCTTCGTGACCATGAACGGCATCACGGTCAGGCCGACCACCGCCATAAAGTAGGGCAGGGGCAGGCCCGCCATTTTGGCCTGACGGGTCAGCCCTTTTATGACGACGGTTTTTTCCATTACGATAGGATCGAGCGCAGGCTATCGACAAACGCGGGACCGCCGAACACCAGCACGGCACCGAGGATCACGGCACCGGGCCACGCCCAGCTAATCCGGTTCATCGCAGCCATGAAGCCAGCCGCCGCCAGCGCGATCACGAACGCAATGGTCGCAAGCGGGCCACGCATGAAGGCAACGACTTGGTTGCCCGCATTTTCGGCCTTCGTGAAGTCGATGTCTTGCGCTGCAAGATCTGTGCCATAGGCGCAAAGGATCAGGGCGCTGGCGCAAAGCGCGCCCGCCCGGTAAACGTTCATATTCACGGTGGTTACTCCTGTGAGGAAATGCGCCGCCACTGACGCTCGTAGTTGGACATGACTTTCGAGACATGCCGTTCGGTCTCCCGAAACGGGGGGACGCCTTTGTAGGTCCGCACCGCGCCCGGGCCTGCGTTGTAAGCCGCCACGGCAAGCGAGAGCGTTCCAAATTCTGCGATCTGGGCGATCAGATACCGCGCACCACCGTCAAGGTTCTGCGCTTTGTCGTTTGGATCGACGCCGAGCATCCGCGCCGTTCCTGGCATGAGCTGTGCCAGGCCGATTGCGCCCACAGGACTACGGGCGCGTTCATTGAAGCCGCTTTCGGCCTGGATCATTACATCGAAGAAGATGATGAACTCGCGCGGGTCGATTCCGGCAGCTTTGACGATGGGGTGCGCGGCATAGCGCGATGCGACCGCCCGTGTCAGTGCGCGGTTTGTGCCTGCCACAGACGGGACAGCGGCCAGCGCCGCAGGCAGGATTTGCCCCTCTGGCGATGCACCACTGTTGGAAGCAGGGGCATTTGACGTTGAGATTGTGGGCTGCGCTTCGGGTTCGCCGCCGATGGTTTTCCAGCCGCCCCCGATGCCGCCCCAAGCATTATCCGCCAGCGATGGGCTGGTGAATGACAATAGGAAACATGCCATCAGGCAATAACGCGGGAGGTTAGCTGTCGCTGGTGTCCCTAGCTTGATCGGGAAGGGTATGGATCGACTGCCCCCCCTCGAAAAAGGGGACGGTGAAATCTGCGAAACCCATTCGGTGCATAAACGATGCGCAACCGTTGATTGTCTTAAAGACTTTGATCTTGATTTGTTGCTCTTCGCCCCGGCTACGTGGATATGCGACCAGTATTTTTTCGACGGTTCCGTCACCGCTGACGACGCGGACTGTCCACTCCCCGTACCAGACTGCTGCTTTGTAGTAGGCATCTCCTTCGCAGAGGACTTGAGCCTGATACCCCATACCGAGCAACTTTCGAAATTCTGGTTCCGTGACCACATTTGGCGCTTCTTTTCGTAGATCTACACTCACGCCTGTGGTCCTTGTGCAAAAAGGATCAGGCACCCCATCTGGGCACCTTGATCCTACGTATCTATAAAAATGCGCACAACCTATAAATTTGCAATAAATGTATAGATTAGCGAATTATGTCACGGTTTCTCCAAAACCATCCTTAAGGGGCAAAACTCATGAATCAAAGCAATCAAGAGGTACTGTCTCCCATGAGTTTGAGAATCTGGTCGATCACCGGCTCACGGATCTCCGGCTTCTCGGATAAAAGATCGTGGCGGCCTTCCGGGACCAGAACGTAGTTGCCGTTTGGCCAGTTAGTCATACGGGTGCGGATCACTTCTTTATCCACATCCCCGTCGGCCTCTCCACAGAAAGCTAGACAGGGGATCTCGGGTGAGGGCATCGCAGCTAGAGCGCGACACTCTTTCAAAGACTCGTTGAGCCAGCCGAAGCTCACGCCGCCGATCATCAATTCCGGGTGGGCCTTCGCCTGTGACTGCCAGTAAGCAAATTCTTCCGCGTTCCCCGTCATGGTGTTCTCTTCAAAGGGAGCTCTTATGACATAGGGTTGCCCGCCTTGTCCCGGTGCAAATCGTTCTCCGAATCCGGTAAGCCGCGCGCATTTAGACAACACGCCCGCGATTGAACGAACGGGCGGCGGCAGGGTGATCCCCCACATTGGCCCAATGAAGGCGCAAGCCTTCAGTTCGATTCCCCGGACCAGACCGCGTAGCGCGATTGCCGCGCCCATCGAGTTGCCGATCAGTGTCCAAGGCCGAGGCAGGTCAAGGTCGCGGGCTGCTTGGATCATGGCATCAAGATCGTGCTGGTAGTCGGTGAACCGCGCGACATGGCAGATTTTCGGATCTTCGGTCAGCCTGTCTGACAACCCATGACCACGCCAATCAATCACGAACGTGCCGAGTCCTGCCTCTCCCAACCGCTTAGCCAAATGACCATACCGCTCGATGTAGCCGGAACGCCCTGGCGCGATGAACACAGTCCCTTCGCCGCGCCGTGCTGAGCTTGAGCTCGGCCAGTGAGCAAGCCGCAGCCTCACCCCGTCTTCAGCACGCGCCCAAAAGGCTTGACCGCCTTGCGGACCTTCAGCAATCTTTGTGAAAAAAGGTGCTTGTTCCATACTATTCCTTCTCAAGCCGACCGCGGAGCCTCAGCAGCCACCAGGCTGAGAACGTCAGGCAGCAAATAAGTGCGAGTGAAAAGCCTTGTATCTGTCCTACAGACATAAGGCTGGCGGCGAGGAACGCTTGACTTAAGACAAGCATTTTCCACGGCACATATCCCAACTGGGATTGCGCTGGTATGTTGCTGTCCTGCTGGGATTGGCGCAGCGCGATCTGGCCCCTGTTAACCCGTGTCGCGCAGACAAAGAGCGCAAAATTACCGACTGCAATCATCAGGAACGTCGTAAAGTGAGAGACAGAAGTATTCGGAAGGCTCCCATTAACTTCATCAGACAACCGTAGTGCGGCGGTAAAATCACGGAGCAGCCAGAGAGCGATATTAGGCGCATCCGATGACAGATAAGCAGCCTGCAATTTGATCGCTATCGCGGCCCAACCCAAGAAGAGCGCGGCATCAAATGCACAAAGCGCAATCCATGAACCCTCTTGGATCGCGGCCCCATGTTCGATTTCAGCATCCTTGTTATGTCGTGCCAGCGTTTCGTAGTCACCGGCCATGACAAACAGAAACATGAGACCAGTCAAAAATATGAATACGTACAGCGCGGAGTAGAGGTAACCCAGCATCGAAATAAAAGCCGACGCGCCCCGGCCAATAAATTCCGGCCGAACAAGGGTCAGAAGGTTTCTATCAACTTGATATAGCCCAGCTTCGCCCTCTGCATAAAGCCGAAGACATATCCCGGCCCATTGAGCAAGAAAAACGCCGCCCAGACACAACAGGAGTATCGCCCAAAATGGCAAGGCGGTCCCATCTAGCCGAGCATCCCACGCTGCAACATCGTTTGGATTGCAGTCATCAATTGACGAATTTTCCAAAAGCCGACAGCGTCCATAAGTCCGCCAATGCGCCAATGTATCGCTTACCCGCACGATGAATAGCGGTAGGATAAGCACGGGTAAAACGGTCCAGGTTGGTGCCCAAAGAAATCCGACTTCTTTAGAGAGACTGGGCATCACGCTGTAGCTCACCGACAGGATACCCAGTATGCCGTTCGCAAGCCCGTTTACGGCATAGGCCGCCCAAATCAGTATTGAGAGCTTGAGCGCATCATCGCGACTGAACCAAGACTCCCATGACCTAGCCATTGTAAGCGTCCGGCTCGATTTCACCTCTGCCCACGTTTCGTTCGGAGCATCGGATGGGGCATCGGACGCGCCATCATTCATGCCATTGCGCTGATCTCGTCTTGTACGTTCCCGCGCCTGCATCAGGGCCACCTGCCAAGATCGCGTTTTACTACTATCACCACATCCAAAGACGAGCGCCAATCGGCTTAAGTTAGGAACGCTTATGCCACCGCGACCCTGCGGAGCGAGCCATCGCTGCACGGTTCGCAAGTCGATCACACTACGACTCGGTTCCGCCTGGTTGATAGCCGTCGTGAGCGCTTCCGCCGTCCAAGGCTTGACTGGTTCGCCATTCGCGGGCGCATCCCTGCCAACACCAGCAGCGATTGCTGTCTGAATTAGCGATCTGAAATCATGATCGCTGGCAGGAGGCTCGCCGTAGTATTTTCCGTTTACCATCAACACTTTTCCGGTTTGATATGTCGTTTCATGTCGATTTGAGTGCATCCCATACCATGACATAGACCGCCGCCTCACCCCCCGAATGTTAATATTTCCTCTAAAAACATTATCTTTTATATCGATCATTTTCAGTAGCTTAGGGTGGTCCGTGTCGCATCATGTCGTAGGACGTTTCGTTTCGTGTCGCTAGTGTCGCCGTGCCACTAGAAACTGGCGAGTTCATATGCCCTTTTCCCAACCATTGGTTGAAAAGCCAATTTAGATCGCTCGAGGATGGTATGATGATAAGGCACGACGGCAATTGGCAGTTTTCTGGTGATGAATCAGAAGGAGTCGCAGTAGAATTAAGATACGCTCACCCGATCAACCGCATTTTAGATAGAAAGAGTCGGAACACCGTAGGCTGGCTCTACGAATGGAACACGGGCCAAATCGCGCCCATGTGGAAAGACAAGCCTTGCGAAGACGTGATCTACGACTGAATTTTGGTCACTAAAACTGCATCGCTGTCTTGGCGCTGTGCAGTTGTGACGGTGTTTCGGCATCTGGGCTGGCCTTCTCTCCAGCCAAATGCAGTTAACTAATCGCTTTACGAACATCTCCAGATAGATCTATAGAAAAGTCACAAACCTATAAGTGTGTGCGTCAAAGGGACCTATATGCTGCTCTTCCTCAGATCAACAACACTCACTGCCGCTGTTTCCGCGGCCGCGATCTTTAGTGCGCCGCGTGAAGCGAACGCGGCGTTTAACGTGGACTGCGCGATGCTGTTGTGTCTGGCTGGCGGCTGGCCCAAGTCTGCCGAATGCACGCTGGCATACGCCACGTTCATCCGGCGCGTCACGCCTTGGCCGATTGAACCGCCGCTTCAAATCTGGCGCTGTCGAATGGGGGTCTCTTATGAAGGTGAACCTACAAGCCCCATGCAGCGTCTCTACGAAGCCACCCTTTCTCACACCCAGCTTCCTTTGCAGTCCATCCCGAACGGCAGTCAGGAGGCCGCGCTTGCGCCCATCCCCGCCGTATTCCGCGATCCGGAATATCGGCCAGATGCAGCGTCGATCTTGCAACTGGCCGCAGGGCAGGGGGCCGACGTAGATATATCCGACCCAATCTATGACTTCGTGCGCTCGATCAAAGTCTGGGATGTACGCAGTTGGCGACATACAGATTCCCGCGAAGATGGATGTCGTGAATGGGGATCAATCTCGCTCGGCACTTATGGGGCACAGGGAGATTTTTCTTGGCGCCGCGCAGCATCAGCCGAAACACCCTCTTGGGTTATTCCGAGTAAGAGTTGCCCAACCAGAGGTGCCGTCCGCGGCGTTGGTGTTGAGTGGACCGACTACGCCGGCAATCATGGCTACGAATGGGTCAGCTACTAAGCCTTGAGCGCGGGATTCCGCCAGACAAAACAACTTCGGCAAGCATCCACACTGAGTATGCCCGTCGCTAATCCGCCAACAAACTCACGATCAAGGAGCAAAACGAAAGCCTAAAAATAGAAACCCCCGCGAGGCGGAAACCTGCGGGGGGGATTTTAGAGCCGAGGGATTGGCGTCCCTAGATCGACCAAACTGTAACAGGTCCTTTTCTATCCCCTCCCGACATGACGAGCAACAAGAAACGTACCTGTGCGAACAGGACAAATTTGCTCGATCACCGCTTCGCTTCACCGAGCGAGGACAAGATCAGTGACCACATCAACCATCCCCAAAAGCGGGGATTTCCTACGCCTATTTGCAAAGACCCGCATGACCGGAGCCGCGCTGCGCATCGCAACTGCCTTGGTAGGTAGCATCAGCTATGACGGTAAGCACCGGGGCGCACCGCTTGGTTACGCCGCCTTCACGATGCCAGAGTTGGCAGAATTGACCGGGCTTTCCGCCCGCAGCGTCCGTTACGCCCTAAGCGAGCTTGCGAAAATATTTGGGCTGACCATCGAGCACTTTGGCAGCTACGACCGGCATCTTTTCACATTTTCCAAGGTCTATGAAGCGGACGAAAACGCTGTCGCTGACGAGGATCTGGCACCGGCTGAAACCGCAGAAATTCCCCATGAAAAACGGACCTCCGGCAATCCATTGCCGCCCCCACTTTATACAGAAACAAAAAGTAATAATGATACGACCTCAATCATTCAGATTTTGGAAGGGGCAGGGTCAGTCTATCAAACGCCGTTCGCCGCGATCATCGAAGATGCCAAGAGAGGCACCGAGGCTGCAGGTATGGACACGCAATTTCTATGGAAAGGGTTTCACATGCTCAACGCCCGCAATGACCGAATCATAGCGCCTTTGTCGTGGCTTGTTGCCTTTGTCCGCAAGGCCAAGCCCATGTTCCAGCATAGCCCCAAAGCACCGGCGCTCGCCGTGTCCGCCGCGGTCTGCACCGATCCGGTTCGGCTTATGGCGCGACCTGCACCCTTCGCGAACCGGGCTTTCCACGAAAGCGATTTGCGCCGTGCCATAGGCGCCGATGCCTACGAACAGCACGTGGCTGCGATCCAATCCACATACGACGCCCCGCGCTTTGCGGCCCAGCTTGCAGTTCACGGTCAGGCGGTGAGGCAAGGGACCATCGACCGATGAAACCCATTTTGCATCTCGCATTACTGGCCGTGGTCAGCCCCGAAGTCGCTTTCGCTGAATGGTGTGATCCACCGGTCGCGCCAGCGCCGACAACGGCCGATCTGGCGCACGACTTCCGCGAGGAGTTCAAAGACGAGTTCGACCAGTATTTTCGGGATGCGTCCCTCTACACCGCCTGCCTCGATGCCGAGCGCGTCAGAGTGTTTCAGGAAATGCAGATCACCACCCACCGATACGAATGGTTCCTGAATGACAGCGCCAAATGGAGCCCGTCAGAGTAACCGACCCACAGCAGATCGAAATGTTTCCGACCGTTTTACGGTTGCGGCGAACGGATCCCGATGGGATCGTCCGCTACTTTTACCTTGTGGTGGTTCAGCCCGATCTATTCGGGGGTGCTGTGCTTGTCGCCGAGTCTGGTCAGGTAGGTTCCCGAGGATCGACCGCAATCCGTTTTTTTCTGACGATGGGCTAGCTGTTGATGCTCCATCAGAGGTAGCAAAACGTAAATCGAAACAGGGTTACGTCGTAGGCAAATAACCGTAATGTTGTGGAGTATAGCTGATGTTTCTTAGTGCTTCCGCCGTCCGCGCAGTATGGTATGCTGGCTGACGACATCATACCCAAGATCATTTACGATACGGGCGCGCAGCTCGGATATTTCGCGGCCAGGTATTTCAATCAGTTCTCCCGTGTCGATATCGATGAGATGATCATGGTCCCTGTTTGGGGTCATCTCGTAGCGTGCGGGTGCATCGTCAAAGGTCAGCTTCCGGATCAGTCCCGCTGTCTCTAGCAACAACATTGTGCGGTAGATCGTAGCGATGGAGACCGAGTCATCGAGCTGTCGTGCCTTGTCGTAGACATCGTCGACAGTCGGGTGATCCGTTGACGCTGCGAGAATTGTTAGAACAGACGTGCGTTGTTGCGTCGCGCGCAACCCTGCCTCGCGCAGTATCTGCGCAGGATCGGTGGACAATTGTTCTGAATTTGGCTCGGTCATCATACAAAAACTCTATCGCTGACAATTGCCGGTGGCAACAACTTGCAAGTCATTCTCAATAGTGTTGACTTTTGCGACTGCTTCTCATTTACATGAAGCTTGCCACTAACCAGGAGTCATCTATGCCCCGATTTGCCCTCCGATCCGCTGCTTGTGCCGTAATGATTGCATCAACATTCCTGTTGCCCATCCAGGCCAGCGCCCAAGACGCTGATAAGAAGTTCAAAGTCGTAACAACATTTACTATATTGCAGGATATGGCGCAGAACGTAGCGGGGGATGCGGCAGAGGTTGTTTCGATCACCAAGCCGGGCGCCGAGATTCATGGCTATCAGCCGACGCCACAGGACATTGTACGGGCAAGTGAAGGAGATCTAATCCTTTACAATGGTATGAATCTCGAACTCTGGTTTGAGCAATTCATTAATAATCTTGGCGATATGCCGTCGGCGGTCCTGACCAATGGGATTGAGCCTATGTCGATCGCTGAAGGCGAGTATGGGGGCAAGCCAAACCCACACGGCTGGATGGGCCTCGATAATGCGATTATCTATGTCGACAATATTCGCGATGCGCTGTCTAAATACGATCCCGACCATGCAGACGTCTACGCGGCAAATGCAGAAAATTATAAACAGCAGATCCGCGACACCGTTGGGCCCCTACGAGAGCGTATTTTAGCATTGCCCGAGGAGGACCGGTGGCTGGTGTCCTGTGAGGGTGCGTTCAGCTACCTTGCCAAAGATTTTGGGCTCAAAGAACTGTATCTCTGGCCGATCAATGCGGATCAGACCGGTACGCCGCAACAGGTACGCAAGGTTATTGACGGCGTGCGAGACAACAACATCCAAGCAGTGTTTTGCGAGTCGACGGTAAACCAGGCCCCAGCGGAGCAGGTGGCCCGTGAAACAGGCGCAACTTATGGCGGCATGCTTTATGTCGATAGCTTGACCGAGGCTGACGGCCCCGTGCCAACCTATCTCGATCTGCTGCGTATTGATGCGCAGACTATTGCGGATGCGTTATCATCCCAGACAGACTGACCAGCCGCGCCGTGCTGGACCCCATTGGCCGCTGCGGAGCGTTATCCGTCGCGGTCAACCTTCGTTCCGACGCTGACTCAACCGATCCAAAGGATATCGAAATGCGAGATCAATCCCAAAAGATGGTAGACGACACTGCGGCCGACGGTCCCGCTGGCGGCATCATGGTGCGTGATGTGACAGTGACCTATCGCAACGGGCACACGGCTCTACATGATGCCAGTTTTGAGATCCCGCGCGGTACGATCACGGCGCTGGTCGGCATAAACGGCGCCGGAAAATCAACGCTGTTTAAAGCGATCATGGGTTTTGTTCCCGCTGCACGCGGTGAGATCAGACTACTGGGAAAAACGGTCAAGGAAGCGCTGGCTGCCAACCTGGTTGCTTACGTCCCCCAATCCGAGGAAGTCGACTGGGCTTTTCCCGTGCTGGTCGAAGATGTCGTGATGATGGGCCGCTACGGGCACATGGGGTTTCTGCGACGCGCATCGAAACTAGATCACTCAGCGGTAGATGCTGCGCTCGGCCGTGTTGGCATGTCGGATTTTCGTAAACGCCAGATCGGTGAATTGTCAGGTGGTCAGCGCAAGCGCGTGTTCCTAGCCCGATCGCTGGCACAAGACGGTCAGTTGATCCTGCTAGACGAGCCCTTCACCGGCGTCGACGTCAAGACGGAGGAACAGATCATTGCTCTGTTGCGTGAGTTGAAAGAGGAGGGGCGGGTGATGCTAGTGTCGACTCATAACCTCGGCTCGGTGCCGGAGTTTTGCGACCGTGCCGTTTTGGTCAAAGGCACCGTACTGGACTACGGCCCGACCGAAACGACATTTACCCGCGACAAACTGGAACGCGCGTTCGGCGGGGTGCTGCGGCACTTCACGCTGGGCGGCCGAGACCTTCATGATGACAACGACAGTCGCGAGGTAACGATTATCAGCGACGATGAACGCCCTTTTGTTCAATACGGCGAGAAGCGCTCGACCTTGCCCGCGGCCGACCGCGTCCTGCGCGACACGGGCAACGAGCAAGCACTGGACAGGCCATCGGATGAGGAAGGGAAACAGGGATGATTGAGACCCTGATCGAGCCATTCTCCTACGGCTATATGTTTAACGCCATGTGGGTCTCTTCGTTGGTTGGCGGTGTATGCGCGTTCCTCTCATGCTATTTGATGCTGAAAGGTTGGTCGTTGATCGGTGATGCCTTATCCCATTCGGTCGTGCCTGGCGTGGCGGCGGCCTATATCTTCGGTTTTCCGTTCGCGCTTGGCGCTTTCGTCGCTGGTGGCCTTGCGGCAGCTTCGATGCTGTTCCTGTCCGAGCGCTCAGGCCTCAAGATTGACGTGATCATCGGCATCATCTTTACCTCTTTTTTTGGATTGGGCCTGTTCATGGTGTCGCTGTCGCCGATGTCGGTCAGCATCCAGACGATCATCATGGGCAACATCCTGGCGATCACGCCCGGAGACACGCTGCAACTTGCGATCATTGGCTTCACGGCGCTTGTCGTGCTCCTGGCCAAATGGAAGGATCTGATGGTGGTGTTCTTTGACGAGAACCACGCCCGGACGATCGGTTTGCGACCTGAGCTGCTGAAAGCAGTTTACTTCGCCTTGCTGGCCGCAGCGATCGTCGCGGCAATGATTACCGTGGGAGCCTTTCTGGTCATCGCACTGGTCGTCACACCCGGCGCTACGGCGTATCTGCTGTGCGACCGTTTTCCACGCCTGATCGTCGTCTCGGTTCTGATCGGTACGATCACCAGCTTTCTGGGCGCCTACGCGAGCTACTTTCTCGACGGAGCCACCGGCGGGGTGATTGTCACGCTGCAAACTATCATCTTCCTGATTGCTTTCGTTTTTGCGCCCAAACACGGGATGCTGGCCGCGCGGCGCAAGGCCGCACAAGCACTGGAGCGTGGGCCGTCAGCCAGCTCATCCTTGACACAATAGGAGGTCCGCGCGTGATCGACACCTTGCTGCAACCGTTCCAATTCCTGTTCATGCAAAACGCGTTCTGGATCTGTCTGTTCGTTGCGCCCCCCACGGCGCTATTGTCATGCTTTCTAGTGTTGAAGGGCTGGGCGCTGATGGGTGATGCTGTCAGCCACGCCACACTGCCCGGCATCGTGCTCGCGTGGATCCTCGGCTTGCCGTTGATTGTTGGAGCCTTTGTCGCGGGCATGACCTGTGCGTTGGCGACCGGCTTTCTGTCGCATAACAGCCGGGTCAAGCAGGACACAGTTATGGGCGTCGTGTTCTCTGGCATGTTTGCAGTGGGCATCATCATGTACACATCCATTACGACAAATGAGCACCTCGACCACATTCTGTTTGGAAACATGCTGGGCGTTGGCTCGAGCGATCTGTGGACATCTGGCATCATTGCGTTTTGCGTCACGACGCTGCTGGTTCTGAAGTGGAAAGATCTGCTGCTGCATGCGTTCGACCCGGCGCAAGCGCAGGCATCCGGTCTGCGGACAAACGTGTTGCACTACGGCTTACTGACGATCCTGTCGCTGACCATTGTTTCGACCCTGTCGTCCGTCGGCCTCATTCTCGCTGTGGGTCTGTTGGTTACACCGGGGGCCATAGCATTCCTGACAGTGCGCAGTTTTGATAAAATGCTAATTGTCTCGGTCACTGTTTGTGTCTTCGCAATGTTGACCGGCACCTACGTCAGCTTCTTCATCGACAGTGCTCCGGCCGCGACGATTGTCCTGATCCTCACCGCCATCTTTATCGTCGCGTTTCTGCGTAGACTGGCTACAACACGTAAAACTTCGCGGATGGCTATTTTGCCTTTAGCACGATGAGTGTTTAGTAGCGAAAGTCCAACGAAAGGTCAGGGCTTTCCTATTCCGGCTATCGGGATGCCAAAAAATCTTAGAGGTAGGCGGGGGTGCAAGTTACCCCAATACGCTTAACATAAGCGTCAGCGCTGCTGACTGCTGCAACCAAGTTAAAATGTCCCTCGGTGTGCAAAGTAGAAACGTCTCAGGTGCGTTATTGCAGCATGGCTGGGCAGGGCGGAGACGTCATCTATCGCAGCCCTGAACAGCCATGCTGTTTCGGTCATTCGGCAGGATGTGGCGCGGCAGTTTCAGTTTTTGTCTTTGCCCGGCGGGCGAGTTTCGAGTTTCAGCCTTCGGTATTGCGTCGGCCATTCGGGACGTAGACCGTCGCCTGCTTGCTCGCACGACGCAGTTTGAGCGGCGCCTTGTCCTGTTCGGCCTTGATATGCTCCAGCACTGCGCTGAGATGCTTGTTCTCGGTGATCGCCGCGTGCGTGACGCACTGGGGTTCTGTCGCAAACTTTTTGCAGGGCTGGTAATCCTCCCAATTTTAACGGGACGAAATCGGAGAACTTACGCAACAATTTGCGGCACTCGCATCATAACTGTGTTCAGACATCGGCGACCCTAGAGCTAAACGGACGTTTGCGACACGACCGTCTGGAAAGTTCGGACGGAGAGCGACAGACCCGCAGTGCTTGTCATCTTTTAGCGATGCGATGGCCGCCGTCGCACGTGGGGCAACTGCGCAATTGCGGCTGCAAGAAGCGTGTATCCGATGGCCAAGGCGATCTGAGTTTGCACGGCAGGCGCGATGTCGCGTGGTGTTGCACCCATTTGATCGACTGCAACAAACGCAGAGATCGCCGTCGAGGATGGTACCAGCAGAGACAGTAGCCTTAGGTGCTCTGGGATCGACTCGATCGGCCAGGAGATACCCGATAAAAAGAACAGCGGCATTCCCATGACGACCAGAAAGAATACCACTCCCTCGCGCCAAGGAATTGCAACGGCGAGAGCAAACCCCATCGCGGTGCACGCGCAGAGGAATGGCAGCGCAATCAGAAGAAGGGTCGCGAAATCACCGGTCCGAGGGATGCCGTAAAGGAAAGGCAGCAGTATCTGGGTGAAGGCGACCCATCCAAGATAAAGGCTGATATAAGCAATAGGTGTCGCCCACATCCGCAATCCGGTCGGCAATTTAAGACCGGCGTGGAGTAAACCGATCCCCATCAGAAGAGTCTGCTGAAGGATCAAAACGAAGGCCGCTGGAATGACATAGCTGGCATAGCCGCCCTGTGGATTGAAAACTGAGATATTCGTCACGGTCACCGGTTGTAGCAGCGTGCGGGCCAAGCCGTCATCTATGCCGGTCGCGGTCAGCCGGGCATAGTTGACCTGCGCGCCCATGGAACGGGCAACGGTCGTGACGGCGCTCATCAGATTGGAATAGATCAGAAGATAGCTTCCATCGCCGTAGGCCGCGACTGGGGCAGGGCGGCCAGCAAGCAGATCACCTTCAAAACCGGAGGGTATGATGACGATACCGTAAACATCCCGGCGGAAAAACGCGTCGCGGGCATCGGCCATATTGGTGGCCGTCGCAACGATGTCGACTTTGTCACTCGCGTCGATCTGACGTAGAAAGCTGCGGCTCGCCGTCGATTGATCTTGATCAATGATGGTGACAGGAACGTCGCGCACGACTTCGCCAACGTAGGGCTGCGGATACAGGACGCTGTAGATCAGAATACCTACAATCATCGTCGACTTGGCGCTGGCATCGCCCAAGACGCCGCGCAAGGCATCCAGAACCGCCCGGATAAATTGGGTGATGGCCTTCATACTGTCGCCTCCGGCGATGCCAGTTCGAGGTCGGCAGTTTTGAGAGCCGGGGCTTTGGCTGCTTTGCGGATCATCACGTAAAGCAGCGACGCGAAGACTGCGAACTGTGCGAAGAGCCAGAGCATGCTCGGCAAGGAATACTCAAGAGGTGCACCGCGCAATGTCTGATCGGTGCGCAGCTCCAGATAGGGTGTCAACGGAATGACAGCACCCCAGGCCTGAGGAAAGCCAGACATGCCGAAACGCGGAAAACTGACGCCGGCAAAGCCGAAGGCCGGTGCCACGATCAGACCCATCATACCGAGCGCTCCGGTCGCGTCCCGTGCGATCATAGCGATCAGGGCGCCAAGTGCTTGGCAGGCCAGAACGAAGATTAGGCCATTCAAAAAGAAGATGAAGACGTTGCCGCGAAAGCTTGCGCCAAAGTAGCTGAACAAAAGGATGTCGCCCAAAAGAAGTCCCGACATTCCCAGAATGGTGTAGGGCATAAGTTTTCCGAGAATTGCACGCTCGGGGGTGCGTGACAGGCGGAACAGGCGCGCCATGCCGTTGGGCGAATGTCGCTCTCTTGAAAAAGACAAAACCGCCGCCGCACAGATAAAGATTTGCATAATGGTTGGCATGATCGATGACAGTAGGAACTGGATGTAGTCGAGCGAGGGGTTGAATAGCGGGCTTTGCTGCACCGGAATCGGTGTCACAAGATCCAGCGCTCGGTCAATGCCGATGCCGCGCGCCTCCAGCGTCCGGACTGAAACCCCCGCCGAGAATGTCAGGACCGATGTTCCGATGCTACGCGCAGCAATTCCGCCTGCCGTCAAAAACTGACTATTGGAAAAGATAATGATCTCGGGGCTTTGCCCCAATTGCAGGTCCTGTTCCATCTGCGACGGTATCAGAAGGATCGCATAGACCCGCCGCGCAACGAGAGCTTGCCGTGCCTCGCTCAGCGTTGGGATTCTCTCAGTCACATCCACGTCGGACGCGCCGTCGACCATGCGCACGATCTGTCGCGACGAGGATGATCCATCAAGGTCGACTACCGCAACAGGCAGATCACGCGGCAACCCCGGAGCGAACACCACTGCCAGTGCCAAAAAGATGATCAACGGCATCGGTGCCAGCATGAATGCCAACGCTGGGCGTGCTGCAATCTGGCGCAATTCCCGACCAAGAATACGTCGAAAACCGCGAAGATGGCGTTGATTTGACATAGCTCTACTCGGTGCTGCGTGCGGTTGCGGGCCAATCGACAAGTGCACTCATCCCGGGGCGAAGGCCTTTGACTTGCGCAAGCGGCTCTGCCCGCACGGAAAACGTCCGCAGATCAAAATCGCCAGTCGCCTTCGTGGCGCGCCAGTTGGCATAGCTACCTTCGACGTTGATTGCTGTGATGGTCGCAGGGATCACATCGCCGTCTGCGCCAAGCGCTGGCACTTGGACTTCCAATGACTGTCCAATATTTAGCCCTTCAAGAAGGTCTTCGCGCAGATTGAAGGTGAACCAAGCGTGGTCGACATCCACGATTGAGATCAAGGGTGCCCCCGCGCTGAAAAGCTTTCCAACTTCCGCCGTGCGCGTCGTCACTTCGCCATCAATCGGGGAAACAACGGTCATCTCATCGATATTTGCTTGAACCTGTTTTAGGTTCGCTTCGGCCTGCGTAACTTGCGCCGCGGCAACGGCTTTTTGCTCTTCACTGGTGCCGTTTCTCGCCTGATCAAGATTGGCCCGCGCCGCAGCCTGACCCTGTATCGCGGCGTTCAAGCTGTTGTTCGACTGATCCAAGTTGGCCTGAGAGACCACGGAATCCGCGCGAAGCTGCGTAACGCGGTCGTAGTTACTTTGCGCCAGATCGACATCGGCGTCGGCTTTCGCGAGCTGCGCTTCCGACGCTGCAATCGTTTCCGGCCGCGTGGCATTTGCAACATCGCGGTTTGCTTCAGCCACCGCCACACCGGCTTTTGCAGTAGCAAGTTGCGCCTGGAGTTGAGCACTTTCAAGCTGGACTACCATTTGGCCCGCAGTGACCCGGTCGCCAAACCCTACAGGAGTCTCTGACACGCGCGCCGTAACTACTGCGGACAAATCGATCCGGGTGGCTTCGACCTCGCCTTGAACAAGGTAAGTTGCAGGCTTCCCCAAAGTCCAAGCCAGATATCCGGCAACCGCGGCGACCGCGATCAACCCAAAAACGGCGATTTTGTTTGTCTTCATGTTGCCCACCTTCAGTCGCACGTTTAACATTTAGGAAAACTAAGATTTTCTAAAATGAGTGCAAGCTCCAAGTCAAGTTTAGTTTTATGACCATCCACCGAACGTTCGCTGCAAACGGCCTGATAAGGGATTGATTTTGGAAAATTCAGAGTTTTATATTCTACTCCCCAAGGACCCGAATGATGACTGATCTGGATACCAAAACGCAAAAACGGTCCCGCGGACGGCCAGCGCTTAGGACTGAACATGAAACGCGTGCTGCATTGATCAAGGCTGCGCGAGCCGAATTTTTGGCCGAAGGGTATACGGGAACCAGTATCGAAGCCGTCGCGCAGCGTGCCAGCATGTCAACGCGCACAATCTACAAGACGATTTTTAACAAAGCCGAACTATTTCGACTGGTGATGGGGGATGCGATTGACGCGGGAATTACCCAGCTGAATGTGTCGGCTAACCCGGACCAGCCTGAGAATGCGATCCTTATTTTAGCGCGAGCCTATACGAATTTGGTGCTGAGTGCGGAAGGCGTGCTGACAGCACGGGCAGTGATGGCGGAGCACACACAGTTTCCCGAACTGCGTGATAGCTACCTGTCGTCGATTAACAAAGTCGCAACGGCTTTTGACAATCGATTTGTAGAATTTTGCGATGACATGTCTGATGTGTATCCGAATATGGATCGCGAGGCAGCTTTCCTTCTGCGCAGCATGATCAACGGGGCGCAGCGTTCGGCGATCCTTGACCCAGATTACAACACGACGCCTGCAAGTCTCAGCGCATGGTCTGACAAATGCACGGAAATGGTCCTTCGTGCTTATGCGATCGGGAAGTGAAAATTACTGCACTGACAGCGGGCCATTTGCAGTACTTGCCAATCCAGAGTCGCCATCAGCCCCGAATTTGACTGTGAGCTAATCCTTAAATCTAACTCTTAGGCGAGGGGTGTCGTGTCATTCGCTGCGCGCGAAGATACCGATTTTCGGCCAGATTGAGGGATTTGTGGCGAAAAGCAATTAGTTGGTCGAAGTAGGATCAGACGCTGCACATAATTGATTTGATCGCAGTATTTTGGTTATCAACAAACTTTCCGCTCAGGCTTGTCATCTGTTGTCTCACTTCAACAAAGAGGTTCTTTTAATAACTCCGGTCCTAAGCTGATTGGGCGAAGTGCTGCCACCGTTTAGCATAGGCCGCCCACGCCGTGCCGTGCTCTTCGGTTGCCTTGATCTGGTGTGCGAGAATGACGCGCTCCGACGCGTGCGCCGCCAAAAGCGCTGCCCCCAAACTCGTGCCGGTGCTGGAGGCTGTGGCCTGCACGGGCCGGCCTGTGGCTGCGGAGAGCATGCGCAGGAACGACTGATTTTTGGTAAAGGCCCCCTCGATTATGGTGGGACCAGCAGCGCCGATCAGGTCAAGGCAGGTGGACGTCATCATCGCTAGATAATAGCCCACCGCCGCCGCCCGTTGCGGTGACCCGACGGGTGGTTCAGTCCCGCGCCAGTGCGGGGCTGCATTCGGAAACGGGCCTGATCCTTGGACAATGGCTGGCATGAGCATGGCACCAGCGCGCAGGACTTCTATTTGTTCTGCAGCGGTTGGCGTGGGGATTGGATCCGGCATCAACATGTCGAACGATCGCCCGCCCATGAACCGGGCAGATCGCACGGGATCACCGTTCGCATCGACGTTGATCAAGGTATCGCGCGTTGGGTCTAGCTCAACGTTTTCGCAGCCAATGGCCATCGCGATGACCCATGTCCCGGTCGAGACGATAGAAAATGGCCCATCGTGGTCGATCAGATGGGGATACAAGGACGCGTTGGAATCGTGGATGCCGCAGGTAACAGGCGTATGGGTGGGCAACCCGGTCAACGCCGCGACCTTTGGGCTAAGCGTGCCAAGGCGGTCCGTTGATTTTTGCGGCGGCGCGATTTTATCGCGGACGTTGAGATCATCAACGAGGCTGGAAAACTGGCCCGAGTCAGGGCACCACAAATCCGTATGACACCCAAGCGATGTCACATCGGTCGCGAACGCTCCGGTGAGGCGAAACCCCCAGTACTGCGGATAGGTCAGGATCGTTTTCGTCCGGGCGTGCAGGCTGGGGTCCTGCTGAAACTGCCAGTAGAGTTGAAGGCCAAGGTTCAACCCTCCACTAAGCGGCGGTGAGCCAGTCTGAGAAAAATTGGGCCGAATGACGTCATATTGGGCGCGCAGCAGCGAGGGTGCATCAAATTCGTAGTCGAGCACTGGAGTCGCCAGATTGCCCCGCGCATCGAGCAGTGCAGCGCTGGCACCATGTGTTGTTACAGATATTGCATCGATGCCGTGGGATTTGTGAAACTTTGCCAAAGCGGTGATCAGAAAATCCCAATGCCCTTCGATATCGAAATGGGGATAGGGCGGGCCCTTAAGCACGACATTGGGCCGGGTTACGACAGCCGCTTCATTTTGCGATTTTAAGTCAACAAGGGCGAGCTTGGCGTTCGTTTTGCCAATATCGATGACGGCGACATGAGTCATGGCAGGTGAAAGACATTATCGAGCGGCATTGTAACGGGCGAGTTGTCGGGATTGGTTACCATAAGATCCGCCATAAAGGCCCACCAGTCTTGCATCGCCTGCGTTCGCGGCAAAGCCTCCATCGTATGATTGCCGCGCCGCCAAAGGACTGCGAATAGCTGGTCCGTCGCGGGATTCAGGTGGATAGAGTAATCACAGACTCCGGCATCACGCAGCAAGGTTGCAAGGGCCGGCCAGATTTCATCGTGGCGGCGTTTGTATTCGACTTGATTGCCTGACAGCAACTGCATCGTGAAGGCGTATTTTTCCATCACCGCCCCCGCACCATGACAAAGAGGCGCGGCAGTGCAATAACACCAATCAGCAGCGCGCCAATAAAGATCGACATGACGATCCCGGGTACGTTCAGCAGGCCAAGTCCAAAGGTTACAAGGCCCATCACAAAGGCAGCGATCACAACGCCGGGTATCGTGCCCGATCCGCCAAGGATATTGATGCCGCCTAACACGACCATCGTCACCACTTCTAATTCTAACCCAACGCCGATACTGGGCCGGGTCGATCCCAGACGCGAGGTGAGGCAAACGGCTGCAAGGCCGGACATCAGGCCGGTCAGCACAAATAGGATAAACTTTACCCGTGGTACACGGATGCCGCTGAACAAGGCTGCGGTTGGATTGTTGCCGATGGCATAGACCGCGCGGCCGAAATTCGTGCGGTGCAGCAGGACTCCGAAAACGACGGCCAGCAGCGCAAAAATCAGCATCTCGACAGTAAAGACCCACCAGATATAGCCCTGACCGAACCACGCAAAGCTTTCGGGGTAGCCGCGATAGGCACCATCACCCAGCACGATAAAGCTGATGCCGCGAAACAGGCTCATGGTACCGATGGTCACAACGATGGACGGCAAAGCAAGCTTGGTCACCAGCGCCCCATTGAACGCCCCGCATAGCACGCCTGTGCCTAGCCCAATTAGCACAAGTCCCGGAGTGTCGACGCCAAATTGCGCCGCATAGCCCATCGCTGTGGAAGCGAGCGCGATAATGGCCGCGACGGATAGGTCGATCTCTCCGGCGATGATTAGCAGGGCCATGGCAAAGGCAATCATCGCCTTTTCCGTGAAGTTAAAGGTCGCGTCAGAGAGATTCCAAGCGTTCAAAAAATACGGCGAAGCGATTGCGTTTGCGATGAAGATTGCGATGGCTACAACAATCAGTAACGCTTCCCAGCTGCGGAAAATTCGTTGGGCGCGTGTGGTCAGGCGATCCGGCAAGCTGCGACCGGTCTGTGTTGCGTCGCTCATGTCTTTGGCCCCGCTGTGCGTAGGATCAGGCGGCCTTTGGGCCGGTTGCTGCGTGAATTTAGGATAACTGCGACGATAATGGCCGCGCCCGAGATCGCCATTTGCCAGAATGGAGAGATGTCGACCACCGGCAGTGCATTCTTGATCACGCCAAGGAAAAGAGCGCCCAGCACGGCACCAAACACGCTGCCGATGCCGCCAGCGATAGAGATGCCACCGATGACGCAGGCGGCGATGACGTCCAGCTCGAACCCGCCGGCGATATCGACATATGCGACGGCATAGCGCGACACCCACAGATAGCCTGTCAGACCGGCCAAGGCACCGGCGATGGTGAAGGCCATGAACTGGGTGCGGCCCACATTGATGCCGGTATAGACGGCCGCATGTGGATTGCCGCCGACTGCAAAGAATGACCGTCCAAGTGGCGTGCGGGCGATCATCAGTGCAAAGCCTGCGACGCACAAGATGGCGCACCAGGACAGTACCGGTAGCCCAAGAAAGACGGCGCGGGGCAGGGCCTTAAAGGGGGCGGACATTTCATGGCTGTTCACCCACGCCCCATCGGAGATCAGAAAGATGATGCCGCGATAGATGGTCAGGGTGCCAAGGGTCACGACGATCGGCGGAATGCCGACCTTCCAGACCAGAATACCGTTGAACGCCCCCAGCAAACTGCCCAGCAGGACGACAGCGGTGATGATCATGATGACAGGCAGCCCCGGAAACGCGACGTTTAGCAAGGCGGCGACCATCCCGCACAGAGCCAGATTGGCCGCGACGGACAGATCGATACAGCGGGTGACGATCACGATCATCTGGCCCAGTGTCAGGATGATCAGCAGTGCGCTGTCGTTGAACACGCGCCCCAGATTGGCCGGGGCGATAAAGCCGGAAAACCGTGTGGCAATCAGCAGGCAAAGAGCAACCAGGGCGGCTAGCAGGGCGGCCTCTCGGGTCAGGGCGAAACGGCGCAGCATCACGCGGCCATCCCGATGCCGGCGGCATGTCGCACAAGGTTATCGGGCGTCAGCTCTTCTCCTGCCAGTTCAGCGACCATGCGCCCTTCTCTCATGACGATGACGCGGTCGGACATGCCCATTACCTCTGGTATTTCGGAACTGACCATGATGACCGACAGGCCCGTGGCGGCCAGCTCTGCCATGAAACTGTGGACAGCGGCCTTGGAGCCGATGTCGATGCCCTTGGTTGGTTCGTCCAGAATGATGACGCGGGGCTGGGTTGCCAGCCATTTGGCGATGACGACCTTTTGCTGGTTGCCGCCGGACAATTTGCCGACGTCCTGATCCAGCGACGCGGCGCGCAGGTCCAGCCGCTGGGTATATTCGCGGGCCAAGTCGAATTCCTCTGCCAAGCGGATAAAGCCGTGGCGGGACGTCTTGCCGAGAGAGGGCAGGGTGACGTTCTGAAAAATCGGCATATCTGTAATTGCCCCCTGTTTGCCGCGGTCTTCAGGCACATAGACGATGCCGGCATTGACGGCGTCGGCGGGCGACCGGATCACCGTAATCTTGTCGCCGATGCGGCAAACACCCTTGGAGGGTGTGGTGATCCCGATCAGCGATTGCATGAACTCTGACCGGCCAGCGCCGACCAAGCCATAAAAACCAAGGATTTCACCCTTGTGCAGCTTAAAGTTGATGTCGTCGAATTCTGTGGGATGGGCATAGCCCGTGACCTGCAAGACCACCTCTCCCGGGGCGTGAACGCGCTGGGGAAAAATTTGGTCTACGCTGCGTCCGACCATCATCTGCACCAGATCGTCCTGATCTACATCCGCCATTAGGCCGTCGCCGACGAACTGGCCGTCACGGAACACGGTATAGCGGTCAGCGATGCGAAAGATCTCGTCGAACTTGTGGCTGATGAATAGGATTGCCTTGCCTTGCGATTTCAAATGCTCGACCAGTTTGTAAAGCTCTTCGATCTCTTTTTGCGACAGGGCGGCGGTCGGCTCATCCATGATTACGACGCGGGCGTCGATCGACAGGGCGCGGGCGATGGCCACCAAGTGCTTGGACGCGATGCCAAGATCGCGCAGCTTTGCATCTGGGTCCAGCGGCGCACCGATGCTGTCCAGCAGCGCGCGGGCGTCCTGTGTCATACGGGCGGTGTCGATCAGGCCAAAGCGGCCGCGGGGCGCGTGCCCGATAAAGATGTTTTCGGCCACGGACAACTCGTCGAACAGCACGGTTTCCTGATGGATTGCCGTGATCCCGTGGCGGGATGCGTCATGGGCGGTTGCAAAATGCACAGGCTTGCCATCCACAAGGATTTGCCCACCGTCAGGCCGATATATCCCCGTCAAGGTTTTCACGACCGTGGATTTTCCTGCGCCGTTTTCCCCGATCAATGCGGTAACTTGGCCAGGATAAAGCGACAGCTTCACCTGATCCAGCGCGGTGACACCAGGGAACGTCTTAACAATGCCATCGAGGGCAACAACGGGAATATCGGACATAATGGGGGCTTTCGGGCAAAGGTGTGGGTCCCGGCGACAAGCACCGGGACCCCCCGCGATTAGAAAATCGACTTGAACTCTTCGATATTGGACGCGTCATAAACGAAGGGGTCGGCCATTGCGCCGGCGTTCGTGTCGTCCAGCGTCAGCGTGCCCATGCGGCCCATCGGGATTTGTGCGCCGGGTTCAGCGACAGCGCCGTTCTGGCTCAGCTCGTAGGCAAGCATGGTCGCGGAATAGCCCAGATCAATGGGGTTCCAGATTGCAAAGGATTGGGATGCGCCTGATTCAATGGCACCAGCCATTTCAGACGGCAGACCCAAACCAGTCACGTTAACCTGGCCGACTTTGCCCGCGTCCACGACAGCCTGCGCGGCGGCCACGATGCCGACTGATGTCGGCGCGATGATCGCCTTTAGGTCGGGATAGGTTTGCATCAGGCCGGTCGCCTCGCGGTAGGATTTGTCCGCCAGGTCGTCGCCATAGACAGTGCCGACAACGTTGATGCCGGGATAGTCGGGCAGCACCTTGGTCATTTCCTCGATCCAGATATTCTGGTTGGTGGATGTGGTCGTGGCCGAAAGAACAGCCACGTCACCACCATCTGGCAAGTGGTCTGCCGCCAGCTTGACGATCATATTGCCGATCAGCGGGTTCGACGATGGGTTCAGGTGTAGTTGGCGCCCTTCAGGTGCAACGCCAGAATCCCAGCTGATGACAGTGATCCCGCGGTCCATGGCTTTTTTCAGCGCAGGCACGAGGGCGTCCGTGTCATTGGAGGAGATCGCGATCGCATCAACTTGCTGGGCGATCAGGCTGTTGATGACTTCGATCTGGCCTTCTGCGGTGGTATCGGTGGGGCCGGTGTAGATGATCTCTACGTTGCCCAGCTCTGCTGCGGCTTCTTCTGCGCCCTTTGCAGCCGCTTCAAAGAAGCCGATGCCAAGCGCCTTAACCACTAGTGCGATGCGGACGTTGTCCTGCGCCATGGCCGGGCTTGCGATCATGGCTGCAGCCATCGCGGCCCCGCCGATCAGTTTAGTGAAAACACCCATGTTGTATCCTCCCAGATAAGTATGGTGGGGCAGTGCCCCGGGGTTCAGGTGGCCGTGGCCTGCGCGCTTGCAGCCCCCGGTGTCGTGACGATCAACGTGACGTCCGCTGCCTCCAGCATTGCGGCGTCACGGTCGGTAATGCGGTCGTCGGTGATGACCGTGTCGATGCGGTTGAGCGGGCACAGCAGCAGGCTGGACCGGTTTGCAAACTTGGAACTGTCGACAAGTACGATCAGCTCATCCGCCTGGCCGATCAATTTCTGCTCGGCCTGGATCAGCAGGGGGTCCGCCTCCATCAGACCCAGCGGACCCAGACCCTGCGCCCCCATGAACATGCGGCGCGCATAAAAATTGCGCGTCACGTCGTTGTCGAAGGGCGACAGGATGATGTTCTGCTCGCGGTAGATGGCGCCGCCTGACAACATGATCGTATTGCGCGAGTGCTTGAGCAGGTGTTCCGCGATGGGAAAGCTGTTGGTGAAGACCTGCATCCGCTTGGACGCCAGCGGATGCACCATCTGGAACGTCGTCGTCCCGCCGTTGATGATAATCGGCTCGCCGTCATCGCATAGATCGACAGCGGCGCGGGCAATGGCCTGCTTTGCTGCGATGTTAATCGTCTCGTTCAGCGCAAAGGGGCGTCCGGCTAGACCGGTAAAGGTTTGCGGGGTCATCGCCTCTGCTCCGCCGCGGACCCGGCGCAGTTTCTTTTGCATATGCAGGGTGGCGATATCACGGCGCACTGTTGCCTCTGATGCGCCGGTCAGGCTGCACAGATCGACGACAGTCATCACAGGCCGGTCCTGAATGGACGACAGGATGATGCGATGGCGTTCTTTTTCGTGCACTCAGTTTCTCCCCGAATTGACAATCAAACTGCGGATCAAATCCTCTTTCGTCAATCATTAATTTTCATAAGCAATCATTCTGCAGTGCAGCATGACTGAACTTGATTAGTTATGATTGACATAATGACGCGCCTGCCGCAGTTTCGCAGGCAATTGATAGCGGGCCTTGCCCAAGGGGGGATACCAGAATGACCGACGCAAATGCGCAACCGCGCCTTGAAAACAAATGGGATGACAACACGGCTGCGGGTATGACCCAGCCGGAACTTCTGCTGTATCGGTCGAACCTTTTGGGCTCCGACAAGCGAATCACCAACTACGGCGGTGGTAACACGTCATGTAAAGTGATGCAGGGCGACCCGCTGACGGGCGATCAGGTCGAGGTGCTCTGGGTCAAAGGCTCTGGCGGCGACGTCGGTTCGATCAAGATGGACGGTTTTGCCACGCTGTACATGGACAAGCTGCGTGCACTCAAGGGTCTGTATCGTGGGCTGGAGCATGAGGACGAGATGGTCGGCTATCTGCCGCACGCAACGTTCAATCTTAATACCCGCGCGGCATCCATCGACACGCCCCTGCACGCCTATGTGCCGCGCAAGCATGTGGATCACATGCACCCCGACGCAATCATTGCGATTGCCGCCAGCGTCAATTCCAAAGAACTGACGCAGGAAATCTTTGGCGATGACATTGGTTGGCTGCCTTGGAAAAAGCCCGGGTTCGAGCTTGGTTTGTGGCTGGGCGACTTTTGCGAAAAGAACCCTGATGCCAAGGGTGTCGTGCTGGAAAGCCACGGTCTGTTCACTTGGGACGACGATGCCAAGGCTTGCTATGCCCTGACGCTAGAGATCATTCAAAAGGCGATGGACTGGTTCGGCGCGCAGACCTCGGGTAAACCCGCCTTTGGCGGTGAAAAGCATACAGCTCTGCCAGCCGCCGACCGCCGCAGCGTCGCCGCACGCCTGATGCCGGCCATCCGGGGCATGGTGTCGGGCCAGCAGCATATGGTTGGCCATTTCGACGATAGCGATGCGGTGCTAAAATTTGTCAATGCAAACGACATGGAGCCGCTTGCCGCGCTTGGCACGTCATGCCCGGACCACTTCCTGCGCACAAAGATCCGGCCTCTGGTCGTCGATTTTGACCCCGCCAGGCCTGACGTCGATGCGACCCTTGCCGGCCTGCCCGAGGCTGTTGCTGCGTATCGCGAGGATTACAAAGCCTACTACGATCGCTGCAAACATGCCGACAGCCCGGCCTTGCGTGATCCCAACGCCGTCGTCTATCTGGTGCCCGGCGTCGGCATGATCACCTTTGCCAAGGACAAGGCAACGGCGCGTATTTCAGCGGAGTTCTACATCAACGCGATCAACGTCATGCGCGGTGCCAGCGCTGTCAGCACCTATCAGGGTCTGCCGGAGCAGGAAGCATTCGATATCGAATACTGGCTTCTAGAAGAGGCGAAGTTGCAGCGGATGCCGCAGCCAAAGGCGCTGGCTGGGCGCATCGCGCTTGTGACGGGCGGTGCTGGCGGCATCGGTTCTGCCATTGCCGAACGCTACCTGCGTGAAGGGGCCTGCGTCATGCTGGCCGATATCGACGAAGCGGCCTTGGCCGAAACCGTCTCAGGTTTGTCAGCTAAATTTGGCCCCGACGTTGTGCGCAGCACGCTGATGAACGTCACGGACGAAGCCGCCGTCACGCAAGCCTACGCAGATATGGCCGTTGCGTTTGGAGGGGTCGATATCCTGGTCTCGAACGCCGGTATCGCATCCTCTGCCCCGGTCGAGGACACCTCGCTTGAGATGTGGAACCGCAACATGGCGATCCTGTCGACCGGCTATTTCCTTGTCAGCCGCGAAGCGTTCAAGGTGATGCGCACGCAGGATATCGGTGGTGCCGTCGTTTTCGTCGCATCCAAGAACGGTCTTGCGGCCTCTCCCAATGCGTCGGCTTATTGCACGGCCAAGGCGTCGGAAATCCATCTGGCCCGCTGCCTGGCTTTGGAAGGTGCAGAGGCCGGCATCCGTGTGAACGTGGTCAACCCCGACGCCGTGCTGCGCGGGTCAAAAATTTGGTCCGGCGACTGGCTTGATCAGCGCGCTAGCACCTATGGCAAAGACAAAGATGGCCTAGAGGAGATGTATCGCCAGCGGTCGATGCTAAAGCGCAATGTGCTGCCAGAGGATATTGCCGAAGCGGCGTATTTCCTCGCCTCTGACCTGTCCTCGAAATCAACGGGAAATATCATCAACGTCGACGCGGGCAACGTTCAGGCGTTCACGCGCTAAGCGAGGAGGGGGAGGAGACCACCATGATCAATCAAGATATCATTGATGCATCCAACGATGACTTCAAAACTGACCTGCACACGGACTATGAAAGTCTCGGCGCTCGCCTTGACCGGCGCGGCATCAGCATCGACGCGATCAAGCAAAAGGTTGCGGGTTACGGGATTGCGGTGCCCAGCTGGGGCGTCGGCACCGGAGGCACCCGCTTTGCCCGCTTTCCCGGCGCAGGAGAGCCGCGTGGCATCTTTGACAAGCTGGACGATTGCGGCGTGATCCACCGCCTGACGGGTGCAACGCCGTCGGTGTCCCTGCATGTGCCTTGGGACAAGGCCGATCCTGCCGACCTGCTGAGCAAGGCCGATGAGGTCGGGCTAAGCTTCGATGCGATGAACTCCAACACCTTTCAGGATCAGGCCGAGCAGGCCCATAGCTACAAGTTCGGGTCCCTGTCGCACACTGATGCCGCAACCCGTGCGCAGGCGGTGGAGCATAACCTTGAATGCATCGCCCTTGGGGACAAGATTGGGTCCAAGGCGTTGACGATTTGGGTTGGCGACGGGTCGAACTTTCCGGGCCAGGTGAATTTTACTCGCCAGTTCGAGCGATATTTGGATGCAGCGGCGCAGGTCTATGCTGGATTACCCGCCGACTGGCGGCTCTTTACTGAACACAAGATGTACGAGCCCGCGTTCTATTCGACCGTCGTGCAGGACTGGGGCACAAACCTAATGATCGCGCAGCACCTTGGCGATCAGGCGTTCTGTCTGGTGGATCTTGGCCATCACGCGCCCAACGTGAATATCGAGATGATCGTCGCGCGGCTTGTTCATGCGCAAAAGCTTGGCGGCTTTCATTTCAATGATAGCAAATACGGTGACGATGATCTGGATACGGGCAGCATTGATCCGTACAGGTTGTTTCTGGTGTTCAACGAATTGGTCGCCGCCGAGGGTGTCGCCGGCTTTGATCCGATGCATATGCTGGATCAAAGCCACAACGTCACCGACCCCATCGAAAGCATGATGTCATCCGCGATGGAAGTGCAGCGTGCTTATGTACAGGCTTTGCTGGTTAACCGCGCAGAATTGGAGGGCGCGCAGGATTCAAATGACGCTCTGACTGCGCAGGCGGCGTTAAAAACCGCGTTCCGCACCGATGTTGAACCGATCCTTGCAATGGCCCGTCTTGAAAAAGGCTGTGCAATAAATCCAATCGCAGCCTACCGCGCCGCAGGCTACCGCGCCAAGGTTGCCGCCGTGCGCCCAGCCATCGCAGCAGGCAGTAGCGGGATTGTTTAGCAATAATCTACATGAGCGTTGGCCCACTTCGAACATATCTCAAACAGGCACTGCGAAGTTGTTCAGCTTGCATGATCAGGCTATTTCAACATCATGAAAATTTTTACCAGTGTGCTGCGCCTGTATGGGCTTCCGGTTCCCTCGGCAAATCATCGCGTCCGCTGTTTGGGCTTACCATCGCTTCGCAATGAGCACGGCCGACGTCGAAGACCTGCTGGCCGAGCGCGGTCTGATTTTCAGCCGGGACGCGATCCGGTTGTGGGTCAATCGCTTTGGTCCACATTTCGCAAATTGCGTCCGGCGCGATCGTCCTCGCCCCAATGACAAATGGCATCTGGATGAGGTCGTTATCTCCATTCGAGGGAAGAAAGATTGGCTGTGGCGTGCAATCGACGCGGAAGGGGACGTCCTCGACATTCTCGTGCAAACGCGATGAAACGCTAAAGCAGCCAAGCGGTTTCTCCAAAGGCTGATCAATCAGTTCGGCGAGCCGAGGGTCGTGATCACCGACAAGCTGCGCACCTATGTCAAGCCGATCAAAACATTGGCGCCGGACGCTG
>NZ_FOTF01000010.1 GCF_900114485.1 Loktanella salsilacus | reverse complement strand
GTGCGCCCAACAGGCCGCCTCGCGTAAACGGGGGGTGCCGTCAGGCTCTGGCTCATAAAGCTTAGCATAGCCCTTGTAGCCGTCAGCCTGAAGGATGCCGCGGGCGCTGGCCAGATGGCTCAGGACATGCTCTTCCTTCCAGTCCTGTGCGAACCGATAGACGGCCCCGGGCGGGCTTGATCCAGCCCAAGGGCGCTGGTCGCGCACATAGGCCCAGATCCGGCCCTGCCTGACGCCTTTACCAAGCCCCTTGTCGCGCAACGACCGGTCCAGCACACGGATCGGCGTGTCATCTGCGTGCAGCAGATCGCTGCCCATGATGTCCGCCTCAATCCGTTCGATCAGTGGCGAAAGGGTCTTCATGGCCCGCCCGCACCAGCCCACAAGCGTGGTCTCGGGAATGTCTGCGCCCATGCGGGCAAAGATCTCGTGCTGGCGATACAAAGGAAGATGATCATCAAATTTTGAGACCAGAATATGGGCCAGCAGGTTCGGACCTGCCATGCTGCCCGGGATTGGCCGGCTGGGCGCAGGCTCCTGCACCATTCGCTCACAGCGCCGGCAGGACTTCTTGATCCGGGCGATCTGGATCACCTTCATCTGGGCTGCAATCATGTCCAGCAGTTCGCTGACATCCTCGCCCACAACCCGCAGATCGCCGCCGCAGTCAGCGCAGCATGTGCCGGGATCAAGCTCACAACGCTCGCGCGGTGTCGCATCAGAGACACGTGGGCGGCGGCGCAGAGCGGGCGCATCGGCAGCCTCTGGAGACGGCTCATTGTGTCCTTCGTCGATGGGCGCTTCATCACCCTCGGCCACGGCCAGCAGCAAGTCTTCAAGCGCCAGTTCCAGTTGCTCGATCTCGCGTTCGATCTTCTCGGAGGATTTGCCGAAAGCCAGCTTCTGCAACTTGGCGATCCGCAGGCGCAGGGCCTGAACCAGCTGGTCGTGGACCCGCAATGTCGCCGAGATCTTGGCATTCTCGGCCTGCAAAGCCGCAATCATCGTTTTCAATATGGCGGGATCATCTGGCAGATTTTGCGTTACATTTGACATGCACATTTCTACCACAGGGCACGTGATAGCGCTATAAAAACAAAGCGTTTTGAATCATATATTCAGCCCACACGGGCCGGCGGTCCGCCCCAATCCGGCCTGCGCCAGTCAATGCCTTCCCAGAGCATGGCGAGCTGCGCGGACGTCAGCCGGACGGCACCCTCGGTCATCGCAGGCCAGGGAAAGCGGCCGCGCTCCAAGACTTTGTAGTAGAGACAAAAGCCCTGGCCGTCCCAATACAGAAGCTTGAGCCGGTCGCCCCTGCGGCCGCGAAAGGCGAAGACCGCACCGCCCGTCGGCTTCTGGCGCAGCACATCCTGAGTCAGCGCCGCAAGACCGGCGATGCCTTTGCGCATGTCCGTCACGCCGCAAGCCACGTAGACGCGAACGCCAGTGCCCGGACCAATCATACCGCTTCCACTGCGCGGATCAGCTGCGTCAGCGCCACTGCAGCCATGTTGCTGTCGAAGTGCAGGCTGCGGCCGTTGCGCAGGCGCACCTCGACCGCCATCGGGGCCGCAATGATGGGCGTGTCTGCAATGGCGGGAACGCCATGCGTCGGAATATCAAAAGGAAGGAAGAGAGTACCAACGTCAGGCGACCAAAGTCCTTTGTTCTTCAGATCATGTCGCCACGCATAGATCTGTTGCCGCGTGATCTCGTGACGCTGCGCCACCTGCGTGACCGTCGCATCATCTACGCCCACCGCCATGACAATTCCGAGTTTCTCCTCGTCGCTCCAGCGACGCCGACGTTCAAACCCAAGTATCTCACCACGCATCGCCGAACCCACCTAAGATACGTCGCTAACGACGTCGTTAAGCACGTATCTTAGCAAATCAGCCGGAAATCAGGCAGGCGGTCACAACGAAGTGGTTACTCTACACCGGGGTCACCCGTGGCAAGAAACTGGTCGTTCTGGTCGGTCAAAAGCGGGCCGTCGCCATCGCTGTCAAAAACGTATCGGGGCGCAAGCGCTGGTCGAAACTTGATGACTGGTTGAGAGACGGAAAACTATCCCTGATAGGTAAACGTTAGCTGTATCGCACCAGCGGGTTAGCTTTCCGGTCCAAAGTTCCGCACCAAGTTGATTAAGTCAGGCGCTGGTCAGGAAAGGCCTCCGCACCCTCTGTGACCAGCGCCTTGGTATCCCCCCAGACAGAAACCGAGATATGAGCCTTTTTGTCGCCTGACAGCTTCGAGGTTATCAGCTCAACGATGCGGACCCTGAGATGAGAGTTCCGTGCCAACGCCGGACGCAAGAGGCTGGCTGTTTGTTCTCCCAATGTTCCGATCCGGACCAAACGTCTCTTGCCGAACAAAAGGATCCACCGCTCCTTGTTCACGGCGTGGGATTTCACCCTTCCATCTTCCAACATTCTCAGCTCCACGGCATCGCCCAGCGTGAGCCAATCGGGACACTTCTCAACCATCAGCGCTGTTTTGTAGATCAGGACATCCATGTCTTTTCCGGTCGCTTTGAGATCTGCTGTGTTGATTGTCACTGAGAACTGACCCGGCATTGTCACCGAGACTTGACCCACCCAGTTGTTATGTTCTTTGCGTCATGATGGCGTCAATGCTGCTGTCTCCTTTCGTTTCTTTTTCGCGGTCTCTGAGCTGGCCTTGAACCGATAGCTGTCATTACCGGTATCCAGGATGTGGCAGCGGTGGGTGAGGCGGTCGAGGAGCGCGGTAGTCATTTTCGCATCGCCGAACACGCTGGCCCATTCGCTGAAGCTCAAGTTGGTTGTGATGACGACGCTGGTGCGCTCGTATTCGCATCGTTGGTACCCGTCGCCGCCAGGATGCGTTGATGCTGCGCATCGTCCGCAGCGATTTCGGCACGCTCTCGTTCAGTCAGGTCCCGATCGTCCCCATGCGCGGCCCGCAGCCGCTGTTCGAGCTTTTCGTAAAGATCGACAACGGCCCAGATGGCAGGCGACTTAGCCGCCCCGGACGTGCCAACGGTCATGATCCACAGCACGGCTAGGAACCAGGTGCCTGGCCCCGCGGTCGCAACGCGCGCATTGCCGATGGCCGCACCGCATTTTCCCAGAAGAACCGCCAAGAACGTGCCACCGGCCTGCGCCCTCTGCTCAGCCCAGTCTGTATAGGTCGACCGCAACGTCTCTGCCGGTACGCCGACATCGGGCGCGTCGCCGGTCGCTTCGGCAGCGGGCTTTAGCCAGTCCGCACCGACGGCGCTATCACCGCTCTCGCGTGCGGATTTCTGCATCGGTCGAGGTGCTGAGTCTGGTTGGGGTTCGGGCTGGCCCGTCGGCGACTCTTTCGCCGCAGGCGGACCGATCGGGCGGGGCGGCCCCTTCGGCCATTCAGGCTTGTCGTTCGTCATGATTCACGTTCTCCGTTCTCGTGTTTCGCGGCCACCGTGGAAAATCGACGTTGGCCTTAAAGACGGTTTTCGGAGTGAAAAGTGGACTCACGATGTAGCAAACTTGGCTAAGTTGGGAGAACAATCTAAATTTGGACGACTTGCCAGTTTGCGCGGTCATAGACTTCCGAGGTCAAAATTCCCCATGGGAGCGACAATTCCGCTGCAGATCTTCGTGACGCTGGATCAGGGGTCTTGCGGGGCCACGTCCCGGTCCAGCGACGCGCCAAGGCGTTCATGGCAAACAGTTCAAACGCAGCGGCCGATCGTCTCGGAAAGACGGCCTTCAAAACGCGATGCAAGTGTCTCGATGCCGCCGTCCACGGAAACTTCATGCGTATCCACAGCTTTCTCCTGGCGATCAGGTGTATTTGCGTTCCGGACCTGATAAATCTAACCCATCGCGTCCCTGACGCTCTCCCGCCCAGTCACACCCCAAAGGATGCGCTCACGCGCACTGAAAAGTCTTGCCTATTGATCTGACATCGCAAAGCAACGCCGCCGACTGCGCCCCTGCGCAGCCGGCCGCTTCGCGTGCGCAGACAAAAGGGCAGGTCATTGACGTTGCACGCATAGAAGCCGCACTTGAGCTTGTCGCGATCCTGCTTGACGAGAACGAAGCTTACCTGCCGATTTTCCTGCGTCTCGAGGCCGAGCTCGAGGCCGCGCGAGTCTCCTCCAGCGCCTTGGCCCGAGCAAGAGCGCTAGCCAAACAGGCTCGCGCCCGCTGACAGGTCACATCAGGTGTTCGGGAACAGGAAGGGCGATCTTGGATACCACATTGCGCCGCATTTGCAGTTCGATATCGTCCCCATAGACTTCGCGCCCACGAATTTCCTTGACGCTATGGCCCATGATTTCGCCCCTGTCATCCATGGCCACGCCGGCTGCCTTCAATCGGCTTTCCCACATGTGGCGCACCCCGCCTATTGTCACACCCTTAGGTAACAAATCGTTCTCACGCAGAAACTTGTTTACGGTATCGGAATAGTTTCGCGTGTGGCGATACCGCGGGAAGCCGTCTGGGTGGCGCCTCGCGGCGGCCAGCGCGAGACCGACAAGCGGCACCTGACGCTCAGAATGAATGTTTTTGATCTCCCGTCGGTCAATCTCATCTTTTTCGCCATCTTCATTAGCGATAAGAAGGTGAGGAATAGCGACATTTAACTGGAATGCGTGGGCCGGCAGCTCGAAGATTTCCGACTGGCGACATCCGGTCTCGATGCTAATTAATAAGATATCCCGCGCCTCGTTGTTCAGGCCGTCAAGCGCGCCGGGCTTCAGCCAGCGCTCTGTGATCCAGTCGACAGGCACTTCCTTTTTACGTGCAGGTTTGGCGTGCCGGTCTCTAATCGTCACGCCGGCGTAAGGCCGCGGCGGGTCGGGATGCTCGAGATGGTCGTAGTATCGCCGCAGCATCCCGCTCATATAGGTGAGATCCTTGTTCGCGCTGTCAATCTTTAGCTTCTCGGTTACTAAACGCGCCTTCCACCACTTGCGATGCACGCGCGCCTCAGCCGCGCCGATCTGCGCGACAGAGCGATCTCCACCGAGAGCTGTAATTAAGTTGGCAACCGACCGCTTGCGATCATTGCGCCACAACCGCATTTGCTGCGTGCTTTTGAAGCGGTTCTCATGAGCCGAAATCTCTTCGATGTGCGCCACCAAGTCGGAGAGCAGCAGTCCCGGTTCCTCGACCCCGCCCAAGACTGCCAGCGCCGTTTCCGGCTCCGGTAAGCCAATCTTGATCTGCGTTGATTCCACCCTTGCAAGCAGTTCAGCCAACGGCAGCGTCGATACGGCCTCCGCTGTCAGAAAAGCATATCCTCTCGTCGCCGCCAGGTTGCGGGCGGCGCGAAAGCGAGCCTCGGCATCGCCGTCACGTCCGGCGAGCTTCGCCTCCCATCCATCCAGATATCCGCTCCAGACCCGCTCCAATTTCTGGCCCGCGATCGTCCTAGAATCGGTCTTCAAGCTTTCCCAGATCACAGGGCGCGGCTCAACCTCCGCATACCGCGACGGCACACGACGCTTCAAATAGTAGGTCTTGCCGCGCAGGATGAGATTGTCAGACATTGCTTCCACCACCGCCTAGTGTAGCAGAATGTGGGGCAAAATGGGTAGCAAATCAAGGCTGATAACTAATACTACACAGAAATTTATTAGTTAAGTATCTAAAATATAGTAAAAAATTTAAAATAAGTCAAATTCAATCTGGCGGAGGCTCAGGGATTCGAACCCTGGGAGGGCTCACACCCTCGCCGGTTTTCAAGACCGGTGCATTCGACCACTCTGCCAAGCCTCCGCGATGCGCGCGTCATAAGGCAAGCTGCGGGGCGCGTAAAGTCACTTCACGCTTTGGGGAAATCCGCGCAGGGGCTGCGCGGAACTCTTTCAAAACGGCAGGCATAGCGCTAGGGTGCGGTTAATTGCGGCCTCCCCCTTGGGGGCGGGCTGCGCATACGGGTGTGCGCTGATCAAGGCCGTGTGAAACGGTAGGCCACGCCCAAAGATCAAAAGGGCGAGCAATGGCGGACACATCGCAAATCACGGCAGCTTCGAACACACTGCGGCGGACCGCCGGGGTGATGGCTTTGATGGCAGCGACGGCACTGGCCGGATGTGACAAGATGCCAAGCTTTGGCGCGGGCGCGACCGGAAACGGCGCGGCAGGTGCGGTTGCCACGGACGGCATGTCGCTGGTCGAACGCGACATCGAAGCACCAGAAGTGTTTTCGATCTCAGAAGCAGGCCTGTGGGACGGTCGCCCGTCGCTGGGCGGCGTTTGGGTCGCCCACCCCACCGTCACCGACCCAGAGCGTGTGATCATCCGCAACCCGTCCAACGGTAAGTTCGTGATCGGTGCCCTGTTCCGCCGAGAGCTGGAAAACCCCGGCCCCGCGCTGCAAGTGTCGTCTGACGCGGCAGAAACGCTTGGTATCCTTGCTGGATCGCCCACAACGCTCAGCGTCATCGCGCTGCGCCGTGAAGAGGCCCCAGCGCCGACGGAAACTGCGATCACTGATTTCGACGCACCTGAAGTCATCGCCGCCACGCCGCTGGAACCCGCTAGCACCGAGCCCACCAGCACAGGCGCAGAGCCTGCCCCCGCCGTGACGACCGAACTGGCCGCCGCAACACCTGCGCCCGCCCCGGCCCCGGCACCCGCTGCGACAGGCTCTTCGCTTGATAAGCCTTTCATCCAGATCGGTATTTTCAGCGTAGAGGCAAACGCCAACACCACAGCTGACCGTCTGCGCGACAACGGCTTGTCGGCGCAGGTTCTGGCCGGAAACAGCCAAGGCAAAGCCTTCTGGCGCGTCATCGTTGGCCCCGCCCCAACAGCGGGCGACCGCAGCGCCGTGCTGACAAAGATCAAGGGACTTGGCTTCCCGGATGCCTACGCCGTTACCAACTAGACCCTGCCGGAGCGCTTTTCATGTTTGCCACTCTTCGCCCCTTTGCGGCCCTGCTGATCTGCGCCGTCGCTGGCAGCGCGCAGGCGCAGGCCTTTAACACCTCTGCGCGCGCGGCCTATGTGCTGGACGAAAGCACTGGCACGGTCCTGCTGGCCAAAGACGCCGACCGGCCCTTGCCGCCTGCGTCCATGTCCAAGCTGATGACAATCTACATGGCGTTCGAGGCGATTGCCGATGGCCGCCTGCGCATCGACGAAGAACTGCCCGTGTCGGAACATGCCGCCAGCTATGACGGGTCGAGCATGTTTCTGGACACCACCGACCGCGTCAAAGTCGAAGACCTGCTGCGCGGCGTGATCGTCTTGTCCGGCAACGACGCCTCTGCCGTGCTGGCAGAAGCGCTGTCGCCAGACGGCACAGAGGCCGGCTTTGCCCGCATGATGACCGACCGGGCGCGGCAGATGGGGATGATGAATTCGACCTTTGCGAATTCGAACGGCTGGCCTGCCAAAGGCCACGAGATGTCGATGCGCGACCTTGGCACGCTGGCCGATCACCTGATCACCGACTACCCCACGTTCTATCCGATCTTTTCCGAACAGGAATTCCTGTTCGATGGCCGCGTGCCGTCCAACAGCCAGAATCGCAACCCGATCCTTGGGCTTGGCATCGGGGCTGACGGTCTGAAAACCGGCCACACGACAGAGGCGGGCTACGGCCTTGTCGGGTCCGCCAAACAGGACGGCCGCCGCATCATCTTTGTCCTGTCGGGCATGGACAGCACCGCAGAGCGGCGCGAGGAAAGCGAGAAAGTCGTCAACTGGGCCTTTCGCCAGTTTGCGCAAAAGGACGTCGCGACCAAAGGCACCGTGATCGCCGACGCCTCTGTCTGGATGGGCGAGGCTGAGCAGGTCGGTCTGACCGTGGCGAACGATTTGTCCTTGCTGATCCCCGTGATGCAGCAAGACAACCTGACCGCCGATGTCGTCTATGACAGCCCCGTGCGCGCGCCGATTGCAGCAGGCGAGCAGTTGGGCGAGTTGGTGATCAACCTTGAAGGCATGCCCGAAAAGCGCATCCCGCTGGTCGCCGACCGCGACGTAGCGCTTGGCGGCTTTATGCCCCGCATGAAAACTGCCGCGAATGTGCTGATGGGCAAAATCACCGACGCCGCCGCGAATGACACCCCGGCAGAGGCAGACGCCCCCGCCGACCCCGCATGAGCGAAGCGCCACGTTTCATCACCTTCGAGGGCATCGACGGGTCCGGAAAATCCACGCAGGCCCGCCTGCTGGCCGATGCCCTGCGCGCGGATGGCACGGATGTCGTCCTGACGCGCGAACCCGGCGGCAGTCCGGGAGCCGAAGAAATCCGCAACCTGCTGCTGACCGGTGACACCGACCGCTGGTCTGCGATGACGGAAATCCTGCTGTTCACAGCCGCCCGCCGCGATCATCTGGAAAAGACCGTGTTGCCTGCGCTGGACGCGGGCAAAATCGTCATCAGCGACCGCTTTGCCGACAGCACCCGCGTTTATCAGGGCGCGACGCGCGGCGATCTGCGCCCCACCGTCGATGCCCTGCACAAGCTGACCATCGGCCGCGAGCCTGACCTGACCCTTATCATCGACATGGACCCCGCGATTGCGCTGCGCCGCGGCCTTGCCCGGTCCAGCGGCGAAGACCGGTTCGAGGATATGGGCCTAAGCTTTCAGGAAACCCTGCGCCACGGCTTTCTGACCTTGGCACGCGACAACGCCGATCGCTGCGTCGTGATCGACGGCAACCGCGATCCCGCTGCTGTCGCCTCTGAAATCCGGGCCCACCTGTGAGTGACGCGCCAGAGCCTGACCGCATCGCCGGTGCCCCGCACCCGCGCGACACGCCTGTGCTTTTCGGCCAAGACGCTGCGATGCACGACTTTCTAGACACATGGAACGCGGGCCGCATGCACTCTGGCTGGCTGATCACCGGACCGCGCGGCGTGGGCAAGGCGACGCTGGCGTGGAAACTGGCGACGTTTCTGCTGGCTGACCGCCCGGCAGAAGGCGGCCTGTTCGGCGACCCGCCCCCGGTCACGTCGCTGAATATCGACCCTGAAAATCCCGACGCCCGCCTGATCGCATCCGGCGCGCACCCGCGTCTTTACGTCGTGCGCCGCCCGGCAGACGAAAAAACCGGCGTGCTGAAATCGGAAATCACCGTGGACGCCGTGCGCGGCATGCGGGACTTTTTCCACATGTCCGCCACCGACGGCGGCCGCCGCGTTGTGATCGTCGACGCCGCAGACGAAATGAACCGCTCTGCCGCCAACGCGATCCTGAAAGAACTCGAAGAGCCCCCAGCCCGCACATCCCTGCTATTGATCGCGCACCAGCCCTCGCGCCTGCTGCCTACCATCCGCTCGCGCTGCCGCGTCTTGCGCTGTGCGCCGCTATCGCCAGACGACCTTGGCGCAGCGCTTGAACAGGCGGGCCTGTCGACGGATGCGACAGAATCGCTCGCCACCCTCTCTGCCGGGTCTGCTGGCGACGCCGTGCGCCTGCTGACGCAGGACGGCTTGCAGCTTTATGCGCAGATCATCGGCTTGCTTAGCGGCCTGCCCCATCTGGACCGCAACGCCGCGATCAAGCTGGCCGAAAGCTGCGCGGGCAAGGTCAACGACACCCGCTTTGCACTTGTCCTAGACCTGATCGACCACTTCTTGGCCCGCACCGCCCGCGCTGGCCTGCTGGGCGAGCCGCCAAGCCAAGGGGCCCCCGGCGAAGCGCGCCTGCTGACCCGCCTTGCGCCGCATGACTACGCCGCCCGCGCCTGGGCCGATCTGCAGCAAAAAGCCTCTGCCCGCGCGCGGCATGGACGGGCGGTCAACCTTGACCCTGCGGCGCTGATCCTTGATATGGTGTTAAGCATCGAACAGACGGCGCAGGCCAGCGTCTCAGCCTGAAAGCACCCCCCGGTTTATGACACTGCCCATCCTCGTTGACGCCCATTGCCATCTGGATTTCCCGGATTTCGACGACGAACGCAGCGCGGTGATCGACCGCGCCCGCGCCGCTGGCGTCACCCGCATGGTGACGATCTGCACGAAACTGCCCAACGCCCCGCGCGTCGCTGCAATTGCTGATGCATATGACGGCGTATTCTGGGCCGCAGGCGTACACCCGATGAGCGTGGGCGAACACGCCCCCGTCACCGTCGAAGAACTGGTCACACTGGCCCAGCACCCCAAGTTTGTCGGCATTGGCGAAACCGGTCTTGACTATCACTACACCGCCGAAACCAAGGCCGCGCAGCAAGACAGCCTGCGCCTGCATATCGAGGCGTGCCGCCAGACCAAGCTGCCCCTGATCATCCACGCCCGCGACGCCGACGACGACATGGCCCACATCCTGCGCGAGGAATATGACGCAGGCAAATACACCTGCATGATGCACTGCTTTTCATCCACCCGCGCGCTGGCAGAGGCCGCTTTGGATATGGATTTCTATCTGTCCATGTCCGGTATCGCCGCGTTTCCGAAGTCAAAAGAGCTGCGCGATATCTTCAAGGACGCGCCGCTGGACCGCATCCTGACAGAAACCGACAGCCCCTATCTTGCGCCGCCGCCCTTCCGGGGCCGCCGCAATGAACCGGCTTATACCGCCCATACCGCGCAGGTCGGGGCAGATACGTTTGAGCTATCGCTCGACGACTTTGCAAAAGCCACCAGCGCCAACTTTGATCGCCTATTCTGGAAAGCCGCATGAGCTATCGCTTCACGATCCTAGGCTGCGGATCGTCGGGCGGTGTGCCGCGCCTTGGCGGGCATTGGGGCGACTGCGACCCGAACGAGCCAAAGAACAACCGCCGCCGCTGCTCCTTGCTTGTCGAACGCGATGGCACGGGCGGCACCACGCGTGTGCTGATCGACACCTCGCCCGACATGCGTGCGCAATTGCTTGATGCGGGCGTGGGCGAACTCGACGCTGTCGTCTACACCCACCCTCATGCCGACCACGTCCACGGCATCGACGACCTGCGCATGCTGGTGTTCAACATGCGCAAACGCCTTGATGTCTGGGCCGACACGCCAACCTCTGCCGCGCTGCGCGAACGCTTTGACTATGCGTTCGAGACGCCGCCCGGCTCTGCCTATCCGCCGATCTGCGATCTGCGCCACATCCGCGGTGATATCATCGTCAACGGTGCCGGCGGCCAAATCGTCCTGACCCCGTTCGAGGTTGAACACGGCACCATCCCGGCCCTTGGCTTTCGCGTGGCTGGCATGGCCTATCTGCCGGATGTCTCAGACATCCCCGGCCCGTCATGGGACGTGCTGCAAAACCTTGATCTGTGGATCGTCGACGCCCTGCGCCGTACACCCCACCCCAGCCACAGCCACCTCAGCCAAACTCTTGACTGGATCGCCCGCGTCAAACCAGCGCAGGCTGTCCTGACGAATATGCATATCGACCTTGATTACGCCACGCTCTGCGCAGAACTCCCCAGCGGCGTCACCCCTGCTTACGACGGCCGCACGCTGACCCTGCCCGACTGATCACCTGGCGATAAATACTCCCGCCGGAGGCATCCGGCCTTTCGGAAAGCGCCACCATGAGCGATCTGCTCGTCGTCATCCTGCCTGTCTTTATCGTTATGGGCTTTGGTTATGTGGCCGTCTGGAAGGGGCTTTTCAGCCACGAGGGCGTCGATGGCCTGATGCGCTTCACCCAGACCTTTGCGATCCCCTTCCTGCTGTTCCGCGCGATCAGCCAGCTCGATCTGGCGCAGAACTTCGACGTCGCGCTCCTCGCGACCTTCTACACCGGGGCGACGGTCTGCTTTATCGGCGGCATCCTTGGCGCGCGCTATCTGTTCAAGCGCGACTGGGAAGACTGTGTGGCGATCGGGTTTTGCTGTTTGTTTTCCAACACGCTGCTGCTGGGTCTGCCGATCACCGAACGCGCCTATGGCACCGATGCGTTGCGCTATAACTACGCGATCATCTCGATCCATTCGCCCTTTGGCTACCTGCTGGGCATCACCGCGATGGAAATCGTGCGCAACACCGGCCAATCCGCCCGCGCCCTGCCCCTCAAAGTCATCAAAGCGATGTTTCATAACGGGCTGATCATTGGCATCACGCTCGGCCTGATCGTGAACCTGACGGGCCTGCCCCTACCCGGTGTATTTACGGATGCGGTCGATCTGGTCGCCCGCTCTGCCCTGCCAGCCGCACTGTTTGGCCTTGGAGGCGTTCTTTATCGCTACCGGCCAGAGGGCGACATGCGCGCGATTTTGTTCGTGGTGGCCATTAGCTTGGTCATCCACCCGGCTATCGTCTGGGGCTTGTCCGGCGTCGCACACCTTAGCGTGCCTGAACTGCGCTCGGCCATTCTGACCTCGGCGATGGCGCCGGGGGTAAATGCCTATGTCTTTGCAAATATGTACGGCCGGGCCCGCCGCGTCGCTGCCAGCGCGGTGCTGATAGCGACGGGCGTATCGATCCTGACCGTCTGGGGCTGGCTGGCGATCTTGCCGTAGGGAAGCGGAAAAGTCTTTCCCTCGATCAGCCCGGCGACATGCCCCGCAGGCGTTCCGAGCGGCGGCGCAGCATTTCCACGACAGTCAGCAGCGTGATTGACACGATCACAAGGATCGTCGCCACAGCCAGAATGGTCGGGCTGATCTGCTCGCGCAGGCCAGTGAACATCTGCCAAGGCAGCGTCTTTTGCGCAGCAGCGCCAACGAACAGCACCACGACAACCTCGTCAAACGACGTGATAAAGGCGAACAGGCCGCCAGAAATCACACCGGGCAAGATTAGCGGCATCTGGATTTTAAAGAACGTCGTAACCGGGTTCGCCCCCATGTTCGCCGCAGCGCGGGTCAGCGACTGGTCAAAGCTGACCAGCGTCGCGGTCACTGTGATGATGACGAAAGGCACACCCAAAGCGGCATGGGCTAGAATGACCTTAATGTAGCCGGTCAGGGTCTTGGACATGCCAAGGTAATTCTCCATGAACAGGCCCATCTGGCTGTAGAAAAAGAACATACCCGTCGCGGAAATGATCAGCGGCACAATCATCGGCGAAATCAGAATGGCCATAATCGCGCGGCGGCCCGGGACGTGGGATTGCGACAGGCCGATGGCGGCCAAGGTGCCCAGCGTGACAGAGATGACCGTCGCAAAGGGCGCGATGATCAAAGAGTTTTTCAGCGGCTGCAGCCAAGCATCATTGCTAAAGAAGTCAGCATAATGCTTCAGGCTATAGCCCGCCGGGTCCAGCGCCAGCATTTCCGGCGTGAAGGTAAAGAAGTTTTGCGCGTTGAACGACAGCGGGATGATCGTGATGATCGGGGCGATCAAAAAGAAGAAGATCGCGCCGCAGATGAACTTAAAGCTGTTGTGCCACAGCACTTGGCCAGAGGTCGCATAGACCGGCACGCCCCGGCGGTAATCGCCCCGGTGCAGCCAATAAATCGCCCAGCCCAGCAGTGCGCCAAGGATAATACCGCCCAATGCGCCCGGAAACCCGCCAGCACTGAAACCAAGTGCAGCGCAGATTGCGGTGGCCAGCCAGCGGCCCGGCCGGGGCGCCACAAAGCGCGTTAGGCCAAAGGCCAGCGCAGCCGCGATGACCGCGCCAAAGATGAACCCTTCTAGCGGGCCAAGGCCAGCGGCTTGCCCGCCAATGAACCCCAGCAACCCGCCAAAGACAGCGACCAGCGGCAAGGTAAAGGTGGCAAAGGGGTGCAGGGGGCGGCCCTGCTCGGGGTTGAATGCAACAGAAGACATATGCTTCAGCCTCCTAGCTTGACGTTATCGATACCGACGATCCGGTCGTAGGCCCAGTAGAAGCCCAGCACGATCACCAGCAAAATGGCACCCAAAGCCGCAGCCAAACCCCAGTTGAGCGAGGTCGAGATGTGGTAGGCGATCCGGTTCGAGATGAAGACACCCTTAGTGCCGCCCACGATTTCCGGCGTGATGTAGTAACCGATGGCCAAGATGAACACGAGGATCGAGCCTGCGCCGATACCCGGCACCGATTGCGGGAAGTAGACGCGCCAGAAGGCGGTCCAGTTCGTCGCGCCAAGTGATTTGGCAGCGCGCAGATAGGACGGCGGGATCGTTTTCATCACGGAATACAGCGGCAAGATCATGAACGGCAGCAGGATATGCGTCATCGAAATGATCGTGCCCGTCGCGTTGTTGATCAGCGCGAGCCTGTTGTCGTCCGCGACGACCCCGATCCAGACAAGCAGATCGTTAATTACCCCCTGATCCTGCAGCAGCACCTTCCAAGCCGAGGTGCGCACCAGCAAAGAGGTCCAGAACGGCAGCAGCACAAGGATCATCAGCAGGTTCGCTTGGCGGCTGGGCAAGTTCGCCAGCAGCCATCCGATGGGATAGCCCAGCAGGATGCAGGACACGGTGATCGCAGTGGACATGATCAGTGTGCGGATAAACAGCGTGACATAGACGCGCTCGTTCTCTGGCCGCCACGCGACACCGTCGGGTGTCAGCTGCAGGTCGGCGGAATTCAGGAAGTAACCGGTCGTGTAGGGCGCGGAATAGGTTTGAATGATGCGCCAGACATCGCGGTCGGCCCAGTCTTTGTCGAAAGAGACGAAGTCGGCCAGCACGTCGGTGGTCGTAAAGCTTGCGGCGGCGACCTGCGCTGCGTTCAACATGTCGGCATGCGCCATATCGGCGGGGATAACGGCACCCGCTTGCAGGTCTTCGTACAGCGCAAGATAGACCGTGTTCCATGGCTCTTCTTCTGCCGGATTGTCATCATCTTCGGTCTGAACAACGCGGGCGAAGTCACGGTAAATGCTGGCAGTTTGCGGCAGCACCTCCCCAATACCGGCGGCTAGCCGGAAGGTCGGGCGCGGCCCCTCGCCGTCATATTCAGCGTTGGCATCCAGCCAGCGCGGACCGGCGAAAATGTCGATAAAGGTTTGCGGATCTTCCCATGCGGGATCAAGCGCTACGAACTGTTCGGTATACCCTTCACCGACGTCATCGACGCCACGTCCAGTTTTACGGAACAGGGACGACAGGCCAGAGGCTTCGTAGTTCAGGCGCGAGCCAAGGCGCGTGTGGTTCTTTTCCTCGGTGGCGACCATCATGTCTTTGGCCAGCGCCGAAAATACGGCCGGGCCAGGAATGTCGGATGCCTCTGTGTCCCAATCCGCCAGCACACGCACAGTGCGCGGCAGGGTGTCACCGACGATCTGGTTCTCGACAGAGCGGAACAGCATTTCGCCGATGGGATAGATGAATGTGACAAGGATAAAGACCAGCAGCGGCGCGATCAGAAACAGCGCGCGCCGCTTTTGTTTGCGCAGCGCGCGGTTCAGCGATGTTTTAAGCGGCGTGCCGTCAGCAGCCAGCATCGGGCCACTGGGATCGGTTGTCACGCTTTTATCAGCGGCAGAACCATGCGTTGCGTCGGTCATGCTCAGACCCCTTCGACAAGGATCATGGTGCTGGTCGCACAGCGGCGGCGGATCTCGGCGACTTCTTGATAGTCGGGATCGTTGTAGGCGGCTTTTGCAGCCTCGTAGGTATCAAATTCGATGACGACGTGGCGGCCCATGTCTTCGCCTTCTGGCGTTTCGGACTGGCCACCGCGCACGATGAAACGTGCGCCGTGCGATTGCAGGATCGGCGTGTCACGCGCCACATATTCTGGGTAGCCTTCGGGGTCCGTCACTTTGACGTGGCCGATGATGTAGCCTTTTGGCATTGCGTGCATCCTTGCATCTTAATCTTGGGCATCTTGGTCTTGGGGGGGGTGGGGCAGGCCCGCAAAGGCCCGCCCCTATTCGCTAAATCAGGCTAAGCCTGACTTATTGGGCCAGCCATGCCTGGAACTTGGAGTCCAGGTCATCGCGGTAGTCGGACCAGAAGCCGTAGTTCGTCACAAAGACGTTGGTGGCGTTGGCCGGATCGGTTGGCATGTGCTCTGCCATCTCGATGCCCAGTTCAGCGTGGGTGCTGACCAGCGGTGCGGACGACGCACGGGCCGGACCGTAAGCGATGTATTTCGCCTGATCGGCCAGACGCTGGGTGTCGGTCGCGAACTTCAAGAAGTCCATGACGCGGGCCAGACGCTCTTCGGACAGACCATCGGGAACAACCCAACCGTCAAAGTCCAGCATCTCTGCATCCCAAAGCATGCCGATGGGCTGGTCCTGCTCTGCAATCGCAGAGAACAAGCGGCCGTTGTAGGTCGAGCCCATCACGACTTCGCCGTCAGCCAGCAACTGCGGGGTTTCTGCGCCAGCGGTCCACCAAACGGTGTCTGCCTTGATGCTGTCCAGCTTGGCGAACGCCTGAGTCTGACCTTCGTCGGTGGCCAGCACGTCATAGATGTCGTCCTTGGCCACGCCGTCACACAGCAAAGCCCATTCCATGTTCGCCAGCGGACGCTTGTTCAGCGCGCGCTTGCCTGGATAGGTTTCGGTGTCGAACACAGCGCAGATGTCTGTCGGAGGCGTGTCGCCAACCATGTCTGTGCGGTAGCCAACAGTGGTCGAGAACACGATCTGCGGGATAAAGCAGTCGGACACGAGGCTATCGCCAAAGTCATCCGTTGCGGTGGAGCCGTCGTCGCCAGCGGCCAGCGCCTCATCAACGTCGATTTCCATTGCCAGACCTTCGTCGCACAGACGAATGCCGTCAGCGGCTTCGACGTCAACCAGATCCCAAGTGATGTTGTTGGCTTCGTTCATGGCGCGCAGTTTTGCGACAGCCTCGGCCGAGGATTCGTCCCAGACGACGTTCACTTCAGGGTGCAGGGCGACGTAGGGCTCTACATAGGCCTTCAGCTGGCTGTTCTGATATGCGCCGCCCCAAGACACGATGGTCATGTCGTTGGACATTGCAGCGTGCGATTCAGCAAAAACGCCGGTGGCAGCCAGTGTCAGTGCAGTTGTCGCGGCAAGTGTTGTCTTCAAAGTCATTCGTAAACTCCCGTTAGGTTACCCGGTCTTATATTGTCGGGCGATGCCGCCGGGCGCGGCAAAGCCCTGTTCCACATCAGGCGTCCAGCGCGCGGCAATCCCGCGGCAGCCAGCCGATGTCGATTGTAGTGCCCGGTGTCAGTTTGGTCTGATCGGGCGAATTGCGTGTCTTGATGACAAAGTTATCGATGCCAGCAACCTTGAGCCGCGTGCGGAAGATGTCACCCATATAGATGAACTCTAGCACTTCGGCCTTCAGCGTGTGGGCGTTGGGGCCCAGCTTGGCTGTATCAACCTCGACCCGCTCTGGGCGGATGCTGACCTTGGTGCGTTCGCCAACTTTGCTGACGTTCACGGGGACGGCGTCGATCACTTCGCCGCTGTCCAGTTTCACAACGCAGGTGTCACCTTTGATTTCCGCAACAACGCCTTCCAGCGTGTTGTTTTCACCGATGAATTGCGCAACGAAGCTGTTCTGCGGCTCTTCATACAAGGTGGCAGGCGCGGCCAACTGTTGAATGCGGCCATTTTCAAACACGGCGACGCGGTCGGACATAGTCAGCGCTTCAGTCTGGTCGTGGGTCACATAGACCACGGTGATGCCAAGCTGGTGCGCCAGATTGGTGATTTCAAACTGCAACGTTTCGCGCAGCTGTTTATCCAGCGCGCCAAGCGGTTCGTCCATCAGTACCAGTTCAGGTTCAAACACCAGCGCACGCGCCAAGGCGATCCGCTGCTGCTGACCACCAGAGAGCTGAGTCGGACGGCGTCCGGCAAAGCTGCCCATCTGGACCATATCCAGTGCGCGCATCACCTTTTGCTTTTGCACGTCCTTGCTCATCTTGCGGACTTGCAGCGGAAACGCGAGGTTTTCCGCCACTGTCATATGCGGGAACAAGGCGTAGTTCTGGAACACCATACCAATGCCGCGCTTGTGCGGCGGGATGTCATTGATCGGTTTGCCGTCCAGACGAATATCGCCATAAGTTGCTGTCTCGAACCCGGCCAGCATCATCAGGCAAGTCGTCTTGCCGGACCCCGATGGCCCGAGCATCGTCAGAAACTCGCCCTTTGGCATCGACAGGTTCAGATCTTTAACTACGAGGTTTTCACCATCATAGCTCTTTTGAACGTGGTCAAATTCCACGAAAGCGTCGTCGCTTTGCGCCACGCCAGTCTCCCCGTTGTCTCCGGCGGGTTATCCCGCACTCTTCAGCTTTGAAATAAAGCAACCGCCCAAGCAAAGTGCAACTGATTTCCCGGTCAACGTCGAGATCGGCCTAAATGGAGTGGATTGATCTGCGCCTTGCTTAAAATGCAGGACAAATGGCTAGCGAACTGCCGATGAAAGCGGCGCGCAGTATACCGGGGGTTGCGGCGCATAGCAGCCTAACGCCGCCCGCAACAGGCGCGCCATGCGCAAACGCACTTGCGCCGCAGCCACAAAAGCTGCCGCGCTCAACGGGACATTCAACGATTTAGGGATTTGTTTACCCTGGTGCGGTCGGGGGGACTCGAACCCCCACTCCGATTAAAGAACAGCGACCTCAACGCTGCGCGTCTACCAATTCCGCCACGACCGCAAGTCAGGGCTGCGGCGCGTATAGAACAGCAAACCGGGCATGCCAAGGGGGGAATTGCAGCTGATTTTGCCAAGCTCTTTTCAATGCCCGCGCGCAGGGTCATATAGCGTTCATGGTTGAATGGATTACCTCTGACACGCCCGTCCCCTACGCCGATGCGCTGACCTTTATGGAGGCGCGGGCCGAAGCGATTGCGGCCGGCACCGCGGATGAGGCGATCTGGCTGCTGGAGCATCCGCCGCTTTATACCGCTGGCACCTCTGCCAAGATCGCCGATCTGGTTGATCCAGACCGTTTTCCCGTGTTCGAGGCGCGGCGCGGTGGACAATATACCTATCACGGCCCCGGACAGCGCGTGGCTTACATTATGTTGGACGTCGGCAAACGCGGCCGCGATGTGCGCCGTTTTGTACAAGAGCTAGAAGCATGGGTCATTGCGACACTGGACCAGTTCAACGTCAAAGGCGAAATTCGCCCCGGCCGCGTCGGCGTCTGGGTCACGCGCCCTGATAAGCCGCTAACCGCCACGGGCGCGGTGCAAGAGGACAAGATCGCAGCCCTTGGCATTCGCCTGCGCAAATGGGTGTCGTTCCACGGGCTGTCGATCAACGTCGAACCGGATCTAAGCCATTTTGATGGCATCGTGCCCTGCGGCATCAGCGATCACGGGGTGACCAGCCTTGTAGATCTGGGTCTGCCGGTCACCATGGCAGACCTAGATGTCGCACTACGCCAAAGCTTTGATACAATCTTTGGCGCGGCGCCCCCGGCGTAAACCGGGGTGGTTTAGTTAGAGGTGGCAGCCCCCTCTGGCGGCATTGTCAGCGCATCCATGATGGTCGCGCCAGCATTGGCCTCGCAGGCTTCGCGCATGACGCGCATCGTTTCGCCCGGCTCTGGCGGCGCAGCGGCGACGGCGGCGGCAGGATCAATGCCCGCGGCGGCCAGCGCGGCAAGGTCTTCAGCAGTGGGCTGGGGAATTTCGGCATCCAATGCCTGCTCTACCACAGCCGCGACTGTGTTCTTTTCGCCATCCTCCATTGCCAGAAATTCAGCGCAGGCCACCTGCCCGCCCTGCGGCTCGGCACCGCCTTGCGTTTGGGCCGTTGCAGGCGCCATCAAGGCGCTGGCGACAGCAATCGCTGCATAAAAGAACGTTTTTGAGTGGCGGATCATCGCAGATATCCTGTTTGAACTTGAAAGCTCACACCGAATAGCCGCCCTTTGCGGCACGATTATGACCGCCGCCCTGCCCTGCGACCGGCGGCCTGCGATTTTCCGCCGCCCCGCCCCTCGTAATTTGCGCGCCCTGCGCCAATATATCCCATGCTCTGCGCGGCTTTGAATGTTGCGATAGGCAGGCCGGTCCACTAGAACCAGCTATATTCAGGATGCGGGGCTACGACTCGCGCCCCTGTATCCGTAGCCAATTCTGAGGGAGAGCCACATGGCAGACGCCGCCATCCACGGCCATGACCATCACGACGAGCGGGGCTTCTTTACCCGCTGGTTCATGTCCACCAACCACAAAGACATCGGGATTCTGTACCTGTTCACCTCGGGCCTTGTCGGCTTTATCTCGGTGGCATTCACAGTCTTCATGCGCATCGAGCTGATGGAGCCCGGCGTCCAGCACATGTGCATGGAAGGCGCGCGCCTGTTCACAGATGCCGCGTCCACCTGTACGCCAAACGGCCACCTGTGGAACGTTCTGATCACCTACCACGGCATCTTGATGATGTTCTTTGTGGTTATTCCGGCCCTGTTCGGCGGCTTCGGCAACTACTTCATGCCGCTGCAGATCGGCGCGCCAGACATGGCGTTCCCGCGTATGAACAACCTGTCCTACTGGATGTATGTTGCTGGTACGGCTCTGGGCGTCGCGTCCATGCTGGCCCCTGGCGGCGGCGGTCAGGCTGGCTCTGGTGTGGGTTGGGTCATGTATCCACCCCTGTCCACGTCAGAGGGCGGCATGTCGATGGACCTTGCGATCTTCGCGGTTCACCTGTCGGGCGCCTCGTCCATCTTGGGCGCGATCAACATGATCACCACCTTCCTGAACATGCGTGCCCCTGGCATGACCATGCACAAGGTACCGCTGTTTGCGTGGTCGATCTTTGTCACCGCATGGCTGATCCTGCTGGCGCTGCCCGTTCTGGCTGGCGCGATCACGATGCTGCTGATGGACCGTAACTTCGGCACCACCTTCTTCCAACCAGAAGGCGGCGGCGACCCGATCCTGTACCAGCACATCCTGTGGTTCTTTGGCCACCCGGAAGTCTACATCATCATCATCCCCGGCTTTGGTATCATCAGCCACGTCATCGCGACCTTCTCTAAGAAGCCCGTGTTTGGCTACCTGCCCATGGTCTACGCGATGGTTGCGATTGGTGTTCTGGGCTTCGTCGTCTGGGCGCACCACATGTACACCGTTGGTCTGTCGCTGACGCAGCAGTCCTACTTCATGATGGCCACGATGGTGATCGCGGTGCCCACCGGCGTTAAGATCTTCTCTTGGATCGCAACGATGTGGGGCGGCTCGATCGAGTTTAAGACACCGATGCTGTGGGCAATGGGCTTCTTGTTCCTGTTCACCGTCGGCGGCGTGACCGGTATCGTGCTGTCGCAGGCTGGTATCGACCGCGTCTATCACGACACCTACTACGTTGTGGCACACTTCCACTACGTGATGTCGCTGGGTGCTGTGTTTGCCATCTTTGCGGGTATCTACTTCTACCTGCCTAAGATGTCGGGCCGCATGTATCCCGAATGGGCTGGTAAGCTGCACTTCTGGGCGATGTTCATCGGCGCGAACATCACCTTCTTCCCGCAGCACTTCCTTGGCCGTCAGGGTATGCCACGTCGTTACATCGACTACCCAGAAGCCTTCGCCACCTGGAACTACGTCTCCAGCTGGGGTGCGTTCCTGTCCTTCGCGTCGTTCCTGTTCTTCATCGGCGTGCTGTTCTACACCCTGTTCCGCGGTAAAAAAGTCACCGAGAACAACCCGTGGAACGAATACGCAGACACGCTGGAATGGACCCTGCCCTGCCCGCCGCCCGAGCACACGTTCGAGCAGCTGCCAAAGCAGAGCGATTGGGACAAAGTCCACGCCCACTAATCCAACGCAAAAGGCCCCGGAGCGATCCGGGGCCTTTTTTCTATCTCAGGTAACGCCATGACCGACCCCGCCGCCCTGATCGCCCTGCGCAACCGCTATCCCGGCGCTGAAACCTTCACCTTTGGCGATGGCCCAGACCTATGCGCGCGCCTGCTGACGCTTGTGCGCAGCGGGCATAAAACCGCAAGCACCGGGGCCCTGCGCGACTTTGAAAGCGGCGATCCCATGCCCGTCCCCGGCCGCCGCGACATCGCGCTGCATTGGGACGGCCGCCCGGCCTGCGTGATTGAAACGCAGCAGGTCATCACCTGCCCCTTCAATCAGGTCACCGCAGAGATGGCCTTGGCAGAGGGCGAAAATCCCGACCTGATCGGCTGGCAAAACGACCATATCGCCTACTTCACCCGCACCGGCGGCTTCGCGCCGGACATGCTGGTGGTCTGGGAACGGTTCAAACTGATCGAGGCCTGCTAGATCTTGATGTCGTAGGTCACCCAAGGCGTGCGCAGCGCGACCCGGTCATAAACCCCGCGCGCGCGGTAATTGTCCTCTGCCGTAATCCAGCGGATCACCGTCCACCCCCGGGCCGCGCCTATATCGCGCAGGCCTGCGATCAGCGCATCCGCCGCCCCGCTGCCGCGAACGCCCGGGTCCACAAACAAATCATCCAGAAACCCGCCCGTGCTGGCGGACAGCGGCCGGGCAAAGGCGCGATAATGCGCAAGCCCGATCAGCGCCCCGTCCCCGTCGCAGGCCACCAGCCCGCCAGTCTGATGCCCCGCATCCATCAACCAGCCCCAGACGGCATCACGCATCGCCTCGGTCTGCGGCACCTGATAAAACGCGGCATACCCCGCATAAAGCGCGCCCCACGCCGCCCGGTCCGCAGGCTGAGCAGCCCGTATCATCACAGTCACAGCCATCACCCTTCTCAATCAACTCACGTCTTGTCACAGATCCCCATTCACCTTGCAAAGAAAACTCCCGCCGGAGGCACCCGCGCGACCAACGGGCGCAGTTGCCAGCGCATCGCCCCCTGCTAGAACTACGCTATGCCCTACGAATGGACGCCCAAACCGCCGCACACGACCCCAGACTGGAGCCTGTCGCTCTGGCCTTATCGATCCTTGCTGCGCCGAGATTTCGTGTTGTTCATGGGGGCAACGGCGACGATCATCACCCTGCCGCTGCTCACCGTGCTTGGCACGGCGGTGCTCTGGGCGCTGCTGCCCTTCTTTGCCATCATGTTCACAGGTCTGTGGTACGCCCTAAACCTCAGCTACAAACGCGGCGAGGTCCTAGAAGAGCTGCACGTCACCGCGCAGGTGGCACAGCTTATCCGCCACAACCCCAAAGGACCGCGTCAAGATTGGCAGGCAAATCGGTATTGGGTGACGGTGCACCTGCACCCCAAGGGCGGGCCGGTGGAAAACTACATCACACTACGCGGCGGTGATCGAGAGGTCGAGATCGGCGCCTTCCTCGACGCCGCAGAGCGCCTTGCCCTCTACGATGACCTCAAGCGCGCGCTGCGCGTCTAAGGTTCTTCTTCGGGTCACATATATCGTGGGCCTCGCGGACTGTGCGCCACTGGTTCAGTGACCACCGGCACAGGCGAAGCCTAAAAAAGGGGTGGGCGGGCGGGCCCGCACACCCCAGAAACTCAGACCATCAGCCCAGTTTGTTCTTTACCATCGGCCCGACGCGGCCAAAGTCCATCTGGCCCGTATACTTGTCCTTCAGGACAGCCATCACCCGGCCCATGTCGCGCAGGCTTGCAGCTTCCGTCTCTGCAATCGCGGCTTCAACGGCGGCGGCGGCTTCATCTTCGCTCAGCTGACGCGGCAGGAATTCCTCGATCACCTTGATCTCGGACAGCTCCTTTTCCGCCAGTTCCAAGCGGCCACCTTCCTCATAAGCGCGTGCGCTTTCTTGGCGCTGTTTGACCATGCGGCCCAGAATCGCCAGCACGTCGCCTTCGGACACAGTCGCCCCTTCTTCGGCCCCGGTGCCGCGCAATGCGATGTCCCGGTCCTTGATTGCGGCATTGATCAGCCGCAAGGTGGACAGACGGTCTGCCTCTCTGGCCTTCATCGCATCCTTGAGTGCTGCGGAAAGTCGCTGTCGCACGTCCATGTCAGTCGTCCCATATCTTAGATCGGCGCAACATAGGGTCGCGGCACCCCACTGACAAGCACCCGAACGCCGCGTCACCCACACCGCCTTGACCCGGCCCGCCTGCCCCCGTAAGACGACACGAATTTGCGCGCCCGCACTGCCAAAGGGGACCCCGGATGACCGCCACCGACACCGCAAAACCGACTGCCTGCCTTGCCCTAGCCGACGGTACCGTCTTCTTCGGCAAAGGGTTCGGCGCAACCGGCCAAACCACCGCCGAGCTGTGTTTCAACACAGCCATGACCGGCTATCAGGAAATCATGACCGACCCGTCCTACGCGGGACAAGTCGTGACCTTCACCTTCCCCCACATCGGCAACACCGGCGTCAACGCCGAGGATGACGAGACGAACGATCCTGTCGCCGCTGGCATGATCGTCAAGTGGGACCCAACGGAGGCGTCGAACTGGCGCTCTACCGAAGAGCTGACGACTTGGCTTGCCCGCCGCGGCCGCATCGGCATGGGCGGCGTTGATACCCGCCGCCTGACCCGCGCGATCCGCCAGCAAGGCGCGCCGCATGTCGCACTGGCCCATGATCCGGACGGCAACTTTGATATCGCAGCACTGGTTGCAGCCGCCCGCGGCTTTGCCGGTCTGGTTGGCCTCGATCTGGCCAAAGACGTCACCTGCGCCCAAAGCTATCGTTGGGATGAAATGCTTTGGGCTTGGCCTGATGGCTACAAAACCCAAACCGCACCCCGCCATAAGGTCGTCGCCATCGACTATGGCGCAAAGCGTAACATCCTGCGCTGCCTGGCCTCTGCTGGTTGCGATGTCACCGTCCTGCCCGCCACCGCCACGGCCGAAGACGTGCTGGCCCTGAACCCTGACGGCGTGTTCCTGTCCAACGGCCCCGGCGATCCCGCCGCGACGGGTGCCTATGCCGTGCCGATGATCAAGGGTGTGTTGGAACGGGCTGATCTGCCGGTCTTTGGCATCTGCCTTGGCCACCAGATGCTGGCGCTGGCGCTGGGTGCACAAACGGTCAAGATGAACCACGGCCACCACGGTGCGAACCATCCCGTCAAGGATATGACCACCGGCAAAGTGGAAATCACCTCGATGAACCATGGCTTTACCGTCGACAGCCAAACGCTGCCAGAAGGTGTGCAGGAAACCCACGTCAGCCTGTTTGACGGGTCCAACTGCGGCATCGCCATGACAGGTCGCCCGGTGTTTTCCGTGCAATACCACCCAGAGGCAAGCCCCGGCCCGCAAGACAGCTACTATCTGTTCGAGCGTTTTGCCGATGCGATGACAGCCAGCAAAGCCGGCTGATCTTAACGCGGATTAGGGCCATCTTAACCCTAATTTAACGCCAAATTAACGATCAATCTGCCAAATGGCCCTGCAGTGAAAGCAGGGCCATGAACGTTTCCGCCACGATCACACCCACCCACGGCCATGATGCCCCCTTGGATGTCGGTCCCGATCTGGTGGTCGGGCATCTTCTTAGCACGCAGCATATCTGTGCCGAAACCGCCCGGCAGGCCCGCGATATCGCGCTGCACGAACAGCTTCCTGTACTGGATGTGCTGCGCACGCGGTTCAGCGTTTCGCCCCGCGTCATGCTGATGGCAGAAGGCGAACTGCTTGGCACCCGCGTCATCGACCCCGCGCTGCAGCCCCCCCATACCGCGCTTGTGCGCCGCTACGGTCCGGCGCGGGCGATGACGCATATGGTGCTGCCGTGGCGAACCACTGGCAATTGCACCCTGATACTGGCGCCCTGCTACGACATTTTCCTGCAGCACCGCCAAGGCCTGCAAGACGTCTTTGGCCCCGTCCGCATGGCGCTTTGCACCCGTGATCAGATCAGCGCGGCGCTGGTGCACAGCTTTGCCGCTGATCTGACCCACCGCGCCGAAACGCGCCTGCCAGACGCGCAAAGCAGCCGTAGCTGGCAGTCGGGCCGGGCAATGCAAGCAACTTGCCTTGGCGCGGTTTTGCTGGGGGGCCTGACGCTGCTCGCCCCGGTCGCCGTCATCACCGCGCTTTCAGCGCTTGCGGTGATCCTGCTGGTGCTCTCGGGTGCGGTAAAGGCGGCAGCGGCGCTCTGCGGTGTGGGTCCGCCGCAGCCTCCGCCCCGCGGCAGCGGGCCGCTACCGGTCATTACCCTGCTGATCCCGCTTTACCGCGAACGCGCCATCGCGGAACATTTGCTCACCCGGCTAGAGGCGCTGAATTACCCTCGCGAACGGCTTGATGCCTGTCTGGTGCTCGAAGACAACGACGACACGACCCGCCGCGCCCTTGGCCGCACCCACCTGCTGACATGGATGCGCCCCATCATCGTGCCCGAAGGCACCCTGCGCACAAAGCCGCGCGCACTGAACTATGCCTTGGATTTTGCGCGCGGCAGTATCATCGGCGTTTATGACGCAGAGGATGCGCCAGACCCCGATCAATTGCATATCGTCGCCGCAACATTCGCAAATGCCGGGCCAAAAGTTGCCTGCCTGCAAGGCGTGCTGGACTATTATAACAGCGCCGCCAATTGGCTAACCCGTTGCTTTACCATCGAATACGCCAGCTGGTTTCGCGTCGTGCTGCCCGGCTATGCGCGCATGGGGCTGGTGGTGCCCCTTGGCGGCACGACGTTGTTCTTTCGCCGCGACATCCTGGAAAACTTGGGTGGCTGGGACGCCCACAACGTAACCGAAGACGCGGATCTGGGCCTGCGCCTAGCCCGCGCGGGGTACGAGACTGTCTTTATCCCCTCGGTCACCCAAGAAGAGGCGAATGGCCGCTTTTGGCCGTGGGTCAAGCAACGCTCGCGCTGGCTCAAGGGCTACGCGGTCACCTATTGCGTCCATATGCGGAATCCCGCCCAGCTTTGGCGTGATCTGGGGGCGCGGCGGTTTTGGGGCGTGCAGATCCTGTTCGCGGGCACGCTCTCGCAATTTCTGCTCGCGCCGCTGATCTGGTCGTTCTGGCTGATCCCGCTGGGCTTTCACCACCCGGCGGTGAACCTGCTGCCGCCTTGGGCTTTTTGGACTATGGTCGGCCTTTTTGTCACATCAGAAGTGGTGAATTTCGCCATCTCGGCCCTCGCCCTGCGCCGCGCAGGCAAGGCGTGGCTGACCCCATGGGCATTAACCTTGCAGCTGTATTTTCCGCTGGGGGCGATTGCCGTCTACAAGGGCCTGATAGAGCTGACGTGGAAGCCGTTTTATTGGGACAAAACAGCCCACGGCATCCTGCTGCCAAAACCCGCGGCGGCGCATGGGCCGCAGCCTAGTCAGCCGCCTCCACCTTTGCCGCATCAAGCCGCAGCCGAGTAACAAACGCCTCAGAGATGTGGGCGCGCAGGGCCGCATCCGCCGCCTCGCCGTCACCAGCGGCAATCGCCTCGACGATGCGGCCATGTTCTTGCAAGGTATCGCTGCCGCGCCCTTCGGCGGCGATGGATGTCGTCGCCAGCAGCGCCATGGATCGGTGCACAAGGTCCAGCTGCTGCACCAAAAACCGGTTATGCGACGCCAAATGGATCTGCTTGTGAAACCGCCGATTGGCGCGGGCCAGTGCGTCTGGATCGTTCTTCAGCGCCTGATCAGCCCGCAGCATATCGCGCAGCACGGCGACCTCTTCTGGCGTGGCGTGGCGGGCGGCAAGGCGCGCGGCGAGCCCTTCCAAGGTGCCGCGCACGACATATAGCTCTGCCATTTGCGTGTGATCCAAGGACGCCACGATCAACGACCGCCCGTCGCGGGTCAGCAGGCTTTGCGTCTCTAGCCGCTGCAACGCCTCTCGCACCGGGGTGCGGCTGACGCCAAGGCGGTCGGCCAGTTCGCTTTCCACCAACCGATCGCCCGGCTTGTAAAAATGGCTGTCGATCGCCTCCAATATCAGGGCATAGGCGTCTTTTTGCGGTGTCGCGCGGTCCTGCATCGTGCTTCCTTATATCTTCGCCGGACCATAGCCGCGATTACGGCGGGCGGGCAAGGATGTCGCAGGGCGCGGGCTTTCCCCGCCGCCTCGCGCGGCCTATATCAAGGACATGGATAGAATTCGCACAGACATCGTGATCAGCGGCGGCGGCGTCGCTGGATTGGCCGCAGCGGTTGCATTCGGCGCGGCCGGCTTTGACGTGATCGTGGTGGACCCCGCCCCGCCCGTCACGGACGCCGCACAAGACGGCGCTGATCTGCGCACCACCGCATTCCTGCAGCCCGCCAAAGCGTTTCTGGACCGCGCCGGCCTGTGGGAGGCGCTAGCCCCCTACGCCACGGCGCTGGACGTCATGCGCATCGTGGACGCCGCAAAAGAGCCTGCGACCACCCGTGATTTCGTCGCCGATGACATTTCCGACGCGCCCTTTGGCTGGAACTTGCCGAACTGGCTGCTGCGCCGGGTGATGGTCGACCGGATCGCGCAGATGCCAAATGTGACCCTGCGCACGGGCACCGGTTTCGCCAGTATGGTGGCGCGGCTGGATCAGGCGCTGGTCCGGCTGAGTGATGGAACGCAACTGTCGGCCAAACTGGTCATCGGTGCGGATGGTCGCAATTCGGCGGTGCGGCAGGCGAACAACATCGACGCCGCGACCACTCGCTACGGCCAAAAGGCCGTGACCTTTGCGGTCACGCACCCGCAGCCGCACGGCGGCATCTCGACCGAGGTGCACCGCGACGGCGGCCCGTTCACGCTGGTGCCCCTGCCCGATGTCGATGGGCAGCCTTGTTCCTCCGTCGTCTGGATGGATACCGGGCCAAAGATCGCCGCGCTGATGGCGCTGGATGATGCCGCCTTTACCGCTGCCGCGAACACCCGCAGCGCAGGCGTGAATGGTCCGCTGACGCTGGTCGGCAAACGATCTGTCTGGCCGATCATCACCCAGATCGCGGATCGCATCACCGCCCCCCGCACCGCGCTGGTGGCAGAGGCGGCGCATGTCATGCCCCCCATTGGCGCGCAGGGGCTGAATATGTCGCTGGCCGATATGGCAAGCCTGCTGGATCTGGCTGCGGACAACCGCGACACGCTTGGTCAGCCTGCGATGCTGGCGGCCTATGAAAAGGCACGGCACAGCGATATGCGCCTGCGGGTCACAGGCATCGACGCCCTGAACCGCACCTCCATGGCCGCAAGCCCGCTGATCCACGACCTGCGGGCCATGGGCGTCAAGGCGCTGCACGACGCAGCGCCCATTCGCCATCGGTTGATGAAGCTGGGCCTTGGCGCGTCCTAAAGGACGCGGGTCAGCACCGGCAGCAGGCGGTCCAAGGTAGCTGGCACGTCGTAAAGCTTGTCCAGCCCGAACAGCCCCAGCCGAAAGGTCATGAAATCCGCAGGCTCCCCCACCTGCAACGGCACGCCGGCCGCGATCTGCATGCCCTCAGCGACAAAAGCCGCGCCAGATTTGACCGCCGGATCATCGGTATAGCTGACGACGACGCCGGGGGCCTCGAACCCTTGCGCCGCGACCGACGCCACGCCCAAATCGGCCAGATGCGCCCGCACGCCGCGGCCCAGTTCCCACTGCGCGGCCATCAGCTTGTCAAAGCCATAGTCCCGCGATTCGATCATCGTATCACGCAGATCGCGCAGCCCGTCCGTGGGCATCGTCGCGTGATAGGCGTGGCCGCCGTCCTCGTAGGCTTTCATGATCTGCCGCCACTTTTTCAAATCCCCGGCAAAGCTGTTCGACGTCGTCGCCTCGAGCCGCTCTGCCGCGCGATCCGACAGCATCACCAGACCTGCGCAGGGTGTGGCGGACCACCCCTTTTGCGGGGCAGAGATCAGCACGTCGACGCCCGTCGCCTTCATATCGACCCAGATGCAGCCGGACGCGATGCAGTCCAGTACCATGATCGCGCCGACCTCATGCGCGGCACCCGACATCGCTTTCAGGTAATCATCCGGCAGAATCATCCCAGCGCTGGTTTCCACATGCGGGGCGAACACCACATCGGGCTTCGCATACCGGATCGCCTGCACGACATCAGCAATCGGTGCGGGCGCAAAGGGTGCACGGCTGTCGTTGCCGGTCTGATGCGCCATCTTAACGGTCGTTTCAGCCGCAAAGCCGCCCATGTCGAAAATCTGCGACCAGCGATAGGAAAACCAACCGTTGCGCACGATCAAGCAATGCGCCCCGGTGCCAAACTGCCGCGCGACAGCCTCCATCCCAAAGGTGCCACCGCCGGGCACGATCGCAATCGCGTCTGCCTTATAGACGTCCTTCAACATGCCGGACACATCCCGCATCACCTGCTGAAAAACCTTGCTCATGGAATTAAGCGAGCGGTCGGTAAAGACGACGGAAAATTCCATCAGGCCATCGGGATCGACGGGGGTGCGGGGGGCGGCAGTGTTCATCATACTCTCCTTGCGTTGCCGCAACAGCTAGGCCGGAAAGCGGCCTCTGGCAAAAGCTATCTGCGCCTACAGCGGTCCGGGGCGGCGTTCCTCGCTTAGCATCACATTCGCCTCGACGTTGCCGACGCCGGGCAGCGTCATGATCCGCCGCCGCAGCACGCGTTCAAAATCCGCCAGATCCCGCGCCACAACCCGCAAGCGATAGTCATAAAGGCCCAAAACATGCGTGACGACCTGCACCTCTGGGATGCCGCCAACGGCGCGCTCGAAATCCTCCATCCCGACGCGGCCCTTGGTCGCCAGCTTGATCCCAAGAAAAACCGTCACGCCAAATCCCAGCTTTTCCGCGTCCAGCAACAGCCGCCGCCCGGTCAGGATTCCCGCCTCTTGCAGCCGTTTGATGCGCCGCCACGTTGCAGGCTGGCTTAGCCCCAACTGCCGCCCCAGCGCGCTAGCCGATTGCCCGGCGTCCGCCACCAGCAAGGTCAGCAAGGCGCGGTCCGTCTCGTCCAGCATCACAGCGGCAACCTTTCGTCCGATTTGACCGCCGCCACATCCATCAAAGCCTCGATATCCGCGATATGCGGCAAGGCAAGGATGCGGTCGCGATATAACGTTTGATAATGCTTCAAATCCCGCGCCACCAAGACCAGCCGCACATCAACACGGCCAAGGAAGGTCTGGATTTCCAGCACCTCCGCCACCTCGCGCGCTGCTGCAAGAAAGGCGTCAAAGGCGCTTGGCACTGTCTTATCCAGCGTCACACGCAAACTGACCTGCAATGGGTAGCCCAGCTTGGCCCAGTCGATCACCGCCGTCTGCCCCCGGATCAGCCCTTGATCCGTCATCCGGTCCAGCCGCCGCGCCGCCTGCCCCGCCGTCACACCAGCAAGGGCCGCCAGTTCGGGGACCGTCAGGCTTGGATCTGCCTGCAATCGGCGCAAAAGCGCCCTGTCCTTGTCATCAAGCATGAATATCCCGAAAAATGCCAATCTCGCGCATGATATATATCATCTTGCCAAAAATACTCAAAAAATCGACCTATCGCCGACCGCGAAAATCCATATTGTGCGTTTCAATGCAACCAACCAAGGGATATTCCCCATGCGCGTTTACTACGACCGCGATTGCGACGTGAACCTGATCAAGGACAAAAAAGTCGCCATTCTGGGCTACGGCTCTCAGGGCCACGCCCATGCGCTGAACCTGCGCGATTCGGGCGCGAAGAACCTCGTCGTCGCCCTGCGCGAAGGCTCCCCCTCGGCCAAGAAAGCCGAAGGCGAAGGCCTCAAAGTCATGGGCATCGCCGAAGCTGCCGCATGGTGCGATGTCATCATGTTCACCATGCCGGACGAGCTGCAGGCCGAGACGTATAAGAAGTACGTCCACGACAACCTGAAGGACGGCTCTGCCATCGCTTTCGCCCACGGCCTGAACATCCACTTCGGCCTGATCGAAACCAAGCCCGGCATCGACGTCATCATGATGGCGCCAAAAGGCCCCGGCCACACGGTCCGCGGCGAATACACCAAAGGCGGCGGCGTGCCCTGCTTGGTGGCTGTCCACCAGGACGCAACCGGCAAGGCGATGGAAATCGGCCTGTCCTATTGCTCTGCCATCGGCGGCGGTCGTTCCGGCATCATCGAAACCAACTTCCGTCAGGAATGCGAAACCGACCTGTTCGGCGAACAAGCTGTCCTGTGTGGCGGTCTGGTCGAACTGATCCGTATGGGCTTCGAGACGCTGGTCGAAGCTGGCTACGAGCCCGAGATGGCCTATTTCGAGTGCCTGCACGAAGTGAAGCTGATCGTTGACCTGATCTATGAAGGCGGCATCGCCAACATGGACTACTCGATCTCGAACACCGCAGAATACGGCCAGTACGTGTCCGGCCCGCGCATCCTGCCCTACGAGGAAACCAAGAAGCGCATGAAAGACGTGCTGACGGATATCCAGAACGGCAAGTTCGTGCGTGACTTCATGCAGGAAAACGTTGTGGGCCAGCCCACGATCAAAGCCTCGCGCCGCTCGAACGACGAGCACCAGATCGAAGTCGTCGGTGCCAAGCTGCGCGCCATGATGCCTTGGATCTCTGCCGGCCGTATGGTCGACAAGGCGAAAAACTAATCCGACCGGATAAGTAACGAAAAGGCCCGCCACTCTGGCGGGCCTTTTTTATTGCACAAGGCGCTGCACCAGCTTGGCCAGCTTTTTCACCCGCCCCGTATAGGGCGGAAACAGCAGCGTCATCGGCAGAAAGCGGTTCCGCAGCACGGGCCGCATATGGCTGAACGCGGCAAAGCCCGCCTGCCCATGCGCCGCCCCCATGCCCGACGTGCCCACCCCGCCAAACGGCAGATTACCGTGGATAACAGGCATGACCGTCAGGTTAACCCCGACAGAACCCGACGTGGTCCGCGCAACAACGTCACCCGCCAACCCCTTGCTGCCAAAGACATAAAGCGCCAGCGGATGCGGGCCAGCATTGATACGCTCTAGCACGACATCCAGATCATCATAGGGAATGAGCGGCAGCACAGGGCCAAAGATTTCCTCGCGGCTGACGTCCATGTCCGCAGCGGTCTGTTCTAACAATGCCGGTGCCAGCCGCCGCGCGCCCATGTCGGCCTGTCCGCCCGCGACAACCTTGGCCCCGGCCTTGACCGCGTCCGCGATCAGCCCGGTCACCCGCGCGAAATTGCGATCATCGACAATCCGCGCCAAAGCGGGCGACGTCGCGGGATCAGCCCCGTACATCGCCGCAATCCGCCCCTGCAGCGCATCCGTGAGCGCCGCGCGCTGGCTGGCGTGCACAAACACATGGTCCGGCGCGACGCAGGTCTGCCCCGCATTGATGAACCGCCCCCAAGCGATCCACTTTGCAGCCTTCGCAATATTCGCATCCGGCCCGACAATCACCGGGGACTTTCCGCCCAGCTCTAACGTGACCGAAGCCAGCGACTTAGCCGCCGCCGCCATCACGATCTTGCCCACCGCCGGGCTGCCGGTAAAGAAAATATGGTCAAACGGCAGCGCGAGCAGCTGCGTCGAGGCCTCTACCCCGCCTTGAACCACCGCCACCAGATCCGGCGCAAAGCAGTCCGCGACCATGTCCGCAATCAGCGCAGAGGTCGCAGGCGTCATCTCTGACGGCTTGATAATCGCGCTACACCCAGCGGCCAGCGCCGACACCAATGGCCCCAACGCCAGTTGAAACGGAAAATTCCACGGCGCGATAATCAGCGCGACACCGCGCGGCTGCGCCTCGATCCGGGCAGAGGTGCCGATCATCATCAGCGTCGGCAGCACCCGCCGCGGCCGCATCCAGCGCCGCAAGTGGCGGCGGGCATGGCTGATGTCCTGCAAAATGGGCAGGATTTCTGTCAGACGCACCTCTACCGGGTGTTTGCCGAAATCGGCTGCCAGTGCGGCGATGATATCGTCTTGCCGGTCCAGCACCGCTTGGCGCAGCTTCGCCAAAGCTGCCAGCCGCGCATGCCGATCGAAGGATACGCGGCGCGCGGGAACCGCCGCCTTATGCGCGGCAAAAAGGGCCGCAAGATCTTGATGTGTTTGTGTCATGCCCCATGATCCCTGCTTGCGCGCAGCAATCAAGTCTAACGCGTCGTCACGGCGCGGCCTAGCCCGACACTTTGGCACGCGCGCCCCCTTTGCGCGTTCCCATGCCCGCAATCCTGCGCTAGGCAGGGCCAGTTCCCAATCCAAAGTTGCCCATACCCATGCAAGCCGCCCAAGCCTCCGCCCCGACCACCAGCAATTGGGCCTCGATCGGGCTATTAGGCGTCATCTGGGGCGGCACATTCATGGTCGTCGCAGTAGCTTTGCAGGGCTACGGCCCGCTGACTGTCGCCTGCGCACGCACATCGCTTGGCGCGCTGGCGCTCTTTATACTGCAAGCGGCCATGCGCCGCCCTTGGCCAGAGTTCACGCCGCGCCTGATCAAATACCTTGCCTTCATTGGCGTGCTGAACACCGCGCTGCCCTTTGCCCTGCTGTCGTGGGGGCAACAATATGTGCCTTCTGCCTTCGCCGGAATTTCGATGGCGGCGCTGCCGCTTTTCGTTCTGCCCTTGGCGCATATTTTCAGCGACGAGCCGCTCTCCACCCGCCGCCTGATCGGCGTCTGCGTCGGCTTCTTGGGCGCGCTAGTCCTGATCGGCCCCGGCGTGCTGCGCATCGGATCGGGGATGGAGCCGCTGGGCCAACTCGCCTGCCTGACCGCCGCAGGCTCTTACGCCATCGCCAGCATCATGACGCGGCGCTGTCCGCCAATCGACCCGATTGTGCTGGGCGCGCTGACCCTCGGCGTCGGCTCTGCCGTGCTGATCCCCGCCATGCTGCTGTTCGAGGGGGTCCCCGGCCCCGCCGCGCCGCTGCACATGGCCGCCATCGTATTCCTCGGCCTGTTTCCCACAGCCCTTGCGACACTCCTGCGCGTTATCGTGATCCGCTCGGCAGGTTCGGTCTTTATGACGCTGGTGAACTATCAAGTCCCGCTGTGGTCGGTCCTGTGCGGTGCGCTGATCTTGTCAGAAACGCTGCCGCTCCGCTTTTTCGCAGCCCTTGCCCTGATCCTCTGCGGCCTCGCAATCAGCCAATGGGGCAGCCTGCGCAAACTCTTCGCCCGCGCCTGACCCGGGCCACCCTTCTTCTGGTCGGAAATACCTCGGGGTCTGGGGCAGAGCCCCAGTCCGCCAATGCCTTAAACTCACCCCGCCCGCGAAACTTCGTCGACAATCCCGTCCACGACCTGCAACAGCAAATCCGGGTCCTCGCATTCCGCCATGACGCGAATAAGCGGCTCGGTTCCAGATTTCCGGATCAGCAGCCGCCCTTTGCCGACCAGCTGCACCTCGGCGGCTGCAATACAGTCCTGCACCGCCTGCGCGGCCAAAGGATCACTGCCAGCGGTGTAGCGCACGTTTTTCAGCATTTGCGGCACGGTTTCAAAACTATGGGTCAGGCTTGATGCGGGCTGGCCCGTCTCGATCATCGCGGCCAGAAATTGCAGGCCCGCCAGCAGGCCGTCACCCGTGGTGGCATAGTCGGTCATCACGATGTGACCTGACTGTTCACCGCCCAGATTGTGGCCCGATTTGCGCATTGCCTCGACCACATAGCGGTCACCGACGTTCGTGCGCTCCAGCCGCAGCCCCTGCGCCTCCAAATAGCGCTCTAGCCCCAGGTTCGACATCACTGTCGCAACCAGCGTGCCATTCGCCAGCTTGCCCGCCTGCGCCCAGCGATGCGCCATCAGCGCCATCAGCTGGTCGCCGTCAGCCACGCGGCCTGTCTCGTCCAGGATCATCACCCGGTCCGCGTCGCCGTCCAGACAGATGCCCACATCCGCACCGTGACTGATAATCGCCTTCGCCGCAGCCGACGTATTGGTAGAGCCGCAGCCGTCGTTGATGTTGTACCCGTTCGGCGCGGTGCCCACAGGGATGACCGTGGCCCCCAGCTCCCACAGCACCTCTGGCGCGACTTTGTAGCCTGCGCCATTGGCGCAATCGATCACGACCTTCAGACCATCCAGCCGCATACCCGCCGGGAAAATCGCCTTGAGCCGTTCCGCATAGCGAAAACGGCCATCGTCGATCCGCTTCGCGCGGCCGATATTGTTCGCCTGCGCAGGCTCCACCCCGTCAAAAACCAGACGGGTAATTTCCTCTTCTGCGGCGTCCGACAGTTTAAACCCGTCAGGGCCAAAGAACTTGATCCCATTGTCGTGGTGCGGGTTGTGGCTGGCAGAGATCATAATCCCCATATCCGCCCGCATCGAACTGGTCAGCAGCCCCACCGCAGGCGTTGGCACAGGTCCCAGCAGCAGCACATTCATGCCCGTGCTGGTCAGACCCGCCGTCAGCGCGTTTTCGAACATATAGCCCGACAGGCGCGTGTCCTTACCGATCACAACGCGGTGCCCGTTGGACCCGTCGTTGCGGAAATAACGACCCGCAGCAGCCCCGATGCGCAGGGCCATATCGGCGGTCATGGGATAGGCGTTGGCCTTGCCGCGAATGCCATCGGTTCCGAAAATCTTATCTGCCATCAGTCCTGTCCTCGTAGGGCGCGGGCCATATCACAGGCCGCTTTTGCCTCTTTTGTATCGTGCACACGGTGGATTTGCACCCCCTGCGCGACGCCTGCCAATGTCACCGCAAGCGAGCCCGCCATCCGGCCCGCCGCCGCCTGCGCCCCTGTGATCGTGCCGATGAACCGCTTGCGCGATGCGCCCAGCAAGATCGGGCAGCCAAAGGCGTGGAACAGCGACAGACGCCGCAATAGGGCAAGGTTATGCTCTTGCGTCTTGCCAAATCCGATGCCCGGATCGACGACGATGCGATCCCGGGGAATGCCTGCTGCCTCTGCCACGGCAATGCGGTCTGCCAGATAGTCAAAGACATCCAGCAGCACATCGTCGTACTGCGGGCCCAACTGCATCGTTTCGGGATCACCCTTGGCATGCATCAGGCAGATCGGCTGGCCACTATCCGCCGCAATCTGCGCCATCTGCGGGTCCCAGGTCATCGCAGAGACATCGTTGATCAGGCCCGCCCCCATAGCGACCGCCGCGCGCGCAACACCGCCCTTGCGCGTGTCGATAGAGATCGCGATGTCGCTTTGTTCGCGCAGGGCGGCGATCACCGGGGCGGTGCGGGCAAGCTCTTCGGCGTCGGGTACGAGCGCTGCGCCGGGCCGTGTGCTTTCGCCGCCAACGTCGATGATACTTGCGCCATCCGCCTGCATCGCAAAGGCTTGGGCCAGCGCCGCATCGGGCGCAATGAAGGCCCCCCCGTCGGAAAAACTGTCCGGCGTCACGTTCAGGATGCCCATGATCTGAACTTGGCCCATGCCCAGCCCTGCGACCGGCGCGCGCGGCGCGGTCAGGCGCAGCAGCACGTCTTGGGGCACGTCAGCGGCTGGAACAATCCGGGGCGGCGCGGTGCGGGACAACACCTCGACCTTGTCGAACCAGCACCAGCCCCCCGCAAGGGTCAGCGCGTCAGCCGGACGCGCGGCGTCTAGCTGCGGCAGCGGGCGGTAATAAAGGCTCATGTCAGGCGCGGCGCATCGACAGGCAAAGACCGTGCTGGCACAGGTGCACCCTGCGGCGTGTCCGCGCCAATCAAGACCAGTTCTGCCGCGTCCATCTGCCCAGCAAACCACGCGACCAAGGCCGCCGTGTCCTGTGATCCGGCTGACGGCCCGTCGACAGCATCGAGCACGATTTTAGAAGGGGCCCAGATACAGGTCTGGCCGTTTTTCATCGCCCAATCCAGTTCCGTCCGGCTGCCAACCACGATCAAGCGCGGATCGCGGGCGGCCAAGACCCACGCGTTTTGCTCAATCGCCAGCAGATCAATCCGCCGCTGGGCCAAGGCGTGACGGGCCTGCGGGGCGGGGCTGTCAGCAGCGCCGACGCACACGATCAGCGGGGCGTCCATCGCGATCGCCTGATCCAGCCAGCCGGTCAGGTGATCGGCATGCACCGCCTCTTGCGACAGGAACAGCACGCGCGGATGCGGGGCGACGGCGTGTTCCTGCCCGGCTGGGCGATCACCGCCGCGCGCGCGCATGATTTCAACGCCCAGCGAAAACGGACCACGATCCAGCTTTTCGATGCGCACGAACACGCGCTCGGCCTGCGGTTCCAGCAAGATGCGTTCCGCAACACGCGCTGCGAGGGTTTCCAGAAGGTTGATCCGCTCTGCCTTCAGCTCTTCGCCGATGGCTTCGGTCACGCGGTCATAGGACAGGATACGGTCGACGTCGTCGTCGATGGGGCCAGTCTGCGGCAACACCTCGACCACGACGTTAAAACGCACACGCTGCAGGTGGCCGCGTTCCTGCTGAAAGGCACCGATTTCGACCTCGACCACATAATCCCGCAGGGAAATCCGGTCATAGGGGATATCGGTGCTGGCAGCGGCCCGCTCTGACGGGTGCGCAAAGGCCAGTCGAATGTCGTCGGTCATGCCCTGCCCCGCGTTTTGTGATGGCGTCGGCATAACGCCGACACCGCAAGGCCGCAAGGAACCTTAGTTCGAGGCGCTGCGCGTGGGCTGCTTATAGAAGTAATGCGCGCCAATGCTGGCGGTGCGCGGAAAGCGGTTCGCCCAGGATGGGTGCACGGCTTTGGTGTGGTAATGCGTCGCGCCAGACGTCAGGCGGCGCGGCAGACCGTCGACCAGCAGTTTCGCAACCTTGCCGACGCGGCCAAAGGCGGCTGGATTGCCGATCGCGTCAGAGTTGTTGTCGCAAGTCCACGTAAACTGGCAGGCAAATTTCCGGCCCGTCCCCTGATGCACCACACCGCAGATCGTGTTGGGGTATTCGGCGCTGTCGACGCGGTTCATAATCACCTCGCCCACGGCAAAGATGCCCTGAAGCGATTCGCCGCGTGCCTCGAAATACAGGGCATCGGCCAGACATTCCCATTCGGAATTACCCTTGGGCGTGGTCATGGTGGACAAAAACGACTCCGTCATGACCGCATCACCGTCCGTTGGCATCGCGTTGCGCCGGGCGCTTTCGGGAACGGCCGTCAACGCAGACAGGCGGGTATCGGGAACAATTTGCAAGGCCTGACGTTCTTGACCCAGAACCGCACCCAACCGGGCAGAGATCACTTCTTCAGCGGACGCCGGTACGGCGATCGAAACGCTGACAAGGGTAATCGCTGCAATCAGCGTGCGGCGCAGGGTGATGGTCATCAGTCGGGCTTTCATTCCGCACGGTCAGCCCCGTACAGGCCGCGCCGTCATAGGGAAAATTTATCTGATGGTCCACCTTTGGGGCTGGCAGATTCTTGCCGTACCTGTCTTGGCCCCTAAATTCGCGCCCGATTCACCTTATTTCATTGAGATTGGCGGCATCGTCGCACGGCGCCCACCTGCGGGCATCTGCTCTGCCAGCGCCAGTTGGGCGGCGGAAAGTCGCGCAAGCGGCACCCGAAACGGAGAACAGGAGACATAATTGAATTTCTGAGTCCTGCAGAATCCGATCGCGGCCCGCGTACCGCCATGTTCGCCGCAAATCGACACCACAACATCAGGCCGCCCGGCCCGGCCCCGCGCCGCGCCAATCGCCAAAAGCTCTCCTACGCCATCAAGGTCCAGCGTGTGAAAAGGGTCCTCTTCATAGACGCCTTGCTGCACATATGCAGACATAAAACGCCCCGCATCGTCGCGGGACAGACCATAGGTCATCTGCGTCAAGTCGTTCGTTCCAAACGATAAAAACGATGCATACTTAACGATATCCTGCGCCCGCAATGCGGCACGGGGTGTTTCGACCATAACGCCAAGCTTGAAGGCAAAGCTGACCCCCGTCTCGCGCTGCACGGCTGCTGCGATGGCGTCGATGCGGCCCTTGATCAGCTCGACCTCGCGCATGGCGCTGATCAAGGGAATCATGATCTCTGGCTGCACCGGAAGGCCGCGCCCAGCGACATCAGCGACCGCCTCAAAGATGGCGCGGGCCTGCATGTCATAGATTTCGGGCACAGCGATTCCTTGCCGCACGCCGCGCATGCCCAGCATCGGGTTATATTCCGAAAGCGCCTGCACACGATCGGTCACGATGCTGACCGGCATGGCCAATTGTTCCGCCAGATCGCGCTGGCCTGCTTTATCGTAGGGCAGGAATTCGTGCAGCGGCATATCAAAGAGGCGAATCGTCACGGGCTGCCCGTCCATGATGCTGAAAAGCTTGACGAAATCAGCGCGCTGCATCGGCATCAAACGGTCCAAAACCACCCGGCGATCATCGGCGGTTTCGGCAAAAATCATCTCTCGCATCACGCCAAGGCGGTCACCTTCAAAGAACATATGTTCCGTCCGGCACAGCCCGATTCCCTCGGCGGCAAAGTTGCTGGCGGTCTGCGCATCGGCGGGCGTATCGGCGTTGGCGCGCACGCCAATGTCACGAAAATCATCGGCCCAAGCCAGCAAAGTTTGAAAGGCATCGTCCAAAGTCGCCTCTAGCATGTCTGGCGCACCAGCAAGGACCGTTCCGGTTGTGCCATCCACCGTAATTGTGTCGCCGGACGCGAATCGGCGCCCGCCGGGGGCCACGATTTCCTGCCGCTTGCGGTCGATCGTCAGGTCAGACGCACCCACAACGCAGGGCACGCCAAGGCCGCGCCCGATCACGGCGGCATGGCTGGTGATTCCCCCGCGCATCGTCAGCACGGCCTGCGCCGCGTGCATGCCGCGAATATCCTCTGGCGTCGTCTCTCGGCGGACCAGAATACACGCCTCGCCGCGCGCGGCGCTGGCCTGCGCTTCGGCAGCGGTCAATACGATCCGGCCCGTCGCGGCGCCGGGGCTAGCCCCGATGCCGCGCACAATGATGTCGCGGATGGCAGAGGGGTCGACTTGCCGGTGCAGCATTTCCGACAGCGCATTGGGCGGCACGCGCATCACGGCCTCTTCGCGCGGGATCACTTCATCGGTGGCAAGCGCCACAGCAATTTGCACCAATGCGCGGCTAGACCGCTGGATGCGCACCGCGTCTAGGATGTGCAACACGTTGTCTTCTAACGTAAATTCGATCTGCATCTCTTCGCGCAGACGGGTCCGGGCAATCGCGCCGTAACTAACAAGGGCTGCGAAATTATCCGGACTAATATCCTCTAGCGCGGGGCCGCGCGGGTCAGAGGTCAGGTAAATCGCGCCTGCGCGGTCATTCAGCGCCTCGCGGCCCTGACTTTGACTCAGGTAACGGCCAATAATCTGTGGCTGCCCCGTGGCAGAGCTGACGAACTGAATAACGCCAGAGCCGCTTTCATCCGCGCCAACCCCTAGCGCGAGCGCCTGCACAACCAAACCTAGGCCCGCATCGACGGGCGCGCCTTTCGCCTCGCGCAGCAGGCGGGCACTGGTGCCGTCCCAAGCGCGCGCCATCGACCGCAGGACTTCGGACAACTGGACCGAGACATCCTGAGGAAAAGGCTCATCAGCCTCTGCTTCAAAGGTTTCAAGCGCGGCGCGCAGAACGCTCGCATCCGAAAGGTTGGGAAAATCGAACACATCAGGGTCCAATCGGACCACGTGGATTGCATAAGATTGCACAAATCGAACATAAAGCGCCGTTGCCGCTGCCTCGCCCACGCGCTTGGACAGTGCGGCGTGGCTTTCGTCGTTCATGCCGATATTCAGGATCGCCCCCGGCCCGCCCCAGTCAGGGTCTTGCGAAGACGGCCGCACGGATAGCAAGGGACTTGGCCCAAAGGGGTCCAGCATCGCAGCCAAATCTGGCAAATGCCCTTTGGCAATCTGCAAGACCGCATCGAATGACAGCGCGAGCGTTGTCGGCACTGGCATGCCAAGGCGAATGAGCCGCTGCAAACATTTGGCGCGCCCCCCGTGTACGGCCGCTGACATGGCTGCGGTTGGCGTGATCAATGTCACGTCCTGAAAGTCGATTTGCTGCACTGCGGCGATCCTTTGTTCACACGCAGCATAGGGTGCAGCATGAGCGTGTGTAAAGAAAAGGTAACGCCGTTAGACTTTCGTCGCAGCGTTAGCCTTCGATTTTGGTCAGATCGGCCACTGACAGACAGATCTGGCGAATGCGCGACAGCATGTTCAAGCGATTGCGTCGCAAGATCTGGCTTTCGGCATTTACCTGCACATCGGTAAAGAACTGGTCAATCGGGCCGCGCAATGTAGCCATCGCCGCCATCGCTGCGCCGAAATCCTCGGCCTCCATCGCTGGGGCGATCAGGGCTTCGGCGGTATCAAGGGCTGTGAACAGCGCCTTTTCAGCCGGATCTTCGGCGAACTTGATGTCCGCGCCATAAGAGTATTCGACGCCGTCCTTTTCTTCGGCCTGCGTCAGAATATTGTTGGCGCGTTTGAAGCCTTGGATCAGGTTTTCACCGTCGTCAGTCTCCAACGTCGCTTGCAACGCCTTTGCGCGCTTGACCAACAGCGTCAGGTCGTCGCTGCCCGGCATCGCGATGCAGGCGTCGATGACGTCGTGGCGGATATTCAGGTCTTTCAGATAGACCTTCAGGCGGTCGTGGAAGAAGGCCAGCAGCGACGGAGACCAAGAGTTTTCACCGAAAATCCGGTTCAGCGTCAGGCGCAGGTTGTTTTCCAGCACGAGGCGAATGACGCCAAGGGCGGCACGGCGCAGCGCAAAGGGGTCCTTGGAACCCGTCGGCTTTTCGTCGATCGTCCAGAAACCGGTCAAGGTGTCCAGCTTGTCAGCCAGCGCGACGGCGACGGACACGGGCGCGGTGGGGACCATGTCGGACGGGCCTTGCGGCTTCCAATGCGCCTCGGATGCGGCGGCGACGGCTTCGGCGCGGCCAGCGGCCAGCGCATAGTAACGGCCCATAAGCCCTTGAAGTTCAGGGAATTCCCCAACCATTTCAGACCGCAGGTCAGCCTTGGCGATCTGCGCGGCCTCAAATGCTTGATCCGCATCAGCCCCGACAACGGGCGCGATGTCGCGCGCTAGGGCGGCGATCCGGTCGATCCGGTCACGCTGGCTGCCCAGTTTGTTGTGGAAAGTAACATTGGCCAGACCGTCCAGCCATGGCTGCATGCCAGCCTTAGCGACCCGCAAGTCATTGTCCCAGAAGAACTTTGCATCTGCCAAACGGGCAGACAGCACGCGCTGGTTGCCGTTCAAAATCGTCGCGCCATCGTCGGCGGTTTCGATATTGGCCACGGTGATAAAGCGTTCGATCCGGCCCGATTTCGCATCACGGACAGAGAAGAACTTCTGATGCTCTTTCATCGAGGTTTGCAAAACCTCTGCCGGCAGGTCCAGAAACTGGTCGTCAATCCGGCCCATTAGCACGACGGGCCATTCGACAAGACCCGCGACTTCGGCCAGCAGACCGCGATCTTCGACCACGTCGAGGCCGTTCGCAAAAGCCTGCGATGTGGCATCCTGCCAGATCGCATCGGCGCGCTCTTCGGCGCGCAGCATGACCTTGGCGCGCTTTAGCTTCGCCTCGTAATCCTCGAAAGAGGTTACAGAAAAGGCGTCCGGCCCCATAAAGCGGTGGCCGCGTGTGGTGTTGCCAGCGGCGATGCCGTCGACATCCATCGGCACGACCTCTGCCCCGTCGTCACCGACAAGGATGCATAGGATCGTATGCAATGGGCGGACCCAGCGCAGCGTGCCGTTGCCCCAGCGCATCGACTTGGGCCAGGGGAAGTTGCGGATCGTTTGTTCCAGCACTTCGGCGATAATCTCGGCGGCTTTGCGGCCCGGCTTATCGATCACGGCGACGTAGAACGCGCCTTTTTTGTCTTCTTGCTGTTCCAGCTGATCAATCGTCAAACCAGTGGATCGCAGGAACCCTTCAAGCGCCTTTTCCGGCGCGCCGACCTTGGGGCCCTTACGCTCTTCGCGCACGGCGCGGCTTTCTGCGGTCAGGTCTTCGATAGACAGCACCAAACGGCGCGGCGTCGCAAAGGCGGCGGCGGCGGCGTAGGTCAGGCCAGCCTCGACCAGACCATTCGTGACCAGCTTTTGCAGATCGGCAGCGGCTTGCGCCTGCATGCGGGCGGGGATTTCTTCAGAGAAGAGTTCAATCAGAAGATCAGGCATCAGCGCGTGCTTTCTGGCGGAGTTGGGCAGCCTTCGGGGGCGGGGTTACCGTCAAAGACGACCTCGCCGCAGGCGTTGATTTGGTGCCAAGCATAGGCCCGGCCATCGGGGTAGACGGCGACGATGCGGTCGATGCCGTATTTCACGTCATTCTGGCCAACAAAGCCGACGGCAACGCCCGCTTGGATATCGTCACCGATTTGGTTCGCATCAAAGCAGTCGAACCAGCCCGGCGCGACGCGGGGTTCGGCGTCGTCGGCGATCTGGTAAGTTTCCGTCAGCATCGCAAGGCTAGCGGGCATGTCATAGCAGGCGCGGTAGCGCAGCGGGCTGCTGTCGCTGTCGATCGCCTTGAAGTTACCGAACGCAATCGGCTCTGCGTCGCCGCTGGTCAGGGACACAAGTTGCACATTTGCGTCCTGCGGTGCGATTTCGACGTAATAGGCATAGACCTGCAGATAATACAGGGCGGCACCGGCGATCAGGGCTGTCAACATGATGAAGATAATCCAAATTTTCGCGATCATGCGGCGGCACCGCCTGCGGGCGTCTGCACGAAGGCATCAGCGCAGGCCTTGGCCAGATTGCGCACCCGGCCGATATAGGCTTGGCGTTCTGTGACCGAAATCACGCCGCGCGCGTCGAGCAGGTTGAACAGATGGCTGGCCTTGATCGCTTGGTCATAGGCCGGATGCGCCATGCGAATGGTCTTGCCGGTCTTCGGATCGACGGCGTCCTGATCCAAGATACGGGCGCATTCGGCCTCTGCATCCTTAAAGTGCTGCAGCAGCGTGTCGGTGTCGGCCACGTCAAAGTTCCAACGGGCATATTCCTGTTCGGTCTGCAAAAAGATGTCGCCATAGGTCAGCGGTGTCGGCGCGTCCGGGTCGTTGAACGGCATATCCATGACGTGATCGACGCCAAGGACATACATCGCCAAACGCTCTAACCCGTAGGTCAATTCGCCCGACACGGGGCTGCAATCATGGCCCCCGACCTGTTGGAAATAGGTGAACTGCGACACTTCCATGCCGTCGCACCAGACCTCCCAGCCAAGGCCCCAAGCGCCCAGCGTCGGGGATTCCCAGTCGTCTTCGACAAAGCGCACATCGTGCACCGATGCGTCGATTCCAATCGCCTTGAGAGAGCCAAGGTACAGATCCTGCAGGTTCGGCGGGCTTGGTTTGATGATGACCTGATACTGGTAATAGTGCTGCAACCGGTTCGGGTTTTCGCCATAGCGCCCGTCGGTGGGGCGGCGCGATGGCTGCACATAGGCCGCGGCCCACGGCTTTGATCCCAGCGCCCGCAGGGTCGTGGCGGGGTGGAAGGTGCCTGCACCGACCTCCATGTCGTAAGGCTGCAGCATGGCGCAGCCCTGCGCGGCCCAGTAGGACTGAAGCCGTAGGATGATCTCTTGAAAACTGCGCGGTTGGCCTGACATCTCGCCCTCTTTGCAAAGTCGGTGTTGCATAGGCCGCGCAGGCCACAGGGTCAATCGTGCCACAGCGCCTTAATTTGCGCGGGAACACGCCGAATTGTGCTGCAAGCAGGGGCGGGTCTGGTAAAAGCGCGCGAGTGATCTGTGCGAAGTTATGAAGGACTGTAAGCAGATGAAACCATTGGCAATCTGGATTGCAGCCGCAAGCTTTAGCCTGACGTCCCAAATCGCTTTCGCACAGGCCGCGAGCGGCACCTATATTCAGCTAGAAGCGCAACCGACCCAGACCGCCGCTGATACGCGGGTGCGGGTCTATGCCAGCCAGACGGAAAATGTCTTTGGCTACCGGCTTGGCCGTAGCTGGTTTGCCGTCGTCATGGGCCCCTACGCAAGCCGAGAGGCCGCCACGGCTGCCCTGCGCGAAATGCGGCAAGCAGGTCTGGCCCCGTCCGATGCGTTCCTGACAAACGGAGAGCGCTTTGGCGATCAGTATTGGCCGGCGCCGGGCGATGCCCGCCCGCCCCTTGCACCCCCTGCCCCCGCGGCAGAGGCAGAGGCCGAAACCGCCCCGGCTGTTGAAGATGCCGCACCGCAAGTCGTTGATGCGACCCCTGCCGCACCGGAACCCGCCCCTGAAGTTGAGGCTATTCCAGAGGAATCCGTACAAGACGCCCGGGTGTCCGAACAGGCGTTGACCCAAGACGAAAAAGAGCTGCTGCAAACCGCCCTTGGCTGGGCTGGTTTCTATGACGCCGCCGTTGACGGTGCCTTTGGCCGCGGCACCCGCGGCGCGATGGAGGCATGGCAGCTGGCGCAAGGCTTTGCCCCCACAGGCGTGCTGACCACGGCGCAGCGCGCGCAGCTGGTCGGCGCATATAACAGCGTATTGGACGGCATGAACCTGCAACTGGTGCGCGACACTGCCGCCGGGGTCGAGGTCCTGATTCCCACCGGCGCTGTCAGCTTTACCGAATACGAGCCGCCCTTTGCCCGTTTTGGTTCCAAGGGCGACATTCCCGCGCAGGTGCTGCTGATCAGCCAAAGCGGCGACCAGAACCGCCTCTTTGGCCTTTATGAAATCCTGCAAACTTTGGCGATTTTCCCGCCAGAGGGCGAGCGTAGCCGCAAAGACGCCAGCTTTGAAATCGCGGGCACAAGCGCAGATGTGCAATCCTACGTCTCGGCCCAGCTTGAGGACGGGCAGATCAAAGGGTTCGCCCTTGTCTGGCCCGCAGGCGATTCTGCGCGCTTTGACCGCATTCGGGACGAGATGAAGAACAGCTTTAATGCCATCGACGGCGTGCTGGACCCCGCAATTGCCAGCCCGGACGAGGATCAGGCAATTGATCTGGTGGCTGGCCTGCAAATCCGCAAACCAAAAACGTCGCGCACCGGGTTCTATATCGACATGCAAGGCCGCGTATTGACCGATGCGATGGCTGTGGAATCCTGCGAAGAAATCAGCATCGACGGCAGCCACCCGGCCACGGTCACCATGACCGATACAGACCTTGGCATCGCCGTGCTGACCCCGGATGAGGCGCTGTCGCCCCAATCTGTCGCAGCGTTCCAAACGCAGGTCCCGCGCTTGCAGACCGAAATCGCCGTCGCGGGTTATCCGTACGGCGGTGTGCTGGTGACGCCGACGCTGACCTTTGGCCGCCTGGCCGATATTCGCGGCCTGAATGGCGAAGAAGACCTGAAGCGTCTGACCCTGACCGCCCGTGACGGCGACGCGGGCGGCCCTGTGTTCGATAACGGCGGCGCCGTGCTGGGGATGCTGCTGCCAAAGGTCGCGCAGGACGGCCAGCTGCTGCCGCCTGACGTCAGCTTTATCATCGATGCTGACCGGATTGTCGCGGCCCTGTCTGATGCCGGGATCGCGACTGACACTACGGACACGCTGGCCTTTATGCCCCCCGAAACCCTGACCCTGCGCGCCGCCGAAAGCACGGTGCTGGTCAGCTGTTGGTAGGCTTGAAGTTGCGCGGGGAAACGGCCATGTAAAGGGCGAGGACGACCTCTGAGACATGATCATAGCCGGGACGACCCAGCACCTAATCAGAGGGTGTCATGCGCACTTTAGCCGACCGTATCCGTCACGCCATCAGCTTTGAGGTTATCGCCTTGATGCTGGTTATTCCGCTCGCGTCCTTCGTATTCCACCAGCCGATGCACGACATTGGCGTGATCAGCGTCGTCAGCGCGACGACCGCGATGCTGTGGAATGTCGCCTATAACTTCCTGTTCGATCTGTGGCTGAAGCGGACCACAGGCAATACGCTGAAATCGCGCCGGGTGCGCGTGCTGCACGCGGTGCTGTTCGAGGGCGGCCTGCTGATCGCGCTGATGCCCTTTATCGCGTGGTATCTTAGCATTACGCTGGCGCAGGCCTTTGTCATGGACGTGTCATTTGCGCTGTTTTACATGGCCTATGCCTTTGCGTTTAACTGGGCCTATGACTGGATGTTTCCGCTGGCAGAATGGAAGCAGGCCGCCGCGCAGGACTAGCGCACCGCCCCAACCAACTGCTGGTCGTAAAAACGGTAACATACGTCGCGCAAAAGAGAATTCGCGTCAGAAAAGCGTTGGTTGCCCCGCCTGCACCCCCCTCCTACCTACCTGTTCATCTTGCAGATGCAGCAAACAGTTAGGACCCGATACCAATGCTTCTCCCCCATGCCTCCCCTCGCATACAGATCGCCGCATCTGTCATCCTCGCCGGCCTGATTGGAGAGATCGTGTTCGAGCTTTACGCTTGGCTTATATCGCCGCTGCTGTTTGGCCCAACGCTGCAACCCTCGAACCTTGTCATCGCGCTTGCGGAAAAGCTGGCGGGTTTGCAGATTTCGCATCTGACCGCGTTCCCGGTCCACTTTGCCATCGGTTCTGTCGGGTTTGGCGTGTTTGTCTACCTGATCCGGTTGCTGATGCCCGCGCGGGTCTTCCTGACCGGGCTCGTGTCAGGACTGATCCTATGGTTCGTCGCCCAAGGTATGCTAGCCCCCTTTATCGGGCGCAGCTTTATGATGGATTTCGGCACCTACACCCAGTCATCCTTTGTCGGCCATGTCGGGATGACGCTGCTGATGTCCTATTTGATGGATCGTTTTTTGACAGGCGCACCCAAGCGGCTTGCCACGGCCTAGGCCCCAGCCCTTCGGCCGATCTGGTCGAAGGGCGCTTTATTCGCGCCAGAACCGCCGCGTCATGATGACAAGCACCACCATGATTTCCAGCCGGCCGATCCACATCGCCGCGGCCAGCAGCCATTTGGCGGTGTCATTCAGACCGACAAAGTTGCCAGCGGGGCCAATTTCCGTCCCCAAACCGGGGCCGACATTGGCCAGCGCAGTGGCCGCGCCAGACACAGAGGTGATGAAATCCAGCCCCGTCAGGCCCAGCAGCACGGAAAAGATGCCGACCAGCAAAATGTACAAAACGAACATCGCCATCACAGAGTTGAGCACGTCCTGCCCCACCGGACGCCCTTCGTAGCGGGGAATAAACACGCCGTGGGGCGAGTGGATTTGTCGGATCTGCGCCTTGAGCGAGGCGAAGAGCAGCTGGTAGCGGAACACCTTGATCGAACAAGCCGTCGATCCGGCGCAGCCGCCGATCAAGCCGATGAAAAAGAACATCACGACCGGAAATGTGCCCCAAGCCATGTAATCCGCGCTGGCATAGCCCGTGCCGGAAATGATCGAGACGACGTTGAACAGCGCCTCGCGGAAAGCCAGTTCGGTCACTTGGCCTTCGCGGCCCCAGACCCAGGCTGTGATCATCAGCACGCAGACCATGATGATCCAAAAGAACGTGCGCACCTGGCTGTCGCGCATCAGCGGCTTGGCCGAGCCGCCAAGCAGTTGCACATAACGCACAAAGGGCAGCGCGGCGCTGAACATGAAAAAGGCGCCGACATAGTGGATGCCCGCGCCGTAGATCCCAAAAGAGCTGTCAGTGTTCGCCATGCCGCCCGTCGATAGCGTCGTCATCGCATGAACCACCGCATCAAAGGTTGGCATACCCAGCGCGCTGTAGGTCAATGCGCAGGCCAGCGTCAGGCCGACATAGATGACCGAAATGCGCGACGCGATCTGGCCGGCACGGGGTAGGATCTTGCCCATCGTGTCAAAGGATTCAGACCGGAAAATCTGCATGCCGCCGACGCGCAGTTCCGGCAGGAACACCATGGCTACAACGATGATACCAATGCCGCCCAGCCACTGCAGCGTGCCGCGCCATAGCTTGATGCCTTCTGGCAGCGCCTCTAGCCCGCCAAGCACGGTGGCCCCGGTGGTGGTCAGGCCTGACATCGCCTCGAAATAGGCATCGGTAAAGTCGCAGTTCGTCGCCCCGATGATGAACGGGATCGCGCCAAACAGCGGCAGCGTGATCCAGATCGTCGAGGTCAGCAAAAACGTCTGCCGCACGGTCAGGCCAGCGGTCACGCCATTGGCGCAGGACATGGCCAGCAGCGTGCCGGTCAGGCTGGTGATGATCGCGGATTCCAGAAAGACCGGCCAATGCCCGTTCCCTGCCAGCAGGTCCGCCATAAATGACGGCAGCATGGTCAGCCCCAACGTGGCGACCAGAAGGCCGATTACATATCCAACAGGGCGTAGGTCAATCATTCAACCGAGGTGCATCGACGCCGCCGCGCTGTCAAGCGTCCAGCGCGTTCCGCCCTAACCGACGTGGAAAAGTGACGCAAAAAGGCGCGGGTCGATGGACTGTGCAGCAAAGGTCGGACCTTCGGTCAGGACCGACACGGCGTCATGGCTGTGCAGGCTTTCCTGATGGCTGGCGACGATGCGGTAATCACCGATGCGCGGGTCCATTTGCAACTGTTCGGCAAACAGACGGGCCGCGTCTTCGACAAAGATCGGGTTGGCGGCGTTCAGTTCGGCAAAGGCCTGCTCGTCCTCGCGTTTCACCATGACCTGTGTTTCCGTCGGCACAGCGGCGCGCGCCATCTCGATCAGGTCTTCGAACCAGGCGGTCTGCTGGCCGGGTTCCAGCACCACAGACACCCGCGCCACCGACCGCTGCGAATGCGGCGTGGCCAACTGGCCGCGGAACTGGCGGGCGTGTTCGGACAGCTCCAGCGAGCATGGGCAGGTGCTGGAATAAACATAATCGAGGTGGATGATCTTGCGGCGCACGCCGTCTGTTTCCACCAGTTCCAGCGCGATATCGTAATATTGATAGCCCGACAGGCCGGACCGTAGGCTTTCAACTTTCATCGGAAAGCTGAACCGCATCTGGATGCGGGCATCAAAGCTTTCGAGGTCTGTTTTATAGGCGTCCAAAGCGCGCTCAATCACCTCAAAGCTAAAGGTTTCCTCGGCGTGCTTGTAGAATGTCCGCATGATGCGGGACATGTTGATGCCCTTCTTTTCAGCCTCAAGCGACACAGTGCCCGTGACGCTGGTTTCGAGCGTCAGATCGCCCGCGTCGCGAGTGTGGAACCGGATCGGCAGGCGGAAGTTGGAAATCCCGACGTGTTGGATCTGACGCTGGGCGCCCCGGATCAGGCTGGTGGGGCCGTTCTGCAGGTCAGGCAAGGTCGCTTTATAGGCGGCATCGACCACAAAATCCTCGGGGTAGACCCGCGCCATGGCCGGATAATCAGACGCCGACTGACCGGGCAAAAGGCTGCCGATCTGGGGATCAAGGGTCACAATTTCCTCGGCGCTTGCATCGCCAGCCCAACGCCGCAGCAGGCTCAGCGCGGCCTCTGCCTCGGCACGGCTCGGCTGGCGGTCAAGGTCACGGGACTGAATGTTCATGGCAGCACACACCTTTTGCGTTTCTCACCCCGTTAAGTGGGGCGTCGCTGCCCAGTTTCCAACTTTATTGCGACAGTTTGGCATAATGTCGCACCACAAGGGTGCGACATCTCCTTAGACCGCGTCAAGCGCTGCAAGCAGATCGCGCAGCAGATCATCCGGGTCTTCAAGGCCGACCGACAGGCGGATCAGACCGGGGGTGATGCCCAGATGTGCCTTTTGATCGGCGGGCAGACGCTGGTGCGTGGTGGATGCAGGCGGCGTTGCGATGGATTTCGCATCACCAAGGTTGTTCGAGATCAGGAAAATACCAAGCGCATTCAGCAGCTTGAACGACGCCTCTTGTGATCCAGCGTCAATCGCCAGCACCGTGCCGCCCGCGCCGATCTGATCCATGCACAGTTGATACTGCGGATGGCTTTCCAGCCCGGGATAGATCACGCGGGTCAGCTTGGGGTGGCCTTCTAGCCCTTTGGCGATGTGAAGCGCGCTGGCCGTCTGTGCGCGCACGCGCAGGTCCATGTGCTCTAATCCCTTAACCAGCATCCACGCGGTGAAGGGCGACATGGAGCCGCCGGTATGCTTCATATAGGGTTCGACCGTGCCGCGAATGAATTCTTTGCTGCCCAGGATCACCCCCGCCAGGGCCCGGCCTTGCCCATCGATATGCTTGGTCGCGGAATAGATCACGGCGTCTGCGCCCAGTTCCAGCGCGCGGGAATAAACCGGCGTGGCAAAGACGTTGTCGACCATGACCATCGCGCCGACGTCGTGCGCCAGCTTAGCAATGCCCGGCAGGTCAGCGACTTCGAGCGCGGGGTTCGAGATGGATTCGAAAAACGCGATCTTGGTGTCCGGGCGCAGGGCGGCCTTCCACTGGGCCAGATCGGTGCCATCAACGAATGTGACTTCGACGCCGTAGCGGGTCAGCACCTCTTCCAGCACATATAGGCAGGACCCGAACAGCGCGCGGGCGCTGACGACGTGATCGCCGGCCTTCAGGACAGACATCAAAGCGCCAGACACGGCGGCCATGCCAGATGCTGTGGCAAAGGCGTCTTCGGCCCCTTCAATCGCGGCGATGCGGTCTTCGAACATCGCGGTCGTCGGGTTGCCATAGCGGGCATAGATGAACTCATCCTCGCCCGCCTTCAGGAACCGCTGCTGCGCGTCCTCTGCTGTGTCATAGACAAACCCCTGCGTGAGGAAGATCGCCTCTGAGACTTCGTTATACTGACTGCGGCGCGTGCCTGCGTGAACGGCTTTGGTGCGCTTGTTCCATTCGGTCATGGCGTGCCCTTTCCGGCAAAGAAAAACCCCGACACCGACAGGTATCGGGGCAAACCCCTTACCCTTTTAGCGAATTGTTTAACGTGGCCCGCAATCTGGCATCAAATCACCACGGGTCCGCTATAGGCGGCGCGCAAAACTGCGTCAAGGCGGGCGCAGGTGTCACGGGCTGGTTACGAAATCGGGCTACGACAACGGCACACAAGATGTAGCGCGGGTTTGCCCATGACCTACCAGACAACCGAAGACCGCCGCCGTCCATTTCGCACGCGTTTGCAAGACGCCTTTGCCTTGCCACCCGACGTGCTGGACGACGAAATCACCGAAATCACGCTGTTTCGCATGTCGCTGGTGCTTAACCGGGCCACCTTTGGCCCCGCCGACATGACCTTTTCCGCCCGCACCGCGCTGGCCTGTGACCGTGGCGGCAAAGGCTGCGCGATCTGGCGGATCGTGCGGGGCGGCATTGACCTATATTGCCAGATCATGCGGGCCGAAGTCTGCCATTGCGCAACGGCGCTGAGGAACTACCATCGCAGACGCGGCTAAATCTGGCCGCCTGCTGCGAAAGGCCTGCTATGTCCGCCCCGATTGATCTGTATTTCTGGCCCACTCCAAATGGTTGGAAGGTGTCCATCGCGCTGGAAGAGTTCGGCCTACCCTATACCACGCATCTGGTGAACATCGGCAAAGGTGACCAGTTCAAGCCGGATTTTCTGGCGATTTCCCCCAACAACCGCATGCCTGCGATCACCGACCCAGACGGGCCGGATGGTGCGCCGATCTCGATCTTTGAATCCGGGGCGATCTTGCAATACCTGGCGCGCAAAACCGGTAAATTTGGCGGCGCGACAGAGCGGGACCGGATTGCCGTCGATCAGTGGCTGATGTGGCAGATGGGCGGGCTTGGCCCCATGGCGGGCCAAGCGCATCATTTCCTGAAATATGCCCCCGCAATGGATCCGCCCAACGATCTGCCCTACGCCAAGAACCGCTACCGCACCGAGGTCGCGCGCCTGTACGGCGTGATGGACAAGCAGTTGGCGCGACACGAGTATATCGCGGGCAGCGATTATTCCATCGCCGATATGGCCTGCTGGGGCTGGGCGTCCCTCTGGGAAGGCCAACAGCAGACGCTGGACGACAAACCCCACCTTGCGCGCTGGCTGGACCAAGTCGGCACCCGCCCCGCCGTGCTGCGCGGCCGCGCCCTGCATGCAGAACTGCGCGGGGATTTTGCCAAGGATCGCGGCGCGCAGGATCAGCTGTTCTCTAAACCGTCCTAACCGAATGTTCATATCCCTGCGCTAGCACTGGTTTGCTATCGTAGGGGAATTGAACATGAACCAGAAATTCCGCAAACACCGCTATCCGACGGCCTTTGTCCTGACGGTGACAACGCCGCGCGACCGACAACGGGCCACCTTGATTGACGTCAATCAGGGCGGCGCGCGTCTGGAAGGTGTGGAAAATGTCGTAAGCGGCGAACGTGTCGCGCTAGAGGTGATGTCCGAAAAGGTCACCGGCACCGTGCGCTGGGTCACCGCGCACCGTATCGGGGTCGCCTTTACAATGCCTGCGCGCCCCGCGCTTGTGGATCTGCTGCGCCAAGGCGTGCGCAGCAGTCCTGCAGCGCGCTTCAACTCTATGGCGCTGCGCGAAATGCGATAAGATAAAGGGCGGTTAGGCTTTAGGCCCGGCGTCTTCTTCGATCATATAGTCGCGCACTGCATAGAACTGCCAACCAAGAAAGATCATGCTGATCACTGGAAAGGCAAAGGTTTCAATCTTGACCCACAGGTCTGTCGATTGCGTGCGCCACAGCCATTCGTTGAACAGCGCCAAGGCGACACAGAACAGCGCAACGCGCAGGGTCAGGATCATCCAGCCCTTATGTTCCATCGGCAAGGCCGCACCCATCGCCCATTCCATATAGGATTTGCCGCGCAGCAGGCCAATGCCCAACACGGCCGCGATGACGGCATACACGATAGAGGTTTTCATTTTGAAAAACCGCTCGTCATTGAAATAAGCCGTCAGCCCGCCAAAGAAAATCACCATAAACGCGGTGAAAATCTGCATGCGGCTTAGTTCTTTGGTCAGCGCCCACAGCAGACCCATTGCGGCCAACAGAATCGGGATAAAGATCAGCGTGGATAGGATAAAGCCGGAATATTCCGTCCCGCCGATAGTAAAAACGTCGTCCTTGATCCGGGTGTAGACGATAAAGAACATGACCGTCGGGCCAAGTTCCAGCACCTGTTTCAGAAACGGATTGATCGGTTGCGTGGCCATGTTGGTCTCCCTCTAGCCGCCCATTTCCACGATTACCGCGCCCAAGGCAACCAGCGCCATCAGCGCGGCGCGGCGTTTACCCACCGTCTCGCCCAGAATGAAATAGCCGATCAGCGCCGCAAACACGGTAGATGTTTCGCGCAGCACGGCGGCCTCTCCGACTTTATCAAGGCGAGTGGCGAGCATGACGCCGCCAAAGGACAGCCACGCGATGAAAGACCCGAAAAAGCCGCGCAGCATCAGCGGCCCAAGGGCGGGCGGGTTGGCCATGCGGCGATAGCGGATCGTGGCAAGTATGGGGAAATCAAGTGCGGTGATAAAGAAGAACCACGCTAAAAACGTAAACGGATCAGCAGCTTGCCGGATGCCGTAGGCATCGTAGGTGGTATAAATCGCAACGATAATACCTGCCGCCAATGCCCAAAGCAGGCCGATTTGCATGGCCCGCAAGTCCAGCTTATTTTCGCGCAGGTTGACGAAAGCCAGCATCAGAATACCGCCCGACAGGCACATGACGCCGAGCCATTGCACCAGCGTAAAATGTTCGTGGAAAATCACGCTCGCGGCCAATACCGTGACCAGCGGCCCCGTTCCGCGCACGACTGGATAGACAACCGTATAGGCCGCGCGTTCATACGATAGCGCCATTGTGACTTTGTAAGCGAAATGGATCACCAATGCGCCCGCGAGCAGGAACGCCACCTGCCCCGTCGGCCAAGGCACGATAAACAGCGCGACGGGGGCCGAAATGACCACCAGCCAGCCGTCAATCGCGCCGCGCGACAGCCACGGATCATGCCGCCCTTTTTGCAGCGCGCCAAATGCGGCGTGCGCGACAGCGGACATCAGCGCGAGGAGTGTCGCAAGCCGCGCGCCCTCTGGCGTGCCGGCGATTTGCACGAGCCAGTCGCCCATTACCGCACCGCGCAGGGGGGCCAGCCCCCCGGCTGTCGCCGCCCCCCGGAGTTTTCCGGGCCAGATGAAGGGATCATGCGTCGAGCCCGACCAAAGCGCGGGCGAAATCCTCGGGATCGAAGGGGGCAAGGTCGTCGATCTGCTCTCCGACGCCGATGGCGTGGATCGGCAGGCCGAACTTGTCCGCCAGCGCGACCAGCACGCCGCCTTTGGCGGTGCCGTCCAGTTTGGTCATCACAAGGCCAGAGACGTCGGCGAGTTCCTGAAACACTTTGACCTGTTGCAGGGCATTTTGACCCGTCGTGGCATCAAGCACCAGCAAAGTGTTGTGCGGCGCGTCAGGGTCTTTCTTGCGGATCACGCGAACGATTTTGGACAGCTCCTCCATCAGATCGGCGCGGTTTTGCAAGCGGCCAGCGGTGTCGATCATCAGCAGATCAGCTCCGTCCGCCTGCGCCTTGGTCATGGCGTCAAAGGCGAGCGAGGCAGGGTCAGACCCTTCGGGTGCAGTCAGAACGGGCACGCCAGCGCGGTCGCCCCAGACCTGCAACTGTTCAACAGCCGCCGCGCGAAAGGTGTCACCAGCAGCGATGACAACGGATTTGCCCGCTGCCTTAAACTGACTGGCCAGCTTGCCGATGGTCGTGGTCTTGCCAGAGCCGTTCACGCCCACGACCAGCACGACCTGCGGTTTTTGGTTATAAAGCGGCATGGGCCGGGCGACGGGTTCCATGATGCGGGTGACTTCGTCGGCCAGCAGTTGTTTAATTTCGTCCACGGACAGGCGGCGACCCATGCGGCCTTCGGCCATATTAGCGGTCACGCGCAGGGCAGTATCCACGCCCATATCGGCGGCGATCAGCAACTCTTCGAGCTGTTCGACCATGGCGTCGTCAAGTGTGCGGCGCACAACCTCTTTTTGCTCGGTGCCGAACATGCGGCCAAGGATGCCTGCGGGTTTGGCGGCGGGCGGCGTGGGTGCAGGTTCTGGGGTTGGGGTTGGGGTCGGCGCGGGCGGTTGCGGAACAGGCGGCGGCGCGGCAGGTTCGGGCGCGACCGGTTGGGGGGCGACAGGTTCAGGGGCGACAGGTTGGGGCGCAGTCGGTTCAGGTCCGGTGCCCCCTGCACTGACAATCGCGTCCAAGCCTTCGTCCAGCTTGTCCGACGACCGGAACATGCGGTCCTTCAGCTTCTTGAAAAATGCCATGAGCGCTGCCTCGCGGATAAGTGTTGGCTTTAGCTAGTGCCAAGCCGGGGCAAAGGAAAGAGTGCGCGCCCTGCCAGTTGACGGCACGGCACTGCCCGCGTCTAAGCTGGTGCCATGTTGCGCCTGATAAGCCTTGTCCTTTTGCTGTTCTTGCCGGGCCTTGCCCGCGCCGAAGGCGGCACGCTGTGTAGCACCGGGCAGTTTGGCGCAGTGCAGTGCATTCGCCCCGCGCATTTCGTGGCCGACACCTGTCAGGCCATCGACGCCTTTGCGCAGGAAAACGCCATGGACCCCGCGTTTTTCGCGCGGCTGATCTGGCAGGAAAGCCGCTTTGATCCCAACGCGTTATCGCCTGCGCGGGCGCGCGGCATTGCCCAGTTTATCGACAGCACCGCTGAAATGCGGGGTCTGCGCGACCCTTATAACCCGGCCGAAGCGCTTGAATTTTCAGCGCAGTATCTAGGCGATCTGATCGACCGCTTTGGCAATCCGGGGCTGGCGGCTGTCGCCTATAATGGTGGAGAGTCCCGCGCCACGGGGTTGATTGCAAAAAGCGGTGGATTGGCCCGGGAAACCGTCGATTACGTCCAGATCATCACCGGGCTGACGGCAGAAACTTGGCGCGACGCCCCGCCAGAGGTACCTGATTTCCGCTTGCAGGGTGACATGCCGTTTCGCGCCGCCTGTCACGATATGGCGCGCAACCGGACCTATACGCAGTTCAAACCACCCGCGCCTTCGTATGCGCCGTGGGGTGTGCAGTTGGCCTTTGGTAAATCGGAAAGCCAAGCCCGCGCTGCCTTTGATCGGCGGGCGCAGGCGTGCCGCGGGACGCTGTCGGGCAAGCCCGTCGATCTGATTTTCACCCGCAATCGGGTGTCGGGGCGGCAAGGCTATTACATGGCCCGCGTTGGTGCGCAGTCCTCTCGCGAGGCGAACAAGCTGTGTAACGACATCCGGCGTCAGGGCTGCACCTGCGCCGTTTATCGCAACTAAGTCAGCGCCTTACACCTCGTCCTTAAAGTGATTTAGCACCGATTTTATCGGGTTCGGCGCAGCTTGGCCAAGGCCGCAGATACTGGCGTCCGTCATGACTTGGCACAGGTCGGTCAGCAGATCGGCGTCCCATTTAGGCGCGGCCATCAGGCCGACCGCCTTTTCGCAGCCCACCCGGCACGGGGTGCACTGACCGCAGGATTCGCTGGCGAAAAAGTCCAGCATATTCAGCGCTGCGCCGCGCGCGCTGTCCGTATGTCCCAGCACAACCACCGCGGCAGAGCCGATGAAGGTGCCGTAGTCGGCGAGTGTGTCGAAATCGAGCGGCACGTCATTGATGCTGGCGGGCAGCAGGCCAGAGGACGGCCCGCCCGGCTGGTAGGCCTTGAAGGTGTGGCCGGGGGCCATGCCGCCCGCCGCATCAATCACATCCAAAATCGTTGATCCGGCCGGCAGCAGATAAACGCCCGGCTGTGCCACCCGGCCAGAGACCGAATAGTTGCGCAGACCCTTGCGTCCATTTTTCACCACATCCGACAGAATCTGCGGCCCCTCGCGGCAGATGCGCGCGACCCAGACCAGCGTTTCCACGTTATGCACCAGCGTCGGGCGGCCAAAGACACCGGTTTGCGCGACATAAGGCGGGCGGTGGCGCGGGATGCCGCGCTTGCCCTCAATGCTTTCGATCATCGCGGACTCTTCGCCGCAGATATAGGCGCCCGCGCCGCGCCGCAGCACGACGTAGCCTGCAGCGATGATGCCGGCGGCTTCCAGCGCGGCAATTTCCTGGCGCAAGATCTGGATCGCGGCGGGGTATTCGTCGCGCATATAGATATAGATCCGCGCCGCATCGACGGCGGCGGCGGCGATCAGCATCCCTTCTAGAAACACATGCGGCGCGTCTTCGAGGTATTTGCGGTCTTTAAACGTGCCCGGTTCGCCCTCGTCCCCGTTGACGGCCATCAGGCGGGGGGCCTCTTCGGATCGCACAAAGCTCCACTTTTTGCCTGATGGGAAACCTGCGCCGCCAAGACCGCGCAGGCCGGATGATGCGATGCTGTCCTGCACCGCGTCCCAATCGCCGTGATCGCGCAGCTCTGCCAGTTTGATATAGCCGCCATCGGCGCGGTAGGCATCAAAGCCTTGGTATTCGGGCATATCTGCATGAATGTGGCCCGCAGCGATGGCGGTTTTCACCTTATCCAGCGTGGCGTGATCGATCGAGTAGTGCCCCAGATGCACGGCCGGCGCAGTATCGCAGCGGCCCATGCAAGGTGCGCGCAGCACGCGGACCTGCGCGGGGTCGAGCCCATCTGTCAGCGCCTGTTTCAGCGCCTGCGCACCGGCAAGTTCGCAAGACAGCGAATCGCAGACGCGAATGGTCAGGGCGGGGGGCGGTGTTTCCTCTTCTTTGACCACGTCAAAGTGGGCGTAGAAGGTTGCGACTTCGTAAACTTCGGCCTGCGACAGGCGCATTTCCTCGGCCAAGGCGCGCATGTGGGCGGCGGACAAGTGGCCATAGCGATCCTGCACAAGGTGCAGATATTCGATCAGCATATCGCGTGGGTGCGGCCCGTCGCCGATCAGCGCGCGCACCTCGGCCCATGCCGCGTCAACCAGCTGCCGCCCCTTTGGCGTGCGCCGTCCCTTACCACGGCCCGATTTCCAGACCCCGTCCTTTTGATCCAGCGCCATGACTGCCCCTCGCCTTTTGTTCGGTCAGCATAAGGGGGTGGCGCGCGCGGGGCGATGGAAAAGCGACACCTTGCGCCACACCTGCGGTGCGACCAATGATCATGCCTGCGCCATTTGCCGCCAAACGCCGTGCGGATGATGGTATAGCAAAGGCGAATCCAACTCTGACCTGCCGATTCCCCATGTTCCTGTTCGCCTTCGCCACGCTTTTACCGCTGCCCCTGCTGGCGCTCGCTGCCTTGCAGGGCGGGGTCTGGGTGCTGGCGGCGCTGCTTTACATGACGGTTTTTACCTATCTACTGGACCAGCTTGTTGTCACCGCGCAGCCGCGAGCCGCTGATCCCGCTGCTGAATTTCCCGCCGCTGACGCACTATGCGTCGTGCTTGGCATTGGCCATCTGGCACTGCTGGCGTTGATCGTCTGGACCATCGGGCAGCGTCCCCTTGGGCTGCCCAGTACGATCGGGCTGGTTGCAGCGGCGGGGCTTTATTTCGGACAGGTGAGCAATTCGAACGCGCACGAGCTGATTCACAAGGGCGGGCGCGGACTGCACCGGCTGGGGCAATGGGTCTATATCTCAATGCTTTACGGGCACCACACCTCGGCGCATGTGCTGATCCATCACCGCCTTGTCGCCACGCCTGATGACCCCGCGACCGCGCGCCTTGGCGAAGGGTTTTGGGCCTATGCCCCCCGCGCTTGGATCGGGGCCTTTCGCGCAGGGATGCAGGCCGAAACGGCGCGGCTGGACCGTGTCGGCCGCAGCACGTGGCATCATCCTTATGTTGTCTATCTGGGCGGCGGCGCGGCGATGCTGATCGCGGCCATTGCCCTTGGCGGCGCGCGCGGGTTCGCCGGATATCTGGCGCTGGTCGCCTATGCGCAGGTGCAACTGCTGCTGTCTGATTATGTGCAACATTATGGTTTAATGCGCAAAACTGGCCCCGACGGCAAGCTAGAGCCGGTCGGTGCCCGCCATAGCTGGAACGCACCGCATTGGTTTTCCGCCGCGCTGATGCTGAACGCGCCGCGCCATGCCGATCACCATGCGCATCCCGCGCGCCCGTTTCCGGCGCTGAATATCGACACGGCAAGCCCCACCCTGCCAAGGTCCCTGCCCGCAATGGCATCGCTGGCGCTGATCCCACCGCTGTGGCGGCGCGTCATGGACCGCCGCGTGCGGCGCTGGACGCAGGCATGATTCGAGCGCTGGCATTGGCGATATGCTTCGCCACGCCTGCAGCGGCTCAGGTGCTGGATGGGGACGGCTTTGACGCCTATGTCAGCGGCAAAACCCTGACCTTTGCCCAGCCCGACGGCACACCCTTTGGGGTAGAGGCTTATGGCGCGGACCGCAGCGTGACATGGTCCGCCGCGCCGGGCCTGTGCCAGACGGGCCGCTGGTTCAGCCGGGGCGAGCTGATCTGCTTTACCTACGGCACTGATCCGGCCCCGAAATGCTGGACCGTGACCCGCACTGAACGGGGCCTGCGGGCGCAATCCACCACCGGCACCGTGCTGTTCGAGGCGACAGAGGCCCCTATCCCGCTGGTCTGCCCGGGGCCAGAGCTGCTGTCCTAGACCGTCACGCGGCCATCGGCGAATTCAATCTCGACCTGCGCCGCATCTTTGACACCCTGCGCCGTCGTCACGACCGCACCAACCGCGCGCACCACGGCATAGCCACGCTTGAGCGTTTCCTTATACCCCAGCGTTTCACGGACGCGGTCAAGCTGCGCCAGACGGGCGCGGCGCTGATCTTGCTGGCGGGCGGCGCGGTCAGACAGGCGTTGCAGCCAATCGTCCAGCCGCTCGCGCTTGCGGGTTAGGTCAGGCGGGATCAGCCGTTGCCCAGCCAGTTTCGCCCCGGCGTCCGCCACGCGGCGCTGCAAGGCCGGGTCCAGCCGCGCGCCAAGGGTATCAAGCCTGCGCCGCTGCTCTGCGATGCCGCGCTGCAAGACCGCAGGGCGCAGGGCAGCATTCGCCAGCTGCACCCGCTTTTTCGCCGCCGCCGCATTCAAGGCTGCAGGCAGGCGTTCACCCAGATAATCCAGCCGCTGGCGCGGCCCCTGCAACAAGGCGTCGGACTGCGGCAAGGCGCGGGCCAAATCGCGTACTCGCTGCTGGCGCAGGCCCAGACCTTGGGTCACGGCCCGGCTGATGCGCGCGCCTTGGTTGTCCAGCGCCGCGAACAGATCCATCCGCACCGGCACAGCCATTTCGGCCGCTGCCGTTGGGGTCGGCGCGCGGCGGTCCGACACGAAATCGATCAGCGTCGTGTCCGTTTCGTGCCCCACGGCAGAAATCAGCGGGATGTTGCTGTCGAATGCGGCGCGGGCGACGATTTCTTCGTTAAAGCCCCAAAGATCCTCGAGCGAGCCACCGCCGCGCGCGACGATCAACAAATCAGGGCGCGGCAAGGCCCCGCCGGGGGTTAGCGCGTTAAATCCGCGAATCGCCGCCGCGACCTCTGCCGCGCATTTCGCGCCTTGCACGGCCACGGGCCACACCAAGACCTTGCGCGGAAAACGATCCCGCAGACGGTGCAAAATATCGCGGATCACCGCGCCAGAGGGGGATGTGACGACGCCGATGATGTCCGGCAGGAACGGCAGTGGCTGCTTGTGCGTGGCTTCGAACAACCCCTCGGCCTGCAGCAACGCTTTGCGCTTTTCCAGCATCGCCATCAGGGCACCGGCCCCGGCGGGGGCGATATCTTCGATGATTATCTGATACTTAGACTGACCGGGGAAGGTCGTCAGCTTGCCGGTGGCGACGACTTCCATGCCTTCTTCTGGCAGTTGCGGCAGCGCATCAGCGCGGCCTTTCCAGATGATGCCAGAAATAACCGAACGGTCGTCCTTTAGGTCCAGATACATATGCCCCGACCGGGGCCGCGACACGCGCCCGACCTCGCCGCGGATGCGGACATGGCCAAATTCACCCTCGATCATCGTCTTCACGGCGCCAGAAATTTCACTGACCGTAAATTCGGGTGCATTGCTGGCGGGGGTGGCGTGTTCAAAAAGGTCCATCGGTGCGCCCTTGTGGTGTGTCGGCGCTGACCTTAGAACGCATCCCAACCAAGGCCAAGCGGAGAGACCCCCATGAACATCCTGATCCTGGGCAACGGCGGACGCGAACATGCGCTGGCCTGGGCCATCAAGCAGAACCCAAAGTGCGATCGCCTGATCGTCGCGCCCGGCAATGCGGGCATCGCGCAGGTTGCCGAATGCGCCGCGCTGGACATTCTGGACGGGGCAGCGGTGGTCGATTTCGCCGCGCAGAATGCGATTGATTTCATCATCGTCGGGCCAGAGGCCCCCCTTGCTGCCGGTGTTGCCGACACATGCCGCGCCGCAGGGTTTTCAGTTTTCGGACCTTCTGCTGCCGCAGCGGCCCTAGAATCGTCGAAATCTTTCACAAAAGCGATCTGCGATGCCTGCGACGCACCGACAGCCGCTTATGGCCACTTTACCCACCGCGATGACGCGCGGGACTACGTGCAGACCCAAGGCGCGCCCATCGTGATTAAGGCTGACGGCCTTGCCGCAGGCAAAGGCGTCGTCGTCGCCATGACAATGGAAGAGGCGCTGGCCGCCATCGACGACATGATGGGCGGCCAATTCGGCGACGCCGGGGCCGAGGTTGTGGTCGAAGAGTTCATGGACGGCGAAGAGGCGTCTTTCTTTGTGCTGTGCGACGGCAAGACCGTGCTGCCGATCGGCACAGCGCAGGACCACAAACGCGCCTATGACGGCGACACCGGCCCGAACACGGGCGGCATGGGGGCCTACACCCCTGCCCCGGTGATGACGGACGCCGTGACGCAAAAGGCGCTGGACCAGATCGTGCGCCCGACGATGGCTGCAATGGCCGCGCGCGGCACGCCGTTTACCGGCGTTCTGTTTGTCGGGCTGATGATCAAGGACGGCCAGCCGCGTCTGGTGGAATACAACGTCCGCTTTGGCGATCCGGAATGTCAGGGGCTGATGATGCGCCTTGGCGGTCAGGTCTTGGATCTGCTGCAAGCCTGCGCCGAAGGGCGGCTGGACGGCGAGCAGGTGCATTGGGCAGACGATCATGCGCTGACGGTCGTGATGGCCGCCAACGGCTATCCGGGCACCTATGAAAAGGGCACCGCGATCCACGGCCTTGGCGATCTGCCAGAGGACAGCTTTCACATGACCTTTCACGCGGGCACGGCCGAATCGAACGAAGGTCAGATCATCGCGAACGGTGGGCGCGTGCTGGGAATCACCGCGCGCGGCGACACGCTGGAGCAGGCCCACGCGCGGGCCTATGCCATGGTCGATGCGATTGATTGGCCCGAAGGGTTCTGCCGCCGTGACATCGGCTGGCGCGCACTTAGCTAAGGCTAGCTGCCGATTTTTCGGACGGAAAATCGGCAGCGGTCAGGCGCGGGCATTTCGCCTAAGCGCCTCGTTTCATTAAAAAAATAAGCCCCAACACGAAGAAAGGCCGCACCCTCCCAAGTGCGGCCTTCCCTCCTCCCTGATAGATCGGGCTTACGCCGCGCGACCCACCAGAACCGAACCGATCTCTTCTGCTGCGGCCTTCTCGTCGTTGCCGGCCACGGCAGCAATCTCGCGTGTCAGACGCTCCAAAGCGGCCTCATACAGCTGACGCTCAGAGTAGCTTTGTTCGCGCTGGTCATCTGCACGATGCAGGTCCCGAACGACTTCTGCAATAGCAATTAGATCGCCAGAGTTGATCTTTTGCTCATATTCTTGCGCGCGGCGTGACCACATGGCTTTCTTGACCTTGGCCTTACCGCGCAGCGTTTTCATGGCGTGGCTGACGACGTCAGGCGTGGACAAAGCGCGCATGCCGACTTCGGTGGCCTTATGTGTCGGCACCCGCAGCGTCATCTTGTCTTTTTCAAAGGCGATGACGAACATTTCCAGCTCGAATCCCGCCACTTCCTGCGTCTCGACCGAGACGATTTTACCGACGCCATGGGCGGGGTAGACAACGAATTCGTTTGGTTGGAACTCTTTTTTCTTTGACTTGCTCATGGCAATCCTTTCTGTGACCCGAACGGCAAAAGACCCCGGCGGTGACAGTCGTCATCGTCAGGGCTGGTGGCGCCGAAATTGGGTCAGGTCATTGGCAGCATTGCGCTTACCATACCACAAAATTCACCCCCGCGAAAGGGTCGTGTATGGTAGATCAAAGCTGCGCAAAACCAAAGGCTTGCGCAGCAGCTTTGTGCCGAATCAGCCGCCTTCGCCGGGGGCTTCGCTGAACAGGTCCATCTTGCCCGGCTTACCGTCCATTTCCTCTGCATTTGGCAAAGGATCTTTCTTGGTGATGATGACCGGCCATTTTTCCGAATACTTACGGTTAAATTCGACCCACTTTTCCATGTCCGGCTCTGTATCAGGGCGGATCGCGTCAGCAGGGCATTCAGGTTCGCACACGCCGCAGTCGATGCATTCGTCAGGATGGATCACCAGCATGTTTTCGCCTTCGTAGAAGCAGTCCACGGGGCAGACTTCGACGCAGTCGGTAAATTTGCAGGCAATGCAGTTGTCGTTGACGATATAGGTCATGGGCGTTGTTCCGGCTCTGGTTTGGGGGACTTGCTAGGCCAGCGGGCGGGATCATTCAAGCGCGAATGGATCGCCCCGGCCCTTGGCAGCCATCAAGTCTCGGCGATCTTTACCTGTCGGACGACCGCCGCCGTCGAATCGCGGATTGGCGGGGGTCTTTTCCACAGGCGGTGACATGTCTTCGTACAGCGCTTGCGCCTCTGGCGCGGGGCCCCGGCGGGTGCCGCAGGCGATGATCTTGACCACACGCACTTGGCGTTCTTGGGGAAAGGTCAAAACGTCGCCCTGCCCCACAGCCCTTGCGGGTTTAGGGGCAGGCGCGCCGTTTACACGGACATGGCCCGCGCTGATGACACCGGCGCTGATGCTGCGCGATTTAAAGAACCGCGCATGCCAAAGCCATTTGTCCAGCCGGACCGTGTCGCGCTCTTCGGTCAACTTGGCTTGAAGCCTTGCAAGGCGGCCGCAAAGGGGTTGTCCGGGTCGATTTTCTTCTCAGTCCGCTGCGGCTTCGCGGCAAAGTTTTGCGGCTTGTCGTCAGGCTTTGGCCCGCGCTTGCCTTGCGGCTTGCCCCGGCGCGGCTTGTCGCCAGCGGGCTTGTCGCCGCCCTGCTTGCGCTGCGCATCACCACCGCGACCAGCGGGACGACCCGTCTGACGTGCGGCGCGGCCACCCCAAGTGAAGGTGTAGAACACCTCCATCTCTGCAGCAGTCGCATCAGCCTGTGCCACAGCGTCTGCTTCTGCCTCTGGGGCAGGTGCGGCATCAGCGGCGGGTTCGACCGCAGGCGCGGCCTCAACCTCTGGCGCATTGCCTTCTTCGACCATACCAGTCGTCGAATCGCCGATTGCGTCCAGCTGCGTGACGATTTCAGCCTTTGCCGGTGCGGCAGCGGCTTTCACCTTCGCCCGCTCGCCCTTTTCGGCGGCATAACCAAGGCCGCCCATCAGGTCGGCAAATTGGTCCAGCGTGGTGCCCGTGATCGACAGCATGTCAGGAACAGCCTCGAACCCGGTTTTGCTGTTTTTGTCGCGCAGCAGGTCGGCCAGACGTTCCAGCATGTCGATGCGAATCGCACGTGTGCCAGCGGCGCGGTAACCGGCCATGGCGTAATAACCGGCGTGGGCATCCGTGCTTGCAGGCACTGTTACCAGACCGGGGGGCGGGCTTTCGGGGAATTCCTGCAGGTTGTTCTGCAGGGACCAGAGCACCAGCCGCAGCCGTGTCGGCGCGGGCTTCAGCAGCAGCGGCAGAAAGACAGTGAACTGACCAAAGCGGATACCATGCTTGCGCAATGCGCCGCGGGCTTCTTGGTCCAGCGCCTTCACCTCGTCGGCGACGTCGCCGCGGGGGATGATGCCAAAGTGTTCGGCCATGCGAAAGGCAAAGCCCTTGGCCAGACCGGTTAGCGTGTCGTCATTTTTCAGCGCCAGCAGCGGCTCCATCGCTGTCGCAACCTTGCGGTCGATGAAATGCTGCAGGCGGCGCTGCACCTTAGCAGCAACATCCGTGCCAGCCTCGTCATCAACAAAAGCGACGACCTTGGGCTTCATGGGATCATCGCCTTGGGCCAGTTTGCCCACGGCTTGATCGCCCCACATCAGGCCACCCTGTTCGGTAAAATCCATTTCCGTGTCGGGGGCGTTGTAGAAACGGTCCGCCCGCAGATGGAAATGCGGCACCAGCGCTTGCGCGCTTGCTTGCCGCAGCGTCTTGGCCTCGTCCGGGCTTCCTGCTTTGTCCATACGGAACCGGAAACCTTCAAGACGACCGATGAATTCACCCTCGATCGTCACTTCGCCCTTGTCGTTTACGTCAGCCAAGAGGCTCTCCTTCTGTTTGAGCCGGCGAAGCAATACGGATGTCCGCCGGTCCACAAATCTTTGCGCCAATGCACCATGTAGTGCATCCGATAGGCGGTCTTCTACAGCGCGGGTCTGGTCACGCCAATGGTTTTCGTCCCGCAGCCAGCCTTTGCGCTGTGCCACATAGGTCCAAGTGCGGATATATGCCAATCGTTTCGACAATGTGTCGATATCGCCGTCATCCCGGTCAATCCGCGCAACCTGCAATGCAAACCAGTTTTCGTCGATATGACCGATCTGGTGCAAGTCAGTGAATATACGCGTAAGTAGGCCCGCGTGTTCCCCTTTACTGATGCCGCGAAAGTCCGGCACGCGGCACACATCCCACAAAAGGCGCACCGAAGGGCCGTCCTTGGCGCGGGCTGCGATAATCTCGTCATTGCCCAGCGCGCGCAGGGCTGCCAGATCGTCGCTTTCGCGCACGCGGGTCAGCCAGTCGTTGTCAGTCCGCTCTTCGAGCGTTTGCAAAAGCCGCTTGATAGAGCCGAATTGCAAGGATGAGTTGCGCCAGTGCAGTTTTTTGATCGGTTGGAACTGGTGATTGGTGATCTGATTGATCACCCCCTCGTCCAGCTCTTGCGCCTCTCCCGTCACGCCAAAGGTGCCGGGGGCAAGGTGCCGCCCGGCCCGGCCCGCGATCTGCGCCAGCTCGTCGGGGCGCAACTCGCGCATCCGGTGGCCGTCGAATTTCGTCGTGGCCGAAAAGGCGACATGCTTAATATCAAGGTTCAGCCCCATGCCGATGGCATCGGTGGCGACCAGATAATCGACATCGCCGTTTTGATACATCTCGACCTGCGCATTGCGGGTCCGCGGGGATAGCGCGCCCATGACAACCGCAGCGCCGCCCTTTTGGCGGCGGATCAATTCGGCGATGGCATAGCAGTTTTCAACCGAAAACCCGACAATCGCGGCCCTTGGCGGCATCCGGCTTAGCTTTTTCGAACCTGCGTAGGTCAGCTCCGAAAACCGCTCTCGGCGCATGATCGTGACCTCTGGGATCATCGCGATGATCGCCTGCCGCATGGTGTCAGCGCCCATGAACAGCGTCTCGTGCAGGCCCCGTGCATGCAGCAGCCGGTCGGTAAAGACATGGCCCCGCGCGTCATCGGCGCAAAGCTGGATTTCATCCACCGCCAGAAAATCGCATCCCAGCCCCTCTGGCATCGCCTCGACAGTGCAGACCCAATAGGCAGTACGCGGCGGCACGATGCGTTCTTCGCCCGTCACCAGCGCGACCACCCCTGGACCCCGCGCCTTGACGATGCGGTCATACACCTCGCGCGCAAGCAGCCGCAGCGGCAAGCCGATGACCCCCGTGCGGTGCCCCAGCATCCGCTCGATCGCATAGTGAGTCTTGCCGGTGTTTGTCGGCCCCAAAACGGCCGTCACGCGGGATGGTTGCATATCGGTCCCCGCAGGAACGGCACTGACCTTACAGGGTCACGCCGTCCATTTCGACAGTCAGACGGTCGGCAGCGTCCTGCACACCTTCCGCGTTGGGCGCAATCTTTAGGATTCGCGCATAGACCTCAAGCGCGTCTTGCGGCCGGTCCAGTTCTTCCAAAATGACGGCCAGACCGCTCATGGCACCAAAATGGCGCGGGTTCAGCGCCAGCGTGTCCTGAATATCGGCCAGTGCTGGACCAATTTGGCCAGACAGATAAAACGCCGTGGCGCGGCCGTTATAGCCTTCGGCAAACTGAGGGGCATGATCGATCAGCGCGCTATAGTGCTGGATCGCTAGTGGAAGATCGCCCGCAGTGATCGCATCCTGCCCCCGGCGTAGCAGCAAATCCATCGCAGCAGACCCGCTGCGCGACCATTGCGCCGCGATTTGCCCTTGGATCTGCGATGTCTCCTCGGGGTCCGCCTGAACCAACCGGTCAAACAGCGCGTCCAGCTCTGCGGTTTGCGCAAACGCAGGCGCGGTGCTGAGGATCCCCAGCACAAATGCCGCAGCGGCACGATTGATGACTTTTCTAACCTTGGCCATACATCCAATGTAACGTAACCAGCGCCCGATACCAGTGGCGCTCCCTCACAACCGCGACAAAGGATTAATCACATGAGCGATGTCATCACCCAGGCCGTGGCCCAGTTGAACGAAAAAATGGACGGCGGCTTTGACGGCACGGCCAAGTTCGTTGTCGAAGGCGAAGGCGCGATCATGATCGATCAGGACGGTGCACGCGCGGGCGACGACGACGCAGACGTGACCCTGACTGCATCCCGCGACACATTCGAGGGCATCCTGAACGGCGAAGAAAACGCGACCGCCGCCTTTATGACCGGCAAGCTGACCATCGACGGCGACATGGGCAAGGCGATGCAGCTCGCCGCCGTGCTGGCCTAATGCGGTACGCCCCCCTGCATGCGGACGTCGCGGATGGCCCGGATGCAGGGGCGGCGCATTGGCTGCAAACCACTGACAACGCGAAAATCCGCGTCGGTCACTGGGTTTCGGACGCGGATCGCGGCACAGTCCTGCTGCTGCCCGGCCGCACCGAATATATCGAAAAATATGGCCGCGCAGCCGCTGATCTGCGCGCACGCGGCTATGCCACAATCACGATCGACTGGCGCGGCCAAGGCCTGTCAGATCGCGCCGCACCCGACCGCGCGACGGGCCACGTTGCCGACTTTGGTGATTTCCAAAAAGACGTCGCCGCCATGCTCACCCATGCCCGCGATCTGGGCCTGCCCAAACCATTTTATATGATCGCGCACTCCATGGGCGGTGCCATCGGCCTGCGGGCCTTGATCGAAGGCCTGCCGGTACGCGCCGCTGTCTTCTCTGCCCCGATGTGGGGCATCCAAATGGCCGCCGCCCTGCGTCCTTTCGCTTGGGGCATCTCATCCATCGCCCGCCGCGTCGGCCTCGATTCCCGCATGGCCCCGGGGCAAGAGCGTGAAACCTACCTGAACCGCATCGCAATGGGTGAAAACACCCTCACCTCTGATCCAGAGATGTTCGCCCATATGCAGCGTCAGCTCGCGACCTACCCTGATCTCGCCTTGGGCGGCCCATCGCTCCGCTGGCTGAACGAATCGCTGATTGATATGCGCCGCATGTCCCGCCTCGCATCCCCCCGCGTGCCCGCGACAACCTTTCTTGGCACCGCCGAATCCATCGTCGACCCCGCCCGCATCCACGACCGCATGGCCCGCTGGCCCGGCGGCACATTGGAAATCGTCGAAGGCGGCAAGCACGAAACCATGATGGAAGGGCCAGAGGTGCGCAGCCGTTTTTTCGACACCGCCGCCGCCCTCTTCACCGCACATACTTAGGCCAAGTCCCCAAGCTTTCGTTTCCCCCCAAATCCGCCCGCCTACGGCACCCTTAGCGCTCAGATCGCAAAAAATTTCAGTTCACCCCCATCATCTTGCCCCAAATACTCCCGCCGGAGGCTCGATCCCCGCAAAGGCAATCCGCCCGCGCCGTAAATCCCCCTCGCCAAACCGCCCCCCTGCCCTAAATCCGCTTCATGGCAGATGTACTCACCTTCACCGACAGCGGCATTTACTGCCCAGCAGGCGATTTTTATATCGACCCTTGGCGGCCCGTAGACCGTGCGCTGATCACCCATGGCCACGCCGATCACTCGCGTTGGGGGATGAAAAGCTATCTGGCAACGCAGGCCGCCGCCCCTGTGATGCGGCACCGCCTTGGCGATGTGTCGATCGACACCATCCGCTACAGCGAAACCCGCCAGATCGGCGGGGCCAAGGTATCGTTCCACCCCGCTGGCCATGTCCCCGGATCGGCCCAGATCCGGGTCGAGGTCGCGGGCGAGGTCTGGGTCGCCTCGGGCGATTATAAAACCGTGGCTGACGGGCTGTCGGAACCGTTCGAGCCGGTCCAATGCCATGCTTTCATTACCGAATGCACCTTTGGCCTGCCGATCTTTAAATGGCTCGAAGAAGCCACTCTGACCGCCCAGATCAACGCCTGGTGGGCCGCCAACGCGGCAGAGGGACGCACGTCGATCATCGGGGCCTATGCCCTTGGCAAGGCGCAGCGCCTGCTGACCTGCGTTGATCCCGCCATCGGCCCAATCCTGACGCATGGCGCAGTGGAAAACACCAACGCCGTGCTGCGGGCGCAGGGTGTCAAGCTGCCGGATACCATCCGCGTGACGCCGGAAACCAAAGGTGCCGATCACCCCGGCGCGCTGGTGATCGCCACGCCCAGCGCGCTTGGCACGTCCTGGGGGCGCAGGTTCGGGCCGTCGTCCACGGCCTTTGCCTCTGGCTGGATGGCCTTACGCGGGGTGCGGCGACGCAGGGCGGCGGACCGGGGTTTTGTCGTCAGCGATCACGCCGACTGGGACGGGCTGAACACCGCAATCCGCGAAACTGGCGCGACCAAGATTTTCGCCACCCACGGCTACACCGCTGCCTTTCAGCGCTGGCTGGCAGAGGAAGGCTATGACGCCCATATCGTCAGCACCGAATATAGTGGAGAGCAGGTAGACGAGGCTGACGACACACCGGCAGAGCAGTCATGAAAGAGTTTGCCGCCCTTTACGCCCGCATCGACGAATCCACCAAGACCACGGTCAAGGTCGCCGCCTTGGCCGACTATTTTCGCACCGCGCCGGATGACGACAAGTTATGGACCGTCGCCCTCTTTTCCGGCCGCCGCCCCAAACGCACCATCACCGCCACGCGGCTGCGGGAATGGGCGGCAGAACGGGGCGGCATCCCGCTATGGCTGTTCGAGGAATCCTACGGCATCGTTGGCGATTTGGCGGAAACCATCAGCCTGATCCTGCCCGACGCCACAGGCACCGACGACCGCTCGCTGACCTATTGGATCGGTGAGATTGCCCGCCTGTCCGCCACCGACGATGACACGCGCAAGGCTGGCATCCTTGCCGCATGGGACAGCCTGCCCGGCCCGCAACGCTATCTTTTCACCAAACTGCTGACCGGATCATTCCGCGTCGGCGTCAGCCGCAAACTGATGACCCGCGCGCTGGCGCAGGCAACGAACGGGGACGAGGCGAACCTGACCCACCGCCTGATGGGCAACTGGACGCTTGATACAACGACGTGGGCTGCGCTGATCGAAACCACCGATCCCAGCACTGATCTGTCACGCCCTTACCCGTTCTACCTTGCTTACGGGCTAGAGGATCTTGCCGATCTTGGCCCCGCCAGCGATTGGTCGGCAGAGTGGAAATGGGACGGCATTCGCGGCCAGTTCATCATGCGCGGCGGCGAGCATCACCTGTGGTCGCGCGGCGAAGACCTGATGACCGACCGCTTTCCCGAATTGGCGCAGCTGCGCGACTATCTGCCGGACGGCACGGTGATCGACGGCGAAGTCCTTGGCTACCGCGACGGCGCGCCTTTGTCGTTCAACACCCTGCAAGCCCGCATCGGCCGCAAAACCGTGCCGAAAAAGCTGCTGACCGAAGCGCCCGTGATCCTGATGGCCTATGATCTGCTAGAGGACGCTGGCACCGATATCCGCGACCATCCCTTCGCCGACCGCCGCGCCCGATTGGCGCAGATCATCGGTGCCGCGCCAAACAGCGCCCCGCTGCGCCTATCGCCTGCCGTGGATTTCACCGATTGGGACAGCCTTGCCGCCCAGCGCGACACCAGCAGGGACCGTCTGGCCGAGGGCGTGATGCTAAAACGGCGCGACAGCCCTTACCTTGCGGGACGCAAAAAGGGCGACTGGTGGAAATGGAAAGTTGATCCGCTGACGATTGACGCCGTGATGATTTACGCGCAGCAAGGATCAGGCCGCCGCGCCAATCTATTTACCGATTATACCTTTGCAGTGTGGGACGGCGACGACCTTGTCCCCTTTGCAAAGGCGTATTCCGGCCTAACGGATGCGGAATTCCGGCAAATCACCGCTTGGGTACGCAAGAACACCTTGCAGAAATTCGGCCCAGTGCGGCAAGTCACGGCAGAACATGTCTTCGAGCTTGCGTTCGAGGGCATTCAAGCCAGCCCGCGCCATAAATCCGGCGTCGCCCTGCGGTTCCCTCGGATGCTGCGCTGGCGCCACGATAAACCGCTGCGCGAGGCGAATACGCTAGCAGACCTGAAGGGGATGTTGGCACAATACGGATAACAGGAGGCGCCGATGCGTCGTTGGATCACCCGGATCATTGCTTTACCGCTGCTGGTCCTGATCATCGCCACGATTATCGGGCAGCTGAACACCGACCAATGGTGGGTGCGCGCCTTAGACTTTCCGCGTCTGCAAATTGCAGCGGGGCTAGCCGCGCTGACTGCGCTGTATGCGCTGATCGCCGGCTGGCGCGGTTTCATCGTGACCGCCGCCGCGCTCGGGGCACTTAGCGTGCAGGTCTGGACGCTGTGGCCCTATCAGCCCATCGCCGCCAAGATGGTCGCCCACACCCCGCGCTGCGCCGATGATGGCCGCCTGCGGGTGCTGTCGACGAATGTGCAACTGGGCAATCAGGACGCGGGCCAAGTGCTGGCTATGATCACGGACAGCAACGCCGATATCGTGCTGGTGATGGAAACCAACGACCGCTGGGATCGCGACCTTGCCCCCCTGAACCAGACCTATGAACACGTCATGCAGGCGCAGCCCATCGATGCCCGCTATTACGGGATGCAGGTCTATTCACGCTATCCACTGGCCGACGCGCGTTTTGAATACCCTTTTGACAGCGATACGCCGCTGTTTGTCGGCGATGTCGAACACCCGCGCCAAACCGTGCAATTCATCGGCGTCCACCCGCGCCCGCCGCAAATCGGCCAGTCCAGCACCATGCGCGACGCTGCTGTGCTGACCGCGGCCAAGCTTGCGCAAGACAGCGACGCTGTCAGCATTGTCGCCGGTGATTTCAATGCCACCAGTTGGAGCGATACCTCGCGGCTGGCCCTGCGCACAGGCGGCTTGCTGGACCCGCGCCAAGGGCGTGGACCGATGGTCAGCTTTGATGCCGAAAGTCGCTGGATGAAATGGCCGCTGGATCAGGTCCTGTGGCAAGGCGGGCCGGGGCTGCTGGACTTTACCATCCTGCCCGCCGTCGGGTCAGATCATTACCCCGTGCAGGCCGATTTGTGCCTGACCACCAGCGCCGAAGGCACCCCCGCTGCCCCCCGCGATGGCGACGCTGGGGCGGTGCAAGCCATCTTTGACGCGGCGGCAAAGGGTTGAGAGGACCCACCGCAAGACCTATGTCAAAAGTAACACCATCAGACAGGATGACCGCATGACCCGATCCATCGCCTATGACGCCCCGCAAGATGCTGGCGCCGCCGCCTTTGGCGATCTGCCCGAATGGGACCTGACCGACCTTTATCCGTCCCCCGACAGCGCCGAGATTAAGCGCGACATGGACTGGCTCGAAGCCGCCTGCGCCGATTTCGCGACCGACTACGAAGGTAAGCTGGCCGATCTTGACGCCGCTGGCCTGCTGGACGCAGTCAAGCGCTACGAGAATATCGACATCATCGCCGGGCGCATCATGTCCTACGCGGGCCTGCGCTACTACCAGATCACCACCGATGACGAGCGCGGCAAGTTTATGGCCGACGCGCAAGACCGCATGACCACCTACACAACGCCGCTGGTGTTCTACAGTCTGGAATTCAACCGCCTAGAGGACGCGCATCTGGCAGACTTGCTGGCGCAAAACGCTGAACTGCGCCGCTACAAGCCGATCTTTGACCGCATGCGCGCCATGAAGCCGCATCAGCTGTCGGACGAGATGGAAAAGTTCCTGCACGACCAATCCACTGTCGGCGCGGCCGCGTGGAACCGGCTGTTTGACGAAACCATGGCCGCGCTGATGTTCGATGTGGACGGCGAACAGCTGAACCTTGAATCCACTCTCAACTTGCTGACCGACCGCGACCGCACCAAGCGCGAAGCCGGTAGCCGCGCGCTGTCCGATGTCTTTGCAAAGAACGTCAAACTCTTTGCCCGCGTCCACAACACGTTGGCCAAGGAAAAAGAGATCGAGGATCGCTGGCGGAAAATGCCGACCCCGCAATACGGTCGCCACCTGTCCAACCATGTCGAGCCAGAGGTCGTCGAGGCGCTGCGCAATGCCGTCGTCGCCGCCTACCCCCGCCTGTCGCACCGCTATTACGCGCTAAAAGCCAAATGGCTGGGACTAGAGCGGATGGAAACATGGGACCGCAACGCACCGCTGCCGATGGACGCTGACCGCATCGTGACTTGGCCCGAGGCGGAAAAGATCGTCATGGACGCCTACGCCGACTTTGCCCCTGAAATGGCAGAACTGGCCAAGCCCTTCTTTACCGACGGCTGGATCGACGCGGGCGTAAAGCCCGGCAAAGCGCCAGGTGCCTTTGCCCACCCCACCGTCAGCACCGTGCACCCCTATGTGATGCTGAACTACCTTGGCAAACCGCGCGACGTGATGACCTTGGCGCATGAACTTGGCCACGGCGTCCACCAGCGCCTTGCCGCGGGTCAGGGCGAATTGCTGTCGTCGACACCGCTGACACTGGCTGAAACCGCATCCGTGTTCGGCGAAATGCTGACGTTCCAAAAACTGCTCGAAGGGGCAAAGACCAAAGAAGAACGCAAGGTCCTGCTGGCGGGCAAGGTCGAGGACATGATCAACACGGTCGTGCGCCAGATCGCGTTTTACGATTTCGAATGCAAACTGCACGCCGCCCGCGCCCAAGGAGAGTTGACGCCCGACGATATCAACGCGCTGTGGATGTCGGTGCAGGCCGAAAGCCTTGGGCCAGTGTTCGACTTTCAAGACGGATACGAGACCTTCTGGTCCTACATCCCTCACTTCGTCCACTCGCCGTTCTACGTCTACGCCTATGCCTTTGGCGACGGGTTGGTGAACGCGCTTTACGCGGTCTACGCCGAAGGCGATCCCGACTTTAAAACCAAGTATTTCGATATGCTCAAAGCGGGCGGGTCCAAGCACCACACCGAACTGCTGGCCCCCTTCGGCCTTGACGCGTCTGACCCGGCATTCTGGGACAAAGGCCTGTCGATGATCGAGGGGATGATCGACGAGCTAGAGGCGATGGAAGAAGATTAAACGATCATAAGGCCCCGGCGCTGCGCCGGGGCCTTATTCATTCAGCGGCCGGCGGCGTAGACCATATCCATCATCGCCTGCGTGCCGCGGCTGAATTCCAGCGGGCAAGCGTAATCCGCGCCGTGCAGCGCCGCTGCGGCAAAGGCTTCGACCTGTAACACATATTGGTTCACGCCGGGCCAGCGTTCGACCGTGCGGCTGCCGTTCTGCGTCTCAATCACCAACTCTGCTTGATCATAAACGCCCGCATTAAAGGGCGCGGTCATGGTCAGGATCCCTTTGTCACCGTGAAACGTGATGCGCTGCGCGGGCTGCATCCGGGTCGACACAAGGCCGGAATAGGTGAAACCCTCAAACTCCGCCGCGAACTGAGCGAACACATCCACGCCGCCTTCGAAATCGACCCGCGCATGGGTGACCGCGACCGGCTCTGCCCCCGTCACGAACCGCGCGGCCCCCAAGACATAGACGCCAATATCAGGCAGCGCCCCGCCGCCTGTGTCCGGCTTATTGCGGATATTGCCCGCGTCGGGGTTATTAAAGCTGAACAGCGCATCGACGTGGCGCAACTGGCCAATCTTGCCGCCCTGCACCAATTCACGGGCGCGGGCGAATTGCGGATGGTGCGTGATCATAAACGCCTCTGCCGCGAATTTGCCGCTGGCATCCCGCGCGGCAATCACCCGGTCAATGTCTTCGGCTTTCAGCGCAATCGGCTTTTCGCACAGCACATGTTTGCCAGCTTCCAGCGCCTTGATCGTCCAGTCCACATGCAGGTGGTTCGGCAGCGGGATATAAACCGCATCAATCCCATCATCCGCCAGCAGCGCATCATAGTCGCTGTGCACCCGCAGGCCCGGCGCAAAGTCGCTAAAGCCAGTCGCCTTGACCGGATCGGATGTTGCAAGCGCCACCAGTTCCGCGCCCTTGGCCGCATGAATCGCCGGCCCCATATGCTGGCGCGCAAAGTTCGCCGCCCCGAGTATTCCCCAACGCATCGCGTGTCCTTTTCATCTGGCAAAGAAAACTCCCACCGGAGGTACCGGCGGGAGCATTTAGAACAAGCCTAGCGAAAGGATTAGACGCTCTCAAGCATCCCCTTCTCAGCCGCCAATTCGCGCATGCGCTTTTGCAGCTTTTCAAACGCGCGCACTTCGATCTGGCGAATCCGCTCGCGGCTGACGTCATATTGCGATGACAAGTCTTCCAGCGTGATCGTTTCGTCGTTCAGGCGGCGCTGCATCAGGATGTCTTTTTCCCGGTCATTCAGAACGCCCATTGCCTCGGCCAGCATGGCGCGGCGGTTTTCCAGCTCGTCACGCTCTTCATAATCGCCAGCCTGATCGGCGTCTTCGTCTTCCAGCCAATCCTGCCATTGCATCGTGCCTTCGCCTTCGGACCCGACGGTCGCGTTCAGCGACGCATCACCGCCCGACAGACGCCGGTTCATCGACACGACTTCGGCTTCGGTCACGCCCAGATCGGTCGCAATCCGCTGCACGTTCTCGGGACGCAGATCGCCTTCTTCCAGCGCGCCGATGCGGTTTTTCGCCTTGCGCAGGTTAAAGAACAATTTCTTCTGGGCAGAGGTGGTGCCCAGTTTCACCATCGACCACGACCGCAGGACGTATTCCTGAATCGCAGCGCGGATCCACCACATCGCATAGGTCGCCAGACGGAAGCCTTTTTCAGGGTCGAACTTTTTTACGGCCTGCATCAGACCGACGTTCGCTTCGGAAATCACCTCGGCCTGCGGCAGACCGTAACCGCGATAGCCCATCGCGATCTTGGCGGCCAAACGCAGGTGGGACGTCACCAACTGGTGCGCGGCGTCGGTGTCTTCGTTTTCGGTCCAACGCTTCGCCAGCATGTATTCGTTCTCAGGCTCCAGCATCGGAAACTTGCGGATCGCCTGCATGTAGCGGTTCAGCCCCTGTTCAGGTGACGGCGCCGGAAGATTCTTATAATCGCTCATGTCGGTTCCCCTCTGCCCAATGTTTATGGGCTTAACATGGATATGGGTGTCCAAGGGCGGTCTTTCAATCATCCTCGGTGCAATGGTTTAACAACGTATGAACCTGTGCGTTCCGTCGCGCACCACCAAAGTCTGCGCATAAATGCACATCAAGCAGCGATTTTCAGCCCTTATACTGCAAATCTTGCAAGAGTTGTAACATATCCGCGGGTAATTCCGCAGCAAATTCCATGAATTCGCCGCTAATCGGGTGCTTAAAGCCAAGGGTTGCAGCATGCAGCGCCTGACGCGGGAAGGTACGCGCAGCGGCCACGCCTGCTGGTCCTACAGCCTTTTCCGCCAGCTTCTGACGGCCGCCATACACCGGGTCACCGATCAAGCCATGACCGCAGTGGGCCATATGCACGCGGATTTGATGGGTGCGGCCCGTCTCTAGCCAGCATTCCACCAAGGTCGCGACAGCCGGCGTACCCAATGTTTCAATAATGCGCACGCGCGTCACAGCATGGCGCCCGGTTTGAAACGAAACCGCCTGCTTTTGCCGGTCGCTTTTGTGCCGTCCAAGGAAAGTCTGCACCTTCAGGATATTGCCAGGGTCGAAACTCGTGCCCTTTACGCCGCGCAGTCGCGGGTCATTCGCGTCGGGCATGCCAAAGCACACCGCCAGATAGCGCCGTTCGACCGTATGGGCCGCGAACTGTGCAGCTAACCCCTGATGGGCGGCGTCGGATTTCGCCACGACCAACAGGCCAGAGGTTTCCTTGTCGATCCGGTGCACGATCCCCGGCCGCTTCATGCCGCCAACGCCGCTCAGGTCGTCGCCGCAATGGTGGATCAGCGCATTGACCAAAGTACCGTCCGGCGTGCCCGGCGCAGGATGCACAACCATGCCCGCAGGCTTGTTCAGCACGATCAGGTCGTCGTCTTCATAGATGATATCCAGCGCAATATCCTGCGCTACGATGTGACTTTCCTGCGCCTCTTCTACGGTAATCGCGACCTGCGCCCCTTCGGCCACCCGCGCGCGCGGGTCCGTCACAACGACGCCGTCCACCTGCACCGCACCGTCCGCAATCAGCTTGCCCAGACGCGAGCGTGAGAGCGTCGCATCCTCCGGCACATCGCGCGCCAGAACTTTATCAAGCCGCGGCAGCGGATTGGCTTGGATGGTGAATTCGACGGTGGTCTGGGGCATGGCAGTCTCTCCTTGAACGCGCCTCCTACCCTGCCCGCATGCCCTTGTCACGCAGCACGCAGTGGCTTCTTGTGGTCTTAAATACCTTTGCCGAAGGCTCTGATCTGCGCCAGCACATCAGACACCTAGCAAGATGGACAAGACGGCACCACGCTAAGGTGCCAAAGCCAGACACCAAAGCGTGAAGGCAAGGTCCCGCCGGTTGTGCCCACCCTTCATTGCAAAATCATGCAGAGCACTTCACTAACCCCTAAAAAGTATTTCGCGCAAACTGCGTAGAGGCACGAGGCGGTGCGGGACATGCAATGTTAATAAGACTACGATACTGGACAGCGCTGCTGGTGACCGGCGGCATTGCGTTTAGCGTATCGCAGCTGCTTGACGAACCGGCCAATCTGCCCGGCCCAGCCAAAGAAGCCGCCGCCCTTCCATCCCCCGCAGGTGGTACGGCGCAAGACACGTCCGGTGACGACGATTTTGCCGTGACAACGCCCGTGGCCGATTTGCCCGAACAGGCAGCCGACACCGTCAGCTGGTCGCGCGTCGTCGACGCAGGTGGCAGCCTTTCAGGACTTCTGGCCGAGGCGGGACTCGACACAGACGCCAGCCGTGATGTGACCGCCGCGATCGGGTCCGAATTTGACCTACGTCAACTAAAGCCGGGGCAACTCCTGTCTTTGAAAACATCCCCCGCGGGCACGCCTTACACGGCGACGCTCGAACTCGAAGATGGCTCGCGTATTTTGGCGCGTTTCGCACCTGCGCCTTCGGTCGAACGGCTTGCGCCTGACCTTGTCAGTGTTCCGCGCGCTGGCGAGGCCATTGTGAAAACCTCGATCTTTGGCGCGTTAGAGGCCGCCGGGATTCCCACACGCTTTGCGACAGACCTTGAACTAATCCTAGACGAAACCTTCGATCTGCGCACGCAGCTGAGCGGCGGCGAGCATATGCGCGTGATGTGGCGCGAGTACCGCGCGGGCGACCGTGTCGTGGGGGAACCGACCATCGATTTCGCACAACTGGATCTGAACGACGGCCGCTATGAGATTTTATGGCCGGACGACAATTCCCGCCGCACCCAGATCATGAAAGACGGCGAGCTGCTGCAGACCTTCGAGCAACCAATCCGTGGCGCAAGGCTTAGTTCCGCGTTTGGGCTGCGCATGCACCCGATCCACAAGACAAAGCGGATGCACAGCGGTCTGGACTTTGCCGCCGAACAAGGCGCGCCCGTGGAAGCGACCCAAGCAGGCAAAGTGGCCTTCATGGGCGAGCGCAGCGGTTACGGAACGGTTGTCGAGGTTGACCACGGGAGCGGCGTTCAAACCCTATATGCCCACCTGAGCGCCTTGAATGACGCGATCAAAGTCGGCGACCGCATAACCGCTGGCACCGAACTGGGCCGCGCCGGATCAACGGGCACGTCGACCGCGCCGCATCTGCATTACGAAATCCGTGTGGGTGGCAAAGCAGTATCGCCGCTTGCTGACACGCGGTTGCGCGATTTGGGCACTGGTGCCGCCACCGCAGGCTCTGTCACGCGCTTAAGCAGCGTGAAAAGCAAACTTGATCGTTTGCTTGCGATAAGGGGTTAATGCGCAAAGCATTTCGGCGGTCTTGGTAGTCTATCCTAAGCGTCTGATAATGACGGCCGAGAGTGGCGACCGTCCAACAACGCCTGACAGGCAATCGCAGCGCATGCGCGGCAGATGAGGGCAAAGCACATTCAGATGGCGCACTGAATATAGCACCTTTGCCGTTTCTTTCAGCGATGTCATGCCAGCCGTCGCCCTGCGGCGCGACCTATCCCGCACAGACAACGCGCCCACTTTTTCTAGCAGCCCCTCCCATCGTAGGCTGGGCCATCTCAGCCAGATCAAAGCGAGGCTTTACGTTGGCGCACGTCCTGTTGATGAACCCGAACCACAATCCGGCCACCACCATGGCGATGTGCCAGATCGCGGCGGTTGGCCTTGGGCCCCCCCCGACACCTTGGACCGCGCCGTCGGGTCCGGATCTGATTACCGACCCAGCGGCGCTTGCTGATGCGGCAGACCTGATTGCCAGTGCCGCCCTACCCCTGTGGCCCGATGGGATCATCGTGTCTGCCTTCGGTGATCCGGGGGCGGCCCGCCTTGCCCAGCGCGCGCCTTGCCCGGTGATCGGCATTGGTGCAGCCGCCGCGCGTCAGGCGGCGCAGGCCGGGCAACCCTTTGCGGTCGCCACCACGACTCCGGCGCTGGCCGCCCCTATTGATGCACTGATGATGGCCCACGCGGGCAATGCCACCTATGTTGGATGCTTTTGCGCTGATGCCGACCCTGCGGCGCTGATGTCGAACCAAGGGGCGTTGGACGCAGCCCTGCTCGCGCAGATCAACCGGGCCTATGCGGCTGGCGCGGCCTGTGTCATCATCGGCGGCGGGCCCCTTGGAACAGCGGCGGAACGGCTTCGCGCCGCGTCCCCCGTGCCATTGATTAATCCCATCCTAAGCGCCGCGCGTGCATTGCGCCTATTGATCGAAAGCGAACATGCCTAACACGACTGACATTGCGCAGGCCCTGATTGACGCCCACGAAAACGGCACCCGTATCACGCCAGATTGGGACGTGCTGACGCGTGCGCAAGTCTTGGCGATCCAATCGCGCGTCAGTGCGGCGCTTGGGCCTGTGACCGGGTTCAAGGTCGGTCATGCGGCCGATGGAGGCCCGCCGATTATTGCGCCAATCCAGTCGCGGTATGACGTCGCGGGCGGCGGCACGCGGATCGTCGCGGATCGTTTAGGGGTCGAGCTTGAGATCGGCTTTACCCTGACCCAACCGCTGCCCGCTGCCACCCTTCCGCTGCGGCCGCAGGATTATTTCGTGCCCTGCATCGCGCTGGAATTGGTGGACACCCGCCTGACCGGCGACGCGGCCACACGGGCAGATTTGAAATTTGCCGATTTCCAGATCAACGCCGGTCTGGTGCTGGGCCCCGCGTTGCCCGCATGGGACGGGTCGGATTTCGGAACGCAGGACGCGCGGCTTGGGACAGAGGCGCAAGTCACCCTTGATGGTCCCGCGACCGTGCCGGGCGGGTCGGCGCTGGCGAACCTTGCCTTGTTGCTGGCCCATCTTGGGGACCATTGCGGCGGGCTTCAGGTGGGTCAGACGGTGATAACGGGGTCCTTATGCGGGCTGCCTTGGTTCACGCCGGACGCTATCGTCACCGGATGGATCGCGGGCTTTGGTGAGGTGTCGATCAACCTGCAGGCGGCAAATTCGGCCAGCGAAACGGACTAATAATCTGCTCTACCGCGTCCATCAGCCAGCCTTCGCTTTGGGCGGGTCCAATCAGTTGCAGACCAATCGGCAATCCCGCCGCAATCGTCGCGGGAAAGGCGATGGCGGGCAGGCCTGCGGCATTGACCCAACCGGTATAGACCGCATGCCCGCGCGGCCCGGCAGGCTTGCCTGCGATCATCGCCGGGTGGCTTTCATGGGCGGGCCAAGGCTGCGCGGCAGAGGTCGGCGTCAGGATCGCATCATAGCCCCACAGCCCCTGCGCCGCGCGGCGCAGATCCGTTACAGCGTGCTGAATGGCCTGAAATTCGCTGGCGGGAAAGGCACGGCCCCGCGCTGCCATCGCCTGATATTTCTGCGCCGCTGCAGCAGCAACAGCAGGGTCCTGCTGGAAATAGGCGGCCAAACCAACCTCTGCGATATGGCCCCATCCGGCGTTCAGGTCCGACAGGTCATATGGCAGATCACCCGTGATCACCCTGTGTCCCCGCCCGCGTAGCGCCTCGCACATGTCCGCGAATGCCTGCAGGATGACAGGGTCACACGGCGCATCGCCCATGACAGGGATTGCAAGAATACGACCCTGTGCCCGCCCCTGCGCACGACCCGCTTGGCCTGACAGCACAGCATTCAGCAGCCGCAGATCGCGCAGTGACCGGGCGATGGGTCCGGCAACCTCGAAATCCAGCAAAAGTTGCGGCAAGCCGCCGCCCCGGGCGACGCGGCCAATCCCCGGCTTTAGCCCCACCAGCCCGGTATATCCTGCCGGTCTGCGGATCGACCCGCCGCCGTCTGTCGCCAGCCCCGCAAAGGCCATGCCAGAGGCCACCGCCGCCACCACCCCGCCGGATGATCCACCCGGCGTCAGAGCGGTGTCAAAGGGGTTGCGGGTCACGCCAAAGGTCAGGTTTTCCGTGTAGCCGTCGACGGCAAATTCGGGCGTATTGCCCTTACCGATGACCAGCGCACCAGCGGCGCGGAGCCGCGCGACCGGCACCTCATCATGCGCGGCCATGCGGGTGGACAGCGCGGCGTTGCCCCATGACGCGGGCAAGCCGCGCGACACCAGATTATCCTTCACGACGATCGGCACACCGTCCAGCAGCCCTTGCGGCACGCCCCGCGCCCAGCGGTCCGTCGCAGCCTGCGCCTCGGCCAGCAGGGTTTGGGAAAGGGTGGAATAGGCATTCAGCTTGGGGTCAATCCGCGCAATCCGGTCCAGCACCAGCGCCGCGGCATCATTCGGCGTGGCCATGCCTGCGGCGAACTGCGCCAGAAGTGCGGTGACATCGGCATGTTCTAAATCGTCCAAGGCCCGCTCACCCCGCCTTGGGCGCAGTCAGAAGGCCATAGGTCTGCGGCTCTCGGTGCTTGGCCAGATCAAAGATATTGCGGCGTATCTCGGCGCAGCGATCAAGGTCGATGCGGGCGGTGATCACCTCGTCCCCGACCCCAAGGGCCTGCGCCACGATTTCGCCGGTTGGGGCGACAATCATGCTGCCGCCGATCAGATCGCAGCCTTCTTCGTGCCCGGCCTTGGCCGCCGCCAGCGCCCAAAGGCCGTTTTGATAGCAGCCCGCCTGTATCGACAGGGCGTTGTGGAAATACTGCAGGTGATCATGTTCCGGCGCGGGCGGATAATGCAGCGGCGTGTTGTAACCAAGCGCCACCAGTTCCGCACCCTGCAGGCCCAGCATACGCCATGTTTCCGGCCAACGCCGGTCGTTGCAAATACACATCCCCGCCTTGCCGCCAAGTGCGTCAAAGACTGAAAAGCCCAGATCGCCGGTTTCAAAATACCGCTTTTCAAGGTGCTGAAACGGACGCCAGGGCTCTGGCTCTTGATGACCCGGCAGGTGGATTTTGCGGTATTTTCCGACGATCTGGCCCGCCTCGACCATGATTGCCGTATTAAATCGCTGCCCCTGCGGCGTCAGTTCGGCATAGCCAAGGTGGAAGGCTATGTTCAGCTTGGCCGACAAATCGAACAGCGGCTGCGTGGCCGCGTTCGGCATCGCTGTTTCAAACCACTGATCCAAATCGGCACCTTCCAGATGCCAGCGCGGAAAGAAGGTTGTCAGCGCCAATTCGGGAAAGACGACCAGCGATGCACCGCGGTCCGCCGCGTCGGTCATCATTGTACACATGCGCGCGACCGCGCTGCTGCGCGGCGCGTCCCGTGCGATTGGCCCCATCTGGGCGACGGCGGCGATCAGGTTACGCATGCAAATCATCCCCCGCGATGATGGAGCGGTACAGCGCCGGATCAGTCGCGCCCTCGGTCGCAAAGGTCAGCACACGCGACGCGGGGCCAAGGCCGATCGCATGCCGCATTGCGCCGTCTGCAGACAGACAGGCGACCAAGCCGGCCACGGCAGATTCCCCCGCCTCTATCGCGGGATCGCCGTTCGCGGGGGCGGCCAGTTGGCGCATCATCGGCCCGACCAAATGATCGGGCACGGTGATGGCGAAATCCCCGTGGTCCTTCAGGATGTCCCAAGCCAGCTCAGAGACCTCTCCACACGCCAGTCCGGCCTGCAGGGTGTCGACAGTGCCCTGCGCAACAGTCGGCTTTCCTGCGAAAAAGCTGTCGGCCCAGCACGCTGCGCCGGTTGGATCGGCAAGGATGATACAAGGCCGCGCATCGCCCCAGCGACGTTTTGCCAAACCGGCGACCGCAGCCGCAACGCCGCCAACGCCCGTCTGGATAAAGATATGGGTCGGCGGCGCGGGCAGCGCGTCAAAGGCCTCGGCGGCCATGATTTCGTAGCCTTGCATGACGTTGCGCGGCACGTCGGTATAGCCGGGCCAAGAGGTGTCGGACACAACGTGCCAACCCTCGCGCGCTGCGACATCGGCGGCGATGCGCACGCTGTCGTCATAGCCCCCTGGCACGCGCCGGACCTCGGCCCCGAAACTGGCGATCGCATTGGCCCGGCCCTGCGACACTGTTTCGTGGATGAAGATCACAGCGCGGCAGCCAAAGCGCTGCGCGCTCCATGCCACGGACCGGCCGTGGTTGCCGTCGGTGGCGCAGGTCACGACGATGTCAGCCGGGCTGGGGTGCTGCGCGAGCACCTGCGCCACGGCATAGGCCCCGCCCAGCGCCTTAAAGCTGCCAATGCCAAAGCGGCCGCTTTCATCCTTGATGTGCAGCGACGCAATCCCCGCCTGCGCGGCCAACCCCGGCAAAGCGTGCAGCGGCGTGGGCGCATAGCCATCCCATGATGACACAACCTGATGCGCCGCCCTTAGCGCGGCATCGGACAGGATCGCGTCTTGCACCTGCGTCCAAGGCGCGCTGCGCTGCGCCAGCGCGTTGGGCACCAGCCTCATGTATAGGCCAGCACGGCGTCCACCTCGACCGCGGCGTTTTCGGGCAGGCTTGATACGCAGACAGCCGTGCGGGCATGCTGGCCGGCATCCCCGAACAGGTCAATGAACAGCCGCGATGCGCCGTCGATGACCGCAGGTCCGGTTTTATAGGTCGGCCCCGCATTCACAAAGCCGCCGACGCGCAGCACGGCGCTGACGCGGTCCAGCGATCCCAGCGCCTCTTTGGTGCAGAACAGCAGGTTCAGGGCACACAGTTGCGCGGCTTTGCGGCTTTCCTCCATCGCGGTTTCGGGCGTGATCGGGCCCAGCCATTTGGGCGTGCCGTTCCATTCGCAAATCTGCCCCGACAGGAACAACAGACCGTTCCACGTGCGGTATTTCAGATAGCTGGCCCGCGACGGGCAATCGGGCGGCAGTTCCAGACCCATGTCTGCCAGTTTCTTTTCAATCTCACTCATAGGACGCTCTCTGCCTCTAATATACATGCGACGGCGCGGCCCGGTCCTTTGCTGATCAGCGGCGGGCGGGCAGCGTGACAAGCCGCCATGGCCACCGGACACCGGGGGGCAAAGGGGCAGCTTGTTGGTGGTTCTTCGAGTGTGGGCGGCGCGCCGGGGATGGCATCAAGGCGCGCGCCCTTGACCGCGCCGTGCAGGTTCGCGGCCAAAAGCCCCTTTGTGTAGGGATGACGGGGATCTTTGATGATTTCGGCGATGGTGCCGGTTTCAACAATGGTGCCCGCATACATCACCGCCACCCGGTCCGCGATTTCAACCGCGACGCCAATGTCATGGGTGACGAAAATCACCGACATGCCCATTTCCTGCTGCAACTCTCGCAGGAGCAGCAGCACCTGCATCTGCACCGTGGCATCCAGCGCGGTCGTCGGCTCGTCCGCCAACAGCAGGCGCGGGCCGCAGGCCAGCGCTAGCGCGATCATCGCCCGCTGCCGCATGCCGCCCGACATCTCGTGCGGGTAGTTCGACAGCCGCCGCTCCGGCGAGGGAATGCGCACCCGCTTCAGCATATCAAGGGCGCGCGCGTTGGCGTCGGGGCGGGATAGCCCCTCATGGCGCATAACGGTTTCGGCGATCTGGGTGCCGATGGCATAGACCGGGTCCAGCGCCAGCGACGGATCCTGAAAGATCATCGCGACCTCTGGCCCGCGAAAGTTCGCCAGCTCTCGGCCCTTGAGTTTCAGCACATCGCGGCCGTCAAAGGCGATCTTGCCGCCAATCTTGGTGCGCTTGCCGGGCAAAAGCTGCATCAAGGATTTTAGCGTGACGCTTTTGCCCGATCCGCTTTCCCCCAGCAGGGCGACGACTTCGCCCTTTTCCACCGACAGGCTGACGCCGTTCAGCGCATGGACTGTACGTTCGCCGCTAAAGCGGACGGTCAGGTCTTCGATTTCGACAAGCGCGCTCATGCTGCCACCTCTTCATATCCGGACGCGGGATCATGGAGGTGGCAAGCCACCTGATGCCCCTCATTCAGCGTGATGGCGCGGGGCTTTAGACTGCTGCACACCGATTTGGCCAGCGGGCAGCGGGTGTGAAACCGGCAGCCAGAGGGCGGATCGATGGGATTGGGCGGATCACCAGCCAAGGGCGGCACCTGCGTGCGCGCGTCCGGGTCCATTGACGGCATCGCGGAAAACAGCGCTGCCGTATAGGGATGCGCCTGCTTGTGATACAGCGCCTCTGCGGGGCCAACCTCGACCACCTCGCCCAGATACATCACCATCAGCCGGTCAGAGATGAAGCGGACCACATTCAGGTCGTGGCTGATGAACATATAGGTCAGATCAAAATCGCGCCGCAGGTCTTCAAGCAGGTTCAGTACCTGCGCTTCGACCGATTTATCCAGCGCGGACACGGCTTCATCTAGGATCAGCAGCCGGGGCCGCATCGCAAGGGCGCGCCCGATATTGACCCGCTGCCGCTGGCCGCCGGACAGCTCGTGCGGGTAACGGCCCGCGAACCGCGCGGGATCAAGGCCGATCCGGTCCAGCAGATCGCGGGCAATCGCCAAGGCCTCGGCCTGCGGCACGCCGTTCACCTTGGGGCCGAAGGCAATCGTTTCCTCGATCGTCATGCGCGGGTTAAGGGATGCAAAGCTGTCCTGAAACACCATCTGCACGCCGCGCCGCAGATCGCGCAGGCTAAGGTCCGCGTTCAGCTCTTGCCCGTCATAGATGATCTTGCCGCCCGTGATCGGGACCAGACCGATCAGCAAGCGGGCGGTTGTCGACTTGCCGCAACCGGACTCGCCGACGACGCCAAGGGTCTCTCCTTTTGCGATGGTAAAATCGATGCCATCGACGGCGCGGACCACCTTTTTCGGGGCCAGTATTCCGGCGCGGACCGGAAAGTGGCAGGTCAGGTCCTTGGCGGTGATCAAGGGCTGACGGGGGCCGCCGATGTCCGCCAATGACGGGGCTGTCGTGATGGTTTTATTGGCGGACATTCATCGCGCTCCTTAGACCGTCGCTGAGCAGGTTCAGGCAAAGGGACGTGATGAAGATCATCATGCCCGGCAGCGCCGCCACCCATGGATTGATGTAGATTGCCGTGCGCAGGGTGTTCAGCATCAGACCCCACTCTGGCTCTGGCGGTTTGACGCCAAGGCCAAGGAACGACAGGCCGGCGGAAATGATCATGCACACGCTGGTCAGGCTGGTGGCGTAGACAAAGATCGGCCCCAGCACATTGCCCAGCACCTGCACCCGCACGATGGTAAAGTTGCCCGCCCCGCTGGCGCGCGCCGCATCGACATAGTCCAGCTTGCGCACGGATGCGGTGACGCTTTCGGCGACGCGGGTGATCGGCGGGATGAAGACGATGGTCAGCGACACAAGCGAATTCACCACCCCCGCCCCCAGCGCGCCAGAGATCGCGATGGCCAGCAGCACAGACGGGAAGGCAAAGAAGATATCCGTCACGCGCATGATCATCGAATTGACCCAGCCGCCGACATAGCCCGCGATCAGACCAAGCGAGGTGCCAATCACAAAGGCTGCAACGACAGGCGTGATGCCAAGGAACAGAGTCAGCCGTCCGCCATAGATCAGCCGGGCCAGCATATCGCGGCCAAGCTCGTCCGTGCCAAGGATATGCCCCGGCGTCCCGATGGGTTTCAGGCGCGCGATCATTGATCCGGTGTATGGATCAGCAAAGCCCAGCCAAGGCGCAAAGATGGCGCAAAAGATCAGCGCCAGCAGGATCGCCGCACAGATCAGCGACACAGGATCGCGGCGCAAACGGCGCCAGACCCCGGCCCAATACCCGACAGTGGGGGCGGCTGGCACCTCTAGCGCTGTGGATGTGGAGGTTGCGGTATAGGTCATGCGCGCGAAATCCTTGGGTCAATCATGGATTGGGCGATATCCACCAGCAGGTTCAGCGTGACAAAGAACATCGCCAGCACAAGGATCGTGCCTTGCAGCATCGGCAGATCCCGCTGCAGGATGGCGACCGATAGCAGATAGCCGGAGCCGGGCCAGTTAAAGACAGTCTCGATCAGGATAGACCCGCCCAGCAGATAGCCCAGTTGCAGGCCGATGACGGACAGCGCCGTTGGGGCGGCGTTGCGGGCAACATGGCGCAGCACGCCGCTATTCGTCATGCCTTTGGCATAAAGCGCCTGCACGAAATCCTGATCCAGAATGTCAGACACCAGCGCCCGCGTCGTGCGCATGACGATCCCCATTGGCACCACGGCCAACGTGATCGCGGGCAGGACAAGATGGCGCATATGCAGCCAATCCCATGTCCAATCAGACGATCCACCCGGCCCCGCACCCATAGACGGCAGCCACGGCAAGGTGATTGAAAAGATGATGACCAGCACCATCCCCAGCCAATAATTCGGCGTCGATACGCCAGCGATGGCGGTGGCGGTGATGATCCGGTCCCAGACCGTATCGCGCAGATAGCCCGCCATGAAACCAAAGAAGATACCCAGCGGAAAGCCGATCACGCTGGCGGCGGCGGCCAATAGCAGTGTGTTGCCGACAGCGCGCGTTACCTCTGGCGCGACGGCGCGACCGGTGGCGATGGATCGGCCCAGATCACCCTGCACCGCATTTCCCAGCCAGATACCGAACTGCACAGGCAGCGGTTTATCAAAGCCGTAGACGGCGCGCATTTCAGCCTCTTGCTCGGCTGTGGCGTCGATGGGCATGACCGCGACCAGCGGATCGCCCGGGGCAATGTGAACAAGAAGAAAACAGATCAGGCTGACGCCAAGGGCGACAGGGATCACGTAAACGAGGCGGCGCAGGAGATATGTAAACATGATATATCGGACGGGGCGGCGCTGTGGCCGCCCCTGCCCTTTCTACTCCATCGTGATCGAGCTGAAGTTCTGGTACCAGTTCTGCGCCTGCACGAAGCCTTTGACATTTGCGTTCATCGCACGCGGTGCCACGTCGTGCGTGACCATCAGGAACAGCGCGTCATTGACGTACTTCTCATGCGTCTTTTGCAGGACTTTAGTCTGCTCTTCGGGATCAAAGGTGGTGCGGATCTGCTTGATCAGCTCTTCCATTTCTGGATCGCAGTAGTGGCCCCAGTTGGTGCCATTGGGTGCAATCAGGTCGCAAGACAGGTGCCGGATCAGACCGGTGAACGGGTCCTGAATGAAGTAGGTAAAGTTGATCGACTGGGCACCTTGGCTGCTGTCGTCAGCTGCGCCAGCACGCCAGATGTTGATCATCGTGTTCCACTCGACGACCTCGAATTCCACGTCGATCCAGACCTCTGCAAGGTTTTGCTGAATGAACTCGTTCATCGGCAGCGGCAGCATCTGACCAGACCCGGACGGAGAGATCAGCGCCTTGACCGTCAGGCGGTTGTCGGGGCCATAGCCGGATTCCTCCATCAGCGCCTTGGCGGCCTCGATGTCATAGGTGACCTTGAAATCCGGCGTGCCGAACCATTGCGAGCCGGGCGGCAAGAAGCCTTCTGCCGGGACCATCATGCCGCCCAGCAGCACCGACATGCCTTCGCGGTCGATGGCCAGGTTGGCCGCCTTGCGCACGTTGATGTCATTCCAAGGCGAGCCTTCCACGCGGGACAGGTGCCACGTCCAGTTATGCGGCAGGGTGTTGGACACGATCTCGAACCCGTTGCCTTGCAAGGCGGGGATCATGTCGGGGGCCGGTGCCTCGATCCAGTCGACCTGACCGGACATCAGCGCGGCAGACCGGGCGTTGGGTTCGGGCAGCGGGATCAGGATCATCTTGTCCAGTTGCGGCACGCGGGTGTCGTCCCAATAGGCCGCGTTCGGCAGCAGCTCTGCCCGTTCGCGCGGCACAAAGCTGTCCATGATCCAAGGTCCAGTGCCAGAGGGGTCTTCGGCAAAGGCGTCCCAGCTTTTGCCAAGCGCTTGCCACTGGGCAGGGGACGACATCAGGATCCACGCCAACTGGTAAGGCAGCGTTGCGTCAGGCACGTTGGTGACGATTTCTAGCGTTTGCGGATCAACAGCGCGGTAGCTGGCGACAGCCGGAATACGCGATTTACCCTGCGCGGACTGGCGCGGGTCGTATTGTTCGGATGTATCATCCAGCAGCTTGTCAAAGTTCCACACGACATCGTCTGCCGTAAAGTCAGAGCCGTCGTGAAATTTAACACCTTCACGGATCTTGAAGGTCCATGTCAGCTGATCCTCGCCAACGGTCCATTCCGTCGCAAGGCCCGGGATCAAACCCGACGGTTTGTCGGCAGAGGTCAGGTCCCAGTTAATCAGCGCGTCATACACCGTATACCCCATGAAGCGCATCCCCTCGCCCCCTTGGTCGGTCTGGCCGGTCGTGAGCGGAATGTCAGAGGCCGTCATGCCGATCCGCAAGGTGCCGTCGGCCCAAGCCGGAAGCGCCATAAGCGCAAGTCCGACGGCCGAGCTGAGAAGTCTGGTTTTGATCCGATGTATCATACGTGTGTTCCCCGAATGTGCGTGGCGTGACAGGCAACCCTGCCGCTGGGGACCAACCGGCGATTAATCATCTGCCCTGTCAAACCGGCGCGCAAAAAGGTTGCGCGAAATCAGTCAGGGATTCTGCCATGCTTAAATTTGCAGCGCCTGTGCGGGTGCGATGATAGATTTGAGGTCAGTTCGAAAGGATAGAGGCACATCAGAGTGCTGCGTGCCCTAGCCTGACCTATGGCCCTGTGATGATCTAAATTTGTCCGCACCTGTTTTCGGTAGTGCGGGGCAGGCTGTTTGTGAGTTCAACCCGCGGTCATTGGTCCACTGATGCCGCTGTTTTAAAACGACCCGAGACATAATCGAGGTGCGCACCCCCCTCGGCGCGTCACCTGCGGCCTGTGCAGGACGGTCATGACCTCCGCAGCGAATGGCTGGTTCGAGCCCGAACCTACACAAGGTTGCCCCGCCATGCTTTTTCATGAAAGTGTCGTCAGTAGCCAAAATTTGAAGGGGCCATTCTAATGCAACAAGATGATGTTCTGTTTAGTTCGTTGGAACTGCCTTGCGGTGTGATCTTGAAAAACCGGATTGCCAAATCTGCAATGTCTGACTCATTGGGCGAAGGCACAGGCATCCCCACCGCTGAACAAAATCGACTCTACCAACGCTGGGCCGAAGGTGGTGTGGCCGTGTCGATTATCGGGGAGGTGCAACCCTCGCCCAACTTTGCCGAAAAGCCCGGAAATCTTGTGTTGGACGTGAACTCTGATATGTCAAAATTCGAGTCTCTTGCAGAACACGGCAGCAGAAACGGCGCGCTGTTATGGCTGCAACTTGGACATGCTGGTGCGCTTGCGTATCGCCCAATCAGCAATCCGAAAGGGCCAAGCGAACTCGACTTGCCCGACCTGCAATGTGAAGGGATGTCGCTGGACGAAATTCAACAACTTCCTTTGGACTTCGCCAAGACAGCAAAGTTGGCGCAACAAGCAGGGTTTGGTGGCGTGCAAATCCATGCGGCACATGGTTTTCTCCTCAGTCAATTCCTGTCGCCGTTATTTAACAAACGCAGTGATGAATACGGCGGGACAATCGCCAACCGTATGAAAATGTTGCTTCAATCCATTGAAGCAGTGCGTAAGGAAGTCGGTCCCGACTTTCCTATTGCGGTAAAACTCAACTCCTCGGATCAATTGGTCGGCGGACTTGATGAAGATGATGCTCTTGAGGTTGTCGCAGCTTTAGACGCATCCTCCGTGGACCTTATCGACATCAGCGGTGGGACCTACTTTCCCGGCGCGAAAGCTGCCTCAGATGGAGCGGGGCGCGGGCCGTATTTTATCGAGTTTGCCAAACGTGCAAGAACCAAAACCTCCAAGCCTCTTATGCTGACCGGCGGTTTCAAAACACGAGCGCAAGCAGAAGACGCAGTGAGGAGCGGTGTGGTTGATGTCGTGGGTCTCGCCCGTGAGCTTGTTCTTGCGCCGAGCCTTCCCAATCTGTGGATGGAAAACCAGATGCCAGAACCATCCTTTCCAAGATTTTCGGATGCGCCAGAGGGCGGGATAACTGCTTGGTATACTATGCGGCTAACAGACATAGCGGCTGACAAAGAAACAGACGAAGTTGGCGACCTTACCCGCGCGATACGCGAATACGAAGTGCGCGACGCGAAACGCACAGAAATCTGGTCACGCCACTTCGAGGGCTGAAGGTGATTGAGAGGCTGAATGTTGGGCGGCATAGGTGTCGCTATGTCCGCACAGCAGACTCTCACTCAGCTTGCCACCGAAGTCAGCTTTGAGACGGCTGTAGCCCCGTGCCCCTTGCGGACCACCGGTGTGACGCGCCTTGATGCGCTATCAGGTCGCTCCAAGATTGAAGGAATGCATCCTCGAGCACACGCACAGACCGGTTTTGCGCCACAAGGCCCGTCCCCCGCGTCATAACACGCGACAGCGCGTGGCAAATCTCGCTCTTTGTGCCAAGCGGCACGACCATTCCACCGTGGGCGGCGTGATCGTTCAACCCGTCCACATCGGCGCAAATCACAGATCTGCCCGCGCTCAGCGCTTCGATGGCCACAAGGCCGTAAGCCTCCCAGCGGGACGGCATGATCACCGCATCGACGGCCGCGAAAGCAAGGGTCGGCGCGGCAGAGAAGCCTTTGAAATGTATGCGCGGATCATCTGACGCAAGACGGCGCAGTGACGCCTCTTCATCACCTTGACCGTAGATGTGCAGGGCCATTTCTGGACTTGATAGCGTGCGGAATGCAGCGATGAGGGTGTCGAACCCTTTTTGCCGATCAAGGCGCCCGATCGCGCCAAACACCCGAACCGGGCCAGCGTGACCAGGGACGGCGCGAAAGGCCTGCAGATCAACGCAGGATGGAATGACCGTGATTTTGTCAGCGGGGCACAGGGCATTTTCGTCGATCCATTTCGCCTGCGCGGCGCTGACAGCGACGACCTTGTCGAAGTTGGCAAACCCAAGGCGCAGCATCGCAAGGAAACGCCCGGGGCAAGAAACATTATGCGTCACAAAGCCAGCCGTATAACTGTGTTCGACGTGGATCATCGGGGTGCGCAGATTGACGGCGCGCAACGCAGCCAGCCCCGGCATGCCGCGCCAGTTTAAGGTAAGATGAGAGACGATGACGTCCGCTTTTAGACGCGCGGGCCGGATGCGGCCACGGGCGACCTGCTGCGTGACATGCCGGGCCTGCGCCTGCAGGTCGCCAGAGGTCACGAGGAAATCGACGACGCGCATCACACCGCCAGCGGTGGTGTCATCGACAAGGTGCAGCACGGTAGGACGGCGGGTCATGGTTTGTGCGCCTTTAGTGTCAGCAGCGATGCCATCACGGCCCGCCCGCCCAGCCGCAGGGCAAGGGCTGCGACCGCCGTGGTGACGGTCTTGATCGGCTCTTCGATCAGCGGAATCCAAGACTGGCGCAATGCATCGGTGATCATCTGCCACGCGTGCGCACCGTCACCGTCGCTGACCGCACGCCGCGCAAGATAGCGCAGTTGGTAGGCGCGTGCCGCCGGGGCAAGCCGGGTCATCATCGCTGGATCAAGGGGCGTCAGCTTGGCGATCATCGCCTCCCATGCGGCCAACTGGCGATCGGTCGCGGCGGACAAGCCGCCAGCGCTGATGCGGTAGCGGGTCAGCAGGCCGGGCACGCCTTCGAACCGCCAGTTGGTCGTCAGCGCGATCCGCACCCAGCATTCGATGTCTTCGGACTGCCGGAAGGTTTCGTCAAAATACCAGTCCCGCGCGATCTGGAACGCCGGGCGATAAGCGATGGCGTCAAACACCGCGCGGCGGATGACCGGCGCTGACCCATTCCCGATAGGATTGCGCTTAAGGATATGCGCCGCGTCGACCCCGGTCAGGCGCGGGCGCTGCGCCTGTTTCAGAAACCTGCCATCGTCATCGATCAAGGCAGAGCCTGCGTAGCTGACGCCGACAAGCGGTGCCGCGTCCAGATGCCGGACATGCGCATGCAGCTTCCACGGCTCCCACAGGTCATCGGCATCGCAGAACCCGATAAGATCACCCTTCGCGGCCGCGATACCCGTGTTGCGGGCCCCCGCAAGGCCGTGGTTGGGCTGCTGGATCAGGCGAACACGCAGATCACCCTGAAAGGATGTCGCGATGGCGGCTGTGGCGTCGCTGGACCCGTCGTCGACCACGACGATCTCGAAATCGCGAAAGGTCTGGTCCAGCAAGGCAGACAACGTGCCCGCAAGGGTCCGGGCGGTATTATAGGCAGGGACGACGATGGTGACACGGGGCATGATCGATCTCCTTTAAAAACTCAGCGCGTGAAAAGGCGGCGGGACAGCCTGCGCGGCATCGTTAGCGCGCCGCAGGCCCCAAGCAGCGTCAGCACCCCACGGCGGGGCGTTGAAAAGAATGCTTTGGGACTGAAGAGCAAACCGCGCAGAGTATAGCGCAGCGGTTTGATGCGCCCTTGATCAAGGCGCAGGGCCCGGCGGGCAAGGTAACGCTGGTGCACCGCCTCGGCGGCGCGGTCCGGCGCATAGCCAAATTCGGCCGCCGTCTGCAGCGCCATATCGCGTCCTTCCGCCATCGCAGAAAGGTCAGAGGATAGTCCGCCGGTGCTGGCCCGATACCATGTCTGGCGCTGGGGGGTGCCGACGATGTTGGCCCCCGCTCCGACCAAGCGGATCAGCCATTCCAGATCCTCGTTGTGCACGATCCTTGTGTCGAAACCGCCGGATGCTGCGAAAACGTCCTGCCGGACTGCGATGTTTGACATGGTGCAGACAGGGTTTTCGCCCAGCAGCATCGGGATGGTCAGCGGCCCTGTCGGCACGGTTGAAAACGACGATGCGCTTGCTGGTGCGCCTTTGAAAAAGGCGACCTGACCGAAGGCGGCATCAATCGACGGGTCGGCCAAGACGACGGCCAGCTGTGCCAGCTTCGCCCGCGACCAGATGTCGTCGGCGTCGCAGAAGGCGATGACATCGCCGGGTGACGCAAATGATGCGCCGTGATTGCGGGCATCGGATGGCCCTTTGCCCCGATTGCGGACCAGCGTGACGCGCGCATCTTGCGCGGACACTGCGCGCACGATGGCACGGGTCGCGTCCTTGGATCCATCGTCAACGCAGATCACCTGCAACGCCGGGTGGGTCTGGGATGTGATGCTGGACAGCGTGTCCAGCAGTGTCGCAGCGGCGTTGTAGCAGGGAATGACAACTGTGAATTTCATTTTGGATTAAACCTGTGCTGGACGGTGGAAAAAGGCGGCGCGGATCGCAGGAAGCGAGGCGGCGACGAAGATGGTCGTCGTGGTGATGGCATAGCCGGTGGCGACGACGGTCAGGCCTAGCGGAGCAAGCAACACCGTATTGGCAATGACGCCGGCGGCCAGCGCCACGGTCACGGCCAGTTCAACCTGCGGCCGGTTGTTGGCCCGCAGCCAACCAGCGGCGGCGGTCCAAAGCGTCGTGGGGATCGCCACAAGGCAAAGGATCGATACGATGTCACCGATCTCGGCCCAACTCTCGCCCAGCAGGACCGGGATGTAATAGGGGGCTGCCAGTGCTTGCAGGACCACCACCGGACCGATCACGCCGACACCGATCAGAAAGCTGCCGCGCAAAGCCGCATTGCGGTTGGCGGTCTGGGTCAGATGCGGAAACAGGACCGTGGCAAAGGCGACGGTAAAGGCGTTCGACAGGCCAAGACCCGCGTTGAAGGCCATGAAATATAGGCCCAGCGCCTTTGATCCCATCAAAAGGCCGACGATCAGCTTGTCAGCCTGCATCCGCAGCGCCTTGACCAGCTCCACCCCCAGCACAGCCCAGCCGTAATCGACGAAGGGGCGCAGCGGGGCAAAGCCTGCGGCGGCGTTGCGGGTCCAAGGGTGCAGGCGGCGTATGGCGATCAACCAGATCGGCGCGGACAGCAGGCGCGGCAGGATCAGTGCCAGCGCTGACGGCCAGACAAGCACCAGCAGCACAGACATCAGGTTCGCCCCCACGACCTGCGCCCCCGCGATGGATGCGGTGCGCCGCAGCTTGCCTGCCCGCATCGCAAGCGCGCCTTGAACCAGACCTGCCGGCATGAACAGGTATTCAGCACCGAGCAGGAAAATCAGCATCGACAGCGTCACGCTGCCGCCCGACAGCCAGAAGCCGGCGGCGATGGCGGTCTGCACGGCGAACAATCCGATGCTCCACCCCCAAAAGATCCGATGTGCGGTGGCGCAGACAGCCTCTAGCGCGTCGTCGCGCGCGGCGATGATCCGTTGGCCGACACCGTTTTGCGTCAGCGATTTCAGGATGTCGCCAGCCGCCATCGCCGTTGCGGCGACACCGATCTGCGTCAGGTCCAGCGTCCGGGCGACGGCGATGACAACGATCAGGCGCGACGCCTTGGCCGCGACTTCGGATGCGCCGTAGGCCATCAGATTGCCGATCAGGTCCTTGGATCGTGACGTCGCCTGCATGTTTCAGTTGTCCCGGTGATTGCGGTAAACAAACTTTAAAGGCGCCCTACCCCGTCTGTCCCCGCCCCCTCAGGCCAGCGGACCCGCGCAAAAGGGCAACAGCCTACCCATCCGGATAGGGCTTGATCCAGCTGCCCCTTGGACCGTCACGTTGAATCGGCATAGGCTACTTACAACGACAGATAGCAGAGGTTCGCGTTGGCCCATTCACTCCACCTATCCTGCGCCCTGTCAGTCCTGATGTTGACGCCGGCCTGTACCGCTTACGACACGCCCGACAACATCGAGGCGGTGGCCACAGGCGACGCCTATCAGGCCCAGTACCGCGACCCCGCCGTGACCCGCCAGAACGCGATGTACCTGCGGTCAGAGCCGCTGAACGCGCAAAAGTGTCTGCCCTTGGGCGGCGTCGACGCGGCTGGCGCAAGTCTTGGCAAAGGCAGCACGATGGCTGCTTCCATTCTGCAGGGCGAACGGCTGACCCGGAACGACCTTCTTGATGTGCGTGTTGGCGATGATCCGACATTTAGCGGGTCCTACGTCGTGTCACGCGACGGGACGTTGAAACTGCCGTTCCTTGACCCGATCCAAGCGCAGGGCCGATCTACATCCGAGGTAGAGGCAGACATCCTGCGCGGCCTGCACTCCAAGGATTTCTACGCCGATACACCGCAGCTGTCGGTCCGCGTGACGGATTTCGCCTCTGTCAACGTGGCCGTATCGGGCGCTGTGTTCGAACCACATGCGGTGGAAATTGGCGGCGTGATGGGCGACCGCCTTGATGTCGTGCGTCAGACGGCCCTTGGTGCCTCGACCGAAGGACGCAACCTATCCGCCGCCCTGCGCGCTGTCGGCGGCGTGCGGCCTGATGCTGACATATCCGCAGTGGAAGTGCGGCGCGGCGGTGCGCTGTACCGGCTGGACATGCGCGGCGTATTCGAAGGGCAGAACGCCGTCGACATCATGCTGCTAAGCGGCGACGAAATCCGCGTCCCAAGCCGCCAGTGTTTCCAAGAAGACCTGATGCGGCCCAGCCCGATCAGCCCGCCGGGCGTCAGCCTGTTCCTGTCGAACCTGACCCAGCCCGCGACCAATAACGCGTCCTCTGCCATCGGCCAGACCGTGCGAGAGGTGCCATACGGCACGCGTTACCTGCAAGCGGTGATCGACGCGAACTGTGTCGGCGGGCCGCGTAGCACAAGCGCGGACCGATCATCGGTGCTGTTCACCCGCAACCCGATCACCGGCGTGTCCGCCGTGATTGAACGCGATATCGAAGATTTGCTGCGCCGCGCCGACCGGGACGATTACGACCCCTACTTGCTGCCCGGCGATGCGCTGGCCTGTTACGATAGTACGGTCACAAATATAGCAGAGATCGGTCGGATCTTCGGCGTTCTGGGGGCCGCGACCCTGCTGGCAAGGTAAACACGTCGCGGGCGTGTGGTGATTGGCTGCTATCTGCAAACGCAAACAGGCAGCCCGGGGGCTGCCTGCTTTGCCACTTTGTGACCAGTCAGTTAGTGGGCGCCGCGGCCCGACAGAACGGCGCGGAATGTGCGGGCGATCAGCGTCAGGTCAAGCATGATGGTCCGCGACCGGGCATAGGTCAGGTCCATATCGATCATCTCGTCGAATGCGATATCGGCACGACCAGAAACTTGCCACATCCCAGTGATGCCCTGCTTCACGGACAAACGCTGCATCGCGCGGGCCGGATAGGCCGCGACTTCGTCCGGCAGCGCAGGGCGCGGACCAACGATTGCCATATCACCGCGCAGAACGTTCAGGATTTGCGGCAGCTCGTCGATGGACAGACGCCGGATCACCTTGCCAACCTTTGTGATGCGCGGATCGGATTTGGATTTAAAGCAGATGCCGTCGCGGTCAGACGTTGCCAAAAGGGCCGCGCGGCGCGCCTTGGCGTCCTGCACCATCGACCGGAACTTGAATATCGTGAAGGGCTGGCCGTTATGTCCAATGCGGGTCTGCTTGAACAGCACCGGCCCAGGCGAGTCTGCCTTGATCGCGATCGCCGTCAGCGCCAGAACCGGGGCAAGCGCCACACAGGCGGAGCCTGCGACTGTGACATCAAGCGTCCTGCGCATCGCGCTTGCCGCTGACACACGGCGCAGTGTTGCCACACCTGCGCGCGCCAGAAAGGTCAGATTGCCCGCAAGGTAGCGACGTGCAAGGCGGCGCGGTTCCTGCGCCAGACGCCAGATCCATTCGGACCGGGCACGGCGCACCCAAACGGGCGCACGGCTGACATTGCCAGCCAGAAAATCCAGTGCCGCGCCGACACCCGTCACCAACTGCGCGTCCAGTTTGTGGGCGTGTTGGTCGATCCAGTTTTCCTGCAGCGGCACGCCAAGGGCGACCAGCACAATGTGGGCGCCGCTGGCATTGATGTCAGCGATGACCGCGTCGGTGTTCTGCGCACCTGCGAACCCGTCGCGGGTACCCGCGACCTGCAGATCTGGAATGCGCTGGATCAGGGTGGCCGCCGCAGCGTCCGCTGTTCCCGGCGTGCCCCCGAATAGATAGACCGACTTGCCAGCCTTCGCCGCCTGCGTCAGCAGCGCGGGGATCAGGTCCGTGCCGTTCAGGTTGCCGGCAAGGCGCTGTCCGGTCATCCGGGCCGCCAAGTCCACGCCGATCCCATCTGGCAACAGCACGTCGGCGCAGCGCACCGCCTTCATATAGGCCCGGTCCCGATGCATCACGTTGCAGCAATGCGCATTGATGAAAAACGCCTTGCGCTTGCCGGGCAGAAGCAACGCATCGACTGCGCCCTGAAGGGTGCTATCAACAAGCGACAGATCAAGCGCCGGAAGATAGGTCTGCGCACCGGCAAAGGCAGTGACATTGGCATCGAAGTCGAAAGTTGCATGTTTCATCTGGGCATCCCGTTTCCAAGGTGGCTGCCATAAGATCAATAAAAAAAGGGGTTTGGCGCAACGGAACGACCGGGTAGATTCGCTGGGCAGAGGATACTGCGACAGCCATACGGCGATGCGGTCCTGTGCCAATGGTTAACGCGCATATACTTTTTGAGTAGAATGCGCGTTAAATTTTCCGGAAATCAGGCCCCGAATGCCCGCACGCCCGTATGCGGAGCCTTTGAACCGCGGACCCGTCATGGGCGAATTGATCGCCAACGACTGCGACCTGTTGCCCGATTCGCTGGGCTTTGGCGCACAGAACGCCCCCTTTTCGTTCATGCGGGCGGTCAAAGCGAAGGTGACAAATAGGCGCATCAAAACGCTGACCGCTAGGATGGCCGGATCGTACGGACCTATCCGGGCGGATAGGCCACCGCGCCCGATGCGACCCGCAGGTGCCCTTTCGCGCGAGTGATGCATGCGGTTCAAATTGTTAGGACCTAGGTTAAAGGAGAGTTAACCCATGTCTTATGCGCCAGCCGACACAACCCTGACCGCCCCCCGGCCGGGCCGCCGCAAAGGCAAGGTCAAGCGCGCTTTTGTCGGCGGCAAGCCCAGCGATCTGGGCCGGTTGCCGCGGTATGCCGCCTTTGCCATTCTTGGCGCCGCAATGATCTGGGCCCCGATCATGGGCTATCTGCGGACCGCTCCGCTAAAATACACATCCTCCACCTCGCTGATCCTGCCCGGCTCTGGCGCTTCTGCGTCATTGAACCTGAACGGAATCGGTCAGGCGTCATCCTCTGCAAACTCGGCGTTTTCCAGCAATGCCGTTAGTCCGACTGAAACCTACAAACGCCTGCTGAACGCAGACCGCATTCTTGCCGCTGCTGCAAAGTCGCTGGACATAGGCCAAAGCGACCTTGGCCAGCCGCGCGTGGAACTGGTCGATCAGACCAGCCTGATCCATTTCCAGATGATCGGCAGCAGCCCGCAGGATGCCCAAGCGCGCGGCGACGCGATCCTGACGGCCTTTTTCCGCGAACTTGACGCCCTTCGGACGGACGAGGTTAACACGCGCCAAGGCAGCAGCCTGCAAGCGATTGCCGACTACCGCGACTCTGTGGCCGGGACCCGGGCAGAGATTTCGACGCTTCAGGATCAAACGGGTTTGTTGTCGGTTCAGCAATACGATGTGCTGCTGGACCGTAACCTCGCGCTGCAGACCGAAATCCGCAGCCGCGCCGCAGCCCTTTCAGAAGCGGATGCTGCTGTCGCGGCGATGTCGCGTCAGCTTGGCCTAGATCCGGAATCGGCCGCCAAGACGCTCAAGCTTTACGCCGACGGCTCTTACCTCGCCCTGATAGACGAGGTCGCGTTATTTGGCACGGAACTTGCCGCAGCATCCGCCCAATACGGCGCGGCGCATCCCAAGGTCGTTGCCGCGCGCGGTGCGCGCGACACAGCCCGCGCTGCCGCCTTGCAACTGGCTGCGGTGACAACCGGGCTGGACACGGCCACACTTTCCACCCTCGACCTTGCCCCGCACGGCGTCCGCGCTGACCTGCTGTCGGACCTGGTGCGCAAGGACGTCGACCGGGCCGGGCTTTTTCAGGAACTGACGACATTGCAGGCGCAATTCGCTGACGGGCAGACAGACCTGACCAGCAAGGCCGCCGCCGCCGCGCAGCTTCAGGATCTGGAGCGCGATTTTTCGGTGGCAGAGGCGGTCTTTGCCTCGGCCATTGCCCGTGCCCAGTCGAGCAAATCGGATGTCTACGCGTCCTACCCGCTGGTTCAGGTGCTGGAAAATCCGTCGCTGGCGGATCGCCCGTCGTCGCCCAATCGCAAACTCGCCGTCGCGGCTGGCATCGCCGCCACGCTGATGATGCTCATGGCCCTTGCGATGGGCTGGGTCCGCCTTGCCTTGATCAGCCGGCTGCTGACCAAGCCCGCAGCCAAGGCATGACCGACCTGAACCCGGTCGAACGTCTGGTTTATCGCACGTTAGTCTGGACCTGGCCCTTTTATGCCATCGGCGCACTTTACGTCGTGGGGCCGGTGCTGGCTTGGACGCTGGGCGGGCTGGCCGTGCTAATCCTTTACCTTGGCAACGCCGTGCGCGCAGATATGCGGGCGGTCGGCCCGGTGCCTGTCGTGGTCTGGCTGTGGATCATCGGCATGGCCATCATGCTGGTTGCCCTGTGGGCCGGACACCTGAACTGGTCGCTGAGCCTGAAGCAGACGATCAAATCCACGATCGGCTGGGCAAAGGGGTGGGCGCTGCTGGCGCTTTTCCCCCTGATCGGCGCTGTGCTGCCGATCAGGCGCAGCGTGCTGGTGCGCGGACAATGTGTTGTTGGCCTTGGCACGCTGATCCTAGCGCCCCTGATGCTGGCCGCGCCCCATATCGGACTGCCGGAACGGATTTTCACCTCGCCGCTCAAAGCCATCGGCGGTCCGGGGCCAGAGTATTTTTCGGTCTATTTGTTCAGATGGGATCCAGGCACCTGGACACCGCGCTGGCAGTTCTACGCGCCTTGGTCGCCCTTCGCCGCGCTGCTGGGCGTTGTTCAAGTGCTCTTCGCGCTAGAAGAAAGCGACCGCCGCTGGCGCCGTATCGGGCTCGCGGCAGGTCTTCTGATGATCTTTGCGTCCAAATCCCGGATGGGCCTTGTGGGTCTGGCGGCCTGCACCGTCGCCCCGCGCATGATGCCCCTTATCCTGCAAAGCTGGGCATGGCGGGTCCTGTCAGGCCTGACGGCCTCGCTCGCGATTAGCGGCGCAGCCTTGGCGGCCGCGGCCAAGGACGCCGTCTCTGCCTTCAAAAATGCGCGCGCCGATAGCACGCGGGTGCGCGAAACGCTGCAACGCATCGCCACCGAACGCTGGCGAGAAGAGGCGGTCTGGTTCGGTCATGGCACCGTGCAACCGGGGTCACACGCGGTTGAATACATGCCCATCGGCAGCCACCACACGTGGTACGGCTTGTTGTTCGTCAAGGGTCTGATCGGTTTCGGCGCATTGCTGGTGCCACTGGTCTGGCAAACACTTCTGACCCTGCGCGACGCGGCCTGCGGCCCACGCGGCCGCCTGCCGATGGGGCTGATGATGACGATCATCCTGCTCACCTTTGGCGAGAACTTGGAGATTGAGGCCTATCTGCTGTGGCCCGCTCTGCTTTTGTTGGGCGTCCATGCCCGCGAGGTTCAACAGGATCCGATGGCGGCGATGAAGCGGTAAAAGACAAGCGGCAACGCGGCGGTTCTAGCGATCACGATCAGCCCCATCTTGGACCAGAAGGCGATATTGACCAGGGCAGCGATCCAGACTGCACGGCGCAGCGCAGGTTCACGACATCGCCGTTTTCATCCATGGAATCAAAATAGACATAGGAATGCGGGTGCACGAGGCGCACGCGCGTGATCTCGCCCGAAAACGCGACCGATTCTTATACCCTCGCAACCCCTAAGCTATGACGGGGTTCACATTGGGGCACGGCGGCGCAAACAAAAGCCGCTTGAAAAGAAGCCATTCGGGCGCAAATCTGGGTAAATTCGGCGCTACTCTAGCAGAGTGCAGCAATATCAACCATGAAAGGAGGATATATGGTACCACGTCCTGGTCTCGAACCAGGGACCTCTTGATCCACAATCAAGCGCTCTAACCAACTGAGCTAACGCGGCACTGCGGCGGATTTAGCGAACCCCATCCATGATTGCAAGAGCCGAAAGCCCCGCGTAAAAGCCAAAAAAACAGGAGGCCCCGATGGGTATCAACGACGAACGCGATTTAGAAGCCAACATGCAGATCGGCCCGACCGAACTGGGCATGGTCCGCTTGTTCATTACATCGGGCACGGTAGAGGTCCCGATGGACTTCGATCCCGAAGAAGCCGAGGAAATTGCAGAAGAAATTCGCGCAGCTGCCGCAGCAGCCCGCGCTGTCAAACCGCGCTAAACCGCTAGGCCGCGCCAGATTTCGCGGCGACTTTTGCATTGAAACGCGCCACGTCAATCGTGGCGCGGCGATGCGTGCCTTCGCTAATTAAACCTGCGGCATCCCACGCTTTGACGCGAAATCGCAGGCTGCGCCCCTCAATTTCGATCAATTCCGCCTCGGCGCGGATCTCCATCCCTTCGGGCGTGGGCGCGATATGGGTGACATTAATGTCCGTGCCCAGCGAATGCTGCCCCGCCTCTTGATGCGGGAAAACGCATTTGATGGCGGTTTCCTCTAGAAAACCGACCAGAAACATCGTCGCCAGCACCGGCGGCATTGTGGAAAAATCGCCAAAGACCCCCGTGACGCCCGGCACCAGCATATTCGCGGTCACAACCATCCGCGCCTCGGCCTTCAAACCCACTGTCAGCATCGTATCACCCCCCGAATGGCAGCACGAATCCCGGATCCCGCGCCGTTTGCGCCCGCACCGCCGCATGGCGCGCGAATTTCTGGATCATGACCTTGCGGCGCGCTGGTGCAAGCTTTGTTTGTGGTCCCATCGTCAGGATTTCCGCGTCATAGCCATCGGCAATCATCAAACCTGTGTCTTCCGGCAGCAGTTCGGTCGGAAATTCCGGCCCGACAGCCCAGAAGAATCGATCACACCACGGCAAATAGCCCTGCCATTTCGAATCAGACTGAAAGTCAGCGCGGGATGATTTGCACTCAATAATCCAAATCTCGCCCTTCGGCCCCAGCGCCATCACATCTACCCGCAGGCCAGAGGTCGGCACCAGTTCCTCGACGCAGACAAAATCATGGCCCCGCAAATGGCGCGACACGCCCCGCGCCAGCAATTGGCCTGGCATCAAAGTTGGCATCGAAACAGGCAGGTTCATATCATCAGGCATGGCGCAAATATGAACAAAACGTAAACATCGGTCAAGGCCGCCAAGGATATTTGCATCCCGCCCCTTGCCGAACCGCGCCCGCAGGCTTACCTCAACCCTTGGCGGGCTTCTGCTCTTCCCGTGCGTATGGGGGCTACATTCCAGTGGCCTTAAGCAAATCCGAGGGCGCTGGCTCTGTCCGGACCCTGGTCCGGTTATCTGGTGCCCACCTGTACATACAGGTCCTCGGGAATAAGTCCCTGCACGGTCGCTGCGGTTCCCGCCACCTCAGACCCGGCTCAGCGCCATCATGGCGATGCCGGTCGACACAAAGTTCACGCCGAGCATGACGCCAACCGCCCACAGCGCTGTTCCCGGCAACCCGGCGATCAGCAAGAAACCAAGGGCCAGCGTGACGATGCCGTTCACGGCCAGCCAACCCCAGCCCTTTTCAGGCCGGTGTTGAATAGCGATCATGCCCTCGGCCACACCCTGCATCAAAAACACCGCGCCCAGCAGCAGCGTCAGCCCAACAAGACCCGTCAGCGCAAAGAACGCCAGATAGACGCCCAGCGCCAGATGCATCAGCGCGATCACGCCAGCAAGCAAGCCAGATCGCCAGCCGCGTGATTGCACCGCATGCCAAAGCAGCACCGCACCGGTGATCAAAAACACCCAGCCCAGCGCGACCTTCGCCACGACAGAAAACACCAAAGGAAACAGGATCGCCAAAACCCCGACGGCGATCATGACGATGCCAACGTTACGGGATCGCCCGCGATGAGCGCGCACCGCATCCATGACACTGGGGGGAAGGCCGGACAGGGGATCAGTCATCGCAAGATACCTCGTAGAAAAAGCGCAGGATCAATGCCCCTGCTTCTTCTGGTCTAAAGTATCTTGGGGTCCGGGGCAAAGCCCCGAAAGGGGTGGGCGGGCGGGCCCGCCACCCCCTTCACATCACAAAACGCGCGCTTAAAAGCCTTCTGGCAGCAGTTCATGCGCCATATGATCCAGCACCGCATTCACAAACCGCGGCTCTTTGCCGTCGGGAAAAAATGCGCCAGCCACATCCACGAATTCCGTGATCACGACCTTGGGCGGCGTATCCTTAGCGATCAGTTCAGCGCCGGCAGCCCGGAACAGCGCGCGCAGGGTGGGGTCGATCCGGCCCAGCGGCCACTTCGCCACCAAGGCGCGGTCAGTCAGCTGGTCAATGCGCGCCTGATCTTCCACAGCCCGCTCTAGCAGGCCGCGAAAGGTGTCGACATCGCCTTCCAGCATTTCCACATCGTCAAAGACCTCGCCAAAGCGGTGGTCTTCGAACTCTGTGATCACACCGTCAACGGTCTGCCCGATGGCTTCCATCTGAAACAGCGCCTGCACCGCAAAGAAACGAGCAGCAGACCGCATTTTGCGCCGCTGGTTATTCGAGATCGTCATACCGTCTCTCCGCCTTTGGCCAGATTTCCGCTCGTAAAGCCCACGGTCTTGCCCGCGTTGCCCCAGCGCCGTTCCAGCGCGATCAAATGCAGCGCGGCAGCCGCAGCGCCGCCGCCTTTGTTCTGGCCATCCGCCTGCGCACGCACAGCAGCTTGCTCGTAATTCTCGACCGTCAGGATGCCGTTGCCGATGCACAGGCCCTGCAGGCCCAGCAGCGTCAACCCGCGGCTGGAATCGTTGCAGACCGTGTCGTAATGCGTCGTCTCGCCGCGAATGATGCAGCCCAGCGCGACATAGCCGTCAAAGTTGCTAAGCCGTTCAGCGATACCGATAGCGGTGGGAATTTCCAGCGCGCCGGGGACCTCGATGACCTCCAACTCCACGCCCGCCTGATCGCAAATGGCCTTCGCCCCTGCGATCTGCTGGTCATAGATGTCTTTGTAATAAGGCGAGGCCACGGCCAGCAATTTCACCGGTGCATCAAACGTCGGCAACGGCATGGAATAGTGCGAGGGTCCGGCCATTATCCGATCTCCGAGATTTTGCGCGTGCCGGTGATTTCCAGCCCATATGCGTCAAGCCCGACGACCTTGGGCCGGGGCGAATTGGTCAGCAGTTCAATCTTATGCAGGCCCAGCGACGACAGGATCTGCGCGCCAAGGCCATACTGCCGCAACGTCTGGGGCGACACCTCGTCATCGGGGACCATTTTCATGTGCAGATCGCGCAGCAGCACCAGCACGCCGCGCCCTTCGGCAGCGATCAGCTCCATTGCGGCATGAAACTCGGCACTGCGGCCGCGCGGGCCGGTGCCGATGATGTCCAGCATCGGGTCCAGCGCGTGCATCCGCACCAGCACAGGGTCATCCGTGGTCACGTCGCCCTTGACCAGCGCGATATGCTCTGCGCCCTGCGTTTCGTCGGTATAAATCCGCATATCCCAGTCACCGCCAAATTCGCTGGTGATGGTCTGGCTGGACTGTTCGCGCACCAGATTGTCGTGGCGGCGGCGATAGGCGATCAGGTCGCTGATCGTGCCGATCTTTAGGCCGTGCAGCTGTGCAAAGGCGATCAGGTCCGGCAGGCGTGCCATTTCGCCGTCATCTTTCATGATCTCGCAGATCACGCCCGACGGGTTCAGGCCAGCAAGGCGGCTGATATCAACGGCAGCTTCGGTATGTCCGGCCCGCACCAGCACGCCGCCTTCTTTCGCCCGCAGGGGAAAGACGTGGCCCGGCGTCGCGATATCGGCGGCCCCTTTGCCAGCGTCGATGGCCACAGACACGGTGCGCGCGCGGTCGTGGGCGCTGATCCCGGTGGTGACGCCTTCGCGGGCTTCGATCGAAATGGTAAAGGCCGTTTCATGACGCGACGAATTATTCGTCGACATCAACTGCAAGCCCAGCGCGTCAATGCGCGAACCCGGCAGCGACAGGCAGATCAGCCCGCGCCCGTGGGTCGCCATAAAGTTAATTGCATCGGGCGTTGCCATCTGCGCCGGGATCACCAGATCGCCTTCGTTCTCGCGGTCCTCGTGGTCGACAAGGATGAACATGCGGCCGTTGCGCGCGTCCTCGATGATGTCTTCAATCTTGCTGATCGCGTCGGACCAGTCGCGTTCAACCGGGCCTGGCGTCTCGAAAGGTTGGGTCATCGGGGATTCCTTTAGCGTGTTGCCTCGGCCAATAGCCCAGCCAAGGCGGTTTGGAAAGATCGTGGCAGCGCTATCAGGACGCAGCCCATGCACAGGTGCCCTGCGTCATCAGTCGTATTCGCGCAGGCGGGCGACGTAGCGGGCCATCGTGTCGACCTCTAGGTTGATCGCATCGCCGACCTTGGTCGCGCCCCATGTTGTCACCGACTTGGTGTGTGGGATGATGTTCACGCCAAAATCGCGGCCATCGACAGCGTTAACGGTCAGCGATGTGCCATTCAGCGCGATGGACCCTTTGGGCGCGATGAACTTGGCAAAGGCGTCTGGCGCGCGAAAGGTGAACCGCGTGCTGTCGCCTTCGTCCTGCATCCCCACAACCTCGGCCACGCCGTCGATATGACCCGACACAATATGCCCGCCCAGTTCGTCCCCGACCTTCAGCGCGCGTTCCAAATTCAGCGTCTGCCCCACGGTCCAAGCGCCTACATTCGTGGCCCCCACGGTTTCGGCGCTAATTTCCACGTCAAACCAGTTCTGCGGTTCTCGGCCCAGCGCGACGACTGTCAGGCATACGCCTTCGCAGGCGATGGACGCGCCGATGTCGATCCCGTCCACATCATACCCGGTGCCAATGCGCGCGCGCAGATCGCCGCGCTGCTCTAGCTCTAGGATACGGCCCATATCGGTGACAATTCCGGTAAACATAACATGCTCCTTCACGGTTTGTTTCGAGGTAGCCCCTCATGCTAAGTCAGACAAGCACCGCATGCCGTGTTAACGCCAACGCGCCTTATTTTTGCCCACCAAAAGGGTTAACCGCTTACAAAGCCCAAGTCAGATTGCCCCCGTGACCGATCCCGTCAACCGTCAGTTTTTGTTCCTACAAGGGCCCCACGGCCCGTTCCTACACCGCCTTGCGCGCATGCTGCGGGCAGCGGGTGCGCAGGTTTGGCGCGTTGGGTTCAATGCGGGCGACCGGGCGTTCTGGTTCGGCGGGCAAGACTACATCCCCTTTCGCGACCCCCACGATCAGTGGCCGGACACCTTTCGCGCCATCGTGGCGCAGCATGACATCACCGATATCGTGCTTTACGGCGACACCCGCCCGATCCATGCCCAAGCGGTCGACATTGCCAATGAACTTGGCCTGCGCATCCACGTCTTTGAAGAAGGCTACATGCGCCCCTACTGGGTGACGTACGAGCGCGGCGGCACCAACGGCCATTCGCGCCTGATGGACATGAGCGTTGATGACATGCGCACAGCGCTGGCCATGTCCGATCTGGAAATGCCGACGCCGCCCGCACACTGGGGCGATATGCGCCACCACGTATTCTATGGCGCGCTGTATCATTGGTTCGTGATGTTCCGGAATCGGGACTACCGCAACTTTACCCGCCACCGCGAATTGCCAGTCGCCGTGGAAACCTGGCTTTACACCAAACGCCTGCTGCTGATGCCCTATATCGCGCTGGACCGGCGCATTGCGACGCTGCGCATCCGCTATGGCGGCTTTCCCTATCATCTGGTGCTGCTGCAGTTGGAACATGACGCCAGCTTTCAAAAGCACTCTCCCTTCACCCGGATGGAAGAGTTCCTGACCGTCGTCATGGACGGTTTCGCCAAAGGTGCGCCGCGGCATCATCGTCTGGTGTTCAAGGCGCACCCGCTGGACAATGACCGCAGCCCGACAAAGCGGATCATCAAACGCCTTGCCGCGCAGGCCGGCGTCAGTGACCGAGTGCATTATGTGCGCGGGGGCAAGCTGGCGCGGATGCTGGACCATGCCCGCACCGCTGTGACCGTCAATTCGACGGCCGCGCATCAGGTGCTGTGGCGCGGCATCCCGCTGAAGGTCTTCGGCAATGCCGTCTATAACAAGCCGGAATTCGTGTCCGATCAGGCCCTGCCCGACTTCTTTACCGCCTCTGACCGCCCCGACAGCCGCGCGTACAAGGATTACCGCCGGTTTTTGCTGGAAACGTCCCAAGTCCCCGGCGGCTTTTATTCCACGCGCGGGCGGCGGCAATTGATGCGGCAGGTCGTCGATATGATGCTGGCGGACGCCGATCCCTATGACAGCCTTGCCTTGGGCAAAACGCCACCGCGCCAGCCCTTGCGGATCGTAGGCTAAAACACACAACACCTTGCGTGGCAGCATCCCGCAGCGACACGAAAGCAACACTAGCGCAAGTCAGACCCCGGCCTGCGTTCTGCCAAACTATCTTTCCCCGCGTCTTTCCCGTAGGTTAAAAAGAAAACACGACCGAGGCAGAACAATAACAGGTCGAGGAGACCGAGCAGTGCTATTCCTGACATTGCGCCTTTCACGAGGCGCCGCCCTCGTTGTCACGCTGGGTATTCTGGCCGCTTGCGCCCTACCCCGCGTGGGACCGAACAAATCCGAAATTTTTGCGGGCTCTGTCCTGCGTGAAGGTGACGCGTTCATCCTGACCGTAGACGACCGCGTCAACGCCATCGCCGCCGTAGCCCCCGCGCTGGGGTTCACCGCCGGGTTCCTGAATGCTGGGGAACTGGGGTCCGATACGATTCGCGCTGGCGACACGCTGGGCCTGACGATCTTTGAAAACGTCGATGACGGCTTGCTGGTCCCGCAGGGCCAGAACGCAAGCGTGCTGGAAGAAGTGCAGGTTGACGGTCAGGGCTACATCTTTGTCCCCTACGCTGGCCGCATTTTGGCCGCTGGCAATACGCCAGAGGCGATCCGCCGCATCATCACGGGCAAGCTGGCCGATCAAACCCCCGACCCCCAAGTGCAGGTTCGCCGCTTGGCCGGTGACGGCGCAACTGTGTCGGTATCTGGCGCTGTGAACGGTCAAGGCGTCTATCCGATTGAACGCCCCACCCGGTCGCTGATCCCCATGCTAGCGGCCGCTGGCGGCGTTGCGATTGAACCTGACATCGCCCGCGTCACCGTGGCGCGCGGCGATCAAAAAGCCGAAGTGTTTTACAACGATCTGTTCAACAATCCGCGCAACGATGTCGCTCTACGCGATGGCGATGCGATCATCGTCAAATCCGACAGCCGCACCTTTACCGTGCTTGGCGCGACAGGTTCGCAGGACCGCGTGACATTCGAAAGCCAGAAAATCACGGCAATCGAAGCGCTGGCGCAAGTGGGCGGTCTGTCCTCGACCCAAGCTGATCCCACAGGTGTCTTCGTGTTCCGCAACGAGCCGGAAGAGATCACAGAGCAGCTGGTCGGCCAAGACGTGACCGGCGTGCAGCGCGTCGTCTATGTGCTGGACCTGACCCGGCCCAACGGCATGTTCATGGCCCGCGACTTTGCGATTCGCGACGGCGATACCGTCTATGTGACCGAAGCGCCGTTTGTGCAGTTCAACAAAGCCATCGCTGCCGCGACAGGTTCGCTGAGCGCCGTTGAATCCGTATCGTCGACAACCGGGCTCTGATCCGCGTGCGTCATGACCTGACATCAGCCGCCGCAGGTGAAAACCTGCGGCGGCTTTTCGTTTATAACGGTGGGTTTCTGACCCAGACCCGCGTGCGGCGCATTCTGGCACTGGCGGGCTGGGACATATCCCTTGGCCTGCCAAGTGACGGCGATACCGTCGGCGTCTGGGGCCATTCCCCCACCGCCCCGCGCGGCGAAGCTGTCGCCGCCAAACGCGCCGCCCCTATTGTGCGCATCGAGGATGCCTTTCTACGCTCTGTCCTGCCCGGCCGGGACGGAGAGCCGCCCATGGGCCTCGTGATCGACAGCCGGGGCATGCATTACGATCCCGCCCAGCCCAGCGATCTGGAATGTATCCTGCGCGATGATCCCCTTGGCGATACCGCCCTGCTGGACCGCGCCCGCGCCGCGATGGATGATATCGCCCGTGCGCATCTGTCGAAATACAACGCTTTTGATCCGGCCCTGCCAGCCCCGGAACCCGGCTATGTGCTAGTGATCGACCAGACGCGGGGCGACGCGGCCGTCGCCGCCAGCAAGGCCGATTCCAACACCTTTCGCGAAATGCTATTCTACGCGCAGACCGACCATCCGAACGCGCGCATCATCATCAAGACCCACCCCGAAACCACTGCTGGCCACCGCCAAGGCTATTTCACCGACCAATACGCCGACCCGCGCATCACGCTGTGCGATGATCCAATCTCGCCCCACGCGCTGCTGGCGGGGGCCGTTGCGGTCTATACCGTGTCGTCGCAACTGGGGTTCGAGGCGATCCTTGCGGGCCATAAACCCGTCGTCTTTGGCCAGCCGTTCTACATGGGCTGGGGCCTGACCGATGACCGTATGCCGCTCGACCGCCGGCAGCGCCGCCTGACGCGGGCGCAGCTGTTTGCAGGGGCGATGATCCTTTATCCGACATGGTACGACCCCTACCGCGATACGCTGTGCGAGCTTGAGGATGTGATCACTGCCCTCGGCGCCCAAGCCCGCGCGTGGCGCGACGACCATACCGGCTGGACGGGACACAAGCTGAGCCTTTGGAAACGCAGCCCCCTGCAAAAGGTCTTTGGCCAGCAACTACCGATGCGCTTTTCTAAGGATGACACCGCAGCGGTGGACAGCCGCCGTCATATGATCTGGGCGTCAAAAGCGCTGCAAGACACCGATATGGTCCGGATCGAGGATGGCTTTTTGCGCTCTCGCGGACTTGGCGCCGACCTGATCCCGCCGCTGTCGCTGGTGCTGGACCCGCTCGGGATTTACTATGATCCAACCCAGCCGTCGCAGCTGGAAACCTTAATCGCCGCCGCCTGCGATCTGCCCGCCGGCGCCCGCGCCCGCGCGGACCGGCTGATTGCAAAGCTGATCAAGGCGGGGCTGTCGAAATACAACCTTGGCACCACCGACCCGCTGCGCGGCCTACCTGCGGGGCGGCGGATCTTGGTGCCGGGGCAAGTGGCGGACGATGCCTCGATCCGGTTGGGCACATCCGATGTGACCACGAACGCGGACCTGCTGCGCGCCGCCCGCGCCGCTAATCCGGCGGCTGTGATCCTGTATAAACCGCACCCCGATGTGGAAAAAGGCCTGCGCAATGGCGCTGTGCCGGACGCCGCCGACTATGCCGACGCCGTGCTGTCCGGCATGGATGCGATCACCGCGATTGGGCTGGTGGACGAGGTGTGGACCATGACCAGCACGCTGGGGTTCGAGGCGCTTTTGCGCGGCAAACGCGTCACCTGCCTTGGCACACCGTTCTATGCGGGCTGGGGCCTGACCGATGATCGCGCCATGCCGATCCCGCGCCGCGCCGCCAGCCCAGACCTGACGGCCCTCGTTCATGCCGTGCTGATCGATTATCCGCGCTACTTTGATCCCGTCACCAGCCTGCCCTGCCCGGTCGAAGTCGTCGTGGACCGCCTGATCGCAGGCGATCTGCCCAGCCCCAGCCGCGCCAATCGCGCGCTGGCGAAATTGCAGGGTGCCTTTGCCAGCCAAGCGTGGCTTTGGCGGCGCTAAGCGGGCCGCCAGTATTGCAACACATCGCCGCCAATCGCTGATACATCCGTGAGGGTGAAACGCGGCGCGTCTTGCAGTTCTTGCACGCCCAGCCCCGACAGCGACGGCAGCCCGTCCGCGCCAATCGCGACCCCGGCCTGCATCACGACCAATTCGTCCACCAACCGCGCCTGCAACAGGCTTGCCGCCAGATGACCGCCCCCTTCGCACAGCACGCGGGTGATGCCGCGATCCGCCAGCGCGCGCAGCACCGACAGCGTGTCGATCCGGTGATGGGTGACCGTGCATTCTAACGTCTGCACGCCAGCCTTGATCCAGTCGCGGGTGTCGGCATCCGGGCCGTGGCACAGCCAAACCGGCTGCGCGCGGGCGGTTTGGGCCAACCGCCCGTTGATCGGCAAATGCAAATCCCGAGAGATCACGACGCGCACCGGTTGGCGCACCTCACCCAGATCGCGCACGTCTAGCATCGGATCATCCGACCGCGCCGTGCCCGCGCCAACCAGCACCGCATCATGGCGCGCGCGCAGTGCATGCACCGCCCGCCGCGCTTGCGGCCCCGTGATCCAGCGGCTTTCACCGCTTGCTGTCGCGATGCGCCCGTCCAGACTGTTAGCGAGTTTCAGCGTCACAAAAGGTCGCCCCTGCGTGACGCGCTGCAAAAAGCCTGCGTGATCGCGGGCGGCCTGTTCCTGCATCAACCCCAGTTCAACAGTGATCCCGGCCTCGCGCAAGCGCACCAGTCCCTGCCCCGCCACACGCGGATCAGGATCGCCAATCGCCACGACAACCCGCGCCACGCCAGCCGCAATCAATGCATCGGCGCAGGGGGGTGTTTTGCCAGTATGGGCGCAGGGTTCTAGCGTAACATAGACCGTAGCGCCGCGCGCAGCGTCACCGGCTTGCTCCAGTGCCACGCGTTCCGCATGGGGACGCCCGCCGCGCTGGGTGGCCCCGCGCCCGACGATCACGCCATCCTTGACGATAACGCAACCCACCGCGGGGTTCGGCCAGACCTGCCCCATCCCGCGCCGCCCCAAGGCCAGCGCCAGCGCCATAAAGCGGGCGTCAGCGGCGGCGGTCATGCGTCTGGTTTTGTATTCGGGCGCAGATCGTTCATGAACTTCTCGAAGTCGTCAGCCGCTTGGAAGTTCTTGTAAACGCTGGCAAACCGCACATAGGCGACGGTATCGATCCGCGCGAGGCTTTCCATCACGATCTCTCCGATCGTGCCGGACGGGATGTCAGTTTCGCCCATGCTTTCAAGGCGCCGCACGATGCCGCTGATCATCTGGTCCATCCGCTCCGGCTCTACCGGGCGTTTTTGCAGGGCGATCCGGATGGAGCGTTCCAGCTTGTCGCGGTCGAAATCCTCGCGCTTGCCAGTGGACTTGATCACCACCAGATCGCGCAGCTGCACGCGCTCATAGGTTGTAAAACGTCCACCACACGCCGGGCAAAACCGCCTGCGCCGGATCGCGACATGATCCTCTGCCGGACGGGAATCCTTTACTTGAGTATCGACGTTTCCGCAAAAGGGGCACCGCATAGCCAGTCCTCGTATTCTGTCCGCCTCTTGGGGTATGCCCCAAGTTATCCACAGCGACTATAGGGGCAGCCCTAGGCTTTGGGTAGGGGCCAGAATCAGACCCCGCATATGGAGGCCGCGTGTGAGTCTTTTGTGCACGTCACCCTAGGTGCGCCACAACCTGACGTCGGTGCGGCGCATCGCGATGTTCGAACAAATAAATGCCCTGCCACGTGCCAAGCACCATGCGCCCATCAGCCACCGGAATGCTAAGCGATACAGGCATCATCGCCGCCTTGATATGGGCGGGCATGTCGTCCGGCCCCTCGTAGGTATGGGTCAGATAGGCCATCGCGGGGTCCGTCGTCGGCGGCACAAGTTTTGCGAAAAAGGCGCGCAGATCGGTCTGCACCTCTGGGTCGGCGTTTTCCTGTATCAGCAAACTGGCAGAGGTGTGGCGCACGAAAAGCGTCAGCAGACCCGTCCCCTGCACCCACCCCGCCACGTCGCGGGTGAATTCGTAAAGCCCCTGACCTTGCGTCGATATCGTGAAAAGATGCTGCATCATTTGAACCTGTGCCCGCGCCGCGCGTTGAGCCGGCAACACATAGCATAAGGAGCACGGCATGGCCGGCAAGACACTCTTCATCACGGGCGCATCCAGCGGCATCGGCGAAGCCACCGCGCGCAAGGCCGTCGCGGCAGGATGGAACGTCGGGCTGTTCGCCCGGTCCAAGGACAAACTGACCGATCTGGTGGCCGACCTTGGTGACAACGCCATGGCGTTGCCTGGCGACGCAACCAGCTATGACGACCAAGCCAAGGCGTTGAAAGCGCTCGCTGATCGCTATGGCGACGTGCATGCCGCCTTTGCCAACGCCGGGCGCGGCACATCCAGCGGCGGCGCCGAGGGCGGCAATATCGAAGACTGGCAGGGCATGGTGGATCTGAACATCATGGGCCTGCTGAAAACGGTCAAAGCGGCCCTGCCCCATCTGAAAAAGACGCGGGGGCATATGGTTCTGACCGGATCAGCGGCGGGCCGCGCGCATATCAAAGGCTCTGTCTACGGTGCGACGAAATGGTTCGTGCACGGCTATGCTGGCAATTTGGCGGAAGAAATGCGCGAATGGGGCGGTCGCTGTACCGTCGTCGCGCCGGGCATGGTTAACACCGCCTTCTTTGACGAACCCAAGCCCGACAAGCTGCAACCGGCCGATGTGGCGGATGCGGTGATGCTGGCGCTGAACGCATCGCAGGTGAACGACGTGCGCGAAGTCTTTTTGATGCCGCGCGGCTAAGTCTGGGCATTCCGATTTTTCGCCGAAAAATCGGCCTTTGACGCGGGCGGCGATCATCATTTGGTGATCACCGCCCGCTTTTGCTTTGGCTGTCGCAATTTCTGCCTAAGCTGCCCGCATCCCATCGCCACATCAAAGGATGCGACATGACCCGACTGACCGCCAAGGACTTTGACCCCAAACTGCTAGAACTTTACGATTTCTACGCCCACGGCATGATCACCAAGCGCCAGTTTCTGGATGGCGCAGCCAAGTTCGCCGTTGGCGGCATGACCGCCGCGGGCATCCTTGGCCTGATGGCCCCGAACTATGCGCTGGCCGAACAGGTGTCGTTCAATGACGAAAGCATTGTGCCGGAATACATCACCTACCCATCCCCCAACGGGCATGGCGATGTGCGCGGCTATCTGGTCCGCCCCGCGAACGCGGAAGGCCCCCTGCCCGCTGTTGTCGTCGTGCACGAAAATCGCGGCTTGAATCCGTACATCGAAGACGTCGCCCGCCGTCTGGCCAAGGCAGGATTTATTGCGCTAGCGCCCGACGGCCTTAGCTCTGTCGGCGGCTATCCCGGCAATGACACCGAAGGCCGCGATCTGCAGCAGACCGTCGATCCGACCAAATTGATGAACGACTTCTTTGCCGCTGTTGAATTCATGATGACGCACGAGGATTCTACCGGGGCCGTCGGCATCACCGGCTTTTGCTATGGCGGCGGTGTCGCCAACGCTGCGGCTGTCGCCTACCCAGAGCTGAAAGCCGCCGTGCCCTACTATGGCCGTCAGCCTGACGCGGCGGATGTGCCCGCGATCCAAGCGCCCCTGCTGATCCACTACGGCGGTCTGGACGAGCGGGTGAACGAGGGCTGGCCCGCGTATCAGGCCGCTTTGGACGCCAACGATAAGAATTACGAGGCGTTCATCTACGAGGGGGCCAACCACGGCTTCCACAACGACAGCACACCGCGTTATGACGAAGAAGCGGCAGAGCTGTCGTGGCAGCGCACCGTGGATCACTTCCGCAAATATCTGGTGTAAAAGCAAAAAGGCGGGGGTTTTGCCCCCGCCTTTTCAAAATTTAGTCCGTGCTGTTTAGTTTCCGAACAGGCGCATCCCTTGTTCGTCGATCATCTGCTTGGCCTTGCGCAGGGACGCGGCGCTCGCCTCGTCTTGGCTTTGCAGCGTATCGGCGCGGATCATCTCGTGCGTCTTCGCCGTGCCCTCATCCGTCGCGGTAATCTTCGCCGCGATGCGCCAAACCTGACCGTCTTTGATCGGCTGAGGCGTGATGTGAAAACCGTTATAGGCTTCGCCGGCGGGCGCTGCTGGTGCAGCAGACCCGCCGAAAAGTTTTGACAGCCAACCCATCGTTACTGATCCAGGAACGACCGCAGCTTGCGGCTGCGCGACGGATGCTTGAGCTTGCGCAGCGCCTTCGCTTCGATCTGACGGATCCGTTCGCGCGTCACGCTGAACTGCTGACCGACTTCTTCCAGCGTGTGGTCGGTGTTCATGCCGATACCAAAACGCATGCGCAGCACGCGTTCCTCACGCGGGGTCAGGGATGCCAACACGCGGGTCGTGGTTTCCTTCAGGTTTTCCTGAATGGCGGAATCCAGCGGCAGGATCGCGTTCTTGTCTTCGATGAAGTCGCCAAGCTGGCTGTCTTCCTCGTCGCCAATCGGCGTTTCCAAGGAAATCGGCTCTTTGGCGATTTTCATCACCTTGCGCACTTTTTCGAGCGGCATCTGCAGCTTTTCGGCCAGCTCTTCCGGTGTCGGTTCCCGGCCGATTTCGTGCAGCATCTGGCGGCCCGTGCGGACCAGCTTGTTGATCGTCTCGATCATGTGGACCGGAATCCGGATCGTGCGCGCCTGATCCGCGATAGACCGGGTGATCGCCTGACGGATCCACCACGTTGCATAGGTGCTGAACTTATAGCCGCGACGGTATTCGAACTTATCCACGGCCTTCATCAGGCCGATGTTGCCTTCCTGAATAAGATCAAGGAATTGCAGGCCGCGGTTCGTGTACTTTTTCGCGATGGAAATCACGAGGCGCAGGTTCGCCTCGACCATTTCCTTCTTGGCCTGCCGGGCTTCTTTTTCGCCCTTCTGGACTTGGCTCACGATGCGGCGGAATTCGGTGATGTCGACGCCGACGTATTGGCCGACTTGGGCCATATCGCCGCGCAGCTCTTCGATCTTGTCGGTGGACCGTTCAATCAGCGCCTGCCAGCCGCGACCGGCCTTTTCGCCGATCTCTTCCAGCCAGTTCGGATCAAGCTCGCGGCCGCGATACGCGTCGATGAATTCGCGGCGGTTGATCCGGGCTTGGTCGGCCAGTTTCACCATGGCAGAGTCGATCTGCATGATGCGGCGGTTGATGCCGTATAGCTGGTCGATCAGCGCTTCGATACGGTTGTTGTGCAGGTGAAGTGAGTTCACGCGTTCCACGATTTCCGACCGCAGCGACTGGTACAGCGCCTCTTCGTTGGTGGAAAAGCTGCTGTCTTCGTTCAGGGTCGCGGACATCCGCGCGTCCTGCATTTCGGACAGTTTGCCAAAATCGCTGGCGATGATTTCCAGCGTTTCCAGCACGCGCGGCTTCAGCGCGGCCTCCATCGCGGCCAGCGACATGTTGGCCTGCTCGTCGTCATCCTCGTCGTCGTCTTTGGCAATCGGGTTGCCGTCGGCGTCAAGGTCAGAGCCGCTATCGCTATCTTTGGACGGCGCGTCGGCCCCCGGGGTGACGACGGGCACTTCGCTGTCGTCGTCGCCCAGCTGGTTGCCGAATGTGGTTTCAAGGTCGATGACGTCGCGCAGCAAAATGTCTTCGGTCAGAAGTTCGTCGCGCCAGATCGTGATCGCCTGAAAGGTCAGCGGGCTTTCGCAAAGCCCAAGGATCATCGTGTTGCGGCCAGCCTCGATACGCTTGGCGATGGCGATCTCGCCCTCGCGCGATAGCAATTCGACGCTACCCATTTCGCGCAGATACATGCGGACGGGATCGTCCGTGCGGTCCAGCTTTTCAGCTTCAGCGCCGCCAAGGGTGACGTCGCGGCCACCTTGGATCGTGGCGATGTCAGTCGGGCCAGCGGGCTCTTCGCTTTCCTCGGACTCTTCTTCTTCGGTGACCTGAATGCCCATTTCGGACAGCATCGACATGACGTCTTCGATCTGGTCAGAGCTGACTTGCTCGGGCGGCAGGACGGCGTTCAACTGGTCATAAGTGATATAGCCACGCTCGCGCGCGTCTTGAATCATCTTTTTGACCGCAGCCTGGCTCATATCAAGGCTGATGTCGCTGTCGGCATCGTCCTTGCGGTCGTCGTTATCTTTGGCGGCCATGTGGCGGGCTCCTCGTGTCGCGGGCGACGATGCGTCAGGGCGAATCATCTGGTCCGGTGATTCGGTTAGATCGAATCAACGCTCTGTGCGTCCGATTCGCAACCGCAATTGGGCTGATTTCCCAGCCCTGTTGCACCATATCCAAAGCAGTATCCACCCCGGCGGACCGCTAATGATACTACTTAGGGTCGCCGCCGGGTTTTGCAATCGTCAGGCTTTCCCAAAGCGCGCGGGAAATTTTCAGCTGTTCGCTGTCCAATGTGGCCCCGTTTTCGGCGACGACCATCTCGGCGCTGCTGCCGCTGGCGATGACGTCAGAGTTATCCAGCGCCTCTTTCGCCTGCCGGATACGCCAAGTCAGGCTCTCGTCTGCGGCGTCGATGGCATAGCGCGCCTCTTCTTCTTCGCGGGGCATGGCGCGGCTGGCGGCGAGTTTGGCAAAGCTTTCGGTCAGGCAGCTTGCCGCAAACGTTGTGTCACCCGGCTTGCACAGGCCCGATGTGATCTGCACCATCCGGTTGCCGACAAGGCTGGCGACGACGTCATGGCCCAGCTCTTGTTCCAGCGCTGCGCGCAGATCGGCCCCGTCGGGGGCACGCAGAATCGCATTGCGCATCTGCACATGGTTCGGATCGCTGCAATCCATCAGCTCTAGCGCGGCGATGAACTTGGGCAGCACCGCAGGCGTCGCGATCAGCGTGGCCAGAACGACAGCTTCGCGCATATGGCTTTGATCGCCGATCCCCGCCCCAAGGGCAGAGCTGCGGTTGCTGGCCACAGGGGCGCGGTCACGCTCCCACGGTTGTTGCTTGGGGTTCCACGCGGCCGATTTGCGCGGCGTGAACGCCTTGCCGCCCTGCTGGGGTTTGCGCGTGCGGAACAGGTCCCAGCGCATTTCCTTGATCGCCTCGCCATAATGGCTGCGGATAGACGGATCGACGATCTGCTTAATCTTTTCGCGCAGGGTTTTATCCAGCGCCGCCTTGCGTTCGGGGCTGTCGAAAACCTTGCCTTCGGTCTCTCGCTGCCACAGCAGCTGCACCATGGGGATCGCGGCGTCGATGATGTCCTGCATCGCCTGCTTGCCCTGCTGTTTCAGCACATCATCCGGGTCCATCCCGGCGGGCATCATGGCAAAGCGCAGGGATTGCCCCGCGACCAGCAGCGGCAGCGCCAGATCAATCGTGCGCATCGCGGCGCGCAGGCCAGCGGTATCGCCGTCCAGCGCGATGATGGGTTCGGGCGCAATGCGCCACAGCATGTGCAGGTGATGTTCCGTGACAGCGGTGCCAAGGGGGGCAACGGCGGCCTCGAACCCGGCCTCTGCCAGCGCGATGACGTCCATGTACCCTTCGGACACGATCAGCGGCTGCCCCTTGCCCGCAGCGGTGCGGGCCTTTTGCACGTTGTACAGCGTGCGGGATTTGTCGAAAAGTTCGGTTTCCGGAGAGTTGTAGTATTTCGCCTTGGCATTGGGGTCCATCGCCCGCCCGCCAAAGGCAATTGCCCGCCCCCGCGCGTCGCGGATCGGGAACATGATGCGGCCGCGAAAGCGGTCATAAGGCGCGCCGCCCCGGTCGCTTTTGGCGGCAAGGCCAGCGGCGATTATTTGATCGACAGGCACGCCCTTGGCCGTCAGCGCCGCCAACACGCCGCCATTGTCAGGGGCAAAACCGATATCCCACCGCGCCAGCGCGTCCTTGTTCAGGCCGCGCCGTTCCAGATAGGCGCGCGCGTCAGTCGCGTTCGAGGTGTTCAGGTTCAGGCGGAAATGCTGCACCGCCTGTTCCATCACGTCAGCCAGTTCGCTGCGCGTGTCGGCCTTTTCCTGCGCGCGCGGGTCGCGTTCGGGCATCGGCAACCCGGCTTCGTCCGCAAGGATTTTGACGGCTTCCATGAAGTCGACGTTTTCGGTTTCGCGCACGAAAGAGATGGCGTCGCCTTTGGCGTGACAGCCGAAGCAGTAGTAGAATCCCTTGCGGTCATCGACGTGAAAGCTGGCGGATTTTTCCTGATGGAACGGGCACGGCGCCCACATGTCGCCTTTGCCCTGATTGGACTTTTTGTTGTCCCACATGACTTTGCGCCCGACGACCTGTGTCAGCGACAGGCGGGTGCGCAATTCGTCAAGGAAACCGGGGGGCAAGGACATGGCGCATTTATCGCGCTAGGGCGCGGCAGAGTCGAGGGGGTCCGCGATCACTTTGACAGGTGAGAGGGGGCCCTGCCCCCGCCGCTGGCGCGGCCCCCCGAGGTATTTCTAACCAGAAGAAGGGGGAACCGCACTGCGTTCAAGCGCGGGGTAGCGCAGGCCAAGGGTGATGCCGCGAAAGACAAAAGAGGCTAGCAAGCCAAGCCAGAGGCCGTGATTACCGAAAGCCGTCATCAGCGGGATGACGCTCGCGAAGTAGAGGATGGCCGAGATCACCATCATATTGCGCATGTCGGTGGTGCGGGTCGCGCCGATAAAGATGCCATCCAACATCCATGCGGCGACCCCGATCAGCGGGGCCGCGACCATATAAGGTAGGTAGTGGCGTGCGGCGATTTGCACGTCCGGGGCGGTGGTCATGGTGTCGATGACGATGCCGCCTGCCAGCGCAAAGGCCAGCGCCATCGCGGCGCAGATGCCCGCGGCCCAGCCAGAGGTGAGCACCGACGCGCGGCGCAGGGCCTGCCGATTGCGGCGGCCAAGGGCTTGCCCCACGAGGGATTCGGCGGCGATGGCAAAGCCGTCGAGGGCATAGGCGGTGACGTGCAGGAATTGCAGCAGGATTTGGTTGGCGGCGAGCTGGACGTCCCCGAAGTCCGCCCCCCAGAACAGAAAGCTGACAAAGATCGCTTGCAGCAGCACGGACCGGATCATGATGTCGCCGTTGACGATGCTCATCCGGACCAGCTTGGCGCGGTCAAACACGCGCGGCCAGTCGCGCCATGCGGGCACACGGAACGCGGCGCGGCACAGCCACAGGCCCAGCGCAAAGCCGCCCCATTCGGCGATGAAGGTCGCCCATGCGACGCCCGGCACGCCCCAGTCCAGATGCAGCACGAACAGCAGATCGAGGGCGATGTTGGCCCCGTTCATGAGCACCTGAATCGCGAGCACCGCGCCGGTGCGTTCCTGCGCGATCAGCCAGCCGGTGATGCCATAAAGCGCGATGGCAGCCGGGGCAGACCAGACGCGGATGCCCATGTATTGCCGCGCGAGGCTTTCAACCTCGGCGCTGGCGGGTGAAATCGCGAAGGCCCCGGCGAAAAGCAGCGATTGCGCGGCGATGATGACGGCGCCTGCGGCAAGGCCGATCATTAAGGCGCGGGACAGCAGGGCTGCGACCTCTGGCGTGTCATCGGCGCCGACGGCCTGCGCGGTCAGGCCCGATGTGCCCATGCGCAAAAAGCCGAAGACCCAGTAGATGGCCGTCAGAATGATCGCGCCAATGCCGACTGCGCCAATCGGGGCCGCCTGCCCCAGCTGGCCGACAACGCCGGTATCGACGACGCCAAGGATCGGAACGGTGGCGTTTGAGATCACCACCGGCAAGGCGATTTGCAGCACACGCCGGTGGGTCAGGGTCACGTTATTCGCCTTTTTCGCCGCGCAATGGCATCAGGAAATGCCCCGTTGCCTGCGCAAATAGGCGCGAGCGGTTGTCCTGCCATGCCTCGACATGGACAGAGGCATAGCGCCGCCCGCTGCGGTTGACCCGCGCGCGCGCATAGGCGTCGCGCGGCAGGCCAGAGCGCAGGTAGTCCACGTTAAAGTCGATGGTTTTGGGCAGGCGGCGGGGGACGGGTTCGGCGCCGGCCTCCATGTCTTCCCAGATTCCCGTCCATGACAGTTCTATGATGGCCGCGACCTCTAGGAAGGCTGCGGTGACGCCGCCGTGCAAGGCGGGGATCATCGGGTTGCCGATCAGCTTGTCCGCGTAGGGCAGCACGGCTGTCAGCTCGTCCCCGTGGCGTTCGAATTGGATACCAAGGAACTGGATATAGGGCACGCCCTGCACCAGACTTTGCAGCATCGCATCGCGGCGCTGTTTGACGACTTGCACCGGTTCTGGCCGGGCGCGTTTGGGGGGGACGCTCATTTGCCGGACCTTTCCACGGTAAAGGCGCCTGTGGCGCAGGCCACCGGGCGGTCCGTGTCGTCATCCAGCGCCACAGCGCGCACAAAGGCGACTGATCGCGTGACGTGGTAACAGGTGGCGCGGGCGGTAATTTTCTGACCCGGCGTTGCGGGACGCATATAGTCGATGCGCAGATCGATCGTCGCCGTGCCCATGCCTGCCGCCGGATGCAGCATGACCGCCGCGCCGCAGCAGGTATCCATCAAGGCCGACACAGCGCCGCCATGGATCACTCCGGTTTCGGGATCGCCCACCAGACGTGCATCATAGGGCATGGTGATCACGGCCTCGCCGTCGCCGACATCCGTCAGCGACATCGACAGGGCGCCCGCATGGGGGATCATCGCGATAAACTGCGCTGCAATCTTTTTGCGGGGATCCTTGATTGTCTGATCGGGGGGCGGCGCGGGTGCGTCGGGCATAATACTCGCCTCTTTAAGTTTGCGACAACTTGGCACTTGCGTGGCAGCGCGCAACCCTTATGTTCTGTTTTGAGAATAATTCGCAACTGGATAGTTAGCATGAGCGCGACAACGACCAACGCCCCATCCGCACCGCGGTTTGGTATGTTCCGCCCGCGCCGGGCGGCGGTGGCGCTGATCTTGCTGGCGCTTGCGCTGGCCCCGGCCCCGCTGGGACCGCTGACACGCGGGCTGATGACCGATGCCTTTACGCAGGTTGCGGGCTTTGTCGCGGCCACGTTGATCCTGTTTTACGGGGCCGAGCGTCTGTTTCGCTTTAACATCGGCCGGTCCTTGCAGAACGCAAAGGGCTGGCAAGTGCCGCTGGCGGCGCTGCTAGGATCAACGCCGGGTTGCGGCGGCGCGGTGGTCGTGGTGGCGGCCTACAGCTCTGGTCACGTCGGATTTGGCGCCGTGGTGGCGACGCTGACGGCCACGATGGGTGACGCTGCGTTCCTTCTGATCGCGACCCGGCCTGACGCGGCGCTGGTGGTGCTGCCGCTGTCCTTTGTGGTTGGAATCATCTCTGGCTGGGTGGTGGACGCCCTGCCCGGCCCGGCACGTCAGCCGCGCAACGTCGGGTCTGGCGCGCTGGCCCCGCTGATTGGCCGCACCCGCGCAAAGGACGTGATGTTTGCCGCCTTTGCCCTGCCCGGCCTGATTATCGGTGTCACACAGCTTAGCGGCGCTGACGTGGGCGCAATCTTTGGCCCGATCATGCCGATTGTTGGCCTTGGCGGCACGGCAGCGGGCCTGTTCATCTGGTCCACCTCAAAGCTACACGCCATGACCAATGACGCTGACAGCCCCATCACCCGCATGGCAGAGGAAACATCCTTTATCGCGGTGTGGGTTATCGGGGCCTATCTTGCCTATGATTATATCGTGGCCTTCAGCGGCTTTGACCTAGAGGCGATGTTCAACTCTGTCGCGCCGCTTTTGCCATTGATGGGCGTGCTGGTCGGCCTGATCCCCGGCTGCGGGCCGCAGGTGCTGGTGACAACGCTGTATGTCGGCGGGTTGATCCCATTCGCGTCGCTGATGGGCAATGCGATTTCCAATGACGGCGACGCGCTGTTCCCGGCGATCGCGCTAGACCCCGGCGCTGCGGTGCGCGCGACGGTCTATTCGACGATCCCCGCGGTTATCGTCGCCTATGGTTTCTATTTCTTTGCGCCCGGTTTCATGAACTGACTGTTTGCCCCTGCGCCGCCGCGGCGCTAGGTTATCGGCAAGAGGAGACGCGCAATGCCCACGAGCCGTTTGTCATTCAAAGAAATGTGCGCCCGTTACGACGTGACGCCGCGCACACTGCGATACTATGAATACATCGAGCTTTTGTCGCCCGACCGCGAAGGGCGCGCCCGATTCTATAACGGCCGCGATCAGGCGCGGATGACGCTGATCATGCGCGGCCGCCGCTTTGGCTTTGCGCTGGAAGACATCCGCCAGTGGCTGCTGATCTACGAAAAAGAAGGCACGGCGGCCCAGATGCAAGCTTGGGTCGAACTGGCGGACCGCCAGATGAAAGAACTTGCCGAACAGCGCCGCCAGCTGGACGAGACGATGGGCGAATTGCAGCGCCTACGTGACGAGACCGCAGCCTCGCTGGGCTAAGCCGCGCTTATAAAATTGCGCGTGACCTTGGGTAAACTTATCTGACCTTTCGTCACGCAATTTCTGACGCCACGTCATGTTTACGTTAACGTCAACATTCATTGTAGAAGTATGCTTAAGCGTTGATCTGACGGTTTGACCCGCCAGAGCGAGAGAGTTTTTGACATGCCGACCGAGACCCTAAATATCCGCGAAATGTGTGACGCCTTTGACGTCACGCCCCGCACCTTGCGCTTTTACGAGGCGAAGGAACTGCTGTTCCCGCAACGCGAAGGCCAACGCCGCCTGTTCACCCGGTCCGACCGGGCCCGGCTGAAACTGATCCTGCGCGGCAAGCGCTTTGGCTTCAGCCTTGAAGAAATTCGTCAACTTTTGGACCTATACCAAATGGATGACGGCCAACTGACGCAGCTTAGCCAATCCTACGCCTTGGCTGAAAAGCATCTGGCCGAAATGGAAGCGCAAAAAGCCGAGCTGGATGAAGCCATCGCAGAGCTGAAGACCCAAATGGAATGGGGCGCAGCCAAGTTAAAAGAGATTTCCGGCCAAAAGCACAACGCAGCTTAAGCCGCACACCGCCTTAAGGGAGAGAGACCTATGCCTAGCTATACCGCACCGCTCAAGGATTATCAGTTCGTCCTGCACGATCTGCTGAAAGTGTCCGAACAGGACGTCCCCGGTTACGCTGATCTGGACCGCGACTTTACGGGCGCCGTTCTGGAAGAAGCCGGCAAGATCTCCTCTGATGTATTGTCGCCGCTGAACGTGGTGGGCGACACGATGGGCTGCGTGCTGGAAAACGGCGTCGTACGCACGCCAACCGGCTTTAAAGCAGCCTTTGATCAAGTCCGCGAAGGCGGCTGGACCGGCATGGACGTGCCGGAACAGTACGGCGGCCAAGGCCTGCCCTACATCATGCACACCGCCGCGCAGGAACCGATGGTCAGCGCCAACATGGCGTTTAACATGTATCAGGGCCTGACCCACGGCGCGCTGTCCGCAATCCTTGCCCATGGCAGCGACGCGCAAAAGGACATGTACGCCCCCAAGCTGGCGTCCTGCGAATGGACCGGCACCATGAACCTGACGGAACCGCATTGCGGCACCGATCTGGGCCTGATGCGCACCAAAGCCGTCCCGCAGGATGATGGCAGCTTTAAAGTTTCCGGTCAGAAGATCTTTATCTCTGCTGGCGATCACGACATGGCTGAAAACATCATCCACCTTGTGCTGGCGAAAATCCCCGGCGGCCCCGATGGCATCAAGGGCGTATCCCTGTTCATCGTGCCTAAGATCATCGTGAACGAAGACGGCTCCTTGGGTGATCGCAACGGCGTCAGCGTCGGCAAGATCGAAGAGAAAATGGGCATCCACGGCAACTCGACCTGCGTCATGAACTATGACGAAGCCAAGGGTTACCTGATCGGTGAAGAGCATAAGGGCATGCGCGCCATGTTCGTCATGATGAACGAAGCGCGTCTGGGCGTTGGCCTGCAAGGCTATGCCCAGTCCGAAGTCGCCTATCAGAACGCCGTGGCCTACGCCAAGGACCGCCTGCAAGGCCGCGCCGTGACCGGCGTGCAAAACCCCGACGGCCCCGCCGATCCGCTGATCGTGCACCCCGACATCCGCCGCAACCTGATGGACCAGAAGTCCTTTAACGAAGGCGCGCGCGCGTTCACCTTCTGGGGTGCCTCCTTGCTCGACCGTGCGCACCAGAATAGCGACAAAGATGCAGAGGGCCTTGTGTCCCTGATGACGCCGGTCATCAAGGGCTTCCTGACCGACAAGGGCTTTGAATACGCCGTCGCCGCGCAGCAGGTTTACGGCGGCCACGGCTATATCGAAGAATGGGGCATGTCCCAATTCGCCCGCGACGCCCGCATCGCCATGATCTACGAGGGCGCAAACGGCGTGCAAGCGCTGGACCTCGTGGGCCGCAAGCTCGCCATCGACGGCGGCAAGCACCTGATGGGCTTCTTTGAGATGGTGAAATCCTTCATCAAGGAAAACGAAGGCAATGAGGCGTTGAAGAAAGACTTCCTCGACCCGCTCAAAGCGGCCAGCAAAGACATGCAAGCCGCCGCAATGTACTTCATGGGTTCGATGAAAAACCCGAACAACGCATTGTCGGGGTCGTATGACTTCATGCACCTGATGGGCCACGTCTGCCTTGGCTACATGTGGGCCCACATGGGCAAGGCCGCGATGGAAGCACTGGACGGCGGCGCAAGCGACACCGACTTCTTGAACACCAAAATCGCGACCGGCCGCTACTACATGGCGCGCCAACTGCCCAGCACCGCGCTGCACTTGGCACGCATCAATACAGGGGCCGATACGGTCATGGCACTGGAGGCTGCAAACTTTTGAGGCTAGCGGCGGGGGCAACCCCGCCCTACCCTGCCGCCAAAGGAGAACCGCCCCATGCCCAAACGCCTACGCCTCACCCGCCGCTTTCCCGTCGCCATGACCGAGGACGGCTACCGCCGCCTGAAGAAATTCGCACGAGAGGCCGGTCTGGACGAAGGCGAAGCGCTATCGTTCTTGTTCGAAAACTTCGACAGTATTCTGAACGAGGATACGTTTGGGCATAGACTGCGGATTTTCAATTCGGAGCTGGAGGCGCGTAAGAAATAGCGGAGGCGAGGTTTGAAAGCACCGACCCTCCGGGGGGAGTATTTCGGGCAAGATGATACGGCGACCACCTTGCCCGGATGCGTTTACTCGTTCTCAGAGCGGCATCACCTTGCGCGGTCATCGGCTCTCCAGCCTGTACCGTAAAGTGATAAAAACAGAACAACGTTAACATAGGGTTGCGATGGTTCGGTATCATCTTGCCCTAAGTACTCAAATCGCAACCGCCCCACCGGGCGCTGCACATCACGGGAGGCACCACATGACGATTAAGCTGCATTGCTTTGGCGAAAGCGGGAACGCCTATAAGGCTGCGCTGACCATGACCCTTGCGGACGTTGAGTGGGAGCCGGTGTTTGTCGATTTCTTCAACGGTGCCAGCCGAACCCCTGAGTTTCGCAAGTTGAATATCATGGGCGAAGTTCCTGTGATGGTGGACGGCGATTTGGTGATCAGCCAGTCGGCGGTTATTCAGGATTATATCACGTCCAAGACATCCAAGCTGGGCGGCAAAAGTGCCGATCAGCGCCGCGAGGTTTTGCGCTGGATGTTCTTTGACAACCACAAGGTCAGCGGCGTGGCCGGCACCCTACGGTTCAACATGAATTATCTGCCAGAGGCGAAGCGCAGCAAAGAGGTGAACGACTTTTTGTTGATGCGTCTGAAGTCCGCGCTGAAAATCATGGACGCGCATTTGGCGGGCCGTGAATGGCTCGCGACAGAAGAGCTGACCATCGCGGACATCGCCTGCTGCGGCTACCTTTTTTATACGGAACCCTTTGGATTTGACCGCAAAGAATTCCCCAATATCGACGCTTGGCTCGACCGCATCGCGGCGACGCCGGGCTGGAAACACCCATACGATCTGATGCAGCGCAGCCTTCCGGCAGCCTGAAGAAAGGACCTATCATGACCGAAGCCTATATCTACGACGCCGTGCGGACCCCTCGCGGTAAAGGCCGCGCTGACGGCAGCCTGCACGAAGTTACCTCTGCACGCCTGTCCGCTGGGGTGTTGAATGCGCTGAAAGAGCGTAACAATCTGGAAGGTCACGCCGTCGAGGACGTGATCTGGGGCAATGTCACCCAAGTCGGCGAGCAAGGCGGTTGCCTTGCCCGGACCGCCGTTCTGGCGTCCGATCTGGATCAATCCATTCCCGGTCTTGCGATCAACCGTTTTTGCGCATCCGGCATGGAGGCTGTGAACCTTGCGGCCAACCAAATCCGCGGCGGGGCCGGTCAGGCTTATATCGCTGGCGGGGTCGAGATGATGGGCCGCGTTGCCATGGGCAGCGACGGCGCGGCGATTGCGGTTGATCCTTCAATCGCGATGGACACCTATTTCGTCCCGCAGGGCATCAGCGCCGATATCATCGCCACCGAATACGGCTTTAGCCGCGAAGATGCCGATACGCTGGCCGTTGAATCGCAAAGGCGTGCCAAGGCCGCTTGGGATGACAAGCGCTTTGCCAAGTCGATCATCACGGTGCGCGATCAGAACGGCCTTTCGATCCTTGATCACGACGAATACATGCGACCCGGCACGGACATGCAGTCGCTGGGCGGGCTCAAGCCTGCGTTCAAAGACATGGGCGAAACCATGCCCGGCTTTGATAAGGTCGCGCTGATGAAGTACCCGCACCTTGAGCGGATCAACCACATCCACCACGCGGGCAATTCGTCCGGCATCGTGGACGGCTCTGCCGGTATCCTCGTCGGGTCCAAGGAATGGGGCGAGGCGATGGGCCTGAAACCCCGCGCCGTGATCCGCGCCACGGCCAAGATCGGCACCGATCCTACGATCATGCTGACCGGTCCTGTGCCTGTGACGGAAAAGATCCTTGCTGACAGCGGCATGAGCATTTCCGACATCGACCTGTTCGAAGTGAACGAAGCCTTCGCCTCTGTGGTGCTGCGGTTCATGCAGCGGTTCAACGTCGATCCGTCCGTCGTGAACGTGAACGGCGGCTCCATCGCGATGGGTCACCCGCTGGGCGCGACCGGCGCAATGATCATCGGCACCCTGCTGGACGAGCTGGAGCGGACTGGCAAATCCACGGGTCTGGCCACGCTGTGCATCGCATCCGGTATGGGTGCGGCCACGATCATCGAGCGAGTCTGACGCGATGTCGGGTCCGAACGCCGAAGCCATTCTGCAAACCTGGCTGGACGAGGTCATCGTTCAGGTCTTTGCAAATGATTTTGATGGCTGGGCCGACACGATGGGTTGCCCTCTCGTGACGGTCAGCTGCCAAGGGCGTTCGGTGATCGGCACAAGGGACATGCTGCGCGAAAAGTTTGACCAATGGCGCACACTATTCGAGGTCCAGCGGGTCACTGATATGATCCGCGTCGCGCAGCACGCCACCTTTGTCACCGAGGATCAGATCCACGGCGAATATACCACCGAAACGCTTAGTCACGGGCAGCGGATTATTCCCGGCTTCTCCTCGACCATTACGTTGACGCTGCAGGGGCGGCGTTGGCGGGCAACCGAATTGATCAGCGGCATGACGGGATCGCACCGCCATCTGCTTCACGCAAAACCGCAAGGCAACGCGCCGTCCTGACTGGCACTTGCGCTGCAAACTATCTTGAAAGGGACTATCCCATGACCGATTTCACCATGAACACCGACGCCAACGGCGTTGCCGTCATCACCTGGGACACCATCGGCAAGTCGATGAACGTCATGAGCCAGCAAGGCTTTGCCGATCTGGACGCCCTGGTCGATCAGGCGCTGGCGGACGAGGCTGTAAAGGGCATCGTCATCACCTCTGGCAAAGAGGGCTCTTTTGCGGGCGGCATGGACCTGAACATCATCGCCAAGATGCGCGACGACAGCGACGATCCTGCGCAAGGCATCTTTGACGGCGTCATGGCCATGCATGCCGTACTGCGCAAGATCGAGCGTGCGGGCATGGATCCCAAGACCCTGAAAGGCGGCAAGCCCATCGCTGCCGCCCTGCCCGGCACCGCGCTCGGCATCGGTCTGGAAATCCCGCTGGCCTGTCACCGCATCTTTGCCGCCGACAATGCCAAGGCCAAGATCGGCCTGCCGGAAATTATGGTCGGTATTTTCCCCGGCGCGGGCGGCACGACCCGCATTTCGCGCAAGCTGGGCGCGATGGCCGCATCGCCCCTGCTGCTGCAGGGCAAGATGAACGACCCCAAAGGCGCGATGCGCGCTGGGGTGATTGACGAGGTCGTGCCGGCAGACGAACTGCTATCCGCCGCTAAGGCATGGGTATTGCAGGCCAAGGACGCAGACATCGTTAAGCCTTGGGACCAGAAGGGCTATAAGATGCCCGGCGGTGCGCCCTATCACCCCGCTGGCTTCATGACCTTCGTCGGTGCCTCTGCCATGGTCAACGGCAACACGATGGGCGTCTATCCCGCCGCCAAGGCGCTGCTGTCCGCCGTCTATGAAGGCGCGATGGTCCCCTTTGACACCGCGCTGAAGATCGAGGCGCGCTGGTTTACCAATGTCCTGCTGAACCCGTCGTCCTCTGCCATGATCCGCAGCCTGTTCATCAACAAAGAGGCGCTTGAAAAAGGCGCAAACCGTCCTGATGTGGCCGATCAAAAGGTCAAACAGATCGGCATCATCGGCGCTGGCATGATGGGCGCGGGCATCGCGCTGGTGTCCGCCATGGCAGGCATCAAGGTCGTGCTGATCGATGCCAAGCAAGAGGCGGCTGACAAGGGCAAATCCTATACCGCGGATTACATGGACAAAGGCATCGCCCGCAAAAAGGCAACTGCCGAGAAGAAAGAGCAGGTCCTGAGCCTGATCAACGCGACCACCGACTACGCCGCGCTGAAAGACTGCGATCTGATCGTGGAAGCGGTGTTCGAGGACATGTCCGTCAAAGCCGAGGTCACCAAAAAGGTGCAGGCCGTCACTGGCCCCGATTGCATCTTTGCCACCAATACATCGACCTTGCCGATCACCGAACTGGCCGCAGCCGCCAATGATGCGGACAAGTTCATCGGCATCCACTTCTTTAGCCCCGTGGACAAGATGAACCTGGTCGAGATCATTCGCGGCAAGGCCACCGGCGATGTCGCCGTAGCCAAGGCGCTGGATTTCGTGCGCCAGATCCGCAAGACACCGATCGTTGTGAACGACGCGCGCTTCTTCTACGCCAACCGCTGCATCATCCCCTACATCAACGAAGGCATCCGCATGGTCGCCGAAGGGGTAGAGCCTGCGCTGATCGAAAACGCAGCGAAACTGGTCGGCATGCCGCTGGGCCCGCTGCAGCTGGTTGACGAAACCAGCATTGATCTGGGCGTCAAGATCGCCAAGGCGACCAAGCTGGCGATGGGCGATGCCTATCCCGACGGCGCTGTGGACGAGGTGTTGTTCGCCATGGCCGATCAGGGCCGGATGGGGCGCAAGTCGGCCTCTGGCTTCTATGCCTACGACGACAAGGGCAAGCGCGCGGGCCTATGGGACCAGCTGGCCGTGCAATATCCCGTTGCGGACGAACAGCCCGACCTGACCACCGTGCAGCACCGTCTGCTGTTCGCGCAGGTGCTGGAAGCCGTGCGCGCCCTGGAAGACGGCGTGCTGACCGACATTCGCGAAGGCGACGTCGGCGCGATCCTGGGCTGGGGCTTTGCGCCATGGTCCGGCGGCCCGTTCAGCTGGCTCGACATCATCGGTGCGCCTTATGCGGCGGACCAATGCGACCAGTTGACGGAAAAGTTCGGCGACCGCTTTGCCTGCCCCGCGCTGCTGCGCGAAATGGCAGACAAAGGTCAGAGCTTTTACGAGCGGTTTGGGCCGAAGGCTGACAAGGCCGCATAAATTGCGGTTGCGGGCGCAGGTTGCGCCCGCGCTGGCGGGGGGCTTTGCCCCCCTCTTGGCCAGACGGCCAATTCACCCCCAAAGGTATTTGGGACCAGAAGAATGGAAGGACCGTGCCTTGGGGTGCGGTCCTTTTTTATATTGGCGGGTCGAAGTGGTAGTTTGACCTTGCGATATCGGCGGCGCAAAGGCGGGCGATAAGGGCGGCATCGGCGTCCGCATAATAGGGCCGCCAGTCCTTTGCGCGCTGTGATGTGTTGGCGATGGGCAGATCGAAGCGAAAGCCGAGGTGGGCGAAGATGGGGTCGAGATCAGTTTTCGCCTGTTCCAGACGAATGAAATCCGTGCCGCGCATCACACCTGCCGCATCCGTGACATAGGACGCATAGGGCTGGGCCAGTAGGCTTGCGACGGTATGAGGGTGGTTCAGGAAGGCGCTGAAACCATGAGACCGTGCAAGCGTGACGGCGCGGTGGGCGAAGGTTTGCGCCTGTAGCCAGTGATAGTAGCTGACCATCCGGTCCCACGGATTACGCACCAGCGTAAAGATGCGCCAACCCGTCATGTCGCAAATACCCTCCGCATCGCGCAAGCGGCTATGTTTCCACAGCAGCCCCGGCGCGGTCAGGCCCTGCAGGCGCGCTTTGCGGCGCTTGGCTTTGGGTGTGTTGCCGATCAGGATGTCGTCCTTCATCGCCCGCGCTTCCAGCGCGAGAGCCATGGCGGTACCGCCGGTCTTGGGTATGTGGACAAAGGCATAGCGCCGTCCGGACGACAGGATCATCGGTGCGTGCCGCTTGCGTCAGTCATCACGGCCCCCATTGCCAAGTTCAAACCTCTGCCCCACTCTGCCAAGCGAGGGCATCAAGGTGAAGGGGGATCGCACATGGGTTGGATGACGGACGAGACGGGACTGGGCAAAACAGCTGCGAATTTTGTAGCGCTGACGCCGCTGACCCACCTGCGGCGCGCGCGGGATGTTTTTGCGGATCACACCGCGCTGGTCTATGGCAACACCGCGTTGACCTACGCCGAATATGCAGACCGTATCAGTCAGTTGGCCCATGCGCTGACCGGGCTGGGTGTGGCCCCCGGCGATGTCGTATCGACGCTCTTGCCCAACATACCCGCCCAGTCAGAGGCGTCATTTGCCGCCCCTGCCTGCGGGGCGGTCGTGAACACGATCAATACCCGGCTGGACGCCGACACCATCGCCTATATCTTTGACCACAGCGGGGCCAAAGTCGCCCTGATCGACAGCCAGTTCATCGCGCTGGTCGAAACCGCGATCACCCTGATGACCACCCCTGCCCCGATCCTGATCGAGGTCCCCGACGCTGTGGCCGGTATCCCCGCCACCGGGCGGCATCGCCTGTATGAGGACCTTGTCGCCAGCGGCGCGCCAGATTTCGCGTGGATTATGCCGCAGGATGAATGGGAAAGCCTCGCGCTGAACTATACCTCTGGCACCACCGGGCGGCCCAAGGGCGTCGTGTATCACCATCGCGGCGCTTACCTTGCGACGATGGGCAACCAGATTTCGTGGCGCATGCAGCTGTTCCCGGTGATGCTGCAGATCGTGCCGCTTTTTCACTGCAACAACTGGACGCATACATGGATGATGCCGCTGCTGGGTGGCACCGCCGTGTGTTGCCGCGACATCACCGCCGCTGCGATCTATGCGGCGATTGCCGATCACGGCGTCACCCATTTCGGCGGTGCCCCCATCGTGCTGAACCTGATCGTCAACGCGGCTGACGCCGACCGCCGCGCCTTTGATCACACGGTCGAGGTGTTCACCGCTGGCGCGCCGCCTGCGGCCGCCTTGCTGGCCGCTGTGGGCGAGCTGGGGTTCAATATCACGCAGGTTTACGGGCTGACCGAAACCTATGGCCCGGCAACGGAATGCATCTGGAACGCGGCGTGGGACGCGCTGCCGGGGGAAGAGCGGGCAGCCATCAAGGCGCGGCAAGGCGTGCTGATGCCGATGATGGATGACATCTATGTCGTCGATGACGGGATGCAGGGCGTGCCGCGCGACGGGGAAACGCAGGGCGAGATTGTGATGCGCGGCAATGCGGTGATGAAAGGCTATTATCGCAACCCCGCAGCGACGGAAAAAGCCTTTGCCGGCGGCTATTTCCATACCGAAGATTTGGCTGTCCAGCATCCCGGCGGCTATATCCAGATCACCGACCGGGCCAAGGATATCATCATCTCTGGCGGGGAAAATATCTCCTCTGTCGAGGTGGAAAGCGCGCTGATGCACCACCCCGCCGTCAGCCTGTGCGCCGTTGTCGCCCAGCCCGATGACAAATGGGGCGAAGTGCCCTGCGCCTTTATCGAGCTAAAGGCGGGCCGTACGGCCACGGCGGAAGAGCTGATCGCCCATACCCGCGCCCGTCTGGCGGGCTTCAAATGCCCCAAACGCATCGTGTTCTGCGAACTGCCAAAAACATCTACCGGCAAGATCCAGAAGTTCGAATTGCGCAAGCTTGCGGGCCGCACCCCCTAGGCGTGCGCGGCTGCGTGGGTTAGGGTCTGAGTAACTAAAGACAGGCAATATGACCGCACTTTCGCAATACGACAGACTAGAAAGCCTTGGCCTGTGGCGCGCCGCGCGCACCGACCAAAGGCGAGAGGTCATCGTCTCTTTCGGGAACGCCACGCTTGTGGTGTCGGACGCGGCCGGGCGGCCCCTGTCGCATTGGTCGCTGCCAGCGATTGTGCAGCTTAATCAAGGCGTTGTCCCCGCCGTTTTTGCCCCCGATGCGGATGCAGCAGAATCGCTGGAAATCGACGATCCGATCATGATCGACGCCATCAACACAGTGCGCGGGCAGATCGTCAAAGCGCAGCCGCGCCGTGGCCGCCTGCGCCAAGGGCTGACCGCAGCCGTGCTGATCGCCGTGACCGTGGCTGCGGCGACTTGGGGGCCTGCTTTGCTGCGCGATCAGGCGGCAGGATCGCTTAGCGATCTGCGGCGAGCGCAGGTTGGGGCAGCGGTTCTGGGGCATCTGCAGGCCAGCACGGGCCCCGCCTGCCGGGGCGCGCAGGGGCGCGCGGCCCTGCAAACGCTGCAAACGCGCCTGTTCGGCATGAACCGCACAGGGCAGGTCATCGTCCTACCCGGCGTCTTGCCTGGACCCGCCAGCCTGCCCGGCAATCTGTCGGTGATCGACCGCGCGACTCTGGTGCGCTACGACGATCCCTTTGTGACCGCCGGCGATATCGTCGCCGCGCGCACACGCGATGACGATCCCGTGCAAGATATTTTGCGCCACGCGGGCCTGCGCGCGACGGTGCACTTGCTGACCTCCGGCGCTTTGCCAGATTCCGCGCTGGCCAGCTATGCGGCCTATCTGCTGGATCAGGGCCAGCCGCCTGTCACCGAACCGCAGCTGATCGCCGCCTTTGGTGCCGCAAAAATCCCCACCGCCCCCTATGCCGAACTGCGCACCGCGCGCGGCCAGAACGGGGCGCGTCTGATGACAGCCAAACCGCTGGGCGGGTCAGAGCCGCAGCCGGTGCTAACGGATGCCGCATGGCTGCAGCTGCAATCCATCTGCGATAGCTAAACGAAAAAGGGCACCGCGGTGATCCGCAGCGCCCTTTTGAAAAGTCCCAGACGTGAAACTTAGCTGCGCAGGTAAGCGTCTGCAAAGCCCATGCCGCGCACCATGCCAAGGGCGCGGTTCAGGTCGGCGGCAGACCGGAACGGACCCGCTGCAATGACCTTAACGCTACCCGACTTGGCAGAAGCGACAGGCAGACCAGCGGCCTGCAGACGTGCAATCAGCCGCGCCGCGTTCGCCGGATCGCCAAAGCTGCCGACCTGCACATAGCGGTGACCGGTTGTCGCAGCGGCTGGCGCTTGGACTGCGGCGCGCGCGACAGAGCGGCTGCTGACACGGGCTTGCGTCTTTGGCAGGCCGCGTTGGTGGTTAATGCGGCCATCGTCCCAGACCTGCGCATAGCCATTGGGCACCGTGACGCGGCTGGCCGGGATGTTAGAGGCAGGTACAGGACCCGCACCAAAGAGCGGCTTTGCGGTCCGCGTAGACACCGTCGCGGTACGCGGCAGCGCAGCGCTGGCCAAGGCGGTTGCGCCGCCCGATGGCGACAAGGCTTGCGGGCCGCAGCGCACAGGATAGCGACCGTCAGAATTGAACCCGTCGATCCCGCAGGCACTGGCGGAAGCAACCGTCGGTGCCGCAACACGCGCCTGCGGCACGCTGGCGACCACGGTGGCGGCGGGCACGTCGCAGACGATGGGTTGGCGGGTCGCGGCATTGATCAGCGTACGGCCAGTTGCCACCTGCTGCGCACAAGCGGCAGCCAGCGTCAGACGCAGCGGTGCGGGGCCAGCGGCCACCAGCGGCGGCTGCATCACAGCAGCCACGCGCGGCGCGCCGCCGCAATCAATCGGCTGACCTGTGCTGGCGCTGATATAGCCGCGCTGAACGCCGCTCTTGCCTTCGCACGCCTCTGCCAGCGTGATGCGGCGCGGCGCGGGAGGACTGACGACGCGGGCCGTGGCGGGCTGAACAGTCGCGGATGGCGTGGCAGCACGGATTGTCGGCGCAGCGGCCGCAGGTGCAGCAGCGGCAATGCGGACGGGTGCACTTGCACGCGGCGTGGCCGCACGGGGCGCAGGCGCAGCAACTGGGGCTGGCGTATTGTTCACCGTGATGATCGGCACATTTGGCAGCGGATCGGGCATCGGTGCCGCAGCAGTGCGCGTCGTGGTCGGCTGAAAGTTGCACAGCTGCTCTCGCGCACGGTTCACGCGCGGCACCCAATTCACACGGCCATCCATGCCAGCGCGTACAAAGGCACAGCCCTTGCTGTCGACATATTGCGTGCCGGTGTAAGAGCTGGGCGGGAATTCGGCCGGAATTGCCACGCCCTGCGCCGCAGCGCCGGTGATACCGACACCCGCCGCCATAGTCGCAGCTAAAGCAATCGCACTGGCAAAACTGGTCGCAGACATAGACACCCCCACAAGATATTGTGGTAAGATCGCAAACAATCCCCAGCAAGTAAAGGCATTATCACCTTGATAATGCCTTAATTCTCGAATCCATGCACAGAATCGGTTGGCTGATCGGAACGCCTACTTGGTGCCGAACATCCGATCGCCCGCGTCGCCAAGTCCGGGCACGATATAGCCCTGCTCGTTCAGGCAGTCATCCACGGCGGCCGTGACGATTGGCACATCGGGATGCGCCTCTTTCATGCGGGCAATCCCCTCTGGCGCAGCTAGCAGGCACAAGAACCGGATATTCGTGGCGCCCGCTTTTTTCAGCAGATCAATCGCCGCGACCGACGAATTGCCCGTCGCCAGCATCGGATCGACGGCGATGACCATGCGATCCTCTAGCGATTGCGGCACCTTGAAGTAATACTGCACCGGCTGCAGCGTTTCTTCGTCCCGGTAAAGCCCGACAAAACCAACGCGGGCGCTGGGGATCAGCTCTAGAATACCGTCCATCAGGCCGTTACCGGCCCGCAGGATCGACACCAGCACCAGCTTTTTGCCGTCCAGCACCGGGGCATCCATCATCTGCATCGGCGTCTCGATCCGCTCGGTCGTCATCGGCAGATTGCGCGTGACCTCGTAGGCCAGCAACTGGCTGATTTCGCGCAGCAATTGGCGAAATCCCGCGGTCGAGGTTTCCTTGCGCCGCATCAAGGTCAGCTTGTGCTGCACCAGTGGATGCTTGACGTGGGTCAGGTGTTCGGTCATGCCGCTGCCTCCAGTTTTTTCAAGATCGCATCGCGGGTTGCCACGTCGCAAAAGGCCGCGTTGGCGGCGATGACATTCATGGCACGAAAATCGGTTTCATCCCAGCCAAAGGTCTTTTGCAGGCCTTCCAGCTCTTCCGTCATGGTCGTGTGAAAGAACGGCGGATCGTCGGTGCTGATCGTGACCTGCACGCCAGCGTCGCGCAGACGCTCAATCGGGTGCGCGTCCCAGCCGGTGACAGCCTGCAACACAACGTTCGAGCCGGGGCAAACCTCTAGCACGATGCCGCGGTCAACCAGTTCCTGCACAAGGGCCGGATCTTCGATTGCTTTGATGCCGTGACCCAGGCGCTCGACGCCCAGCGCCAGCGTCTCGCGGATGCGGTCGGGGCCACCCCATTCGCCCGCATGGGCGGTCAGGCGCAGGCCCGCTTCTTTTGCCAGATCAAAGCTATAGGAAAAATCGCCGGGGCGTCCTTCAAGCTCTGCGCCAGCCATGCCAAAGCCGGTCAGGAAACCGTCTGCTGTTTCCGCCGCGACCCGCGCGGCCTTTTTGCAGGCGTCGGGGCCGTGGTGGCGCACAGCCGTCGCGATGCCGCGCAGCACGATGCCGTCCTCGCGCTCTGCATCCTTGGCGGCCTGCGCAATCGCGGCCAGATAATCGCGCCACGCCACCAGATCGCCGCCGCCGCAGAAATCGGGGCTCAGGAAGCTTTCAGTATAAATCACGCCATGCGACGCGCTTTCCGCCAGCACGGCGCGGGTCAGGCGATAGAATTCTTCCGGGCCGGTCAGAACGGTGCACGCCTCGTCGTAGATCGACAGGAAATGCGCAAAGTCGCGGAACAAATAGCCGCCATCCGCGTCGAAAATCGCGCTCAGGTCGACCTTCTTTTCGGCAGCCAAACCTTTGATGAACTCAGGCGGCGCAGCCCCTTCGTGGTGCAGGTGCAGTTCGACTTTTGGGAGTGTTCGCAGTGTCATAGAAAGGATTTTCCTGGTCCGGTATGTGGAATATTCAAGTGGTCTGCCACGCTGGCGGCCACATCAACGAAAGCAAGTTGCCCAAGGGCCCGCGCGCCGATGCCGTGCACCAGTACAGGCACCTGTTCGCGCGTGTGATCGGTGCCGGGCCAGCTGGGATCGTTGCCGTGATCGGCGGTCACGATCAGCAGATCGCCATCCCGCAGACGCGGCAGCAGATCGCCCAGCGCGCCATCAAACCATTCCAGATGGTCCGCATAGCCCGCAATATCGCGGCGGTGGCCATAAAGGCTGTCAAATTCGACGAAGTTGGCAAAGGTGAACGAGCCGTCTTCGGCCGTGTCGATCAAATCGGACAGATGCCCCATCAGCGCGCGATCTTCGCCTTTGCGGTTCTCGTCGATGCCGCGCATGGAAAAGATGTCGCCGATTTTGCCCACGGCATAAACCTTGCGCCCTGCCGCCTGCGCATTGTCGCACAGCGTCGGGCTGGGCGGCGCGATGGCGTAATCCTTGCGGTTTGCCGTGCGCTTAAAACGGCCCGGCGCGCCAAGGAAAGGCCGTGCAATGACGCGGCCAACCTTCATCGCATGCAGATGCGGGGCCAAGTCTTTGCACAGCTTCAAAAGCCGGTCGAGGCCGAAGCTTTCCTCGTGCGCCGCGATCTGCAACACCGAGTCCGCCGAGGTGTAAACGATCGGCCAGCCGTCCTGCAGATGCGCCGCGCCATGCGCGTCGATGATCGCCGTGCCGCTGGCGTGGCAATTGCCGTGGATGCCGTCCGTGCCCGCAAGCTTGCAGATCAGCGCTGTCAGATCGGCAGGCAGCGCGGGCTGCGTGTCGGGGAAATAGGTCCAATCCCATGGCACCGGCACGCCCGCCAGTTCCCAATGACCGGACGGCGTGTCCTTGCCGGGGCTCACCTCTTGCGCGGCCCCCCAGGCGGCGGTCGGTGCGGCATCAAGGCCCGGCACGTCATCGCCGCTGGCCAAACGCACCGCCGCGCCCAGGCCCAGCGAATCCAGGATCGGCACGGTCAGGGCCTGCGCCTGCGCGATATGCGCCACGGTATTGGCCCCGGTGTCTGGCAAGCTGCCGTTAAAAAATGCGTCCGCGTCTGGCGCGCCGCCAATGCCGACCGAGTCGATCACAACCAGAAAAGCACGTGTCATCTAAGTTATCCTGTCCAGTATCAGCGGCCCCACATGCGGCGCAGCGCCAATGGTAATCGCCGCCTTGACCGCATCGCAGGCCGCCTGCGCGGCATCATCGTTGCGGGCATTCACCACCGCCAGCACATCACCAGCGGCCACGCGTTCGCCAAGATTGCGCACATCGGTCAAACCGACGGCGGGGTCAATGCGGTCGCCCTCTTTTTGCCGCCCGCCGCCCAGTGCGACGACGGCAAGACCCAGTGCTTCGCCATCAATCGCGGCGACATGGCCCGCGGCACTGGCCTTGACCGCCAGCGTGACCGGGGCCTTTGGCAAATGCGTGCGCCAGTCCTGATCCATATCGGGCGGGCCGCCCAATGCGGCGATCATCCGGGCGAACCTATTCAGCGCCGTGCCGTCAGCCAGCGTGCGCTCTAACGCGGCGCGGGCCTTATCCTCTGGCCAGCCCGCAAGGCCCAATGCCTCGCAGCCCAGCGCCAGCGCGAGTGTCACCAGACGCGGCGCGGCTTCCGGTGCGCCGGACAGGATTTCCATGCAAGTCGCAAGCTCTGTCGCATTGCCCAGGCTGGGGGCGAGCGGCTGGTTCATGTCCGACAGAACAGCGACGGTCGGGCACCCTGCCCCGCGCGCGGTTTGCACCAGCGCCTGCGCCAGCGCGCGCGCCTCGGCTTCGGTTTTCATGAAAGCGCCGCTGCCGAATTTGACGTCCAGCACCAAGGCCCCCAGCCCCGCCGCCAGCTTTTTCGACAGGATCGAGGCGGTGATCAGGTCCACGGAATCCACCGTCGCTGTCACATCGCGCACCGCATACAGCCGCTTGTCCGCCGGCGCGATGCGCCCCGTGGCGCTGACAATCGCGCAGCCGACCTCGGCCACGATGGCGCGCAACCGCGCTTCGCTGACGTCGGTGCTGACGCCCGGAACGGCCTCTAGCTTGTCTAGGGTGCCGCCGGTGTGGCCCAGCCCGCGCCCCGAAATCATCGGCACAAAGACCCCGCAGGCCGCCAACATCGGCGCTAGGATCAGTGACACGCAATCGCCCACGCCGCCGGTCGAATGCTTGTCGACAACCGGCCCCGCCAAATCCCACGCCAGCACATCGCCGCTGTCGCGCATCGCCGCCGTCAGGCCAACACGCCCCGCGTCCGACAGCCCGTTCAAACAGACCGCCATGGCAAAGGCCCCAGCCTGCGCGTCAGACACCGCGCCCGTCGCCAACCCCTGCGCAAAAGCCGATAAATCGGCCTGCGGCGGCGTCTGACCCTTGCGCACCTGCGCTATAATCGCCCTAGCATCCATGATCTTAGACCTTGCTCATATAGGCCTGATCGAAGGCCCCGGGCAGCAGCGCGGCGACCGTCGTCTCTTGCGTGACGCCGTCGAGCGTCGTCAGCGTAACAGGCACGTCGCCCCCGCAAAACTCCGCAAGCTTCTGGCGGCACCCGCCGCAGGGGCTGATGGGCTTGGGGCTATCCGCGATAACCGCAACGGCCGCGACATCGCGCGCGCCTGCGGCGCACATGGCTGCAATTGCGCCCGCTTCGGCGCAGGTGCCTTCGGGATAAGCGACGTTCTCGACATTGCAGCCGACGTGGATGCTGCCGTCGGTCATGCGAATGGCAGCCCCCACCAAAAAGCGGGAATAAGGCGCGTGCGCATTCAGGCGTACAGCGGTCGCGGCCGCGATCAGATCGGCGGTTGCGGGGTCAGAATGGGACATGAAAGGAATCTCCGGTATTTGGGATAACAGTGAAGCCCAGCGCCCCCGGATGCAAGGCGACAAGGGGAACCCAAACGCATGACCCAGCGTTGAACCATCACAAGAAGGAGGCCGATATGATACCGCCCACCGCAAAACCGATCCTTGCTGACGACGCAGGCAATCTGCCGCAGGGCAGCGACAGCCCCATGACCGGCGATCAGGCCGATCTGCTGCAAGTGCTTTGCGGCGAAGCGTCTGAACCCTTTGACGCCAGCCTGACCCAATCGCAGGCGCTGGCCCGGATCGAAGAGCTGCGCGGCCACCTGAATACGGACCTGAACCTTTAACTGTTACAGCTGTTTCCCCCGAGGCTGTTTTTAACGATCGCCATTTTTGCAAACCGAACACTTTTTATAGGAGCCACAAGATGACGACCGGACCAAACATGACCGAAGACCACCACATGATGAACGGTGAACAAGCCGCCATCTTGCAAGAGCTGTGCGAAAAGACCGGCCATCCGTTTAGCGATCAGATGACCTCTGACCGGGCGGACGATATGATCAATCGCCTGTCGTCGCAGTTGGATGCTGAAACGTCAAAGCGCTGATCAACGCGGCATCACGTTAAAGGCACAAACGTGCCGCGCGATGGCGACCCTACGCCATTGCACCAGTATCTGACGATGCATTGATCCGCGCCCAATCGCAGAACCATCTATCCGGGAAAGATCATCGCCATTTCCGCATCAAACCGGGCCCATGTCATTGTCGCCTGATTACCTGCATATCCATGGTAGTGGCTTTTGCCTGTGGAATTTGGTAATCCGGCCCAAATCTTAGCCAGATTGTTCATAAAGGTGCGCCGCCCGATGCGTCCGGCCTGCACCTCTCGAAATCCGGCCTCTTCCAGCAGCACATCTGCCAGCGCGTCCTGCACCTCGGCCGAGAACCGCGCGCGATGATCGATCCCCGTGATATCCACCAGCCGCCGCAAGGTAGCCGGGATAAACTGATAACGGCCAATGGCATGGGGCTGGCCCGGTGTCGCCTTGATCCATGCGTAAATCTGCTCGATTGTCATGTCAGTAGGCCGCGCTGCGGGCTTACGCGTCGCGCCATATTGCACTGCGTCATAACCGTGACGCCCCGCCTCTGCCGCGGCAATCAGATGCCGGACCCGGTCCGCCGGTGCGCCCCCAGATAGCGCCCCTGACGGAGCACCAGACGGAGCAGAGCGGATGAAACGCACATCATCCACCACCTCGCCGCCCCCGGATTGGGACCGCAACCGCACGGGATAAGGCGCGAAAAAGCTTTTCCCCTCGTCCCCGACAAAAAGGCTGGCCACCGTAACAGGGGGCTGTGCCGTGTCCTGCCGGGGCGCGATACTTACCATAGCAACCCGCCCCTGCAGGATCGGTGCCCGTCCCGCCAATGACAACGCATCTGCTGGTGCGATTTCCGGCACAGCGATCACCAGTCCCAGCAGGAATGTCATCAACGACAGCTTTCTGAACAGCGTCATGAGGGGCCCTTTTCACTTCATTCCGGGCGAACCTGTGCGATAAATGTTGATAAATCGTTGGCGGCAGAAATATTTGCCCTTAGCCGGCGCGCTGTTCCCCGCGGCAGTTCAGGGCCAGCCATCAGCCAAAAATCGCGGCAAGACACGCATCCTATGCGAAATGATCCCTTTGCACCGTTGCGCTGACCTAGCGTCCGACATGGCGATGGTTTAGGGGTAAACTATCGCTTGAAAGGACCGCCCGGCCATGACCCCCGCCGATAAAGACGACACCCCATCAGACAGCCTGCGCAAGGCGGCTTTGGACTACCACCAGTTCCCGCGCCCCGGCAAATTGGAAATCCGCGCGACCAAGCCACTGGCTAACGGCCGCGATCTGTCGCGCGCCTATTCCCCCGGTGTCGCAGAGGCCTGCCTCGAGATTAAAAAAGACCCCGCCACGGCCCGCGATTACACCACACGCGGCAACTTGGTCGGCGTCGTCACCAACGGCACCGCCGTGCTGGGCCTTGGCAATATCGGCGCGCTGGCGTCCAAGCCTGTCATGGAAGGCAAGGCCGTCCTGTTCAAGAAATTCGCCAATATCGACTGCTTCGATATCGAATTGAACGAACCAGACCCCGTCAAACTGGCCGAAATCGTCTGCGCGCTTGAACCCACTTTCGGCGCGATCAACCTTGAAGACATCAAAGCCCCCGACTGCTTTATCGTCGAAAAAATCTGCCGCGAGCGGATGAACATTCCCGTCTTTCACGACGACCAGCACGGCACCGCCATCGTCGTCGGCGCGGGCATCACCAACGCCCTGCGCATCGCGAAAAAGGATTTTGCCGACGTCAAAGTCGTGTCCACCGGCGGCGGCGCTGCCGGTATCGCTTGCCTGAACATGCTGCTCAAACTGGGCGTGCAGCGCAAGAACGTCTTCCTTTGCGACCTGCAAGGCCTTGTCTACAAAGGCCGCGAACTCGACATGACTGACCAAAAGGCGGAATACGCCCAAGGTGATCAGCCGCGCACATTGCTTGACGTGATCGACGGGGCGGACGTGTTCCTTGGCCTGTCCGGCCCCGGCGTGCTGACCCCCGACATGGTCGCCAAAATGGCCGAAGTGCCGATCATCTTCGCCTTGGCCAACCCGAACCCGGAAATCGACCCAGGTGCCGCCCGCGCGGTGAACCCGCGTGCGATCATCGCCACAGGCCGGTCGGATTTTCCGAACCAAGTCAACAACGTGCTGTGCTTTCCCTTCATCTTCCGCGGGGCCCTCGACGCAGGTGCAACCACGATCAATGACGAAATGAAGATCGCCTGCATCGAAGGCATCGCCGCCATGGCCCGCGCGACCACCAGCGCAGAAGCCGCCGCCGCCTACAAAGGCGAGCAGCTGACCTTTGGCCCCGAATACCTGATCCCCAAGCCCTTTGATCCGCGCCTGATGGGCGTCGTCGCCAGCGCCGTGGCCCAAGCCGCCTGCGACACCGGCGTCGCCACCCGGCCCATCGCAGATATGGACGCCTACAAGCGCCAACTCGACGCCTCGGTGTTCAAATCCGCCTTCATCATGCGCCCCGTATTCGAGGCAGCCCGCACCGCCAGCCGCCGCATCGTCTTTGCCGAAGGCGAGGACGAACGTGTCCTGCGCGCCGCTCAAGCGATCATGGAGGAAACCACCGAGGAGCCGATCCTGATCGGCCGCCCAGAGGTGATCGCCGCGCGCTGCGAACGTGCCGGCCTTGATATCCGGCCCGACGTCGATTTTAAAATCGTGAACCCGGAAAACGATCCGCGCTACCGCGATTACTGGGGCACCTACCATGAAATCATGGCCCGTCAGGGCGTGACCCCTGACCTGGCCCGCGCCATCATGCGCACCAACACCACCGCCATTGGCGCGGTCATGGTCCACCGCGGCGAGGCGGATTCGCTGATCTGCGGCACCTTCGGCCAATACTTGTGGCACCGGAACTACATCCAACAGATCCTCGGTAATGAAACCCTGCACCCCGTCGCAGCCTTGTCGCTAATGATTTTGGAAACCGGCAACCTGTTCATCGCCGACACCCAAGTCCACGAAGAGCCGACGCCAGAGCAGATCGCCGAAACCGTCATCGGTGCCGCCCGCCACATCCGCCGCTTTGGGGTCGAGCCCAAGATCGCGCTGTGTTCGCACAGCCAATTCGGCAATATGGACAGCAACTCTGGCCGTCGCATGCGCGCGGCGATGGACATCCTGCACAGCCAGCCTCGCGATTTCAGCTTTGAAGGCGAAATGCACATCGACAGCGCCCTCGACGTCGAACTGCGCAACCGGATCTTCCCCGGCGCACATCTGGACGGCGCGGCGAACTGCCTTGTCTTTGCCAATGCCGACGCGGCCTCTGGCGTACGCAACATCCTGAAAATGAAGGGCAACGCGCTCGAAGTCGGCCCGATCCTGATGGGCATGGGCAACCGCGCCCATATCGTGACCCCGTCCATTACCGCCCGCGGCCTGCTGAACATGTCCGCGATCGCAGGCACGCCCGTCTCGCACTACGAATAGGCCTGCCGCAGCTAGCGACCTTAAGACCGCACCTGCCGCCGCCCAAAAAGCGGCGCGCAGGTGCGGCCTGACCGTTTCGCAAATCGTGCCAAATCCACACCGCGCCCTCTTCTTCTCGTCCCCAATATCCCGGGGCAGCGCCCCTTGCCTCCCCCCTTCTTCTGGTCCCAAATACCTCGGAGGTCTGGAGGCAGCGCCTCCAGTTGGCCCGCCCGGGCCAATCAACCCACCCCGGATTTGTCAATAAATTCACACATCCCCCGCCCTAACCCGCACACCGCCCTTGCCCGCCGAAACCCGCCCTTCTATCCCTAACCTAGCGACGTTTGGGAGGACGGGACTTATGACTTACGCTGACGTATACAAAAGCTGGCAAACCGATCCAGAGGCGTTCTGGATGAAGGCCGCGCAAGCGATCACTTGGGTGAAACCACCGTCCCGCGCCCTCGATGACAGCAAAGCGCCAATCTACAGCTGGTATGCCGATGCGCAGGTGAACACCTGCTACAACGCGGTTGACCGCCATGTCGAAAATGGCCGCGCCGATCAGGTTGCCATCATCCACGACAGCCCGATGACGCACTGCGTCAGCCGCATGACTTTTGCAGAGCTGCAAACCGCCACCGCATCCCTTGCTGGCGCGTTGCGCGCTCAGGGCATCGGCATGGGCGACCGGGTCATCATCTACATGCCGATGGTGCCAGAGGCGCTTGTCGCCATGCTCGCCTGCGCCCGCATCGGTGCAGTGCATTCGGTCGTCTTTGGCGGGTTCGCCGCCCACGAACTGGCGGTCCGCATCGACGACGCAACGCCCAAGGCGATCATCGGTGCCTCTTGCGGGCTAGAGCCGGGGCGCACCGTTGCCTATAAACCGCTGATCGACGGGGCCATCGCGCAGGCCAAGCACAAGGTCGACTTCACTGTCATCTTGCAGCGCGAGCAGTGCCGCGCCGATATGACGGACGGCTTCGACCACGACTGGCACGCCGTGCAGCAGGGCGTCACGCCAGCCGAATGCGTCCCCGTCGCCGGCGATCACCCGGCCTATATCCTCTACACGTCTGGCACCACCGGCGCGCCCAAGGGCGTCGTCCGCGCCACAGCGGGACACCTTGTCGCGCTGAACTGGACGATGAAAAATATCTATAACGTCAACCCGGGCGAGGTGTTCTGGGCCGCCTCCGACGTCGGCTGGGTCGTGGGCCACAGCTATATCTGCTATGGTCCGCTGATCCACGGCAACACCACTGTTGTCTTCGAAGGCAAGCCTGTCGGCACCCCCGATGCGGGCACCTTCTGGCGCGTGATCCAAGACCACAAGGTCCGCAGCTTTTTCACCGCCCCCACCGCCTTTCGCGCCATCAAGCGCGATGATCCCAAGGGCGAGCTGATCAAGGACTACGACATCTCCTCCTTGCGCGCCCTCTATCTTGCTGGCGAACGCGCTGACCCGGACACGATCATCTGGGCGCAAAACGTGATGAAGGTCCCGGTCTACGACCACTGGTGGCAGACCGAATCCGGTTTCCCCATGGTCGGCAACCCCGCCGGGATAGAGGCGCTGCCCGTCAAAATTGGCAGCCCCACCGTCGCCTTGCCCGGCTATGACATCCGCATCCTTGACGAAGGCGGGCACGAGGTCCCGCGCGGCACGCTTGGCGCCATCGCGATCAAACTCCCCCTGCCCCCCGGCACCCTGCCGACCCTGTGGCGGGCAGAGGATCGCTTTATCAAATCCTACCTGACCACCTTCCCCGGCTACTATGAAACCGGCGACGCAGGCCTGATGGACGAGGACGGCTATCTGTACGTCATGGCGCGCACCGACGACGTCATCAACGTCGCTGGCCACCGCCTGTCCACCGGCGCGATGGAGGAGATCCTTGCCAACCACCCCGACGTCGCCGAATGCGCCGTCATTGGCGTCACGGACGAGCTGAAGGGTCAACTGCCCATGGGGTTTGTGTGCACCAACAAAGGCACCAGCCGCACGGACGCGGACATCGTAAAGGATTGCATCCGCATGGTCCGCGAAGAAATCGGCCCCGTCGCCGCCTTCAAACTGGTCGTCGTGGTGGACCGTCTACCCAAAACCCGCTCTGGCAAAATCCTGCGCCGCACGATGGTCAGCATCGCCGATAACGCGGACTTTAAGATGCCCGCAACGATTGACGACCCGGCGATCTTGGACGAAATCCGCACGGCATTGAAACCGCTGGGGTATGGCGGGGCGTAATTAGGCGCTTTGCGAAAAAAAGAAGGCGTGCGGTATTGTGATCGTTCTTATCGTCGTCGCCAGCCTCTTTTTCCTTATCCCGACAGCGGTCGGCACGCGCCTGTGGTTAGCTTGCGCAATGCTGGCGATGACATTTGTGGTGATGACGCCGGTGACACCGTTGTCCGAGGAAGGGGTACTCGACTTTGTCGGGCCCATTTTACTCTTTGCTTTACTAGGCACCGCAACGCTCGCACTCGGAGCGCGTTGGATACTTGAGTTAGTTTTGTCATTTTCGGCCAGTGAATATGCAGACCGAGACGCGTGGTCATTTGATTATGTCCTGGCCTGTATTGCTGGATTTTGCTTGGGATTGGGCCTGCCGCTCGCTTTGGCGGTGATGACACGCGGCGCTCCGGGCGGGCTGGCGCTGCATATGGTTGTTGCAGGGGCCGCCGCACTTCTGATCATTCCGGCGTGGCGAACATTATCGGGCTTGGCCCGACCCTTTACCCTGACTTTGTTGGCGGTTTTCACCTTCAGGATCATATCGGGAGCACTGATGTGGCCCGATATGATCGACCGCGATGCATTGGACCGCAGCGCAGGCGCACCATTTTGCCTGCGTAGCGCCGAAGGGCCAGTCACCATGGCGGAAAAGATGCTGTTAACCATGCCAGCCAGCGCAGGCGCGTGGCCCGGTCTTGTCCTGACAGTCATGACCCCAAGAGGTCCAGAGCATGCGCGTTGGTCGCTGCGCGGCAAGCGGTTTGTCACGCTATCTTTCCGCGATTTTGGGCCCTGCCCTTAACACCGCCAACAAAAACCCCGCCTGTTTGCACAGACGGGGTTCCAGAATAAGTCGCTTGGGTCTTTAGATATCGTCGCCCAGCGCACCCTTCACGGTGCCGGTCACGTCTTGCACAGCGCCCTTGGCTTTCTGCGCTTTACCTTCGGCTTCCAAACGCTCGTTGTCGGTCGCGTCGCCGATGGCTTCTTTCACGGAACCCGCAGCTTTGTTGCCTGCGGCTTTCATTTTGTCAGTCAGTTCGCCCATGAGGAAATCTCCTGTTTTGGTCGGGGGTTGGCGTCAATCATTGCCGCGCTTCCCGTCTGCTGAACAAACCAGCGGCGGCGTATTAGGTTCCGCACTGCTCTCGTTTTCGTGTCAGGTGAATTGCTCTTGGAACAGGCGTTCCTCTAGCCCGTGGCCGGGGTCGAACAGAATGCGGTGGCGGATACTGGGGTCGGACTGAATCTCGACGCTGACCACATTGCGCACGGATTTGCCGTCGGCATCCGCCATCACAGGCCGCTTTTCCGCGTCCAGCACGTCAATCCGCACCACCGCCTTTTTCGGCAACAGCGCCCCGCGCCAGCGCCGCGGCCGGAACGCGGCCATCGCCGTCAGCGCCAAGACGTCCGACCCAATCGGCAGGATCGGCCCATGCGCGCTGTAGTTATACGCCGTCGATCCCGCAGGGGTGCACACCAGCGCGCCGTCGCAAACCAGCTCTGGCATCCGCAGCGTACCATCCACGGTGATGCGCAGCTTGGCCGCCTGCGGACCTGCGCGCAGCAAGGACACCTCGTTAATCGCCAGCGCCGTGTGCATCGACCCGTCCGCCGCCAGCGCCGTCATGATCAGCGGATTGATAATCTCTTCTTTTGCGTCCTGCAGCCGCTGCGCCAGCTTTTCATCCTCGTATTCATTCATCAAGAACCCGACCGTGCCGCGGTTCATCCCGTAGACCGGGGCATCCAGCGCCTGCGTAGCGTGTAGCGTTTGCAGCATGAAACCATCGCCCCCCAAGGCAACAATATACTGCGCCTCTTCGGGTGCGACGCTGCCATGGCGCTGGGTCAACTCGGCCAACGCCTCTTGGGCAAGGGGGGCGTTGCTGGCCGTAAAAGCGATCCGCAATCGGGGCATAGAGGCGTCATCCTTAACAAGCGTGCCGGGTTTTGTCGTCTGATCCCATCTGAAACGCAAGCACGCGCCATCGCAGCAGATTGACCTAGCGGGACGTTTTGCCGCTTTTGACCTTGCGCCAATTGGCGTAGAAGGCGTGCAAACCTCGTTATCATGCCCGAAAGGAACAGCCATGAACGCCCCCACCCGTGACGACGGCTTCTTCACCGAATCTTTGGCAAGCCGTGATCCTGAAATTGCAAAAGCCATGGACGCCGAACTTGGCCGCCAGCGCAAAGAGATCGAGCTGATCGCATCCGAAAACATCGTCAGCGCCGCCGTCATGGAAGCGCAGGGCGGCGTGATGACGAACAAATACGCCGAAGGCTACCCGGGCCGGCGCTATTACGGCGGGTGTGAACATGTCGACGTGGCTGAAAACCTTGCCATCGACCGTGCCAAGCAGTTGTTTTCCTGTGACTTTGCCAACGTGCAGCCGAACTCCGGCTCTCAGGCAAACCAGGGTGTGTTCCAGGCGCTGCTGCAGCCCGGCGACACGATCCTTGGCATGTCGCTGGACGCTGGCGGCCACCTGACCCACGGCGCAAAGCCGAACCAGTCGGGCAAATGGTTCAACGCCATTCAATACGGCGTGCGCGCGCAGGACTTGGAACTGGACTACGATCAGGTCGCCGAACTGGCCGCTGAACACCAGCCCAAGATGATCATCGCTGGCGGCTCTGCGATTCCCCGCATCATCGATTTTGAGAAAATGCGCGCGATTGCAGATTCGGTCGGCGCTTATCTGCTGGTCGATATGGCACACTTTGCCGGTCTGGTCGCAGCGGGTCTTTACCCCTCGCCCTTCCCGCACGCGCATGTGGCCACCACGACGACGCACAAAACCCTGCGCGGCCCGCGCGGCGGCATGATCCTGACCAACGATGAAAACATCGCGAAAAAGGTGAACTCGGCCATTTTCCCGGGCATTCAGGGCGGCCCCCTGATGCACGTGATCGCCGCCAAGGCCGTCGCCTTCGGCGAGGCGCTGCGCCCCGGCTTCAAGGACTACCAAAAGCAGGTCGTGCTGAACGCACAAGCGCTGGCAGACGAGCTGATGAAATGCGGCCTTGATATCGTTACCGGCGGCACCGACACGCACCTGATGCTGGTCGACCTGCGCCCCAAAGGCGTCAAGGGTAACGCGACCGAATCCGCCCTTGGCCGCGCCCACATCACCTGCAACAAAAACGGCATCCCCTTCGATTCCGAAAAGCCGACCATCACCTCTGGCGTGCGCCTCGGCTCGCCCGCAGGCACGACACGCGGCTTTACCGAAGAAGAGTTCCGCCAGATCGGCCGCTGGATTGGCCAGGTCGTCGACGGCCTTGCCGCCAACGGCGAAGAGGGCAACGCCGAAGTCGAAGCGCAGGTCCGCGCCGAGGTTGAAGCCATGTGCGACCGCTTCCCGATCTACCCGAACCTGTAATTTTTGCAGAAATCCAACAAAGGCCGTCGCACCCTGCGGCGGCCTTTTGCGTTATGCGGCAATGACTTCGCGCAGCGCCCCCTTGATTTACGCGCCGCACCGCCCCACCTCAGGCGGACCAATTCCAAAGGATACCGCCATGACTGACCGCCCAGAGCCCCTTCGTATCGACATCGTATCAGACGTGGTCTGCCCGTGGTGCATCGTCGGCTATCGCCAGCTGAAACAAGCGCTTGATGCCAAAGGCACCGACTATGACCTGCACTGGCACCCGTTTGAATTGAACCCCGGCATGCCTGCGTCTGGCCAAAACATGTCCGAACATATCATGGAAAAATACGGCAGCACCGCCGCCGAGTCGGAAGCCAACCGCAAGCGCCTGACCGATTTGGGCAAAGAGCTGGACTTCGACTTTTCCTTTGGCCCCGACACGCGGATGCACAACACATTCAACACGCATCAGCTGATCCACTGGGCAGACACATTGGACCGCGGCCATGATCTGAAACAGGCGTTCTTCTCGGCCCACTTCACCGACAACGCCGATCTGTCCGACACCGATGCCCTCGTGAAAATCGCAGCCTCCATCGGCCTAGACGCGACCGAAGCCCACGCCGTGCTGGACGATCAACGCTACGCCGAAGCCGTTCGCGCCGAGGAAAAGTTCTGGACCAGCCAAGGCATCAGCGGCGTGCCCGCTGTGATCTTTGATCGCAAACACCTCGTCACCGGGGCCCAAGGTGCCGAAAACTACGGCAGCATCCTCGACCAACTGGCCGCCCTCCCCGCCGCGTAACGGCCCCCCTTCTTCTGGTCTAAAATACCTCGGGGGGTCGCCGGTTGGTGCGCCACTGGTTCAAGAACCAGCCGGCGGCGGGCAGCGCCCCCAAGGATCGGCCCAGCTTTGCTGGGTCGATCCACCTCGCTGCACAATTCTAAATCCGCCCCTGCACCCGCAACACCCAAATCACCACCACAAACACTGCGATCCCGGCTGCTGACCAAGCCGCAAGCTTGCGCAGGATCCGCGTCTGCCGCAGTGCCCCGCGATCAATACCGCTCAGATGCACCAGCACCCGGTCGGCACATCTGCCGGTCGCCGCCGTATCGGCCATGCGCGCCAGCCTCGGGTTGCCCTGCGCCACATCCGCCCGCACCACAGCCCGTAGATCGCGGATCACAGCGCGCGGCAGGCTGCGGCCAACCTTGCTGGCCTGCTGTTCCAGCGTGCGACCATTCAGCCCCAGCTTTGCCTGCAGCTCGGACCGGATACGCGCATTTTTGCGGGAAAGGGTGTCAGCAACCATGCCCCTGTGGTAGCGATGGGGCCGCGCCCTCTCAAGCCCCGGGGCGGCGCGCAACCCAACATGATACAGGCCTGCGACATGCTGAACACAATCACCCACGGCACCCCGACTGACTTGGCCCCCCTGCTGATCGTCCACGGCCTGTTTGGCTCTGCCCGAAATTGGGGCGTGATTGCAAAACGGCTATCGGACACCCGCCAAGTCGTGGCCGTCGACATGCGCAACCACGGCGACAGCCCGGCGATGGACAGCCACAGCTATGCCGACATGGCCGCCGATCTGGCCGAGGTCATTGCGGGGATCGCCCCCAAGATGGACGTCATGGGTCATTCGATGGGCGGCAAGGCGGCGATGATGCTGGCGCTGACCCGGCCTGCGCTGATCAACAAACTGATCGTCGCTGACATCGCGCCGACCCCTTACGATCACTCTCAAGACGGCCCGCTGCACGCCATGCTAGGCGTGAACCTATCGCAGATCACGTCGCGCAAGGATGCCGCCGACCAGATGGACGTTGACGCAGGCACGGCGGCGTTCCTGCTGCAAAGCCTTGATCTGCAAAACAAACGCTGGAAGCTGAACCTTGACGTTCTGGCCCGCGATATGCCCCAGATTGTCGGCTGGCCAGCGCCTGCGGGCCAGTTCGACGGCCCCGCCTTGTTTCTGCGCGGCGCAAACTCATCTTACGTCCCGGACAGCGCGGCACCCGCCATCCATGCCGCCTTTCCCGCCGCTTTGATCGAAACCGTGCCAGACGCAGGCCATTGGCTGCACGCCGAACAGCCCCGCGCGGTTGAGGCCGCCGTGCGCGCCTTTCTGGACGCCTAGATCACCGCAGAGGTCAGAAAAGCGGCAAGGCACAGCCCGCCCATCAGGCTGACAAAGATATAAGGAAGGCTTTGCATCGGATCGCTCCTGCGGTTTGGTGTTTGTGCCACATAATACGCAGCCGCTGCATCTTTCCGTCGCGCGCGATTGCACAATGTCATAAGACTTGGAAAATCATTCCCCTTCGCGACCGGAGACACTCGCATGACACGCATTCTTTCGCTTTTTGCCGTTCTGACAGCCCTGACCGCCTGCAACACCATCGCAGGTGCTGGCCAAGACCTGACCGCGACGGGCACAGCGATCACGACCCAGACCCGCGCCGTGCAGTCGGATCTGTAACCCCACCCTGTCCTAGAAAGCCTATTTTACCATGTTTACGCTTCGCACAGTTTTTGTCGTTATTATCGCCGGTATCATTGGCACGATCTTAAATTCCATCGCCATCAACATCATGGCGGGCGCTGACGTGATGCCGCTGATCACGTCACTTGGCCGCAACCTGATTGCGATCATCGTGGCCCTGCTGCTGATCCCGGCCTTTGCACGCGGCGGCAACGTCGCCGCTTGGGCCTTCGCCCTGATCGCGCTGACCGTGATCCCGTCGCTGCTGGCGAAATTCGTCTTTGGCGCCGCTGCCCCGTGGCAGTTCGTCCTGACGGTGAACTTCATCTACGCCTTCGTCGCGACGCTGATCTATGCGGTGTCCTACCGCAAACACTAAGCGCTGCTGACACCACACTATAACGGCCCGCAGTCACCGCTGCGGGCCTTTTTCATGCCCCGCTCGGCGTTAACCGCTTGGTCACACTGTTGTTGCAACCAAGTTAGAATGTCCCTCGGTGTGCAAAGTAGAAATGTCTCAGGTGCGGTGTTGCAGCATGGCTGGGCAGGGCGGAGACGTCATCTATCGCAGCCCTGAACAGCCATGCTGTTTCGGTCATTCGGCGGGATGTGGCGCGGCAGTTTCACCTTTTGTCTTTGCCCGGCGGGCGAGTTTCGAGTTCCAGCCTTCGGTATTGCGTCGGCCGTTCGGGACGTAGACCGTCGCCTGCTTGCCCGCACGACGCGGTTTGGGCGGTGCCTTGTCCTGTTCGGCCTTGATATGCTCCAGCACTGCGCTGAGATGCTTGTTCTCGGTGATCGCC
>NZ_FOTF01000002.1 GCF_900114485.1 Loktanella salsilacus | reverse complement strand
AACGGCTTCACATAGATTGGCGGGATTAGGCGCACGTCGTGGCCCAACTTCTCAAATTCCCGACCCCAGCCATGCGCCGTTGCACAAGCCTCCATGGCGATCAGGCATTTAGGCTGCTGCGCCACGAACGCGAGAAACTGACCTCGTGAAAGCTTCTTACGAAACGCGACCGAACCGTCTTGGTGTGCACCGTGCAGCTGGAAAACGCGCTTTGCCAGATCGACACCGATAATAGTAACTTCGGACATGGATACTCCTTCCTTCTGTGATGGTTTCAACACTCATCATAGTGGCACATTGCGATGCCGTCGGGAGGGGGCATCCAAGCCATCAACAAAGCCCCTGCGGACACTCAATTTATTTTCGTGCTTGACGGCATGGATCTCGAATTTTGGTACTCAAACTGGTCTTGGTTCATATAAAATGCGATGAGCGCCAGCAGACTCACGACAGGAGAACTTATGCGAAGCAGTCTTGCCTACGCAAACGCCTTAATGACAGCATCAAAATTCACTTTAACAGACCTGTCATGGTGCGAAACTTCTGGAATCTCACGGTCGATCTCTAGCAATTCGTATACTGCCATCTGCGCGGCGCGTATCGAGTACTCGACCGTAAACACAACGTCATTGGGCACCTCAACAAACTGGCTGATGAAAGCCAGATTTCTGGAGTTCTTTGGAACAGGAAGCGGTCGGTCAGCAAGCGCCCGAGGCATAAACATACTGGTGATATAAGGCATACGGCACGGAATACAGTTTGCTGCCGCGAAGGTTTCAGCATAGTCGAAATTAAGATGGCCGCACAACTCTCGAAGGATTTCCTCGCCCGTACATTCCGACATTGGTTTCGCAATGAAATTGCCAATACGGTCTGGATGCAGAGCATAACCCCAAAGTATCTGAACACCTTCTGGTTGATTCATGAAGTGCGGCTGATGATACAGAACAACCGACATAAGCCAGTTTGAATCCTTGAACGTAACTAACCCACCGGTGCCGGCCTCATTACCGGTAAATGCCTGCATCTGATCAAACAAAGCTGTGTCCTTGAGAGTAGCGGTGAACGAGTGCCAATAAGATTCAGGGATGCTGCTGTTGAATGGTGCTGGATTCCCGAATTCCGGGCGACCATCGGCTAATTTTTCCCATAGGTTCCAGCCTCCGCTGTCGGCCTTTGTTAGGTGTTTTGGTGCTGATGTCATGGACCCAACGCTTGACGCATCGGTCATGGAACCATTCTGAAAGAAGACCAAATCGTCTTCACCGACACTTATAGAGTTCTCGCGTCCGGCGTGGTTGAATTTGATCCCGACAACGGTGTGCTTTTCTGCATTTGGCAAAAACTCGAAGTCAGTCACCATGGTATCGTTTTGGAAATGGACGCCTTCGGCTTCGAGCCATTTCATTAGCGGCCGCACAAGAGAATCGAACTGGTTATAGATCGTGCGCTTAACGCCAGCGAGTGTTTCAATGCGAGAGAACTCTTTCATGAAACGGTGTAAGTAGCGTTTAAATTCGACCGCGCTGTGCCAAGGCTGAAAGGCAAAGGTGGTTTGCCACATGTACCAAAAATTATTGCTAAAGAATTCCTGTGACAGCCAGTCGGTTATGACGCTTGTTCCAAGCGTTTCTTCACTTGCCTCTGTCAACTTAAGGAGTTCCAGCCGGTCTTGCATGGTGAACCCCATGGTGGAAACATCGACGATGGCTCGATTTCGATCTACCAGCCGTGCCTGGGAATGGGCTTTGACACGCGTATTGAAGGCAATAATCTCGTCATAAACCGATTGGCTGGAATCGCTGGTGGACGGAATGGTTTTATAAAGATCCCAAGTACATTCATAATTGTCGGTGGTCAGCATGCGACCACCACGCATGGAGTACCCGTCTTCTGCGTTTCCGGCTGCATCCAGCGCTCCACCCCAAACGGGCATGGCTTCAAATATGGTGATGTTCTTGCCCGGCACACCTCCGTCGCGGATCATAAATGCCGCTGCGGCCAAAGAGCCAATACCACCGCCTACCAAATAGGATTTTCTATTTTGAGTTGAAGTTGTCATATCAATTTCCTTAATTTCTGTTTCGCAATCCGTCCCGAAAATGGCGGCCGCGAGGGCTTTTTCTGATATCTTGATTTAAATGTCAGGCTGCGAGTTCTTTAAACGCGCTGGCACCAAAAACCTTACTCACTGCAATTGGCACTATCACGAGTGTCCAGCCGGAGATTATAATGCTGATACCTGCTAGAGTGCCAAGCGACCAAAGCGCCGCAGACGGAAGCTGCCACCACAGCATTAGCCCCAATGCCACAGATACAACCCCGTCAAATAGAACCCAGCCCCAACCGGCATGAGGTCGCATCTGCAATGAAAATAGCGTTTTTATTGTACCTTCGGCCAGAAAAGCTACCGCAACGATGACTGTCAGTGCCAAAAATGCCTTCCAATGGACGCATGAGCAGATACAGCCCTCCGGCCAGCCATAGTGCGGCGATTAGCAAGCCGAGGATGATACCGCCCCATTTGGGATAGCTGAACGCGCTCACGCTTTGCGCGATACTCGCAACTATCAGCATCACACCCACGATCCAGACAACGCTGAGAGAGCTAATGAGCGGGAACGCAATGGCAGCAACACCGGCAAGTATCATCACGATGCCGACGGCAATAATCCGGTTGCGGCCTTGCCTGACAGTCGATGCAAACGGTGACTGATCGTAAGAACTCATGGCGTTCTCCGTTGAATAAGGATTGGTTTGGATTGTGTCGTGACAGCAACGCAGAGCACGCTGACCGTAACCGCTGACACCAACATCTATGTCACCCGATCGGTGAGCAGTCGTTGAGGTGGATCAATGTTGCCTGACGTCAGCGTTTATTGGGCCAAATAGGGCTATTTGATAAAAGAGCGGTTCTGGCTCATCGTCACCACTGAAGCGTGGAAGATATCGCCGACAACAGGCACACGCAGAAGCCTTGGCGAAAAGGTCGCTTGAGCCGCTGCTGGTTTTGCGGACACGACCGATTCATGGGTCCTAACCCTAGTCTGGCAGCACCGTCGAGACCATGGATATCGTGGTCCGATCAATGTCGTGGCGTGTCTTCGAGGGGCAGCATCGGGCACAAGGCCTACTCTTCGAAGCGCTTCCCCTCGTCGCTAAGATATCCCGGACTGCAGCGAACAGGTTGATGCAGATCAGTGTGCGTGTTGATCATTTCCGATTTGACGATGGTAGCCCGAAGGCGAAGTGGCGATGCCACTGCGTCCGGATGTGACGGTTCGATTCATTTCTAAACGAGGAAATCACCATGGATAATCCTGATATGCCACGGATAGACAACTCTCGCCTCAAGACCCATATCGATCTTATGGCTGAACAAGCCGTGGATGTGGCCCCTGACGCATCGTCCCAGCATTTGCACAATGGCTTGGATACGTCGCTGCCGCCAGCTGACCTGCACGGGAGCTATATCAATAACCGTCCGCTTCCGACCGAAGGCATTGCGGACCGCCATGCCTACATTGTCGGCAGTGGAATCGGTGGCCTGACCGCCGCCTTCTTCCTAATCCGTGACGGTCATATGCCCGGCAAAAATATCATCATTCTCGAATCCCAAAAGATCGAGGGCGGCGCGCTTGATGGGGCTGGCAATGCTGAGGATGGCTATGTCGTCCGTGGCGGTCGCGAGATGGAGCTGACCTACCAAAACTTCTGGGATGTATTCTCAGAAATACCGGCTTTGGAACTGCCCGCACCTTTCACGGTGCTCGACGAATTTCGGGTCGTGAATGATGCTGACAAGAATTGGTCGAAGGCCCGGCTTCTTGAAAAACAAGGCCAGATCGGGGATTTCTCGACCATGGGACTGAGCAAGTTGCAGCAACTTGAGCTGGTGCGGCTTTTCCTTGCCCGGAAGGAAGATCTAGACGACCTGACGGTTGAAGATTGGTTCAGTGAAGGTTTCCTGACAACCAACTTCTACACGTTCTGGCGCACCATGTTCGCCTTTCAAAACTGGCACTCGGTGCTGGAAATGAAGCTGTACATGCATCGGTTCCTGCATCTGATGGATGGGCTGAACGACATGACCGCGCTCGTTTTTCCAAAATACAATCAATATGATAGCTTTGTCGTGCCTTTGATGGCGTGGCTAAAAAACCGAGGGGTGACAATCCAATACGACACGGTCGTGTCTGACGTCGAAATGGTCAGCGACGGCGAAACCCGGACCACAACGGCAATTCAGTGCCATACGCACAGCGGAGAAAAGTCGATCGCGGTTGGTGCAAAGGATCTGGTCTTCGTGACCATCGGGTCAATCGTCGAGGACACGGCCTTTGGCGATAATGATACGGTTCCAAAGCTTAGAATAAACGAGCCGGACCAAGATGTTGGCGCAAGCTGGCGTTTGTGGAAGGCCCTCGCCCTGAAATCGGCCGCCTTTGGACGGCCAGATAAATTCTGTGGCGATGTGCCGATGTCAACTTGGGAATCTGCCACGCTTACCTGCAAGCCATCACCACTGACGGACAAGTTGAAGGAACTGTCGGTCAACGATCCCTATTCCGGAAAAACGGTCACAGGGGGCATCGTCACCATCACCGACTCCGCCTGGTTGATGAGCTTCACGATCAACCGCCAGCCGCATTTTTTGGATCAGCCAGAGGATGTCATCGTTCCCTGGGTCTATGCGTTGCTGATGGATAAGCCGGGCGACTACGTCAAAAAGCCGATGCCGGATTGCACCGGCAGTGAAATACTGACCGAACTGTGTTTTCACCTTGGCATTCTTGATCAGATCGACGAGGTGATCGCGGCAACCAAGGTGCGCACCGCGCTGATGCCCTATATTACCGCACAGTTCATGCCCCGCGCCCGCGGCGATCGCCCATGGGCAGTTCCGAAGGGGTCCACAAACTTGGCATGTCTCGGTCAGTTTGTGGAAACCCATAATGATGTGGTTTTCACGCTGGAAAGTTCAGTTCGCACTGCGCGCATCGGCGTCTACAGCCTGCTTGGTCTTAAGAAGCAGGTGCCCGACATCTATCCGGGGCAGTATGATATCCGCCGTCTGTTAAGGGCAACGCGAACGCTGAACAACGACGAGGCTTTTTTGGGTGAGGGGCTTCTGCGCCATCTTCTAGGTGGCACCTACCTTGAAAACGTCCTGCCTCTTGGCCCGGATGAAGAGGCTACCGATCTGCGCAAACCTGGGCTGTTCGAAGAGCAGTTGAGTGCGCTGCAGGGTGCCGTCACAGAAAACCACACGCTGGACGCCGCAAAGACCTGGGTGCAGGGCGTGATCGACGCCCTACGCAAACCTAGGTGATGCTGTGATGACCGCGGCCTCAATAGGTGACGACCTGCGAAAAAATATGAATGTCAGCGGATCACCGGGTGTCGGCTTTTCCATGTGGGGCGATCAGGCGCAAACTTATCTGTCCGGCCAGTCTGTGCCGAAGCTGAGCCGCGTTTCTCGAGCGTGCTGGTGGCCCCACAAACCGACACCCTTGGGCTTCGACTTCCATCATGGCTGGGCAGTCAATACCGACACCCTCAGTCAACATGAGACACGTAGATCGCGGACATTCAGATTGGGTAGGTCGGCAGAGCAGACCGACCGGCTATTTTATATCTCTGCACGAATGATGTCGTGTGGGACAATGAAAAGGAGACGAACATGTATTCGAACATTATGATCCCGGTGGATCTTCGGCACACTGACCATCTGGACAAAGCCCTTTCGGTGGCCGCTGACATTGCAAAACTGTATGGAGCAAAACTGCATATTGTCGGCGTCGTCCAAGCAGCTCCGAGTGAGGTCGCGCGCACCCCCGCACAATATGCTGAAAAGCTTGCGGCCTATGCTGCGGATCGTTCTCAGAAGTTTGGGGTCATATTTAAACCACATGCCGAAATCGGTCACGACCCGTCAATCGACCTTGACGACGTATTGAAACGCGCTGCGAATGCAATCGGCATCGATTTGATTGTTATGGCAAGCCATGTTCCTGGAGTTGCCGAGCACTTTTTTGCGTCGAACGCTGGTCGTCTCGCATCGCACGCGACGGTGTCCGTATTCGTAGTGCGCTAACACGAGGCATGACGCGGTCGCGCGGATCAAGGATTTAACTTAATCCCAAATGGTTAGGGCTCGAACCGGACCTGTGGCTATGTAAATGTGTCCAGCCAGCGTGTCGCCGGTTGGGCTTTACGCCGGCCAAATCTACGTAACTGAACATGGAAAATAGCCCCCAAATATCTGTCCTTTATAATGCCAACTGCCCGGTCTGTAACGTCGAGATTAAACATTACGCCCATTATGGAGGCGAGCACAGCCTGCCGATCCGGTTTGATGATCTGAACACAGATGTGCGGGACAAGTGGGGGTTGGATGCCGATACGGCGGCCCGGCGTCTTTACGTGCTGCACGACGGAACGCTGACATCGGGCATACCGGCGTTTTTGGTCCTGTGGTCGCAGATGCCACGATATCAGCGGCTGGCGCGCGTCGTTAGCGTGCCCGGCATCAAGCAGACCGCGTGCGTCGTCTATGACTTCATTCTGGCCCCGGTCATTTACCGTTGGCACCTGCGGCGTTTGCGCAAGCAGACCGCCCGCACGACCAATTGAGGCTGGAGGACCCCTTGCCGAACGACAACAACAGCGGCACCTCAGTGCCGACGGGACGCGCGGCGCGGCTGTTTCGCTTTAGTGGCATAGCGTCGGGCATTGCGGGCATCGTAGCGGCGGGCGGCCTGCGGGCGCTGGCTGGTGGCAAGCGGCCCGCATCAGCATCCGCATGAGCCCAAGCGGCTCAACAGGATGCGGTTGTTCAGGATGTATCAGACCGCGATGCTCTAGATCGAGAAACATCTCTGACTTTAGATCAACCACCCGGTATCCCAGGCGTCTTTCCAAAACCTGAATGACCCCCCAAACGCCTTCCTTTGCGCGATGCTCTTTGCGCGGCCCGGCAGGCAGCATAGCCTCGTCTAAAATCGGCCAACGCGGTTAAGGCTTTGTAGCGAACGCCGAGGTCCGGAAGCGATCGGAGCGGTGCACCAGTTCCGTCATGTGATGGGACGCATGAATTGTCAGGAGGTGCTGTGTCGCGCCGGCCCGCGGCGCAATGTAGTCCCCCATATCAAGTGCAAGTTGACGCTGTTGATCGGAACCCTCTGCCAAAACGGCGATCATCAGATTCTCGAGCGCAATTACTCGCATGCGCAGATGAACAAGTTCGGCATTGGTCAAGTCGGGAACCTCAGAGTTCGTCTCGAAGGCCGTTTTGGTCATAGCACCGCCTTCATTTTCCCATCGCGACAACACCCGTTGACGCACTTCGGTTGTATCGGTGGTCAGGTCAGGGTTCGACATCAGGATCTCCTCTTGGCCGTGCTGAAAGGGGTTTGGATGCAGATCACCGATAGCCAATACCTTTCACGAAATCGATCATCTGAGTTTCCTCATATTCGGCGTCACCTAAAAGGGACCGGAGAATGATCCGGGCGGTGAGCACGCCGATAGGCCGGTTGTCCGCATCCACCGCCGGGATATTCTTGAGATGTCGCTGCTTCATCAGTTCGGACACGACTTTTAATTGATCGGCCCCCCGACACAGTGCCACATCGCATGTCATCACGGTCGCGACGGGGCACATGCAGGTCGCGCCCTGGCAGGTGCTAATCTGCCTCACGACATCCGTTTTCGTGACAACACCTCGCAAGATACCGTCACCGTCGCACACGACCACAAGGTCGGTGTGTGCGCTCAAAAGCTTGGCCGCTTCGATCAGTTTGGCGTCATCACGGATGGTGACGAGCTGCTCCGATGCCGCCTGCAACAATCCCTCGATCAGCATGTCTTTTTCTCCCAATGACCACGCGCGGTGTCGTCGCCGCAAACTGCTGAAGTGCTTCGGTGTGCCACTCTCATGACGGGCGCACAAACATGCGTTCGGCGTTGCCGTCGGGAGCGATCTCGCCGCGGATGGCACGATACGCATGCCATGTGGCGTGTCCCAAAAGTGGAAAGATCAGGATCAAACCCAGGAATCCCGTCAGCATTGATAGCAGGAACAACACGAGGACAATGGCCCCCCACGCCAGCATGACAGGCAGGTTGCTCCACACCATCGCCATACTGGTCCCCAAAGCGGACATGGCATCGGTCCGTTCGGTCAGCAGCATCGGTACCGCAAAGACGCTGATGGCAAAGGAGAATGCCGCAAAGAGTGCACCGACAGCGCTGCCCACGAACAGGACAGCCCAGCCGGTTGGTGTCATGAACAGCATCGGCACGATATGATCCGTTCCGGGAAATGGCACGATGCCAAAGAACAATGCCCAGATCAGAACCGCCGCGCGCATCCAGAGGAGAAATAGACACAGCAGCAGGACGCCCATGAACAAGGCCTGATAGCCTGACCGTGGTTTGACGAAGATCATTTCGACGTAACTGGTCGTCGCATCCATCTCGAGACGGCGGCTTTTCTCATAGAGACCGTTCGCGATCAACGGACCGATGACCATGAATCCGGCAAGAGCGGGAAGTAGCACATAGCCGTAGTTAAAGCGAAACAACGCCCACACGATAAGTGCTGATATGGCAAAGATCCCGAAGCCGTAGAGCAGACTTGGCAAAGGGTTATGCCACAGGTCGGACCACCCGGCCCGAAGCCAGTCAAACGCCATGCGCCAAGGCAGCTCCCGCGCACGCCGGTTCTCCCGTGGCAGCGGTGGCACGATCTTTGGAATGCCGTCGTCGGCATGTGGATTATCGGGCGGCGGCGGCGCGTTTTTATCTTGGGTGTGATCGCTCAACATGATGGTTTCGCCGCGCTATAGACCACGACGCCTTCCTTTGCGGGTTGCAGAACACAATCGGGCTTCGACGCGAATGACACCGCGATCAGATGCGCGTTGGCCCCGATAAACAGGAGCATCACGGCAGCGGTCGCTGCGATTGCAAACAGGCGCGGGCCCGTCCAGAAGCGCTCTTGTTTGTCCTGGAGCGGGCGGATGATGTCCGTCATTTTGGTGCCGCCTGACCCAGATGTTGCAGGTAAACGGCGAGAATCTTACGCTCCGTCAGGGATAAGCGATCCTCCCAGGAGGGCATCCAGCCTTGCCGCCCACTCCAAATGGTTTCGTACATTGCCTTGTCGTCGCCACCATAGATCCAGAACGCGTCGGTCAGATTTGGTGCGCCGAGATCTGTATTGCCGTCGCCATTTTCTCCGTGACAAGCCGCGCAGTTGTTCGCGAAAATCTCTCCTCCCGCAGCGATACGATCCGCAGGTGCGGCGGCACCAGACAAGGATTGGACGTAGTCGACGACGAGCCGGATATCATCACGTGGCAGGATGCCGTCCCGACCAAAAGCCAGCATCTGCGCATAGCGCGTGTCGAGGTGGGTCGAATTAATGCCGACGCGCAGCGTCTCCATGATCGTATCGGTGTCACCCCCCCAAAGCCAGGCAGTGTCGATGAGGCTGGGAAACCCAGGACCACCGGCCGCATCGGTTCCATGACAGCCGGCGCAGTTATCGCCGAAAATCTGGTGCGCGGTCCCCGTCACCCGGGCCATCAATTCAGGGTCTTTCAGGATGTCAGCTGTGGGATGCGCCGCGATGCGGTCTGCCCAGTCGGCACGGGTCATATTGGCAAGCTCGATGTCCTGTTTGACCACGTCGCGCTGATCGAAACCAAGAAGGCCTTTTGTATAGGTCGTGACCAGCGGCCACGTCGGTAGCAATATCCACATGAGCAGTGCGAACAGATGTGTCACGATGATGAAGAACCACACGATGCGGGGCACTCGGGTGTTCAGTTCCGTGATTCCGTCCCATTCATGTCCGGTGGTCTGGTGCCCGGTGAGGGGGTCGCGATCCTTTACCGACATGCCTTGTCCTCCGCCTTGGTCGACGTGGGCTGTGCGGGTCCGTCCTCATCGTCGAGAATACTGTTGGCAGCCTTGTCAAACCGCCCACCTAGCGAGGGCCAAAAGGCATAGGCCGTGATCGCGACCGACAGGCCAAGCAGCCAGAACAAGCCAAACGACTTGGACAGTGCGACATACCATTCGTGGGTCATATCCATCGCCTATTCCTCCGCCATCGGCTGGGTGTTCTGCGCCACATCGGTCAGATTCCCAAGGATCTGAAGATACGCGACCAGTGCGTCCATTTCCGTTAGGCGATCGTTTTGCCCGTCAAAGGCGCGCACTGCGGTCGCCTCACCATACCGGTCCAGCACACCGCTCGCGCGGTCCCCATCGGGCCGCGCCTGCCCCAGAGCATCGTTGGCCGCGTTGGCGATCATGTCATCGGTGTAGGGCACGCCCACCATACGCAGCGCATCGAGCCTGCCCGGCAGGTCGTCGGTGCGCAGCGGTGTCTCCAGTAGAAAAGCGTATTGTGGCATCACAGATTGAGGCACTAAATCGCGCGGGTTGATCAGATGACGCACCTGCCAGTCATCGGAATACTTGTCCCCAACCCGCGCGAGGTCTGGCCCCGTCCGCTTTGATCCCCATAGCATTGGGTGGTCATATTTTGATTCCACAGCCAGCGAATAGGGACCGTAGCGTTCCACTTCGTCGCGCAGCGTGCGGATCATCTGGGAATGGCAGGCATAGCAACCCTCCCGGATGTAGATATCCCGCCCAGCCTGCTCCAGCGGCGTGTAGACCCGCATGTCGGCCACGTCTTCAACCGTGTCGTCGATGGTGAACAGCGGCGCAATTTCGACAAATCCACCGACACCGGCGGCGAGGATAATGCCTGCCGTCAGCGCCATCGAATGCCGTTCCATCTTGTAATGGGTCTTTGCCTGAAACTCGAAAACTCGCGCGAACGGCTTGAGAAGGGTTTTCAACATGAGCTTACTCCGCCGCCGGCACTGCCGGCTCCATTGCTTCCGAGGTCGTCGGGTAGTCGATCGCCGGAGTGTGATGTGGCACGCGCCGGATTGTCATGACGACGTTCCAGAAGCAGATGCAGGCGCCCGTAAAGAACAGCAGCCCGCCAAAGGCTCGCGCGATATAGTAAGGATGCATCGCAATCAGCGTATCAACGAAGGAAAAGCGCAATGTGCCGCTCTCGGTATATGTGCGCCACATCAGGCCTTGGGTGATGCCGCTGTTCCACATCGCAAAGACGTAGATAACCGTCCCCGACAGGGCCAACCAGAAGTGCCACTCGACTGCTTTCCAAGAATACATTGTCTCGCGCCGCCACAGCACGGGCGTTAGCGCATAGATCGATCCGAACGTAATCATGGCGACCCACCCCATCGCACCGGAGTGAACATGACCGACAGTCCAGTCGGTATAGTGCGACAGGGCGTTGACCGGGCGGATCGCCATGAACGAGCCTTCGAACGTCGACAACCCGTAGAACACGGCAGCAACCATCATGAAGCGCAATGTGGCGTCGTCGCGGACCTTGTGCCACGCCCCGTTGAGGGTCATCAGCGCATTGCCCGCCGACGCCCAGCTCGGTACCAGCAACATGACCGAAAACGTGACACCCAGCGTTTGCACCCACTGCGGCAGTGCTGTGTAATGCAGGTGGTGCGATCCGACCCAGATATAGAAGAATACGATGCCCCAGAACGACAGGATCGATAAACGGTAGGAATAGATTGGCCGCCCTGCCCGCTTTGGCAGAAAATAATACAGCATGCCGAGAAAGCCGGTGGTCAGAAAGAAGGCGACCGCGTTGTGCCCATACCACCATTGGACCATCGCATCTTGCACACCCGAGAAGGCCGAATAACTTTTGGCACCGGAGAAGGACGCCGGGATCGCCAAATTGTTGACGACGTGCAAGATTGCCACGACCAGGATGAACGACAGGTAATACCAGTTGGCGACGTAGATGTGCGGCTCATTCCGGCGGGCGAGTGTGCGGATGTAGAGCACGAAGTAAACCACCCATACGATCACCAACCAGAGGTCGGCATACCATTCCGGCTCTGCGTATTCTTTGGATTGGGTGATGCCGATCAGATAGCCGCTGGCGGCGACAACGCAGAACAGGTTGAACCCCAGTAGCACGAACCAAGGCGACACCTGGTCCGGCATCCGTGCACGACTGGTGCGCTGCATGATGTGAAAGGATGTGGCAATCAGGGCATTGCCGCCAAAGCCGAAGATCACACCGGACGTATGCACCGGGCGGATGCGACCAAAGCTGGACCAGGCTGCATCAAACCGCAAATCCGGCCAGGCCAACTGCGACGCGACCCACACGCCCATACCCATCGCGACAACCGCCCAGAACAGTGCAAGTAGGATCCCGATCTTCGTGGGATCGTCGTAATAGGATACGCTGCGGTCCTCGACAGGCTCGGCATCATAAAGCTTCTGGCCCACGATAAAAAACAGCACGCCGCAAAACAGCAGGACAATCCAGCCATGTGCGCCCATGGGATCGTTGCGACCCACGGCCGCCATCGTAAGGCCGATCAGCACACCCGCACCCGTGATCAGCATGGCCCTCGCGCGTTCGGTGCTGGTAAGGTTGGACATCATAGCGCGGTCTCCTTGATCGTGTTGGACTGGCGTGCAGATGCAGCCGGAAGCGGGTGGTCATCATCGAAGAGGATCCGTTCAGCGTCGCCTGACAGGTCGTCGTACTGATTGCTGCGCAATGACCAAAAGAAGACGCCTAACCCGACGGCCCCCATGCCCAGCGTGATCGGGATCAGGAAAGCAAGAATGGTCATGCTGGCACCTCTGACCCGCCGACCCGGGAGACAGGCGTCTGGCCCGGCTTTGCGGCGCGGTTCAGCCGGAGAGCATTGCCAATCACAAGAAGCGACGAGGCCGACATCGCGATTGCGGCGATCAGCGGAGTCACCAGACCGGCCATGGCCAGTGGGATCGCAATGCAGTTGTAGGCGATGGCCAGTGCAAAGTTCTGCCGCACGATCCGCGAAGTGTCGCGGGCCATGCGCCAAGCGGCTGGCACAGCATCAAGCCCATCACGCAGGAAAATGAAATCTGCTGCCGTCCGTCCTGCATCCGACGCACTGGAGGGTGCCATGGACACATGCGCCGCCGCCAGCGCCGCCGCATCGTTCAATCCGTCACCGACCATCAGGGCACGAAAGCCATTATTGCGCATGGCATTGAGCGCCGCGATCTTATCGGCGGGTGTTTTACCCGACTTCACGTCGGCGATGTCCAGTTGGTTCGCGATGCTGTTTGCCCGCGCCGCGATGTCGCCAGAAAGCATGGCAACGGGAATGCCTGCTGCGGCAAATGACTTGATCGCATCAACTGCACCGGGGCGCAGTGCCTCTGTCAGGTCGAATGACATCGCAGGTCCATCCGCAAAGGCGAAGACGGGACTTGCTCGGCCTTTAGCGTGCACACTGATGTCTGCGACCCAGTCTGCACGGCCTAGCCGCACGGCACGTCCGCCAATGCAACCAGCCACGCCGAACCCCGGCACTTCGATTGCATCGTCCAGTTGACAGGGCAGTTCAGCGATACTCAAAGCAATCGCACGTGCGGCAGGATGGACCGACTTTAGAGCCAAAGCCTTGGCTGCGGTGCGAAGCGCGGGATCATCCGGGCCGAAACCGACCGCTGACGTGCCCATGGTCAGCGTGCCCGTCTTGTCGAAAACCACGCAGTCGATATCAGCCAGCCGCTCCAGCGCGGATCCATCTTTCATCAGAATCCCCATGCGCATCAAGCGTCCGGAGGCCACGACATGCGCCACAGGCACAGCCAGACCCAGCGCACAGGGGCAGGTGATAATCAGAACACTGATCGCAACAAAGGCCGAGGTGTGCCAGTCGCCTGTGGCAAGGACCCAGCCGATAAATGTTACCAGTGCCAGCAGATGCACGACCGGCGCATAGAGCCGCGCGGCGCGATCGGCGATCCGCACATAAGTCCCACGACCGGTCTCGGCATCTGACTGCATCCGTATCATCTGGGCAAGGAATGACTCGTCAGCAGACCGCAGGACTTCCGCCTCGACGGCACCGGTCAGGTTCAGCGTTCCGGCATCCAGCGTATCGCCGAAGCCACCCGGCACCGGCATCGCTTCGCCAGTCACAAGTGACCGGTCCAGATCCGTGAAGCCCGAGGTGATCCGCACATCGACCGGCACACGCTCATCCCGGCCAATCGTTATGATCGCACCGGGGGCAATGGAGCTCAGCGGCACATATGTCGGAGTCCCATCGGATTGGCGCAGCATCGCGCCGCGTGGTGACAATCGTGCGAGCCCGGAGACCGCACTGCGCGCACGTTCCCGCATTAGGTGATCGAGATAGCGGCCCGACAGAAGGAAGAAGAGCAAGGTCACGGCGGCGTCGAAAAAGGCCTGCTCGCCGCCCCGCATTGTCTCAACCAGGCTCAACGCCAAAGCCAACACGACAGCAACAGCGATCGGCACATCCATGTTGAGCCGCCGCACCCGTAAGGCCTGAAATGCGGAGCGGAAGAACGGTTGACCGGCATAGACCACGACAGGGATGGCGATCAGTGCAGAAATCAGGTGAAACGTGTCTCGCGTCTCACCAGCAGCACCTGACCAGACGGCGACTGACAATATCATGATGTTCATCGCCCCGAACCCGGCAACGGCGATCGCACGCAAAAGGCCGCGGCCTATGTTGTCGGTATTGTCCTCTTCCAATTGCGCCACGTCCGCAGGTATTGCCGGATATCCAAGCAGGGCGAGCGCAGAGATAACTGCATTGGGATCTGTGTCTGCGTTGGCGAAGGTCACAACCGCCTGCTTCAGGGTCAGGTTAACCCTTGCGGATGCGACATCCGGGCGTGCATTCAGGGCACGTTCAATCGTGGCGACGCACCCCCCGCATCGCAGGTCCGGGATCGACAGCACGCACTGCCCCCGACCATTGGACAGCATCCGCACAGCGGTACGGGCCTCGGCTTCCCGCCATGCATGCGAAGACGACTGAAAAATGTCATCGCTGCTTGTCCGCGGATGTGTTCCGATCCCTGACACCCCGTCCACCCCTGGTTACTCTTTAGTTGATCCCAAGTTTTACACGGAGGATCAGGGCACAGGTTGATATGGATCAGTGATCTCAGGCATTTTTTGCAGTAGGCTTCAGGATGGTACGGCACCGCGCGGCTTAAGACGTGTCTGCCGCAACAGGTCGACCTCTAAAGTGAATTCGAAACATTGGCTAATACCCTGCCATCACGCGTCGTGGTAAGGGCTGCTACGATGTAGGCGCAAACACTTCATGACACTTTGCATCAGTGCCATCAAATGGAATAGTAGTTAATCTTCACGGTCCTTTTGGCGCACACCCGGAAATGCCCCCACTGAAGTGGTCCACCTTTTGGGATAGAATTATCCCGTTTTCAGGAAGACGACGAGATGGCTGGCAAGCGAAAGAAGCCCGAGGGTATCGTGCTTGTTGAGTTATGTGAGAATTTGACCCAATTTTTCGAAACGTCGTGAGCCACCAGCTGTCATTAATTCCGTCGCCTTTTCATGAGATTATCATAAGCCAGACAGGTCAACGCTATTTGGAAAAAAAGGTCAATTCGAACCGGAAATCAACACCACATAAGCTCGTCGTTACAGCTGTCGAATGAAAACTCGTCACCATCGCGAATGCGCGCCGCAAATCACGACTGAATTGGGCTTATCCAGCAGCTTGTAGATACAGTTGCTAGTAGCCAGAACCGTCCCAATCTGGAACCGTTCCAGAAATACTGGAATGCACGGCATCACATCATCTCGCTTAGATCAATACCATCGCCCGCTTCGTCTTCGCTCAAGCCCTTCGATACATCCTTCCGAAGCAATTCCTCCATCTTGACGCCTAGCCCCGAAGAAATGCGCAGTAAACTCGTGATACGGATGTCACGCTTACCGTTTTCAATCTCTGAAAGTGCAGGCTTCGATAGCCCGCATTTGACTGATAAGTCAGCTAAAGTGAGCTTGAGAAAATTACGCTGCTTCCGGATGGCGAGACCAAGATCGTTCAGCATTTGCTGTTCGCGTTTCGTTTGAACAGCCGTGGCAATGTTACCTTTTAGGTTAACTTACCTCGCCGATAGCACAAAAAAGCCAACCTTGTTGCGAAATAAGGTAACTTTCAACACGAAGTATCAAGATTTCAACTATAGTTACCGAATATGTTGATTTCCGCGTCAGATTGCCCCAGTTTTTCATCTGGTCCTGATCCCTTTGAAACCACATAATAACATGAAAAGTTGGCAGATTTTGTTAGTGGCCGTGGATCACGATGTTTCAGAAAACTGGGTCAATCTGACGCGGAAATCAACAAACACGGCCTAGAACGCGAGCATTGCAATTTACTTCAAAAACAAGCGTAAAAATCGAAAAACATGCCAAAGCACTACGAGCAGGTGATTCGTTTTCAAGCGCCAAAATTGCAAAATTTCCATCCTTGCGAAAATTGGAAGCTATTTAGAGTCTGCGATTTTATCTCATGGCAATCACTTTTAATCATTTCAATTCATAAAATCACACATTGCAATTCATTTTTATTCATTATTATTCATACATCATAATTGATTATTATTTATACATTGTAAATCATGATTAGGCAAACAATTCATTTACAAAAGATTTCAATTGACCGATGGACCGAATCGGAACCACACTACGACAGCGTCGATTGTTCATTAAGGAGCACAAGGGAGAGATAAGGAATATTACCGAAACTGAGGCTAAACTCAATCAACCATCACTTGTTTATCTAAGAAATTCTCTAGCAAAATATCAATTGCATTCGGAGATATGGAAAATGATTATTTACTCATACCGCGCTAATTTTCGTAGAAGCACTTAGTATTTCGCAATAGCCTAAACCAACTAGGAGACGGAAAATTCTTAAAGCGATTATTTACACTAGAGTTTCTAGAAACGTGAAAATAAATAAGAATCCGGCTTGCAATCCCAAGAAGATATTTGCCGTGAACACACCAAAAAAACGGCCTAGAGGTTGCAAAAATATTTAAAGAAACATTTGCTAGAGGAAGCTCTAAAAGAAAAGAAATCGTAAGCCTTCCGAAGTTTTTTAAAAGCAAAACTCAGGGTTTCGAAAACCCAAAGTAACACCAATTTTCAGTGCTCTAAATGCCTCTGAAGAGGGTGATCAGTGTTTGGCGGATCAACGTGCGTTGAGTTCGAACACCCGATATGTGCTGTTTCCAAATAATCCAGATGTGCCAGTTTCCACCGATAGCATAATTTTGTTCAATTTTTCAATAACTTATATTTCTATCTATCCTATCAGCATCCCTCGCGCATCAACCGAGATATTTTAACCGAAAGCTAAGGAGAGTTGGAACATGAAGCCCGAATTGAACCATGGCAAAGTCATCGACTTTGTCGAAGCAAGGAACCTTACGCAACTGAGCCGGAGGCGGCTGGAGATCGACCTCGAAAGGTACCAAACTTACATCGACGACAATGAACTTTCCGAAGAGGAAAAGGCAGACTTTGTGAATGCGCTCTGGACCGTGATCGTGGCGTTTGTCGATCTTGGGTATGGCGTTCATCCTGTGCAGTCAGAATGCGCTCAGTTAATCAGACTCCCTTCGGCACAGCCGCGTCAAGGCAGCAGGAAAACGAAAATGGGAGGTTCTACTGATGTATGACAAACGCCCCCAGCAGCGAACAAAGTGCGTCATCTATTGCCGCGTTTCATCAATCAAGCAGACGATGGATGGCGCAGGTCTGTCTAGCCAAGAACGGAGTTGCCGAGACTACGCCCAGCAATGCGGCATGGTGGTTGAGGAGGTCTTTACCGACGTGATTTCAGGCGCGAGCTCGAACCGCCCTGGTATGAATCTGCTCTTGGCCTTTCTAAACAGTATCGATGCCCGCGATTACATGGTCATTGTCGACGACGTCTCGCGCTTCGCACGCGATGTCGGCGCTCACACCGAACTTCGGAACAAAATTATGACGGCAGGGGCGGCCATTGACAGCCCCAAGACAAAGTTCGGTGTGGATGCGGAAACCCGCTTTCTGGAGATGCTTTGGGCATTATTGGCGTCCCGCGACCGCGAAAAGAATGCGGAACTATCCGTGACTCGGACAATCTCGCGACTCAAAAATGGGTTTTGGACATTCTCCGCTCCGCTTGGCTATCAATACAGCAAGGCTCCCGGCGGCGGAAAGCTTTTGGTTCGCAAGGAACCAGAGGCATCGATCATTCAGGAGGCTTTGGAGGGTTTCGCTTCTGGCCGTTTTCAAAACCAAGCGGAAGTGAAACGATTTCTGGACGCCAATCCAGAGTTTCCGCGAGCTAGGGGTGTTAAGGAGGTCAAGTTCGACAAAGTGACAGGGATACTCACTCGGTTAGTATATTCGGGTTATCTCGAAAAGCCAGAGTGGGACGTACCTCTTACAAAAGCGCAACATGAACCGTTGATCGCTTATGAAACGTATTTGATAAATCAAAGCCGTCTGAAAGGAAAGAAGGTAGCGCCTGCGCGAAAAAACATCGACCGCGATTTTATTCTGCGCGGCTTTCTAACCTGCGACGAATGTGGGTACAGCTTAACTGCTGGCTGGTCGAGGAGTGGAACTGGTAAACTGTATCCCTACTATCACTGCCATCATAAAGGTTGCAGCCAATGTAAAAAGTCCATTGGCAGGGACAAACTGGAAGCTGAATTCGAGCAGATGTTGAGGGGTCTCACACCAACTACTAAGACCTTCGAACTTGCAGGGCAAATGTTTCGAGATGCATGGGATCGCTATCGTTCGAACTCGAAAGACGAAGCTGCGAGACATCGAACCCGGCTAAAACAAATCGATACTGAAGTGGCCTCAATGATCGAGAGGGCAGCTCGAACTCATCACAACGAAACCGCTCAAGCTTACGAAGCAAGGATCGTCGAGTTGCGCTCGGAGACTACCGTTCTCGAGGAAAAATTGGCTTTGCAGCGCATCCCAGAAGGAAATTTCGATAATATGTTCGAACTCTCCATGCAATTCCTAGCAAGCCCTTGGGAAGTATGGGGAAAAGCGTCCTACGAACTGAAGAGAACTGTCATGCGGCTGGTGTTTGCAGCCCCAATAAATGTATCGCGTGAAACAGGACTTCGAACCGCAGAAACCACCTTACCGTTCAAGGCGTTACAGTTTCTCTCTACGTCTGGAAGTCAAATGGTGCACCCGACTGGATTCGAACCAGTGACCTCTGCCTTCGGAGGGCAGCGCTCTATCCAGCTGAGCTACGGGTGCATACAAGCGCGTCTATAGCGTTGCGGCGACGAGGCCGCAACGCCAAAAGCCATCAGGCGAACAGATCGTGGCACAGTTCCAGCGCATCGACCAGCGCGTCGACTTCGGCCGTTGTGTTATAGACGCCAAAGGATGCGCGGCAGGTCGCCGTCAGCCCAAGGTGGTCCATCAACGGCATGGCGCAGTGCGATCCGGCGCGGACGGCCACGCCCTTTTTATCCAGCACGGTCGAGATGTCGTGTGCATGCGCAGGCCCATCCAGCGTAAAGCTGAAAATTGCGCCCTTATCAGGTGCATTGCCCTGCACCTGCAGCCAATTCAGGCCTGCAAGCCGCGTCTGCGCATAGTCGCGCAGCCCGGCCTCGTGCGCGGCGATGTTGTCCATCCCGACATCCATCATCCAGTCCAGAGCGACGCCCAGACCGATGGTCTGAACGATTCCCGGCGTGCCCGCCTCGAACTTCATCGGCGCGTCGTTATAGGTGACCATATCGCGGCCAACCTCGCGGATCATATCGCCGCCGCCCAGAAACGGACGCATCTCGCTCATGCGGTCAGGGTGCACATAGATCGCCCCAGACCCGCTTGGGCCATACAGCTTGTGCCCAGTGATCGCATAGAAATCACAGCCCATGTCCTGCACGTCGACGGGCATATGCACCGCCGCCTGCGATCCGTCGACCAACACGGGCACACCTTTTTCATGCGCGCCAGCACAGATCGCCTTGGTATCGACCAGCGTGCCCAGCACATTCGACATCTGTGTGATCGCGACCAGTTTCGTCTTTGGCCCAATCGCATCAATCACCGCCTGCGGATCAAGCGAGCCATCAGCGGCGCAATCCACCCACTTCAGCACAACCCCCTGCCGTTCGCGCAGAAAGTGCCAAGGCACGATATTCGCATGGTGTTCCAAAATGCTTAACACGATCTCGTCGCCCGCCTGCAAACGCGGCGCGGCCCAGCCGTAGGACACCATATTGATGCCTTCGGTGGTGCCAGAGTTCAGAATGATATCATCCTCGGACTTTGCATTTAAAAAGCGTGCAATCTTGCCGCGCACGCCCTCGTAGTGGTCGGTCGCAACATTAGAAAGGTAGTGTAAGCCGCGGTGAACATTGGCATATTCATGCTCGTACATATGCGTCATGGCGTCGATCACCGCGCGCGGCTTTTGCGCGGACGCGCCATTGTCCAGATACACCAACGGCTTGCCGTTCACTTCCCGGGACAGAATAGGAAATTGGGCGCGAATTGCGTCAACGTCGAACATCTAAAGGGTGCCTCCTTGCAGGGTCACGCCGATCAGGGACAGCAACAGCGCCAGCCCGAATAAAATACCAACGACCCCGATAACAACGGTCGCCAGCGCTTTGAAAAGGTTGTCAAAACCGTGCAGCACGTTGACCAGATGCAAAAGCGAAAACACAAGCCACGCAAGCCCGGCCAATGTAACAATCCCCGCAAGCGGAGGAAACAGCAGCAGTGTCGCAGTCTGGGCCACTTGGATCAGCAGCGCCATCGATTGCCACCAGATCACAAGCAGCAATGCCGCGCTAAAACGCCCGGTCCCGCCCAGCATGCGCCCGGTCAGTTGCAGCGCAAAGACCATCATCAGCAAGGACGCGCCAAGGATCACCGTCAGCGCAAAAGGCGTGGCGCGCAGCAATTCGGCGTCTGCGGGGGACAAATACAGCCCGAGTTCCAGCATCAGCACCGACAGCACTGTCACTAGCGCGACCATGCTAAACAGCGCATCTCGGCTTAAACCGATGGATATCAGCGCCTGCGCGACGCCAGCCGGGTCACGCAAAGACCGCCCGATCCATTGGCCAATCCACTGTCCCGACGTCATTGCTCTGCCTCATAAAGTGACAGCGCCCAGATCCAGCCAAAGGCCAAAACCCAAGCCGCGCCGATCACATGCGTGCCGGCCACCTGCCCCAAAAATCCAGCCATCAGGCCGTAAAGCAGCAGCAAGGGCACGGATGCCAGCAGCGACCAGAACAGCGCCAGACGCGCGGTGTAATGCGTGCCGCGCCCGCGAAACGCCTTTGCAATCAGATGGCTGACAGCCGCCAGCGCATAGAACGCCAGCGGCCAGACGGTGATCCAGGCGAATAGCTCGTAGGTCATCATCTGCATCAGCTCTCGCGGCTCTGCGCCGGGGGCAAGGTCGAAGCCCGCCGCCGCCCGCGTCAGCCGCGGCCATTGCGCAACGAACACCAGCAGACAGAACACGATCAGATAGGCCAAGGCCCGGTCTTCACGCTTTCCCTTTGCCAGCAAGCCGCGCATCACGATGCGCGGCCCGCGCCACGTGCGGATGATGTCAGATGTGACGGCCATCAGCTTTGGTGGCGATCCAGCCAACCGGCCAGCCGATCCCGCAGATCATCACCAAGAGATTCGTCGTCAATCTCTTGCAGCGCCTCGGCCAAGAACGACAGCGTCAGCAGCGTCGTCGCCGTCTTATGCGGCACACCGCGTGACCGCAGATAGAACAGCGCATCCTCGTCGATCGCACCGGATGTGGACCCGTGCGAACAGGCCACGTCATCGGCATAAATCTCAAGCTCTGGCTTGGCGAGGAACTGGCTATCGCCGTCCAGCAGCAGCGACTGGCTGATCTGATAGCCGTCGGTTTTCTGCGCGCCATGCTTCACAAGGATCTTGCCCTGAAACACGCCAACCGCACCGTTGCGCAGGACTTTCTTAAAGACCTGACGCGACTCGCAGCCGACCGCATCGTGGGTGATGAAGACGGTGTCGTCGTGGTGGAAACCCTCGCCGTCACCGACGCAGGCACCCGCCACGTGCGCCGTCGCATCGTCGCCGACGATGTCCATGATGCAGTCGTTGCGGGTCAGCGCGCCGTTTATCGACAGGGTGAAGGACTTGAACGTCGATCCGGTCCCGATGCGCGTAAAGGTGTGCGTGTTCATCCGGCGGCCCGTATCACGGCCCTGCGCACGCACATGGTGGAACGTGGCGCCATCAGCGACATCGACTTCCATGTTCGACATGAACCGTGCAGCCCCAGCGCCGCTTTCCAGCAGCGTAAAGGTCGCGCCTGCGTCCAGCTTTACCACGTGATGCAGCGCCACATCTGCACCCGCATCTTTGCGATCATAGCGGACATGAACCGCACGGGCCGCGTCGCCGGTGACGTGGATCAGCAAGCCGTCCGTCGCCATGGCCGTGGTCAGCGCCGCCAGCGGACGCTCGACCGGGGATTGGCCGCGCGCTTCCAGTGTGCCCAGCAGATCGCCAGCCCAAGTGATATCCTGCGCCTGCGCCAGCCGCGTGATGGTCACGCCAGCAGCTTCCAGATCGTCCGAGGCATCTGCATCGAACGCGCCGTCCACAAAGACCGCCATCAGCGCATCCGCGCCAGCAAATTCGCGGTCCGAGGCATCTGCCAGATCAGCCGAGATGACAGCGGTATCCGTCAGCGTTGTCGGATCGGAAAACTTCCAATATTCATCGCGCCGCGCGGGCAAGCCCATCGCGGACACCCGGGCCAAGGCCGCTTTGCGCGCCTTTGTCAGCCAAGCCGGCCCGTCCGGCAGCGTCACCGCTGCCAAACGCGCGTCGGTCGCGTCCTGTTTGCGTTGCGGCAGGGCCATTAAGCGTCCTCCGCCAGCAAATCGGCGTAACCGTTGTTTTCAACTTCAAGCGCCAGCTCTGGGCCGCCGGACTTGATGATACGGCCATTCGACATGATGTGCACGACGTCTGGTTTGATATGGTCCAGCAGACGCTGGTAGTGGGTGATCACAAGGAAAGACCGCCCTTCGGACCGCAGCGCGTTCACACCGTCAGCCACCAGCTTCATCGCGTCCACGTCAAGACCCGAGTCGGTCTCGTCTAGGATGCACATCTTTGGCTCTAGCATCGCCATCTGCAGGATCTCGTTGCGCTTTTTCTCGCCGCCGGAAAAGCCAACGTTCACAGGACGCTTCAGCATCTCGGCGTCGATCTTCAGGTCCTTCGCCTTTGCGCGGACTTCCTTCAGGAAATCACCTGCCGACAGCTCTTCTTCGCCGCGCGCTTTGCGCTGTGCGTTCACAGCTGTGCGCAGGAACGTCATGTTGCCAACACCCGGAATTTCCACCGGATACTGGAACGCAAGGAACAGACCCGCCGCAGCACGCTCTTCCGGCTCCATCGCCAGCAGATCAACGCCGTTCAGCGTCGCCGTGCCGCCGGTGACGGTGTAGCCATCCTTGCCGGACAGCACATAAGACATCGTCGATTTGCCAGAGCCGTTCGGCCCCATGATCGCATGCACTTCGCCTGCAGGGACAGTCAGATCGACGCCCTTCAGGATCGACTTGTCTTCATCTTCCAGATCGACCTTCAGGCCTTTAATTTCCAGCATATTCTTCTCCTTCACGGTCCCGCAGGACCCGTCTTTTCCGCGCCCCTGAGGGCAAATTTATCCGACAGAACCTTCAAGCGAGATCGCCACCAGCGCCTGTGCTTCCATCGCGAATTCCATCGGCAGCGCTTGCAGCACTTCCTTGCAGAACCCGTTCACAACCAGCGCGACGGCCTCTTCCTCGTCCATCCCGCGCGAGCGGCAGTAGAACAGCTGCTCGTCATCGACCTTGGACGTGGTCGCCTCGTGCTCCACACGGCTCGAGTTGTTCTTCACCTCGATATACGGCACCGTATGCGCGCCGCACTCAGATCCGATCAAAAGGCTATCGCACTGCGTATAGTTGCGCGATTCCTTCGCCTTAGGGTGCATCGACACAAGGCCGCGGTACGTGTTCTGCGCCTTGCCAGCAGAGATACCCTTGGACACAATCCGCGACTTCGTGCGCTTGCCCAGGTGGATCATCTTGGTGCCGGTATCGGCCTGCTGCATGTTGTTCGCGATGGCGATGGAGTAGAATTCACCTTGTGAATCGTTGCCCCGCAGAATGCAGCTTGGATACTTCCACGTCACAGCAGAGCCTGTCTCGACCTGCGTCCACATGATCTTGGACCGATCACCACGGCAATCGGCACGCTTTGTGACGAAGTTATAAATGCCGCCCTTGCCTTCTGCGTCGCCGGGGTACCAGTTCTGCACCGTGGAGTATTTCACCTCGGCATCTTCCTCGATGATGATCTCGACCACAGCCGCGTGCAGCTGGGCGACATCACGCTTGGGCGCTGTGCACCCTTCAAGGTAGGACACATAGGACCCCTTGTCGGCGATGATCAGCGTGCGTTCAAACTGGCCGGTGTTTTCCGCGTTGATCCGGAAATAGGTGCTCAGCTCCATCGGGCAGCGCACACCGGGCGGGATGTAAACAAACGAGCCATCGGAAAACACAGCCGAGTTCAGCGTCGCATAGAAGTTGTCCGTCACCGGCACGACCGTGCCAAGATACTTCTTCACCAGTTCCGGATGCTCGCGGATCGCTTCAGAGATCGAGCAGAAGATCACGCCAGCCTTCATCAGTTCCTTCTGGAACGTCGTGCCGACGGACACCGAGTCGAACACCGCGTCCACAGCAACCTTGCGGCCCTCGTCCGGCACAGCGCCTTCGACACCGGCCAAGATCGCCTGCTCGGACAGCGGAATACCCAGTTTCTTATAGGTTTCCAGCAGCTTAGGATCGACCTCGTCCAGCGACTTGGGCTTCACTTCCATGCTTTTGGGGCGGGCGTAGTAATACAGATCCTGAAAATCGATATCCGCAACCTTCAGCATCGCCCAGTTCGGCACGGTCATGCCTTCCCAGCGCGCAAACGCGTCCAGACGCCACTGCGTCATCCACTCGGGCTCTTCGTTCTTGCCGGAAATCAGTTTGACGATATCGGTGTTCAGGCCCTTGGGGGCATAGTCCATCTCGATTTCGTCGTCGTTCCAGCCGTACTTATAAGCACCCGACAGCTGAGCGACCGCATCCACGGTCTCTTGATCTACGCCTTCTTTGACGTCCACATCCATTGCAGCCATTTTACTCACCTCTCTTGCAGCTCACGCCGCCATCATCCGTTTGGCCCGTGCGCACCATGCCTCAGCAAAGCGCAGAACCTCGTCTTCCGTCGTCTCGATTCCCAGCGATACGCGCAACGCGCAGCTCGCCTGATCGACATCGTATCCCAGCGCCGTCAACACGGGCGACGCCCGCACCTTACCGCTGCTACAGGCAGAGCCTGCCGATACGGCAAACCCCGCCAAATCCATGGCCATCACCTGCGTCTCGCCGCGCCAACCGGGGCAGATCATGCAGGTGGTGTTCGGCAGCCGGTGCACATCATTCCCGACAAAAATAGTATGCGGAGCCTGAGCCGCAACCGCCTTTTCTAGAATATTTCTAAGTTCCGCAACCCGGTCCCAGCGCCCCTGCGCCAGATCATCCTGCGCCGCGACTGCGGCAGCGGCAAAACCGGCAACCCCGATGATATTCTCGGTCCCAGACCGCCGCCCCATTTCTTGACCGCCACCGCGCAATTGCGCTGGTAGATCAAAGCCTTGCGGCATGATTACCGCACCAACGCCCTTGGGGCCACCAAACTTATGCGCCGATAAGAACACAAGTGCGACACCCGCCCAAGCATAGGAAAACGCCACCCGGCCAAAGCCTTGGGTAATATCGCTCACCGCCAGCCCCTCTGGCAGTTTCTGCACAATCCCCGTCTCGGAATTGGCAAGCTGCACCACAGACTGCGCCGGATCGCCGACCTGAACCTGCCCGCCGCTTACGGGCAAATCACAGGTTGCCCAAGCGCGCACCGCTTCATGTTCCAGATCAGACCCATGCAGACCGCGCCCGGCCAGCGCCAAAGCAGACGCCTCGGTCGCGCCAGACACAAACACAACATCCGCCTGCCCGGCCCCGACGGCCTCGGCCACCTGCGCCCGGCACCGCTCTAACAAGGATCGCGCCGCCCGGCCTTCGGCATGCACGGAACTGGGATTGCCGACGACATCCATCGCCGCAATCATCGCCTCCCGCGCCGCGCTGCGCAAAGGCGTCGTCGCATTATGATCCAGATACACGCGGCTCATGGTTTCATCTTGCTGAAAATACTCCGGGGACGGCGCGCCAGCGCCGGGGGCAGAGCCCCCTCTTCGACACGCCGTCGCAGAACGCCATTTGTGCCTTTGCCCAAATTACGCATCCCCCACCTCGTCCACGACCTCGAACAGCGCAGGCACTGCCGGACACGGGGCCATGGCGTTGCCCACAACATCGCTCAGCCGCGTCTGGTGCAGGAACACATATACATGCGCGCTCAGGCCCTCCCACAGGCGGTTGGTCAGCGACTGCGCCCGCGATCCAGAGGCCCCGCCAGAGGCGCCAGCGCCCTTGTGCATCGCACTGACCGTCTCATCGACCGCGCCCAGAATATCGGCGACGCGAATGTCCGATGCGGCCCGCGCAAGGCGATAGCCGCCGCCCGGCCCGCGCACCGATTCCACGAGCCCCTCACGCCGCAGCTTCACGAACAGCTGCTCTAGGTAGGGCAGACTGATGTCCTGCCGCTTGGCGATCTCGGTCAGGCTGACCAGGGTGCCACTGGGTTGCAGCGCCAGATCGGCCAGCGCGACCATGGCATATCGCCCCTTCGTGCTCAGTTTCATCTTAACGCCTCCCGGTTCCGCTCAAACCCATAGCTGCTCAAACCCATAACTGCATAAACCCAGAACTGCATAAACATTGACGAAACGCCCCCGCCTGATTAGGTCACCCTCAATCCGGCCGCGCGGGACACCTCGTGCGGATTTAGAATCTTTCTAAGGTGCCTGAGCGTTTTCGTCAAGAATACGAACGCCGCCCGCGCACCGCAGCAGTTGGAACGCCCATGCCCGAAGTCATCTTCCCCGGTCCAGAAGGCCGCCTTGAAGGCCGTTATCACCCGCAAAAGGACCGTGATGCGCCGATCGCTATCGTGCTGCACCCGCATCCGCAGTTCGGCGGGACGATGAACAACAAGGTTGTCTACAACCTGCATTACGCCTTTTATAACATGGGCTTCACTGTGCTGCGGTTTAACTTCCGCGGCGTCGGACGCTCTCAGGGTGAATACGATCAAGGCATTGGCGAACTCTCTGACGCCGCCTCCGCGCTCGATTATCTGCAGTCGATGAACAACAACGCCAAGCATTGCTGGGTCGCTGGTTTTTCTTTTGGCGCGTGGATTGGCATGCAGCTTTTGATGCGCCGCCCGGAAATCACAGGCTTCATTTCCGTCAGCCCGCCGGCGAATATGTATGACTTCAGCTTCCTTGCGCCCTGCCCGGCGTCCGGCCTGATCATCAACGGCGCCGCCGACCGCGTCGCGCCGCCGGCCGATACGGTGACCTTGGTCAACAAACTGCACGACCAAAAAGGCATCACCATTACCCACGAAGAAGTCCCCGGCGCGGGTCACTTCTTTGAGGATCCGCACATGGACCCGATGATCGGTTCGGTCAAAAGCTATGTGCGTCGTCGCCTGACAGAAAACACCCGTTAAGCGCATGTCATATACCGATGATGTCGCCCTCGATCTGGCCAAACTGGCACTTGATGACGCCGCCCGCTCTGGCGACGAGAAAATCGTCGACCAAATCGGAGAGATCTTGGGCGCATCGTCCCAGACCTTGCAGGAAAGTTATCTGATGTTCGTGCGTGTGCGCCGGGCAGAGGCGCGGGCGCGGGCCTTGCTCGATTCGCGCAAGGACAAAACGGCTGAATAACCCCTCGCGCGGTGCGGTAAACGCGCCGCGCTGTGCGGTTAAGTTCAAATACTGTAAGGCATGGGAAATATTACTCAATATGTCCATGCGAAACATTTACGAATTGAAATGTATCTCATGCCTGCTTCCCACGACCGCCTGACCCGCCAACTCGCTTTTCTGTCAGAGGTCGATCAGCTGAAATCCGTCGTCCGCGCCAACGCGCTGATGGACGGATCACGCCGGGAAAACGCGGCAGAACATTCGTGGCACCTTGCGCTTTGGGGCCTTGTCTTTGACGCCCCCGCCGCGACCATCAACATGGCCTTGCTGCATGACATCGTCGAGGTGGACGCGGGCGATCACCCGATCCACATTCCCCAAGACCACGCCGCGATTGCCATCAAGGAACGCGCCGCCGCAGATCGCCTCTATGCGATCCTACCCGATGACCAAAACGCCCTGTTCCGCGCCCATTGGGAAACGTTCGAGGATGCCGCGACCGAGGCGGCCCAGCAGGCCCGCACGCTCGATATGGCGCAGCCCCTCATGCAGGAACTGCTGAACATCTCGCAGACCGAAGTCGACCGCGACATCATTCGCGCCTTGCTGGCCACGGGGCGTCCATCCGCCCTCGCCGATGACTGGCCGGCGCTTTATGCCTACGCCCTTGGCCTGCTGGACCGCACCAATCCGCGCCTTGATGCGGAAACCGCTGCCCGCCTGCGGTTTCTGGCAGAGGCGGATAGGTTGAAAACCGAACTACGCGCCACGACCCTGTTCGACGGCTCGCGCCGCGAAAACAGCGCAGAACACAGCTGGCACCTTGCGCTTTACGCCCTTACGCTGGCCGAACACGCCGTGCGCCCGGTGGATGTGGACCGCGTCATTGCCATGCTGCTGATCCACGATCTGGTGGAAATCGACGCAGGCGATCTGCCGATCCACACCGCCGCCAGCGACCAAGGCGCGAAAGAAGCGGAAGAGCACGCCGCCGCCATCCGTCTATTCGGCCTGCTGCCACAGGCCCAAGGCGCGGCCCTGCACGCGCTGTGGCACGAATTCGAGGCGGCCGAGACAGACGACGCGATTTTCGCCAAGGCGCTTGACCGGGTGCAGCCCGTCATGGCGAACCTTGCGACGGGCGGCGGCACTTGGCCGACCTACAACGTCACGCCTGCGCAATTGCAAACCCGTGTCGGCGTCAAAGTCCAACGCGGCGCGCCTGCGGTCTGGTCCGCGCTCGAGGCGCAGATCGACGCGTGGTTCACGGCGGACCAAAACGCGTAAACCACACTTGGCACATTCCGGTGATCGCGGCTGTCAGGCGCTAATCCGCGCTGGCACGCAAGATACCCGCCTGCCATAACCGCGCGATTGCAAGGTAAAGGCAGACAGATGCGCCCGTTTTCAACCTATGGCAGCCGCCACCCCTTTGCCGCCGCGATCACCGTGCTGGCCCTGACGATGGGCTGGTTCATCCTGCCTTTGCTGCTGCGCGGTCCGGTGGATGTCACCAATGGGACCGGCGTCGTCGATATGACGAATCTGCTGCCCTTTATCGTGAACGAAGCCATCTTGGTGCTCGCACTGTGCCTGATCGTGGGTTTGCTGCGTTGGGGGCACGCGACTGGCCTGTCGGGTCCAGTTGATCCGGCGGGCATGCGCCTTGCGCTGTTTATCCTGACGCCGCCGGTGTCGATTGTGGCGGTCACATGGTTGGGTTTTGTGTCGCTGGAAGGCGGGGATGTCATGCGGTCCTCGCTCTGGCCCATCGCCACCCTCGCCTTGATGGTCGGCCTGTTCGAGGAGCTGTTGTTTCGCGGTGTCCTGCTGCACGGCCTGCGGGCTAAGTTCAACGCAGGCTGGGCGATTTTTGCCTCTGGCGTGATTTTTGGTCTGTTCCACGGCGTCAACGCCCTTGCCGGGCAGGATTTGACCGTCACCGCAATCCAGATTGCAGGCGCTGGGGGGCTGGGTCTGTTCTTTGGTGCGGTCACGGTGCAAGCCCGTAGCGTCTGGCCAGCGGTGGCCTTGCATGCCTTGTGGGATGCCTTTGCCTTGTCTGCGCCGGTCGCTTTTGACCTGCTGCCGCAGTCCGATACCATGGCGGCACCGCAGCCCGGTTTGCCCGCGCTGATTATGCCTGCACTACTCAGCCTTGCGGCATGGATTATCCATCGCCGTTGGTGTAAGCGGATGGCGCGCGCAGCTTCAAACCAATTTGACAGTAATTGACACTGGACAGACAAGGTCAAGGGGCATAGGGCGACAAGCTGACTTATTCCGGACCCATACCCCATGATCGATACACTCGCCCGCGCCCTTGCAGATAAGGGCTATGATGCCCTCACACCCGTGCAGGAGGCCGTGACGGATCCCGATCTGGATGGTCAGGACCTGCTGGTCAGTGCCCAGACCGGTTCTGGCAAAACCGTCGGCTTTGGCCTTGCCATCGGTAAAACGATTCTTGCCGAAGACGGCACATTCGGCCCCGCTGGCCGCCCTCTTGCCCTGATCGTTGCCCCAACGCGCGAACTGGCCTTGCAGGTAAAGCGCGAATTGTCGTGGCTGTATGCTGGCACCGGCGCCGTTCTGGCGTCCTGCGTTGGCGGTATGGATGTGCGCGACGAACGCCGCAGCCTTGATCGCGGCGCGCATATCGTTGTCGCAACGCCCGGCCGCCTTGTCGACCACGTCAAGCGCAGCAATATCGACCTGTCCGACATCCGCGCCATCGTCTTGGACGAAGCGGACGAGATGCTGGATCTGGGCTTTAAAGAAGACCTAGAGTTCATTCTTGGCGAAGCCCCGCCCGAGCGCCGCACGCTGATGTTCTCGGCCACGGTGCCTGCAACCATCGTCAAGCTGGCGAAATCCTATCAGCGCGATGCTGTCCGCGTCACCACGGTGACGAAAGAAGGCCAGCACGCCGATATCGAATACCGCGCCCTGAGCGTCGCGCAGCATGACGGCGACAACGCCATCATCAACGTGCTGCGGTTCTACGATGCGCCCAACGCCATCGTTTTCGCCAACACCCGCGCCATGGTCACACGCCTGACCACCCGCCTCAGCAACCGTGGATTTTCCGTGGTCGCCCTGTCCGGCGAGCTGTCTCAGCAGGAACGGTCCCACGCGCTGCAAGCCATGCGCGATGGCCGCGCAAAGGTTTGCGTAGCCACCGACGTTGCTGCCCGCGGTATCGACTTGCCGAACCTAGAGCTGGTGATCCACGCCGAACTGCCGACCAATGCCGAAATCCTGCTGCACCGCTCTGGCCGGACCGGCCGGGCTGGTCGCAAGGGTATCTCTGCCATGATCGTGACGCCGAAAATGCGGCGCCGGGCAGAAAACCTGCTGACATGGGGCAAGCTGCAAGCGACCTGGGCGATGGCGCCAAGCGCAGATGAAATCCTGCGCAAGGATGAAGAGCGTCTGCTGAATGACGAAATCTGGGGCGAAACCTTTACCGAGGACGAAAAGGCATTCGCGAGCCGTCTGCTGGAACTGCATGAGCCAGCACAGATCGCTGCCGCCTATCTACGTGTGTATCAAGGCAAGCAGTCCGCGCCAGAAGACCTGAGCGCCGTCAACGCCCCTGCGCCCCGCGATGGCAGCGACAAGGCCCCGCGCGAGCGTAAGGAAACCTTTGGCCCGTCCAAGTGGTTCCGCGTTGATGTGGGCCGTGACCAAAAGGCCGAGGCCCGTTGGTTGCTGCCGATGCTGTGCAAAGCCGGCGACATCACCAAGAAAGAAATCGGCGCGATCCGCATCCAAGCGGACGAGACCTTTGTCGAGATCGCCGAAGGTGCCTCTGCCGCGTTCATCAAGGCTGTTGGCCCGGACATGGTGCTAGAGAATCAGGCCAAGCTAAGCATCGTTGACGGTGTGCCGCAGATCAGCGATCGCGGCCCGCGTCCCGATAAAAAGGCGTATACGCCGCGTGACAATGATGCGCCCCGCGCACCGCGTCCGCCCCGCGCCCGCGACACCAGCCCGCCGCCGCCCAGCCGTCAGGATGACGTGGCCGCCATCGCGCCAAACCGCGATGATAGCGCCAAGGCGCGCAAGCCGCGTGCCAAGCCAGAGCGCAAGGATCACGGCGATGCGCTGGTCGATCTGAACAAGCCACGCGGCGCAAAGCCTGTGTGGAAGGGCAAGTCCGACGACGCGCGCCCTGCCCGCGCGCCCTACCGCGCTGATGGCGACGCCAAGCCTGCCTATAAGGGCAAGTCTGACGGTGCCCCCGGCGGCAAGCCGGCGTGGAAAGACAAGGGCGACAAGCCTGCGTACAAAGGCAAATCGGACGGCAAGCCCGGCGAAAAGCCCGCGTGGAAAGGCAAGTCCGAAGGCGCAGGCGATAAGCCCGCGTGGAAGGGCAAGTCCGAGGGCAAGCCTGCGTGGAAAAAGCCTGACGGTGCCCCTGCAAAGCCAAAGGCCAGCGCATCGGACACATCCAAGCGGTTCGTACCACCGGGCGGCAAACCTGCTGGTAAGCCCGCTGGTAAGTTCGGCGGCAAAGGCAAGCCCGGCGGAAAAGCGCCGTTCAAGCGCTAAGCCACGAAAGGGTGAGTTTCGGATTGGTTAACAATGCCTTAATTCCGCCCCAATTCGGCCCTGACATAAACATGATCCGGGCCGAAATTGACTTCATCGCCCAATAAGAGGCGATGGGTCGGGAAACGAAAAGAACGTCGGCAACAATTTAGGACCACCTTCATGGCCAGCCAGCATTCCGCCCAATCAGAGGCAGAGCAACAACAGCAGCAGGGCGGAAACTCCGTCCCGTCGCAGCAAACCGGCACCCCAGTGGCGCCGCAGTTTGAGCAGCAGCAGGCAAACACACCGATTATTCGGGACTTTGCCAGCATCTAAATACATAGAACCGGATCGCCGCGGGAATTTCCCTCGACGGTCCGGGTTTCTTTGGTGATAGTGGTGAGTATGACCGCCATATCGACAATCAAAAATCTTGGCCCCGCGATGGAAACTGCATTGATTGATGCAGGCATCCCTGACGCGGAAACCCTGCGCGATCTTGGCGCGGACGCAGCCTATGCCAAGCTGCTGGAAAATGGGCAACGCCCACATTTTATTGGATATTACGTGTTGCACATGGCGCTTCAGGGGCGACCTTGGAACGACTGTCAGGGCGCTGAAAAAGACGCGTTGCGTGTCAGCTTTGACGCTCTTTGCGCCAAATATGTCGATCAGGCCCGCACAGAGCTTGAGGCGTTCATGAACCGGATTGGCGTGCGTAAATAGTAAGGTCGGAACATTGCGCGGGGCTTGCGCATTAACTTGGTGAATAATCAAGGAGGCCCATCATGGACCTGGTCCGCATCATCCTATCCGTTCTAATCCCGCCGCTTGGCGTTTTCCTCAAGGTCGGCTTTGGCAAGCATTTCTGGCTGAACATCATTCTGACATTACTGGGCTACATCCCCGGTCTGGTCCACGCGATCTGGATCATTGCCCGCACTGAACCGGTGTCGGCATGAACGATCATCACACACGCCTAGAACGCCTAGAAAAGATGGCGCACCGCATGGATACGGCGATCCGGGTGCCGATTATTGGCCTGCGCATCGGTTACGATTCGATCATTGGCCTGATCCCCGGCGTCGGCGATATCCTGACGCTGGCCCCGTCCGCTTGGATCATCATCGAGGCAAAGCGCATGGGCGCATCGCCGCATGTGATCGGGCGGATGGCGGCGAATACGGCGATCGATACGCTGGTCGGCATGATCCCTATCTTGGGCGATCTGTTCGACGCGACGTTCAAATCCAACCGCCGCAATGTCGCGATCCTACGCGAACATCTGGAACGCAAAGGGGCCGTCCCAGCAGGACAGCCCCAATACGCCTGAGTAATCAGGCAAAGATGACGAAAAGGCGGGCGCTGTGCCCGCCTTTTGCGTTTTAGCCAACCAGTTCAAGACCGGAGAAGAAGAATGCGATTTCTTCCGCAGCGGTTTCTGGCGCGTCGGAGCCGTGGACGGAGTTTTCGCCGATGGACAGAGCGAATTCCTTACGGATCGTGCCGGCAGCGGCGTCTGCTGGGTTCGTTGCGCCCATGACGTCACGGTTCTTCTGGATTGCGTTCTCGCCTTCCAGAACCTGCACAACGATCGGCTCGGAAATCATGAACTCGCACAGTTCGCCAAAGAAAGGACGCTCGGAGTGTACGCCGTAGAACTGCTGTGCCTGAGCCAGTGTCATCTGGATACGCTTGGATGCGACAACGCGCAGGCCAGCTTCTTCGAACTTGGCGACGATGGCGCCGGTCAGGTTACGCTTTGTGGCGTCGGGCTTGATGATCGAGAATGTGCGCTGGATAGCCATGATATGATTCTTTCGGTTGGTGGACGGGCGCGATGCGCCCGGCGTGAAAACTGGCGCTGCCCTAACATGGGCGCGGCACGGTGAAAAGCGGCGATGCTTGCCTTTCCGCAGCACACGTTTAGGTGGTGGCCTGCATAAAAATCAATCACGAGGGGTAAGGCGATGAATCTGGTCGTCGATTTTCTAAACAACGTGCTGTGGGGCTATGTGCTGGTCTATGGCCTATTGGCCGTAGGCCTGTTTTTCACGGTGCGACTGGGCTTCATCCAGTTCCGCCACTTCCCCGAGTATTTCCGCGTCATCATCGGATCGCGCGAGACATCAAGTGATGGAATCACCCCGCTGCAGGCGTTGACCATTTCGCTGGCCAGCCGGGTCGGCACCGGCAATCTGGCCGGGGTCGCTGTCGCGATCTATCTGGGCGGACCGGGCGCGATTTTCTGGATGTGGATGGTGGCGCTGGTCGGCATGGCGACGGCTTACGCCGAATCGACACTGGCGCAGCTGTATAAAGTCCGCAACGCCGACAGCCAGTATCGCGGCGGGCCTGCGTTCTACATGGCGAATGGCGTCGGGTCCAAAACGATGGGCTATGCCTTTTCCATCTGCCTGATCCTGTCCTTCGGCCTGATCTTTTCCGCTGTGCAAAGCAATTCGATATCAGAGGCGATGACGCAGGCCTTTGGCGTGCCGGGCATCGTGACGGGCCTTGTGATTGCGACGCTGGCGGGCATCGTGATCTTTGGCGGCATCCGGTCCATCGCCAATGTGGCAGAGAAAATCGTCCCCGCGATGGCAGGCATCTATCTGCTCGTCGCGATCTATGTGCTCGCGATCCACATCACCGAAGTGCCCGCCATGCTGGCGCTGATCGTGAAATCGGCCTTCGGGTTCGAACAGGCCGCTGGCGGCTTTACCGGCGGGATCATGGCCGCGCTGATGAACGGCGTGAAACGCGGTCTGTTCAGCAACGAGGCTGGCATGGGCTCTGCCCCGAACATCGCGGCGGCTGCGGTGCCGAGCCCGCATCACCCCTCCAGCCAAGGTCTGGTGCAGGGCTTGGGCGTGTTTATCGACACCTTGCTGATCTGCACGGCGACGGCGCTAATGATCCTGCTGTCTGGTGCGGTGGATTACGGCCCTGACGGCGCGCAAGGCATGGTCCTGACGCAGAACGCCCTGTCCGAACACATCGGCAGCGCAGGCCCGATCTTTATCGCCGTGGCGATTCTGTTCTTTGCCTTCACATCTATCATCGGCAACTATTCCTACTCGGAATCCGCGATGGAGTTTCTGGGCCTTGGCGGGCGCACACCCTTGCTGATCTTGAAAACGGCGGCGATGGGCATGGTGATTTGGGGTGCGGTGCAGCCTGTATCCGCCGTGTTCAATCTGGCAGATGCCAGCATGGCGGTGATGGCAACAATCAACCTTGTCGCCATCCTGATCCTGTCGGGCACGGTTAAGCGTCTGACAATAGACTACTTTGCCCAGAAAAAGGCCGGCAAGGTGCCGCTGTTCCGCATTAAGGAACACCCCGATATGGGCCACGGCATTGATCCGACGATCTGGAACCGCGACGTCGCAGCAGAACGGCAATAAACCCCGCTTTCCCATGGCCGCCGCCTCTGCTATGCGGCGGCCATGCTCAAAATCTCAGACATCACATATTCCGTCGAAGGCCGCACGCTGCTGGAAAACACCAGCGTCACCATTCCAACGGGTCACAAGGTTGGACTGGTCGGTCGCAATGGCACCGGCAAGACGACACTTTTCCGCATTATCCGTGGCGAGATGATCCTCGACACCGGCACCATTTCCCTGCCTCGCGGCTGGAAGATCGGTGGCGTCAGCCAAGAGGTGCCCGGTAACGAGGTGTCCTTGCTCGACACCGTGCTGCGCGCCGACGTAGAGCGCGAGGCGCTGCTGGCCGAGGCCGAAACCGCCACCGACCCGATGCGCATCGCAGACGTGCAAACGCGCCTTGCCGATATCGACGCTTGGAGCGCCGAAGGCCGCGCATCTACGATCCTCAAGGGTCTGGGCTTTACCGACGAAGAACAGCGCATGCCCTGCTCTGCCTTCTCTGGCGGCTGGCGGATGCGTGTGGCCTTGGCCGCCGTTCTGTTCTCCGAACCTGACCTGCTGCTGCTCGACGAGCCGACAAACTACCTCGACCTTGAGGGCGCGCTCTGGCTTGAAGCCTATATCGCCAAATACCCTCATACCGTACTGATCGTCAGCCACGACCGCGAATTGCTGAACCGTTCTGTCGGTGGCATCCTGCACCTCGAAAATAAGGGCCTGATCTACTACACGGGTACCTACGACATGTTTGCCCGCCAGCGCGCTGAAAAGATCGCGCTGCTGACATCGGCTGCGAAAAAGCAGGACGCAAAGCGCGAACACCTGCAAAAGTTCGTCGACCGGTTCAAGGCAAAGGCATCCAAGGCCAAGCAGGCCCAGTCCCGCGTGAAAGCGCTGGAAAAGATGGAGACGATCCGCGTCCCCGCTGACGCGGCCCGCACCGTCTTTACCTTCCCCGAACCAGAAGAGCTGTCGCCGCCCATCATCAGCGTCGAAGGCGGCGCTGTGGGTTACGGCAACACGATCGTGCTGCACGACCTGAACCTGCGCATTGACCAAGACGACCGCATCGCCTTGCTGGGCCGCAACGGCGAGGGTAAATCGACCCTGTCCAAGATGCTGTCGAACCGTCTGGAACTGGCGCGCGGCACCATGGTCACGTCCAACAAGTTGCGCATCGGCTTTTTCGCCCAGCACCAGGTGGACGAGCTGCGGATCGAAGAAACCCCGCTGGAACACCTGCTGCGTGAACGCGCCGAAGAAGGCCAAGCGAAGCTGCGCGCGCGCCTTGCAGGCTTTGGCCTTGGCGCTGACCAAGCCGATACCGCCGTAGGCCGCCTGTCGGGCGGTCAAAAGGCGCGTCTGTCGTTGCTGCTCGCCACCCTGCCCGCGCCGCACCTGCTGATCCTCGACGAGCCGACGAACCACCTTGATATCGAATCGCGCGAAGCCTTGGTCGACGCGCTGACCGCCTATTCCGGTGCCGTCATCCTTGTCAGCCACGACATGCACCTGCTGTCGATGGTCGCCGACCGGCTGTGGCTGGTCAAGGGCGGCAACGTCACACCCTATGACGACGACCTTGACGCCTATCGCCGCATGCTGCTGACGCCTGAAAAGCAACAGGAAAAAGCCAAGCCCGCTGCCCCGAAGGTCAAAAAAGCGACCCGAGAGGAAATCATGGCCCTCCGCTCTGACGCCCGCAAAGGCGAAGAACGGGTCAATAAGATCAACGAAATGCGCGACAAGCTGGCGAAAAAGCTCGCCGACCCAGCGCTCTACGATGACAGCCGCATTGGCGAACTGGCAACGTGGAACAAGAAATACGCTGAAGTCATGGAAGGCCTCGGCCGCGCCGAAGCCATGTGGATGGCGGCTCTTGAAAAGCTGGAAAAAGCCGAAAAAGGCTGACCCTTGGCCTAGCGCGGCACCCAGCCTCGTTTTTTCGAAAAATACGCCCGCCGGAGGCATCCACCCCTTGCCCCCGGCGACCCCTCTGCCTCAACATGCCCCCATATCACCTTGCAAGATAAACTCCCGCCGGAGGCAAACCAAAGGCCGCACCCATGACCGACTTGCCCGCCCTGATCGCCGCTTTTACGGCCATGTTCATCGTGATCGACCCGATCGGTCTGGCGCCGCTTTTCATCGCAATGACCCAAGGCATGACCCAAGCCCATCGCCGGGCGATTGGGGCCCGCGCCTGCCTTGTTGCGATTGGCCTGCTGCTGATGTTCGCCTTTTTCGGCGAGTCGCTTTTGGAATTTGTCGGCATCTCGATGCACGCCTTCCGGATCGCGGGCGGTGTGCTCTTGTTCATTACCGCGCTCGACATGCTGTTCGAAAGGCGTCAGGCGCGGCGTCAGGACAATGCGGATGACGCCATTGATCCCGCACACGATCCTTCAATCTTTCCCCTCGCGATCCCGCTGATCGCCGGGCCGGGTGCCATCGCTACGATCATCCTGCTGACAGGTCAGGCGGACGATGCCATGGGCTTTGGCGCGGTGCTGGGTGTGATGATGATTGTCATCGGCATGGTGTTCGCCATGTTTATGGCGGCCGGCCTGCTGGAAAAAATGCTTGGCAAAACCGGCATCAACGTTGTGACCCGCCTGCTGGGCATGTTGCTGGCGGCTCTGTCGGTGCAGTTCATACTGGACGGGCTCGAGGGTTTCGGTCTGGCAGGCTAACCCCTATATGCTAACGCATGAATACTGATCAAATCATCCAAATCAGCTATCTGACCCTGATGGGCGGCGCGATTGCAGCCAGCTATTTCGTCAGTCAACGGGGCCAGATGGGCAAAGTCGCGCAGCAAGCCAGCATCTGGGGCCTCATCTTTGTGGGCTTCATCGCAGCGGCAGGCCTGTGGGGCGATATTCGCGGCAGCGTTGCGCCGCAGCAAAGCATCACGGCAGGCGGTGCCATCACCTTGCCGCGCCAATCCGACGGTCATTTTTATGCGCGGCTGGATGTGAACGGGCAGCCGATCACGTTTATGGTCGACACCGGGGCCTCTCAGGTCGTTCTGACGCAGGATGATGCGCAGCAGGCCGGGATTGATACGGACGCGCTGCGCTATCTGGGACAGGCCAGCACCGCCAATGGCGTGGTGCGCACGGCGCAGGTCACGCTGGACCAAGTCACGCTGTCGGATGTGACACTGGCGGATGTGCCTGCGGTGGTGAACGAAGGGCAGATGGATGGCTCGCTTCTGGGGATGACCTATTTGCGCAATTTCAGTAACATCCAGATCAAAGACGATGCGCTGATTTTAACAAGGTGACACCATGCGACTGACCCTGATCCTGATGCTGGCCCTTGCGGGCTGCGCTGCGTCAAACCAACTGCCAGAAGACTTCGATCCGACCTACACGTTTTAACCCAGACGGATTGCGGCAGCCAAAGGCTTCACCTACCCAGCTTCGGCCTTTTTGATCCAGCGGCCGTCGTCTTGCGCCCAGTACTGCGCCGCAACCGCAGCGCCCGTCAGCGATTTCCACTGACCGCGCGCATGTTGTAGCGCGTCGCCGTCGTGACCGTCGAACATGATGCAGGCGCGCTGCGCGCTTGCGATCTCGGCCGGTGTCAGATCGGCCCCGTCCACGCTGATTACGCAGTCGAAACCGTCTGACGCAATATCCGCGCCCAGCAGGATCGGCTGGTCCGCGTCCTGCGTTCCAGCCAGCCCGTGGGCGCGAAAACTATCCTCTGGTCCGTTCCACAGCACCTTGTCCAGCCGGTCCAGCAGCGCCGGGCGGCGGCCCCGGACCAGCACACGCCAGCCCTGCGCGCGGGCCCGGTCAAGGATCTGCGGCAGGGCGTCTTCCAGCGGGCTGTCGGTCAGGTGGTAGAAATAGACGGCGCCCATTTAGCCCTCGAACTTGTCGGCGATCAGGCGGTTCAGCGCCATGACGCCCCAGCCTGTCGCGCCCTTGGGGGCCAATGCCGTTTCGGATTTGACGGACGCGACGCCAGCGATATCCAAATGGCACCAGGGCGTGTCCGGCTTGACAAAGCGCTGCAAGAATTGGCCAGCGGTGATCGATCCGGCATAGCGGCCGCCAGTGTTTTTCATGTCGGCGATGCTGCTGTCGATCAGCTTGTCATAGGCCGGGGCCAGCGGCATGCGCCACGCGCCCTCGCCCTCGGACCCAGCGGCCTTGAGGAACGCGCCCGCCAGATCGTCATTGTTGCTGAACACGCCTGCGTTTTCATGGCCCAAGGCCACCAGCATCGCGCCCGTCAGGGTGGCAAGGTTGATCATGCCGCAGGGCTTAAAGCGGTCCTGCGCGTACCACAGCACGTCGGCCAGCACGAGGCGGCCTTCGGCGTCGGTGTTGATGACTTCGATCGTGTCACCCTTCATCGACGTCAGCACATCGCCGGGGCGATACGCGGTCGAGGACGGCATGTTTTCCACAATGCCCACAAGGCCCACGACATTCGCCTTGGCCTTGCGCAGCGCCAGCGTGCGCATCACGCCCGCCACGACGCCAGCGCCGCCCATGTCCATGGTCATGTCTTCCATGCCCGCCGCGCCTTTGATGCTGATGCCGCCGGTGTCGAACACGACGCCCTTGCCGACCAGCGCAAAGGGGGCATCGTCCCCGCCGCCGTTCCACTGCATCACGACAACCTTGGACGGGCTGGCAGAACCTTGGCCGACGGCCAGCAGCGCGCCCATGCCAAGCTTTTTCAGGTCATCCTCTTCGAGGATCTCAACGTCAAGGCCCAGGTCCTGCATCGCGGCAAGGCGTGCGGCAAAGTCGTCGGTGGTCAGCACGTTGGCCGGCTCGTTCGTCAGATCGCGGGTAAAGAACACGCCTTCGGCGATGGCCATGCCGGTTTTTGCGGCCTTTGCGGTGGCTTCGGGATCGTCCACCAGCAAGGTGATCGCGCCGGGTTCGGATTTGGTGCCGGATTTATGCGCGTTGAAGTCATAGCTGCGCAGCGCCAGACCCAGCGCGATATCTTCTGCGCGGGCGGTTTTGCCCAGCAGGACGGTCAGCGCGTCCTTGCCCTGCGCCTTGGCCAATTGGGCACCAATGCGGCGGGCGATGGTCTGGTCCGGTTTGGCGGGAGATTTTACAATGAGCACGGCATCAGCAGCCAAACCTGCGGGGAACGACAGGCGCATGACGTCGCCGTCTTTTGCCTTGGCAAAGGCGTCGCTCTCAGCGGCGCGGGTCAGCGCCTTGCGGGTCAGGGCGTTCACTTTGCGCGCGCCTCCGTCCATTTTACCATCTGGCGTGACCAGAACGGCCAGCAGACCGGTCAGTTCAGCGAAGGTATCAAGGTCTGCGGCGTCAAAGCGGATATCGGCGATCTGGGTCATGGGGGCCTCTTGGCTGTGGCAACTCGTTTGCCCCTAGCTAGCGGCCCTGCGCCGCAATGGCCAGTTTGCAGTTTCGGTGGACGCGGCCTTGGTCTAGTTTGCCGCAACCGCTGCGCAGGAAGTAATCCCCTTGGCCCGTTTCGACCGCTACATGATCAGCCAGCTGATGGTGACCTTTGGCTTCTTTAGCCTTGTGCTGGTGCTGATCTATTGGATCAACGCCGCTGTGCGTTTGTTTGACCAGCTGATTGCTGACGGTCAGGGCTTTGGCGTGATTATTGAACTGATCATGCTATCGCTGCCCAATGTGATCCGGCTGGCGCTGCCGCTGTCAGCCTTTGCCGCATCGGTCTATGTGACCAACCGCATGAGCCAAGATAGCGAGCTTGTCGTGGTGCAGGCGACGGGGTTCAGCCCGTGGCGCATGGCGCGGCCGGTGCTGTCGTTTGGATTGATCGTGGCGCTGCTGATGTCAGTGCTGATGCATATCTTGGTGCCGCTGTCGTCCACGATCCTGAACGAGCGGCAGGCCGAGATTGCCCAGAACATCACCGCCCGCATCCTGACCGAGGGCCAGTTCATCGAACCCACCGACGGGATCACCGTCTACATCCGCGCCATCACGCCAGAGGGCGAGTTGCAGGATGTGTTCCTGTCCGACCTGCGCGATCCGCAAAGCCAAGTCACCTATACCGCGCGGCGCGCCTACCTTGTGCGCAACGACGGCGATGCGCAGCTGGTGATGGTGGACGGTATGGCGCAAAACCTGCGCGGCCCCGATCAGCGGCTCTTCGTGACAGAGTTTGCGGATTTTTCCTATAATATCGGCAGCATGATGAACATCACACCGCGCACCAATCGCAATTCGCGCGAGGTGATGACCTGGGATCTACTGTCGCCCACCCCGGCCTTGGCAGCCGAGACAGGCCGCACAGAGGCGCAGCTGGTGACAGAGGCGCATGACCGGATTTCCCAATCCGTGCTGGGCACCGTGGCGGCGCTGCTGGGGTTTTCGGCGCTGATGATCGGCAGTTTCAGCCGCTTTGGTGTTTGGCCGCAGGTGATCTTTGCCATCGTGTTGATTATCGTGATCAAATCGCTTGAAACGACGGGTCTGAACATGGCGCGCACGTCGCCGCAGATGTGGTTTGCCAGTTATCTAGCCGTCGTCGCGGGTTTTGCGATGATCTGCACCTTGCTGTTCGTCGCATCCCGCCCCTATCTGTTCAAACGCAAACCTAAGCTGGGGGCTGCGGCATGATCCTTGATCGGTATTTCGCCCGGCGGTTCGCCTATATCTTTGGCGCGATCTTTGGGATTTTTGCGATTATCCTGACGTTTTTAGGACTGGCCGACAACCTGCGCCGCTATGGCGGGGATGCGGGCAGCTTTGGCGATATCCTAGATCTGGCGCTGCTTGATGCGCCCAGCGGTGTGTATCAAATCCTGCCGCTGATCATGATTATCGCCAGTATTTCGATGTTCCTTGGCCTTTCCCGGTCGTCAGAGCTGGTGGTCACACGCGCGGCGGGGCGGTCTGGCTTGCGGTTGCTGCTGGCCCCGCTGATCGTGTCGGTCCTGATTGGCGCGATCGGGGTTGCCGTGATGAACCCGGTTGTCGCGGCGACATCGCGGGCGTTTGAAAGCAAGGTTGCCACGCTGCGCGGCGGCGGATCGGTGCTGTCGCTGTCATCCTCTGGCCTATGGCTGCGGCAAGGCGATGACACCGGGCAGACGGTTATTCACGCGGCCCGCACCAACCTGTCGGGCACGACGCTGTGGGATGCGACGTTCCTGACCTTTGCCCCGGACGGCATGCCGCAATCGCGGATCAAGGCAGATATTGCCGTGCTCAATAACGGCGCATGGACGCTCAACGGGGTTAAGACATGGCCGTTCAACACGGCCGACACGCCAGAGGCGGCGGCGACGGTGTCCGCCACGGCCAGCATTTCGTCCAGCCTGACGGCGGATCAGATCCGCAATAACTTTGGCACGCCCAGCTCGATTTCGATCTGGGACCTGCCTGCCTTTATTCAGCGGCTGCAATCGGCAGGGTTTTCGGCGCAGCGCCATATCGTCTGGTTGCAGATGGAGCTGTCGCAGCCGCTGTTTCTGGGGGCGATGATGCTGATCGGTGCGGCCTTTACCATGCGTCCGCAGCGCGGCGGCAAGGTGGGCCTAAATGTGATGAGCGCGATCCTGCTGGCCTTTACGATCTATTTCATCCGCAACTTCGCTCAGATATTGGGTGAAAACGGCGATGTGCCGGCTGCGCTGGCCGCTTGGGCACCGCCGCTGGCGGCGGCAGGTGTTGCCTTGGGGATTTTGCTACAACGCGAGGACGGTTAATGCGGTTTTTCGGAACACTTGTGGCCGCACTGGCTTTGGCCCCGCAGATTGTGGCGGCCCAGATGGCGGCGACTTTGGTGGCCGACACGGTCGATATCGTGGAACGCAATCGCCTGATCGCCACCGGCAATATCGAGGTGCTGTATGAAGGCAACCGCCTGCAGGCCAGCCGCATCACCTATGACAAACCCAGCGACCGTTTACTGATCGAGGGGCCGATCCTGATCACCGGCGCGGATGGCGAAATCCTGACCGCCGATCAGGCCGACATCGATCCCAAGCTAGAAAACGGCGTCCTGCTGGGCGCGCGGCTGGTGCTGGACCAGCAGCTGCAACTGGCGGCGAACCAGATCGACCGGGCGGACGGGCGTTACAGCCAGCTTTACAAGGCGGCGGTGACATCCTGCCAAGTTTGCAGCGGAGAGGCCCCTTTGTGGGAAATTCGCGCCGAAAAGGTGCTGCATGACGAAGACGCGCAGCAGCTGTATTTCACCAATGCATCCTTTCGGATTAAGGGTCTGCCAATCCTCTACCTGCCCTATATGCGCCTGCCCGACCCGACGAACACACGGGCGACGGGCCTTTTGATCCCGCAGATCGTCACCAACGATTCGCTCGGGTTTGGGCTAAAGGTCCCCTATTACATTGCGCTGGCGGATGACCGCGATTTGCTGCTGACGCCGTTCCTTGCGACGGAAACCGCCACCCTTGGCCTGCGCTATCGGCAGGCCTTTGCGGCGGGCGATGTCACGATCACCACCTCGGTGTCAGAGGATAGCTTGAACGACGACAGCGATCTGCGCGGCTACTTGTACGCGACAGGCGACATTGACGTCGGCGGCGGTGTGAAGCTGCAATTCGACATCCAGACCGCCTCTGACAGCTCATACCTGAGCGATTATAGCATCAGCGACACGGACCGGCTGTCCAGCATTTTGGCGCTGACCAAGGTGACGGATGATTTCGCGGCCTCTGCCAGTCTGTCCTATTACCAGACCCTGCGCGATGACGAAGAAAACGCCAGCCTGCCGCCTTTGGTCGGTGAAAGCGCCTTTGTCCGGCGCTATTATCCCGCGATTGGCGGCACGGTCACGCTGGGCGGCAGCGTCGACACGCTGCTGCGCTATGGCGAGGCGATCGGTGATGCGGGGCGCGATATGACCCGCACCGGCGTCACGGCCAGTTGGTCCAAGGACTGGCTGTCATCGACCGGCGTCCTGCTGACGACCACGGGCGCGCTAGAGGCTGATGTCTGGCAACTGAATGACGCCGTCGACTATGACCCAACGCTGGCGCGGCTGGTGCCCTATGTGCAGGCCGAACTGCGCTATCCGCTGGTGCGCAGCAATGGCAAGACGCGGCATGTGCTGGAGCCGGTGGCTGCGCTGACCTATTCCCACCCCGTCGGCGATCTGCCCCCGAACGAGGATAGCGCCCGCCCGGAACTGGACGAAGGCAACCTGCTGTCGCTGACGCAATTCAGCGGCCAAGACGCGGCAGAGGCATCGACCAAGCTGGCCCTGGGGCTAACGTGGACGCGCAGCGGGTCAGAGGGCGTGACATCGCAGCTGGGCTTTGGCCGCATTCTGCGCAGCGATACCAACCGCGCCTTTACCCTGACCTCTGGTCAGCGCAATGCGGCCTCTGACTGGCTGGTCGCGGCTCAAATTGCACTGCCGCGCGGGCTGACCTTTGACGCGCGCGGCTTGTTGCAGGACGATGGCACGACCACGCTGGCCACGGCGCGGGTGTTCTGGAACCGGCCAGACGTGCAGCTGGCGGGCGGCTATATCTGGCAGGCCGCCGATAACAATATCGACAGACCGGTGGTGTCCGAATACAGCCTAGAGGGCGCGGTTGACGTGTCTGATACGTGGAATCTGGGCTTTGACGCGCGATATGACGTCGCCCGCGACAGTCCGGTCAGCGCCGGGATCGACCTAGGGTGGAGCAACGAATGCGTCACCGTCTCGCTTTCGGTCTCGCGCAGCTATGCGTCTTCCACTACGGTAGAGCCGACGACGGATTACGGGCTGTCGGTGGAATTGCAGGGCTTTTCGGCCAATGGCATGCCCCAAGTGACGCCCGCCACCTGCCAGAACTAGTACTGCCAGAACTGATCACGACGATAGGACCCCGACCCGATGCGCCTGACCACTCTTTTGACCGCCCTCATGCTGCCGCTGCTGGCCGCGCCCGCCGCCGCACAAGGCCAATTCTCGCCTGCGATTACGGTGAACAACACCGCCATCAGCGGCTACGAACTGGACCAGCGCGCCAAGCTGCTGACCCTGTTCCGCACGCCGGGGAATGCGAACGATCTGGCGCGCGAGCAGCTGATCGAGGAAGCGCTTAAGCAAGAAGAGATGGACCGCGCCGGTATCCGGATCACCGCCGAACAACTGGCGATTGAGGTTGAAGCCTTTGCCAGCCGGGCCGATCTGTCGCAGGCGCAGTTCACCGGCATTTTGGCGCAAAACGGTGTGGCCGCGTCCACGCTGGAACAGTTCGTCAAGATCGGTGTGACGTGGCGCGACTTTATCCGCCTACGGTATGCATCGCAGGCGCAGGTGTCCGACGCGGACATCGCCCGCAGCCTAAGCCAGCAAGGCGGGACCGGCGATGCGCTAGAGGTTCTGCTGACCGAGATCATTATTCCCGCCCCGCCGCCCCGCGCGGCGCAGGCCAATGCGATTGCCAGCGGCATCGCTGAAACGCGCTCGCAAGCCACATTCGAGGCAGCGGCGCGTCAGTATTCCGCCTTGCCCAGCCGCAACAACGGTGGCCGGTTGAACTGGTTGCCGCTGTCGAACTATCCGCCCGCGCTGCAAGGCCTGATCTCTGGTCTGTCGGTGGGTGAAGTCACAGCGCCGATCCAGATCCCGAATGGTGTCGCCCTGTTCCAGATGCGCGGTATCCGCGAGGTGCCGCAGGCGCGTCCGCAGCCGACCAGCATCGATTATGCGGCGATGCAATTCGCCGATCTGGCCGCAGCGCAGACCGCCAAGCTGTCGGTTGATACCTGCGACGACCTTTATGGTCTGGCCAAGGGTCAGCCTGCCGACGCGCTGCTGCGGGATGATGTTGCGCCTACGCAGATCTCTCAGGGGATTGCGTTGGAATTGGCAAAGCTGGACCGGGACGAAGTGTCTGTGACAGCGACGGGTGGCGGCGCTGGGGCGCAGCTGGTCATGCTGTGCGGTCGCACCTACGGCGACGGGCTGACTGATCCTGATGCACTGCGCGCCAGCCTGCAAAGCCAGCGGCTAGAGCAGTTTGCCCAGGCCTTGCTGGCAGAGCTGCGTGCGGCGGCCCTGATCCGCTCGTGACCGCAGTTGCCGCGCCCGGCGCACCGATTGTCATCAGCTGCGGCGAACCTGCCGGAATTGGACCAGAGGTCGCAGCGGATGCATGGCGCGTTTTGGGCGGCGACATGGCCCTGCTGTGGATCGGTGATCCGCGTCATTTGCCCAGCGGTACGCCATATCGCGAAGTGACGGATGCAGCGCAGGCCCATGGGCCCTGCCCTGATGCTTTGCCCGTTTTGGCACGCGACTTTGGCGCGCCGCGCGTGCCCGGCACGCCGAACCCCGCGCATGCCCAAGGCGTGATTGATGCAATTGCCGATGGCGTAGGTCTGGTGATGGCGGGCGCGGCGCGGGCGATCTGCACGGCCCCGATTTCCAAGGCGGCGCTGATCGACGGCGCTGATTTCGCCTACCCCGGACATACAGAGTTTCTGGCGGCCCTTGCGGGGGATGTGCCTGTCGTGATGATGCTGGCCTGCACCGAATTGCGCGTTGTGCCTGCGACGATCCACATCCCGCTGAAAGACGTCGCCGCTGCGCTGACGCCCGCCGTGCTGCGCGATACGCTGCGGATCACCCGCGACGCGCTGATGCGTGATTTCGGCGTCACAGCGCCCCGGATCGCTGTCGCGGGCCTGAACCCGCACGCGGGCGAAGACGGCAAGATGGGCACGGAAGAGCGCGAGATGATCGCGCCGCTGCTGGACGCGCTCCGCGCCGAGGGGTTTGATTTGGCTGGCCCCTTGCCCGGCGACACCATGTTCCACGCCGCCGCCCGCGCAGGTTACGACGCAGCGGTCTGCATGTATCACGATCAGGCGTTGATCCCGATCAAGACGATTGATTTTGCGGGCGGTGTGAACGTCACGCTGGGCCTGCCGTTTGTGCGGACGTCGCCGGATCATGGCACGGCTTATGGGATTGCGGGTCAGGGCGTGGCGGATGCGACGTCAATGATTGCGGCGCTGCGGATGGCGCGTGATATGGCAGATGCCCGGATGGGCGCAGCTGCCGGAGCCTCCGGCGGGAGTATTTAAAGCAAGATGATGACGATATGAGCCAGATCGATAACCTACCGCCATTGCGGAGCGTAATTGAAACGCATGGGATCGCAGCGAAGAAATCGCTGGGGCAGAACTTTTTACTGGATTTGAACCTGACCGCCAAGATTGCGCGGATGGCAGGGGATTTGAAGGGGTCTGATATCCTTGAAATCGGCCCTGGCCCCGGCGGGTTGACCCGCGGGTTGCTGGCCGAAGGCGCGCGGCGCGTCTTGGCGATCGAGAAAGACGAGCGCTGTATTGCGGCGCTGGAGGAGATTGCAGCGGTCTATCCGGGGCAGCTCGAGGTCGTGAACGGCGATGCGCTAGAGATTGACGTGACGGGGCGGTTGGAGGCCCCGATCCGCATCGCGGCGAACCTGCCCTATAATATCGGCACAGAACTGTTGGTGCGGTGGCTGTCGCCGCCGACCTGGCCGCCGTTTTGGACCAGTCTGACACTGATGTTCCAGCGCGAGGTTGCACAGCGGATTGTGGCGATGCCGGGCGACAAGGCTTACGGGCGCCTTGCGCTGCTGGCCCATTGGCGCACGGATGCGCGGATCGTGATGGACCTGCCGCCAGAGGCGTTTTCGCCCCCGCCTAAGGTCAGCTCTGCCGTTGTGCATTTGACCGCCCTGCCTGCGCCCCGTTATCCGGCCGATCCGGTGATGCTGAACCGGGTTGTGGCAACGGCGTTTAACCAGCGGCGCAAGATGTTGCGTTCCGCGCTGAAGCCGATGGGCGGCGATGTCGAAGGGCATTTGACGGCCGTTGGCATCGCGCCGACTGCGCGTGCGGAAGAGATTGGGCTAGAGCAGTTTTGCGCGCTGAGCCGGAGCTTTAGCGAGGCCTGATTGGGGGATGGGTGTTTGGGGCGCTCTGGGTTTTTGATACGGGCGTTGCATGGGGGCTCTGCCCGTCGCCGGCTGGTTCTTGAACCAGTGGCGCACCAACCGGCAACCCCCGAGGTATTTTTGACCAGAAGAAAGCGGACCCGAAGACGCAGAAAAGGGCGCGGCACTATGATGTGCCTGCGCCCTTTGTCATTTGTATAGATGGAGCGGTTTACTCGGCGCTGTCGCTTGACGGGGCAGCGGCGGGTGCGTCGGTGCTTGCCTCTGGCTTGGGACGCGGTTTGCGCGGGGCGCGGGGTTTGCGCGCGCGGGGCGCGGGTGCGTCGCCGTCAGTTGATGCGGCTGGCGCGACCTCTGCAGCGGGGGCCGCTTGTGGGCGGGGCTGCGGTTGCGGCTGCGCTTCGGGGGTGTCGACAAGACCGCTGTCATCAGAATCAGGCTGGGCGTCGCTGCCGCCAGAGGCCTCTTCTTGTGCGCGCAGGCGTTCATTGCGTTCGCGGTCACGCTCTGATTGGCGCTGGCGGTTCAGCTCTTCTTGTTCGGTGCGTTCGCGGTCACGTTCGGCCTGACGCTGGCGATTCTGCTCTTCTTGCTCTTCGCGCAGGCGATCAACTTCGCGCTGTGCCTCGGCCAGCATCCGCAGATAATGTTCGGCGTGTTGCGCGTGGTTTTCCGCGTTCACACGGTCGTTCGACAGCTGCGCATCGCGGTGCAACTGGTTGTATTTTTCAATGATCTGCTGAGGCGTGCCGCGCACCTTGCCTTCGGGGCCGGAGCTGTCGAATACCCGATTGATGATGCTACCGCCGGTCGGGCGATTGTTGTTGCGGTTCTTATTGCCCCGCGACCGTGACTTCGATGATCTCATGAATGAACTTCCGTCAAGCCCTTGGCTTTGTTGCGCTTGTTCCCGATGCGACCACGCCGTGTGCGCGGTGGGGACCCAAGCGGTGTCTGGCGGCAAAACCGGAGCGAGCGCTGAAGCACTCTGCGCGCCGGTAGAGCTGAAATTGCACGTTGGCGGCCTTTACGCAAGATAAAAACGCGAAATGGTGGGTCAAAGCAACGCGCTGCGCGGTTTTTGTCCAGCAACGACACGGTCGCGGCCGTCAAAGTCTGGGGTGACGGTAATCGTTTCGAAACCGATGCGGGTGAACATGTCTGCAACGGCGGGTCCTTGAGTCGGACCAATTTCGACAATCAGCCAACCGCCTTGGACCAGATGCGCCGGGGCTTTGCTGGTGATTTGGCGGTAGGCGGCCAGCCCGTCGCCTTCGTCGGTCAGGGCCAAGCGGGGTTCGTATAGGCCGACACCGGGATCAAGGACGGCGTATTCGTCCAGCGTGATATAAGGAGGGTTGGACACGATCAGATCAAAGGCGGCGGTGCTGGCAGGCAGCGCATCCAGCCAGCTGCCCGCGTGGAACTGGACGTGATCGCCAAGGCGCAGGGCGGCGGCATTGCGCATTGCGACAGCCAACGCGGCGCGGGACAGGTCAGTGCCGATACCAAAGGCCGTCGGTCCGCGTTCTGCTAGCAATGTCAGCAGGATACAGCCCGAACCTGTGCCAAGATCAAGCAGGCGCTGCCACGGGCGCGCGAGGGCGGCCTGTATCAGGATTTCGGTTTCCGGCCGGGGGTCTAGAACGTCTGGCGTCACCTCAAACGTGCGGCCATAGAATTGGCGGGTGCCGGTCAGGTGGGACACGGGCACGCGGCGGGCGCGTTGGTCGATGATCTGGGTGTAAAGCTGGGCCAGCCCGGGGGCGACCGGGTCCTGCGCGATCAAGGTGATGCGGCTGGCGTCGATGCCAAGGACATGCGCCGCAAGGCGGCGGGCATCGCGGGGGGCACCCTCGATTCCCGCGGCGGTCAGCGTTTGGGCGGCCTGCCGCAGCAGGTCGGACCAGATCACGCGCCCATCTCTGCCAGAAGTTGCGCCTGCGCGTCGGATTGCAGCGCATCAATGATGGCGTCCAGATCGCCCTGCATCACCTGCCCCAGCGCGTAGAGCGTCAGGTTGATGCGGTGATCCGTCAGGCGCCCCTGGGGGAAGTTGTAGGTACGAATGCGTTCTGATCGGTCGCCCGTGCCGATCTGCGCCTTGCGGTCGGCAGACCGTTCGCCGTCAACGCGCTGGCGTTCGAGGTCAAACAGCCGGGTGCGCAGCACGTTCATCGCGATTTCGCGGTTCCGGTGTTGGGATTTCTCGGCGCTGACGACGATGATTCCCGTCGGGATATGGGTGATACGCACAGCCGAATCGGTGGTGTTGACGTGCTGGCCGCCTGCCCCGCTGGCGCGCATCGTGTCGATGCGGATGTCAGTGGATGCGATCTGGACGTCGACCTCTTCTGCCTCTGGCAGCACGGCGACGGTGGCGGCAGAGGTGTGGATGCGCCCGCCCGATTCTGTTTCAGGCACGCGCTGCACACGGTGGACGCCGGATTCGTATTTCATCCGGGCAAAAACGCCGTCGCCAGCGATGCGGGCGGTGACTTCTTTGATCCCGCCAAGCTCTGTATCGCTTTGGTCGAGGATTTCGAACTTCCAGCCCTGATTTTCCGAATAGCGCTGATACATGCGCAACAGGTCAGCGGCGAAAAGCGATGCTTCGTCGCCGCCCGTGCCGGGGCGAATTTCCAGCAGCGCGGGGCGTGCGTCGGCGGCATCTTTGGGCAGAAGGGCCAGTTGCACGGCCTTTTCCGACACGGCAAGCTGGTCACGCAGGCCGGGCAGTTCCTCTTCGGCCATGCGGCGCATTTCGGGATCTTTAAGCAGATATTCGGTGTCGTCGATCTGCTGCACAAGGTCCTGATAGGCACGCAGCGTGCCGACCACGGGGGTCAAGTCGCTGTATTCCTTGGCCAAGGCAGCAATATCTGCCCCGGCAATGTCGCCGGACATCTTCGCCTCCAGGAACTGGAAGCGGTCAATGATTTGGGCCATGCGGTCTGCGGGTATCATGCGGATCAGGTGGCAGGCTGCGCCGCGCCCGTCAAGAGGGCTGACGGGTCAAGAGGCCGGCACGACCAGCGGGCCAAGCTGGGTCAGCCAGCCTTCGACGCGTTCGCGGTTCACGCCAAGGTCGGATTTGCCAAAGCGGGACTCGCCGCGGATTACCAAAAGCGGGCCGCCTTCGCTGTCGATCACGGTTGCGGTGGTGTAATCGGGATAGCCCATCAGGGCCGAGCGGGTTTCATAGGTCACAAGACCTTCGGCGACAGAGCCTGCGATGATCTGTGTCCGCTCTGTTTTCAAGGCGACGGTGTTCACTGCCTGCAGAATGTCGGTCGGTGGCGCTGTGATCTGGCGGGCGGCCTTAAAGCTGTTCGATGTTGCGGTATCGCCCGCCTCTGTCGCGATTGGCGCAACGGCGAATCGTGCAAGGTCCGTTGGCGACAGGCGGACATAGGCGGCGCCCGCGATGGCCAGGACGCAGGCCCCAAGCAACAGTTTCTTAAACATATTAGTATCCTTTGGTTCAGGCACATATGGGGGCGCGCCCCGGCCAGACAACCGGGACGCGGACGCAAGACTGCGGCAGGCCTAAAGCGGTAGCGCTTTTTCGATCAGGCGGGCAAAGAAGGTCGCCCCATAAGCCGTTGTTTCGTCGTTATAATTGTACTTTGGATGATGCAGCCCGGCACTGTCGCCATTGCCGATGAACAGATAGGCACCGGGGCGCGCCTCTAACATGTAGGAAAAATCCTCTGCCCCCATGTCGCGGGATACGGTGGCGTCACAGCTTGTGATGTCCGCCGCGACGCTGGCGGCAAAGGCGGTGCAATCCGGGTCGTTGATCGTCGCCGGATCGCCGTTGCCATAGTCCAGCGTCGCGGTGACGCCAAAGCTGGCGGCCTGCCCGTCCACGATGGCCTGCAGTCGGCTCATGACCATTTGCTGCACCGCAGGATCAAAGGTGCGCACAGTGCCGTTGATCATGGCCGTGTCCGGGATCACGTTAAAGACTGAGCCTGCGTGGATTTGCGTGACCGAGATCACCAGATCGTCCAGCGCATAATGATTGCGGCTGACGATGGTCTGGATCGCCTGCACCATACTGACGGCGGCGGTGATGGGATCGACGGTGTCTTGCGGGAATGCACCGTGGCCGCCTTTGCCATTGATCTTAATCGTAAATTCATCAACGGCCGCCATGATCGGACCGGGCGTGGTGTAAAATTCGCCGACCGGGGTGCCGGGGGCGTTGTGCAGGGCGTAGACCTCGGCGATGTCGAAGGTATCAAAGATGCCTTCCTCACGCATGACTTTCGCGCCAGATCCGTTCTCTTCGGCGGGCTGAAAAATCAGGGCGACGCGGCCCGCAAAATTGCGCGTCTCGGTCAGGTATTTCGCCGCCCCCAGCAGCATGGTTGTGTGACCGTCGTGGCCGCAGGCGTGCATCGCGCCGGGGTTGGTGCTGGCGTAATCAAGGCCGGTTTCCTCGGGCATCGGCAGCGCATCCATATCGGCGCGCAAGCCAATGGTGCGGCCCGGTTTCTGGCCGTTGATGATCGCGACAATACCCGTGGTGGCGATGCCTGTGTGAATCTCGTCCACGCCGATTTCGCGCAAGCGGTCCGCGACAAAGGCAGAGGTTTCGTGCAGGGCAAATTGCACTTCGGGGATCGTGTGCAGATGGCGGCGCCATTCCGCCAGCATGGCTTGGCTGTCGGCGATGGAATTCAGGACGGGCATGACTGGCACTCTGGCTTCAGGGGAATTAGCATGTTGTTACCTAGAACAAAGGCCCCTGCAATGCGTGATAATGCCCTGATCCATGACTCGAATGGCGGAATGCCGCGCCTGCTGGCGATCATGCGTGCGCTACGCGACCCTATCGCGGGGTGCCCGTGGGATATCGAACAGGATTTCAGCACGATTGCCCCCTACACGATTGAAGAGGCTTACGAGGTCGCGGACGCGATTGAGCGCAAGGCCTGGGGTGAATTGCGCGGAGAGTTGGGCGATCTGCTGCTGCAGTCGGTCTATCACACCCAGATGGCGACAGAGGCCGCGCTGTTCACTTTTGACGACGTTGTGCGCGATATCAGCGACAAGATGGTCGCGCGGCATCCGCATGTCTTTGGGGACGAATCGCGTGATAAATCTGCCGATCAGCAAACGGCCGATTGGGAAAAGATCAAAGCGGCAGAGCGCGCGGCCAAGGCCGAGGGGCGCACGCTGGACGGCGTCGCGCTTGGCCTGCCAGCCTTGATGCGGGCGGTGAAACTGCAAAAGCGGGCCGCGCGGGTGGGCTTTGATTGGCCTGACGTCGGCCTTGTCGTGGACAAGATCGCCGAAGAAGCCGCAGAGCTGATCGAGGCCCGCGACGAATTGACACCAGACAAGGTGGCCGAGGAATACGGCGATCTGCTGTTCGTCATGGCCAACCTTGGACGGCACCTTGGCGTGGACCCAGAGGAAGCCCTGCGCGCGGCAAATGCCAAGTTCACAAGGCGCTTTGGCGCGGTCGAGGATGCGCTGGCGGCCATCGGGCGCACACCGGCGCAGTCCGATCTGGCAGAGATGGACGCGCTGTGGGATGCGGCGAAAGTCGCTGAACGGACGGCTGAATAATGCCTGACTAATTCAGACAGGTATTGACCAAAGCAAAAGAGTCGGGTTTACGGTGCTTAACTGAAATTGGAGAGCACGATGACCCTTCGCACCATCCTTCTGGCCACTGCTGCCAGCGCCTGCGCCCTGCCCGCCTTGGCTGACGTCAACATCTATACCACGCGCCAGCCAGAGCTGATCCAGCCGGTGATGGACGCCTTCACCGCTGACACCGGCATTGCGGTGAACCTAGCGTTTGTGAACGATGCGCTGATCGAACGGCTGAAGGCCGAAGGCGCGCGCAGCCCTGCCGATCTGGTGATGACTGTCGATATCGCCAACATGCAGCGCGTTGTGGACTCTGGCACCGTGCAACCGGTCGAAAGCGAGATTCTGAACGCCGCCATCCCCGCCAACCTGCGCGCCGCCGACAACTCGTGGTTCGCCCTGACCACCCGCGCCCGCATCGTTTATGCCAGCAAGGACCGCGTCGCGGAAGGCGAAATCACGACCTACGAAGACCTTGCCGACCCCAAGTGGAAGGGCCGTCTGTGCACCCGCTCTGGCCTGCACGACTATAACCTTGCGCTGCTGTCCGCCTATATCGCCCACCACGGCGAGGCTGAAGCCAAGGTCTGGGCGCAGGGTCTGAAGGACAATCTGGCGAAAAAGCCCGAAGGCAATGATCGCTCTCAGGTGAAATCGATCTGGGCTGGTGAATGCGACATCTCGCTCGGTAATACCTATTACATGGGGCAAATGCTGGCCGATCCAGAGCAGATCCCTTGGGCGGAAAGCGTCAGCATTCGCTTTCCGACGTTTGCGGACGGCGGCACGCATGTGAACATCTCTGGCATCGCGATGACGAAAAGCGCGCCGAACAAAGCCGAAGCGCAGCAGTTGATGGAGTTTCTGGTGTCCGCCGAGGCGCAGGAAATCTATGCCGACGTGAACAACGAATACCCCGTGCTGGACGGCGCGCCGCTGTCCGACCTCGTGGCCAGCTGGGGCACCTACGACGTCGATGACATCGACCTGACCGAAGTGGCTGGCCACCGTGCCGCCGCACTGCGGATCATGGAAGAAGTGAACTTCGACGGGTAATGGGTCCAGGCCTTGGGGGATCGGCCGGCTACGCCAGCCGATCCGTGGGGGCGCTGCCCCCACACCCCCGAGGTATTTTTGACCAGAAGAAAGCGGACCCGGTTAAGTCGCTTGGTGCGCTGCGATGATTTGATCGGCGAGCTCGCCGAGACTTTGCGCGATGCAATCGGGTTGCGGCATGTCTGGCACATCAAGCGTGCTGTTGTGCGGGCGCGCGATAAAGGCACCGCTGCAGCCAAACGCTTGCGCGCCGATAATATCCCACAGATGGCAGGCCACCATGCACATGTGTTGCGGCTCCACCCCGTAGGCCTGCGCGACCATGTCATAGGTCTTGGGGTGCGGCTTGTAGACGTTGAGGTCGGCAATGCTGAAATTGCGGTCAAAGAAGTGGTTGATCCCCGCTTTTTCCAGCGGTGTTGGCGACGGCGATGGCGCAGAGTTCGTCAGCGTCACCAGCGTAAACCCGGCGCTTTGCAGTTTTGTCAGCGCGGGGGCCACATCGGGATAGGCGGGCATCGCAGTGATCAGCGACTTAAGCTCTGCGATATCGTCGTCCGTGATGGCCACGTCATGGTTCGCGCCGACCATCCGTAGCGTGCTGCCAGCAAGCGCGCCAAAGGGCGCGTAGCGGCCAGACAGGGTCAGGGCCTGCGAATATAGGATCAGTTCGGGAAACCATTCGCGCAGCACCCCTGTCCGACCAAACAGCCGCGCGAAAAGCGGCGCGAGCGTGGTGATGTCCAGCAGCGTTTCATTGACGTCAAAGACGATCAACTTGGTGGCAGTGGGATCAGACATCTTGGCGCTCCATGCTTTTGGCCTGCGGTTTCGCTTGGATTTCAAGCGGGTGCCGGGCTTTTGCAACATCTAGGCCAAGGCCGCGCGCAGGCAAACCCTGCGCGCGCGCCATTTAGCTTGCGGCTTTTTCTTCTAGCGCCAGCCATTCGGCCTCGACCTCTTCCAGCTTGGAATGGCGGTCGGTCAGCGCGTCGGTCGCTTTTTCGAACTTGACCGGGTTCTGTGTGAACAGATCAGGATCGGACATTAGCGTTTCCAGCTTGGCAATCTCGGCCTCGAGCCGGGCAATCACGCCGGGCAGCTCTTCCAGACGGTGCTTTTCGGTGAAGGACAGGCCAGTCTTGCGCGCGACAGCCTGCGGCTGCTTGCCCGACTTCGACAACTGCTTGCCGACAGAAGACGCCGCCTTGATCCGGTCGCCGCGCTGGTTCTGATAGTCGGTCCAGCCGCCGGCATAGACTGTCGCCTGCCCGTCGCCTTCCATCGCCACAGTCGTGGTCGCGGTGCGGTCAAGGAAGTCGCGGTCGTGGCTGACCAGCAGCACGGTGCCGTCGTATTCGCCCAGCAGGTCCTGCAACAGGTCCAGCGTTTCGATGTCCAAATCGTTGGTCGGCTCGTCAAGGATCAGCAGGTTGCTGGGCTTCGCCATCAACCGCGCCAGCAGCAGACGCGCCTTTTCGCCGCCCGACAGGGCACGCACCGGGGCGCGGGCCTGCGCTTCGTCAAACAGGAATTCCTTGAGGTAGCCAACGACATGCTTGGGAATGCCGCGCACCATGATCTGGTCGGCCTTGCCGCTGACGCCCATCTCTGGATCGTTCACAAGGTTGTCCCAAAGCGTCATATCGGGATCAAGCTGCGCACGCGTCTGATCGAACAGCGCGATTTCCAGATTGGTGCCCAGTTTGACTGTGCCCTCGTCCGGCTCAACCTGGCCCAGCAACATCTTGATCAGCGTGGTTTTTCCAACGCCGTTCGGGCCGACAAAGGCAATCCGGTCGCCGCGCTGGACGGTCAGATCAAGCCCCTGCACAATCGGCTTTTCGCCGAAAGATTTGAACAGACCAAACGCCTCGACCACCTTCTTGCCAGACGTCGATCCACCCTCGAACGCCATCGCAGCCGCGCCTTGGCGCTGGATCTGGCCCGCACGTTCGGCGCGCAGGTCCTGCAGTGCCCGCACGCGGCCTTGGTTACGCTTGCGCCGGGCAGAGATGCCCTCGACCGCCCAACGCGCCTCGGCTTTGATCTTGCGGTTCAGCTTATGGCGCTGCTGGTCTTCTTCTTCCCAGATCCGGTCGCGCCACGCCTCAAAGCCGTCGAAACCTTCCTCGGCGCGGCGGACCTCGCCCCGGTCGACCCACAGCGTCGCGCGCGTCAGATTGCGCAGAAACGCCCGGTCGTGGGAAATCAGAACATAACCGGCCTTGGTGGACTTCAGCTCGGCCTCTAGCCAGGCAATTGCTTCGATATCAAGGTGGTTCGTCGGCTCGTCCAGCAGCATCAGCTCTGGCGCTTCAGCCATCAGTTTCGCCAGCGCTGCGCGGCGCTTTTCGCCCCCCGATGCGGTCGCAACCAGACCTTGAGGGTTAAACTTCAGCCCCTCGGCCACCATCTCAACACGGTAGGCCTCGTCGATATCAAGGCCAGACGCGGCGTAGTCGCCAAGCGTCTCGAACCCTTCCATCGTGGGGTCCTGTTCCATGTAACCGACGCTGACCCCAGGGGCCGCGGTGCGCGCCCCCGAATCCGCCTCGATCAGGCCGGCCATGATCTTCATCAAGGTCGATTTGCCAGAGCCGTTGCGACCCACAAGGGCCACCCGGTCACCTGGCTGAACCACCATGGACAGGTTTTCAAAAATAGGATCGCCGCCAAACGTAAGCGAGATCTCGGAGAGCTGTAAAAGGGGTGCGCGTGCCATGCAGGCCTGCTACGCAAGGCCCGCGCAAAGCGCAAGCCCCTGCATCATCGTACCTTGCTTACAACGCACCCGGAAGCGGACCGCCGGCATTCATCTTGCCAAAAATACTCCCGCCGGAGGCACCTGCCCCGGCCCCAAGCTGTTCCGCTCAATCCTTATCCCGCCAGCGCACCATCTGCCGCATCATCCCGTGCATCATGCGCACGTCGTGGCTGGTCATTGGCATCCGGCTCCACAGATTACGCAGGTTCAGCTTCATGCTGTCTGCCTTGTGCTCTGGGTAAAAGAACCCCGCCTTTTCCAGCGTGTCTTCATAATGCTCGGCAAGTTTTTGCACTTCAATCGTCTCGGCCAATTCGGGCTGGCCAAAGGCTTCGCGCAATCCTGATCCTTGGCAACGCTGCCATTCATAGGCCGTCAACAACACGCATTGGCCAAGGTTCAGGGACGCAAACTGCGGGTTCACCGGGACCGAGATAATGGCATTTGCCTGCGCGACGTCGTCGTTTTCGAGCCCGGCCCGCTCTGGCCCGAACATCACCGCGACCTTTTCGCCGCGGGCGATGCGGGCGGCGGCGTCAGCCATCGCCTCTTCTGGCGTCAAAACAGGCTTGGTCAACTCACGCGGGCGCGCAGTGGTGGCATAGGTATAGTGGCAATCGGCCAGCGCATCCGCCGTGGTATCGAACAATTGCGCCTCGTCCAGCAGACGGCCCGCGCCGGACGCCATGGCGACGGCGCGTTGGTTTGGCCAGCCATCGCGCGGCGCGGTGATACGCATCCGGTCCAGCCCGAAATTCCACATCGCGCGGGCGGCGGCGCCGATATTCTCGCCCATTTGCGGGCGGATCAGGACAAAGGCGGGTTGGGGCGTGGTGCTGGGCATGAAGCGCTCCGGAAAAGTGATCCGGGTCTGATAAGCCGCTCGCGCGGCCAAGACAAGCAAGCCGCCCCCGTGATTTCACCGCGCAGGCAACCGCGACGTAGCCAAGCCGCGCAAAGAGCGTTAGAACGCGGCAACCTTCATACCCGGATGCCTGCTATGACCGACGCTGACGACCTGCCACAACTCTACCTGATCACCCCGACAGAGCTTGATCTGGATACCTACCCTGCCCGCCTTGCCGCCTGCCTTGATGCGCAGCAGATCGCCTGTGTGCGTCTGTCGCTGGCAACCCGGGACGAGGATAAGATCGGCCGCGCCGCCGATGCGATCCGGGCCGTCACATCAGAGCGTGATGTCGCCTTGGTGATCGAGCGCCACGTGCAGATGGTCGCCCGCCACGGTCTTGACGGTGTGCACTTGCTGGACGGCGCGCGGTCGCTGCGCGCAGTGCGCAAGGAACTGGGCGAAGACGCCATCGTCGGCACCTTCTGCGGCCAATCGCGCCACGACGGCATGACCGCGGGTGAATTGAACGCCGATTACGTCAGCTTTGGCCCCGTTGGGGAAACCGCCCTTGATGACGGCAGCCGCGCCACACTAGAGCTGTTCGACTGGTGGTCCAAGATGATCGAAGTCCCCGTCGTTGCAGAAGGCGCGCTGGATATCGAGCTGATCCGTGCCGTTAGCCCGCATGTCGATTTCTTCGGCATCGGGGACGAGATTTGGGGCACCGACGATCCCGCCCTGACTCTGCGCCAGATGATCGGCGCGATGTCCTGAACGGGCCTAAAGCGCGGATCTGACCTGATCGGTCAGATCCTGCGCCAGCGCCTTGCGATCCATCCCAGCCGCCAAATCACGCGGCGGATGATAGGTCACACGGACCTGCCCTTGGCTAGGCAGCGCCAGCGTCGCCAACAGATGCGGTGCGAAATCCATATCACCCCACCAGCCATAGGCGCGGCGGTCAGCGCCGTCCGGCGCCTTATAAGACAGCGTCACAGGCTGGACATGCATCCCCTTCGCAATCAGCGGCGCAAACAGGACTGGCTTGAACGGCAGCACCTGCGCGCCGTCACTGGACGTGCCCTCTGGGAAGAAGACCAGCGTTTGACCAAGCTCTAACCGCGCGGTCAGCAGGGCCACGTCCCGCGCCGCCGCCTTGCGGTCGCGGGTGACAAAGACTGTGCCCGTGGCGCGGGCCAGCCAGCCGATGCCGGGCCATTTCGCGACCTCTGCCTTGGACACAAAGACCACGCAGCCGCCCGCGTTCAGCACAAAGATATCCAGCCAGCTTATGTGGTTCGCCACCAGCGCGCCGCCTTGCGGCATGGGCGTGCCCTGCGTGATGCGCGGCAGGCCCATGAACCACAGCGCGCCCCGGCACACGCCCCGCGTGATATGTGGCGTCCACGGGCGGCGGGGGCCGTGAAATGCCGCCTCAAGCGGGCGCAAGGCCAGCAGCAGCCCGAGCCCGCCAAAGACCAGCGTGCCCATCGGCACGGCGCGGCGCAGCACGCGCAGCACGGCGCGGGGCGTCAGGGGGACATGCGCGGGCGGGTCCGCATCTTGCCAGGTCATCGCATACGCTCCGGCACGGCACGGGCGCGTTGGGCTGTCGTCATCAGCGTAGGGTCAAGGATCATGCACACGTCCACGGTGTTAAAGGCGGCGTCCACGCAAGCCCCCTCGCCCACAACGCCGCCAAGGCGCAGGTAGGCTTTGATCAGCGGCGGAATGTCCCGCAGCGCGGCTTTGCGATCGGTTGGGTCTTGCGCGGGCATCACCGCCGCGCCCGGCCCATGCGCCCGCGCGCGCAGATGCGCCGGGGCAAGGTGATGCTGGCGCAGATAGGCCAGCGGCGCTGATAGTGCTCTTGCGTCCGTGCCGTGGAACGACGCCACGCCAAACATGATCGCATCCCCGCGATCCGCTGCGATTTGCGCCAGCGCCGCAAACAGATGCATCATCGCCGGCCCGCCCCGATACGCGGGCAGCAAGCATGATCGCCCCAGTTCTAGCACAGGACGCCCGGTGGCCAGCAGCGGCGTCAGATCAAACTCTGGCGCCGCGGAAAAGCCGCCCGCCGCGGCAGCCTGCGCCGCTGACATCAGGCGATAGGCCCCCACGACAGGCGCGCCGGGCTGTGCGGTATCTTCCAGCAGCAAATGATCCGCGAAAGGGTCAAAGCGGTCGGCTTCTGTCTGGGCGGCGTGGTCGATCAGACCGCCGCAGGCCCCCAGTTCGCGCACAAAAACGCTATAGCGCAGGCGCTGCGCCGCAGCGATATCCTGCGCCGAGGCGGCAAGGCGGGTGCGAAACACTGGGCTGGGTTGGGTCATCGTCCGGTCCGCAGCGCCGGGCGTGTCCCGGCCATTACAGCGGGATATAGGGGGAGCGTTAAGGATTTGGAAACCAATTCAGTCCAGTTTGCAATCACGGCGATTGACAGATGCAGCGGCCTTGTTAGCGTAAGTCAGCGATTATGCTTGGTAAATTGGAACTAGAATGACCTTAGATCCATCCATCACCACTTTGCCGGCTTCCCGAAAGTTAACGGTGATGCGCCCGTTGATGTTGGATTGCACCTGCCCCGTGCCCCAATCGGGCGCATTGGGGTTCTGCACCAGCATCCCCGGTTCCAGCATGGCATTCATATCACCTGACATCGCAACATTCCTTAACAGCGCGAGGGCCGTATCATGACCAACGATTTGGCCACCTTGATCGGCTCTCGCATTTGCCACGACCTTATCAGCCCCATTGGCGCGATCAACAACGGGGTCGAACTGATGGCGCTGACCGGGGGGGCTGGCAGCGCGGAAATGGCGCTGATCGGGGATTCGGCGCAGAACGCCAGCGCCCGCATTCGGTTCTTTCGTGTCGCCTTTGGCGCGGCCCCGCCTGGCCAAGGGTTCGCGCGGCGCGAAGTCATCAGCGTGCTGTCGGACATCGCCGTTGGTGGCCGGATCAGTTATCAGTGGGAGGCGGCAGATGATGCCAGCCGCGCCGATGTCCGCAATTGTTTCCTGATTATGATGTGCTTTGAAACGGCGATGATCCATGGCGGCGATATCACGGTGCGCCGGGATGGGGGCGACTGGATCCTGACCGCGCAGGCCGAACGCCTGCGCTATGATACCGACCTTTGGGATGGGCTGAACGGCCGCCAACAGCCGGTCAAAACATCGCCTGCGCAGGTGCAATTTGCGCTGCTGCCGCAGGTCATGCTTGAAACCGGATGCCGGATGCAAATCGATCAGACTGAAACGTCGATCACAGTCAGTTTTCGATCGGCTTAAGGACGGACAGTGCCGTTGCCGGTGACCAGATACTTAAAGCTGGTCAGCTGCTCGGCCCCGACAGGGCCGCGTGCGTGCAGCTTGCCCGTTGCGATCCCGATCTCTGCGCCCATGCCGAATTCTCCCCCATCCGCGAACTGAGTCGAGGCATTGCGCAGCAGGATTGCGGAATCGAGGTGGCGAAAGAATTTGTCTGCCACGGCGTCATCCTCGGTCAGGATCGCATCGGTGTGGTTCGATCCATAGCGGCGAATATGGGCGATCGCATCGTCCACGCCATCGACGATCTTGGCCGCGATGATCATGTCCAGAAATTCATGCCCGAAATCGTCAGCCGTGGCGGCAATGGTGCCTTCGATCTGGGCGTCGCCATCGGCGTGCACCTCTACCCCGGCGGCCATCAGATCGCGGATCAGAACGCTGCCGTGGCTATCCCAAAAGGCGCGGTCGATCAGCAGGCATTCGGCAGAGCCGCAAATGCCCGTCCGCCGGGTTTTGGCATTCACCACCACAGCGCGGGATTTTTCCAGATCGGCAGCGGCGTCGACATAGACGTGGCAGATACCTTCGAGGTGGGCAAAGACGGGCACACGGGCCTCGCGTTGGACCAACCCGACCAGCCCCTTGCCGCCACGCGGCACGATAACGTCAATATAGTCAACGGCTTGCAGCATCGCCGTCACCTCGGCCCGGTCGCGGGTCGGGACCAGCTGGATCGCAGCCTCTGGCAAGTTGGCGGCGCGCAGGCCCGTGACAAGCGCGGCATGGATCGCAATGGACGAATGCAGGCTTTCCGACCCGCCGCGCAGAATCACGGCATTGCCGGATTTTAGGCACAGCGCGCCCGCATCGGCGGTCACATTGGGGCGGCTTTCGTAAATCACGCCAATCACGCCAATCGGCGTGCGGACGCGTTCGATGTGCAGACCGTTCGGGCGGTCCCAGGCGTCGATCACCGCGCCAATCGGATCGTCTTGCGCGGCCACAGCGCGCAATCCGTCACACATGCCCTGCACCCGCGCCTCGTCCAGCATCAACCGGTCCATCATCGCAGGCGACAGACCCTTTTCGCGGCCAAAGTCCATGTCCTTGGCGTTCGCGGCCAGAATATCGGCCCGTGTCGCCCAGATCGCATCGGCGGCTGTAGTCAAGGCCAACGCCTTGGCCTCGGGCGCCGCAGTCGCAAGGATCGTGGCGGCAGCGCGGGCAGCGCGGCCCATAGCGGTCATGGTGTCGGTCATCAGTGGCTCCTGTCTTGCAGTACCATATCGTCGCGGTGAATAAGTGCGGCGCGGCCTTTATACCCAAGGATTTCAGCAGCTTGCGCGCTGCGTTGACCCTTGATTTGCGCGGCCTCATGGCTGTTGTAGTTCGTCAAACCCAGCCCCAGCGGCGCGCCAGTGGTGGACACAATCGCCACGGGATCGCCCCGATCAAAGGTGCCGGTGATATTGGCAACGCCAGCAGGCAGCAGGCTTTTGCCGTCATGCAAGGCCGCGTCGGCACCCGCATCGACGATAAAACTGCCACGCGGCTTCATCGCGGCAATCCAGCGTTTGCGTGCGGCTTGCGGCGTGGTTTGGGCTGTGAACCATGTGGCGCGGGCATCTTTTTCGAGCTCCGCCAGTGGGTTATGCGGCGATCCTAATGTGATGCATAGGGCGCAGCCTGCCTCTGTCGCGACGCGGGCCGCCATGACTTTGGTCTTCATCCCGCCCTTGGACAGGCCAGAGACGGCGTCGCCCGCCATCGCCATGATGTCAGGCGTAATATGGGGCACGATGGCCAAATGCTGCGCGCTTGGGTCCGTCTGCGGGTTAGCGGTATACAGGCCGTCCACGTCAGACAGCAGCACCAACTGGTCTGCACCGACGGTCACGGCGACTTGCGCGGCCAGACGGTCGTTGTCGCCATAACGAATTTCGTCCGTGGCGATGGTGTCGTTTTCGTTCACGATGGGCACAACGCCAAGGCCAAGCAGCGTTTCCATCGTCGCCCGGCTGTTCAGGTAACGGCGGCGGTCGGTGGAATCGTCCAGCGTCACCAGCACCTGCGCGGTGACGATGCCCAGCGGATCCAGCACGTCCTGATAGGCGCGGGCCAGTTGGATTTGTCCAACGGCAGCAGCGGCTTGGCTTTGCTCCAGCGGCAGCTCTCCTGCCCCTAGACCAAGCACGCCGCGGCCCAACGCGATAGAGCCGGATGACACGAGGATCACGTCAGTGCCACGCGCACGGATGCGGGCGACGTCTTGCGCAAGAGAGGCCAGCCAATCGGCACGCAGGGCCCCGGTGGCGCGGTCGACCAGCAAAGCCGAGCCGATTTTGACCACCAAGCGCCGGGCGCTGGTTAGGGTTGCCATTGCTCGTCCTCGACGGGGGCTTCGGCAGCGATCCGGTCCCGCAGGCGGCCTTCGTCGATTTCGCCGCGCAGAGCACGCAGCACATCAGTCACGCCTTCGCCGCTGACGCCGGACATCAGCATCACAGGACCGCCAATGCTGGCTTCCATCTCTTCTTTCAAAAACGCGCGCTCTTCTGCGTCGAGCGCGTCGATCTTGTTCAGCACGGTGATGCGCGGCTTATCCGCCAAATCGCCGCCGTACTTTTCAAGCTCTCCGACGATGGTTGCGCAGTCCTGCATCGGGTCGCCAGAGGTGCCATCAATCAGGTGCAGCAACACGTTGCAGCGTTCAACGTGGCCAAGGAACATATCGCCCAGACCGCGCCCTTCGCTGGCGCCCTCGATCAAGCCGGGGATGTCAGCGACGACGAATTCGACGTTATCGACACCCACAACGCCAAGGTTCGGCACCAGCGTGGTAAAGGGATAATCCGCGATCTTGGGCCGCGCGTTCGATGTCGCGGCCAGGAAAGTGGATTTGCCAGCGTTCGGCATGCCCAGAAGGCCCGCGTCAGCGATCAGCTTCAGGCGCAGCCAGATCGTGCGCTCCACGCCCTCTTGGCCCGGGTTGGCGCGGCGCGGCGCTTGGTTCGTGGCGGATTTAAAGTGCAGGTTGCCCCAGCCGCCGTTGCCGCCGCGCGCCAGCACGATTTCCTGGCCAACTTCGGTCAGGTCGGCGATGACGGTCTCTTCGTCCTCGTCGATGATCTGGGTGCCGACGGGCAGACGCAGGATGATGTCATCGCCGGATTTGCCGGTCATCTGCTGGCCCATGCCATGCTGACCAGAGTGAGCGAAGAAGTGCTGCTGATAGCGAAAATCGATCAGCGTGTTCAGACCGTCCACGGCCACCGCGATGACAGAACCGCCATTGCCGCCGTCGCCGCCGTTCGGGCCGCCGTATTCAATAAATTTTTCGCGCCGGAAGGACACGCAGCCCGCGCCGCCGCCGCCGGATCGGATGTAGACTTTGCAAAGATCGAGGAATTTCATGGCAGGAGGCTTTCGGGCTGTTAAGCGCCGCTGTTACGCGACTTGGCGGTGTTTCTCAAGCCATCCCACGCAGGGCGCGTCAGGCGGTAATAATGCGACAGCACGGGATAGCCGCGCGCGATCGCCTGCTCGTACCGGGTGTGCCAATGGGTAAAGCCGAATGAGCAGAGCAGCTTGGCAGAGGCTGCGTTATCGGCCCAGACGCTGGCATTGATCACAGGGCAATTGTCTTGGCAAAAGGCGCGGTCCAGCGCCGCCGCGACAACAGTTTTGCCGATCCCGCGCCGCCAGTAATCTTGGTGGATCATATAGCCCAATTCGCCGCGAGTCACCGCGACAGAGCCAATAATCTTACCCGCCGCTTCAACGCCCCAAACGAATCCCTGCCCGGTGTAAGGGACACTGCGGGACGCGGTGAAGGCAAGGTTCGCGGGCCACGGCCAACCACCAAGCTGGCGCACAACAGGCCACTGGGCCGCGATGACGTGTAGATCTGCGATGTCTGACGGCGCGAGCGGCCGCAAGGTCAGCCGCTCGGTCTGGATGATGGGCGTTAGAGCCCCGTTTTCAGCATGTAGGTCCATGTTGGCACCAGCGCGTTGCGGGCGACCGAAAACGCCTCGGCGTCGCCCAGATAATCAAAGCCGCAGTTGGTCAGCACGCGGGCAGAGCCGGGGCTATCCTGAAAGGCTTCGGCGAAATATTGGCGCGCGTCGTGCGGATTGTTGGCCAGCAAGGTGCGCACGGCTTCGGTCGCAAAGCCCACGTTCCAAAAGGCCGGTGCGACCCAATAGAAGACTTCGGATTGGGCGCGGTCCATGCGCGCGAGCGAGATCAAGCCCAGCACTTCGGCGTGGCCAGCGTTGCTGCCGTCCATGACCCAGATGTCTTCGACCCGGTTAGGCTGGGACGCACGGACGATCATCGCCTCGATCACGCCGGGCGGTAGCGGGTGAGGAATGGAACGCGTGGCGCGGGCCAGCGCGCGGTCGGCGGCATACATCGAAATCAGGCCAACATCCGATGCGCGCAGTGGGCGCAGGATGAAACGGTCAGACACATAGGTTGGCTGGGCCGTAATTGGGGCTTCAATCATGGGTTTCGCTCCTCCTCAAAACCAATGAAGCACGCGTTAAAGTTGCGCGTGCAAAAACGCAAAAAGGGGGACCGGCTTGCGCCGATCCCCCTCTTGTCTTGGGTGTCTCGGCTTACTCTGCGGCCTCGGCCACGGGCAGCACGGAAATGAAGGTACGACCCTTCAGACCCTTGTGGAACTGAACGTTGCCTTCGACTTTTGCAAAGATCGTGTGATCCTTGCCCATGCCGACGCCGTCGCCCGGCCACATTTTCGTGCCGCGCTGACGCATGATGATGTTGCCCGGGATGACGACTTCGCCACCGAACTTTTTCACGCCAAGACGACGACCAGCTGAGTCGCGTCCGTTACGGGATGAACCGCCTGCTTTTTTGTGTGCCATGTGTCGGTCTCCTTACTTCGAAAGTTCTTTGGCTTGCTCGATCCAGCCTTCACGCTCGATCCGGCCTTTGAAAGACAGCTTCTCGCCGAATTCTTCGACTTCTGCGTCAGACCATGCTGCGATCTGGGCGAAGGTGGTGATGCCTTCAGCGTGCAGCTTCTTCTCCAGCGCGGGGCCAACGCCCGACAGCTGCTTCAGATCGTCTGCGCCAGCGGTCGCTGCAGCGGCCTTAGGTGCGGCGGCTTTGGCAGCCTTCGCAGGCTTTTCAGCCTTCTTAGCGGACGCGGCGTAGGCAGCAGCTGCACCAGCAGCGGCCAAAGCCACAGCGCCAGTTGCGAATGCGATACCGCGGCCGGTCAGTGCAGCACGGATGCCGGACTTGTCAGCGCCAGATTCCATGATGTCGCCGATGCGCACCAAGGTCAGCTGTTGACGGTGACCCTTTTTACGCTGCGAGCCGTGCTTACGACGACGCTTGACGAAGTTGATCGTCTTTGGGCCTTTGATCTGGTCGATCACGGTGGCTTTGACGCCAGCGCCTTCAACCAGCGGCGCGCCAATGCTGTCGCCGACCATCAGAATCTCGTTGAACTGGATTTCGTCGCCAGCTTGGGCGTCCAGCTTTTCAACACGCAACACGTCGCCCGACTGGACGCGGTATTGCTTGCCACCGGTCTTGAGAACCGCAAACATATGTCTTTCCTTTTGTCTTTCGCGTCGGTCAGGTCCCCGATCAAGGGCGTTTGTGGCCGTAGCCACCCGTCAACTGCGCGCCCGTGGGCGAATTCATGTATATATCCCGACAAGGGTCTTGCCGAGATGGCGGCTTATCGGGCCAATAGGGCATCATGTCAACACCGAAGTCAGGCAAAGCACCATGTGGATAACAGCAATCATCCCTTTATTTCATCGCGGTATTCCGGCCCTTGGCTTGGCTGCGGGCCTTGGCCTGCTGGCGGCCTGCGATACCTCTGGCGGGGTGCAGAACCCGTTTACCGGCGTCACGTCAGCGCTGAATGCATCCGACACCCAGCGCGGCGCGGTCGAATTGGCGGTCAAATCCGAATTTCCGGCGATTCTGGCGCAGGTCGATGCCGGCGGCGGTCCGGCGCTGAATGCGGCCTTTGATGCCGCCGGCGTCCCGATAGAGGACCGCCCTGCCCGCACCATCCAGCTGCAACGCGACGCGGGCCTTTATGCCAGCAACCCCGGCGCGCTTGCCTCTACCTTGCTGGTGTGGGGCGGTTAAATATCCTGCCCCGCCATATATTGCGCTGACGCGCGGCCAAGTTCGGTGCTGATCGCGACGAACATTTGATCAAAAGCCGCGAACATCGCGGTGTTCAGCGCCTGACCCGGCTTGGATTTCGAAAAGTCGATATAGGCCTGCAATTCATCGTCAGACAGCGGTTGATAGGCCATCATCAGAAAGCCATAGACCCATTCGGTCGTATTCTGGCGGATCTGCGGCTCTTGATCGTTCACATCGGTCAGGATCTGCTGTTCCGTCAGATCGCCCTTAAAGGCACCGCCGTCCTGCAGGCCCATGTAAAAGCCAAAGTTCGCGTTCATCGCGCCGACGACATTGGTGTCGATCAGATCGTTTGCGGTGATGAAATCGGTCACCATCTGGACGCGCGGCGTTCCGGCCTCTAGCGCGTCGCCAGCGGCCTGTTTGGCGGCGGCGTCGATATCATCGTCCAGCAGCGCGCGCCGCGCCGAGGTTTCCAGCTTGATCACCTCTTGCCCCAGATCAGAGGTAAAGAATTCTAGCATCGGCCCGATATCCTGGCCCGCAAGCGCCTGGGTCAACGCCGCTGCCGCGCCGCCGCGCATTTGGTCGACGTCATAGATATCGCTGACGGTCTGGGTCCATTTGGCGTTCGCGCTGGTGGACAGCAGATCGGTCGCGATCTCTTCGCCGTAGGCTATCCCTTCTTCGCGCATGATCTCGATCATCTCTGGCAGGCCAAGCGCGTCGAACAGCGCAGCGCTTTGTTCTGCATCCGCCGCTTGGGCCTGCGCTAATGTAGCAGATGCGATCAGCGCGAGCGGCGCAAGAAAGGTGGTGCGGATGGCGTGCAACATGGAACGTCCTTTGGTGAGCGGGCTTTGAGTGCCGTGCAGAGAGCGGCGGAATTAAGGAATAGATACGGGCTGCACCCCATTATTCCAAGCATGCACAGGCACCGCCCACGACAAAGTCACCAAGGCCGCGATCAGGGGGTTGCGGTTTGCCCGCGCCCGTTCTAAATCACCGCCACCAAGACCCCCGCGCGGAGAGGTGACGGAGTGGTCGAACGTGGCGGTCTCGAAAACCGTTGAGCCTGCAAGGGTTCCCAGGGTTCGAATCCCTGTCTCTCCGCCATACCACCTTTATGATCGTCTTATTCGGGTCGCCTTGGGCGGCCCTTTTGGCTTGTTTGCTGATGTTTGTGCGGTTTGAAGGTCGTTCTGGATTTCTTTCGATTGTGCTAACTTTCGTTCCTTGCGTCGTATGAATTGTGGCGCTGTCCGGTAAAATTACAAGTAAACCGGTAGAAAACCTCGCGCTAGGCGAAGGGTGGCTCGGTAAATGTGTCGCCGGTTGGACTTTACGCCGGCCAAACCTACGTAGCTGGACATGGAAAATAGCCCCCAAACATCTGTCCTTTATAATGCCAAATGCCCGGTCTGTAGTTTCGAGATTAATCATTATGCCCAATATGCAGGCGCACACAGCCTGCCGATCCGGTTTGATGATCTGAACACAGATGCGCGGGACAAGTGGGGGGTGGATGCCGATACGGCGGCCCGGCGTCTTTACGTGCTGCACGACGGAACGCTGACATCGGGCATACCGGCGTTTTTGGTCCTGTGGTCGCAGATGCCACGATATCAGCGGCTGGCGCGCGTCGTTAGCGTGCCCGGCATCAAGCAGACCGCGTGCGTCGTCTATGACTTCATTCTGGCCCCGGTCATTTACCGTTGGCACCTGCGGCGTTTGCGCAAGCAGACCGCCCGCACGACCAATTAAGGCTGGAGGACCCCTTGCCGAACGATAAAAACAGCGGCACCTCAGTGCCGACAGGACGCGCGGCGCGGCTGTTTCGCTTTAGCGGCATAGCGTCGGGCATTGCGGGCAACGTAGCGGCGGGCGGCCTGCGGGCGCTGGCTGGTGGCAAGCGGCCCGATTTGGCACAACTGCTGCTGACGCCTGCGAACACCTTGCGGCTAACAGACGGGCTGTCCCATTTGCGCGGCGCGGCGCTGAAACTAGGGCAGATGCTGTCAATGGATACGGGGCTGGTGCTGCCGGATGAGCTGACAGCAATCCTTGCGCGGATGCGTGACGATGCCCGCCACATGCCGCCAAAACAGCTGCAAACCGTGCTGAATACGCAATGGGGGACGGGCTGGTACAGCCGCTTTGCCCGTTTTGACGTGCGCCCCTTTGCGGCAGCCTCGATCGGGCAGGTGCACCAAGCCGTCACACATGATGGCCAACGCCTTGCGATCAAAGTGCAATATCCCGGCGTGCGGGCCAGCATCGACAGTGATGTGGATAATGTTGCCACGCTCTTGCGCCTGCCGGGGCTTGTGCCGCGCGGCATGGATATTGCGCCCCTTTTGGCCGAAGCCAAGCGCCAGCTACACGCCGAGGCCGACTATCTGGCCGAAGCGCGGCATCTGGCCCACTTTGGCGCGTTGCTGAACGATTCTGATGTTTTCGTGCTGCCCGCCCTGCACCCAGAGCTCTGCACACCGCAGGTGCTCGCGATGACGTATGTGGCCAGCGCCCCGCTGGACAGTCTGATCGATGCGCCACAGGTGGAGCGGGATCGGGTTGCGACGGCCCTGATCGACCTTGTGCTCCGCGAATTGTTTGTGTTCGGCGCGATGCAGACCGACCCGAACCTTGCCAATTACCGCTATGATCCCAAAACTGGCCGCATCGTGCTGTTGGATTTTGGTGCGGTGCAGCCCGTTGCCCCTGAACTGGCAGCTGATTTTCGCGCGCTTGCGCGGGCGGCGCTGGATGGCGGTGCACAGGAAACGCGCAACGCCATGGCACGCATCGGCTATTTCGGTCCCGCCACCGCGCCCCACCATCAGGAATTGATCCAATCCATGTTCACAACCGCAACGGGCCCCCTGCGGCAGGACACCCCGTTCGATTTTGGCAACAGTCGTCTTTTGGAAAACCTGCGCGATATGGGTCTTGCCATCGGCAATGACCGCGAGCTTGCCCATGTGCCCCCGGCTGCCACGCTGTTTTTACACCGCAAGATCGGCGGCATGTATCTGATGGCCTCCAAACTGCAGGCGAAGATCGCCTTGCGCCCGATGATCGAGGCGTATTGCCGCAAGACGGTCGCCTGACGTTGAAATTTTGGCGGCTCGCATCACCTTTCCCAGCGTAAAAAGGTGAAAAACGTGATGACAGATTGGACCGCGACCCGCACCGAGGGTGAGAAGAGAATGGCGGCCTTTACGGGGCGCATGGGGCGGCGCTATGCCAATGGGCGCAACACCGATCACGGCCCCGGCGCGCACAAAGCAGTGTCGGTGCTGTCGCCTTATGTGCGGCGCAGGCTGGTGACCGAACAGGACCTGGTTGCCACGGCGCTTGCGGCCCATGGGCCAGAGGATGCAGAAAAGTTTATCCAAGAAGTAATCTGGCGCGGCTATTTCAAAGGCTGGCTAGAACGCCGACCGCAGGTCTGGGCTAGCTACGTCACCGGACTGGAGGCTGATCTGGCCGACCTTGACCGCGACCGCCGCTTGCGCCGCGATGTGGGCCGCGCGATGGATGGTCAGACCGGGATAGAATGGTTCGACACATGGGCAACCGAACTGGTGGACACAGGATACCTGCATAACCACACGCGTATGTGGTTTGCGTCAATCTGGATATTCACACTGGGTTTGCCGTGGCGGTTGGGCGCGGATTTCTTTTACCGGCACCTGCTGGATGGTGATGCTGCGTCCAATACGCTGGGCTGGCGTTGGGTGGCAGGCTTGCATACGCGCGGCAAACCCTATCCGGCTGACGCGCGCAACATCGCTACGTTTACCGCCGGGCGCTTTGCACCGCGCCCCAGCGATCTGGCCGACGTAACCCAAGGGTTAGAGGCGACGGAGCCAGACGGCCTGCCATCGGTATTGCCTCTGCGCGCGATCAGCCCGCCAGACCCGGGCCGTGCCACCGCGCTGTTGATCACGGACGAAGATTGCCGGGTCGAGGATTTTGGCCTTGCGGGGTATGACATCCGCACCGTCGCCACGATATCGACCAGCCATCTGCGCTCTCCTTTGCCGGTGGCAGATTTGGTGGCGCGTTTTGAGGCCGATGCTTTGGCCGATGCCGCCTTGCGGGTAAGTGCCAGCCCAGTCCTTCTGCACGCGGCTGACCCTGCGGTTTTAGCCAAATGGGCCGCGGACGCCGGTGCGACGCAAATCGCCACGCCCTACATCACCTGCGGCCCGCTAAAAGACTGGCTGGATGACGCCGCCCCGTCCCTTGCCGCACAAGGCATTCGCTTTTGCGAATGGCGGCGTGACTGGGACAGCGCGATATGGCCGCACGCTACTGCCGGGTTCTTTAAGGTAAGACAGCAGATCCCGCGGATCCTAGAACAGGTGCTGGTCGCATGATTCCTATTGTCATCATCGGTGCCGGCATGGCGGGGCTGGCTTGTGCGCGCCGGTTGGCCGATGCGGGGCTTGCGCCCGTTGTGCTTGATAAGGGGCGAGGCATTGGCGGGCGGGTCGCCACGCGGCGTGCTGGCAGTCTGCAGTTTGACCATGGTGCGCAATACATGAACGCGCATGGCTCTGATTTCGCTGCGGTGCTGCGCAACTTGGGTGAAACGGGTGCGCTGGCCGGGTGGCAGGATGGCACAGGTCACACACATAGTGTGGGCGTACCGGGCATGTCGGCCATTCCCAAGGCGCTTGGGGCCGGGCTGGACATCCGAAAAAATTCGAAAGTCGTGCGCATCGCGCAGGACCCCGAGGGATGGGTGCTGCATCTGGACGATGCCATCTTGCGCGCCGCGCGCGTGGTTGTCACCGTGCCCGCACCACAAGTTGCAGGACTTGTGGGCGCGGATCACCCTCTTGTCGCGGCACTGGCCCCCGTAAGGCTCGCGGCTTGCCTAACTCTGATGGCTGCCGTTGAGGGGCCCGCGCCCTTTATAACCCGGCAAGATGCTGATGATCCCCTCGCGTGGATAGCGCAGGATAGCGCCAAGCCGGGCCGCCCGCCGGGACTGACCGCGCTGTGGGTGGCGCAGGCAAGCGAAGCGTTCAGCCAAGCCCATCTTGAAGATACCCCCGCCGCCATCGCGGCCCGGATGCTGCCGCTGCTATGCGACCGGCTGGGCGTGGCACCCAACAAAGTGCCCCATGCCGCAGCCCATCGCTGGCGCTATGCCCGCGTCACGCAAGCGCTTGGCCTGCCATTCCTAAACAGCCCCGATGCAACGCTGTATCTGGGTGGCGACTGGTGCATTGGCCCACGCGTCGAGGCCGCATGGACCAGCGGTACTGCCATCGCCGATGCGATACTGGCACGGGGATGACGATGTTGACCGACCCCCGCATCGCCCGGTTGATCACGCTCATCAGTGCAGCCCTCCGCCCTGCCCCGGGTGCCGGCCGCATTGCGCTGGCGCTGTCGCTTGGCGCGCTGTGCCACACGGTCTTTGCCGCAGGCGTTCTGGCGATGATTGTCGCAATGTTCTTTGGCCTCAGCGAAAGCCTTGGCGCAGTGCCATGGCCATGGGCTGTACTCGCGAATGCAGCGCTCCTCGTGCAGTTTCCATTGGTCCACTCCATCTTGCTTACCGGATCTGGCGGGCGCTTGCTGGCGCGCCTCATCCCGGGCCCGTATGGTGCCACGCTCGTCACAACCACCTATGCCATCATCGCCTCCGCCCAGCTTTTGGCGCTGTTTGCGTTGTGGACGCCATCAGGTATCGTGTGGTGGCGGGCCGACGGGGCAGCGTTCTGGGTCATGACCGCGGCATATACCGGAAGCTGGTTGATCTTATTGAAAGCGAGCTTTGACGCCGGAGCTGAGGTGCAATCGGGTGCGCTGGGCTGGATGTCACTTTTGGCGCGCATCCGGCCGGTGTTTCCCGACATGCCAACCAGCGGTTTGTTCCGCCTGATCCGCCAGCCAATCTATGTCGCCTTTGCCCTAACACTGTGGACAGTGCCAGTCTGGACGCCGGATCAGTTGGTCATGGCCATCTGCTTTACCGCCTATTGCCTGCTGGCTCCACGGTTCAAGGAACGCCGCTTTGCCGCCCGCTACGGCGCGCGGTTTGACCGCTATCGCGCCGAAGTTCCCTATGCGTTGCCCCGCCTCACCCCGACCAAGGACCGACCCAATGCGCAATGATCTGACAATTTATGACAAGGTGGCAGATCGCTGGTGGTCTGATGGCATCCGCTGGGTGCGGACCCTGAAAAATCTTGTTCCAGGGCGGCTTAAATGGTTCGATCGACACATCGACTGGCAAGGCAAAGATGTGCTTGACCTGGGCTGCGCCGGGGGCTTCATGGCCGAGGCGCTGGCAGAGCGCGGCGCGCATGTCACTGGAATCGATCCCGCCTCTGACGCCATCGACGCAGCCCACGACCATGCCCGCGCGGGCAAACTGCGCATTGCCTATGACGTGGGTGTAGGAGAGGCCCTGCCCTATGATGATGCCAGTTTCGACGCCGTGGTTTGTGTCGATGTGTTGGAACATGTGGCTGACTTGCACCGCGTGCTTTCAGAAATCGCCCGCACCATGCGCCCCGGCGGGCTGTTGCTTTTCGACACCATAAACCGCAATCCGATGGCCCGCCTTGCCAGCATCACCATCGCTGAAGACATGCTGCGCCTGCTGCCACGCGGCACCCATGACCCGGCTATGTTTATCAAACCAAAAGAACTGCGTGCCGCGTTTCAAGGCGTAGGACTTGTGCCGGGGCCGATCACAGGCCTTGGGCCGCGCGGCTTTAATCGGCGGTTAGACCTTACCTTTGGTCCCCTACCTTCGACAGCAGTCCTTTATATGGGCGTCGCGTGCAAACCAGCCCATGAGGCCCTGACATGACCGATATCCCGCGCGAGAACGTTCAGTCCTACCCACGGCCGCCCGCACTGGAACCCGTACCGCATCGGATCACGATCCGCTTTGGCGGTTTACTTGTGGCCGATACCACCCGCGCCTTGCGCGTGTTAGAAACCCACCACGCGCCAAGCTATTATGTGCCACCCGACGACATCCGAGCCGCGCTGCGCACGGCTGAGGGCAGCAGCTTTTGCGAATGGAAAGGCGTGGCGCGTTACTTGGATGTGATTGCCGGGGGCAAGACGTCCATGCGTGCGGCTTGGACATATGACCGCCCGACCGCCCGCTTTGCCGCCCTTGCAGGTCATCTGTCGTTTTATGCCGGGCTCATGGACGAAGTATGGGTTGGCGATCTGCGAGTCATTCCTCAGCAGGGCGATTTTTACGGCGGCTGGATCACGCCCAATCTGGATGGCCAAATTAAGGGCGCGCCGGGAACGCGGCATTGGTAGACTTGGGAACACGCGGTACATTGTCGGCGGCATTACACCGAAAAGATGAGAGGACGAAAACCTTTATGCGCGGCCTGATAGCAATCGGTATTGCGGCGATCATACTGGGCGGCGCGGTGCCGCCTTTGATGGCGGACGAGTCCGTGACCGCGCAAACAGTTATCGATGATTTCACCATGCAGCCAGAAACGCGCTGGCGGTTCTTCACCGATCAGGTGATGGGAGGCGTGTCCACTGGCGGTATCGCTTTCGCGCAGGACGACGGCACGCCCTATGCGCGCATGACAGGCCGGGTCAGCACAGCCAACCGTGGCGGGTTCATCCAGATGCAGTTAGATCTGGCCAGTCCACCACCCGAAGGGACAACAGGCGTCCGGCTTGTCGTACGCGGCAACGCTCAGCGCTATTTCGTTCATCTGCGCACAAGCGGCACTGTGTTGCCTTGGCAATATTATCAGGCAGGCTTCGATGTCACGCAAAACTGGAGCGAGGTACGCCTGCCACTGGGCAGCTTTACAGCCTCGGGCGCGCTTATGCGCAGATTGCCCCAACCGACCAGCCTGAGATCAATTGCCGTCGTGGCCTTTGGACGTGATCACGACGCACAGATCGATGTGCGCGCGGTCAGTTTATATTGATGCAGGGATAAATTGGGCAAATTCCATAGCACGCATCATCGAAGTTGGGCTGAACATACGGCCCTGTTGCACAAATCAGGTGTGGTAGCTGGCCCGTATGAGCAAACCAACATCGTCTACCGATAAGACGACGCACTGGACTGCCTATAATGAGGCGCTAGGGCGCAGCGAGTCACTGACGATCTGGTTGGATCCTGAGGTGAAGTGGCATGCCGAACCTTGCGGCAAGAGAGGCAGATCGCGGACGTTCAGTCTCGACGCGATTTAGACTTGCATGACGACGAAAGTGCTATTCGGAATGGCGCTTCGCCAGACGACTGGCTTTGTGGAAAGCCTGCTGCGGCTCACGGAGCTGGACTGGGTTGTGCCAGATTTCAGCACCATCTGCCGCCGCCAAAGGACGCTTGCCGTCAACATTCCATATCGTGGCGCGAAGGACCCGTTGCACCTGCTTATCCCTCTCGTGGTTTGCAAGCAAACCACTGCCGGGCAGTGGACAGCGCCGGCATCAAGGTCGAAGGAAAAGGCGAGTGGAATGCGCGCAAGCATGGTGGCCCCAGACGGCGCGTCTGGCGCAAAATCCACATCGGCATTGATGAGAATACGTTGGAAATCAGAGCAGTTGAGATCACGAGCAGTAACACAGGTGATGCACCGATGCTTGAGCTACTCAGCCTTGTTGCATGGCTCCCCGCTCAGCTAATATCGAGTACGGTCTTTACCATGCAGGATGCTATAGGTGCCGCACTAATTTAATGCTGATCGCCGTGACAATATCCTCAAGCAGAAGCATAGGGTGACGAATTGGGCTGAGTACAACGAAAGCTTGCGGCGGCGAGGGAATTTGACGGTTTGGATTAGCGAAGAGCCGCTCGCTTTGTGGTCTGGGCCGCGCAGGACGAAGCCGGGTGGACAGCCTGTCTATTCAGATCTGCCGATTGAGACCTGCATGACCCTGGGCATGGTGTTCCGGCAGCCGCTGCCCCAGACCCAAGGCTTGATGTGTTCGATTTCCAAGCTGCTGGGGGTCGAAATCGCGGTGTCCAGTTTCCCCATCTTGTCGCGCCGGGGCAACGGCCCAGCGGGAATTCAGTTGGCCGTGGATAGCACCGGGTTGAAGATCCACGATGCGAGCGAATGGCGAGAGGAAAAGCATAAGACCGAGCGCAAATGGCGGTCCTGGCGCAAGCTGCACCTCGGTCTCGATCTTGTCAGCAGCGAAATCGCCTGCTCCGATTTGACCATCGATGGCGTCGGAGATTCCACCGCGCTGCCAGGTCTGTTGGATCAAATTGATGCCCCCGCCGACCTGTTTCTAGCGGATGGTGCCTACGACCGTGATCCAACGTGCGATCTTCTGCTCGAGCGCTTTGGCGAAGGAATTGAGATTGTGATCCCACCACGCAAAAACGCGATGCTGAGCCCGGACGCCGCCCAGAATCCGACGATTTGCGATCGCCAAATTTTCAAAATTAAGGGGTACGGACGCATAGCTTGGCAGAATACATCGGGCTATAAACAGCGCAGCCGAAGTGAAACTTTGATGGGTCGTTGGAAGGTCGTCATCGGGACGAAGCTAAAAGCGCGCAGCTTTGAGAACCAGAGAACGGAGGCCAGGATTGTTGTCCGCCTGCTGAACCGGATGACCGAATTTGGTCGCCCCAGTCTCGAACGAACCGCCGGAATTCCGTCTCGGGTACGGCGAGTTCCTAATTGGAGGCGATCCGTGCAACACGACCTTTGCAACTCAAATTCGACATAAGGACCTAACGCTGAAAACTTTTCCGAGCCGAAATATCTGGTTCTTTGCCGACGGACTGATGCAACAGGTGAACCAGTTCAACGTGTCCGGCGACGCCGGTCTTGAAGTAGATTGAGCGTAAATGGCTGCGAAATGTCGATTTGCTGATCTGCAGGACATCGGTCACCTTGTCAGGCAGACCGCCTTCTTGAACCAGCATGCAGATCCGAAACTCTGACCGCGTCAATCCGGCTGGATTTCTTGTGCTCAAAATATTTTCGAACGCCTTTTCGCATGCTCGCGCCGTCGGAAACGGATTTTTTTGCAAGATGCGCCGCGGCGACCCCTGCTGTACGATCGGACCAGCTTTTTGAAAGGACAGGACCTAGTACCTGCAAGAGCTGGCGGTCGTGGTCGACAAGCCGAAAGTTGAAATGGAATTCCAGAAAATCAGTACAATCGTCTTCGTTAGAGAGTGAAACGATACCCACATCGCGTAGTCCTAAAGGTTCCAAGTAATCCTTAGTATCGCTATCTGACAGCAGTGCAGTCATGAAGAAAACATTGCCACAATGCGTCTTGTGCAACATATCGCCCAACATGGCAGAGGCAAAACTACGAGCGGGGCGGCTGAATAGCTTACCGTCACTTTCCGTCTGCCTGGCGATCATCCGGGTCCGATCAAAATGGCTCATTCGGCGCACTACTTGAACAGTTTCTGCGCTAACGAGTTTCCGAAAATCTGTTAGAACACTATTTAAATCTTTTCCGGAGCTTGCCGCATGGGCCCATTTTGAGGCAATACTCACTGACCCTCTGGTCTGCTCAATACTAAAATTATTCTCTCCCATAGCCATCGCTAAAACACCCCAAATTTGTGAAAGCAAAACGTCTAATTTAAATCGGTAATCGTCTTAAAAATATAATCTTTGATTATAGCAGACTGGCATGAATATTAACAAAACACTAACAGAATTTGCAAGGCGTTGATGAGAGTTCTCCGATTGATCGAACATGCAGCGGTATCCGGTGCAGTCACGATGATGAAGCAAGCTGCGAAAGAGCCCGGCTGCCTTCTGTTGCTTCCTGCGTTCTATATGGTCGATCTGCGCGGATGAGCGATGGCTCTAATTTACTGACTTAAGTAATTGCATTAAAATGGTTTTTATGGGGTCCGCACTTCATAAATTTAGTTAATACACAAGAATAATGAGCGTAGCGTGCCCGCTCTTATTTTACAGCTTATCCCCGTATTTTTAGCCGCTGCACCCTCCCCCAGAAATTTTATTGCAAGTCGAAGGCCAACAGTTGTTGCGCATCGACGATAAGAGGTCGGGCCACAGTTCTCGGTGCCGAACCGATCGCGATCCGACCTGCAGGACCGAACCGTCGCTCGTACCACTTCGAATCAAAAACGCGTGGCCGAATGCCATTTACATGTGATTTTCGAACCAATTGATGCGTCAAATCAGGGTAATGCGGGTGAGAATGATGGGATTGTATAAAAAATCGATCAAATGGATGAGGTCGGTGCTCATAAACTCGACGAGTTTCGTCGCTCATTGTGATTCGAATAGCGCTCTGACTTCACGATAGTGGCCGAAATATGTCTAAATTGGGGAATACACGCGGATCCTTCAACCTTAGGGTGTAAAATTCATCGTGCCGGATGATGTGAACCCATATTTCGGTTCGTAAGGTTAAGTCGATCCTCGGCAGTTGCCGGAAAGATCATAATAGGCGCAATTTTCGCCATTAAATAAAATGGATAAAGGGGACTGATATGTTCAATTTTTTGAAGAACTTCGCAAAAGACGAATCCGGCGCGGCCATGGTCGAATACGCAATTGCCTTGCTGGTTGCAGCCGCAATCGGTGTGACTACTTTTTCGACGATGGGAACGCAGGCTGCTGCAAATGCGACTAAGGCTTGCACAGCTCTTAACGGCAGCACGGGTACAGGCACCTGCTAAAGTTCACGATCCGTCGAAAAACCGCCGGAAGCCTCCTTCAGGGGCTTCCGGGACACTTTCTCTTAAAGTCATGCCTTCGTTAGAGGCCATACTGGAGCATGTCATGCAATTCAGAAGTCTCGCTACCGTTCTACTCGGCACCGCCCTTGCCGGAGCAGGTTCCTTCGCGGCCATGAGCCTGGCTGTCGGACCCGGAACCGCGACCGCAATGCAAGATCCTACAACGGTTGATATCGTCGTTGCGCGCGGAGAGATCGCCTATGGTCAGGCTTTGGAACCGGCTCTGCTGATGATAAAGCCGTGGCCGAAATCGGCTGTACCCGACGGCACCTATACCAGCTTTGAAACATTTTCTTCCAACGACCCCATGCGGGCTCTCAGCCGGATCTTTCCGGGCGAGCCGATCATGGCCGCCAAACTATCATCGCCCGGCGAACGTGTGACGATTGTTCAGCGCCTCACATCTGGCTATCGCGCCATGGCCATCAGCGTCGATGCGGCCACGGCCGTCGGCGGCTTCGTTGCACCCGGCGACCGTGTAGACATCGTCCTAACGCAGGGAAACGGCGGCGAGCTGCGCGCGGTCACGGTCCTGCAAAACGTGCGCGTGGTCGGCATCGACCAGACGTCAGAGGAACAACAGGGCGCGCCCATGGTCGTTCGCACAATCACCGTCGAAGTGCTTCCGGATGACGGTCAGCGCCTCGCACTTGCGCAGAAAGCGGGCCAGTTAAGCTTGAGCTTGCGCGATCTAGAAGCCCCGGACCACGCGCCGTTGCAGCAGGTCCAGTTGTCGGACCTTTTCGATGTAGCAGAGCCTACGCCCGTCGTCGTGGAAAAGGTCGCCGACGTTGTGGCCGAGCCCGAGGTGGTTCCGGTACGCAACAGCGTCATCGTGCGTCGCGGCGTGACGACCGAGCAGGTCTTTCTGAAATGAAACGACGTGGGCCCTTTGCCAACCGACGCCTGGCGCGCTTTTGCCATGAAGAGGCAGGCAGCATCCTCGTTCTTTGGATCGCCTCGCTCGTCGCGATATTAGGCATGACAGCTCTGGTCTTCGACATCGGGCGGGTCCAGATCGCCCACGGCGACCTTCAGCGGTTCGCCGACGATGTGGCTTTGGCCGCCGCCGCAGAGCTGGACGGTCGGTCCGACAGCATCACGCGTGCGACCAATGCCGCCTCTAAATTGATTTCCAATCCACAAGCCTACGGCGGCGACGGCACCCTGTCTGGCGCCACAGATTATACGCTGACCTTCCTCGATGGCCTACCGGCAGCCGATACGACCGATCCGTCGGGCTATACAACCACCGATCCGATAGACGCCACACTCGTGCAGGTCGTGACGACGCCCGTTACCCTAGATCCGATGTTCCTACGGGCGACCCGCACGCTTGCAGGGGTCACAGGACCCGCACAGGCGACGGTCTTTGCTGAATCCATCGCCGGGTTTTCGATGGAGGCATGCGATATCACGCCACTGATGTTCTGCAAGCCTACCGGGTGGAGTGCGACACAGGCCTCGTCGATCGGCGATGGGATCCTACTGCGATCCGGTGGACAGGGAGCCGCATGGGGACCCGGCGATTTCGGCTTCCTCGACGTGTCGTCCAGCGCGATCGGTTCGTCCTGCTTCGGGTTGAATGGTGCTAAACTTATTGGCTGCCTCATCGGGGCAGAGGACAATGTCACCGGATGCTACGCGCAGCGCGGTGTGACTATTGAGCCGGGACAGAAGGTCGGACTGGAGAACGCGGTCTTCAACACACGGTTTGATCAATTCCGCGGCGTGATGAGCCAGTTCAAATCAAATGCCAATTACACAGTGGCTCCCAACATCATCTCTGGTCTGGTGCCACAGGGGAATGCTTGCGGCTGGAATAATGTCAGCGCTTCGACTAATTCGATCGGCCTGCCGCATGACAATTGTTTTGCAACCGGAGGCTGCACGCGCTTCGGCACCGGCAGCTGGGACTACGCGAACTACGTCGACTCGAACTACGGCAATCGCAACGGCATTCTGGAGGCGGGCGAAGATTCCCATCTGGTGTCTCATATCCCTGCGGCGTTCGCCGGAACTCGGTATGGCGTCTATCTTGCTGAGATCGCCTACGCCCAGACGGCGGGCCTTCCGTCTGGTGCAATTCTTAGTGACCGGGACGAGACGGGGATCGCGCAATGCTCTTCAAACGTGTCGACCAATCCTGCACGCCGGGTCGTCATTGCAGCGGCGATCGACTGTACGAAACACCCGATCAATGGTGCTGCGACCAATGTGCCTGTGGATGAATTCGTCGAGCTTTTCATGACCGAACCCGTCGGAACGGGCGTCGGATCACCGCCATCCTTCGATCTGTGGGTCGAGGTTATTGGTTCCGCCGGTGTCGCAGGTCTGGGCGCCGCGGGAACCGGCGGCGTGTTCCGCGATGTTATCCAGTTGTACAGGTGACACAGATGGCACGTATCCACAGCACTTGGTTCAGACGGTTCCGAAGCTCCGAAGACGGCGTGGCCGTGGTTGAATTCGTCCTCAGCGTCCCTCTGATGATCCTGATCTTCGCCATCGTCATGGAATTCGGGCGGCTTTTTTTGGGTTATCAATCGACAGTCAGCGGCGTGCGGAATGCCAGCCGCTACCTTGCGCGGGTGGCACCGATTGACATCTGCGATACCGGTGGCAGCCTAAGCACCTACGATACGATATTGAAGGCCATGATCGAAAAAGACCGTCAGGCCAACAACGTCCTGCCGACCAAGTTTACGGTTACTAAAGTCGATGCGACCTACGTCTGTGCGGTGGGCCCCTACCGGATTTCGCCCGCACCCGTGGCGACGGTCGCGGCGCAGATCACTGTGGAGTTTCCGTTCGGCTCTTTGTTTTCGCTTTTCGGTACCCCGCTCGGCACGCTTTCGACGACAGTGTCCGACACCAGCCGGATATTCGGACAATGACTGGCACCGGCATCAAACGTAACTTGTCGCGGTTCGCCCGCGAAGAATCTGGGGCCGCCATGGTCGAATTCGCCATGGTGGTTGGCATCTTCTTCATCATGGTGTTCCAAATTATCGACTTCGGAATTTTCACCTCCAACAACCTGATGGCCGAGAAGTCGACGCAGATTGCCGCGCGCATAGCGACGGTTCGTCCGGCAGCCTGCGCGGGCGTACCAGACCGGTACGCGCGCGGTACGGCCTCGCCTGCTCCGCGATTCGGCACCTCTTGCGGGGCGGTTCCGAATGCCTGCGCCATACCCGTCACGGCCACTTGCGATGGCAGTGTCAGCAACGCGACGGCTAGTGAGATCTGGGAGCGGATTGGACCGACACTGCCTGGCGGCACGAAGATATCCGATCTCAAGTTCATTTACGCCGCCGACACGAACCTAGGATACCTCGGCGGGCCTTACGTGCCGCGGGTGACGGTCGAACTGAATCTGCCCGCATTTCAGTTGTCGTTTCCGATCGGAGCCCTTGCCAATCTTGCGGGCGGCGGCACGGGCGGGTTCACGGGCCATCCGCAGTACCGCGTCTTCAGCATAACGTCGCCGGGTGAAGATCTGGCAACCGGAATAAATGGATAGGATGTAGAAAATGATTCATCAGTTCTCAGCACCGGGTCGAATCCTGATCGTTGGAGCGTCCGACATTTTAACGACCTGCCAGTTCACATCCCTCTCACCGCTGCTTAATGCGGTGGCTGCTTCGGCACCGACGTTGCACGATCTGGTTGAAACCGCTGAAGCCATCACTGCGAAACACGATGTCGTCCTGTTCGAGGCCGATGTCTCCGACGACGATCTTGCCGCCTTGGCGCATTTCGTCACGGTGGCCCAAGGGCAGACGAAATTCATCGCTCTCGTTGATGACAGGCTGCCGCTGACGAAGGTACGGGTCCTTGGCGCGTCCGGTGCGGACGATATTCTGCCTCTCGATATCAAGGCAGAGGCGCTGATTCAGGCCTTGGCAGACTTGGCCGGGCAACCTGGCGTGCTCGATTTGCACGGCAGCCGGACGGGCGCGGCTGCGCGTGTCTTCTCCATTGCGCAATCCCGCGGTGGTGCGGGGGCAACGACAATCGCGGTGAACCTCGCCTCCTCGCTGGCTGTCGCTGCCAAAAGAGGCGAGTCAGGGCCGCGTGTCCTGCTTCTCGACCTCGACCTGCAATTCGGAAATGCCGGCACCTATCTAGATGTGGAAGACAACGGCGGTCTCTATGATCTTCTGGGGCAGGATGCGCTTCCCAGCGAAAAGGCCATTCTGGGTGCAGTCCAGACGAGCGGATACGGCGTCGACGTCCTGACCGCACCGACTGTCTTTGTGCCTCTGAATGCGATGACGCCGGAAATCGTTGCCCATATGATCGGCGTCTTCCGGTATGCATACGAATATCTGATCATTGACCTACCTCGGGCGACGTTGGATTGGCTGGCACCGGTCATCATGGCGACCGATCAGTTGATCATGGTTTCTGACAGCTCTGTTCCCTGCATCCGCCAGGCGAAACGCCTGATCGACCTCTACCGCGAAAATCGCCTCACCCTGCCGGTCGCGCTGGTCATAAACCGAGAAAAAAAGACGTTCTTTGGCTCTGAAACGATACGGGCAGCCGAGGCGATGCTGGGCCTGAAGGTTGCGTCGTGGGTGCCCGACGATCCCAGCGGCGAGCGGCGCGCGGTCGATCTGGGGTGCCCTACCGCTGCCGTGCGGTCCAAGGGCCGCAAGACCTATCGCGGGCTGGCCAAAAAACTTTCCGCAACTGCTATTTCTTCATCCAATGACTTCGTCTGAGAGGGCCACAGATGTTCACTGATTATCTCAATCGCCGCAAGACTGCCCCGACGAACGTAGTGCAACTCATGCCCGCGACCGCGGTGCAGGAAGCCGCGCCGCACCACGAAATCGACCTGGAACTGCAGAACTGGTTGGAACTAAAAAGCTCTTTACATGAGGCGATGCTGAACCGGCTCAACTTGTCCGTCATCGACAAGATGGACCCGGTGGAATTCAAACGGCAGATCGCTGGACTGGTGTCGCAACTGTTGCTGGATCAGGAGCGCACGCTTGGCCCGGATCGCGTGAAACAGCTGATCGAAGAACTGATTTTCGAGGTGACCGGTCTAGGACCGCTGGAACCCTTGCTGGCCGATCCCACGATTAATGACATCCTCGTTAACAACCACCAGAAGGTCTACGTAGAGCGGTTCGGCAAGCTAGAAAAAACGCAGGTCCGGTTCCGTGACGAGCGTCATCTACTACGGATCATCGACAAGATCGTTTCCTCGATGGGGCGCCGAGTCGATGAGTCCCAGCCCTGGGTAGATGCGCGCCTGCCGGACGGCAGCCGGGTGAACGCGATTATACGGCCGTGTGCCGTCGACGGTCCGTCCCTGTCGATCCGTAAATTTTCTGCCAAGCCCTATTCACTGGATCGGCTGGTCGAGGCGAAGGCGTTGACGCATCCGGCCGCCGCCATCTTGCGCGGACTAGTCGAAGCGCGTCTGAACGTGCTGATCTCTGGCGGCACCGGCTCTGGCAAGACGACCATGCTCAACGCGATGTCGGCCTTCATCGACAAAGATCAGAGGATCGTGACGATCGAGGACGCGGCCGAGCTTCAGCTTCAGCAGGACCACGTCGTCCGGCTTGAAACTCGCCCATCCAGCATCGAAGGGACTGGCGCAATTACCCAGCGCGAGCTGGTGCGCAATGCACTTCGGATGCGGCCGGACAGGATCATCGTGGGCGAGGTGCGCGGTGCCGAATGCTTTGACATGCTGCAGGCAATGAACACCGGCCACGACGGCTCTATGACGACTGTCCACGCCAACACCGTGCGCGATGCTCTGAGCCGGCTGGAGCAGATGGTGACGATGATGGGGGCCGATATTCCCATGGCCACCATCCGAAGCCAGATTGCCTCTTCGATCGACATCATTGTCCAGCTATCCCGCCACAGCGATGGCAAACGTCGCGTCATGAGCATTGCCGAAGTCAACGGGATGGAAGGCGATGTTATCACGATGCAAGAGATCTTCACTTTTCGCCAACTCGGCAAGGGTGAGGGCGGTGAAGTGCTTGGCGAATTGGTCTACACCGGAATCCGGCCTCAATTTATGGAAAAGCTGACCGCGACAGGCGTCAAATTGCCCCCTGATGTATTTAACTTCGATGGGGTAACCGGATGAACTTCGGATTTTTGCGCTCAATGCTTCCACTGGAAGTCGTTATCTATCTGATGATCTTCTTCGGGGCCTTGCTGGCCTTCGAAGGTTTCCGGCAGGTCGTCGGAAACCATGCTGGCGAAATCAGACAAAAGAACCGGCGCATGCGTATGATCGCGCAGGGCGTGGACGAGGCGCGGATCGCCGAGGTCCTGTTCCGAAATCACTCCACACACAGTGCGCGCACGAAGGGACCGGTCGAGTCCTTCCACCGCACTGTTGCCCATGCAAACCTGCCGATTGGCATGCGTGCCCTCCTTGCCTCGCTCATTAGCTTCGCCGTCATCATTTTCGTCGCGGCATCCCAGTTCGTACCGGTCCCGGCCGCTGCCGTGACGGCCCTGCTGCTGGGGTTCGGTCTGCCCTACGCCATTCTAGACCGTATGGCCGAAGCGCGACTGAAGAAACTGTCGGAGCAATTGCCTGATGCCCTCGACATGATGGCGCGAGGCCTCCGGGTCGGTCACCCGCTTAACGTGACCTTGCGGCGAGTCGCCCGCGATATGCCGGACCCGATTGGCAGCGAATTCGGCATCATCGAAGACCGCATTCGTCACGGTGTCGATCTGGTTACCGCATTCGGCGAATTCGCCGACCGTATCGACCGAGAGGACGTCCACTATCTGAGTGTCTGCGTCGGCATCCAGCACGGCACTGGAGGAAATCTCGGACGCGTACTTCTGGTGTTGTCTCGAGTCATCCGTGACCGCCTGATCATGTATAAGAAGATCCACGCGCTTTCCTCCGAAGGTCGGCTGAGCGGCATGATCCTGACGATGATGCCCTTCATGATGGTGGGAACCATCTATAAGTCCTCGCCCGGATTCTTTCTAGACGTGCAGGACCATCCCATCTTCGTTCCTATCGCCATTCTAATTTGCATTTTGATCGTCCTGCAGGGCATCATCCTTAAGCGACTGACAAAGTTCGACTTTTGAGGGAGACCGACCATGGAACGCGTGAATGAATTACTAGCCGCCCTTGGCATCGTCGCAGGGTCCCAAACCGTCTTGCTGCAGGGGATCGTCGCGGTCGGACTCTTCGTGGCTATCCTGGGGATTGCGGCCGTCTTCCGACCCAGCACAGCCGTGCAAATCCGGCGTATGCAGGCGGTTGCATCACCTTTGTCGGGCCGCGATATCGTGCGCCCCTGGGATAATGACCCGACTGGCGCGCTTCGTCTCTTCGTTCCGCATTCCGGCACCGAGCGGAGCAAGATTTCTGCACGTTTGCGCCAGGCCGGCATCCATAAGGTAAACGCGCTTCGGAACTTCTTTCTGGTGCGGTCCGTTCTGGCTTTGGCGTTGCCGGGATGTTTTGTGCTCGCGGTCTGGTTCAACCAGTCGCTGCCAACCGGCCTTTCACAGGTTTTGGAACCGCTCAGCCGACTTGAGACACCGCAAGCCTTCATGATCGCCGTCTTGCTCGTCGTAATCGGGTTTTACGGCCCGTCGGCGTGGCTCAGTTCCAAGGTCGCGCAACGGCGCAAATCCGTGACACGCGGCATGCCCGGTGCGCTGGATCTCATGCAGGTCGCGATCGAAGCCGGTCTGGGGTTTGATGCAGCAATGAACCGCGTGGCTAAGGAGTTCGGACGTTTTTGCGGCCCGATCGCCGAAGAGTTCACGATCCTGCAACTCGAAATTCAGGCCGGGAAGCCACGCGACATGGCCTTCGCTCAGTTGGAACGGCGGACGGGTGTCGACGCCATGGCCTCCTTCGCGAGCGTTGTCCAGCAATCTGCCGAATTCGGCACACCAATTTCGCAAGCCCTTGAAACCTATTCTATTGAGATGCGTCTGGATCGGGAATTGAAAGCGCAGGCCAAAGCAAACCAATTGCCAGTAAAAATGTCAGCGGTGCTGGCCGCATTCATGATGCCTATTCTCTTGCTAATCATGCTGACTCCGATCGCAATCAGATGGGTCACCGTCCTCACCCCATGATAAGACAGTGCGGTGGTTTCACGCGTTCTGGCGGCACCCCCGGTCGCTTGCCCAAACTAAAGCCAAAGATATCGAGTTTCAAACGCACTGCCCTCAAAAATTTGGGCCGCATGAAATTGGAGCTTTCGGTTAAAACTTTTAGGCTTGGATAGACGCGACGAACAACTCTGTCGCACCAACCGGGAGATGGCTGGAATTTCCCTTATCCAAGTCGGATTTACCTCACGGCTTTGATGACAGGGGCTGCCAGTGCGGCGTAGTCGTTCAGGACTGCGAAGCATATGTGCGTTGCTTTCGCCTACCCCCTTCACCTTGATGTCCGTGCTGTCCACTGCCCCACAACGGTTTGAAGGTCATCACTGACCAGCGGCGCATCAGCAGCCTAGTGTAGGCAGTCCGGTCCGCGGTCTTGCCGGCTCGCGCCGTGGGTTTGCTCATGCAACCCAGCAACTACACTAGATTTACGACATGAATCGCTTGCGGGATTTGTGCGACAAAGCCCTTCGACGCGTAAATATGTTGCAGATATGAATAGTGACGAAGGGCTTCCAGACCCAGAAAATATGGCCGAATACGGCCAAATCTTTCAGCAATTCATTGCAGGCGACGCGTAAGTTTCTGCTTCGATCGATGTAACGAGCTGATCAGCAAAGCGATCCCTGATCTCGACGAGCATCGCCTTCTCCTGCGCAGTCATCGCATCAATGCGCCCCGGGCTGTCATGAAAGTAAAGCGGCATGAGCCCGGCCATGCGAGCCGCTTCGATATCGCGGTTGATCCAGATACTCTTTTTCATGTCATCCGTCAGCGAATTTAGCTTCAGGGCGCTCTCCAGAAACAGCATGTAGTTCGCGGCGATCGGCTTGCCTAAATCCGACCGGTTATCAGCTTCTTGATGCCAGACCGCCCCGATCTGCGGCGAATAGGCGACAGGTCCTAGTAGAGCCAGCTTCCCCCAAGCCACCGTGTCCTCTCCATGTGTGACGCCATCCGGGAAGCCACCAGTCTGCCTCAATGCCCACATGGGGACCGCGGCATTGCTGGAGGAGACAGGCATGGGACCCGTTGACATAGCCCTAAAGAAACAAGGCAATAATCCTTTCAGATCCGCGCCAATCCCAAATTGGTGAAAAACCTGGCAACCATCTCGCCTGATCACCGACCACGCGGTCGTCATCAGAGACGCCTGCGGATACAGTTCCGCTAGTTCTAGGATCTCGCCGACATGCGAGACAGTCCATTCGTCATCGGCGTCTAGAAATAGGATCAGATCGCCCTCGGCAGACCGCCACCCTGCATTCCTCGCCGCAGACACACCCTGGTTGTCCTGCGAGATCACCTGGGCGCGGATTGCCCTGTGGTTGTCCTTGACCCAGCTTCGCGCAATATCCCCGGATCCGTCGGTCGAACCGTCATCCACCACGATGATCTCGAAATCGGCACAGGCATCGACCAAGGAACCCAAGGCGGAGTTCAGTGCCCGTTCAATGTGACGCGCCTTCTGATATACGGGTATGACGACGGAAATCATGAGCCGGCCTCCAGCAAGCAAATCTGACGCCACATATGATATGCTGCCGGAACTTGAAACCTTACTTACGCCGTGACCTGCACCCCGGAAGTTCCCTCAGTCATTACGAGAGTTTGCGGGTTTGGATTTCACATTCTTCGTCATCAATTTGGGCAAGGGCGTCCTGCGCGGGGCCTTCAAATTGCTCAAGCGCGCGACGCGCTTGTGCGGGTGTTTGGTTTCCCAGCGATGAGTGCGGCCTGACGTTTTTGTAGTCGTATCGCCAATGGGCCAGTATGCGGCGGGCATCATCCAAAGTGTCGAAGATCTCCTCGTTCAGTAGTGCGTCTTGCTGGCTGCCATTAAAGCTTTCGATGAAGGCATTCTGCTGGGGTTTTCCGGGGTCGATATAGTGCCAATCCACATTGGTCTCGCCCGCCCACTTCAGGATCGCGCGACTGGTAAACGCCGTGCCGTTGTCACTGACACTGACACTGACACTGACACTGACACTGACACTGCAGATGGGTTTTCCATAGACACGCACAAGCGCGTCCAATTCACGGGCGACACGCGCACCTAAGATGCCGGTGTCAGCCATCAGGCAGAGGTTCTATCGGCAGCAATCATCATTCACGGCCAACATGCGGAACTTGCGTGATGCAGGCCAGTCGCGTTACCTTCGGCGTTTGCCTGTGACACCCCGTCCGCTCGGCTTACGCGCCAATTGCGCTTTCCCGAGACAGGTTGGGAAGCGAACACAGCCCAGAAAAGTGCTGTGCCGGCCGGTGCGTTCGACAAGCCAGCCGTTTGCACAGTCCGGGCAAGTAGGGTGCACTTTCCCGCAACTGCACTTGGATTGTAGCGTACCCTCTACCCGTCGTGGGAGCCCGACCCCACATCCCGAACAGGCAGGTAGAAAATTGCCGCACTGCTCGGAATGCGCGCAGCGGTACCAAGTTCGACCGTCTTGGCCTTGCACACGCAACAGCCGTCCACCGCATTCGCCACATTCGTGGACGTCTTGGTCGGACCCGGACGGCTGGGAAACCCCATATGCCGGGTCCTTTAAAAGTTCGCTGACAAAGGCCGACGGGCGCGCGTTCGATGCGAGGATCGTCAGGGTGCGCCGCGCCCGCGTCATCGCAACATACATCACGCGCCGTTCCTCTGCGTTCTGGAATGCCTCCTCGTCGGGCGATACCAATGCCAGCAAGGGATCGTCGACGATCTGAGATGGAAAGCCCACCCGCCCACTGTCGGCGTTCAACAAAACCACATGATCTGCCTCCAACCCTTTTGAGGCATGAATGGTCTTGAAACTGAGTGTCAGGCGCGCAAAGCGCCGCCGCAGATCCCGCAGGTCAGGCTCCAAATACCGATACCGCGCGAGCAGCAGAACACTCGATGTCTCTCCAGCCGGATCCAACTTGGACGAAAGCGCGGCTAGCACATCCGAAAGCGCTTTTACGCCTTCGTGCTTTGCCGTTGTCACAATTTTGATGGCGGGTTCAGTCGCGATGCCAGCCGGAACGATCTGTTTCTGGATCTGGGCCGGGTTTCTGAGGACAAAAGTTCGCGCAGCAAAGGCGATCTGATCCACTGACCGGAACGTTCGACCCAGATCGACCGTGCTGTGGATTCCGGCCTCCCCGTCAAAGGTTCCGCCAAACTCGGCCCCAAACTTGCGCATCAGGTGAATATCTGATCCGGCAAAGCGAAAGATCGACTGCCAGTCATCGCCGACGGCAAATATACGAACGTCAGGATGTTGTCCTTTCAGCGCCTTCACAAGTTTGGCGCGGCTTTGAGAGATATCCTGAAACTCGTCCACCAGGATATGGCGAAACGGGCTGAGATACCTGCCAGTTTCCACATAATGGGCGGCTCGTAGGATCATGTCCTCAAAGTCGATCCGTCCCGCCAGCCGCTTTTGGTATTCATCGAACACAGGGCCAAACACCGCAAGGAACGCCCGGCCGCGTTTGCCAAGCTTCATTTTGTCGGACGCACTCTCGCAGTGCTCCAGGCTGTAGCCACCGCTTTTGAACTTGCGCAGGAACGTCCCGAGCAGTTGCGAAAACGTGTCGACCTGCTTCATTTCGATGACACGGTCATAGATCGTGTCGACTGGCCGGGGGCTTAGCTTGGCATGTGGCGCGATCTTTTCGGCCAGACCGGTCAGCAGCCGCCCCTCTTGCCGTTCATAGCTGTAGGTTTCGATCATGGTGCTTTCGTGCGTGGCATGAACCTCGCGCTTCCATGCCATGCTGGCCAGATAGTCATCGCGGTTTACGAATGGCGCAGTCGTCAGTTTTTCAGTGCCATCCGCCATCTTCTGACGCCGCACGCCGAAGTGTTCGATGTAAACGCCGCTTTCGGTCAAACGGAAGTCCGGTTGATAGTCCCGCCGCCCCGTCTCAGGCAACTTCGGCTCATAAACGGGCTCATATTCGTAGGCGACGCCGTTTTCATAAAGCCAGTTGGCGATCTGCAGCTCTTCGTAACTTTTAACCTTCTCGCCTTGCAGGGTGCGCAGGTCCTGCTGTTCCATATGGGTGTAAAATTCGTGTTTGGTTTTGAAATCCCATTCTGTCTTCGGCTCGACCAGAAAATGAGAAAACCAATCGATGATAGCGCGCGACACGGCAGACATCGTATGAACGAGGTCCTTCAGGATCTGCTTTATCAACGCGCTGAACGCCGCGTCATCGGTCGCGTGGTCGGCAAGGGCAGGTTTTGACCCTTCGACCGCACCAATGATGTCATAAGCCAGCGCGTGAAAAGTTCGCGCCACGATGGGCTCACCGGATCGCGCCTTAACCCGTTCTGACATTTCCGCGGCCGCATTCTTCGCAAATGCCAGCAGCAGGATTTCGTCCGGTTTCCGGATGCCGGCTTTAACCAGATAGGCTGCCTTGGCGGTAATCACGCTCGTCTTTCCCGATCCGGCTCCGGCTAGCACGAGGGTCGCGTCCTCATCCACCACAACAGAAAGACGCTGCTCAGCCGTCAGTGGCTTGCTTTCGACGGTGTCAAAGAACTGTTCCCAGCGATCCAGTTCAGCAGCGACGAAGACCGATATCGCAGTTGCTCGGGCCGCCCGGGGATCAGCCACGAACTTGCGCACAAGTGTCACCCGCTCTGCCCGATCCGTCCCGATTGCTTCTGCCTTCAGCTTCGACAGAAGCGTGGCATCCAAGGACCGTGCATCATTAAGAACCGGCGCTAGACGGCAGGCCGCAGGATACCGGCCCGGTCGCGCCAAGCCGGAAACAGCGGTATGAAGCCGGTCGAACCGTTGCGCTTCCCGATCAAAAGCACCCGTGTTGAAGCTGACCCACGCAGTCTGGACGGTGTCGGCAAAGGCGCAAGCATCGGCGTGATCGGTACCGCGCAAGATGACATCCCTATTTGCGGAAACCTGCAGCGACAGCGTCGTGCCGAGTACGCCCTTCCGAAGGGCGGGTGCCTCGCCAATATCCGCCAAGGAAAGTGCTGCAGGCATGCTCCGCCCGGTGACCAAAAGATGATCACCCTTCAACTCAATGGCGCGCGCAGTCGTGCCAAAGGGGTTCAGGAAAAACCCAAAAAGTGGTCTTTGTTGTAGCCGAATCAATTGTATGCGCCCTGTGCCTTATTCCGGGCAGCTTGCGCTTTGGCTCTTGGAAACTGCAACCTTTAGGAGACTGGTTTTGGGCGCGCAACAAGCTGCCGTTCAGGCGAAAGGTGCGCTGATTACCGGCGCTGTGTTGGTGTTCGAGCGCAAGTCGGAAGGCAATGTGACCATATAAGGCGGCCGAAATCACATACATTGCGGTGCGTGGCGGTTGAGCCGTATCTTTTTTGCAGCGGGGCCCGCACATGCGTCCAAATGTGCAGGCCCGTTTTATCAAACAGTACCGCCGAGTGAGCCTTCCAAAGTCGCGAGCTCCTGCCCCCCTGCCATCATGTCTTGCAACTCTTCCGGCGTCACGTCGCCCCGCGTTGCGGTGCCAAATGTTTTGCCCCGGTTCAGCACGGTAAAACGGTCGCCCACTGCCATCGCGTGACGCACGTTATGGGTGATGAACACGACCGAGATCCCCTGCTTGCGCACCCGGTCCACCGTTGCCAGCACGTTCGCCGTTTGTCGTACCCCCAGCGCGGATGTCGGCTCGTCCAGGATCAGCACCTTGGCTCCAAAATAGACCGCCCGCGCAATAGCGACAGTCTGACGCTCGCCACCCGAAAGCGTCCCGACCGCCTGATCCGGGCCACGCAGATTGATGCCCATAGCGCGCATTTCTTTCATGGTAACCTCGTTGGCCAGTTCATGGTCAAAGAACGGCAGGCCCATCCGGTGCTTTATCGGCTCGTTGCCCATAAAGAAATTGCGGCTGACCGACATCAGGGGGATCATCGCAAGGTCCTGATAAACCGTCGCAATGCCTGCCGCGATCGCCTCGCGCGGATCATCAAAGTGCATCGGCTTGCCTTCAAAGCAAATCTCGCCGCGGGTCGGCTTGTGCACGCCGGACATCGTCTTGATGAACGTCGATTTGCCCGCGCCGTTGTCACCCAAAAGGCAGTGACATTCGCCCGGAAAGAAATCTACCGTCACGCCATTTAGCGCAATGACAGAGCCGAAGTGCTTTTCGATATTGGTCATGCGGATGATGGGTTGCATCAGCGTTCTCCCGTGATCAGGCGGCGAATATAGGTGTTCAAAATGACGGCCAGCAGCAGGATCACCCCAAGAAACACCCGGAACAATGACGATTCGACCCCGGCAAAGAACAGACCTTGTTGTACGACGCCAAAGATCAGCGCCCCCAGGGCCGCACCGATCACGGACCCGTAGCCGCCCGTGAGCAGCGCGCCGCCGATGACCACCGCGATGATCGCTTCAAATTCCTTTAGAAGGCCCCGGTCAGCACCAGCCGACCCGAATTCCATCACCTGGCAGACCGCAAAGACCGTGGCGCAAAAGGCGGTGAACATGAACATCAGAATTTTGACCCGCTCTACCGGCACACCGACATAGCGCGCGGCCTGCGCGTCGCCGCCTGCCGCAAAAATCCAGTTCCCGAAACGGGTGCGGGTCAGAACGATATGCCCGACGATCACGAGCCCCAGCGCCCAGATGATCAGCATCGGAATCCCGTCGACGACGGGCTGCCCCACCTTGTTGCCGCGCTCAAACACCGAAATCATGCCAATATCGCCCAACCAGGCGAAGAACCCCTTCAAGACTTTGCCGCCAAAAATCGCGGCCAGCCAGTCGCCCTCCGCCGCCTCGGTGATACCGCCGATGATGGTCTTCCGTTCCAGCGTTTGCGGAATGAATATGGTAAAGCCGCGCAGGATAAACAGGGTCGCCAGCGTCACGATGAAACTCGGCAAGCCAGTGCGCACGACGATATAGCCGTTCAGCGCGCCCAGCGCGATGCAGATCGCAAATGTCACAAGGATCGCCATCCACATCGGCCAGCCTAGCGTCACACCGAAGATGGCGATCATCATGCCTGCGAAACCGATCATGGATCCGACGGACAAGTCGAACTCTCCGGCGATCATCAGCAGACAGGCCCCGACGGCAATAATCATGAACTGCGCCGAAACGACAGACCAGTTCAACACGCCGGTGGAACTGAACATCCCGCTATCCGAGGCGGTGAGCAAGAAGAAGGTAAAGACAGCGACACAGCCAACCATGCCCCCTAACTCCGGGCGGATCAGGGCGCGTCGCAGGCGCGACATCTCCTTGATACGTTCGTCACTATTGGTTGCATCAGTCATGATACGGCACACTCCGACAAGTATTTGGTGGGGGGATAGGCGTGGACCGGGCGCGGCTGGCGCGCCCGGCGGTGTTTGGTCAGATCAACGGAATTCGCCTGCGAATTCTTCGACCTTGGCCAAACCGTCCTTAGTCACGAAACCGGGGCCGGAGTTGATGTTGTTGCCCGGCAGCACGCCGTAACGGTCATAGTTCGCCAGAATCACGACTGGCAGATAGGCCTGCAGAAAGGGTTGCTGGTCGATTGCCCATTTGATCACATCGGACTTCAGACCTTTGACGATGTCTTCGCCCAGATCGAAGGTGCCAAAATAGATGTCACCAGCCAGACCGTTCTCTTCCAACGCCAAAATCGTCGGATCGGCAGAGGTCGGCCCGAGGGTCAGCACCGCATCGGTGTCGGGATTGGCCGACAGATAGGCCAGGACGCGATTCTTGATCTCGGACGGGTCTTGGCCCGCGTCGATCATCTGGTTGCCAAGTTCAACTTCTAGACCATCGGCAAAACCCTGACACCGCTCAGTCGAGGACGGAGAGCTGATATAATGGTTTACGCACAGAAAACTGCCGACACCGTCGCGCTTGGCGCGCTGGCCGGCTGCAAGGCCCGCGTCGTATTCCGGCTGACCGACATACATCAGCGCACCGACTTCGACCGCCTGAGCAGCCGTGCCGGAGTTCATGATTATCACGTCAATGCCTTGATCGACCGCCGCGCGAATCGGGCCGCTTAGCACGTCAAAATCGGCCAGCGTTGTGATGATCCCATCGGGGTTCGATGCCGCGGCCTGCTCGATGATCCGCGCCATATCGGCAAGGTCACCGGATGGTGGATTGCGGTATTCCACGGTCACGCCCATCTGGTCGGCGGCTAGCGCTACGCCGTTTTTCACCGTGTTCCACCAGCTGTCACTGTCCGGTGCATGGCTTACCAGCACATAGTTCAGATTGTCGCCATGCGCCTCAGCCGTAACCGCCAGCGGCGCAGCGATGACCGTGGTCGTTAGCAATAATGTCTTCAACGTAAATGTCATGATTTTTCCTCCCAGAAACGCCAGTTCTTCGTTGCAAAGGCAGGCCTCCCCCACCCTTGCCGCTAAGGAAAGCACGAAACGATTCACTTTGCAACCGGTTGCAAAAGATGTGCGCTATCTTTAGCGTGCAGGACAATCGGCGATGAGGTAAACGCCCATTTTAATCTTATAAGGAATGGTTTGGACACATGGTCGCAACGCTGAAGGATGTGGCGCTCCGCGCGGGGGTCTCAACATCAGCCGTCTCGCGCGCCTTCACGGATGGCGCATCCGTATCGGCCAAAATGCGGCGCAAGGTCGAAAAAGCAGCCGCAGAGCTGGGCTATAGTCCCAATTTCTTGGCTCGCAGCCTGACAACCCGCCAGACAAAGCTGATCGGATTGGTTTCCAACAACTTTCACAACCCGATTTTCCTAGAGGTTTTTGATCTGTTCACCCGCGGCCTGCAAGATCGCGGTTTGCGGCCCCTACTGGTCAATCTTAGCGATGAAACCGATCCCGAACATTCGGTGCGGATGCTGCAGCAATATTCGGTCGATGGCGTGATCGTCGCATCATCGACCCTGCCGCCCGCCTTTGCCAAGGGGTTCCGCGACAAGGGCATTCCAGTAGTCAACACCTTTGGCCGCTATGCGAGCAGCCCCGACGTGCATGTCGTCGGCATCGACAACGCAGTCGCCGGCAGCGTCGCGGCCAAGACCATGATCGCCCGCGGCTACAAGCGCCTTTCCTTTCTTGGCGGGCCTGAAAGCGCGACATCGACCATGGACCGGTTCCGCGGCTTTGCCGATGAAATCGCCAAGCACGCGGATGTGACCTGCACACACTCCTTTGCCGCCGCGTATACCTTTCAGGCCGGGCGCGCTGAAATGCTGCGCCTGCTGGAATCCGCCCCGGCGGAGGCCTATTTTTGCGGTGACGACGTGCTGTCCATCGGCGCCCTGAGTGCGATCAAGGACAAGGGCCTGACGGTGCCAGGGGATATCGGCATTATCGGGCTGAACGATATGGAAATGGCCAGCTGGGAAAACATCAACCTGACGACGATCCGGCAGCCTATTCGCGAAATTGTGGATTCATCTGTGGAACTTATGGTCGCGATGATGGATCAACCGGACCGCTATCCAGAGGCGCGGCTATTCCCATGCCGCGTCATTGAACGCGGGACCCTGAGGCCCCGCGTTCAGGCTGATTAGCGGAACATCGGCGGTCGCGCATCGACCCATGCGCCGTCCGCCTTGGCCGACTCTACCGCCGCATAGACAGCCGCCATCGACCGCAACCCATCGGGTGCCAGCGGCAGACCGTCGCGCGCCTCGCCGTTGATCGCGTCGGCCAGATCGCAATAGATATTGGCGACAGCCAGCGGAAAACCTTCGGGGTGGGCGATGGACACGCGGGACAAGCGCTGCGCATCGGGATGCAGGCCGCCCTCACCCTTTTCGATGATCTGCGTGCGGCCGCCGACGGGGGTATAGATCAGCTGGTTCGGCTGCTCTGACGCCCAGCGAAGCCCGCCGGTTTCGCCAAAGACCTGGATGTCGAACCCGTGCTGCCGTCCGATCGCCACTGAAGAGGTCCAAAGCCTGCCAACCGTGCCGCCCGTCATGCGGAAATTGACCATCGCGTCGTCCTCTAGCACGCGGCTGGGAATGGTCGAGGCGAAGTCAGCCGACAGCTTTTCAACCGTATCATCGCAGATAAAACCCGCCATATGCAGCGCGTGAATGCCGCAATCGGCAAACTGGCCAGACACACCCGCCATCGCCGGATCATAGCGCCAGCGCACCCGCGGATTGTTCGCATCCCCCGCATCCCCCGCATCGCCGTGGTGACCATGGCTGAAGTTCGTGACCACAAGGCGGATCTTGCCGATCTCTCCGGCGCGAACCATGGCGCGGGCCTGCCGGATCATCGGGTAGGCAGAGTAGCAGTAGTTCACTGCACAGATCTTGCCGCTGGCCTTGGCAATGCGGACAATCTCTTCGCCCTGTTCGACGTCCATTGTCATCGGCTTTTCACATAGCACGTTAAAGCCGGCCTCTAGGAAGGCTTTGGTGATCTCAAAGTGCGTCGCGTTAGGCGTCGCCACCGTCACCAGATCGACGCGGTCAGTACGATTGCGTTCACCGGCAAGCATTTCTGTCCAGTCGCCATAAGCGCGGTCTGCCGCGATCCCAAGGCGCTGGCCGTAGGCCCGCCCCTCTTCGGCGCGATGATCCAGCGCGCCAGCTGCGAATTCAAAACGACCATCCGCCTGTGCGCCCAAACGGTGCGCTGGTCCAATCTGGCTGCCTTCGCCGCCGCCGATCATGCCCCACTTTAGTTTTGTCATGCTGTGTTCCTAAAAGCCGATGGATTGCAGATATTCACGATTGGCGCGCGCATCTTCCAGCGGCGTGCCGGGGACAGAAGGGTCACAGTCCTGCTCGACCGTGCACCACCCCTCGAAGCCGGCATCGATCAGGCGTTGGCGCACCGCAGGAAAGTCCACGTCGCCCTTACCCAGGTTGCAGAAAATGCCCTGCCCGCAGGCTTTGTAAAATCCGGTGCGATTGGCGACGACATCCGCTTTGACCAAAGGATCGATGTCTTTAAAATGCATATAGGAAATCCGGTCCATATGTCGGTCCATGAATGCAATCGGATCGTAGCCCGCATAAGAGTGATGGCCGGTGTCAAAGCAGATTTTCAAGATGCTTTCGTCCACCTCGTCCAGCAGCCGTTCCAGCTCTGGCTCGAAGTCGATGAAACCTGCCGCATGGGCGTGGATGCCAACGGTCAGCCCGTATTCTTCGGTGCCGATCTTGGCGATCGTCGCCAGCCGATCACGAAAGGCGGTCCATTCGGCAATATCCATCTGCTCTGCCTCGGCAGCGCGGCCCGCCGTCGGGGCGCGGCGGGGAGAGATACTGTCAATCAGCACCAGATGCTGCGCGCCGTGCGCTGTCAGTGCCTTGCAGGTGCGGTGGCTGGCGTCCAGCACGTCATCCCATTTGGCGGGATCGTGAAAGGCGCGGAACACGACGCCGCCGATGATTTCCAACCCACGCTTGGCCAGCTCAGGTGCCAGTACGGCGGGGTCTTCGGGCAGATAGCCAATTGGGCCAAGCTCGATCCCCTTATACCCCGCCTGAGCGCACTGATCCAAGACTGACTGCCAGGTAGGATAGGCCGGATCACTGGGAAATTCGATGCCCCACGAACAGGGCGCATTGCCGATCTTGATTGTCATAGTGATGCCTTTCGAATGCTAAACAGAGGCGACGTCGACCCAAGCGCCAGCAAGGGATGACTGCATCGCCGCCGCGACAACTTGGTTGACCGCCATGCCGTCCTGGAACGTCGGCCAGACGGGAGTGCGGGTTTCGATTGCACGCAGGAAATCGCGCGCCTCGATGATGATCTGATCCTGATATCCGGTGCCATGCCCCGGCCCCTGACAGAAGGGTTTATAGTCCGGATGCGCCGGACCAGTCAGGATTTTGCGGAATCCGCGGATCGCCTCGGGCTCGTCCGCGCTATAGAACCACAGCGCGTTCTGATCCTCTTGGTCGAACCGAAGCGCACCTTTTGTACCAGTTATTTCATAGGCATAGCCCATCTTGCGGCCATGGCTGATCCGGCTGAAATACATCTGCCCCATCGCCCCATTGGCAAAGCGGCACATCATCTGCCCGTGATCATCATTGGTCACATCGCCCCCCGGACGGGTGGCGTGAACAGTCTCTATCATGGCGCTCAGCGCCGTGATCGGACCAATCAGCGCCAGCGCGCCGTTGATCATATGCGGGGCCAGATCACCCATGGTGCCGTTCGCGACACCGCTGGTGCGCCAAGACGCTGGCTGCTGCGGGTCCGCCAGAAAATCCTCTGTATGCTCGCCGCGAAACCATGTGATGTCGCCGATCGCACCCTGCGCGATCAGCTTGCGGGCAAACTGGCTGGCAGGGGTGCGGATATAGTTGAAGCCGGTCATGCTGATCTGGCCCTGCGCCGCCGCGACCATTGCCCGGCTCTCGGCCAGCGACGCACCGAGTGGCTTTTCGCAAAACACCGGCTTGCTCAAGGCAAAAGCGGCCGCTGCGATTTCCAGGTGCGTCTCTTGCGGCGCGGCGATGATGACCGCTTCGACCTTGGGGTCATTCACCAGCACCCGCCAATCATCCGTGCCCCGCGCAAAGCCGTAGGCCTTGCGGTAGCGCTCGGCAGAGGCGGGCGTGCTGGCGCAGACCATTTCCAGACGTGGGCGCAGGGCCGTATTAAAGACCGCCCCGACTGCCGACATCGCCACTGCATGGGCCTTTCCCATGTATCCGCCGCCGACAATCCCGATGCCTATTTCCGTCATCCCGCCCCCTGTACCCGAATTAAAGTTTGCAACCGGTTGCAAAACTTGTATCCTTGGAGTCGATAGCGCGCAAGATGCAATCGCAAACGAACCCTTGATGATTGAAAAGCAGGCAGATTATGAACGAGACGGTAAAGCTGACAACGGCGCAGGCGATCATCCGCTTTATTGCCAATCAGTATATCGAAATTGACGGCAAGGAGATGCGGATTTGCGGCGGCGGCTTCGGCATTTTCGGCCACGGCAACGTCACCTGTCTGGGCGAGGCGCTTTACGAAAACCGCGCTGCGCTGCCGCTTTATCGGGGCCAGAACGAACAGGGCATGGGGTTCGCCGCCGCCGGCTATGCAAAGCAATGGCTGCGCCGTCGCTTTATGTTCTGCACCGCCAGCGCCGGTCCCGGGACAGCGAACCTTCTGACCTCTGCCGCGCTGGCCCATGCCAACCGCTTGCCGGTTCTGATGCTTTGCGGCGATACCTTCATCACCCGCCTGCCCGATCCGGTGCTGCAGCAGCTAGAGCACTTCGGCAATCCAGCGCTGGGGGTGAATGATGCCTTCAAGGCCGTCTCTCGGTTCTGGGATCGCATCACCCATCCGGCGCAGATCCTGCAATCTTTGCCAGCCGCCTTTGCGACCATGCTGGACCCCGCCGACTGCGGCCCCGCCTTCATCGGCCTGCCGCAAGACGTGCAGGGCTGGACCTATGACTACCCCGCCAGCTTTTTCGCCAAGCGCGTACACCGCATCCGCAGCCAAGCCCCCGATATCGCAGAGATCGAGGAAGCCGCCGAAACCCTGAAGGCCGCCAAGCGCCCCGTCATCATTGCAGGCGGCGGCGTGCAATACGCCGGTGCGGTCGATGCACTGATCGACTTTGCCACGCGGCACAACATTCCAGTGGTTGAAACCATCGCAGGCCGCGCGAATTTGACCCAATCGCACCCGCTCAACATCGGCCCCGTCGGCGTCACCGGATCGGACAGCGCCAATACTGTGGTGGCGAAAGCCGATGTGATCCTTGCCCTCGGCACCCGGTTGCAGGACTTCACCACCGGATCATGGACGGCCTTTGCAAAGGACGCGCGGATCATCGGCCTGAACGTCGGACGTCACGATGCGGCCAAGCACCTGTCCCTGCCCGTGGTGGGCGACGCCAAACTGGGCCTTTTTGCTCTTGGCGAGGCACTGTCCGGATACCGCGCACCCGATGACTGGACCATGAATGCCCAGACAGAGCGCGCCAAGTGGGTCGCCTATACCGACATGATCACCACCCCCGGCAACGGCCCAAATTCCTATGCGCAGGCGATCCGCGTCGTTAACGATCTTTGCGATTCCCGCGACCGCGTCGTTGCAGCCGCGGGTGGCCTTCCCGCCGAGGTGACAGCCCATTGGCAAACCAAAGAGCCCGGCACCGTCGACGTGGAATTCGGATTTTCCTGCATGGGCTACGAGATTGCAGGCGGTTGGGGCGCGCGGATCGCGCAATTCGAGCGCGAGCCTGACCGCGACACCATCGTCTTTACCGGCGACGGGTCTTATTTGCTAATGAACTCCGACATCTACTCCTCGGTTTTGACGCAGCGCAAGCTGATCATCTGCGTGCTGGATAACGGCGGGTTTGCGGTGATCAACAAACTGCAAAACAACACTGGCAACGAGAGTTTCAACAACCTGCTGGCCGATTGCCCGACGATCCCCCACCCCTTCGCCGTCGATTTCGAGGCGCACGCCGCCGCGATGGGTGCCAATGCCGAAACCGCTGCCAACCCTGCGGAATTTGCCGAAGCCTTCAAACGCGCGAAAGCGGCCGATAAAACAAGCGTTATCGTCATGAAAGTGGATGCCTACGACGGCTGGACCACCCAAGGCCACGCCTGGTGGGAGGTTGGCACCCCACATATCAGCAACAGCGCAACCGTCACCGATAAGCACCAAGAGACCGAGGCCGCGCGCAGCGCCCAGCGGGCAGGCATTTGATGACCGTTCTGGAGGGTATCAAACGCAACGACTTCGTCGTCATCGGGCGCGTCGGGATGGACCTGTTCACTGACCCCGGCGTCACGACAGAGGATTCAACCCAGTTCACGGCCGATATGGGCGGCTCCTCTGCGAATATCGCGGCGGGGATCGTCAAGCTCGGGGGCCACGCCGCACTTGTCACGACCGTATCGGACGACGCCATCGGCAGCTTTTGCCTGTCCAAGCTGGACCACTATGGCATTGACCGCCGCCATGTTCGCTGCGTCGGGGGCGAGGTCCGCAACTCCCTCGCGATCTACGAAAGCCGCACCGAGGGGCACCGCAACGTCATCTATCGCAACAACGCGGCAGACTTCGAGATGACGACCGAGGACGTCGCCGCCCTTTACTACACCCGCTTTGGCGCATTGGTCACCGCTGGCACCGTCTTTGCCGCCGAGCCATCACGCAGCGCCAGTTTTCACGCCTTCGATCTGGCGCGAGCTGCGGGCCTGCCGATTATCTTTGACGTCGACTACAGACCTTATTCATGGCCCTCGGCGCAGGTCGCCTCTGACGTGCTGTCCCGCGCGGCGGACCTGTCTGATGTGATCGTCGGCAATGACGACGAATTCGGCTTCATGGCCGGCAGCAAGGACAAGGGCCTAGCCAAAGCCCGCGATCTGGCCGCGACGACCGCCAGCATCGTCGTCTACAAAATGGGCGAACACGGCGCGATCACCTTTACGGACGGCAAGGAATATCGCACCGGAATCTATCCCGTCACCGCACTGAAACCCACCGGCGCTGGTGACAGCTTTATGGCCGGATTTCTGACATCCCTCGCGGATGGTCACGATATGCAGACAGCTATTCTGCGCGGATCAGCCTGTGCCGCAATCGTCGTCGCCAAACCCGGCTGCGCCCCTGCAATGCCGTACCCTGCCGACCTCACCTCATTTCTGGCCGAACACCCTGGCCCCACTGCACCAAACGAAGGATAAACCATGCATATCGCCCCACATGACAACAAGAACGTTCCCATCGTCGATGCGGACGATCCCACGGTGCCGCTGAACTATTTCAATATCGTTAAGCTCAAAGCAGGCGAAGCCTTTGAGTATCAGGTGCCGGGTTATGAAACCTGCATCGTACCTGCCACCGGCACCGTCGATGTCAGCGTCGAAGGCGTAGAGTTCAAGGCTCTGGGCAACCGCACAGCGGACGTCTGGGACGGAGAGCCGGAAGGTGTTTATGTCCCCGTCGGCGCCAAGGCGACCATTGTTGCCACCCGCGACACCGAAACCTTTATCGCCGGTGCGAAATACGACAAGGTGCTGGACCCGTTCGATGTCCGCGTGGCCGAGATCGACAAGGTGCAATATGGATCGGATGACACCAAAACCCATCGCAAGATCAAGCACATCCTTGGTCAGAAACAGAACGGCAAGGTCGGCCGCCTCCTGGTCAGTGAACTGTTCACCGTGGGTCAGGGCGGCTGGTCTGGTTTTCCGGCACACAAGCATGACACCGACAACCTACCGCATGAGACTCGCCACGACGAAACCTATAACTTCCGCTTCCGCCCCAACCATGGGTCCGGCGTGCAGATCCTGCAGCGCGAAGAAGGCAAGCCAGGCGACGCCTATCAACTGATGGACGGCTCTACGATCATGATCGACAAGGGCTACCACCCCTGCGCCGTCATGCCCGGGTACGAGATGTATTACTTCACCATCCTTGGCGGCCTGTCGCAGCGCAGTCTGGTGCAATATTTCCAGCCGACCCATGCCTATCAGATCGAAACAATCCCCGGGATCAAAGACATGGTGGCCAAGTTCAAATGACCCTCGCAACGCTGGCAGATGTCCTGCAACCCGCCTTGAAAGGCCACTATGCCGTCGCGGGGCTGGTCACCCTGGGCTGGGAAGACATGGTCGCCTATGTCGCGGCGGCAGAGGCCGAAGGCTGCCCTGTTATCCTGCAGGCTGGCCCGTCCTGCCGCGCCCATACGCCCCTGCCCGTCTTGGGCAAGATGTTCCGCTATCTGGCAGAGCAAGCCAGCGTCCCCGTCGTGGCCCATCTGGACCACGGCTACACGATGGAAGACTGCCGCATCGCGCTCGATAGCGGTTTTACCTCGCTGATGTTTGACGGCTCTCGCAAACCGCTGGCGCAGAACATTGCAGAGACTGCCGCAGTCGCCGACATGGCCCATGCGGCAGGCATTTCCTGCGAAGGAGAGATCGGCTTTGTCGGCTACGCCAGCGGCGAGGGCTCTCTTGGCACCGATCCCGCCGAAGCGGCGCAATTTGCCCGCGAGACAAACGTTGATGCCATGGCGATTTCGGTCGGGAACGTGCATTTGCAGCAAGACAAGGAAGGCGGTCTTGATCTGGACCGCATCCGCGCGATCGAGGCGGCAACCACAGTGCCTTTGGTCATCCACGGCGGATCGGGCGTGCCATTGGCGCAGCGCCGCGCCTTGGCCACCGGATCACGGATCTGCAAATTCAACATTGGCACCGAATTGCGCATGGCTTTCGGGCAGGCGCTTCGCGATGCCGTCAATGCAGACCCGGACCGCTTCGACCGCGTCACGATCATGAAAGACACCCACGCGCCACTTGTCGCTGCCACCCGTCAGGTCTTGCGCGTCTTCAAACCCACAGGAAAGTCAGAATAATGCTACGGATTGGAGTTCTAGGCTGCGGACGGATCGGACGGGTCCATGCTGCCTCTATCATGCGGCTGCCGGATGCGGCATTGGTCGCCGTATCGGACGCCTTCGCACAAAACGCGCTGGACCTTGCCACGCAGACTGGCGCGCAGGTTCGAAGCAGCGACGCGATCATCGAAAGCGACGATATCGACGCGATCATCATCTGCACCCCGACGGACACGCATTACGATCTGATCCATGCCGCTGCTAAGGCGCGCAAGGCGATTTTTTGTGAAAAGCCGGTGGATATGTCAGCGGACCGCATCCGCGATTGCATCAAGGTGGTTGAGGCATATGCCGTGGCCTTCATGACCGCCTTCAACCGCCGCTTCGATCCAAATTTTGCTTCCGTCCACGCCCGCATTCAGGCCAGAGAGATCGGCAATGTCGAGCTCGTCACGATCCTGTCCCGCGACCCTGCCCCGCCGCCCATCAGCTATATCAAGACCTCAGGCGGCATCTTTCGCGACATGATGATCCATGACTTCGACATGGCGCGGTTCTTGATGGGCGAAGACCCGGTACAGGTCTTTGCCACCGGATCGGCCTTGGTCGATCCAGAAATCGGCGCCGCTGGCGACGTCGATACTGCCGCCGTCATCCTCACCACGGCTAGCGGCAAGATCTGCCAGATTTCGAATTCGCGCCGCGCGAGTTACGGCTATGACCAGCGGATCGAGGTGCATGGCGCGGCAGGTTTGCTACGCGCGCAAAACGTTCTGGAAGACACGGTCGAAGTCGGCAATGCAGCAGGGTTCCGCCGCGCGCCGACGATGAACTTTTTCCTTGAACGCTATGAGCGCGCCTATCTGGCCGAAATGGCGCATTTCGTTGCGGCGGTCACGGCTGGCACTCCCCTGTCCTCGACGATCACCGACGGGCTGCAGGCGCAGCTCATGGCCGATGCCGCTACGCTATCCTTGGCAGAAGGCCGGCCTATCACGATCTAGGGTGGACCTATCAACCGCAAGTCAAGAATGCGGCTGATATCGGGCGGGGATGCGGACGCGCCGCATGTCCCGCCCATGTCAGTCTTGTATATCTTGCTCCAGCCAGTTTTCACGCAAGGAAAAGCGGTCTGACCGCGTGCTCCCAAGCCTTACGTAAAAATGCCGAAAGCCACCCGAAGGTGGCTTGTTCGACGTCGCTGGTTGCGGGAGCAGGATTTGAACCTACGACCTTCAGGTTATGAAGCCGGCGAGGTCACGAACGCAGTCAAAATAGCATGCCCCCATCCTCGCGCGTCGAAAAGGTTTTGGGAGGTAGCATGTGGTTTGATACGTGGTGCGATATCAACAATGATCAGACATTATTGATACTTTCTAGTATATTACAGTAACTATACAGACGGACTGTCTCTGCGCCAACCTTCCCTTTTTTATTAGTTTGAATGGGTCGCTTAACGCGGCCCTTTTGCTGTGTTTTTCCGGCCAGGGTTGCGTTTTGTATTCGCGCGGTTGATTTTCATGCGAAACCTTTTCAGGTCCCGGCACAGTTTCCATTGCGAATTGACCCGTTTGCCCCGTCCCCCAGCGCTGCCACATCTTGCAGACTGGCAAAGACGGCTTCCGCTGCGATGTCAGTGACGCTCTAGCGGCGCGTATTGCGTTTCTTGATCGCCACGTGCGGGCATCCAATTCTGACTTCGATGTCTGGACTTAAATCTGCTTTGCTATCCGAATGGATAACCGGCCTGACCTTCTGCATCAGTCACCAGCCGTTTGCCAGTCTGCAGAAACGCATGCCGATCGGCGAATATAAAGGGCGCCAATCTGCCTACAACTGGGCAGCGCTTTACCGAAAGAGATTTGCCATGCTTCGCTACCGCCGTAGTCTCCAAGACCCGCGTCTTGGCGCGCGATCCCGCGAAATCTTGGTGCAAGGGGTCGGTGCGATCCATACAGATTATGCAGGATTGGTGCCCACCGCGGCTCTTGACGTTATGACCAAAGACCAGCTGGCCGATGTGGCGCTGCGCGATGCCGGGTCAAAGAACCGCCTTTTGGGGTTTAATTCCTTTTTTCACAAAATGAGGAAGGCGGCGACCAAGAGGGTCCTGATTATCCTGCAGGTGCTTTTGCTGTGCAGCACTGCGCATGGTGTATCGGCGCAGACCGTTATCCTGACCGAAGATTTCGGCGCTGGAGCCATAAATCCGGGGCCTGAACTGGCGGCCGGGATCACGACGCTGTGCTATGAAAATCTGACAGGGATCTGCGACCGCTACATTGGTGGTGATCCAAATGTCGTGGATGATGGTGAGTACACGATTGCGAACGATCCCTCGGTGGCGTTCCCCGGGGCATTCCGTTCAATGCCTGACCATACGGGTAACACAGATGGTCGAATGATGGTCATCAACGCCGAACTGCAGCCCGACGTGATGTATTCGCGAAGTGTGACCGCGCCTTTGATTGGCAATAATCGTACAATCACGATCTCGGCTTATCTGGCAAATATCAACACTGTTGGCACCGCAGATTATTGCGGCACCACTCCAGGCGGCTACATTTTGCCGAATGTCACGTTTCAAGTTCTAGATAGCAGCGGAACTGTTTTGGGCGCTGTGGATTCGGGTGACATTGCAATTGAAAATAGCAATGTTGATATCTGGAAGTTGAATAGCGGCACGATCTTGATCCCGGACGGTCAGACCAACTTCACGACCCGGATCATCAATAACGCACCTGGCGGCTGCGGCAATGATCTGGCGATTGACGATGTCAGTGCTGTTGTTGAAGTGGTCCCGCCGCCGTCACCCGCGTTTCCATCGGGTCCGGGCCTGTCGGCCAGCGCCTGCAATGTTACAACCCCTACCGGCAATGCGTTTGCCGACATCGGCATGCGCTGGGACAATAACGGCAACATTAACGGATCAATCGACCGCACGGACCTGTTTTCAGCTATTGGATCGCAGTCGGTATCGGGGTTGACCGCTGTGAATAACCTGAACGACCTAAACATCGATCGCAATTCAGTGCCCGCCAGCTTCAGCGCATCATCTTATGTTGCCTATAACTTTACCACGCAGGCCTATACGAACACGGTCGAGCTGTATGGTATCGGCGTCGCGGGATATTCGGCGACCCAGCCGTGGCACAACCAAGCGTCAGGCGTCTATAAATTCGCAATTCAGGTTGACGATGACCCTGCCTTTGCAAGTCCGCAAACTTTGCTGGCAGACACGCAGATGAGCAATGGTGACATGCCGGGTGCCGCCGCGGGGGTCTTCGTCGCGGATTTTGGAACCGCGATCTACAATTTCGGGCATTACGATGCGTCGGGAACAGTTGTGACCCTGGCCCCTTCAACAACGTATTATGTCCGCGTTTATCCATTTGATGACACGGCGTCGGGCAAGGACGATCAGCAGCCTTATGCGGATATCGTGCTTTGGGACGACTTCATGCTGAAGGCTGTCAGCTGTACAGTGACCCAGATTGACGCGGCGGACGACGATTTCAGCGCAAACCCAATCGAAGGCAGTATCGGCGGGACCGCAGGCAATGCCTTTGCCAACGACACGTTTAATAACAACCCAATTGATCCTGCGCTGATCGACACCGCGGTTGTCACTGCGGCGACACCTGCGGCGCCGGGCGCTTTGGTCCCGTATCTTGCAACGTCGGGCGCCTCCGAAGGCCAGGTGATTGTACCAGCGGGGACCCCTGAGGGGACATACACGATCACCTACCAAATCTGCGAGACGGCAAATACGGCCAATTGCAAATCCGCAAATATCACCGTCGTTGTTCAGCGCGGCGGCGCGATTTCGGGCCTTCTTTACGAAGATCTGGACGGGTCCGGCGCTTATAACGGGGCAGAGCCGACGCTTCCCGCAGGCATCATTGTCACGCTGTACAATGACAATGGCTCACCATCGAATTTTGCCGATGATACGCTTGTTGGCACGACAGGAACGCTTGCCGATGGCACCTATGGCTTTGATCCTTTGCCGGCTGGCACCTACCGGATTGCATTGGACAGCGCTGACCCGGCCATTCCTGCGGGGTTGGTCGTCAGCACCGCCGCCCCGCTGATATCGGTCGCCGTCGCCGTCGGAGCGACCACCACAGGCCAAGACTTTGGCTTTATCCCCGGACAGGCTGACCTTTCCGTCACCAAACAGGCGCGGTCCTCTGTCGATGCCAGCCCGATCACCGCAGCCTTGGCAGGCGCGGCGGTGGACTTTGTCATAACGATCACCAACGATGGTCCCGCCGCGACGACAGGTGTTATCGTGCAGGACAAACTGTTGTCCGGCTTTGCCTATGTGCAGGACGACGCCGCATCCAGTGGCACCACATACGATCCGGGCACCGGGCTTTGGGTGGTGGGATCGCTGGCACCGGGCGCTTCGCAGGTCTTGACGATCCGTGTGACGATGCTGGCCACGGGCGTGCACACCAACACGGCCGAGGTGATCGCCAGTGCGCTGGCAGACCCCGATAGTGATCCAGACGTCGGTGCCGCCACAGACGATCTAAGCGACGGCATTGCGGATGACGACGAGGCCACAGTGACGATCGCGCTTTCCCCCTCGGGACAGGTGCTGTCGGGGCGGGTATTTTTGGACAATGGCGCAGGCGGCGCCGCGGCGCATGACAATGTTCTGTCCGGCACCGAGATCGGCACAGACAAAGCTGTGGTGACGCTTCTTGACGCCAGCGGCGTCTTCCTTGCCGCACCCGCACTTGATGCGGCCGGTCAGTGGAGCCTTGCACTGCCGCAGGGGTACACCGGGGCGGTGACGGTCGTTGTGACGGCCACAGGCGGGCTGATCACTGTATCGGAAACGGCGCAGGCGCTGCCCGCGCGCGTCAATGCCGATCCGTCGGACGGTCAGTTCACATTCACGCCTGCGGCGGCGACGGATTACGCTGGTCTAGACGTCGGTCTGATCCGTGAAGCCAGATTGACCAAGTCTCAGGAGGCCGCGATTGGTGCGGGCCAAGTTGTGACGCTGCGCCATGAATACTTAGCCGGCAGCACCGGAACGGTCAGCTTTGCCTTAACGAATGTCACGACCCAATCTGCAGATGCCTTTGCCGCGACATTGTTCATCGACACGAACTGCGATGGCACACCGGACGCCGCGCTGAGCGGGCCGCAACTGGTGACGGTGGGTACCCAGCTTTGTGTGATCGCGCGGGTGGCGGCAAGCTCCAGCCTGGGCGACAACGCGGCTTATGCTTTCGATGTGTCGGCGGAAACGATCTATACCGGGATCGCGGTGCGGGAAACGGACGTGAATACCGACCGACTGACCAGCACATCGGGAAATGGTTACCTTGTGCTGACCAAGACCGTGCGCAACGAAACCGAAGGCACACCAGAGGACCAGTCCAACAAGGGGTGGGTCGGCGATGTGCTGGAATACCGCATCTACGTCACCAACCCTAGTCAGGAAATGGCCATGAATGTGGTGATCCACGACCATACCCCAGCCTATACCCAACTGGCCGAAGCCGTGCCATCGCCGCTGCTGCTGGGACTGTCGCTAAGCTGTACACTTGCCGCGCCTGCGGTGAACAACGCGGGCTATGTCGGTGCCTTGCGCTGGGACTGCACGGGGCCCTTTGCCCCGGGCGAGACAGGCTCGGTCAGCTTCAAAGTCGCAATCGCACCATGACCGCAAGACCTGCGTGCGGCATTCAATCCAAGCCTTTGGTGGATCGGGGTCAGCCTATCTAGGCTGGCCCCGATGTCGAGTTTGATCAAAAGCGCTGACGTGGGCAGCTGGAGCGTTAACCTGCAGCACATCTTTATCTTATACCGGTCTGTCGACCGTTGGGGCCAACGCAATTCCGATCATCAGTTGAAGTGGGATGACGGTGGTTCCGTTGACGTCCAGCGGGGATAGGCGTGCACCTTCTGGGGCAAGCACCGGGATACTGGGTCTTGCCCCATTGCGGCGGGCCTCGCAGTCGGGACACGTTTTAGGCGGTTTATGGATAAAGGCCCCGTTATTGTTGGCCTCTTCCGAAATCCGCAGAATGTCGCGCACAAGGTCCGCGCCCGGCTCGCCCCGCGCTTCCAGCTGTGCGGGCAACGCCGTCAGGTGCCGGATGATACGCGAAATGCGTATGCCTTCGTTGGCGACCCACTTGATCGTGCGGCCGTCAGGGTCGGTCTCTTCATTCCACACGGTTTCGTCCAAGGTGACGATCTGGCCGTTGCCATTCACCGCAGGCACGCCAGAGTGGTGCAGCGCAATCACCTCCCAACGATCGCTGAACACCGGCGATCCCGAGGACCCGGGTTGCGTATCGCCGGTATAATGGGCGACGTGATCGTCATCCTGCGGCAACGCGCTAAGAAGGCTTTCGCGGAAAACGACCTGTTTGCGCCCCCCTAGGGGATGCTGGACGATATTGACGGGCTGCCCCTTTCGGATTTTGCCCTCTGCACCAATCAGCGGCAACTGTCCGCAATCGCTCAGCAATGCGCCATCCAGCGCGACAGGCGCAACGGCGACGATGGCCATATCAAGGTCCGCGCTGGCATAGAACAGACGGTCCGGTTCAAGCTCGAAGACGTGGCCCGGCGCTTCGCGGCTGTCAACTTCCAGCTCGAACATGAATTGGACGGACGCCGCACGCGCCTCTTGCGCGGATCGCAAAACGTGTTGGTTCGTCATCAGGATACCCGGCGCAATCAGGAACCCGGTGCCAAAGCCGCGATGGGTGTCCCGCGTCACAATCCGCCCGACAGATGCCGCGGCGACCACCGCGCGTTTTACGAACATCACGCTTAGGAATTCCTCGGCCTCTCCGATGATCCGTTCTAAAAACGCCCTCTCTGCCGCTGGCAGCGCGTCGCTTTGGGGACTGACCTGTCCGGTTGTCCGCACCGCAGTTTCAAGGTCGGCCACGATGCCGGGATCGGGACTGCGCTGGGATGCCTTAACTTGGGTCAGCAGCCGCTCGGTATAGGCTTTCAGGCGCGGCGCGCTTTCCGTTTCAAGCGGTTTGGCGCTTGCCATTTTGGCCACGACGTTGTCGCGCTCTTCTTTCGATCCGTCCCAACGGATCCGTGCGGCCTTAATCACGCTGACCGGATAGCTGTATGACGGACCGGTTGCGGGTGCGGTGCCGATCACGGCGGTGCGCGGCGGCGCGTCATCGTCCGGTGCCCAATCGGACGACAGGAAAGAGCCTGCAAAATCCGTCTCGCGCACCGGCGGCTGCTGCATATCGCCGAACCTTTGCGCGGCAAGGCTTTCAGCGCTGATCTCGACTCCCGCTAGGCTTTCGGTTGTCACCAAAGGACGGGTCTGCGGCAGGTGCGCCGTCTGCCCCGTGCCGATCAGATCAATGGTCGCAGCGATGACATCGCCGCGGTTGCACAGACTGCCGTGGGTGCCCCGCGTGTAGTAGCGCGTGATACCGTCCGTTTCGGCCAGATCACGCGGCACGGTGCCGTCACCGTCACGCTTCATTTCAAAGACAAAGCCATCCGCGCCGCGCCGCGCGCCCACCACGGTGTCTTCTGACCAGCCGACGATCTGGGTAAAGCGGTCATCAGGGCGTTGCAGGCCGCCCGCCCCTGCCCGCGCCGCCGTCAGCGCCGCCTTAAGCGGCCTAACGGTCCCGCTGGGCCAGGTTGCCGGCGCAAAATAGTCCGCGTCAGGGCGCTTTGCATGATCAGGCAGCATTTCCAGCAGACCGGGCATATGGCGCAACACATCGCTTGCGATGTCGCGCGCAGTGCTGCCCAAATCGACCCCGGCGATGGAGCGCAACGTCCCGTGCGACAGAGCCAGGATCTCGAGTGGCGCGTAAGAGCCGTGGTTCGGTGTGCCGAAGGTGATGACCTGCGACACGACTGATTCGCCCGGATCGCCCGCGGCCATGGCGCGGGCCACCAGCCCGCCCATAGAGTGCCCCAAAAGAACGACATCACTATATCCTCTTGCCTGCATCTGCCCCAGCAGTGCGTTGCCGGTGTCGGCAGGCGATAGCCGCCAGTCGTAAGGCAGGAACGACGCGTCATAGCCCGCAAGGGTCAACCGCAACCGCATGCGCAAATAAGGCGCGAAAACGGTGCCTGTCGCGGCGATCACCGTGTCCGCCGTGGCGGGCCACAGCTTTCGCAGACCGCCGCCAAGGATATCGAAGGGATCGATCCAGATCAGATCCTGCAAGCCGTTGCTGACAGCACTCAGCCGCGACCCCATAATTCCGGGCAGAATGAACACCTTGCGCCGCGCGCGTTCCAGCGCGGGTGGCTGGCGGCCAATCGCATTCGCGAGCTGGGACAGATCCTCGTACAAGGCATCCCCGAACTCGCGGCGCAACTCGGGCTCTTTTTCGCCGCTCCGCAGATAGGTTTCGATTTCCGTGTCTGAATATTGCATGTTGAGAGCCTCTTGATTGCCGCGCACAAAGGAGTGGTGCGCCCGACCCGCACAGGGAGGGTGGCAGGTCAGGCGCTGTCATCGTCACTCCATGACGATTGCGAATTTCATCCACTTTTCGATGCTGTCGACGGGGCTGCCGTCGGGCATGCGAAGCGGACTTTGTGAAGGTGAAAAGTCGCGGGACAACGCCGATTCAGGGTCATCGAGCAAAACGCCGATAAACGTGCTGGCGACGATCCAACTGCCCAGCGGCCCCATCCGGTCGCCCGGCGTGCCTTCGGCTTCTGCCAGACAATAGAACCACAGCGGCGTGGCGGCGTTCAGGTTCGCGCCATCGTTGTGCAGGAAATCCACCAGCGGATCGTTGCCGCTGATCATGGCGGACACATCCGCAATCGGGTCCGTCGCAACGGCCCCAACCGCCTTAAGGTGGGCATGCAGCGCCTGCCCCGTCGGCAGCCGCAAGCTCAGACCGCGCCGCAGATTTCGGCGCGCAAGGTGGCGGAACATCTTGTGCAGGTCCGATCCCGCCGGATGCCCCCCGCCTTCGTTGACCATATCGCCCAGTGGCGGGGCAAGACTGGTGTCCACCGCGCGGGTGACGCGCTGGTTGCCCCCGTCGGTAAAAGAGGTATCGGCGGTCACAAAACGCGACCAGTCGATGATCCAGTTTTGCGGAATGGCGTTGTTGTTTAATCCAAATCCCGCGCCAAGCCCGCCGCCGCCAGTGAACGCAAAGATCTGATCGAATGGGGCCTCGCCGTTGGGGCGACCAAAGGTGTTGTTGTAGTCATAGGCCCTGCGCACCATCGAATGCCCGAACCGGTAGGCTGCGGCGGAAAATTCAATCGGTATCGCATTGCCAAGCGTGCGCGTGCCGTTGCGCGCGGCATAGGCTGCGCGAAATTCAAAGAAATGGCGCGCGCGGTTGGCGAGGATGGTATCGACGACATCCGGGTCGCACATCGTTTTCAGGAAGCCTTCAACCGCAAGCCATTGGTAATGCAGCGTCGTCAGGGTCTTGGCTGCATCGAAATCGGGAATCCAACCGGTGTCGTTCTCGGCTAGGAAATCGACGACTTTGTTGTGAAACCGCAGCACGCTGAGGTGGAATTGCGCGACGATGATGTTTTCATCGTTGCGCATGTCGCCAATAAGCGCGCGTTTCGGCAATCCAGCTTCGAATTTGGCAAAACCGGCATCATCCATTCGTGCGCGGGCGATGGCCAGCATCGCATCACGCACCCGTTGTGCGACTTGGTGAAAGCGCGGCAGATCGCGGTGGCGGTCTAGCCCGTCAGGCATGTTGCCTTGCTGCACCGCCGATCCGACGCGCATCTTGGCCGGGTTTGCGGGGTGACGCATGCCGCTGCTGACGGTCGCGGCGTGGCGTTGCAGATCGTCTGACGCGAACACCCCGATCGGCACACCGCCATAAACGCTATCAAGGTCGAACCGCGGCGTGCGCGCGTTTTTCAACAGACGCTCGATCTCCGCGCCGGTCCGCGTTGGTGCGGGGTTTTCGATGCGGGACAGATCGGTTTCACGATCTGTCCGCGCCGTCAGCTCGTGATCCAGAAACTGACCCCAATAGGTCATGACCGGCGGCATTTCCCCGTCCGGGGTGTCGACGCCGCGGGCGGGCACCATCAGATCGCCCAAGCGATCCAGATCATCAACCGCGCCGGGTGCCAAATAGTCCGAAGGATCGTCGCTCGGCGGCAAAAGAAAACCGAAGTCAGCCGCCTCGTCGACACCGATATCACCGTCGGCGGGCAGCAGCGCTTCAATCCGCACATCGCTGCGGGCGCGTGGCTGGGTCTTGCGGTCAGGGCCGCCATGAGACTGAAGAATGATTGCCATGTGAAATCTCCTTAATGAAGGGAAAGCGCGTCGTTTAAACAAGCGCCTGCCCCCCAAACGTTAGATCCCGGGGCGTCTGTGCTGTGAGTGAATAAGGTGTGAATTAAGTGTGAACGCCCAAAGCCGGGTATTCATCATGGAAAAATTGACGTAAGGTCAGCCTGTATTTAGATTGCAGAGTTTGAGGTTCCCGACAGCGAAAGAATTGTTCGGAAAGGCGAAACTTGCCCAATGCGAGATTCCACTTAACGCTCTTTGGTGCGGTCGAATTGCATGCACCATCAGGGGATGTCGTCACGCCGCGTCTGCGCAAGTCGCGGGCGCTATTGGCGTATCTGGCCTTGTCAGGTGGCCGCCGGATCGAACGCGCAGCGCTGGAACAATTGCTTTGGGCCGACCGGGCACCACGGCAGGCGCGCGATAGCCTAAAGCAATCGCTAAGTGATATTCGCCGCGCGTTTGGTGATGCCAGCCCCTGTCCCCTGCGGACCCAAGGGGGGGCTGTGCATTTATCGATGGATCGGATCACCGTCGATGCAATGCAAGGCGAGGTCGTCAATGCGCCGCAGCTTTTGGAAGGGATCGACATCGATTCCGTAGCGTTCAAGGGTTGGCTGGCCCAGCAGCGCCGCGCGCTTGACCCGGCACACAGCAATGGCGGCCCGGTCGCCGCGATTGACGAGACATGGCGCAGCACACCCCGCCGCTTTACGATCGAGATCGCAGCATCCTGCGGCGCGAACGGCGCGCCCCCCGATCCATGTCAGTCAGCCGTTAAGGGACTGATGACGATGACACGGGACTGTCTGGTGCGCGGATTGGATCAAACAGGGTTCTTTGAACCGGTGATCGCGGGATCCGTCGGCAGTGCTGCCCCCCCGGACCTGCGGTTAACGGCAAATGCCTACGTCATCGGCAACGATGTGATGATCTCCTTGGCGGTAACACGCATGGATCGCGGCACCCCGGTTTGGGGCTGGCTTGAAAACATCACCTTACCAATCCGCGATTCCTCTCGGATTTACACACTGATCGCGCGATCCATCGAACAATTGTGCGATGCGGTCTGGAAGGAAAACCAGAAATCACCCTTTGCCGCGACCAAAGGCCCCGCGCTTGCTGCATTGAATGCCATTCGGCTGATTTCCAGGCTGACACCGGAAAACATCGCCGCCGCAGAAGTCGCGTTAAATGACGCGATGGACGGCTCCACGGCGCCGTCCCTTTATGCATGGCGGGCCTACCTGACGGCCTATCAGCTGGAAAAGAATAGCGGTGCCAACCTTGATGGCCTGCGCGATATTGCGTTGCATTATTCGGCCCACGCAATGGAAATGGACTGCAATAGTCCGCTGACGCGCGCGCTGGTGGCGCATGTCTACGGATTTGTGCTGAAAGATTGCGACCGTGCACACGAACTACTGGGCCCTGTGCGCGGATTGGTCGGGCAGAATGCCATGCTGGCCGATACGGTCAGCCTCGCGCACTTTTATGCCGGTCGCTACGACGAAGCCGGCGCCCATGCACAACTGGCCGGCAAGCTGGGGCGGTGGAACCCGATGCAATATGCGTTCACGACAGTGCTGTCCGCCAGCCAGTTGATGCTTGGGAAATTCGATGACGCCATCCTGAATGGCAAACGCGCGCTTGCGCAGCATCCGCCGGGGATCGGGTTTCAATATGAGCCGACCCTGCGCACGCTTGCGGCCGCTTATTCCTTTGCGGGCCGGAAAACCGAAGGCCGCGCCGCGATTGATGTGTTGGAACGGCAGACCGGCACAGACACCAACGAGACGATGAAAGACCTGCCTGACACCTTATTCCCCAACCCGGACGTCTTTCACCGGGTCCGCGACGGCATCAGAGGATTGGGACTTTGACATGACATATGACATTCCAGAATTTCGCCTGACCGCGAAGGGGGACCTGTTTATGGGCGAAAGGGCGGCGCACACAGCGGCAGCATCAATCCCGGACGACACAAACCCCGACGACACCGCGGCCCCTGCCCTGCGGTCGTTCCAGCTGCAAGCAACTGCGGTCCAGATCAGCAACGGTGCCGCGCTGTCACGTTCGCGCAGCCGGTCACGGTCCCGTTCGCGGTCCAGATCACGCAGCCGCTCGACGACTTTTGTGCAGGCCCCGGGCACCGACACAGAAGGCGGCGTGACGCTTGGCAATGCGATTTGGGAAGAGCTTCGCGAATTAACGCTGTCGCGCTTTCCCTTTGACCGCCCCGGCGCGCTGCCTTGGGAAAACCTGCCGCTACCGCTGCCCCCAGGCCCCGAACACACGCAAAAAGAGGTCCTAGACCTGCTTTACAAAGAGGCGGCGCTGGCTAGTGATCCGTTACGGCAGGCCGAAATTGTCGATCAGGTCTCGTCCGCGCGCTATTCGGAAATCCTGCATCCGCTGGGCATCACGGACCCTGCGAATGCCCCCGCGACGGCAGCGCTGATCGACACGGTGCTGAACATGACCGAACGCGTGGGATACGTCTATAAACGCAAGTTCGGGCGCGCGCGTCCCAATCAGGTCGCGACACACTTACGGCCGTTTCTGGGGAACCCCGCGCACGAAAGCTATCCGTCCAATCACAGTTTCCAGATGTTTTCGGTGGCTGAGGTCATGACGCGTCTAATGCCCGAACTTCCGGCCACGGTAGAGCTGTTCCATGTTGCGCAGCGGGTCGCCGAAAACCGCGAGATGGCCGGCATTCACTACGCGTCGGACAGCATGGCGGGCCGAGAGCTGGCGCGCATGTTCGCGCCCTACCTGATTTATGCGTGCCGCCGTCTGATGCGCGACGCGCTGTCCGAATGGGGAGCTTGAGGCATGTCCGAACGTGACGTCTTTTATCTGTGGCATCTGGAACATCTTGGACTAATCACCCGCACGGCGGATGGCTGGTCTGCACCGCTGTGGGACGACGCAAGCTGCGGTGATGCCGTCACCGTCGCGATCATCGATAGCGGTCTTGATCCAAGGCATCCCAATCTAGAAGCGGCGCTGGTCGCGCCTCAGATCGACTTTGGTCCGCAGATCACCGGGGCCGTCTATCGCAGCGCGGTCCCGACCGTTTCTGCCCTGCGGCAGGCCCTTGCGACGTCGCAAAGCGACCTGAAAGAAATCGTGCAGCGCGTGCTGGCAGAGGTTCGCGCGCATACGGTGCGCGCTGGGCTGGATATCGAAAAACTTAACGTGTTGCACGACGCAGTACAGGCTGCGGGCAACCCGGCATCCGCGGCGCAAGCGTTCCTAGAGGCCCTCTCTGTCCAGCCACCCGGCCTTTCCATGGCTGATGCTGGCTTTGGCGACGCGGCGGCCAAGATTGCAGACCTTGACCTGGACGCCGATCACAGCGCCACCATCACGGCCATGGCGGGGCAGATGGCGCGCGGTTACGCGCAGATTGATATGCCAGACCCGGCTGCGTTTTTTGGCGCGCATGGTACGGCATGTGCCGGGCTTGTGGGGGGCCGCCCGCCACGTGATCGGCCGCATGAATTCTTTAGCGCGCTGCCATATTACGGCGTCAATCCGTTCTGCCAGATCGCATCCTATGCCACGCCGTACAGCCATGAAATCAAGCCCGTCATCAACGCGCTTCTGGCCGCATACTTCAGCGAAGCGCCGGTCATCCTGATGCCGCGCGGTCTGCCCGACGTTGCTGCCCGCGCAGAATTGCCACCCAGCGCACGCCGCCAGACCCGCATCGAGACATGCAATAGCGCGCATCCGGAAACGCTGGTCGACGATGATCAGGCCAATCTGATGGGCCTTCGACGCGACCAAGAGCTTATCGAGGCGCTGCTTCTTGCGATCGCAAAACGGCGCTATGTCGTGCTGGCCGCCGGGAACGAAGGCCGGGGCAACATGCTGGCCTATCCGGCCAGCGCCGCCGGGCTTGTGGACAGCGCTATCGTGGTGGCGGCTGTGACGCGTGACGGCTTGCGCGCGTCCTATTCCAATGGTGCGCCCGCGCCCGCAACATTGCTACATATGGTCAGCGATGACGCCGAAGTTTTGCACCGCGACGACCAAAGGATCGACGCGGGCACCTTTAACGGAAGCGACTATCAGTTCGGCGATGTCGATATGGCCGCGTCCACGGCAAAATACGTCCCTTGGGCGCCCCTTAGCCTTGATGTACGCGGACCCTACGGATTTACGGCATCGTCGCATCGAGACGTCCCAGACTATGAGGACGGCGTGGACATCGCGTCGCTTTATACCTTGTTCGGGGGCACTTCGGCTGCGGCGTCACAGGCTGCAGGGCTTGTGTCACTTCTGATCCAAGCTGGAAAATTACCCGTGACGCCGGCTGGTGGAGCTGAGCCCGTTATCACCGCCATGCAAGCGGAAGGACTGCGCCACGTCCGTCCGTTGCCGTGACCTCACAAAGAACAAGATGGCAGATCATACGCATCGACCAAGATGCTTCGAGCCGCACAAATGGTGCGTCTTGGCTTTGCCACACCGTGCAATGATGGTGTTCAGCCTGCGGATGCCCCGCAGGCACAGGTCCAAAGACAAGCCAAAGCGCGAGCTTGCAGCATCACCGCGCTGGATCTAGCGGTACAATCCGGGCGACTGGGGTCTGACATGCGAATGCCAGACGTCAGACGCTTCACTTCTTACGATTGCGTCTCGCTTGATAGCGCCGGTCACGTTCGGCTTTCTTCTCAGCTTCGGTGGCTTGATCCTGATCGATGATTTTATCAGCGGTGTTTTTGCGCTCTTCAATCAGTTCAGCCTCTTTGGCCGCAGCGGCTTCAGCAGCGCGTGCGTCAGCCTCGGACTTGATCCGCGCTTGCTCTTCCTGCTGCTTTTTAAGCTCGGCTGCTTTGGCCAATCGCTGCGTTTCGCGCACGGCGGCTTCAGCTTTTTTCTGAGCGATAGCAGCTAGGCGTTCGGGATCCTGCGCAGCCTTTTTGAACCGTTCAAGTTGGTCCCGCTTGGCCTGAGAAGCGTCTTTGATGCGCCCATCAAGGCTATTCCCATTGGAGTTCTTCATATTGTCGCTGCTTACCTGATTGTCGCCGTGGGCTATGAATGGTTCTCGGGCGCCCACGAGAAGCCAAAGTATGCCTTTCCGGTCATCCGAACGGGTTGGCAACTATCGTAGAGTTGCCCTTCTCGCAAGGGCCAAGCCGATCGAATGCGGGCAGAGCGGGTTTGTGACGACCGCGTTGCGCTCGGGTTGCCTTACTGCGGAACTTTTTTGTTGGTTCTGACAAGTGTTTGCCATCAAAGTAACCTGAACAGGTTATTCGAAAGCGAACATCATGCTCCAGACACTTGGACTTCTTCTAGGCTGCCAACTGCTGGGCGAAGTCACCGTACGGGGCTTTGGCCTGCCAGTGCCCGGTCCTGTGCTCGGTCTTACGCTGCTCGTGCTGTTGCTCGCCGCCATGCCGCGGCTTGCCGAACAGCTCCGGCCGACCACCACGGTCATCTTGGCGAACCTGTCTTTTCTGTTCGTGCCAGCGGGTGTCGGTGTGATCGGCAACCTTGGTGTCTTATCTGACGACGGGGTTGCCCTGCTGGCAATCCTGACGCTCTCAACCGTGCTCTCGATGTTGGCTGCTGTGGGAACGTTCATCGGCGTGCGGCGCGCAACCGAACGCTGGGCGGCATGACAGACGTCGCAACCCTGTGGAGCTACCTGTCCACAACGCCGCTGATCTGGCTGACCACCACAATCATCGGATATTTGATCGCTGATGGCGTGGCGCGGCGGCTCGGCAACCCACCTTGGGCCAATCCCGTGCTTTTGTCGGTGCTGCTGATTGCACCAGTACTTTGGCTGACACGCACAAACTACGCGACGTATTTCGAGGGTGCGCAATTCATTCACTTCCTGCTTGGTCCCGCGACGGTGGCTTTGGCCCTGCCGCTTTGGGACAACAGGGATACAATCCGAACCTCGATCGCGCCGATCGTGCTGGCTTTGCTTGCAGGCTCGATCGTCGCGGCAGGATCGGCCATTCTACTGGCCCGTGCGTTTGGTCTGCCCGTGGACATTTTGCTGTCGTTGGCACCGAAGTCCACGACCGCGCCAGTGGCCCTTGGTATTTCCGAAGCGATCGGAGGGATACCGGCGCTCACGGCCGTGTTGGTGATCATGACAGGGATCATCGGGGCCGTGACAGTCACCCCTTTGATGAACCTGCTGCGGATCACCGACTGGCGCGCGCGCGGTTTTGCAGTTGGCGTCGCCGCACATGGCATTGGAACGGCCCGAGCGTTTCAGGTGAACCCTGTGGCAGGGGCTTATGCCGGCATCGCCATGGCCCTCAACGCTTTGTTGACAAGCCTCATTGTGCCGCTGCTGGTGCGTTGGCTGATTTGAAAGCGCTTTACCGATTTTCGGCAACGCAGTTAATGTCAGCTATCCGGTGAGGGTCAAAAACCTTCAACAACGGCTTGAGTTTTGAGCGGTTTTTTTGAAGCGTCAATCGAGGTTGTTTGCGCCCATTCCAAAAACGAGGGTTTTTGGCGAGATGCTAAATTCAGTTCCACGAATTTTTCCACCGTTGCTTCGATTTGAAACGGTGCGGGAAGGGTCATACATTCGTCAGATTGTGGGTCACAAAAGAAGTATGGATATAATTAACCTTAAAGACCCTGACGCCCTCTAGCGGCATATATAAAACTCTCCGCCGAGATTCTGGGCAGGGGAGTTTCGGAGATCGAAATTGATGTTCGAGTGGATACTCTTTTTAGGAGGAACCGTGAGTGGCGGCAGTTTTCATATGCTCATTTGGCTCTCGCCCAGATTAGCGAAGTTGATGCTGAAGCGCTGATGAAGACCTCCACCTCCTATCATTAGGACAATGAACGCATTGCCGAGATTAAGTCACTTCAGATACTTTCTGCGTTCTCCAGCCTCGCGCATGAACTTTTAGAAAAGCGGCAAAAACGATTGGAGGTTCCGACACTCAGGTCGCTTGCGATGACCTACGCAAATCGAGCGTTCTCACCAAGCGGCATCACATAAGTGCCCTATCCGCCACGACTCAGAAAACTTGTGGTAGGTGCTGGAGCCTTGTTGACGATAACATTTCTTAGCCTTGCCGCGTTTGTCTAATGGTGGGATTGTAAAACTTCGGTTTGTCGACATCAAGCGTTTCTGCGGCAATTCATTTCCTTATCGCTGACCTTCGGACTTTGTTTTTCGCACTAATATCAGGAATCTATTTTGTGCGCGGAGCAAGAACACATCGGGTCGAGCAGGTCCGGCAAAGGTAAATATGGGCATAGTTCAGCTTTAAAACCGCCATAGGGTGGCCTTTCGCGCCTGCGCTACTGTTCCAAACACCACCTTTTGTTGAACGTCGCAAATGTGGCTAGGCCGATGCACCCTTCGTCGAAGCGGTGATTGAACCATTAAGGTCAAGTTCCGCAATACGCTATTTTAGATAATACGGTGGTTACTTTAACTAACGCGTCTGACAGTCCTGCATTCGTGTTTAGCCAGTAACACTGCTAAAATTCGATAGAGTGCTTCCACCTTGCCTTCACGCCGCGAGATTAAATCTTAAAATATACCACAGGGTGGCCGTTATTCCTCTATCATAGTACCAAATTTTACTCTCTGGAGTTGGATTGAATATACCCATTCAAACTGTACGCCATAAATATCGAAGGACGCAAACAGGAAAATTTACTCACTTTCTGATGCGTACCAATAACATATCGCGAAATAAGGATGTCATAAAGGGTGACGCCTAATGAATTAGCCTTCAGCATTTATATTACTTACAATAATTTGCCGAAATATATGTGAAGGACTAGTTCTCCCCCGGTTAGCTCCGTCATTCTTCTATCCTGCAGATGCCCCCTGCGCATATTGCAATCTTGGTTTGCCGTTGTTGCGCCGCATGCGTATCCCTAAATGTTCGGGCTGTATGCCCACGGTTTCAGACGATCGCAGCACTGGCCCAGGCTAAGTTTACGAGGATAGTGCCTTCGCCACGGGAACATCGACATCGGGGTATGTTCGCAACAGCAGGTTTTTGATCTCAGCCGCGGGAACCGGTCTGCTGAAAAGGTAACCCTGCATCTGGTTGCAACCCTGCTGGGTAAGATAGTCGCGCTGGCTAGCAGTTTCGACCCCTTCAGCTGTCGTGACCATCCCCAACGACCGCCCCAGATCCAGCACCGTTCTGACAATCGACGTCGCGCCAGAGCTTTTACCCAGTTCTTGCACAAAGCTTTGGTCAAGTTTGATTTTGTCGAAGGCAAACATTTGTAGATAGCTCAGACTCGAATAGCCGGTGCCGAAGTCGTCCATCGCGATTCGGACGCCAAGTTCTTGCAAACCCCGCAATGTCATCAAGGAATAGGCGGTTTGTTCAAGCAAGACGCCTTCGGTAATTTCCAACTCGAGCCGATTGGGAGTAAGGCCAGTGTCATGCAGAACTTGCTTCACTAACCCGATCAGATCTTGTTGCTTGAACTGTGTTGGTGACAGATTGACCGCCACGAACAAATTTGGCCATTCCGTGGCCTGCCGGCAGGATGTGCGCAAAATCCAATCACCAAGCGGGATGATCAGGCCAGTTTCTTCGGCCAATGGAATAAAGTCACCGGGCGGCACCATACCAAAGCCCGGCCTATTCCACCGCACAAGTGCCTCTACCCCTTGCATCGCGCGGCCATGGGTTTCGATCAAAGGCTGGTAGTACATTTCAAGTTCGTTGTTTTGAATCGCAACCCGCAGGTCTCGTTCCATCGCTTTGCGTTCTTGCAATTCAGCGTCCATCCCCGCCTCGAAGAATCGAAAGCTGTTTCGGCCGTCCTTCTTTGCGCGGTACATTGCGACATCGGCATTTTTCAGCAGTTGTTCGGGGTCCAGACTGTCGATTGGCGCAAGCGACACACCAAGGCTGGCACCGATGTATAGGTTCTGCCCCTCAACCTCGAAGGGCTCTGATATGACTTGCAAGATACGCCGGCAAAGCACTTCTGCGCCGCTAGGCTGGATCGCTTCCGACTGGACGATGACGAATTCATCGCCGCCAAGCCGCGTCAGCGTATCGGTGATCCGCAGCGTACTTTCGAGGCGCTTTGTAACTGATTTCAGCAAGGAATCACCCGCTGCGTGGCCAAGGGTGTCATTCACTTCCTTGAAGTGGTCCAGATCAAGACAGATCACGCTGACCGCCCCGCCGTGACGCAGGATTTTTGCAAGGTTTTGATCTAGTCGTTCCGCCATAAAGATCCGGTTCGGCAGTCCTGTCAGCGCATCGTGAAGCGCCAGATGTTCCGCGATATCCTGCGCTTCAACCTCGGCAGTGATGTCGCTGGCCGTCCCGCGGTAGCCCATGAAGGTGCCCGTCTTGTGGAACAGTGGCTTGCCAGACAAACGGCAGATGCGGGTTTGGTTTGTGATATCGCTGTAGCGACAGCGCATGTCGCGGATAGGTGCGAGGCCGTCCAGCTCTAGGTTTTCGAAACAGTCTGCAGTTGCGGTCCGATCTGGGGTCAAAAACTTGCTGATTGGCTGTCCGATCACAGCCCTGGCCGACAACCCGGTGACGTCAAAGAAACGCCCGGACACAAAGGTAATACGGTAGTCAGATCCAATTTCCCAAATCCAATCCGATGACGCTTCTGCCACGTCGCGAAAGCGCTGTTCACTGGCCAAGGCATTGTCCGTCGCCTCTTGATGGCGGCGGATCATATTTTGCAAATTTGATGACATATCGCTAAAGGCATTGGTCAACGCACCGATTTCATCGTTTTGCGTGACCTTGGGCAGTGGCGCAAAGTCACCTTTGGCGATGCGCACCGCAGCGGCCGTCAGCCGCTCGATCGGTTTGATAATGCGCAAGGACGACAGAATAACCAGCGCCGTAATGCCAAACGCAGCAAGTGCAGCACTGATCATCAGGTTATCAATTGCGTCGACTATGCCCTGTCGCAAGGCGGCCTGACGCAAGCGCAGCGCACGGCGTTCATCTGTAATCTGGCCAATGATAAGGGATAAAATGTCAGCTTCAGCGTCCTCCATCACCTCTTTCATCTCAAGAACTTCAGCAGTCGACGCATTGTTTTCTAACGCGGCCTCTAACCTTTGACTGATATCGGTTAAGGCAGTGCCATTGCTGCCAATCAGATCGCGAATTGCGCCATCTGCCGAATCGTACAGATCAACTTGGTTGCTATAAATCTCGAAGACGCGTTCAAAATCTGAAATGCCGATGGCAGTTTCATGGACTTCGTGGGCGTCCGGCGTGGGCATATCACTATCGACTGGGGCAACGTCCGAATTACGCTGCAGCGCCATAATCATCGCGTTTTCGCTGGTTGACGACACGATCCGCAGGGTCGCGAAACGCAGTTCCTCTAGCGAGAGGATGATAGGAAGCGTTTCGTCCACGGTGCGGGTATATTCCGATTCCAGCTGTTTCATTGTGCGATAGGACTGACCCAGTGTCCCCGCCCAGATGACCAGAACGCTGATCAGTCCAATTAGGATTTTATAGTTCAAACGCATGCAGCGGTGCCCTTTTCGGCGTCAATCAAAGCAAGCCATGCACCCCATATTTGGCGAAGGGCAAAAGACCACACCAGCGATCCCGCAACCGGCCTTGCAGCGTTAGGCATGGCCCAAAGACATTAATAAAAAGTGCCATCTCGCCCAGTTGCGGCGAAGATCATGGCAAATCGCGCCCCCAGCCTTGATCAGGCGGTAGCCGACAGCCGACAGCCGCCTTATACACGGCGCATGCCGTGATCCTGCCGTGCAGGCTGTCATGGACCCAATGGATTAGACACGAAAGAGAATACGATGAAGATAATTGTCGCTGCGCTTGCTGGATCTTTGCTACTGGGTGCCTGCGCGGCCCCCGTGCCGCCAGCGCCCGCCGCCCCGGCGCTGCCTAGCCCAGAGCAGCAGATTCAGGATCAGATCACCGCAATGGCCGCGCCGAACCAAAACCTGGCCACAGCGCGCGTGCACGATGATGATAACTGTTTCTGGTTCAGCTATGTCGGCCCGGTCGAGACGACAGAACTGCCGCTTCTGACCCGCGAAGGCCGCCATATTTGTGCGCCAAAGCCCGCCGCGGCCGAAGCCCCGGCAGAGCCTGTGACTGCAGCTTAACTTTGGGCGGTGACAGTGTTTTCGGTCGGGTACAACACGGCCGTCGACCCTGTCGCCACCTGGTCGTACAGACCAATGATATGCGCCATCACCATGCGCACACAGCCAGAGCTGGCGCGGCTACCGATGGACCGCGGCGACGGCGTGCCGTGGATGCGCAGATAGGTGTCGCGGTTGCCAGTATAAAGATACAGCGCGCGCGACCCCAGAGGGTTGCTCGGGCCGCCATCCATGCCGTCCTTGTGCTGCTCATATGATGCCGGGTCACGCTCGATCATCGCAGGGGTCGGTGTCCAAGTTGGCCACTTGGACTTGCGCTTGATCGCGTAGGAACCAGGTTCGTACAGGTTGCCCTTGGCAATCGCCACGCCGTAGCGCATCGCTGTGCCGTTGGGCTGGATGTGATAAAGGTAGCGCGCAACCGCATCGACGTGGATATCGCCTGATTTCAGACCGTCATTCGCCTGCACCAGCTGCGGCAAAAAGCGGTCGTGAAAACCCCAAGGGTTGGTGGTCGCGGGATCATAGTTCGCAGGTGTCACGCGCGAGTCCCAAGCGGACCACTGCGACTGCTGCGACGTCGGGGCGGCAAATGCGGGGCTGGCGATCGGAAGTGAAAATAGCGCTCCAGTCGTCTGGATAAAGTGGCGTCTGGTCAGCATTTCGAATTCCTTGGCAATTTGGGAGCAGCGATATTAAGTCGCGGAGACTTTAGGCACATATCTGCCATTATCCAATGCAACTTTTCGCTATAACCCTGACATCGGGCAAGATGAGCACAGTATCCGCGCGCCAGCGGCATACAAACCAAGCAATTCAAATAGAAAGGTTTGTGGCGGACAGACAGGGATTCGAACCCTGGAGACGGTTCCCCGCCTACACACTTTCCAGGCGTGCGCCTTCGACCACTCGGCCACCTGTCCACTGAGGGCGTCTTTAGCCAAGGGTGCGGGGGGGTGCAAGAGGCAGAAACGGAAAATTCGCGCCGATGCATTGAAACCTGCGCCCCGGCTGCGCATAAACATTGTAACCGCATAGAGTTAATACCCATGAAGCACGTCCCGCCCCCCGAAGACACCAACGCCCAGCGGTTCGAGCTGGCGCGCGTGCAGACCGCTGCGCTGGTGATCATCGCCTTTGCGGTGGTGCTGTTTTTGCTGGTGCAGGCGCAGTTCATTCTGATCAGCCTTGCCGTGGCGATCATCCTGTTTTCGCTGACAGCGGATGTGATCAGCTTTATCGCCCGCCAGCGGATCGGGCGGCTGCGGGTGCCCAATTGGCTGGCGTCGATTGTCGCGCTTTTGCTGATCGGCGCGGCGCTGCTGACCATGACATCGATTGTCGTAGCGCAGATCAACACGGTGCTGCAAATCACCCTCGCCTACGCCGAACGCGCGCCAGAGGCGATTGCCGCCCTGTTTTCATGGGCTGGCGACGATACAGAGGCCGCCGTGCTCAATTCCATGCGGTCAATAGAGCTGTCGGGCTATCTGCGCGGGGCAGCAGGCGGCGCGACAAGCCTGACGCAAGCCTCGGTGCTCGTGATCCTATTTGTCGGCTTTTTATTCGCGGAACGGGTCTGGTTCCAGACCAAGCTGCTGGCCTTTACCGGTAACCCAGCGCAGGCCAAGCGCATCGGTCTTATCATTTCGTCCATCATTCACCGGGTAAACTATTACCTGCTGGTCAAAACGGGAATCAGCCTTGTGACCGGGGTGATGACCTATGTAATGGCGCAGGCGTTTGGGATGGAAATTGCGATGCCCTTGGGGGTGATGACCTTTGTGCTGAACTTCATCCCGAATGTGGGGTCCATCGTCGCGACAGGGCTGGTCGCACTGGCGGCCTATGTGCAGTTTGGCGATCCGACCCTGACCGTGGTGATCTTTGTCATCTCGGGGGCCATTCAGTTCATGAACGGCTCTGTTATTGACCCGATGCTGATGGGGCGCGCCCTGCGGCTGTCGTCCTTTGGCATTCTTGTCAGCCTTGCGTTCTGGGGTGCTGTTTGGGGCATTCCCGGCATGTTCCTGTCGGTGCCGATCATGGTGATGATGCTTGTCGTGTGCAGCCATGTCCCCGCGCTGCGCCCCATCGCGATCCTGCTGTCCCGCGAAGGTCTGCCCGATAGCGAAGATCAGCTAGACAAGTCCTAACGCGCCAGCACAAAGGCCACGGCAATCGCAGCCTCGAACCCTGCTGCCACCAGAATCGCGAAACTGGCAGAGCCTGCGGCGTAGGACCAAATCCCCGACGCAGCGATGCCCGCAAAGGTCACAGCCGCGGCCAATGCGGTGCCGTCTTGCAATGGCCCCGGCCCTGCGTCCCGCAGCAGCCAAAAGAACACAGCCAACCCCAAGAATAAGGGTGACGCGCGGCGACCGATGAACACAGCGCTGGCGTCCGCCGTGACGCCGTACAGGCCCATATAAGCGCCCGGCGCGATCAGGAAGACGGCGAACAGCACGGCGCACAGGACTGCCGTTCCGATACAAAGCAGCGTAAACATCACGCGTCCTCTAGATGCAGATAGACCCGGCGATTTTGCCGGCCCTTCTTTTCGATCTTACCGATCCGCACGCGGCCAATTTCGCTGGTCCAGCCGACGTGGGTGCCGCCGCAGGGTTGCAGATCGACGGCTGTGTCACCCTCTCCAATCCGGATCAGGCGAATGGGGCCTTGGCCGCGCGGCGGCTTGACCGTCATCGTCTTGATCAGTTCTGGCTGTTGATCCAACACAGCCTCGGGGATCCATTCGGCGGTAACGGCCAGATCGCGCGCGATCATGTCGTTCAGCAGTCCGGTCAGCGCATCCTTGTCTTCGGGTGCGTTTTCCATATCGAAATCCAGCCGCCCCTTATCAGCCGCGATCTGCCCGCCGGTGACGGGGCGCGGGATAATAACTGACAGCAGGTGCAGCGCGGTGTGCACGCGCATCATGCGGTGGCGGCGATCCCAGACCAGCGATTGCTTCACATAGGTGCCAATCTCTGGCAGGCGCGCAGGCTCTGCCGGGACAAGGACGATATCGCCGCCCTGCCCCTTTACGGTCGTGCCAATGTCGATGCCGCCGCCGTCCCACACCAACCGCCCCGCGTCCCCCGGCTGCCCACCAGAGGTCGCGTAAAAGATCGACGCATCCAACACGATACCGCCTTCCAGCGTATGCCCGGTGACGCGGCCCGTCGCCTCGCGCAGGTAGGAATCGTGCAAGAAAAGCGGCTCGGTCATCAGGTAGGCCCATCTGGATCGGCATCGCCGTCCGTATCAGTGTCGTGCAGGTCGCTGGCGTCCATCATGCTGCTGGCCTCGCGCGCGGTGCTAGGACCGTCGCTGGGGGCTTCCACAGGCTTGGCCGGGGCGCTTGGCTGCGCGGGGTGCAGCTTTTCCGGATTACGCAGCCAGATATCGGTCTGGGCAAAGGGCACTTCGATCCCTTCGGCTACAAAGCGGGCGTTGATCTGGCGCAGGATTTCGTCGGTGGTGACGACCTTCCAGTTCACATCGCGCAGGATCATCCGCAGCTCAAAGTCCAAGCTGCTGGCACCGAAGGCGGCAAAAAGCGCCTGCGGGCCGGGATCGGCAATCACCATCGGATGCGCCTCGGCGATCTCAAGCAAAATCGCGCGGACCTTTTCCACGTCAGTGCCATAGGCCACGCCAATTGGCAAAATCAGGCGGCCCACAAGGTTGCCGCGCGTCCAGTTCGTGACCTGCCCGCTGACCAGATCAGCGTTGGGGATGATGACATCGGTGCGGTCAAACGTCTCGATCCGGGTGGACCGGACCGAGATATTGCGCACGAAACCAACGTTGCCATTCACCTCGATCATATCGCCTTCGCCGATGGGGCGTTCGATCAACAGGATGATGCCAGAGACAAAGTTCTGAACGATGGTTTGCAGGCCAAAACCGATACCAACCGACAGCGCACCGGCGACAATCGCAAGGCTTGATAAATCAATGCCCGCCGTCGTGATCGCGATCAGCGCGGCCAGAAAGATCCCGACATATCCCACCCCGGCCGAGACGGCATTCTGCCCGCCAAGGTCCATTTTCGTGCGCGGCAACACCGTTGTTTTCAACTGCCGCTTAACGAATTGCGTCAGCAAGTAGCCGCCGCCAAAGATCAGCACGAAGGTCAGGAAATCGCCGGGCGAAATCGTCGTCTCGCCGACTTGGAAACCGGCGCGGAACTGGGCCACGACCTCTGCCAAGTCGGTGACACTTGCGCCCCAGACCAGCGACAAAACCGGCACGGCCAGCAAAAACAGCCCAAAGCCGATGACGACGGGCATCAGCGGCCCTGCGCCTTCGGTTTCGCTGGACGGGGCGTAGATGTCATAGACCAGCTTTTGCAGCACAATGATCACGCCAAAAATCGCCAGCGTCATGACCGACGGCGCAAACAGCGACGCCGATGCCGCAGCAAAGCCGGCCGCCGCCAGCAGCGGCGACGCAATGGCCACGATAATGCAAAGCAGCCCGACGGACACACGAATGCGCCCGCTTGATCCCGCCTTGCCTGCCCGGTCCATCGGCGCGTGCCGCAGCAAATAGCCAAGGCGGAACAAGATCGCGGCCAGCAAGACCTGCAATGGCAGCGTCACCACCCCGGTTGATGCGTCAGAGGCCCCCGCATTCGCCATCAGCGCCGCAACAATCAAGATCGCGGCAAGGCCAATGCCAAGCGCCACACCGCTGCTGCGGATTTTGCTGCGCACATCAGCGGGATAGCCCAGCGGGCCGCCCTGTTCACCCTGCGGGAACAGCTGCCCGTTCAGCCAGCGCGCCACGATCACAATAAAGCCCGCGCCAAAGATCGCCTGCGACAGCGCATCCCCGGACCGGGCCAACACGCCAAGCTGGCGCAGACCCAAAATCAGCGCGGACAGGCCAAGCGTCGGCAGCACGATCTGCCACAGCGACAACAGGAACGACCAAATCGCACGCCCCCGCGCATGGCTGTTCTCCACCCGGTCCTGCAGCAACGACACCCAAGACCGTGACCGCGCCAGCAGCACAATGGCCACGGCCAGATACATGATCGACAGCGGCACGCCCGGCCAGATCGACCCGGATGAGAAGCGCGACGATATCCGCGCTGCTGCCGATGCGACCACAGTATTCAACGCCGCGTGCCCGCTTTGCAGTGCCTCGCCCCAGTTGGACGGGTTCAGCGGCGACGGGCCGCGTGTGGTCAGCCGTGCGGTATCGCGGGCGCGCAACTGGCTATCGACCTCAGATATCAGGCCATCGGCGCGGGCATAGGCTTCACGGGCCAACACGGCTGGGGCGCTAATCTCGTCCAATTGGCGGTTCAGCACGATACGGCGTTCCGCGATGGCGGGCTGTTCCTCGCCGCTTTCTGGCGGGGTTCCGAGCGCGCTAATCTGGCCTTGCACGGTGGCGATGCGGCCCGCGTTAAGTGATCCCAGCGCCTGAAAACGTTCTCGCCAACCAAACAGCGTCTCGCGCGTGCGCGACAGGGCCAGCGATGATCCGGTACCCGTGCCCAGCAGCGCCTCTGCTGCGGCAACGCGCGATTGCCAGTCGTCCAGATCAGGCACGGCATTAGCCAGCGCCTGCTCGGCTGCGTCCAACGCCTCTGGATCGGCAACCTCTGCCGCGGCCGCCTCGGCCTCGCCTTGCTGGGCGGTGGTTTCCGCATCAGCTGGCGCTGTCACTAACCCGTCAAGGGCCACCTGCGCGGTGGCACCCTGCCCGGCCAGCCAAAACGCCAGCGCAATCCCAAGACCAAGGCGCGGGGTCATGCGTCTTGGAAAACGCCGGGAATGGACTGCGGTCCGGTGGACAGCCAAGACGGCACTGGCAATCCTTTGGAGCGCAAGAACTCCGGGTTCCACAGCTTTGACTGATAGCGCGTGCCATAGTCACACAGGATGGTCACAATGGTGTGCCCCGGCCCCATGTCCCGCGCCATACGGATCGCGCCCGCAATGTTGATGCCGGACGATCCGCCAAGGCACAGCCCCTCGTGCTGCAGCAGATCAAAGACGATCGGCAGCGCTTCTGCGTCGGGGATGTTATAGTTCATATCGGGCGTGAACCCTTCAAGGTTCGCCGTAATCCGGCCCTGACCGATGCCTTCGGTGATGCTATCGCCCGACGATTTCATCTCGCCGTGCTCGTAGAAGTTATACAGCGCGGCACCGTCCGGATCAGCCAGACCGATTTTCACGCCTTTGGGCTGCAACGCCATGCCGACACCCGCAAGCGTGCCGCCGGACCCGACCGCGCAGATAAAGCCGTCAACCTTGCCGCCGGTTTGTTCCCAAATCTCTGGCCCGGTGGTTTCAATATGGGCCTGACGGTTGGCCACGTTATCGAACTGGTTCGCCCAGATCACGCCGCCGGGGGTGGTTTTCGCCAGCTCTTCGGCCAGACGGCCGGAATAGCGGACGTAGTTGTTAGGATTTTTGTAAGGCGCAGCAGGCACCTGCACCAATTCCGCACCCGCAAGGCGCAGCATGTCTTTCTTTTCCTCGGACTGGGTTTCCGGGATCACGATGACGGTCTTAAAGCCCATCGACGCACCCACAAGCGCAAGGCCAATGCCCGTATTGCCAGCGGTGCCTTCGACGATGGTGCCGCCGGGCTTCAGCAAGCCTTTGGCGACGGCATCTTTGATGATGTAAAGCGCGGCGCGGTCCTTAACGGACTGGCCGGGGTTCATGAATTCAGCCTTGCCCAGAATGGTGCAGCCGGTCAGCTCTGACGCGGCGCGCAGCTTGATCAGGGGCGTGTTCCCAACGGTATCGGCCAGATCGGATTTGATATGCATGGCAAAGCCCTTTCGAATGCGCGTGTTACGTACTGTCTAGGCGTCAGCGGGGGCGAACTCAAGACGCAGGGCGTCCCGGTTCAGCGCCAGCCAGTAAATCAACGTCACGCAAGGCCCAGCAGCGATTTCGCCGCTTTGGACAAAGGCCAGCGCGTCATCCAGCGGCAGCACATGCAGACGCAGGTCCTCTTGTTCTGATTCCAGCCCGCCAGCGTAGCGATTTACATCAGGAAGGTCGCATAAGCCGATGTAACAATAGAAGTAATCCGTCGCGTTACCCGGTGACGGATAAAAGGATGTGACATGGCGCAGGGTGACATCCAGCCCGGCTTCTTCTTGCGTCTCGCGCAAGGCGGCCTGCTCTGGCGTCTCGAAGGCGTCGATCATGCCTGCGACAGGTTCCAGCATCCACGGGTTCGGATCGCCCCGTTCCAGCGGGCCCATACGCATCTGTTCAACCAGCACAACGCGGCCGCGCACCGGATCATAGGGCAGCACAATCGCGGCATCGATGCCAACCAACACCTCTCGCGGTAGCGGGCCTTGATGGCCGCCGTCAAACCGGCGGTGGGACACATCGAAGCCCTGCATCTTGAAAAACCGCCCCACAGGCGCGGCGCGGTCAGACACGGTCACGTCGCCCGCCTGCGCCGCATAGCGCAGCGCATTTGGCCGATCCGTCACTGCCGCCTGCGCCTGCGCCCAAGCGCGTTTCAGGAACATCGGCCACTGCCAGCGCAGATCAGCGGGCGCGGGCAACGGGTCTTGCGCAAACACTGCGCGCGCCGCCTGCGCCGTGACAGCGCCGTAGTTTTCCTGCCAATCGGCGAGCGACCATTCCCCCTGTGCCGCTTGCAACTGCGCAGGCGGCAGCCACACTTGCGCGAGATGCGTTGTGCCATCTGTCAACGTCACGGGCACAGAGGTCAGGGTGTAGTCGTAAGCGTCCTCGAACAGAGTCATCCGCGCGATCTGGGCGGCGCTCAGGTTGCGCCATAGCAGCCCCTGCGCCGTGCACCCCGGGACCTGCGTGATCATTGGGGCCACGTCACCCACCGCAGGCTGCACACTGTAGCCGTCCAGCCGCGCAGGCGTCACATCACCTGCGATGCCAGACACAGCTATCCGCAACGCTTCGTCGCGCAAGGTGCCGTAAACAAAGATATTCATTAGCGGTAACGCGATCCGAATATGTCCGTCAGCAGCCCCGCGACCAATCCGCCGCCCAGCCAGACGAGCAGGTTCAGCGGGGAATAAAACACCTTGGCGTAATCCAGCATAATGGAGAACACGCCAATGACTGCCTCCATCGGGCCACCAAAGCGGCCGCGCATGGCCACCTGAATCATGTCATAACCCGACAAAAGCAGTAGCACCCAAAACGCAAGCGCCGCAGCGCCGGTCAAGGCGGTGCCCATTGCAGCCCCCGTGCCTTGCCCGCTGCGCGAGCCGACAATGATCCAACCGACCAACACGCCAACGATGATAACCAAAGGATACCAATACTTTGGCGCGCGCGCTTCATCAAAATACGGCACCAACAAAAAGGCGAGTACCGCCCCCAGAACCGCATAAAACACGGCCCCCGCAAGGCGTCCGGCAGTTGGCATGGTCGTTCCTTTCCGGCCCCTTAGGCGGGGCGCGCGATCGTAATTTGCGTTACGTCGCAGTTTTCACTGGCAAAGGTCGCAGCACAAGAGGTCAGATAAAAGTTCCACATCCGCCGAAACCGGTCGTCAAAGCCTAAGGCCGCGACTTTGTCCCATTTGGCGTTAAAGGTGTCATGCCAGCGGCGCAACGTCTGGTCGTAACTGTGGCCAAATTCGATAGAGGTTTCGACCAATAAACCATGCTTGGCAATGACCTCTCTCAGCTTGCTGGGGCTTGGCAGCATGCCGCCGGGAAAGATGTATTTCTGAATGAAATCGGGTCCGCGTTTGTAAACCTCCCACCGGCGGTCAGCGACAGTGATGATCTGCAATGTGGCCTTGCGACCGGGCTTCAGCCGCGCCCGAACGGTCTTGAAATAGGCCGGCCAATATTGCTCGCCGACGGCCTCGAACATCTCGATGCTGGCGATGCCGTCATAGGTGCCCGTTTCGTCGCGGTAGTCTTGGAGCTTGAAGGTGACCTTGTCGGAAAGCCCTGCCTTTTCAATGCGGTCGACGGCGTAGTTAAACTGCTCTTTGCTGATCGTCAGGCAGGTGACACGCAAGCCGCGCTCTGCTGCGGCGTATTCCGCAAACCCGCCCCAACCGCAGCCGATTTCCAGCACATGATCACCGGGCTGCACGCCCATCTGATCCACCATAGAGGCATACTTGGCCGTCTGCGCGCTCTCAAGGCTCTCTTGGCCGCTTTCAAACAGGGCAGAGGAATAGGTCATCGTGTCGTCGAGCCAAAGGCCGTAGAAATCGTTGCCAAGATCGTAGTGATATTCGATGTTCTTGCGGGCCTGCTTTTTGGAATTACTTTGCAACCAGAAGCGGATACGCTCGAAAGTTCGCACAAGATACTGGCCCGGAAACCCGTCATAAATCTCTTCTGCGTCGTCGTGAATCAGGTCCATGAACGCCATCAAATCGGGCGTTGACCACCAGCCATCAAGGTAAGCGTCACAAAACCCAAGGTCGCCTTCGCGCACGATACGGGCAAACAGATCAGCGTTATGCACAGTGATTTCAGCGACATGACCCGCTGCGGCCCCTTCAGAACGGAATTGGCGACCGTCAGGCAGAATCACATCGATCCGGCCCCGTTTCAGGGCGCCCATCATCTTGAAAACCGCAGTGAAATAACGTGGCAGCCCGGTTTGGCCGTCAGTGGTCGTCAAAATCATCTATTACCCTGTCTGTCGTTTTTGCCGGTTCTTAGGCCCGGTGTTGATCTAATTTTAAGGTGTCGCACCCGAAAGTCACGCGTCAGAGGCGAAATAGTTGCGACCTACCCGCGACAGGGTGCCGCGGTTTGCCTGTCTATTCGCCGGATGTCGCCGAATTTACTTGTTTATAACTACATCTCGTTTATCGCATGCAACACACCACAAAGGACTGATAACAGAATGCCTTCGACGACCCACCTACCGCCCGACACTCCTGCCGCGCGTGATTGGGTCCGCATTCTTGCGGCCTATCGCGATCCTAACACATCACGCAGTTTTTTCGAACTTGGCGTCACAGTCGCTGGTTTCGTCGCTTTGTGGGTCGCTGCCTGGTATGCAGTGCAGGTCAGCTGGTTGCTGGCGCTTGCGATTGGCGTTGTGAATGGTGGCTTTTTGGTGCGCCTTTTTGCAATCCAGCACGATTGCGGGCATGGGTCCTTCTTTAACAACCGTCATCTTAGCGACTGGGCCGGCCGGATCTTGGGCGTTGTGACGCTCACCCCATATGACGTCTGGCGCCGCACACACGCGCTGCACCATTCGCATGCGGGCAATCTGGATCGGCGCGGCATCGGCGATGTCACGACGCTGACTTTGGACGAATACAACGCGTTGCCGCCGCTGCGGCGTTTCATGTACCGCCTTTATCGTCACCCGCTGGTGATGTTCGGTCTTGGTCCGACATATTTGTTCTTTATCCAGAACCGCGTGCCACTGGGTCTGATGACCGCGGGCAAGGTCTACTGGATTTCCGCTATGGTAACTAATGTCGCACTGGCCGTGGCTGTGGCGCTGATCGCTTACTTTGGTGGCTGGCAGGCTGTTGCCTTTGTCTTTGTGCCGCCGGTCTTTGTCGCTGCATCCGCTGGCGTGTGGCTGTTCTATGTCCAGCACCAGTTCGAAACGACGATGTGGGAACATGACCCCGACTGGCAGTTGCACGAGGCGGCGCTGCACGGCAGCTCTCATTACGATTTGCCGCTGGTTCTGCGCTGGATGACCGCCAACATCGGCATTCACCATGTGCACCACCTGTACAGCCGCATCCCGTTCTATCGCCTGCCCGACGTGCTGCGCGATCACAAGGAACTGGTCGAAGTCAGCCGCATGACGATGCGCGAAAGCCTGAAATGCGCCTCGCTTGATCTGTGGGACGTCAAGCGGAACCGCCTGATTTCCTTCCGTCAGGCGCGCCTCGCCGCTTAAAAATCACGGTCCTTATAGGCGGCAAGCGCCGCCTTGCGGCCGTCTTCGGCGGTCACAACCGGATCGGGATAGGCATCATCAGGTGCCATATTCCAGCGCAGTGGAATGGCATCGTAAAAGGCCAGCGCGGTCTGTGACGGGTTCTTATAATCCTCTGCCAGCCACGCCTTGGCGTAGTCGCGATTTTTGTCGAACTTATCCAGCTGAGTAACCGGATTGAACACCCGGAAATAGGGCGTTGCATCCGGGCCAGATCCTGCGGACCACTGCCATCCCATCGCGTTTGATGCGGGGTCCCAGTCGATCAGTTGGTCCTCGAACCAATCCAAACCGATTTTCCAATGACACATCAGGTGCTTGGTCAAATAGCTGGCGACGATCATCCGGCCCCGGTTGTGCATCGTCCCGGTCACCTGCAATTCGCGCATCGCCGCATCAACAAATCGGATGCCGGTACGCCCTTGCTTCCAAGCCTTCACCTCGGCCAGCCGCTCGTCGGTTTTCCACGGGAAAGCATCCCAATCCTCGCGCCAGTTGCCCGTTGTGATGCGCGGCGTGTGGTGGGCCAGGTGGTAGGCAAACTCGCGCCAGACCAGCTCTTTCAGAAATACTTCGGCATCGCCCTTGCCGTCATGGAGCGCGCGCCATCCTGCGTGCCAGCAGGCCAGCGGGCTGATTTCGCCATAGGTCAGGTTTTCCGACAGGCCGGATGTCCCCTTGATCCCCGGAATATCGCGCGCGGCTTTATAATCTGCGACACGGTTTGCGATAAAGGCACCCAGCCGGTGGCTGGCAGCGGTTTCGCCAACGGTGCAATGCGGCAGCACAACGTCGTGGCCGCGCCGCATATCTGCGCCCATCGCCCAGTCGTCCAGCGCATCGCTTGCGGGCCAGCTATCAGGCGCAGGGATTTTGCCGGGCGCAGGCAGGGTATTGGGAAGTTCGCGGCTGCGGACAGATTTCCACATCGGGGTGTAGACTTTGTAAAAGCCACCGGTCTGCGTCTCCACGCTCCAAGGCTCGAACAGCAGATGACCGCGAAAACTGACGGCGTCGATGCCGTCATCTTTCAGCCCCGCCTTTACGGCGGTATCGCGGGCCTTGCTGATGGGATCGTACAGGCGCGACCAATAGACGGCCCCGGCCCCAGTCTCTTTGATCACGTCACGCAAAACGCTAAGCGCATCGCCGCGGCGCAGGATCAGCTTGGCCCCCTTGTCAGCCAAGGCATCCCGCAGCGACGCGACCGACAGCCCAAGGCGAAAGCGCGGTGCGGCGCCCTGCCCGGCCACCACATCGTCGTGGATGAAAAGCGGGATGACCGGGCGGCCGCTGTTGCAGGCTTCGGTGAGTGCGGGGTGGTCGCCAAGGCGCAGGTCGCGCCGGAACCACATAATGATGGGGGATTTATCAGTCATGTCCCGAACTTAGCGGGGTCCGGGCCGGGATCAACAGGCGGGTTGCAAAACAACCCGCCTGCCGCGTTTTTTTACGTATTCGCGCGTTCGGACTTCAGGCCGCGATAGATCGCGACACACATCACCAGCAGCACCACGGTGAACGGCAAGCCGGTCGAGATCACCATGGATTGCAATGACCCAAGGCCGCCAGCCGACAGCAGCAGCACGATGGCCACCGCGCCTTCAAAGATGCACCAAAAGACGCGCTGGGGCACCGGCGCGTCGACCTTGCCGCCTGCGGTGATCGTGTCGATCACCAGCGAGCCGGAGTCAGACGATGTCACGAAGAACACGATGACCAGCACGACGCCGATCAGCGATGTGATCGTGGTGAGCGGCAGGTCTTGCAGCACCTTGAACAGCTGCAATGGCAGCTCTGCGTCTTGGGCTGCGGTATAGCCTTCTTGGACGACCTGCGTGATCGCAATGCCGCCAAAGACCGACATCCACAGCACGCAGACCAGCGACGGAATCAACAGCACGCAGGTGATGAATTCACGCACGGTGCGGCCCCGGCTGACGCGGGCGATAAACATGCCGACGAAAGGCGACCAGCTGATCCACCACGCCCAATAGAAGGACGTCCAGCCTTGCAAAAAGTTGGTGTCATCGCGCCCGATGGGGTTCGCAAGTTGCGGCAGATATTCGACATAGGCCAGCAAGCTAGAGCCAAAGATGCCAAGGATCGACAGCGTCGGGCCGACCAACAGCACGAAGGCCAGCAGCAAGAACGCGAGGCCCATGTTGATTTCGGACAGGATCTTTACGCCGCCATCAAGGCCGCGCAGCACAGAGATCAGCGCGACTGCGGTGATGCCAGAGATCAGCAACACTTCGGTCGTGTTGCCCATGGGCAGGCCGAAGACTTCGTTCAGGCCAGCGTTTGCCTGCGTTGCGCCAAAGCCAAGGGATGTCGCTAGACCGAACAGCGTGGCAAAAACCGCCAAGATGTCGATGATGTGACCCGGCCAGCCCCAGATCCGCTCTCCGAGCAGGGGGTAGAAGGCAGAGCGCATGGTCAGGGGCAAGCCCTTGTTATAGCTGAATAAGGCCAAGGCCAGACCCACTACAGCATAGATCGCCCAAGGGTGCAGACCCCAGTGAAAGATCGTCGCCGCCATGCCAAGGCGCATCGCCTCTGACGCGTCACCGCCGGCCGCGCCAAGCGGGGCCCAATCCGTACGCATGCCGTTTTCAACGGTCGTGCCGCCCAAAGAGCTGGTGAAATGCGACAGCGGTTCGGACACGCCATAGAACATCAGGCCAATGCCCATGCCCGCTGCAAACAGCATCGAAAACCACCCCATATAGGTGTAATCCGCCGTTGCATCCTTGCCGCCCAGACGCACCTTGCCCAAGGGCGAGACGATCAGGAACAGGCAGAACAACACAAAGATGTTCGCCGCGGTCACAAAGAACCAGTCAAAGCCCTTTGTCACCGTGCTGAACAGCCAAGTGAAAACCGAGCCGGATTGTTCCGGCAAGGCCAGCGTGTAAAACACAAAGGCAACCACTGCGGTGGCCGAAATGCCGAACACCGGATTGTGTATGTCGAAGCCGACACTCAGCACCGAGCCTTCGATATTGTCCTGGCCGATTTCGTAGTCCGTATCGATCAGGTCGGCTTTACCGTCCGGGGGCGGAATCCCCTCGTTTGCCGCGTCGCTCATGCGCACGTCCTTTATTGCTATGTTTTGATTAACAAAAACTTAGCACGAATGACGCGGTTTTCACACCGATGTGATCAGAACATTTCGCCAAATCCATTAAACTACTGTTGTAAAATGAAAAAAGGCCCCCGCAATTTCAGCGGGGGCCTTTCTGAGTATCCAAAAGTGATAGGATTACGCGGCAGTCTTGCTCCGCGCTGCTGCGGCTTCTGCATGCGCTTCACGCTTGCCGTCGCGGTACAGCGCCTTGATCAGCGCGATACACATCAGCACCATCACGACGCTGAACGGCAGTGCCCCGATGATCATCGCCGTGTTGATCGCGTCCAATCCGCCCGCCATCAGCAGCGCACCGATCACAATGCCAAGGATGCAGCCCCAGACAATAATGTGGATGCGGCCCTTCTCGCTCTCGTCACCAGCGGCGGCAATCGTGTTGATGATCAAAATCGCCGAGTCCGCCGAGGTGACCAGATAGGTCAGCAATAGAACAACGATCACGATGCTCATCAGTTTGGCCAGTAGCGGCGACAGCATAAAGTTGATCATCGCAAACAACTGGCTGGAAATGCCCGCACCGGTGATTTGATCGCCCGCGCCGCCATTCAGCGTCAGGTCAATCGCCGTGCCGCCGGCAAAGGCGAACCAGACGAAACACATCACCGACGGCACAATCATCGCGCCCAGCACGTATTCCCGCACCGACCGGCCCCGGCTGATCCGCGCCAAGAACAGGCCGACGAAAGGTGCAAATGCAATCCACCATGCCCAATAGAACACGGTCCAACCACCCTGCCATCCGGCCAGTTGGTTGGTCACGTTATCCGCGCCCGTGCCATCGGGGCTAAAGATATGAACAGACATATAAGGCAGCGCGGTGATGTAGTCCCAGATGCCGACGAACAGCGCCTTGAACGCAAACAAGGTCGAACCGAAGACCAAAAAGAACGCGAGGATAAAGAACGACAGCCCCATGTTCAGGTTGGACAACCACTTGATGCCCTTGCCAACACCGGACAGCGCCGACAGCACCGAACACAGCATCACAATCACCAAGGCAGCCAACATGGCCGCGACCGTGGGGGCCCCGTCTTCGGTCATCAACCACTGGGCACCGGTGATGTTAAACACGCCCGATGCGAACTGCGACACGCCGTAGCCGATGGTCACAGCGACGCCAAGAATGGTGGCGACGACCGACACGATATCAATGACATGGCCCAAAGGCCCTTCCAGCGTTTTGCCAAACAGCGGCGTCAGGCCCGACCGGATCGTCAGCGGCAAGCCGCGCGCGTAGGAAAAGAACGCCAGCGCAAGGCCGACGATCGCGTAGCACGCCCAAGCCGACAGGCCCCAGTGCAGAAACGACCACTTGAACGCATCGCGCACATTGTCCGCCGCGCCGCCTGTGGTCAGGCCTTGGATCGTCTCTGGGTTGGTGCCGAAGTGATAGATGGGCTCTGCCGTGGCATAGGTCAGCATGCCGATGCCGATGCCTGCGCCGAACATCATGGAAAACCACGAAAAGCTGTCGAATTCAGGCGTATCGCCGGGCTTGCCCAGCATCAGCTTGCCTGTGCGCGGATACAGCGCAAGGCCAAAGCAGGTCACGATAAACAGCGCGACGACATACATGTACCAAGGGCCGGTATAGGCATCGATGGTCGACCGGATCGCACCCAGGGTGCTGCCTGCGTTTTCAGACCAAACGGCGGCCCAGATGATCAGCAGGACGATGATGACCTTGGCACCCAAGGTCACGTAGGTGTTGTAACCTTCGTAAAACCCGGTGTCAGCGGTATCGATATCAAGTTTCCGCAATGGCGGTTTAAAGGGCATCTGTCAGAGTCTCCCATGCTTTTATTAATTATGAAGCACGCCACCTAACGCGGTCAGAGGTACCGGCAACCTTATGCCGATACCTCTTTTCACCACCGTTGCCTTAATACCCTATGAATTGACGTCCACAACGACCCGTCCGCGGACTTGGCCTTGCAGAATATCGGCACCTAAACGCGGCAAATCAGACAAGGTTGCGGGGGTGATCATCGCCTGCAGCTTGTCCATCGGCAGATCACTTGCGACCCGCTTCCATGCCCGCAAGCGGTTGTCATAGGGCTGCATCACGCTGTCGATGCCCAGCAGGTTCACGCCGCGAAGCAAGAACGGAATGACCGTCGCAGGCAGACCCGCGCCCCCCGCCAGACCGACTGCCGCGACAGAGGCACCGTATTCCATCTGCCCCAGCACCCGCGCCAACATCGCGCCGCCCACCGCATCAACGCAGCCGCCCCAGCGCTCGCCCTCAAGCGGGCGCTTGACGGTCTCGGCTAACTCTTCGCGGGCGATAATCTCGGTTGCGCCCAGATCGCGCAGATAATCCGCCCCCTCTGGCCGCCCGGTGACCGCGGCCACCTTATACCCTAAATGCGACAAGATTGCCGTCGCAACAGAGCCGACGCCGCCAGAGGCGCCGGTCACCAGAACCGGCCCCGCCTTGATACCATGATCCTCCAGCGCCATCACCGCCAACATCGCCGTCAATCCAGCAGTGCCAACAGCCATCGCATCACGCGTGCTCAGCCCCTCTGGCAGCGGCACCAGCCAATCGGCCTTCACCCGCGCCTTTTGGGCGTAGCCGCCCCAATGCGCCTCGCCAACGCGCCATCCAGTCAGCACGACCTTGTCGCCGGGTTTGTACCGCGCGTCATCCGATGCCTCGACCGTGCCGGCAAAGTCGATGCCCGGGATATGCGGATAATTCCGCACCAGCCCGCCGCCCGGCCCAAGGCACAGCCCGTCCTTATAATTCACAGTCGAATAATCGACCGCAACCGTCACCTCGCCTGCGGGCAAACGATCCAGATCAATCTGCTGCACCGATGCGCTGGTCTGGCCTGCGTCATCCTTCTCCACGATCATCGCATTGAACATTCGGTTTCCTTTCTGCACAGCGAGGCTTTCACCTTGCCAAATAAACTCCCGCCGGAGGCTCCGCCCCCCGCATGACACCTTAGACCTTAGCCCCGGCAACGCTCCACTCGCCGCAATCCATCAGTCCCGCGGCATCAAAAACAGCGCCGTCGGCGGCAACGCCTGCCCCATCCCAACCAGCACAAGGCGCACCTGCGCGCGCAAATCAGCCTGCTGGTTAAACATATGCATCACGCAGATGTCGCGCGGCGCGATGACGTCGCTTTGGCTGGTCAGCGACCAAAACGCCAAATCCCCATGCAGATCGACACTGGCCAGCGTATCCGCCCACATCCGCAGCGCACCGTCCGCCCGGAACCGTTCGGCCCACCATGCGGCGGTGGTCGGTGTCATCTGTGCGGTCTTGTCGTGTGCCACATCGGGCGTTTTGACCTTGAACAATCGCGACAGCCACATCTGATCCAGCCACAGCAAATGGTTCAGCGTGCCCAGCACCGACCCCTGCGGCAAACCGCGATCCGCGGCCAGATCAGCCTCGTCCATTTGCTTCAGGACGTCCCATAAGCCTTTGTTCTGCCATGCATTATAACGGGACATGGTACGGCAATAGGTACGATCGGTCACGGCTTTGGTCCTTTCCAGTCAATCGGGCAAATCTCGGCGGATTTCCCGCCAAAGTCCCAGACCCGGCCGTAATCACGCACCTTGGATTTCACGCCCGTCGCGGCAATGATATCCGGCCCCATCCAGTACTTCGAATTGCTGACCATGACGGGATGATCGGGGTCGGCCCCTTTCATCATCTCGATCTCGCCTTGGATTTTCCGCCCGATATAAATGCCCCGCTTGGTGCCATCGCGCACAATCTCGACCTTTTCCCGTTCAGCCCCGATGATCTCGGACACCAGCATGGTGAACAGCCCCGTCGTGCCGCCCGCCTGACCCGAAAAGATCTTGAGCAGCCCGTTATACGCCTTCTGAGACGAGCGATCATCGACGTAGGCCGCGACCTTCCAGTTCCCCTCGGCCATGCGGCCCGGAATATCGACCAGCAGACCAACGTTCAGGCCGGACAAATCCTCGCCCTCAAAATGTCCCTCATCAATCGCGATGGCCATCCAAGCGTGGCAATGCCCTTCGGTCGGGGGATGCGCGCCAAGCGATACCACGCAGGGGCAAAACACCGTGCAAGAGCAGTTCAAAAATAGCTCGCCTTTGATCGCCCAATTGGTCGGCTGCATCTTGGCGCGGCGCGGATTGGCGACACGGCTGTCGATGCGCTGTGATACCGGAATGCGGTCGGCGGTGGTTTCTGTCATAACAGGCTCCTTCAAAGTATCGACATGGCGGCGGCCCCGCAGCCCGCCACGATTAAAATAACGCCCGCAGGCTTGATCAGGCGGTGTCCGATGGCAGGCAGCTTTTCCAGCACCATGAAAAGTGTCGCAGCGCCCATCCACAGCAGTGACATGGTGCCGGCCGCAAACCCCAGCGCCATAAAGCCCCAGCAACACAGGGTGCAAAAGCCGCCCATCCGCAGCCCCATATCCAGCCCGCCGCCAAAGCCGGTGCGCCAACGGCCCAGAAAGAACGTCATCGGCGCATGGCAGCGGCCATGACACACCGCCTTCGTCCGGCTGAACTGGAACGCACCGACGGCGATCAACAATGCGGCGGTCAACAGGCGCGATGTCAGCGCCCCCAAATCATTCACCCAACCTGCCGCAATCAGGGCAGCCTGCACCGCCGCGATCATGGCGGCAAATACGGCCCATGCGACGCTGTACCCCAGCAAGACGCCAAACCAGCCCGCGCGCGTGCCATCAGCGGACACCATCAACCGCTCATAGGTGCTCAGCGTTGGCACCATGGTCGGCAACATCATCGCCGCCATCATGATCGCCCACATCCCAAACAGCGCGCCGAACTGCGTCATCGGCATCATGTTCATGCCAACGGGCCGGCCCCACACATCGATCCCAGACATCCGCGCCATCATGAACATCGCCGCCCAAGCCACCAGAATGACGGCGAAAACCGCAATCCACGACAGGCTGCGTAAATCTAGGCGTAATGCGGCCGGTGTCATGGTGTGCGGTGTCCTCCCAAACATATGCTGCAGGTATGCTGGCACGATGGTGCCTGCATGCCAAGCCGCTAAGCGACGCTATCGCCTGCATTTTCGGCGCGGCCTGCGCGAAAGGGCGCGCCCGTGCGTTTCCACCTTGCCCGATGCAAAGGTGCACAATAACGTCACGGGCAAAGCAACATCACGGGAGTTTTCGATCATGAATACCAAGACCTTGCTGGGCGGCACCGCCCTTGCCCTTTTCGCCACCGCTGCCATGGCGCAGGACGGCGGCCTGCTGGTGCTAGACTATCCCGGCTTCGAGCTGCCCGAGTATCACACCGCCTATCTGGAAAAGCACGGCGCAGAGCCGACGTTCAGCTTTTTCGGCGACGAAGAAGAAGCGTTCCAGAAAATCCGGTCCGGCTTTCAGGCCGATGTGGCGCATATCTGCGCTGGCTCTGTGACCAAATGGGTCGAAAGCGGAATTCTGGACGAATGGGACACCGACCTGATCGAAGCCTATGACACCCTTGATAGCGACCTGACCGGCACCGATGTTGCCGCCACCGACGGCGTCTATTTCATCCCGACCGATTTCGGCTCGACCGCGATCGCCTATAACCCCGAAGACGTCCCCGCCGAGGATGTCGCATCCTTGCAGGTCTTCAAAGACCCCAAGTACCAAGGCCGCATGTCCCTGCCCGACAACGTCGATGACGCTTACGCGCTGGCCTACCTCGCGACGGGCGTCGACAACTGGACAGAGGCCACGGACGAACAGTTCGAGGCCGCGTCCCAGTGGCTGCGCGACGTGCACCCCAACCTGCGCACCTATTGGACCGACCCGGCAGAGCTGGCACAGCTGATGGCCTCTGGCGAAATCCAGATCAGCTGGGCCTGGAACGAAACCTATCCCACCATGGTCGATGAAGGCCGCCCGATTGGCTTTCAACGCACCGCGACCGAAGGCTCCTCGCTGTGGCTGTGCGGCTATGTAAACCTGAAGGACGGCCAAGGCGTCGAGGAAAACGCCTATGACTACCTGAACGCCATGCTCGCGCCCGCCTCGGCGATCCCGCTGCTGGAAAACGGCTTCGGTACCGCGAACAAAGCCGCGCTGACCTCCGAGATCACGCAAGAGCAGCTGGTCGCCGCCGGACTTGAAGAAATCGACGTCCCCGTGCTGGCCCAACTGCCCATGAGCAACGAGATGCGCGAACGCCAGGCCGAAACCTTCGAGCTGATCAAAGCCGGCTTCTAAAGCCCGCCAGCCACAACCACACCACCAAAGGCGGCGCCCCAAAGCGCCGCCTTTTCATGTCCAATCCTTCTTCTGGTCAAAAATACCTCGGGGGGTTGCCGGTTGGTGCGCCACTGGTTCAAGAACCAGCCGGCGACGGGCTGGCCCCCGCCCAGCACTGGCCAAACGCGCCGCGCCTGCTACCTTCCCAGCAACATCTTAAAGGAGCGCCCGCCATGGACATTCTCAACATCCTCTTCGCCCTCGCCAGCATCGGCCTTGGGGCTGTCGGCTGGTTGGCCCCCGGCTATACGATGACCCTGCTTGACCTGAAAAAGTCGGGTGACAGCAATATGGGGCCAAGCGAGGTCCGCGCCGCCTCTGGTGCGCTGTTCATCGGCCTTGGCCTTGGCGCGATCATCATTGGCGACCCAATTGCCTACGGCATGATCGGCTGTGCGTGGACTGGGGCGGCGATTGGCCGGGCGACGTCACTGGTGCTTGACGGCACCAGCCCGCTTAAGTGGAAGTTCTTTGCCACCGAATCCGTCGTCGGCCTTGGCGCGCTGTGGGTCAACTTCGGCTGATCGCAGCCAAAAGCGCGGTAGCGGCCAGCGGCGGCGCGGGTTAAAAGGACGCCTGAACGACGGGGGATCCTATGGCGCTGATTTTCAAGTGGCTGCTGCGGCTGGCAACAGGTGTGTTTGTCTTGGCCGTGGGGCTGGTCACGCTGGCGTGGTATTTTGCCTCGCGCTCGCTGCCCGATTACGACGGCACCTATAGCGTCGCTGGCATCACCGCCCCCGTAGAAATCGTGCGCGATAACGCGGACGTGCCGCATATCTTTGGCCAAACGGACGATGATGTGTTTTTCGCGCTGGGCTATGCGCAGGCACAAGACCGCCTGTGGCAGATGACGATGCTACGCCGCACAGTGCAAGGCCGCCTGTCAGAAATGTTCGGCCCCCGCACGCTGAAGATCGACATGCTGATGCGGCGGCTGGACCTTTACAGCCTCGCCGTCAGTTCGGTCAAAGCGCAGGACGCCCCGACGACCGCCGCGCTGACCGCCTATGCCGCCGGCGTGAACGCTTGGCTGGACGAGATTAACACCGGATCACGCGGGCGCGGCGCACCAGAGATGTGGATCTTCAACGCCCCCATCGCGCCATGGCAGCCTGCCGATAGCATTGCGATCCTCAAACTGCTGGCCTTACAACTGTCCGGCCAAGCGACAGAGGAAGTGCTGCGCGCGCGCACCTCTTTGATCGTCTCTCCAGAGCGTCTGGCCGATATCCTGCCCGACGATCCCACGGGCGGCATCGCCGCCCTGCCCGATTACAGCGCCCTTGTGGGTGATGTGCCCAAATACGCGGCCAACACGCGCGGGCCGCGCGATCCGCTGTACCCGATTGCGCCGCGCGGCCTGCAAGGCGCGTCTAACGCTTGGGCCGCCGGGATCACCCGCTCTGCCACCGGGTCCACGTTGCTGGCCAGCGATCCGCATCTGCAACTGACCGCGCCGACGGTGTGGTATCTGGCGCGGCTGCAGCTTGCCTCTGGCGATGTGATCGGCGGGACCATACCGGGCCTGCCCGTCGTGTTGTCGGGGCGCAGCGCCGATCTGGGCTGGGGCATCACCAGCGCCTATGTTGACGACCAAGACGTGCATATCGAACAGATGAACCCGGACGATGCCAACCAATACCGCACCGCGGACGGGTGGAAGAATTTCCGCAGCCGCGACAGCATCATCACGATCAAAGATGCGCCCGCTGTCACGCTTAAGCTGCGCTGGACCGATAACGGCCCCGTGCTGCCCGCCGATACCTTTGATCTGGGCACGATCACCCCGCCGGGGCATGTCACCAGCCTGTCGTGGACCGCACTGACTGGCGACGATCCATCCTTATCCGCGGCGATGGCCATGATGCGCGCCCATACGATCGAGGATGCAATCAAAGCCGCCGAACCCTATGTCGCGCCTGCGCAAAACCTGACGCTGGCCGACCGCACCGATGTCGCGATGAAAACCATCGGCGCGATCCCGCGCCGCGACCCCGCACATCAAAGCAAAGGCCGCTTGCCGTCCTATGGCTATCTGCCGGAAAACCAGTGGCAGGGCATAATGCCCTATGTGGACAACCCCGAATTCGTCGCGCCTGACGGCGGCATCGTCGGCAACACCAACAACAAGACCGTGGATCGCCCGTTCCCGAACCACGTGTCCTATAACTGGGGCGACACCCAGCGCGTGAACCGCTGGCGCCGCCTGATGCAAAGCCGGCAGGTCCACACCCGCGACAGCTTTATCGAGGCGCAGCTTGACACCGTCAGCTTTACCGCCCGCGCATTGCTGCCCCTGATGGGCGCCGACCTATGGTTCACGGGCGACGCGGCTGCTGACGGCACGCCAGAGCGCCGCCGCCAGATCGCGCTTGATCTGCTTGCCAACTGGAACGGAGAGATGAACGAGCATCTGCCAGAGCCGCTGATCTATGCCGCTTGGCTGCGCGCGCTGCAGGACCGCCTGATCCGCGACGAGCTTGGCCCTCTCTCGTCCGAATTCACACACGTCGATCCGGTGTTTATCGAACGCGTCTTTCGCGATGTGGATGGCGCAGCCATCTGGTGCGACGTGCTGCAATCCGCCCCGGTGGAAACCTGCACCGATATTTCGCGCCAAGCGCTGGACGATGCGCTGATCTGGATCGGCGAAAACTGGGGCCAGAACCTGGAAACCCTGCGCTGGGGCGATGCCCACCAAGCGACCCACGACCACCCGACGCTTGGCACCGTGCCTGTGCTGCAATGGTTCGTGAATATCCGCCAGTCCACCAGTGGCGGTGATAATACGTTGATGCGCGGCCAAACCCTTGGCACCGGACCCGACCCTTTCCTGAACGTACATGCCGCAGGTTACCGCGGGGTTTACGACTTTGCTGACCCGGACAGCTCGGTCTTTGTGACCGCCACGGGGCAATCGGGGCACTTCCTGTCGCGCTATTATGACAATCTGGGCGAGCTGTGGCGCCGTGGCGAATACATCCCCATGTCGCTTGACCCCGATTTGGCCCGGGCGGCTGCCCTTGGCACGATGGTCTTGCAACCGCGAACAAGTTCAAAATCGCCCTAATATTCCGCCGCCAGTTAAGCATTGGAAAAGAGGTTGCGGGGCATGCTTGGCCCCATGACAAAAGACACCCTTTTCCTTTGGCTTTTTCGGGTCTTCGCGCTGAATCAGCGGCGCGATTACGTGCTCAAGCCGCTTGGCGTAACAACCGCGTTTCTGGCGATGTATAGCGCCGTCATGCTGCTGATCTTGCGGCAACCGCTGGCGTCCTTACCCGGCCTCGTACTGACAGCGGGGCTGGTGCAACTGCCGTTTACCGCGCTGGCCTTTACGATGTTGACCTATATGAACCGGATGCAGATCCATCTGGCTGAACTGGCGATGACCGATGTGTTAACGGGGCTGCCGAACCGCCGCGCCTTTGTCGCGCAAGCAGGCCGCGCGCAGGCCGGCGGGCATGCGGGGTTCATGTTGATTATCGACGCGGATCATTTCAAACGCATCAACGACACCTATGGCCACGCTGTCGGGGATCGTTGTCTGCAAGCGATCGCCAAACGCCTGAACGACGTGCGCCGGCCAGAGGATTTGATCGGCCGGATCGGCGGCGAAGAGTTCGGGGCCTACCTGCCCTATTGCACGATGCAAGAGATTGATCAGCTTGGCAAAAAGCTGTGCAACGCAATCTTGATCAACCTGCCCGACCTGCCCGTGCCCCTGCGTCTGACGATGTCCGTGGGGGCCGCCGAAACCCGCCCCGACGAGATGATAGAGGCGGCTTTGTCCCGCGCGGACGAGGCGCTTTATGCCGCCAAAGCAGGCGGGCGGGCACGCTTGATTGTTTGGACCCGGTCGGCCGCTTTGGACGTCGCATGAAGCGGGAAATCTTCAGGTTTTATTAATCTTTGCCCAACTAGAGTGCGCGCATGGTGTCCTACAGTCGAACCTTGGCAATGCGGTTGATCCGCTGGACCACGCCAAGAGGCGGGTTCGATACGGCATTCAAATTCGTATTTTTTATGCTTGTGATCCATGCTGTGTCCATGACGACCGAATACCTTCTGGTCGGTAAAATCGGGCTACCCCCCCTAACGCGCTTTGCCTTGTCCTTCTTGACCGCTGCGCCCTTTGTCGCGCTGACCCTCTTCGCGGTGCACCGATCCTATGTCCTGCATCTGCGACTGGCGGCGCTGGCCAGCACCGATATGTTGACGGGGCTCAAAAATAGACGCGCCTTTGTATCGCTAACAGAGGATCATTTTCGATCGGGGGATCAAGGCTATGTCATGATCGCTGACGCGGATCACTTCAAAGACATCAATGATACCTATGGGCATGCGGTCGGGGATCTGTGCCTGCAGGCTGTCGCGGATCGCCTGCGCGGTGTGATCAACCCCGATGACATTGTTGCCCGGATCGGAGGAGAGGAGTTCGGCATATATGTGCGCTGCGACCCCGCTGCGATCAGGGCCTTGGGGATCGCCGTTTGTAGCCCTATTTGTGTCACCCACGATCCGGCGCAATTGCCAGTGTGCCTCACGCTGTCTATTGGCGCTGCGACGACCATCCCGGGTGAGACATTGGAACGCGCGATGCGGCGCGCTGACGAAGCGCTTTACCAAGCGAAACTAGGCGGTCGCGGGGCGTTGGTGACATGGGCCGGGCCGCCCAAACTTCCGCAGGACGACCCGGTTCAATCACGCACCTCTTTTAGCCCGGTAGTCGGCTAAAGCGTTCCTTTTGGATCGCTGACCAAAAGACATCCATACGATACCCGTCTTCGGTCTGCGCATCGGCGGTCACGACACCTTGTTCAAAGAGCCATGCCCGCGCCTTGCCGTCAGCAAAGCCCAGATTCAACACCTCTGCGGTGCGCGGGTCTTTGGTCTTTTCGGTGATCGCCTCAAGCAGCGCCTCGATCCCTTCGCCTGTTATGGCAGAGGTGGCAAAGATATCCTCGGTCCGCGCCGACTGGGTCATCATGCCTTCGCGCTCTTCTTGCGACAGGCGGTCGACCTTGTTCCAGACTTCCAGCATCGGCGCAGTATCAGACACACCCAGCGTCGACAAAATCGCCATGACGTCGTCGGCCTGCTCTTGGCTTTGCGGATGGCTGATGTCGCGGACATGCACGATCAGATCAGCGTCGAGCACTTCTTCCAGCGTCGCGCGGAAGGCGGCGACCAGTTCCGTCGGCAGATCAGAGATGAAACCAACAGTGTCGGACAGGATGATCTTTTCGCCGTGGGGCAATTCGATCTGCCGCATTGTCGGGTCCAGCGTCGCGAACAGCATGTCCTTGGCGAACACCTCTGCCCCGGTCACCCGATTGAACAGCGTGGATTTGCCAGCGTTGGTATAGCCGACCAATGCGACGATGGGATAAGGCACTTTAGCCCGCGCGGCGCGGTGCAAGGCGCGGGTTTTCACGACCTTGGCTAGCTGCGCCTTTAGGCTTTGCAGTTGCAAATCAATGGCACGGCGGTCGGCCTCGATCTGCGTCTCGCCGGGGCCGCCGACGAAACCAAGCCCACCGCGCTGGCGTTCAAGGTGGGTCCAGGCCCGGACAAGGCGCGTGCGCTGATAGGACAGCGCGGCCATTTCGACCTGCAACACGCCTTCGGCCGTGCGGGCACGGTCCGAGAAGATTTCAAGGATCAATCCGGTCCGGTCCAGCAGCTTAACGCCCCACGCCTTTTCCAGATTGCGCTGCTGCACCGGCGTGACGTGACCGTCCACCAGCACCAATTCAGCTTCCTCAGCCTTCATCCGCTCTTTCAGCTCTGCGATTTTGCCTTTGCCGAACAGCATACCGGGATGCAGTTTGGGCAGGCGCACGACTTCGGCCCCCACGACCACAAGGTCGGGAAGCGCGGCAGCCAGTGAAATTGCTTCTTCAAGAGCAGGTTCGGCATCCCTGCGATCCCGGTCTGTTTTCAGATCGGGATGCAGTACAAAAGCCCGTGTGACGGGCCGTTCGCGTTCGAACAATTATTCCTCGCCTTCATACAGGCTAATGGGCTGGGCCGGCATGATCGTCGAGATCGCCGATTTGTAAACCAGTTGGGACTGACCGTCACGGCGGAGCAGCACGCAAAAGCTGTCAAACCATGTGATGACGCCCTGCAATTTGACACCGTTCACCAAGAAAATGGTCACGGGGACCTTTGTCTTGCGGACGTGGTTCAGAAACGCATCTTGCAGATTGGCTTTATCGGACGCCATGAAAGTTCACCCTGTCTTATTCTTGCAGCCGCGGACCGGCTGGTTCATTGCGCCTGATTATGTCTTTTCAGGTGGTGATGTTCCACCCCAAAAAGTGAACAGTCTATTTACGCCAAATCTCTGGGTTAAAAAGGGCAACAATCGCCAAAGTTTCCAGCCGCCCCAGCACCATCGCGCCGGCCAAAATCGCCTTGGCCATATTGGGCAGACCGCTATAGCTGATCGGCGCTTCGGCGGCGACAACAGCCAGCGGTCCAGTGGTGGACAGGGACGCAACCGTCAGCACCATAGATGTTTCAAATTGCACGCCTGTTAAGGACATCAGGATCATCGTGCCCGCCACGGACAGGGCGAACAACATGAAGAATATCCATGAAATATAAGCACCTTGGCGGCGGATCATCCGCGCCTCGCGCCCGCCGCCAGCAACGGATGACGGGTGCAAAAGGCGCTCTAGTTCTCGTTCGGAATGGCGGGCCAAGGCGTAAACGCGTAGCAATTTAACGCCGCCCGCCGTTGTGGCCGCGCCGCCACCGATCAAAGAGAGGCCGACCAAAAACAGGCCCGGAGTCTCTAGCCCGGACCAGCGCGTCGCGCCGTCCCAGTAATGCGATTCGAAACCGGTCGTAGTCAGGAACGATGTGACCGTGAAAATACTGCCCCAGATGGACGCGAAAAGCCCACCAATATTCGACGGGCCGCCGTCGTCAATCGTGCCAAGATAATGGCGGGTAAATAGAATCAGCGTTGTGCCCAGGATCAACCCAATGGCCAGCCGCATTTCAGGATCGCGCATCAGGCGCGCGTCGCTGTCGCCAAACATGCCGCGCGAAAACGTCAGCCGAGAGATCGCGAAGATGAAGAAGGCAAAGATCACCACCTCGCCCCAGAATCCAGCGACGGCATAATACAGGCCGCCAATGGGCGATATGCCAGAGGTCGAAAGTACCGACATCGCATGACACAGCGCGATATAGGGCACTTCCCCCGCGATGATCAGCAGCACCCAAAGCACGAAAGTCAGCGCGACATAGATCGGTACCAAAGTTGCACCGTAACGGAATAGGCGGTCTTGGACCTGCGCGGTCTGCTTGATTTGGCTATAGCCGCCAGCGGATAAACTGCCGATGCCGCCAGCGGCGCGCACCTCGAATCCGCCAAGGTTCATCGGGGCAAAGATGGCGGCGGCCATGATCCAGACCAGCAGCCCGCCCATCCAGCCAACCGTCGCACGCCACAGGTGCAGCGATGGCTGTAAGCGGCCTGCATTCTCGTACAGGGTCGCGCCGGTGGTGGTGAAACTGCTGACCATTTCGAACCACGAATCAAAGAACGTCAGGCTGCGCCCCGCCTCTTGGAACGGAACGGCAAACATCACGGGCAGCAGGCCAAAGGCCAGCAGCAGCGTCAAAAGCTGACTGCGCGCGGCGGATCGCGGCTGGGTGCCAGCGGTGGCAAGGCCGATCAACACGGTCAGCGCAAAGAACAGGATCGCCCCGTAAAAGAACGCGCGCATGGATACGAAATCGCGCAGCGCCAGCGCATGGATCGCAGGAACCAGCATCGCCAGCGCGCCGATTCCCATCAGCAGCACAAAGAAAGGCAGAGTTTTCAGCCGCTGCATCAGAAAAAGTCGATCGACACCTGAAGCAGGCGCTCGATCTCTGGCACGTCGTCGGCCATGGCGAAAATGACGATGATGTCGCCTTCTTCGATCCGCGTCTCTCCGGTCGGTTTCACGAGGCCGGACGGTTTCAGCAAGCCGCCAACAAGCGCGCCTTCGGGAAAGGCCACGTCGCGGATTTTCTGCCCGGCCATGGGCGATGTGCCCAGCACCTGCGCCTCTAGCATCTCTGCCTCGGCGTCGCCGATGGAATAGACGCCGCGCACCCGGCCGTGGCGGACGTGGCGCAGAATGGACGACACGGTGGTGGATCGCGGGTTGATATAGGCGTCGATATCCAGCGGGCCCATCAGCGGCACCAACGTCGGATCGTTCACCAAACAGATCGACATTTTGCAGCCCATTTCCTTGGCGCGGACAGAGGCGAGCAGGTTCGTCTTGTCGTCATCCGTGACCGCAAGCACCGCATCGGCAGAGGTGATCCCCGCCTCGTCCAGCAGCGCGGAATCAAGGCCGTCGCCGTTCAAAACGATGGTGCGGTCCAGCGCGTCGGCAGCGGATTCGGCCACGATGCGGGATTTTTCGATCATCCGCACGCGCAGGCGTTCCGGGCGGGACTCCAGCGCCAGCGCCACGGCGCGGCCCACATTGCCGCCACCGATGATGACGATACGCTCTTGTTTCGTTTGGGTTTTTCCGAAGATTTCCAGCGTGCGGTTCATGTCGTCACGGTGGACAAAGATATAGGCGTCGTCGCCCGCGAACAGCTGATCCTTTGCCGTCGGCACCCACAACACGCCATCGCGGCGGATGCCGACGACGACCGCGCGCAGGGTGGAAAACAGGTCCGTCAGCTGGCGCAGCGGTGTGTTAATCACCGGGCAATCAGCACCCAGCGTGATGCCCATCAAGGTGCCCTGCCCGTCAAGAAAGCTTTCGGTGTCAAAGGCAGCAGGCGAGGCAAGACGCTGCAAGGCCGCCTCGGCCACCTCACGCTCTGGGCTGATGACGACGTCAATCGGCAGATGATCGCGGCGGTACAGGTCCGAGTAGATCGCATCAAGATAGCTTTGCGCCCGCAGGCGGGCGATCTTGCGACGGATGTTGAACACCGAATGCGCCACCTGACAGGTGACCATATTCACCTCGTCAGAGTGGGTCGCGGCGATGATCATATCAGCGTCGCGTGCCCCGGCCCGTTCAAGGATGTCGGGATAGCTGGCAAAACCGGAAATGCCTTGCACATCAAGGGTATCCGTGGCGCGGCGCACCAATTCGGGGTTGTTATCAACGACGGTGACGTCGTTGCGTTCACCCGCCAGATGGCGCGCAATCTGCCAGCCGACCTGCCCTGCACCACAGATAATGACCTTCATGCGCGCCTATCCTTTGAAACCGTTCCCCTCGTGACAGAGCCGCGCGGGGTCGTCAATTCAGCTGTCTTCTTCGACGTAGGCGACGCGCGCACCCGCCTTATTCGCCGTGGCGACGCCCAGCGATTTCAGCTTGCGGTGCAGCGCACTGCGTTCCATCCCGACAAAGGACGCGGTGCGGCTGATATTGCCACCAAAGCGGTTGATCTGCGTCAGCAGGTATTCGCGCTCGAACAGCTCTCTCGCCTCGCGCAGGGGCAGCGTGGCAAGGCCGCCAGACAGCACGATGCGGCCGTCGCCCGCGGGGGTATCTTCGGACGATGGCAGTTCGCGCGCGCTAATCGGATCGGTGGATTCGCCAAGGATTAGAACACGTTCCACGACGTTCTTCAGCTGGCGCACGTTGCCGGGCCACAGCATCGTTTGCAGCAATGCGCGGGCGTCATCGGCTAGGCTGCGCAGCGGCAGGCCTTGGGTCCGGTTCAGCATCTCGATGAAATGCTCGGCCAGCACGGGGATATCCTCGCGCCGTTCTTCTAAGCTGGGCACGGGGATGGGCACGACGTTCAGGCGGTGAAACAGCTCTTGGCGAAAGCGGCCTGCCTCGATCTCGACCGCCAGATCACGGTTGGTGGAGGACACAAAGCGCAGATCGACCTGCACCTTTTCCGTGCCGCCAACGCGCTGAAAGGACTGATCGACCAGCACGCGCAGCATTTTGGCCTGCGTGCCTAGCGGCATTTCGGCGACTTCGTCCAGATAGATCACGCCGCCATGCGCCTGTTCCAGCAGCCCTTTTTCCACGCCGCGGCCCGGTGTTTCGCGGCCAAAAAGCGTCTCTTCCATCCGGTCCGGTTCGACGCTGGCAGAGTTAATCGTGACGAAAGGCGCATTGGCGCGGGCGGAATGGGCGTGGATATAGCGCGCGGCGATTTCCTTGCCTGCGCCCGCCGGGCCAGACAGCATCACGCGGCCATTGGATTTTGTGACCTTATCCAGCTGCGCCTTGAGCCCGCGGAACGCGGCGCTATCGCCCAGCATTTCGGTGGGGGCAGCGTCGCCCCGCTTAAGCTCGACGTTCTCGCGGCGCAGGCGGCTGGTTTCCATCGCGCGCCGGATCACGACCATCAACTGGTCAATATTGAACGGCTTTTCGATAAAGTCATAGGCGCCCTGCTTGATCGCCGCGACAGCGATTTCGATATTGCCGTGGCCAGAAATGATAACAATCGGAATATCCGGGTGGTCGCGCTTGACGGATTTCAGGATGTCGATCCCGTCCATCGCACTGTCTTTAAGCCAGATATCTAGGATCATCAGCGCGGGCTTTTGCTTTGCAATCGCGCTCATGCATTGTTCAGAGTTCGCGGCCAGCCGGGTTTCAAAGCCCTCATCTTGCAAGATGTCGCCAATCAGCTCGCGGATGTCACGCTCGTCGTCGGTGATCAGGATATCGCTCATACTACAAACCTCATGCTGGTATTTTTGTGGCCGCCGCGCCCACAGGGGGAAGCGGCAGCAGGATAACGGCGCAGGCACCGTGGCGCCCGCTATCGTCAAAAGGAACGGCATCCGTCAGGGACAGGGTGCCGCCGTGTTCTTCGATGATCTTGCGCACGATCGGCAGGCCAAGGCCGGTGCCTTTATCGCGCGTGGTGACATAGGGCTCAAACAGGCGCGCGCGGTCTTCTGGCAGGCCAATCCCATTATCGGAAATCGTGATGCGCGCTTGAAGGGGAGTTTGCGTCAATTCAACGCGTATTTGAGGCGCGACCTCGGCTCCGGTGTCTTGCAGCGTCTCAATCGCCTCGCCTGCGTTCTTAATCAGGTTGTTCAGCGCCTGCCCGATCATCGTATCGTCCATATCGGCCAGCACTGGATCGTCTGGCAGATCGACGCTAATCGCAACCCCCGGCTGCCCGGCCTCTTGCAAGGTGACCGCGTCACGGATCAGGCGGGTCAGATCGCTTTGCGCCAATTGCGGTTCTGGCATACGGGCGAATTTGCTGAATTCATCGACGATACGCCGCAGGTCATTGGTCTGGCGCACGATCACATCGGTCATCTGCTCCAGCTTGTCGCTTTCCTTCACCTCGCCAGAGAATTTGCGCTTGATCCGTTCCGCCGACAGCTGGATTGGCGTCAGCGGGTTCTTAATCTCGTGGGCGATGCGGCGGGCGACGTCGCCCCAAGCGGCCATGCGCTGCGCACTGACCAGATCGGTGACATCGTCAAAGGCCACAACATAGCCATCCAGCGTGCCATCTGTCCCGGTGCGCGGGGCCATGCGCACCAGCAAGCTTTCCTGAGAACCGCCGCGCACAAGGTTAATCTGTTCCTGCACCACAGCCCGGCCTTCACGGCGCAGGCGTTCAAACAGCGGGCCGAATTCGGGCACGGCCACAGACAACTCTGTCGCGGCCGCCTCGCCCTGTGCCACAGACAAAAGCCGCGTGGCGGACGGGTTCATAAACGCCACGCGCCCCACCGCATCAAGGCCAACAACGCCAGAGGTGACAGAGCTAAGAACGGAATCAAACAACCGGTTGCTTTCCATCAGATCATCGCGCTGCCCCTTCAGGCGGCTGGTCATCTGGTTGAAATAATGGCCCAATTGGCTGATTTCGTCGTTGCCGTCATCCTCGATCACGCGCACATCCAGATCGCCCGCACCTACGCGCTGCGACGCCGTCACCAATCGCCCCACGGGACGCGACAGGCGTTCAGCGAATTGCAGGCCCATCCATGTGGCCGCAAGGATCAGGATCAGCGCAAAACCAAGGTACAGAAAACCGAACTGGAACAGCAGCTGGCCACGATCGCGCTCTAATTGCTCGTACAGCGCCACCGTTTCTTCGGTATCGTCCAGCAACGATAGGATCTGCCCATCGACACCGCGCGTGACGTAAAGATAGCGGTCCTGAAACGATCCCATCGCGATCAAGGCGCGAAATTCGTTATTCGCGCCGTCCTCGATCACTTTCACGCCGGTCTCAGTCGCGGCGGCGAAATCTTCGGGGGTTGGGCGTTCGTAGTTGAAATCATAGGACTTGCCCCCGCGAGTCATGATCTCTCCCGCGCCGTTGAGAAAGAAAACCTCGGTCAGGCCGCGGTCCAGCTGGTTTTGCACGGCGGCAATCGCTTGGCGCACATCGCCGTCGTCCATAAAGAAATTGGTCTGTCGTTCTAGATTAAGATAGGCCGCTAAGGCATTGCCATCACGCAACAATTCGCTGCGCTCTTGGTTATCATAGGCCTGCGCCGTGGTCAGCGATGTGCCCAGCACATTCTGCACCCGCTCTGAAAACCAGCCTTCAAAGCCAAGGTTGATAGAGAGCACAGCAAAGACCGCGACCAGCACCGTCGGGATCAACGCCAGCGCAACGAAGACGCCCGTCAGCCGCAAATGCAGCCGAGAGCCCGCAGATTTATTGCGCCGCGCTACGATCATCGACGTGACGCGCTGGATCACCATCCCCGCGACTAAGATAATGTAGACAAGATCGGCCAGCAAAATCAGCCGCAACACCGGCGACGACGCACCCTGTTCCAGCGGTCCGCCTAGCACGACAAACGTCAAAATGGTCAAGGCAGGGCCCAGTACGACAAGACCAACGGTCGTCGCATTCTGAACGGCACGCTTGCGCCGCCAACGGGCAAGCCGTTGGAAATTCATACCCAAAAGGGAACGCTCCACGCGCTTCGCCCTGTCACCATGGCAGGTTTAACCCCGCCGTTACCGCCATATTGTGTGGTCCTGCCGGAACAATGTCGTTCCGGGGCCACGATTATGTTGCGGTTTTACATCAATTTGCGGCGCCGTGTCACGCGAATATCGAGGTCGGTGATCTTCTTTCTGAGGGTATTACGGTTAATCCCCAGCAAATCGGCACATTTCGCCTGATTTCCGCCTGTGGCGTCCAAGGCGATCTCGATCAGCGGGGCCTCAATTTCCCGAAGGATGCGATTATATAGGCCAGGCGGTGGCAGGGTCCCGCCGTGCAGGTCGAAATAACGCTGCAAATGACGGCCCACGGACACCGATAGCTTTTCGCCCTCGGCCCCGCCGCGCATCGGCTCCATCGCGGGCTGATTGCCCAAAACGGCGTCGACTTCGGCGCGGGTGATCTCATCCGCGGCAGCAGTGAACACAAGGCGGCGCACGGTGTTTTCCAACTGCCGTACATTGCCGGGCCAGCTATAGGCGCGGACCATGTCCATCGCGCCGGGCGACAGGCGGCGCAGGGGGGCACCGTCACGCTCAGCTGCGCCAAGGAAGTGGTCAGCCAGCAGCGGAATGTCGTCGACCCGCTCGCGCAACGCGGGCACGGCAATGGTCACGCCGGACAGGCGATAGAACAGGTCGTCGCGAAACCCGCCCTCTTCGATCAAGGCGCTTAGGTTGCCTTGGGACGTCGCCATAATGCGCGGCGCGTTATCGCCCAGTGTATCCAGCAGCCGCACGATCCGCGCCTGCGCGCCGGCGTCGAAATCGCCGACTTCGTCGAACAAAATCGTGCCGCCCTTGGCCCGCGACAAGATCATGCTGGGACCGTCCGCGCCCGCCAGATCGCTGGATGTCGCCGTCACGAACGGCAAGGATCGGCGGTCAGAGAAGTCATGCACGGCGCGGGCAATTAGCGATTTTCCGGTGCCGGATTCGCCGGTGATCAGCACAGGCAGCGCGGTGTTCATGACCCGCGCAACAAGGCGGTATAGCGTCTGCATCGCCGGCGTGCGCCCCACCAGTGGCAAATCAGACGTCGCATCAGAGCGTTCAATCTGGCGCGGCGTCGCATTGGCGTGGCGCTTGACCTCTAGCGCGCGGGCGGCGCGTTTCATCAGGTCGGGCAGATCGAACGGCTTGGGCAAGTAGTCGTAGGCGTCCGCCTCTGCCGCTTGGATCGCCGTCATGATCGTATTCTGCGCCGAGATCACGATGACGGGCAGGCCGGGCCGCGCCTTGGCGATCAGGGGCAACTGTTCCAGACCATTGCCGTCGGGCATGATGACGTCGGAAATGACCAGATCGCCCTTCCCTTCGTCCACCCAGCGCATCAGCGTCACAAGGCTGGACGTCGCGTGCACCTTGCACCCCGCCCGCGTCAGCGCCTGCGTCAGCACCGTGCGGATCGTGCGGTCATCGTCCGCAACCAGAACCGTTCCATCCATCAGTTTTCTCCGTCGTCGTTTGAGTCTGCCAGCGGCAAGGACAGGCGAAACACGGTGCGGCCGGGGCCAGAGTCTACCGTGATCCAGCCGCCGCCGTCGTGCATCAGTTTGCTGACCAGCGCGAGGCCCAGTCCGGTGCCGTTTTCACGGCCCGACACGAAGGGCTCGAATACATCTGCCGCGATATCGGGCGGCAGGCCGGGGCCGTCGTCGATCACCTCGATCTGCAATGGCAGGCGGGCTTGGGTGCCATCGGCCTGCATCACGCGCAAGGATGCGTCGTAAAAGGTACGCAGGCGGATGGTGCCGCCGGGGCCGCCTGCCTCTGCTGCGTTTTTGATCAGGTTTTGAAAGACTTGCTGCAACTGGTCCGCATCGGCCAGCGCACGGGGCAATGACGGATCGTAATCCGTCAGGAACATCATATGCGCGCCAAACCCGACCGAGGCCGACTGCCGCGCGCGGTCCAGCGTGTCGTGGATGTTGATTGATTTGCGCAAGGCGGGGCGCAGGTTGCCGAACTGTTCGACCTGCTCCAGCAGCTTCACAATGCGGCGCGATTCCGCGACGATCAGGTCGGTCAGCTCTTGGTCCTGCGGCTCTAGCCCCATCGACAGCAGCTGCGCCGCACCGGTGATGCCAGCAAGGGGGTTCTTGATCTCATGCGCCAGCATTTCGGCCATACCGATGGCGGACCGCGCGGCCTTGCCGGACATGGCGTTCTGGTTCAGGCGGCTGACGATCTGTTGCGGGCTGATCATCATGATCGTGACGCCGTTCTGGCCCGTCAGCGGCGCGAATTGAATGTTGCAATGCAGCGGCGCGCGCATGCCCGATCCGACATCAACGTCGTTGATAAAGAGGGACGTGCGCTGTTCGCGGGCCCGCTCGAAGGGGATTTCCAAGGGCGCGTCGATCAGGACCTTTTCCCAGACGACCTCGCCCACCAGCGTTTTGGCGGACAGGTTCAGAAAGCTTTCTGCCGCTGGATTGGACTGCAAGATGACGTCATTGGCGTCCAGCAAAAGGGCTGGAACAGGCAGCGACGTCCAAAGGGCTTCGTCTTCGATCATGCGGCCACCTGTGCGGGCTGGATCAGGGCATCTGGAAGCAAAGCCAAGACCTTAGCCGGATCAGTTAATGTTAAAACCGCACCGCGCAAATCGCGCGGGGTATGCGCCACGTCCATATACCATCCTAGATGTTTGCGTGCGACGCGGCTGCCAAGTTCATTGCCGTAGAACATCAACATCGCCTCGTAATGATCTGAAACCATGTCACAAAATGCCTTGCCTGTCGGCACGTCGGGCGCGGGTGTGCCGTATAGATCGCTGCAAATCTGCGCGAGCACCCAAGGCCGCCCCTGCGCGCCGCGCCCGATCATGACGCCGTCTGCGCCGGATTGGTCCATCGCCGCCCGCGCCGTGGCGCTGTCCGTGATGTCGCCGTTGGCAATGACCGGGATCGTGACCGCATCGCGTACCCGGCGGATAGCAGCCCAATCGGCGTCGCCTTTGTAGAATTGGCAGCGCGTGCGGCCGTGGATCGTGACCAGCGCGATGCCCGCATCTTGTGCGCGGCGCGCGACGTCGGGGGCGTTCAAGCTGTCGTCGTCCCAGCCAAGGCGCGTTTTCAGCGTCACGGGAATATCGACAGCGTTCACCACCGCCTCGATCAAACTGAGCGCGTGGTCCGGCGTGCGCAGCAAGGCTGAGCCGGACAAGCCGCCCGTCACCTTTTTCGCGGGGCAACCCATGTTGATGTCGATCACAGCAGCGCCGTTATCGGCGACCATGCGCGCGGCCTCTGCCATCCAATAGGCGTCGCGGCCGGCCAGCTGCACCGCGGTGGCGCTTTGGTCAAAGCCCAGTTCGGCCCGGTCGCGGACCGACGGTTTTGCCTGCACCATGTCCTGCGATGCAATCATTTCCGACACCACCCAGCCCGCGCCAAAGCTGGCGACCAACTGCCGAAATGGCAGGTCGGTAATCCCCGCCAGCGGCGCGAGGGCCACCGGTGGATCGGGCAAGAAAGAGGGTACTGCTGTCAAATTCATCTTTTGCCTAAAGGCTGTGCGTCTGCGTTCTGATTTAGACGCTGCGGCGCAGGGTGACAACGCGGCGCGGCCGAAACGCCCGACTTTCGCAGGCATTCGCCTAAAAAATAGGCGGCAGTCTAGTGATTGCGCAGCGTTTGGCTGATCGTTAGTCACAGGACGTGCCATTTCAGCCAAAACAGGAGCCGACCTTGCCAAGCACCACCGCAATCATCGTGGCTGCCGGACGCGGCATACGGGCCGGAGGCGCCGCGCCGAAGCAATGGCAAAGCCTTGGCGGTCAGACCGTTCTGCACCGCACCGTCGCAGCCTTTGCGCGGCACCCAAAGATTGACCAGATCGTGCTTGTCCTGCACCCGGACGAGCTGGACCGATGGACAGACGACAGCATGACCATCGTCGCAGGCGGCGCGACGCGGCAGGCGTCGGTCATGGCGGGGCTGACGGCGGTGACCAGTGACCATGTCCTTATACATGACGCCGCGCGCCCGCTGATCAGTGCCGCTGTGATTGACCGGGTTTGCGCCGCGCTTGATGGCGCGCCGGGCGCTGCCCCCGCGTTGCCCGTCACCGATGCGCTGTGGCGCGGCGATAGCCATGTGACCGGCGTGCAGGACCGCGAGGGGCTGTTTCGCGCGCAGACGCCGCAAGGGTTTCACACCAACGCCATCCGCGCCGCCCACGCGGGCCACACCATGCCCGCCGCCGACGACGTCGCCGTGGCCCGCGCCGCAGGGCTGGACGTTGCCATCGTGGCGGGGGATGAGGATAATCTGAAAATCACGCACCGCGAGGACTTTGCGCGGGCCGAAAAACTGCTGAGGGAACCGATGGATATCAGGCTGGGCAATGGCTACGACGTGCACCGCTTTGGGCCGGGGGATCATGTGATGCTGTGCGGTGTGGCCCTGCCGCATGGACGGGGGCTACAGGGACACTCTGACGCTGACGTGGGCATGCATGCGGTGACGGATGCGATTTACGGCGCGCTGGCGCAGGGCGATATTGGCGTGCACTTTCCGCCGTCCGATCCGCAGTGGAAAGGCGCTGAAAGCCAGATCTTTCTGCGCCACGCCGTGCAGTTGGCCGCCGAAATGGGCTTTGCGATTTCCAACATCGACTGCACACTGGTGTGCGAATATCCCAAGGTCGGCCCGCATCAGGCGGCCATGAGAGCCGCGATGGCTGACATCATGGGGCTGGAGGCCGGGCGCATCAGCGTCAAGGCGACGACGTCGGAACGGCTTGGGTTTACAGGACGCGAGGAAGGCATCGCTGCCATCGCGACCGCAGCATTGGTGGCAAAATGACACGACTGATCGCGACCGTCTTTTATATCGGCTACCTGCGCCCCGCGCCGGGGACATGGGGATCACTGGCCGCCCTGCCCCTTGGGTTGCTGCTTATGATCCTCGGCGGGCCGTGGCTGTTAATCATTGGCACCGCCGCGCTGTTTGGCCTTGGCTGGTGGGCGACCATGCATGAAACCCGCAGGTCAGGAAACGAGGACCCGTCCGAGATCGTCGTCGACGAAGTCGTCGGCCAGTGGATCGCCCTTTGGCCACTGGCGATCGGTGCGGCCAACGTCGGCGCATCCTATACGGCGCTGTGGCCGGGCTGGGTCGTGGCGTTCGCGTTGTTCCGCCTGTTCGACATTAAGAAGTGGGGCCCGGTGGGCTGGGCTGACCGCCGCGGCGATCCGCTGGGTGTGATGCTGGACGATGTGATCGCGGGCGTCTTTGCCGCCATCGGCGTCGTGCTGTTTGCTGGAATTTATCACGGGATCATTTTGCAATGACGGGTGCAGCGCAGCTTTTGGACCTCGCCCGCGCACGCGGGATCAAGATCGCCTTGGCCGAAAGCTGCACAGGCGGGATGATCGCGGCGGCGCTGACAGAGATTGCAGGCTCTTCCGACGTGTTTGATCGCGGCTGGGTCACCTATTCCAACAGCGCCAAGATGCAGATGCTAGGCATCTTGCAGGACACGCTGGACGACTTCGGTGCCGTATCAGAAGAGATTGCCCGCGAGATGGCGCAGGGCGCGTTCGATCAATCCGACGCGCAGATCGCCCTGTCCGTGACGGGCATCGCAGGCCCCGGCGGATCAGAGCATAAGCCCGAAGGCCGGGTCTGCTTTGGCATCGCGACAGGCGACGGCGTGCATATGGAAACGGTAGAGTTTGGCGCCCTTGGCCGCGGCCAAGTGCGGGCTGCGGCCGTGGCCCATGGGCTGGGTTTGCTGACCGCTGGCGTCGTTCAATTTTCGATTGATAATTAGGCACAGCCCTCAAAAACAGCACATTTGGCAGGCGCTTTGCGCATTGCCTTAAAAAGTCGCGCATCTAAACGCATCTGCCTCTTTCCTTAGCGCTGCCGTGTCCGTCATTGCGGCCGGAACCAAGTTGGAGGGGTTTGAGATGAATGCTGCGGATACCGCCTGGATTATGGTCGCGACTGCACTTGTGCTGTTCATGACGCTGCCGGGACTAGCCTTGTTCTATGGTGGCCTTGTGCGCGCCCGCAACGTGCTTAGCGTGTTCATGCACTGCTATGCCATCGCCTGTTTGATGAGCGTGCTGTGGTTCGTGGCAGGCTATTCCATCGCCTTTGGCGGTGATGGCCCCTACTGGGGCGGCTTGGACAAGCTGTTCCTGAACGGCGTCACGTTGGACAGCCTGACCGGGACGCTGCCGGAAATCCTGTTCTTTGCCTTCCAGATGACATTCGCGATCATCACCCCCGCGCTGATTGTCGGTGCTTATGTCGAGCGGATCGGCTTTGGCTTTGTGCTGCTGTTTTCCGCGCTGTGGATGCTGATCTGTTATGCGCCAGTGGTGCATTGGGTCTGGGGCGGCGGGTTCCTGGCCGATGGCGGCATCTTTGGAGAGGTCGGCGTGCGCGACTTTGCGGGCGGGATTGTGGTGCATGCAACCGCAGGTCTGGCGGCCTTCATTCTTGCGATTTTCCTTGGCGCACGGCGCGACAAGGCCAAGCCGCCGCATAACCCCGGCATGGTGATGATTGGGGCTGCGATGCTGTGGGTCGGCTGGTTCGGCTTTAACGGTGGCAGCCAACTGGCCGCTGATGCGGGCGCTGCCATGGCGATCACCGTGACGCACCTGTCCGCCGCCGCCGCGTCCCTGACCTGGGCCCTGTGGGAGCGGATCAAGTTCGGCCGTGCGTCCATGGTTGGCCTTGTCACCGGCACCATCGCGGGCCTTGCCAGCGTCACCCCGGCGGCCGGCTTCATCACCCCGATTGAGGCGCTGATCATCGGCGCTGTCGCCGGTGTGCTGTGCCAAGAGGTCGTGAACTTTGTGCGCGGGAAACTGGTTGTCGACGACACGCTGGACGTTTTCGCAGTGCACGGCGTCGGCGGTATCTTTGGCACGATCATGATCGCGGCCTTTGGCGCAGGCACGTGGACGGCGCAGTTGGGATCGCTGGCGATCGTTGGGATCTGGACGACCGTCGTGACCGTCGCGCTGATCTATATCTGCCGCGCGATCACCCATCTGCGGGTGGACGACGAGACAGAGACAACAGGCCTCGACCTTGCTGTGCATGGCGAGCGGGCCTACGATCTGAACTCTTAAACGACAGTGTCCGCAAATCTAGGGGCCGCCAAATTGGCGGCCCCTTTTGCGTCTTGGCCTGAATTTAGGCGGGCGTGCCGTAAAGCGTGGCGGCGCGCTTTTCAAAGGCTTTCACGATGGTCTGCATGGCTTGGTTAAAGAACATGCCCGCCGCACCTTGCAGAATCCGATTCTTGAATTCGAAATCGACGTGAAAGTGGACTTTGCAGCCGCCAGCGGCGTCTTCAAATGTCCAGCGGCTGTTTAGATGTTTGAAAGGACCGTCGATATAGGCTGTGTCGATCTGCTGTTTCGCAGGCCACAGCGTGACCTTGCTGCCGAACGTTTCGCGGAACACTTTGAACGACACGACAAGATCGGCCAGCAATATCGTGTGATCGCCCTGATCATCGCTGGATCGCAGGCGCGCAGCCGCCGTCCAAGGCAAAAACTTGGGGTAATTTTCAACGTCCGCCACAAGGGCATACATCTGATCAGCGGTATAAGGCAGAACGCGGGTTTCGTCGTGGACGGGCATAGATGACTTTCACGGTGTGACTTCACCCTGTGATGTCGTAAAAGGTGCGCAGAAATCAACCCTTGCCTACAGGTATTGCATGTCTCGTCCCTATGTTATCGACCAGATGATCAGCGCCAAATCCATCGCCGCCCGGATCGAGGCGTTGGCGCACGACATTCACGCCGCCTTTGAAGGCACGGACAAACTGGTGGTCGTCGGCCTGCTGCGCGGGTCTTTTGTTTTCATCGCCGACCTTGTGCGCGAACTTGATCTGCCCGTCGAAGTCGACTTCATCGAGGCGTCATCCTACGGCGACGGCATGGAAAGCAGCCGAGAGGTGCGAATCCTGAAGGACCTGCGCGGCACCATTGAAGGCCGCGATGTGCTGATCGTCGAAGATATCGTCGACACCGGGCACACGCTGTCCCACGTCACCGATTATTTGCGCTCGCGCCACCCGGCGCGGCTGAAAACCATTGCCCTGCTGGATAAACCCGCCCGCCGCGAAGTCGATTTCCGCGCCGATTGGACCGGATTTGAAATCCCCGACGCCTTTGTCGTGGGCTATGGCATCGACTTTGCGCAGCGCAATCGCAACCTGCCCTACATCGGTCAGGTGCGGTTCACGGACGAGGCATGAACCCGCGCTGGCTGCTGAACGCCAGCCGCTGGGCGCGCAATCCGCCCTCGGCGGGGCGCGTCTGGCTGGTACTGGGCGTGGTTGCGATCTGCCTTGCGCTGGCGGGGGCCGAATGGCTGATTGGCGCTGATGTTGAAATGCAGCGCCAAAACCTGCGGCCGTTCACGACAAATTAAGTGAAAATATGAAATGACGGCGGCATGACACATCATGCCACATTCCGCATCGCCTCCACCCACACCGCTGCGCGGGTGCCGATCATTGACGAAATCCTGTCCACGGTCCGGCGGCATTTAGATATGCCGCTGGCCTATTTGGCGGTCTTTGATTCGGGGGATGTGGTTTACCGCGCCGTATCCACGGATCGCCGCGCCCCGTATTTCGAGGCGGGGGACCGCCGTCCGGCCAAGGGCAGCTACTGCCTTGCTGTGCGTGATGGCCGCCTGCCGCAAATGCTCGCCGACACGCGTATGAATCCCGTTGCGATGTCGCTGCCTGCGACGGTGATGTTGCCCGTGGGGGCTTATGTCGCGGTACCGCTACTTATGGCCGATGGTACAGCCTACGGCGTATTCTGCTGCATGTCCCACGATCCAATGCCCAATCTTAGCGAACGTGACCTGGCAATCGTCACGAACTTCGCCCAGCTTTTGGCTGATGCGATCGGGTCCGGCGTCAAGGCGGATCAAGATGGCCGTGATATGCGCCAACAGATCGAAGACGTGATCATTGATCGCGATTTTACGCTTCTGCTGCAACCTATCGTGGCCCTGCACAGCAATGCCGTTGTCGGGGCAGAGGCATTGTGCCGCTTTCGCCCTACCCCGTACCGCAACCCTGATACATGGTTCGCGGATGCCCGCAAAATTGGCATGCAACGCGAATTGGAACGTGCCGTGATCCTCAAAACGCTCGACAGGCTAGAGGATCTGCCGCGGGCCTTGACCCTCTCCATCAACGTATCGCCGGATATGATGATCCACGGCAACCTGCCCGCGATGATTGATGGCCCCAATAGCGACCGGATCGTGCTGGAACTGACAGAGCATAATTATTTTGACAGCATGACCGATCTACAGACCCAGATTAAACACCTGCGGCGCATGGGGGCGAAAATCGCTGTCGATGATCTAAGTGCGGCGCATTCCAGCCTAAGCACCGTGCTGCAAATCAAACCGGATTTCGTGAAATTGGATAGCGAATTGGTACGCGGCATCCATATGGACCCCGCCAGTCAGGCGCTGACCGCAGGCATTGTCCACTTTGCCAAGGCAATTAATGCCGACGTCATCGCCGAAGGGGTAGAGCGGGTGCAAGAGGCTGAAAGTCTGCACAAACTTGGGGTGAAATTCGGCCAAGGCTATTTCCTAGGCCGCCCCGGCGGCATGAATGCCCTGCAAGCGCGGATGTATCAGATTTGACCCGGGCCAATTTGGTCCGGGACTGCGACCATCCCGGCCGCAGTCCCGTCCGGTCAGCCCAGTTTCGCCAGACGCGCGGCCCGCAGCCGGGCAAAGTCATCGCCCGCATGGTAAGACGACCGCGTCAGCGGGGACGCCGAAACCATCAAGAACCCTTTGCCAAAGGCGGCTTTTTCATAGCCAGCGAATTCCTCTGGCGTGACGAACCGGTCGACGCGGTGATGCTTTGGCGTCGGCTGCAAGTACTGACCGATGGTCAGGAAATCGATGTCCGCGGCGCGCATGTCTTCCATGACTTGCAGAACCGCTTGGCGATCTTCGCCCAGTCCGACCATGATACCCGATTTGGTGAACATCGTTGGATCAAGCTCTTTCACCCGCTGCAGCAGGCGCAGCGAATGGAAGTACCGCGCGCCGGGGCGCACCTCAGGATACAGGCCCGGCACGGTTTCAAGGTTGTGGTTGAACACGTCCGGCTTGGCCGCCACCACGATTTCAAGCACTGACGGATCGCAGCGGATGAAATCTGGGGTCAAAATCTCGATTGTGGTCTGCTGCGCTTGGCGGCGAATGGCGCGGATCGTTTGGGCAAAATGCTCTGCCCCGCCGTCTTCGACATCGTCGCGGTCGACGGAGGTGATGACAACGTGGTTCAGGCCCAGCTTTTTCACCGCATCGGCAACGCGGCCTGGCTCGAACACGTCCAACGCCTCTGGCGGTTTACCGGTCGCGATGTTGCAGAAGGTGCAAGCGCGGGTGCAGACTTCGCCCATGATCATCATGGTCGCGTGGCCTTGGCTCCAGCATTCGCCGACATTGGGGCAACCTGCCTCTTCGCAGACTGTCGTCAGCTTATGTTCGCGCATGATATCGCGCGTCTGGCGATACCCTTCAGAGTTCGGGGCTCTGACCCTGATCCAATCAGGTTTCTTCGGCTGGGCCGCGTCGGGACGCTTGGCCTTTTCCGGGTGGCGCTGGGCAGGAATTTTCAGATCGCGCATGGGCTGCGGGCCTTTTATCTGTGATTGGCAATTACCTAAGGGTCCGCGGGGCAAAAGTCCATTGCCTGCCCCGCAGGTCCGCCATGCGTATTGCCGCAGGATATCAACCGATGCGCGGCGCGAACTTGCCCATGGTTTGTTCATAGTGGCGCACCAAACGCTGGAGCGAGATGCGCAGCACGATCTTGCCCGACCGCGCCGACCAGCCAAGCCGCTTTTCGGTGATTTCCAGCCCTTCAAGCAGGCAGCAGCACCGCAAGGCGGCGTCTTGCAAACCCAGTCCCAGATCATCCAGCGCAGCAATCACGCGGTCGCGGGCGGATTGGGTCGCGGGATGGACCGGGGCCGCACCGGTCAGCGCGCCGCGCCAGTCCTCTGCGACATCGGGGCCGGGCTGGGACAGGACGAAATCTTCGCGCAGCCGCTCTCCGACGCGGACCAAATCGCGGTGCAAGAACGGTTTGCCATCCTTGCCCCGGCGGCGCGACAGCCCGATCAGCGGCGTCTCCGTCGCAATAAAGCGGGCGGCGGCAGCGGCTGCCTCTGGCCGGGTCCAGTCGTTATCGCCGCCCAGATCGGTAAAGCCGCTGGCACGGTTTTCTTCGGCCGCGGTCAGGCGGCGCAGTTCGGTGCGGCCAAGCCCGGTGATGTGATAGCGGGCGATCCGCGCCTCTGGATCGGGGCAACTGACCCAGTTTTGCAAGGCGATCGCTTGGGCAATCTCTGCCTCGACCACAGCAGTGCGCAGCGTGCCGCCTGCGCCGTCCTCTCTGACGATCACCGCACTATCCATATCGCGGGCCACGGCCATGATCGCACGGGGTTCGCACAGCCGGCGCAGCACATGCAGCGCTTCGCGGTTCAGGCGGCTTTGGGACACGCAAGCGGCGGCGGCGGGTATGGAAACAGGCACGTAGTGCAGCATGGCAGAGCTTTCTGTAGCGTCAGGTGTAGAAGAGGTAAGCGAGAGCGCACGCAGCGCCGCGTCGATCAGCGGATCATCGCGCCGCGCTTCGCAGCTGCGCACTTGGCGCAGGATCGTCGAAGGGTGCACATCGCGCTGCCGGGCCAAGGCCCGGATCGACGTGCCGTCGACCGTATGGGCCAGATAATGCCGGACCGGGTCCGGAACCCACGCCGGATAATCCGGTGTGTGAATTTGTTTAAGCATTGTCATATCGGCCAGTCCCCCTGGTCCCTGCAGAACCCACGTGTGCCACCTTGCAGAAAGGGATACAGACTAGATAAATTAAGGACGTTATCTTAACTGATAGTTAATGTTATCAACTTGGTAACACTCTTCCAAAAAATGATTAACGAATGAGAGCAGGACCGTCCGGAGAGTCCGCACGGCCCGCAACACCCTTTTAGGTTGTGCCACCAAGTGTGCATGACGTCGGGATGCCCCCGGCAAAAGGGACATGACATGCAGGACATTCAATCACAGATCAGACAGCTAAAGCGGCCAGGCCTATTGGTGCAGGCGGCGCGATTCGGGCTTGATGGATTTCGGCGCAGCCGGGATTTGGCGCGCTTGCTGCCGGACGCTGCACATGTCAGCTGCGGCGCGGCGTTGATGGCCTTATTAGAGGCAGAGCGCGAAGAGAACGACGCCCGCACCGCCCACAGCGCGCATTACGCGCTGATCCGCCATATTCAGTTGCTGACGGCCATCATGGCAGAGGCGCGCGATTTTGAAATTAGCGCGCGCCCCCGCAGTGTGACGTAGACCTCATCGTTTAAGTGCCGCGATGGCCTACATAAAGCTATCTGGCATCGACGCTTTTTTGTCCGCCACATAGGCCCGCAGCCGCGCCTCGATCTCTGGGTCTAGGGGCGGCTGGACATAGGTGTCGACCATCTTTTTGACCCGTATGCTGGCAAGGGCTTGGGTATCGCGCGCACCCTCTTCGTCCCATGTCTCGAACGGTTTGTAGTCGAACAGATCAGACCGCCAGAACGCGGACTTAAAGTTCGCCTGCGTGTGCGCGCAGCCAAGGAAGTGGCCGCCGGGCCCGACCTCTGCAATGGCGTCCATCGCTTGACCGGTTTCCGACATATCAACACCGCGGGCAAAGTGATGCAGCGTGCCCAGCTGATCTGCGTCCATCACGAACTTTTCAAAGCTGGCAACAAGGCCGCCTTCCAGCCAGCCGCAAGCGTGCAGCATAAAGTTCACGCCGGATAGCAGGCCCATCTGCAGGCTGTTCGATGTCTCGTAAGCTGCCTGCGCATCGGGAAGCTTTGATCCGCAGAACGATCCGGCACTGCGATACGGCAGGCCCAACCGGCGGGCCAACTGCCCTGCCCCGTATGTGATATGCGCAGCCTCTGGTGTGCCGAAGGTGGGCGCGCCAGAGTTCATGTCGATCGAGGTCACAAATGCGCCAAAGATCACCGGGGCACCGGGACGCACGAGCTGGGAATAGGCAACGCCCGCCAGCACTTCGGCCATGACCTGCGTCAGCGTGCCCGCAACGCTGACCGGCGCCATCGCGCCGCCGACGATGAAGGGGCTGATGATGCTGGCCTGATTATGCTCTGCAAAAATCTCGAGCGCGCCCATCATGATCGAATCGAACGTCATCGGAGAGTTGATGTTGATCAGCGACGTCAGCACCGTGTTGTCGCGCACGAAGTCCTTGCCGAACAAAATCTCGCACATCTCGACGCTGTCTTTGGCGCGGCTGGGTTCGGTGACAGAGCCCATAAAAGGCTTATCTGACAGCACCATATGGGCCAGCAGCATATCAAGGTGGCGTTTGTTCACCGGAATATCCGTCGGCTCGCAGACGGTACCGCCGGAATGGTGCAGCCACTTGGACATATAGCCAAGTTTTACGAACTTTTCGAAGTCGGCCATGGTGGCATAGCGGCGGCCACCTTCGGCATCGCGCACAAAGGGCGGGCCGTAGACCGGGGCCAGAACAAGGTTCTTGCCGCCAATCACGACGTTCCGCTCTGGATTGCGGGCGTGCTGGGTGTATTGGCTGGGGGCCGTGCTGCACAGTTTCCGGGCAAGGCCGCGCGGAATACGCACACGCTCGCCTTCGATTTCTGCGCCAGCCGCACGCCAGCGGTCCAGCGCGGCAGGGTTATCAACGAAATTGACACCAATCTCGGCCAGAATCGTCTCTGCGTTGCGCTCGATCACGTCCAGCGCCTCTTCGGTCAGCACCTCGTAGTTCGGGATGTTGCGTTCGATATACTTAGCGGTTTCCACACTGACGGCGGTCCGTTCCGCACGCCGTGCGGCCCCGCCGCCCCCGCGTGCCCTGCGTACTGTTGTTGCTGCCTCGGTCATATCCGCACCTTTCCCGCTGATCTTGCGCCTGTGATACGACGAGTTTCAGCGGGCAGAGAAGCGACAAACGCCACCCTTGGGGCGAAAGCGACATTGCAGCGTTGCGAAATCCGACTTATTCAGCAGCATGGATATACAAGACCACGAACGCCTGCTGATCATCGACTTCGGCTCTCAGGTTACGCAATTGATTGCGCGGCGCCTGCGGGAATTGAACGTCTATTGCGAAATTCATCCCTACCAAAAGGTCACTGACGCCTTTCTGGCAGAGTTTGCGCCCAAGGCAGTGATTCTGTCTGGTGGCCCGGACAGCGTGACCCGCGAAGGATCGCCGCGTGCGCCTGATAGCGTGTTTACCATGGGCGTGCCGATTTTGGGCATCTGCTATGGCCAGCAGACCATGATGACCCAATTGGGCGGCAAGGTTGAACGCGGTCACGGCACTGCCGAATTCGGCCGCGCCTATGTCACGCCCAAGGGCGAGCTTGACCTGCTGCGCGGTTGGTTCCTGACCGAGCGCGAGCAAGTCTGGATGAGCCACGGCGACCACGTGTCCGCCATCGCGCCCGGCTTTGAAGTATACGGCACCTCGCCCAACGCGCCTTTTGCCGTCACCGCTGACGCGTCGCGCCATTTCTATGCCGTGCAGTTCCACCCCGAAGTGCACCACACGCCCAACGGCGCGAAACTGTATGAAAACTTCGTCCGTATCGCCGGTTTCAAGGGCGATTGGACGATGGGCGCCTACCGCGAGCAAGCGATTGAGGCGATCCGCGCGCAAGTTGGCGACAAGAAAGTCATCTGCGGTCTGTCCGGCGGCGTCGATTCGTCCGTGGCGGCTGTCCTGATTCACGAAGCCATTGGCGACCAGCTGACCTGCGTTTTCGTGGATCACGGCCTGCTGCGGCAGGGCGAGGCGGACGAAGTCGTTAAGATGTTCCGTGATGAGTATGCAATCCCGCTGATCCACGCGGACGAGCAGGAATTGTTCTTGGGCGAATTGGACGGCCAGTCCGACCCGGAAACCAAGCGCAAAATCATTGGCCGCTTGTTCATCGACGTGTTCCAGAAATACGCGAACGAGATCGAAGGCGCGGAATTCCTCGCTCAGGGGACGCTGTACCCCGATGTGATCGAATCGGTCAGCTTTTCCGGCGGCCCGTCTGTCACGATCAAAAGCCACCATAACGTTGGCGGCCTGCCTGAAAAGATGGGCCTGAAACTGGTGGAGCCGCTGCGCGAACTGTTCAAGGACGAAGTCCGCGCGCTGGGCACCGAACTGGGCCTGCCGCCCAGCTTTATCGGGCGCCACCCCTTCCCCGGTCCCGGTCTTGCGATTCGTTGCCCCGGTGAAATCACCCGCGAAAAGCTGGAAATCCTGCGCAAAGCGGACGCGGTCTATATCGACCAGATCCGCCGCCACGGATTGTACGACGAGATTTGGCAGGCCTTCGTGGCGATTCTGCCGGTTCGTACCGTTGGCGTGATGGGCGACGGGCGCACCTATGACTTTGCCTGCGCCCTGCGCGCGGTCACGTCTGTCGACGGTATGACGGCGGATTATTATCCGTTCACCCACGAATTCCTTGGCGAGACCGCAACGCGGATCATCAACGAAGTGCAGGGTATTAACCGTGTGACCTATGACATCACATCCAAACCTCCGGGCACCATCGAGTGGGAATGATCACAGCAGCCTCGGCCCGCGTGGCCGGGGCATCCCTATGACGCCGACCCTGCGCGCCTGTCTGTGGATGATAGGTGCGATCTTCTCGTTTACCTCGATGGCCATCGCTGGCCGTCAGGTAAGCTTTGCCCTCGATACCTTTGAAATCATGACATATCGCAGCCTTCTGGGCATCGCGATTGTCTGCTCTATTGCCTATGCGACGGGCACGTGGCGACAGATCAACACGCAGCAACTCGGGCTGCATGCCGTACGCAACTTGTCGCATTTCATTGGCCAGAACCTGTGGTTTTTCGCGCTGACGATGATCCCGCTGGCGCAGGTCTTTGCGCTGGAATTCACCACGCCGATTTGGGTGCTGCTGTTGTCGCCGCTTGTCCTGGGCGAACGGTTAACCCGCGTCGGCCTGATTGCCGCGCTGATCGGCTTTATCGGCGTATTGATCGTCACCCGCCCCGGCAGCGCGCCGATCTCTGCGGGCCTGATCGCCGGTGCGCTCTGCGCCATCGGCTTTGCGTTTTCCGCGATTTTAACGCGCAGGCTGACCCGCACCCAGACGATCACCTGCATCCTATTCTATCTGACGGTAATGCAGGCGGTGTTTGGTCTGATCTGCGCTGGATACGATGGTGACATCGCCCTGCCGACCGCTGCCACGCTGCCGTGGCTGGTCGTGATCGGATGCGCTGGCCTGTTCGGCCACTTTTGCCTGACCACCGCGCTGTCGCTGGCCCCCGCCAGCATCGTCATGCCCATCGACTTTGCGCGCCTGCCGACCGTCGCGATCCTTGGCGCGCTGATCTATGGCGAACAGCTGGATCCCTTTATCTTCTTGGGGGCCGCGCTGATCTTTGGCGGCAATTACCTGAACATCACCAAAGGCCAATCCCGCCGCGCCTAGGGCCTGCTCACGACAAAGATGGCACATCGCACCGCGATCCGCGGTTTGACGCCGCGTCATTAATTGACCGTTCAATTCTGTGTGTACAACGTGTGGATTGAGGAAACTTTCATGACGGGGATGGAGACATGAAAAAACAATTTACGCTGGGCGCAGCCCTGCTGATGACCACGACGGCCGCTTCGGCATCGGGCATCGACCGCAACCTGACCAACTACGGCCTGCTGTTTGAAACCGGCAACTACGCTGAGCTGTCATATGCCAACGTCTCGCCATCCGTGTCGGGTACCTATGGCCCGACCGCAACCGCTTTGGGCGGCGGCGCGACAAGCACCGACGTGATGTCCAAAGACTTCGAAACGCTGTCCGGCTCGGTCAAGTATGACCTGACCGACAAGCTGGCACTTGGTCTGTTTTCGAACCAGCCTTTCGGCGCAAACGCCGACTATACCAACGGCTTCTACACCGGCCTTGCTGCTGAATGGGATTCGCGCGGCACGTCTATCGTGCTGAAGTACAAAGTCACGCCAAACATCAGCGTTTACGGCGGTGCCCGCAGCATCGTGTCGCAAGCAACGATCGACATTCCCGACCAGCTGATCCGCGTGCAATATGGTCTGGCTGCACAGCAGCTGGGTGACGCGGCAGCAGCCGCAGCCGCTGGCGGCGACCTTGCCACCGCAGGTGCCCTTGGCCAGCAGGCGCAGCAGCTGGGTGCCATCGCCACGACGACGCCCGTTGGCGGCCTGACCTATAAGGCGACCACCGATTCCGACCGTCAGACCAGCTATATCGTCGGTGCCGCTTATGAGCGTCCCGAGATCGCGCTGCGCGTCGCACTGACCTACGAGTCGGGCTACACGCACTCTTTCGAATCGGTCGAATCCTTTGGCGGTATCGACACTGATCCAATGACGACCAACATCGAAATGCCTGACGTCTACACCCTCGACTTCCAGTCGGGCGTCGCCACAGACACGCTGATCTTCGGTTCGATCCGTCACGCCACCTGGTCCGATTGGGAGGTTCGCCCCCCCGTCTATGGTGCCAGCATCCCTGCAAGCCCCGTGGGCAGCGCACGTGTGACCGGTATCGACACCGACACGACAACTTACCGCATCGGCGTTGGCCGCAAGTTCTCTGACGCGATTTCGGGCTTTGCCCGCGTGACCTACGAGCCCGGCAACGGCGATGTGCTGTCGCGTCTGTCCCCGACGGATGGTTCCATCGCTTACGGCTTTGGCGGCAGCTACACCAACGGCGCAATCAAAGTGACCGGCGGCGTCGAGTACATCACCTTTGGTGAAGGCGACGACAACGAAAACGCGCTGCTGGCGACTAACTTCTCTGACAACGACGCTGTCGCTGTTGGCCTGTCGGTCGGCTACCGTTTCTAAAAATACCTGACCTGAATTGCAAAAGCCCCGGCACATCGCCGGGGCTTTTCGCATGTTTCGGATTGCGCAAGCGCTGCAATCCCCGTCATGTCAGCCCATGACAACACAGCTTCAAAAATCCATGTCCCCCCGCGCTTGGGCAGAGCTTTGCGTTCTGGCCCTGATCTGGGGCGGATCATTCCTGTCAATTCGCGTTGCCTTGAACGAGATGGGGCCGCTGACCGTTGTCGCTTACCGCGTTGGCTTGGCGGCGGTCATCCTGTGGGCCTATGTCGCGTGGCGCGGGCTGGCCGTACCCCGCAGCGCAAGGCTATGGGTCGGCTTTGCGGGCATGGGGCTGCTGAACAATGTGATCCCCTTTAGCCTGATGGCGTGGGGCCAGTTGCATATCGAAACCGGGCTGACAGCAATCCTGAACGCGGGGACCGCGATCTTTGGCGTGCTGGCCGCCGCGGTCTTTTTCGCGGACGAACGCCTGACCCTGCGCCGCGCCATTGGCACCGCGCTTGGGTTTGCGGGCGTTGCCACTGCGATTGGACTAGACCAGCTTGGCGCGCTTGATCCGCGCTCTCTTGGCCAGCTTGCCGTGATTGGCGGCACGGTTTCTTATGCGTTGGCGGGGGTTTGGGCGCGCAAACGCCTTGCCGGCCTGCCGCCGCAGATCGCCGCGGCCGGGATGCTGACAGCCGCCACAGCGATCATTCTGCCCGCCGCTTGGCTGATCGAAGGTCCGCTGCCGCTGCCCCGCGCGCCTGCGACTTGGGCTGCCATCGTATACTACGCCGTGATCGCCACAGCGCTGGCCTATCTGATGTATTACCGCGTGCTGGCGATGGCCGGGTCCGGCAACCTGATGCTGGTCACACTGCTGATCGCACCCGTCGCAATCCTGCTGGGGGCCGTCGCCTTGAACGAGGCGCTGCCGCCCCATGCCTACGCCGGATTTGCCCTGCTCGCGGCAGGGCTGATCGTGCTTAACGGACGTGGCTTAAGACAGAGCGCGCGGCGCGCAGGCCCGGTGCCTCGCCCCCTTTCCCCAGACGGTCCATCGTCAGCGCCATAGCCGTGTGCTGCGCCATTGGCGCGGCGAGTACCGCCCGCAAACCGTTCGCGATTTGCGACGATGTGCAGTCTTGCCCGATGAATTCGGGCACCGCGCGGGTGTCCGACACAAGGTTGACCAGCGTCACCGTATCCACCAACAGCATCCGCCCGATGATCTGGCGCGACAGCCAGTTCATGTCATAGGCGATGACCATAGGCGTGTTCGACGCCGCAAGTTCAAGCGACACCGTGCCAGAAGCCGCCAGCGCCACATCCGCCGCGCGAAAGGCTGCGCGTTTCGCCACCGCATCATCCGGCGCGATCAAGATCGGCTGAGCGGGCCAATCGGCGGTGAGGTCCCGCACCAGATCAGCCACCGGCCCGGCGCAAGGCACGACGACGCGGATGTCGGGCTGGGATTTTTGCAGCAACGCCAAGGCCCCGCCAAAACGGCTGGCCAGCCGTGTCACCTCTCCCTTGCGGGATCCGGGCAGCGCGAGAATCAGGGGCGCATCGCCGATGCCGTGGGCGGCGCGGAAGGCGTCCGCCTCGGCCCCGGTCGCGACAGGCTGCGCCACAACCGGGTGACCGACGAAATCGCAGGTCATACCAGCGGCTTGCATCAACGGCGGCTCGAACGGGAACAGCGCCAGCACATGATCGATATGGCGTGCCATCTTGGCAGCGCGCCCCGGCCGCCACGCCCAGACTGTCGGTGCGACGTAGTGGATGGTGCGGATGTTTGACCGCGCCTTGACCAGCTTTGCCACGCGCAGGCAGAAATCCGGGCTATCGATGGTCAACAGCACGTCAGGCTGGGCCGCGATCACGGCCTCGGCGCATTCGGCAATCCGGCGTTTCAATGCGCGGTATTTCGGCAAGACTTCGGCCAGCCCCATCACGCTCAGCTCGTTCATATCGAACTGGCTGACCAAGCCCTGCGCCTGCATCAGCGGACCGCCGACACCTTGGAATGTCACGTCCGGTGCAAGCGCGTGCAGCCCCGCCATCACCGCGCCGCCAAGGGCATCGCCTGACGGCTCTCCTGCGATCACGAAAACCTTCATGCTGCCCCCTTTGGCCTGACCCACAGGAACATGCCCTGCGCGTCCAACACCTTTATTACACCCGCCAAATCCGGCACCATGACGCCGTCCGCCTCGATCACAATTCCTGCAAGGCCCGCCGCTGCGGCATTCGCCACGGTGCGGGGGCCGATTACAGGCAGATCGGCGCGGCGGTCTTGGTTTGGCTTTGGGCCTTTGAACAGGATCGCGGCCTTTGCCGTTGCTCCTATGCGGCCGAGCATCGCATCCGTGCCTGCGTCATCCTCTGACGCGATCACGGTGCCCTGCCGGATGACACAAGCTTGCCCCAGATCGGCAGCGCCCATCAGGGTCAGCTGCGCCACACCGGCAAGCGCATCCGCGCGGTGCAGCTGGGAAGGCTGCGCTTTGGTCAGAACGCCTGCGGGGGGCAGCAAATCAGGTGCAGCCTCGTGCGCACCGATTACTTGAAATCCACGCTGTTCCAGCACTGCGATAAAGCCACGCAGCGCGCCGTCGTCGCCTTTTCGCAGGCTGCGCCAGATCGTCGGCACCAGCCGAAGCGTCGCAAGGTCAAAGGCGCTGACGTGGATTTGCGGGCGACGGACGCTGCCCACCATGCAGATCTGCGTCACGCCGCGCGCTTTCAAATCGTTCAAAAATCCGCCCAGCCGTTCGATGCGAAAGGTCACATCGGGGGCGATTTCTGGCGTAAAGCCGTCCAGCGCGCAGACCAAAGGCCGCTGCGGCAACGCATGCAGCACCGCCGCCGGCAGCGCGCCGGTCCCGGCGATCAGCGCCAGCATCAGTGCGGTGTCAAGAAACTGCGGTCGCTGTCAGCCATGATAAAGGCCAAGACCTGCTGCACCGCTGCGCTGTCACTGCCCGCCAAACCTTCGGCGCGGGCGTGGAAGGTGCCATCGCCGTCCTTAAGCGCCGCATAGGCTGCCCGCAGGGCAGAGATATCGGCGCGCGGCATACCGCGACGTTTCAGGCCGACAAGGTTCAACCCTTCCAGCGTCGCGCGCGGGCCCATAACAAGGCCGTGGGGGATCACGTCGTTGGTCACCATCGACAGCGCACCGATAATGGCACCCTGCCCGACGCGCACAAACTGATGCAAACCCGACAATCCGCCAACGATAACATCGTCTTCTAGGATGCAATGCCCCGCCACAGCGCTGGAATTCACGATGATGACGCGGTTGCCGATCATGCAATCATGCGCGACGTGGCAGCCCGCCATCAGCAGACAGTCGTCGCCAATCCGGGTCAGACCGCCGCCGCCCGCCGTGCCCGTATTCACCGTCACATGTTCGCGGATGCGGTTGCGTGCGCCGATGCGCAGTTGCGTTTCTTCGCCGTCGAATTTCAGATCCTGCGGGACTTCGCCAATCACGGCGAACTGAAAAACCTCGCACTCGTCGCCGATATGCGTGTCGCCGGTGACGACGACATGGCTTTTCAGGGTCACATTGGCCCCCAGCACCACCTTGGGCCCGACAAGGCAAAAGGCACCAATCACGCAGCCTTCGCCGATGACGGCCCCGTCTTCGATAACCGCGCTAGGGTGAATCTGTGCCATCAGTTGCGCATGTCCAACATGGCGGCAAATTCACATTCGCAGGCCAATTCGCCATCAACTTCGGCGCGGCCATGGAATTTCCAGACCTTTGCACCGGGTTTGCCGCGCAGGGTTTTCACCTTCATCAGCATCCGGTCGCCGGGGATCACTTTGCGGCGGAATTTACAGGCATCGATCGACATGAAGTAGATCAGCAGATCGCCGTTGATCAGCCCCATGGACGCGCCAACCATGACGCCAGCGGTCTGGGCCATCGCCTCGATGATCGTCACGCCGGGCATGATCGGGGCACCGGGAAAGTGGCCTTGAAAATGCGGCTCGTTCATCGTCACGTTCTTAATGCCCGTGGCCGAGGTCGTCCCGTCAATGTCGATCACGCGGTCAACCAGCAAGAACGGATAGCGATGAGGCAGGATGCTTTGGATCAGCTGAATATCACATTCGGTGATCGGGTCGGTGGTCTCTTGCGTCGGGGCATCGGTCATCGGCTCTTCGTCCTTCACTTAAATGATGCGCGCGGCACCTGCGTTTTGATTACCAAGCTGCCCTGATCCGGGCAAGGGCAGCAAAGGTTTACGGATTTTCGGGATCAAGAACCGGCAAGGCGCCGGAGTCTTGCGCGGGTGCGTCTTGCGGACCCGGCACAGTGGCTGGCGGCACGATGTCAGAGGGCACGGCGCTGGGGGGCACTTCACTTAGCGCGGGCACATCGCTGGGCGCGCTACCATCCGCATCCACGAATTGCGCATCAATCCGTGCAATCGCTTCTTCGGTAATGTCCGCCGACAAAAGCGCAATGAAAACAGAGCGTTGATCGAATGTGACTGTCGCGCCTTTTTCGATCATCAACTGACCGACGACGCCCTGCACCTGCGCAAAGAAATCCTTTTGTGCCGTCAGGCGGGCGTTTTGCAACGCGACCTCTTTGGCGTCGCGGGCGCGGCGGATGCCTTGCACCTTGGTGTCGAAATCCGCCGCTTCTTGACGAAAATCAGCGGCTGGCATGGTGGGACGGCGCAGGGTCAGGCTGCGCTCTTCCTCGGTCAAGGCGGCTACAATGCGGTCATTTTCCGCCTTCAACGCCTCGGCGTTGGTGTCCAGATTAGCCCGGATCTGCTGGCCGTAGCGCGACTCTTGATACAGCCGGTCGCTGTCCACGATCAGCACCGGCGGCGCGTCCGCCGGCACCTGTTGCGCGCCAGCGGGGGTGATCGACGCCAGTGTCACCACCAGCGCAGCCGCTAGCGCCCGCATCAGAACGACGTCGAAATCGTGACGTCGAAGACCTGCGTTTCGTCGTACTCTTCGGACTTCAGCGCTTCGGTAAAGTTGAACCGCAGCGGGCCAAGCGGTGTGGTCCAGAAGATCGACAGACCAGCCGTCGCGCGCGGCGTGAAGCCGTCATAGATGATGTTCGTGTCAGACGACCCATCGCGGCCCACATCCCAGACCGAGCCATAGTCCGCAAACACACCGCCAGTGATGCCATATTCCTCTGGCAAGCCCAGCGGGAATTCAGCCTCTAGCCGCGCGACAGCGTAGGAATTACCGCCCAGCGAGTCGTTGATGTCCGTATCGCCGCCCGGCTGGTAATCGCGTGGGCCGACGCCGTTGGTGTCAAAGCCGCGGAACGAATTGCCGTTCAGGAAAAAGCGGTCGGTGATGCGGCTAAAGCCTTCTTGATAGGCCAGATGACCACCCTCGATCGTGGCGCGCAGGGTCACGTCGTCGTTCAGCACCTTACGCTCTGCCGCGGCCAGCGCCGTGGTTTTGATGAACTGGGTGTCGCCAAAGGCGAATTCCTGACCAAACCGGAACACGTAACCAGATGTCGGATCAAGGCCGGTGCGGCGGTTATCGAACGAATAGCTGTATCCAACAGAGGCGTTGAACACGCCGTCCTGATCCGCTTCTTCTTGGATAAAGTCGCTGACGCTATCCACGTCGCCGGTCAGGTCGTTGTATTCCAGCGCAACAAAGGTCGACATCCGGCCGCTTTCGCTGACTGGGAAAGTCAGGGTCGGGCTGACGCGGAATGTCTCTGTGTCGTAGTTATCTTCGTCATCGAAGGATGTGCGATAGCTGAAGTCAAAGCTGGCACGCAGGTCGCGGCCCAGAAAGTTCGGCTCTGACAGGCTAAAATCCAGCACGCGGTTGGATTCAGCGGTCGACACCTGAAGGCTGAGGGACTGGCCGCGGCCAAGGAAGTTCTTTTCACGGAAGCTGGCGACAAGGCCGACACCGTCGTCGGTGTTGTAGTTCGCGCCAAACGACAGCGAGCCTGTTGGCGCTTCTTCGACGTTCACATCGACGATGACCTGATCAGGGGTCGATCCTTCACGTGCTTCGACGCTGGTGTTGGTGAAAAAGCCAAGCGCGCGGATGCGGTCGGCGGCTTCGCGGATGGTACGCGGGTTGAAGGGATCGCCCTCGACCGTGCGGAACTGGTTGCGCACAACCCGGTCCAGCGTAGTAGAGTTGCCTTCGATATCAATACGTTCAACGAAAATACGCGGGCCGCGGACCAGCTTGTAATCCACATTCAGCGACAGGTCGCGGTCGTTGCGCGTGACCACAGGTTCCACCGCCACAAAGGTCAGACCGCGCTGGATCGCCAACCGTTCAAGGCGGGCAATATCGCGGTCGATCTGACCAGGGTTATAGTCCATGCCCGTCTTGGTCGTCAGCGCCTTTTGAAACTCAGCGACGTTAATTTCCGGCAGATCAGAACTGGCAGAGACGTTGGCAAAGGTGAACTTCTGACCTTCCTGCACGTTGTACGTGATCAGGTAGGCATCACGCTCGCGGGTCAGCGTCACATCGACGTTTTGCAGCGTGAAATCGGCATAGCCGCGCGACTGATAGAAGTCGGTCAACACCTGCTTGTCGAAATTGATGCGGTCCTCGGAATAGGTGTCGCGGCTGATGATCGCGCGCAGCAGGCCCGCCTGCTTGGTTTCCAGCACTCCGCGCAAACGGCGGTCCGAATAGCTGCGGTTGCCGACAAAGGTAATGCGCTGCACTTCGGTCACGCCGGCTTCGGACACTTCGAACACCAGGTTCACGCGGTTTTCGCTGAGCCGGATAATCCGGGGCGTGACCGACGCGTTGATCCGGCCGTTCTTGGCGTAAAGCCCGGTGATCGTGGCAACGTCTTGGTCGACTGTTGCGGGGGAATAGATCTTGCGCGGCTGGCTTTGCATCAGGGGCAGGAATTCGGCGTCCGACAGACGGCGGTTCCCCTCGATCGAGATTTGGTTCACGGTCGGGAATTCAACAACGTTGATCGACAAGGTGCTGCCATTGGCCTGCACATCGACCGTTTCAAACAGGCCAGAGTCGCGGATCTTCTGCGCGGCAGTGTTCACTTGATCGGCGCTTAGCGCCTCACCCCGGCTGATGCCCGCGAATGACAGGATCGTGCTATCAGCGACCCGCTGGTTGCCGTCAATCTGCACCGCGTTAAAGGCAAAGTTCTGCGCGCTGGCACCGCTGACCTGAAGCACCAACAGCATCGCTGAAAGCGTCAAGCTGGCCCGTGCGACCCGTGTTGCGACCCCAGTTGAGACTGGCGCATTTGCACCCGCGTTTTTATTGATCATGATGCTGCCTGCTACCCGTGTTCCCTGTTGCATTTGAATTACCCAACCCGAACCCGGATGTCAAAACGAACAAGCACGCCCGAGGGCGTGCTAGCAAAGGTAAATTGGCAGTGTGGCTTAAAGCAGAGCGATATAGGCCCCAGCGTAAAGCGCAGCGATCATCATGCCTGCGGTCAGAAGGCGATCCCAGTTCAGTGACAACAATGTGCTAACACCTTTGTAGCTTTTCGAAATGGTCTGCATCTGCGGCTCCTTCTTAGTCTTAAGAGGTACTAAGAAAAAATTAAGGCCGAAATGCGGCAGCGCTATGTCCCGTTAGGGGCACAGTACCAGATCATTCAGGATTGCAAAGACCATCAACGAGCCAATCATAGCGACACCGGCCATCATCAAAACGTTCAGCGCGCGGTCCGACGGCTTGCGGCGGGTAATCGCCTCGTAGGCGTGAAACACAAGGTGTCCGCCGTCCAGCACGGGGATCGGGAACAGGTTCAGCAGGCCAACCGCCGCCGACAGCATACCGATGAACAGCACATAGCTGGTCGCGCCTTGGCTGGCCATTGTGGCGCTGGTTTGGGCGATCCCGACAGGGCCGGACAGGTTGCAGGTCGAAATCGCACCGGTCACGATATGCGCCAGCGCAGAAAGCGACGTCGTGATTGTCATCCACAACTGCTGCATCCCCAGCCAGACCGCACGCCAAGGCGAAATACGATCTGTCGCCACGTCAAAGAACAAATCGCCCGTGATGCCGATCAACCATCGCGTCTCAAAACCGCCATCCGCTTGTGGCAGGTCCATGCGGCGCGGGGCCAGCGTAATGGCGCGGGTTTCGCCGCTGCGCCAGACCGTCAGGTCCAGATCGCGGCCATCGGCGGCGTTCACGATGTCGATAAGCTGCTGAAAGGCAAAGACCGGCGCGCCGTCGACGGCAGTGATGACATCGCCAATCTTAAGCCCGGCATCATCCGCAGCGGACCGCGGCGTCACGCCAGAGGCGCGCGGCGGCAGCGGATAAGGGCCCTGCACCACGATTTCGTCGCCATTCCGGCGCACAGTGTAATCGACGCGGTCGGTGACAGGCAGGCTGTCCAGCCCCTCGTCCTCGCCCATCGTGATCCCGCCGATCATGATGATTTCATCGCCCGGCAGCATGTCAGAGGCATAGGCCGGCGGCAGCGCCACCTCTGCCGCATAGGTCACCGGATCGCGCGGCGCGCCGGACACCATGATGTAACCAGCGAACAGGATAATCGCCAAAATAAAGTTAAAAATCGGCCCCGCTGCGACCGTTGCAGCCCGTGCCCACAGAGGCGCGCCCAGCATCGTATGGCGGGCATCCCTGCCCTCTGCCACATCGGTGCCGCCGACGCTGGCTGCATTGGCATCGCCCAGAAACTTGACGTAGCCGCCAAACGGCAGCGCCGCGATCTGCCAGACCGTGCCGCGCTTATCCGTGCGCGCAAACAGCACCGGGCCAAACCCGATCGAGAAGACCTCGGCGTGGATTCCGCTCCAACGGCCGACGATGTAATGGCCATATTCGTGGATCGCCACGATGATGGACAAGGACACCACGAACATCAAAAGCGTGAACAGGCCACCGCCCAGCTGCGGTAGAAGTTGCGTCAGATCCACTGTGTTATCCCCGATGTGTCAAAGCATCCGCAACACGCTGGCGCGTCTCGCGGTCGATATCCAAAATAGTGTCTAACTGCATCGGGGCATTTTGCGGACCCTCATGTGCTGACATTTTGGCGAGCGCGTCTGCAACGACGCCGCTCATGTCCATGAAACCGATGCGGCCTGCGATAAAAGCATCAAGCGCGGCCTCTTTTGCGGCGTTAAACACCGCGCCCATCGCGCCGCCCGCCTGCATGACGTCGCGCGCAAGGCGCAGCGCGGGCCAGCGGGCCTCGTCCGGGGTGCGAAAAGTCAGCTGGCCGATTTGCGCCAGATCAAGGCGGTCCACAGGCAGATGTTTGCGGTCCGGCCAGTGCAGCGCATAACCGATGGCGTGGCGCATGTCGGGCGGGCCAACGTGGGCCATCAGCGCACCGTCGTTAAAGCCGACCAGCGCATGCACCAACGATTCAGGGTGCACGATCGCCTCGATCTTGTCCGGGCTGATGCCAAAGAACTCTTTGGTCTCAATCAGTTCCAAGGCCTTGTTGAACATGGATGCGCTATCAATCGTGATGCGCTGCCCCATGTCCCAATTCGGATGGCTGGAGGCTTGCGCCAGCGTCGCGCTTGCCAGCTGTTCCAGCGGCCAGTCGCGAAACGCGCCGCCCGATGCGGTGATGACGATGCGTTCAACGGCCGCCATGTCCTCGCCCACCAGCGCTTGAAACACGGCGGAATGTTCGCTGTCGACCGGCAGGATCGTCGCGCCATATTTGCGCACGGTCGCCAGCAAAAGCGGGCCAGCGGTGACAAGGGATTCCTTGTTTGCCAGCGCCAGCGTCGTGCCCTGTTCCAGCGCCGCCATCCCCGGCGGCAAGCCAGCGGCACCGACAATCGCGGACATGATCCAATCGGCGGGCATGCGGGCGGCGTCATTGATCGCCTCTGCACCGCAGGCCACGCGGATACCGGTGCCGGACAGCAGGTCTTGCAAAACGGGGTATGCGGCAGGGTCGGAAACGACGGCAACTTCGGCCTGCAAGTCCTTGGCATCTTTCGCCAATTGCACGGCGTTGGACCCGCCCGTCAGGGCGACGACATGATACGCCGCGCGGTCACGGCGGATCAGGTCAATGGTGCTTTGGCCGATAGATCCGGTCGCACCCAGAATGGTGATCCGCCTCAAAAGGCGACTCCCGGCACGTTAAAAAGGCCGGCCACCAACAGCATGAAAAGCGAGGCACCCAGCAGCGCATCAAAGCGGTCAAACAGCCCGCCGTGTCCGGGGATCAGGGTGGAGCTGTCCTTGACCTTCATCCGGCGCTTTAGCCCGCTTTCGGCAGCATCGCCAAGCTGGCTGGCAAAGCTAAGGACCATCGACAGCAGCACAATTTCAAACCCAGCGCTGGTGAACAGCGTAAAGATATAGCCCACAATGCCCGCCGCGACCCAGCCGCCAGCGGTGCCGGACCATGTCTTTTTCGGGCTAACCTTGGGCCAGAATTTCGGCCCGCCAACAGCGCGGCCAATCATGTAGCCAAAGACATCCGTCGCCACGACAACGCAGATCAGCCACAGGATCCAGCCAAAGCCATAGTCGGCGCGGAAGGTGACAATGCCCCAGCCCGCAACCTGAATGCCTAAGGAAAAACAAAAGAATGCAAGGCGTTCGTGCTTTACCCGCCATGCGCCAATCAGGGGCACCACAAGGAACAGCAACAGACCAAGCGCGGTCGCATGGACCAGCATGCCCGACAGCACAGAGGCCGTCAGCGCCGCCAGCAACATGCCCGGCGTGGGCAGGTCAGAGGCGATCATCATCCACAATTCCCAGATCATCACGGCGGTCACAAAGACCACCATCATCTGGAACCAAACGCCGCCCATCACGACGCCAATCGCGCCTACGACAACCATCGCGGCGCTAGACGCAAGCCGGACGGTCAGATCATCCCATTTACCAGAGGGTGTCGGCACGCCAGCGCTCACGTCAGGCTACCACCCCGCCAAAACGGCGCTCTCTTGCGCCGAACTTCGACAGGACTTCGGCGAACACTTCGGCGCTGAAATCAGGCCAGAGCGTGTCGATAAATTCGTATTCCGCATAGGCCGACTGCCACAGCAAGAAGTTGCTGATCCGCGCCTCGCCGCTGGTGCGGATGACCAGATCGGGGTCGGGCAGAAAGCGGGTATCAAGGAACTTGGACAGCGCCTCGGCGTCGACGTCTTTGTAGGACAGACGCCCCTGCTCGACCTCGAACGCCAGCCTTTGGGCCGCGCGGGTGACTTCATCGCGGCCGCCATAGTTCAGCGCGATGGTCAGATGCACCTTGTCGTTGTCGGCGGTGTAAAGCTCTAGGTTGTCCATCATGCGGACCAGCTTGTCGTCCAGCCGGATGCGGTCGCCGATAAAGCGCACGCGCACGCCTTCGTCGAACAGCGCCTTGGCTTCGCGCATGATATAGCGCCGGAACAGCGCCATCAGGCCCGCGACTTCGGTCTGTGTCCGCTTCCAGTTTTCCGTGGAAAACGCAAAGATTGTCAGATACTTAACGCCCTGATCGGGGCAAGCGCGTACGATTTCGCGCACGCGTTTCGCCCCGGCGTGGTGACCGAACAGGCGCGGACGCCCGCGCTGCTGTGCCCAGCGGCCATTGCCATCCATAATCACGGCGACGTGGTTCGGGCCGCCTGTGTTTGGTGTGATGTCCGTCTCGGGCATGAGGCCTCTTTTCCACGGTTGCGACCCAGTCCGGGTCAATCAGGTCGTCCGGCGCGCGGCCTTAAACCTGCATAATCTCAGCTTGCTTGCTTTCCAGCGTTTCGTCCACTTTCTTGATGTGGGCGTCGGTCAGTTCCTGCACGGCGGCTTCCCAGAATTTCTGGTCATCGTCGGCCATGCCGTCTTTGTTTTTCTTGATCTGATCCATGCCGTCGCGGCGCAGGTTGCGAATGCTGACGCGCGTGGCTTCGGCATAGCCGCCCGCCACTTTGGTCAGCTCGCGGCGACGCTCTTCGTTCAGCTCTGGGATCGGCAACATGATAATCGTGCCGTTCAGCTGGGGATTAATGCCCAGACCGCTTTCGCGGATCGCCTTTTCGACCTTGTTCACAAGGCCCTTGTCCCAGACGTTGATCGTGACCATCCGCGGCTCTGGCACGTTGACTGTGCCGACCTGGTTGATCGGGGTCGGGCTGCCATAAGCATCCACCATGATCGGTTCCAGCATAGAGCCAGAAGCCCGGCCGGTGCGCAAAGACGCCAGTTCCACGCGCAGGTTAGCGATCGCGCCATCCATGCGGCGGCCCAGGTCGTCGGTATCGAGTTCGAAATCTTCAGCCATAATCGTCATGCTCTGTCTTGCGGCAAATTGCCTACTTTCCCCGCTCTTAGGGGAAAGTCGTTGAATTGTATAGCGCGCGCCGCGTCAGTTTCCCCTGAGTGTGGCGCAATCACGCGTATGGGTTCAGTCGTGGACGGTGGTCGAGGTGCCCTCGCCCGCAAGGATCCCCTTGAAGCCGCCGGTATCGTCCAAGCTGAAAACAATGATCGGCAGGTGGTTATCGCGGGCCAAGGCAATGGCGCTGGCATCCATCACGCCCAGATGCTTTTGCAGCACCTCGTCATAGCTGATCCGCTCGTAACGCACCGCGTCATCGAACTTGTTCGGGTCTTTGTCATAAACGCCATCAACCTTGGTGCCTTTAAAGATGGCCTCGCAGGACATCTCGTTAGCGCGCAGCGTCGCGGCGGTGTCGGTGGTGAAATAAGGGTTGCCCGTGCCAGCGGCAAAGATGCAAACGCGCTTTTTCTCTAGGTGGCGCACGGCGCGGCGGCGGATGTAGGGCTCGCAGACCTGATCCATCGGGATGGCGGAAATCACGCGGGTGTGGATTTTCAGCTCTTCCAGCGCGGATTGCATCGCCAGCGCGTTCATCACCGTCGCCAGCATCCCCATGTAGTCAGCCGTCGTGCGCTCCATGCCTTGGGCAGAGCCTTGCAGGCCGCGAAAGATGTTGCCGCCGCCGATGACCATGCAAATCTCGACGCCCATATCGTGGACGGACTTGACCTCTCTCGCGATGCGCTGGACGGTTGGCGGATGCAGGCCAAAGGCGGTGTCGCCCATCAAAGCCTCACCAGAGATCTTGAGCATTACGCGTCCGTATTTGGTCCGCTCTTCGGTCATGGGTAAGGATCCTTATGCTGGGGCTGCCGTTTGGGGCTGCTGCGGGCTGCGGTCTTGCGGCTTTCGCTTTGGCGCAAAATGAAGCATATGGGCAAAAGGTTCAATGCCGTGTGACGGCGCAATGCAGATTTCGCCCATGATCTTGAACGCGATCCCCGCGGTAGCCCCTGATACGCCGATCCTGATCGCTGGCCCGACGGCCAGCGGCAAGTCGGCACTGGCGCTGGCAATCGCCCGCGCGCAGGGCGGTGTGATCGTGAACGCGGATGCGTTGCAGGTCTTTGACGGCTGGCGTTTGCTGACCGCGCGCCCGCCGGACGCGGATTTAGCGCAGGCACCGCATCTGCTGTATGGCCACGTGCCGCTGGACCAATCCTATTCCGTCGGCCACTGGCTGCGCGATGTGGCCCCCTTGCTGCAGGGGGCGCGGCCCATCATCGTCGGCGGCACAGGTCTGTATTTCAGCGCCCTGACCGAAGGTCTGGCTGACATCCCCGCCACGCCAGCGGACGTGCGCGTCGCAGGTGATGCACTGGCGCTGCCCGATCTGCTGGCCCAAATCGACGATGCCACCCGCGCCCGCATCGACACCGCCAACCGCATGCGCGTGCAGCGCGCGTGGGAAGTGCTGCAGACCACAGGCCGCGCCCTTGCCGATTGGCAGGACAACACGCCGCCGCCGCTGCTGCCATTAGCGGATGCCCTGCCCCTTGTGATTGACGCCCCCAAAGACTGGCTGAGCCCCCGCATCGCCCGCCGCTTTGATCTGATGCTGGACCAAGGCGCGCTGGCTGAAGCCGCCGCCATCCGCCCGCAGTGGAACCCGGCTGATCAATCCGCGCGCGCCATTGGCGCGACTGAACTGATCGCCCATCTGGACGGCGAAATGTCGCTGAGCGATGCGCGGGCTGCCGCGATCATCGCCACACGGCAATATGCAAAGCGGCAAAGGACTTGGTTTGCCCGCCGAATGCGCGATTGGTATCGCATTGATGCATCATCCACAGATTTATCCACAGGTCTGGCGGGCCAACCCTGAAAAGACGTTGTTTTTCAAAGCGCCGCGCCGCAAGGTTTGCACAACTTTGACTGGATGCACCTGATGCCCAACGACTTTGCCCAGCTGCCGCTGCCTGACGCAGCCCCGGCCACCCTCGCCTTGCAGGCCCTTGGCCAAACGCCGCAAGCAAACCGCTGGCGCACAGAGGCGATGCGCAGCCATGCCACGCCGCGCCTGATCTTTTTCGCACGCGGCCAAGGGCGCATTACCGTCGCCGGCCTGACCAGCGGGTACGGCCCCAACAACCTGATCTTTATTCCCGCCCGCACGATGTACGGGTTCGAGATCGGTGCCGCTGTCTTTGGCCAAATCCTGACCCTACCCGCCGCGATGGCCGCCGAATGGCCGGACACGCCAGTCCATCTGCGCCTGCGCGATGTGGCGGGGCAAAAGGAACTGCTGGCGCTGATTGAGGGGCTAGAGCGCGAGCTGCAATCATCGCGCCCCCACAGCCGCCGCGCGGCGCATTATCACGCGGGGCTGCTGTCGGTTTTCTTTGCCCGCCAGATCGCCCTGCAAAGCATCGATCCAGCGCTGGCCCGTCAGCAGACCAGCGCAGCAAAGCTTGTTGCCGCCTATACCGGGTTGATCGAGCGTGATTTTCGGTCAGACCACGGCGTCGCAGACTACGCCTCTGAACTGGGCGTGACGCCCACCCACCTGACGCGCTGTTGCCGCCAGACCTGCGGTCAATCCGCGCTTGGCCTGCTGGCCGACCGCCGCCACTTCGAGGCGTGCACAATGCTGCGCGACACCAAAACGCCTGTGCAGGACATTGCCAGCCAGACCGGCTTTCAATCTGCCGCCTATTTCAGCCGCGCCTTTCAGGCCCGCGCCGGCGTCAGCCCCACCACGTTCCGCCGCGCAGGCCCGCAGGTCCGGTCCCGTTGAGATAAATCTAGGGTGTGTCCGCAAACCGCGTTGGTCCGCTATGCGGGACCAAGCTGCCGCTGACGACAGACTGCTCTATCATTTGATCGGTGTTTCCAGACCATAAAAATCAAAAAACTCCGTTGCCCGATCTAAGGCTTCGGCACTCTCTGAGTGGAAGAAGACGTTTCCTTCCCAGAATTCAACGTAGTCGGTAGATCCATTCACAAGCAATTTGGCATCCCAATTTCCGACGCTGAGCAATGTACAGAGGGTAATCAAACGCTCGCCTTCTAGATTTTGTTGAGGCGTACCAGCGAATTGATCCGGCAAACTATCCGACAGCGGTCCTAGAAGGACACCTGGATTTTGGACAAGATGATCGTCTGGTAGATCGTGGCTTAAAACATTGAGAAAATGGCGCGTTTGGGATGGGAAACCATCGGTAAAGTGGTCTATCCAAAGCAATCTGTGTGAGTTTTTCGGTAGCCAGTCTGCTATCGAAAGAAATAACGCAGAAAACTGTATTGGGGCTGGATCAAGAAAGCGCCCAATCCGCTCTGGCTTAGTCGGCCCGTCGCATATTACGTGTAAGAGCCGCCTGTACCAATCATTCTCTAGGGAGACCGCGTACTTATCCTCACCCAGATATTTGACCGCGTCTGCAATATTAAGAGATTTCACTTCTATCTGCTCGATCATTTCTGGTGTCTGGGTGACGATAGGTTCGGTTCAGATGTTAGTCAATTTGGGCTCTAAGCAGACATCCCTGCCGTTCGGACAACATGGCCGATAACGCCGAGTGAAAGCTTTCTAACAAAGAGTAGCGATCGACCAGGCAAAAACCGACGCGGTTTACGGACACTCCCTAAATCTAAGCTTTCAGCCGTATTACGGCATAAAACCGGACAACCTGCGTTGACGCGGCGCGGCGCTTGGTGCCTGCTAGGGATCAAAGGGCGCAGCAGCGTCCGCCGGATATAACTCCGCCGAATATGATGACGTCAGGATGTAACCCGATGACAGCCCCCCGCGCGCCGCGCCTTCATCCTGCCGCCCCCCTTTGTGCGCGCGAAGTGGCGCAGGGCAAACTGGACCGCCGTGAATTCTTGTCCCGCACGACCGCGCTTGGTGTGACCAGCGCCGCTGCTTACGGGTTGCTTGGCGCGGCGATGCCGACGCAGGCGCAAGCACAGGCGCAGCTAGGCGGCACGCTGCGGATGCAGATAGAGGTGCGCGCGCTCAAGGACCCGCGCACATACGACTGGCCGCAGATGTCCTATATCACCGCAGGCTGGCTGGAATACCTTGTCGCCTACAACAACGACGGCACCTTTACGCCGTGGCTTTTGGCAGGCTGGGACGTGAACGACGACGCGACCGCTTATACCCTGCACGTCCGCCCCGATGTGACATGGAACGACGGCACCGCCTTTACCGCCGCCGATGTGGCCCGCAACATCACCCGTTGGTGCGACAAGTCGGTGGAGGGGAACTCTATGGCGACCCGCATGGCGACGCTGATCGACCCGGACACGGGCAAGGCCATCGACGGCGCGATCACCGCGACGGACGATTTGACCGTGACGCTGACCCTGCCCTTTCCCGACATCACGATGATTGCAGGCATGTCCGATTACCCCGCCCAAATCGTGCCCGCAGATTTCAACGCAGATGACCTGGTCGCCAACCCCAAAGGCACCGGCCCATATTTGCCAGAGGTGGTCGAGGTCGGCACCCGCGCCGTGCTGACCCGCAACACAGGCCATAACTGGTGGGGCGACGCCGCAGGCTTTGGCGCGGCTATCGACCGGTTTGAATTCATCGACTACGGCACTGATCCATCAGCCTTTGTCGCCGCCGCAGCCGCAGGCGAGGTTGACGTCATCTATGAAACCGTCGGTGAATTTGTCGATATTCTGGACGGCATGGGCTGGCAAAAGTCAGAGGTCGCGTCAGGCTCTACCATCGTGATCCGCACCAACCAACTGGCCGAGGTGGACGGCCAAACGCCTTATGCCGACGTGCGCGTTCGCCGCGCGATCACCATGGCTGTCGACCCAGAGGTGTGTCTGGAGCTTGGCTACGGCCACCGCGGCGTCGTGGCGCGCAATATGCACATCGGCCCGATGCACCCCGAATGGGCCGACATTCCCGCTATTCCGGTTGATCCAGCCGCAGCCTTGGCCCTGATGACCGAAGCCGGCCAGCAAGATTTCGAGATGGAGCTGGTTTCTATCGACGATGACTGGCGCAAGAACACCACCGACGCGGTCGCCGCCCAGCTGCGCGACGCTGGTTTTACCGTCAAACGCACCACCGTCCCCGCCAGTACATTCTGGAGCAACTGGACGACCTATCCCTTTTCATCGACCGACTGGAACCACCGCCCGCTTGGCACGCAGACCTATGCGCTGGCCTACCGGTCGGGCGAGGCGTGGAATGAAACCGGCTTTGCCAATGCCGCCTTCGACGCCTTGCTGGCAGAGGCGAACGCGATTGCAAACGCGGACAAGCGGCGCGTGGTCATGGCCAAACTGCAGACCATTTTGCGCGACGAAGGCGTGATTTTGCAGCCCTACTGGCGTTCGCTTTATCGCCACGCGGCACCCGGCGTGATCGGCGCGCAGATGCATATCGCCTATCTGCCCCGGCTGTACGAATTTGCCTTTGCGGCTGGTGCGGGCACGACGAGCGAGCCTTAACCTGCTGCGTCAGGTCTTGGCCTGCACCCCGTCACCCTGCGGCGAATGGGCGACACCATTGATCTGGTCGGCAACGCCTTGCAGATGATCCACCTCTTCGCGTATCGGCATCGCGCCCTGCGCATAGGACATCGCACGCTGGGATTGGGCCCTCGCGGCATAGGCGAAAATACCGGGGCTTTGCTGCGCCATCGCAAGCAGGGCGCGTTGCAAAGTGATCTGCACCTCATACAGGGCCGCCCCGTCGCGGGCGGTGGCGGCAAAGGCGTCGCGCAGCATTTCATCTGCCGACATGCCGCGAACCCAAAGATGCGGAAAATCAATGTCAGGCACAGCGCGGTCGTCCCACAGTGACATCACGCGGGTCATGCGGCGGATCACATCAATGGCGGTGCCCGGATCGTTCACCGCAGGCGACAGCGCACGGCTGGCGATTTCCGATAGGGTGATCATGCCAAAGCGCGGGTCTTGGTCAAAACTGCGATCCATCCCGATGTCAAAGCCGTCGTGGATTTCCGCCAGTAGCGTATCGAATTCGGGCCCAATCGGCCCTTCCAGCACATGCGCCAGCACAGTGCCCTGATAGACAAATTCCCCCGGCAAAACATCAAGATAGATGCTAAAGCCCGCGTCCTGCGCGAGCGTATTGAGGCGGTCCAGATTGATAAACTGCATATGCCCCACGGCGCGGCTAGGCAGCGGAATGGCGCGGTCTGGCGGGCTGCGGCCCTGCATCGGATTGGCCCCCAGCCAAGGTGCCGCAAGGCGGTTTTTCATCGCATTTGTCGTCGCAACCTCGACCCGGTCCATCGTGTCGCTCAGGCGGCCAAAGTCGGTCAGGTGGCCGATCCAGCGCACAAGGTTAAAGACGATCAGCACCAGCACAAGGATCGTCGCGGCGAACAGAATAACGCGCCCGCCCTCGCCATAAATGCCGATTTTCAGGCTGATAATCCCGACCAGTGAAAAGATGAACGCCCCCAGAAAGCTGGCCAAGACTTGCTGCGCGGTGCGGTCGGTTTTCAGTAATTGAAACGCCCGCGGTGTGGCTGTGCTGGACGCGGCGGCAAAGGCCGACAGCATGATCGACAGCGAAAACGTCGTGACCGCCAGCATGGATGACGCAAGGATATTGAGCAGGCTGTCGATGGCATCAGCGCCGATCTGAAAGGCCAGCTCCTCAGGGATCAGCCCGCGCAGGGCCACGGCGATAAAGGCCGCGACCAGCGCCAGCACCGCATAGGCCCCAATCGGCACCCAGATATGGGCAAACAGACGATTCAGGCGGTAGCGTAAAGAGGATAACAAGGGGCAAGGGCCTTTCGCAGCAGACGCCAGTGCGGCGCCTCGTTCCCAGCAACATAACGCAGCGCGCGTGAATGCCTAGATGCAAGGCCGGGAACATTCGCGGCGCTCAAACATTGCGTCCCCAGCATAAAGGGACGAACGCAATGCGCGACGACAATCTAAACTGAGCGATGCCCGTGATGCGCGCAGGCTACGCTGGCCGCGCGTTGGTGTATCTTATCGTGTCCGGGGTATCGCTGTTCGCGATCTGGCACGGCGGAGAGGCGAAAGGCACCTCAGAGGCGCTGTCCACGGTCGAACGGTCCCCCTTTGGCATGGTCGCGCTGATCGTCGTGGCGCTTGGCCTGTTTGCCTATATGATCTGGCGGCTGATTGATGCGTGGTTCGACCTAGAGGACCACGGGACCGACGCCAAAGGGCTGTTTGCCCGCACCGGACAAGCCGTCACCGGGCTGATCCACGGCGCGCTTGGCGGGTTGGCGCTGCTGCTGCTGTTTGGCAGCACCGACAGCGGCGAAGGGTCCAAAACCGCGTTTTACATGTCCAAACTGCTGTCATGGCCGATGGGTGCGATCGTCATCGGCGTGGTTGCGGTGATCACCATGGGCGCTGGCGCCTATTATCTGCACAAAGCGTGGAGCCAGAGTTACCGCCAGAAACTGCAGGCGAACCACTTTACGCTGCATTGGAACAAGCTGCTGCAAATCGGCGTCGCGGCGCAGGGTGTGTCTGTGCTGATTATCGGCTTTCTGATCGGGCTCACAGCGTGGCGGCATGACCCGAGTGCCGCGGGCGGGCTGAACAAGGCCTTTGGCTGGCTGTCGCAGCAGGCCTATGGCCAAGCGCTGGTAACCGCGATGTGCGTCGGCTTGTTGCTGTTCGCCCTGTTCATGGCCGTGAACGCGGCCTATCGCATCATCCCGCGCCTGAAAGACCCGGACGTTCTGTCACTCGCGCAGAAGCTAAAGCAAAAGGCAGAGGCGGCCTAGTTGCCCCAGATCACACGGACATAGTTGCGGGTTTCGGCATAGGGCGGGATGCCGTTGTATTTTTCCACCGCGCCGGGGCCTGCGTTATAGGCGGCCAGCGCGTGGGGCCAGTTGCCGAACTTGTTGTACTGCGCCTTCAAGTAGCGCGCGCCGCCCTCTAGGTTTTGCGCCGGATCGCGGGGATCGACGCCCAGCAGGCGGGCGGTCCCCGGCATCAGCTGCGCCAGACCCATCGCGCCTTTGGTCGATACGGCGGCCACGTTCCAGCCTGATTCTTGCTGAACCAGCCGCAGGAAAAGATCCTCTGGCACGCCATGTTTGCGGGCGGCAACGCGGGCCACATCCAGCAGCGGTCCGTTATAGCGGCCGATATAGCTAGGCACCGCTGGGGCGGTCACGGGAATGATCGCACGCGGCGGCTGCAAACGCACAGAGTTGCTGTATTGCTTGGACGCGCGGTTATCTAGAACCGACAGCTGACTTTGGAACAATGCCATGCGCGACGAGGTTGATACCGTGTCCGCAAAGCTGGGAGCGCCCGAAAGTGCCAATGTCGTCAGCGCCAATGTCGTTGTCAGTGCCAGACCCATGATCCGCATACCGTCACCCAATGCCGTTTCAATCTGCGAAGGCTAGACCAAGCCGGCGCCGATGTCAGCCAATTTCCGATCACCTTTGCGCGCAGACGCCTCTGCGCGCAAAGGTGAACTGTTGTTGGCCAACCGGATCTGGCGGCCAGATCTTGCCGCCAGATCAGGCCGCTTGATCGGTTCACCTTCGCCTGCTTATCTGCCACATTGGCGCAAACTTAGAATCGTAAGGAAAAAGTCATGGCAGGATCGGTCAACAAGGTCATTCTGATCGGCAATCTGGGTGCCGATCCAGAAGTCCGTACCTTTGGGAACGGCGGCAAGGTGTGCAACCTGCGCATCGCCACGTCAGAGACGTGGAAAGACCGCAACTCTGGCGAGCGCAAGGAAAAGACCGAATGGCACACCGTTGCCATCTTTCAAGAGGGTCTTGTCGGCGTGGCCGAGCGTTTTTTGAAAAAGGGCTCTAAGGTTTATATCGAAGGCAAGTTGCAGACCCGCAAATGGCAGGACCAGTCCGGCGCTGACCGCTATTCGACCGAAGTCGTGCTGCAAGGCCCCGGCACCGTGCTGACCATGCTGGACGGCGCGAGTGGCGGCGGCGGCGGTGGCGGTGGTCGCGGCGGCAATGATGGCGGCGGCTATGACCAAGGTGGCGGCTACGGCGGCGGCGGCAATTCCGGCGGTGGCTACGACCAAGGCGGCGGTTACGGCGGCGGCAGCTCTGGCGGCGGCTCGTCCTCTGGCGGCGGCGGCGGTGGTCGCAGCGATATGGACGACGAAATCCCGTTCTAAAAGACAAACGCCGCCCCAAGGGGCGGCGTTTTGCATTGCGGGGCTTGGTTTGCCTGCGGGGGTGTCTGCGGCGGTTTAGGCCGCGTCGCGCAAGACGCTCAGCACCGCATCCGCTGGCACGTCGGATGTGACAAACGCCTGCCCAATCCCGCGCGCTAGGATGAACCGCAGTTGCCCCGCGACGACTTTCTTATCCTGCCCCATCAGCCCCAGCAGCACCTCTGCATCCGGCAAATCGCCATCGATATCGCGGATATCAACCTTTTGCCCCATCGCTTTAAGGTGGGCGCGCACGCGGCTTGGGTCTTCTTGACTGCACAGGCCAAGGCGCGATGACAGCTCGAACGCCATGGCGCAGCCGATGGCGACACCTTCGCCGTGCAGCAGGCGGCCGGAATACCCGGTCGCCTTTTCCAGCGCGTGGCAAAAGGTGTGGCCAAGGTTCAGCAGCGCGCGGTCGCCCTGCTCTGTCTCGTCGCGGGCCACGATCTCGGCCTTCATCTCGACCGACCGCGTGACCGCATGAATGCGCGCGGCGATATCGCCATCCGCCATGGCGGGGGCGTTGGTTTCCAGCCAGTCAAAGAACGACGCGTCCCCCAGCAGGCCGTATTTCACAACCTCGCCGTAGCCCGCCAGAAAATCGCGGCGCGGCAAGGTGGCCAGCAGGTCCGTATCCGCCAGCACAAGGCTGGGCTGGTGGAACGCACCGATCAGGTTTTTGCCGTGGCGCGTGTTGATACCGGTCTTCCCCCCGACAGAGCTGTCGACCTGCGCCAGCAGCGTCGTGGGGATCTGCACAAAGCGGACCCCGCGCCGCAGCACGGCCGCCGCAAAACCGCCCAGATCGCCAATCACGCCGCCGCCTAGGGCGATGACGATGTCATTGCGCTCGACTTTCTGGTCGAGCAGGAAATCACAGCATGCCTCGAGCTGGGCCCAGCTTTTCGTCGCCTCTCCGGCGGGCAGGCGCAAGGCTTCGGATGTGATGCCAGCAGCGGTCAGTGACGCCTGAAGCTGGGGCAAATGCAGCCCCGCCACCGTATCATCGGTCAGGATCGCGACATGCTTGCGCCCGCCAAGCGCGGCGATACGCGCGCCCGCACCGGACAGCAGATCGGTGCCGATCACCACATCGTATTCACGCCCCGGCAGGGCGACGGGAACAGTTGCAGTCATAAGGCCTCCAGCACATCGGGACGGGTAAGTAGCAGTGACATCACGCTTGATGTCGTGTCTTCGATCGTGGCGCGGTGCCCGACGGCCAGATGCAGCTTGGCCTTGGCATAGATCGGCGTGCGCGCGTCATAAATTTCCGACAGGGTCGCATAGGGGTTCGCCGTGCGCAGCAGCGGGCGCGAATCCTTGTGCCGCACCCGGTCCCACAGCACCGGCAGCGGCGCGTTCAGCCAAACCGCGACACCGTGCTTTTTGATCTGCTTGCGGTTCCGCTTGGCCAGAAAGGCACCGCCCCCCGTGGACAGGATACAAGGCGAGCCCATCAGCAGCCGGGCGATCACCTCTGATTCGCGGCGACGAAAGAAAGGTTCGCCGTCACGGGCGAAAATCTCAGCAATCGTGGCGTTTGCAGCGGTCTCAATCTCGTGATCGCTGTCAAGAAAGGGCACATCCAGCCGCTGCGACAGCGCGCGGCCAATCGCCGTTTTGCCAGACCCCATCATCCCCACCAGCACGACCGTGCGGCGCAGGGCATAGCGTTGCTGCGTCTCATCGCTTTGCATCACGGGGTTCAAATTCCCTTTTTGGTGGCCCCGAACAGGCTGTGCGCCGCCGAGTTTCGAATTGTCACCCTGAATGGCGTGATCTTGCCGAAAAGGCCATATATAAACATGGCACAGCCCGGCACACGATCGGGCGACAGGCAAACGACGGGACGCGAAAATATGTGGCGCTTAATCAAAACCCTTTTCATTTTGGTGCTGCTCGCGGCGGTGGCCTTTGTGGCCTATGCCTATGCGGGGCCTTTGTTTTTCCCGAATGACTTTGCCCCGCCCAGCACCCAAATCACCCAGCCCGTCACGCTGGAGACGAAATAGCTATGGCGCAACGCGGCCTGATGCTGCCCCTGTTTCACGCCGCGTTTCTGGCCGCCGCCAGCAGCGCTTTGCCGCTTGCGGCCCAATCGGATCAGCCACTTTCCGCCATCGACTGGCTGTCGCAGTCGGTTGAACCGCCCGTCGCCGCGGCCAAAGCGCCTTCCAAACCCCGCCTGAACGAGCCGCCCACCGCCGACGGCGCGGGCACGCCGCAGATCATCGTCACCCCGCTTGATGCGGTGGCCCCCGACGCCATCGGAACGCTGGCGCAGGCTGACACCGGCCTGCCGGTGACACTATGGTCCGCGAGTGACAGCGACATGCTGGCGACGCTTATTCAGGCGCAGTCAGAGCCAGAACTGCCCGCGCTGCACGATCTTTTCGTCACGCTGCTGCTGGCCAAGGCCGACGCCCCCGCGGGCGATGCCGGGGCCTTGCTGCTGGCACGCATCGACAAACTGCTGGACCTAGCAGACCTGACAGAGGCGCTGGCCCTGATCAAAGCCGCCGACCCCATAGAACCCGCCCTGTATCGCCGCTGGTTCGACGTCGCCCTGCTGACCGGCACAGAGGACGAGCCTTGCGCCGCAATGCAGACCGCCCCCGGTCTGGCCCCGACCTATCCCGCGCGCATCTTTTGCCTTGCGCGCAGCGGCGACTGGATGGCCGCCGCGCTGACGCTGAACACCCACCGCGCCCTTGGCGATATGCCCGATGACGAAGACGCGCTGCTGTCGCGCTTTTTAGACGCCGACCTTGTCGATCCCGCAGCGCCCTTGCCACCGCCCGACCGCATCAGCCCGCTGATCTTTCGCATGCGCGAAGCCATTGGCGAAGGGCTGTCCACTGGCCCGCTCCCCCTTGCCTTTGCCCGCGCGGACCTGCGCGACACCGTCGGGGAAAAGGCGCGTCTGGACGCGGCCGAACGCCTGTCCTTGCACGGTGCGCTGTCGCCGCAGGACCTGTCCCGTGTCATGACCGGCGTGACGCCCGCCGCATCCGGCGGCGTCTGGGACCGGGTCGACGCGTTTCGCAAATTTAACGCCGCCATGAACGACGGCGACCCGGATGCCGTAGCAGACACCCTGCCTACCGTCTGGTCCGCCATGCAAGAGGTCCGGGCAGAGGTCGGCTTTGCCACCCTGTATGCCGCCCCCCTGTCGCAGATCGACCTGACCGGACCCGCCGCACAGATCGCGACGACCGTGCAACTGCTGTCGGGCGATTATGCCCGCGCCGCCGCCCTGCCGGACGTGCCGGCCTTTGTGCGCGCTGCGGCCCTTGGCGATTTCACGGGCGTTGATCCGCGCAGCAGCATGGAAGAGGCGATCGCCGCAGGTTTTGCCGATACGGCCCCGCCGCAGGTCTTTGCCGACCTGCTGGCCGAGAAAAAACTGGGCGAGGCTTTGCTGCGCGCCCTGCCCTTGTTTGACGCAGGCGTCGCAGGGGATGCACGCTCTGTCACCGATGCGCTGCTGGTGCTGCGCCGCGCGGGGCTGAACGATGTCGCCCGCCGCGCCGCCCTGCAACTGCTGCTGCTGAACCGCACCCTATGACGGACACCGCCGCGCAGGGGCCAGACGCGATGGCCCACTGGATCCAAACCTTTGTGGCCGCCCAAGCGGCAGAGCTTGACGCCGCCCGCAACACCCAGTTGGCCTATGCCCGCGATTTAAGCGATGTCGCAGGCTGGCTGGCGGACAAGGGGCTGCACTTTGCCACCGCCACGCAGGACGACGTCACCGGCTACCTGATCGACTGCGACAATCAGGGCCTGTCCCGCGCCACCCGCGCCCGGCGCCTGTCGTCGATCCGCCAGCTGTATCGTTTCGCATTCGAGGAAGGCTGGCGCAGCGACAACCCCGCAATCCAGATCAAAGGGCCGGGCAAGTCCAAATCTTTGCCCAAAACCCTGACCGTCGACGAAGTCGGCCGCCTGATGCAAGCGGCCCGCGACTGCGAAGTGGATGCGGTCAAGAACACCTGCCTGATGGAACTGCTTTACGCCACCGGCATGCGCGTGACCGAACTGGTGTCTCTGCCCGTGTCTGCGGCCCGCGGCGATCCGCGCATGCTGCTGGTGCGCGGTAAAGGCGGCAAAGAACGCCTTGTGCCCCTGTCGCCTCCCGCCCGCGCTGCCGTCACCGCTTGGCTGATCGACTGGGACGCGGCGCAAGAACAGCGGCGCACCGCAGGCAAGCCCGTGTCCAAATACCTGTTTCCGACGCGCGGGAAAATCGGCCACATGACCCGGCAACGGTTCTTTTTCCTAATCAAGGAACTGGCGCTGACCGCTGGCATCCCGCCCGCTGACGTCACCCCCCACACGATGCGCCACGCCTTTGCTACGCACCTGCTGGCAGGCGGGGCCGATTTGCGCGCGATCCAGATCATGCTGGGCCATGCCGACGTTGCCACAACCGAAATCTACACCCACGTTCTGGACGAGGCGCTGAGCGCACTTGTCTTGACGCACCACCCGCTGGCGCGCAAACCAAAGCCCCAATAAACCCGCAAACCCTTGAAGCGGGCCGCAACCATCCCCATAAACCCTCAAACCACTTTATATAGGCAGACCATGGACCCCGTATCGACCGCCGCCCCGCTTTTTGACGCAGCCTTTTGGCTGACGGCAGGCGGCATCATGGTGCTTCTTGTCATGTCGGGCTTTTTCTCCGGCTCTGAAACCGCGCTGACCGCCGCCTCGCGCGGCAAATTGCGCGCTGCCGCCGACCGGGGCAGCAAAGGCGCGCAAAAGGCGCTGGATGTCACCGAAGACAGCGAACGGCTGATCGGCTCGGTCCTGCTGGGCAATAACGTCGTGAACATTCTGGCGACGTCGCTGGCCACCGCGCTGCTGACAAAAACCTTCGGCCCCAACGGTGTCGCGCTCGCCACGCTGGTCATGACCCTGCTCGTCCTCATCTTCGCCGAGGTGCTGCCCAAAACCTACGCGATCACCAATCCCGAAAGCACTGCGTCACTGGTAGCCCGGCCGATCCAGCTGATCGTTATCGTGTTTTCGCCCATCGTTAATGCCGTGCGCTACTTTGTGCGCGGCGTCCTTTACGTCTTTGGCGTGCGCACCGATCCTAACAGCCACATCCTTGCCGTGCGCGAAGAAATCGCCGGTGCCCTGCAACTGGGCCACTCCGAAGGCGTGGTGGAAAAAGAAGACCGCGACCGCATTCTGGGTGCCCTCGACCTCGCCGACCGCACTGTGGCAGAGGTGATGCTGCACCGCTCTGGGATTGAGATGGTCGACGCTGACCAGCCCGCCGTCGACATCCTGCGCCAATGCCTTGAATCGGCCCATACCCGCCTGCCGCTTTACCGTGATGATCCCGAAAACATCGTCGGCGTCATCCACGCCAAAGACCTGCTGCGCGCCATCCACACCAGCGACGCCGATGGCGGCGACCCACTGACCCGCGTCGACATTATGGACGTGGCAATGCCGCCCTACTTTGTGCCTGAAACCACGGCGCTGGACGAACAGATGCGCCAGTTCCTGAAACGCAAAACCCACTTTGCACTGGTCGTGGACGAATACGGCGCGCTGCAGGGTCTGCTGACGCTTGAAGACATCATCGAAGAAATCGTCGGTGAAATCGCCGATGAATTCGACGAAGAAGACGACTACGTCTTCACCCAGACCGAAGACGGCGCCTACCTTATCGACGGCTCGATGACGATCCGTGACGTCAACCGCGCCCATGACTGGAGCCTGCCTGACGAAGAGGCAAACACCGTCGCAGGCCTCGTCATCCACGAGGCGCAGATCATTCCCGTCGAAGGTCAGGTTTTCTCGTTCCACGGCTTCCGGTTCGAGGTTGTCGACAAAGACGAAAACCGCCTCGCGACCCTGAAAATCCGCCCGCTTTAAACCAGCAAGGGCGCGGCTCAAACCGCGCCCTTGCCCTGCAAGACGCGGCACTTGTCCCATCATCTTGCCAAAAAATACTCAAAACTCTGATCCGGCCCACGGCGCGCCCATCAGCGCCCCTTGAACAGCCCGCCCAAAATCCCGCGCACAATGCGCCGCCCGGTGGTGCCTTTCAGCTCTTTGATCACAACGCTGGCGATTGCCCCGCCAAAGCCTTGATTGGACGTGCTGCTGCGCTTGCGCGATGTGGACCGCCCGGTTTGCGGCGCATCATAGCGGCGGGCCTGTTTGAATTCGCGCTCTTTCGCTTCGGCAGCTTCCTCTGCTGCTTCGGCTTTTGCCGCCTCTGCGGCAGCGCTATCGGCACGTTTGGATAGCATCTCGAACGCACTCTCGCGGTCGATCGCCGTGTCGTATTTCCCGGCCATTGGGCTCGCCGCCATCAGGGCCGCGCGCGCCGCCGCATCAATCGGTCCCAGCTGCGACGACGGCGGGCGGATCAAGGTGCGCTGCACCATCATCGGCGCGCCTTTGCCGTCCAGCATGGATGTCAGCGCCTCTCCGGTGCCGACCTGCTGGATCGCCTCTGCCGTGTCGAAATCGGGGTTGTCGCGATAGGTCTCGGCGGCTTTTTTCAGGTCCTGACGGTCGCGGGCGGTGAAAGCGCGCAAAGCGTGTTGCACCCGGTTACCAAGCTGGCCCAGCACATCGTCGGGCACATCGGCGGGGTTTTGCGTGATGAAATAGACGCCCACGCCCTTGGACCGGATCAGACGCGCCACCTGTTCGACCTTATCGACCAAGACCTTTGGCGCGCCGTCGAACAGCAGATGCGCTTCGTCGAAAAAGAACACCAGCTTGGGCTTATCCGGGTTGCCGACCTCTGGCAGCTCTTCGAACAGCTCTGACAAGAGCCACAGCAGGAACGTCGCATAAAGCTTTGGCGATCCCATCAGCTGATCGGCAGCAAGGATATTGATCTGCCCGCGCCCGTCGGGGGCGCAGGTCATCATATCAGCCAGCTCTAGCGCGGGTTCACCAAACAGCGCATTGCCGCCTTGGTTTTCCAGCGTCAGCAGGCTGCGCTGGATCGCCCCGACCGAACTGGCCGCAACATTGCCATACCGCAGGGACAAGTCTTTGGCGTTCTGCCCGGTCCAGACCAGCAGCGATTGCAGGTCTTTGAGGTCCAGCAGCGGCAGACCTTCTTCATCTGCGACGCGAAAGGCGACGTTCAGCACGCCCTCTTGCACGTCCGTCAGACCCAGAAGCTGCGCCAACAGCAGCGGCCCCATCTCGGCCACGGTGGCGCGGATCGGGTGGCCTTGCTGGCCCAGCAGGTCCCAGAATGTCACAGGAAAGGCGGTGTATTGCAGATCCAGCCCGATTGTCGCGGCCCGTTTGGTAAAGGCGTCGTGCAGTTTGAAATCTGCCGTTCCGCTGGCGGCCAGACCTGACAAGTCCCCCTTCACGTCGGACAAAAACACCGGGACACCAGCGGCCGAAAACCCTTCGGCTAGAATTTGCAGCGTGACGGTTTTACCGGTGCCCGTGGCCCCCGCGATCAGCCCGTGACGATTGGCCTTGTCCAGCAGCAGGGCCTGCGCCTCGCCGTAATCTTTGCCACCGCCACCGATAAAAATGCTGTCAGACATGCCGTCCCCCGAGTTTTCATTCCGGTCAAAATACATCCTTAACACCTCTATGCCAGAACAAAGGTGCCCGGTGTTTCCAATGTCCCCCGGGGGCACTGGGCGACTCCTCCCTGTCAGACTTGCCGCGCCTTCGGGCGCGGCGTTTTTTATCATCTGTTCTATGTTGACGCCGGGCGCTGCATTGCCTAACGTCTGCACAATTCGTCGGCAAAGTCCGACAGGGAGACAGCGGAAAAGGGTCCTTTCGGGGGCCCTTTTTCTATGCGCAACAGGTTATTACGCCTGATGCGGCCTGCGCGGCAGCGCGCCGCCCTTCGTTTTTTCCCACTGACAGCCCCCCACTGTCGTGATAGGCCCGCCAACAGACCCATGACCCGGAGAACCCTGTTATGAAAAACGCCTTTACCCCTGTTTTGGCTGCCATCGTGTTGGCCACGTCGCCCATGGCTTTGCTGGCCCAAACGGCTGATGCACCAAGCGCTGATACCGCAATCGAGGCCCCTGCGGCTGAGGCCACTGCTGCCGACGCACCGACCACAGACGCTGCTGATGCGCCTGCGACAGACGCACCTGCCGACGCGGCACCCGCTGCAGATGCCGCGACCGATACCGCTGCTGCTGGCCCCCAGGTCGGCGAGCCATATATTCGCGACAACTTTGGCGATTGGTCGCTGCGCTGCCTGAAGGCAGAAGAGGGTCAAGCCGACCCTTGCCAGCTGTACCAACTGCTCAAGGACTCCGACGGCAATGCGGTTGCTGAATTCAGCACCTTCCCGCTGCCCGATGGCCAGCAGGCCGCTGCCGGTGCGACGATTGTTGTGCCGCTTGAAACCCTGCTGACCCAGCAGCTACGTTTGACCGTGGATAGCAGCGAAGCAAAGCTGTACCCCTTCACGTTCTGCAACACCGCTGGCTGCGTCGCCCGCGTCGGCTTTACCTCTGCTGAACTGGCCCAGCTGAAGCGCGGCAACAAAGCGACGCTGCGTATGGTGCCTGCTGCGGCACCCGATCAAGAAGTGCTGCTCGACATCTCTTTGTCCGGCTTCACCGCTGGCTTTGACAGCGTGAACGAACAGTAAAACTGATTGAACGACCTTAGGCCGCCCTGCCAAAAGCGGGGCGGCTTTTGCGTGTCTTAGGCGCGGCGCAGCGCCAGCACTGCGTTCAATCCGCCAAAGGCAAAGGCGTTGGACATGGCCACATCAACGCGGGCCTGCCGCGCGGTATTGGCGACGTAATCCAGATCACACGCCGGGTCAGGCGCAGACAGGCCAATGGTCGGCGCGATGACCCCGTCCCGCAGCGCCATGATGCAGGATAGCAATTCGACGGCGCCGGTGCCGCCGATCAGGTGGCCGTGCATCGCCTTGGTCGATGACACCTGCAAAGCGTCCGCATGGGCACCAAAGACATCGTGGATCGCCTGCGTTTCGGTCCGGTCGTTTACGGCGGTGCCGGTGCCATGGGCGTTGATATAGCCCACATCCGACAGCGCGATGCCGCCATCGGCGAGCGCACCGCGCATCGCCCGCGCGGCCCCTTCGGCAGAGGGGGTGACGATATCGGCAGCGTCCGATGACATGGCGAAGCCCGCGACTTCGCACAAAATATTCGCGCCGCGCGCGAGGGCATGCTCGCGCTCTTCGAACACGAAAACCGCGCCGCCTTCGCCCTGCACCATGCCGTTGCGATCAGCAGAAAACGGGCGGCAGCCGTCGCGGGACATGACGCGCAGGCCTTCCCACGCCTTGATGCCGCCGAAACACAGCATCGCCTCGGTGCCCCCCGTCAGCATGACATCGGCCATGCCGCCCCGGATCATCCCCAGCGCCTGCCCCATCGCGTGATTAGACGACGCGCAGGCAGTGGATATCGTCAGCACCGGGCCGCGCAGATTATGCCGGATCGACACATGGCTGGCGGCGGCATTGGCCATCAGACGCGGCACGATAAAGGGATGCACGCGATTTTTCCCCTCGGCATAGACCGCGCGGTAATTGTCGTCCTGCGTGTTCAGCCCCCCGCCAGAGGTGCCAAGGATCACGCCCGCCCGTTCGCCCGCATCGCCGGACAGATCCAGCCCCGCCTGCCCCATCGCCTGCGCAGCGGACAGCAGCGCGAACTGGGTAAAGCGGTCGTAAAGCGTCAGGTCTTGGCGGCTGAAATGGTCCGCCTCGTCATAGCCGCGAACCTGCGCGCCGATCTGAATTTGCAGCCGGTCCACGTCGCGGATGTCCAGCGGGCCAATGGCGCAGGTGCCTGCCTGCATCGCGGCCAGCGTCGCGGGGACGTCATGGCCCAGCGGGTTAATCGTGCCTGCCCCGGTGATGACGACCCGGCGCACGGCGCTAGACCTTCTCTTTCACAAGGTCCTGCACGGCGGCGATAATCGCGCGCACGGATGTCACGTCAAACCCGCTTTCCGCAGGCGCATTGGCGTTGAAGGGTACGGTGATATCGAACGCCTCTTCGATGGCAAAGATGGTTTCCACCAGCCCCATGCTATCGATCCCAAGGCTATCAAGGGTGTCGTCCAGCGTCACGTCAGACACATCCAAAAGCGCCTGATCCGCGAGGATGGCGATCACTTTGTCCTGCACATTCATGGTCATGGCTCCTGCTATCCGTGCCTGCGATTTAATCGCTCGCGCCGTCTTTGGGAACCAATTTCTGCAACGCGGCGAAATCCTTAAGCAGCTGCGGCAAGCGGCGCAGGCCCTTTTCGCGGGCGCGGTAGCTGGGCAGGTCCATCGCGGGCAGCCCCATGACAAACATGCCGTCCTTGGTATCGACGTAAAGCCCGCTGGCCCCCGCCATCACCACGTCATTGCCGACGGTGATATGATCCTTGGTCGCGGCCTTGCCGCCCATGACAACGCGGTCACCCAGCACACCCGATCCTGCCATCGCCGCCTGACCGCACAGGATGCAGTCCTCGCCGATGATGCAGTTGTGGCCGACCATGACGTTGTTATCAATCTTGGTGCCACGCCCGACCTGCGTGGCGCGGATCGTGCCCGCATCGACGCAGGAATTTGCACCCAGTTCGACATCATCGCCAAAGATTACCCCGCCAAGGCTGTGGATGCGGTGGCGCTTGCCGTCGGCCGGCGGCGTCAACGGCTCGCGGCCCATCGACTGATAGGCGCGTTCCTCGTTCGACAGCTCGCGCGTGACATAGGAGAAACCATCAGCCCCAACGACAGCGTTCGGCTGCAAGATGACACGGCTGCCAAAGTGGCAATTGCGGCCCACGCGGCTGCCGGAGTTCAGCCAGCAATCGTCGCCAAGGGTCGAATTCAGGCCGATCGTGACATGCGCATCAATGCGGCAGCGATCGCCAATGCGCACGCCTTCGGCCAGCACAACAAACGGCCCAATGCTGGGGTCCGCGCCGATGGTGCAGCTGTCTGGTATGATCGCGGTGGGGTGGATGCCCGTGGGCGCGGGCGCGGGATCGAACGACTGGGTCAGCGCCGCCATCGCCAGACGCGCACGCGGTACGGTGATGGCGGCCTTCAGCCCCATCGCCTGCCAATCGGCCCCGTCCCAGACAATCGCCGCCTGGGCCGCGCTGGATTTAAGCGCGCCCGCATAGGCAGGCGACATCGCCAGCGCCAGATCGTTTGCGCCCGCTTGCCCCGGCTCTGCGGGGTGGTCCACCACAAGCGCCGTATCCCCGAAGGCTTCGGTCCCAAGGGCCTTTGCAATCTCGGCTACTGTCAAACCCATGGCGGACCCCTTTGGTGTAAGTTCAGGGCAGATTTAGCCCTGAACGGCGCGCACGGCTACCCCTGTCTGCGACAGTGCATTCCAGATCGCAGCATCGCGCCCATAAACGTCGCGGCGGAACTGCAGCGCGCCGGTCACATTGGTAAAGGCGGTGCGGTAGACGATATGCACCGGCACCGGCTCTTCCAGCGTCACACGGCTTTCAGCGCCGGTTTTCAGGCGGGATTGAAACAGCGCCTCTGGGTTCGATTCCTGCTTGGCCAGCAGCGCATAGGCGAAATCGAAGGGGTCGTTCAGACGGATGCAGCCGTGGCTAAATGCGCGGCTTTCGCGGCTGAACAGGCTCTTGGACGGGGTGTCGTGCAGATAGATGTTGTACTTGTTCGGGAACATGAACTTCACCAGCCCCAGCGCATTACGTTCGCTTGGGCCCTGACGCATCGAATAGGGAAAAGTGCGGGCGGTATAATTGCCAGCCTTGACCGACCCGCGCGGCACAACATTGCCGCTGCGATCCGTCACGTCCAAATGGCTAACGGCGTTCGAGTTGCTTTGCAGCTGCGGCAGGTATTCGTTCACCACGATGGACCGGGGCACGTACCAGCTGGGGTTGATAACCATGTATTCCATCACGTCCGAAAATTCAGGCGACTGGCGGTCGGTTTCACTTGCCCCGATGACAGAGCGGGTGGAAAATGTGACGCGGTCGTTGTCCACGATCGTCGCGGTAAAGTCGGTCAGGTTGACCCAGATGTGACGCAGGCCGCGCGGGCGGTTGATCCAGCGCTCCCGCTCCATCGCGACGATGACGGACTGCATCCGCTTATCCAGCGGGACGTTGATTTCTTTCATCGTGTCGCTGCCAGCCGTGCCGTCGGCGGACAGGCCCATCGACTGCTGAAAACGCTGCACGGCGGCCTGAATGGTCGCGTCATAGGTCTGCGTTGCGGTGCGGTCCAAGTGACCCATCAGGATCAGACGGTTGCGCAAATCAACGACAGCCTGACCGCTGGCACCCGGCGCAAGGCTGGATGCCTGCACCGCCGGGCCATAGCCGCCCTGCGCCAACAGATTTTCCAGGCGCAACTTTTCCCGCATCAGGCGGGCATATTCCGGGCTGCTGGGTGGCAGCGCGCGCAAGAATGCATCGGGGTTGGACTGCAAAAAGCCTTGCAAGGTGGCAAGGCGGGACCGCAATGGCACTTCGCGCACGATCAGCGGCACGACCTTGGACGGGGTCAGGATGCCGGTCTGTACGTCGCGGGCGTAGGTCAAAAACGCGGTCGAAAGCGCGACTTCCATCGCGCCCTGCTGCGTAGGCGTCGTGGCCGCCTGCAACTGCGCGATCATCTCTTCGGCGTTATAACGCGCCTCTGGCAGACCGTGGGCACCGGCGTTTGACAAGGCGGTCAGCAGCGCATTGCGCCGGGTGGTCGCGGCGCGGTCGTCGCCCGCCCAGATGCCCTGAAAATCACGGGCGCGGTAGAAAGTGGCCAGATCCTCGTCCCGGGCCGCCGATTCGGCGACAGCTTGGCGAAACGCGGTCACTTGGGCCTGCGCTGGGGCCGTACCCAGCACCCACAAGGTCATTACAGCGGCAAACATGAAAAAAGCGCGCAAAACGCGCGGCGCGGTCCGTGGCAGCGAAACGATCGTCAAAGTCTATCCCCCGAAAGACATGTGGCACCCGAAATTGGTGCATAAATTACAAGGGTTTTGCTAGATTGCCCCCAGCGATGTCCATGGCCAAATGACCCCCGGTGCGCTTTGCCCGCACCTGTTGCATCCCTACCCCTTTTGGCTAAATCGCGCGCAGTTGCACAAGCAATGCGCAATTTTTTGCCGATTTATGAGCTGCAAGGGAACCTTTTCCCCTACGCCCTTGGCGGGCCGCGGCACCCGTGTCATACAAACCTTGCATCTGGGGATAGATGAATAAGCGCGAAAAATATGCGCAAACGGGACAGGACAGATCAACCATGACGGAACAGCGTTCTTCTGGCATCTCAAGACGTGGTCTTTTGGGTGCATTCGCGGCGACCGCATTGACGGCCGCCCCCACATATTCAAAGGCCGCAGGCTTCCTGCGCGGCAGCGGCGATATTCGCCGCATCAGCATGTATTCTGGCCGGACCGGCGAGCGTTTGGACACGATCTATTGGATCGAAGGCCGGTACATCGGCGAGGCCCTGCGCGAAGTGAACGCATTCATGCGTGACTGGCGCAACGGCAAGGTCGTCAATATGGACAGCCGCACCGTAGATATCATGGCCGCAGCGCACCGCCTGATGGACACGTCAGAGCCTTACATGTTGCTGTCCGGCTACCGCAGCCCGGAAACCAACGCGATGCTGCGCAGCCAGTCGGGCGGCGTTGCGCGCAATTCGCTGCACATGCGCGGTCAAGCTGCTGACCTGCGGTTGTCCAGCCGGTCCGTGAACGACATGACCAAAGCAGCAGCAGCCTGTAACGCTGGCGGCGTTGGCACCTATCGCGGTTCCAACTTCGTCCACATGGATTGCGGCGACGTGCGCACTTGGCGCGGTTAACCACCCGCTAACCTTGATGCGGAAACAAAGCGCCTTCGGGCGCTTTTTTCATGTCGCGGCCCGCTTGCAGCCGCCCCCGCACCCAGTGTAAGGATAGCGCATCAGCCGATGGTTGATCACATGCGGGTATGGTGAAAAGGTATCACGAAAGCTTCCCAAGCTTCAGTTACGGGTTCGATTCCCGTTACCCGCTCCAATTCTCCTCTTGCCGCGCAGGAACATCACATGAGCATTGAACGTATCGAATCCGGCGACCGGATGTCGCAAGCCGTTGTCCACAATGGCATCGTCTATCTGGCTGGCCAAGTTGGCGCGCCCGGTCAAGACGCCACCGCCCAAACGACCGAAGTTCTGGCCCAAGTCGATCGCCTGCTGGCGCTGGCGGGTTCAGACAAGTCCAAAATCCTGACCGCGCAGGTTTGGGTTGCAGACATGGCCGATTTCGCCGCGATGAACGCGGTCTGGGACGGCTGGGTGTCCAAGGGCAACGCCCCTGCCCGCTGGACCGGTGAAGCCAAGCTGGCCACCTCTGACTACAAGGTCGAAATCATCGTGACCGCCGTCGTCGGATGACCGTTCCGTTTCTGACACCGCTGCACACAGACGACCTGCGTGCAGCGGGCATTCCGGAACCGTGGACCTTTGGCATGGCCGACAAGGTCCGCTTTGGCGAAATCGACGCGCTGCAGCACGTCAATAACGCGGTCTATCTGAAGTGGTTCGAGAACCTGCGCATCTTGTATTTCAACGACCGCGACGTCTGGTCGATTGATGGCAAGCGGCCCAAGGTCGTGCTGCGCAATATCGGTCTGGACTACCGGTCAGAGGTCAAGCTGACCGATGAATACATCATGACCGGCCGCACAACCAAGCTTGGCAACAGCAGCTTTACCATGGAATATGGCGTCTGGGTGCGGGGCCGCTTGACCACCACCAGCCACGCGGTGATGGTCATGCTGAATGACGACAATTCAAAATGCACCATCCCCGATCACATCCGTCAGATGTTCATCGATCAGGACGGCGCTGTCGCGGGCTGATTTACAGCCCGTAACTTTGCAGAAAACCGACCAAAGCCGCCGTTGACCCATCTTTGTCAGTGGCGGCTTTTGTGCCTTCAACGACAGGTTGGAGCGAGGTCGCAAGCTCTTTGCCCAATTCCACGCCCCATTGGTCGTAGGAATTCACGCCCAGCACGACGCCTTCGACGAACACACGGTGTTCGTACAAAGCAATCAGCATGCCCAGCATTTCCGGCGTCAACTGCGGATAGGTCAGCGTGATCGACGGACGGTTGCCGGGGAATACGCGGTGCGCCGCTTGGCGTTCCAGCTCTGCGCCGTCAAACTTATCCGCGACCTTTGCGCGCGCCTCATCCAGCGTGCGGCCCTTCATCAGGGCTTCGGATTGGGCCAGGCAGTTGGCGACCAGCAGCTGATGCTGGTGGTGCAGATCATCGTGATGACCGCGAGCTGCGACAAGGAATTCACACGGAATAACCCGCGTGCCCTGATGGATCAGCTGATAGAACGCATGCTGGCCGTTGGTCCCCGGCTCGCCCCAGACGACGGGGCCAGAGTTATAAGGCAGCGGCGCGCCATCAAGGCTGACGCCCTTGCCGTTACTCTCCATCTCTAGCTGTTGGAGGTAAGCAGGCAAGCACGACAGGTTGTTGTCATAGGGCAGCACAGCGCGGGTCGCGTAATCGCACACCTGATTGTGCCAGATGCCCACCAGCGCCAGCAGCGCCGGCATGTTTTCGCGCCATGGTGCCGCGCGGAAGTGGCGATCCATCGCCTGACCGCCGCGCAGGAACGCGCGAAATGCATCCGGCCCGATGGCGATCATCAGGGACAAACCAATCGGCCCCCACATGGAATAGCGCCCGCCAACCCAATCCTCGAATCCGAACACGCGGCTTGGCGCGATGCCGAAATCGGCGGTCTTGTCAGCGGCGGTGGACAGGGCGGCGAACTGCGCGCCTGTGTCTTTGACGGTTTCGCCCATCCACGCTTTTGCGGTGCGGGCGTTGGTCATGGTTTCGATGGTGGTAAAGGTCTTGGATGCAACGATCACCAGTGTCGTCGCCGGATCAAGCCCTTGCAATGTTTGCGCAATATCCGCCGGATCGACGTTGCTGACGAAATGGCAGCGCGGCCCGTCGTGATAAGGGGCCAGCGCAAGCGTGCCCATCTTTGGCCCAAGGTCGGATCCGCCGATGCCGATGTTCACCACATCGGTAATCGCGCCGCCCTGCCCCTGATAGCTGCCATCCCGGACAGCTTCGGCAAAGACTTCCATCCGATCCAGCGTCGCCAGCACGTCATGCATCACGTCCACGCCGTCCACCATGACAGCGTCGCCATCCAGATTGCGCAACGCCGTATGCAGCACAGCGCGGCCTTCAGTGTCGTTGATCGGCGCGCCAGTAAACATCGCCTCGCGGCGGCCAGCGACATCGGCCTTTTCCAGCAGCGCAATCAGCTGATCCAGCGCTGCGCCGTCGATCTGTGTCTTGGCAAAATCTAGCCGCAAGTCCCCGGTCTGCGCTGCAAAATCGCGGGCCCGGTCACCGTCCAGTGTGTCATTGATCCGGCGGTCTTTGATGGAATCGAAATGGGATTTCAGGTCAGCAAACATAGATCAGGACTCCGCCCAGTGAACGATGGACCCGGGCAGAACGGCCGCAACGGGCGCTTCTTCCGGTGTCAGGGTGGCGGCGCGTTCAAGCGCGGCGCGCTTTTCGGCACCGATGATAACGATATGACGGCTCATCGCCTGTTTCAGCACAGCGGCGGACAGGGTAATGCGCGGCTCTGGCGCACCGGGCGCGCGCATCGCAACAAGGCGGTCGGTGCCGTTCAGCGCCAAATCCAACTGATCCGCCCCGGGAAAAATGCTGGCGGTATGCATATCAGCGCCCATCCCCAGCAGCACCAGCGACAGCGGCAACTCCGGCGTCAGCGCCTCTTGCAGGTCTGCCAATTTATCCTCTGGCGTCGGCGCATCGGCATACAGCGGCACATATTTGGCCTCTGCCGCGCGGTCCGTCAGCAGGCGCTGGCGCAGCAGGCGGGTGTTTGACCGCTCTGATGTTTCAGGCACCCAGCGTTCGTCGGTCAGCATCACATGCACGCGTGCCCAGTCCAGATTGGCCGAGCACAGGTTGTCGAAAATCGGCCCCGGCGTCGTGCCACCCGGCACGGCAAAGGACGCGTGGTCGTGGGTGGATAGCACCTGACGCAATTCACCGGCCAAGCGGTTGGCCAGCTGAATCATCATCATCTCGCCATCGGGGTATTCAATGAATTCCATGACTTATCCTTTGATGTCGCGCCAACGCCGGCCATCGCGGTGCATCAGCATCATCGCGTCCTCTGGCCCGGCGCTGCCTTGATCGTACAATTTCGGCACATCGTTCCGCGCCTCCCAGCCATTGATCAGCGGGTCGGTCCAAGCCCAAGCGGCCTCGACCTCGTCTCCGCGCATGAACAGCGTTTGGTTGCCGCGAATGACGTCCATGATCAGACGCTCGTAGGCGTCGGTCGCTGGTTCACTATCTTCGCCAAGCGCATCGGCAAAGGTCATGTCCAGCGGCACATCAATCAAACGCATGCCGCCGGGGCCGGGTTCCTTGATCGTGACCTGCAGGTCCATGCCCTCGTTCGGCTGCAAACGTATCGCCAGAATGTTGCGGTGCCGCGCCGTGTCACCTTCAAAGATCGAATGGCCAAGGTCCTTGAACACCACGGCGATTTCCGACGTGCGAACCTTCATCTTTTTGCCGGTGCGCAGATAGATCGGCGTATCGGCCCACCGCCAATTCGCCACATTCACCTTCATCGCGATAAAGCTTTCGGTAAAGCTGCGCGGGTCTTCGACATCGGCGCGATAGCCGGGGCTGTCGCCGCTTGCGTCATATTGGCCGCGCACGATGTGGTGGCTTTCCACGGGCTGCAAGGCACGGATAACTTTCAGCTTTTCGTCGCGCACCTCGTCGGCACCAAAGACGCTTGGCGGCTCCATCGCGATCAGGCACAGCAGCTGCATCAGGTGGTTCTGCACCATATCGCGCATCGCGCCAGACTTGTCGTAATAGCTGCCGCGCCCGCCAACACCGACGGTTTCAGCAACCGTAATCTGGATGTGATCGACGTAGTGACTATTCCAAAGCGGCTCGAACAAGACGTTGCCAAAGCGAACCGCCATCAGGTTCTGGACGGTTTCCTTGCCCAAATAATGATCGATGCGGTAAATCTGGCCCTCGGCAAAGTGGGTGGCCAGCGTGTCGTTCAGCGCCTTGGCGCTTTCCAGATCGCGGCCAAAGGGTTTTTCGACAACGATCCGGCTGTCTGCATTGGCGATGCCATGATTGTGCAGCCGTTCCGCCAAAGCACCGAACAGCGAGGGCGCGACCGAGAAGTAGAAGGCGCGCACGACCCCGTCGCGATTTAGCGCCGCCAGATCAGACCAGCCCGCATCGCCAGTGGCATCGATCGTGACGTAATGCAGCGCATCAAGAAAGTCCTGCAAGCCTTTGGAATCGTTCTTTTCTGCGCCGCCAAACTCGGTAATCGCGTCTTTGATCATGTCACGATATCCGGCGCTATCCAGATCGGACCGTGCCGCGCCGATGATCCGGCTGCCCACCGGCATCTGCCCTGCTAGAAAGCGGCGGAACAGGCCCGGCAAGATTTTGCGGCGGGCCAAGTCGCCGGTTCCACCAAAGATGACAAGGTCGAATTCATCGACAGGAATGACGCGAGAAACCATGGAGACTCCGGCTGCTGATGGGCGCGTTAGCGCTAACGCCTTTCTGATACCCAGCAAGGCCGGGAAAGTCTAGCGCATGCCGCCCCCGTGCCAACCGCTTTTCACAGGTTGGTTTACGCCTCCAGCTCTGCATCCCAATAAAGGTAGTCCATCCAGCTGTCATGCAGATGCCCCGGTGGAAACTTGCGCCCGATATTGTTCAGCTCTGATGCCATGGGCTGGCGCGGCGGTTTGCGCAGGCTCAACCCAGACTGCTTCAGCAAACGCGAGCCTTTACGCAGGTTGCAAGGGCTGCACGCGGCAACAACGTTGGTCCAGCTGGTGACCCCGCCCCGCGCGCGCGGCAGAACGTGGTCAAAGGTCAGATCGCCCCGGCTGCCGCAGTATTGGCAGCAGAATTCGTCCCTTAAAAATAAATTAAAGCGCGTGAAGGCCACGCGCTTTTGAGGTTTGACATAATCTTTGAGGACGACGACCGAAGGGATCCTGATCCGCGTCGAAGGGCTGTGCACCTCTTCGTCGTATTCGGATATGATCGTGACCCGGTCTAAAAACGCCGCCTTGACCGCCTCTTGCCAAGGCCAAAGCGAGAGCGGGTAATAGGACAAGGGCCTGTAATCCGCGTTCAGCACCAAGGCGGGGAAGTGTTTCAACGCCCCCGGTTCGCGCACAAAATCCGTTCTGAAATCACCGTCCATCACCGCCTGCACCCATCTGCTGGCGGCCGGCTGACGGCACCCTTGCCACGGGACCGCACCGGCCGCGTCGGGAAAACTATATCTGGTGCCCTTCAAAAACCAACAGTTATTTTAGGCGCCAGATGTCGCAGGTCTGACTGCACAAGGTAAAGCCTGTGTGACAGCCTAAAGATAAATCAAACCGCCCTGGGAAAAGGCTGTGCTTCAATCTGCGGGGTCCACTTGGCAACCCGTGCGCGCCCTTGCGCCTTGGCCACGTATAGCGCGCGGTCGGCGCGGGCCATGACCATACCGATGCCTTGGCCTGCGTCGCCTTTGGTCAGGCCAATCGACATCGTCAATGCGATCATGCCCGCATCGGGCAAATCGACCACCAGACCATTGGCAAGATGCCCGGCCAAGGCAGCGCTTCCCGGCGCATCACCGGGCACAAAGATGCCAAACTCCTCTCCTCCCAAACGGGCGCAGGCAATGTTGGATTTCACCTGTTCGCGCAGGAAATCGGCCGCGGCCCGCAGGCAGATATCGCCAACCTGATGGCCATAGGAATCATTGATCCGCTTGAAATGATCCAGATCGATCATCAGCAGCGCGCCGCGCTGTCGCAACTGGTCGTCGCCCGCAATACCATCCAAAAACGCCCGCCGGTTCGGCAGCCCCGTCAACATATCCGTTGTGGCCAAGCGAAGCAGCTTGGCCTGCAAACGGGCCAAATGCCCAACCAAGGCAAGGCTTAGGATCACAAACGGCGTTCCAACAATCGCACCGTCGCGGAAGTTGTACATAAAGCCGTTGTGGTTCGCCCCAGCTTTCAAAAAGTCGCGGCCCCAGTTCATCAAACCGATGATTAACAGCAAAACAACCGCCTTAAAGACGAAGTCAAAGGCGTTGCGTGGTGCGATGATCTTTACAAGTCTGTCCACGATCCCTCTGCCATTGATGCGGCAAGGGGATCGTTACAGGGACATTACGAATAAAGTCTTAATCCATGCCCAAACGGTCAGCCATAAAGGCCAGCGCGACCTGCAATCCGTCCGGCGCGATGCCGTGGGCGGTGCCTTTCATGACGTGGGCAAAGACTTCGGTCCAGCCTGCGCCTTGCAGCGCTTCCGCCGCCAGCGGTAGGGATTGGGGCGGCACGACGTTGTCCTGATCGCCGTGGATCAGCAAAACGGGGGGGCGGCACACGACCTCGTCCACCAGCAAGTCCGGCTGCAACAGGCGGCCAGAGATGGCGACGATGCCCGCCACCGGGTCTTCGCGCCGGGGCAACACATGCAGCGCCATCATCGTGCCTTGGGAAAAGCCCAGCACCATGACCTGTTCAGGCAGCAGGTCTTCATCGACCATAATGCCGTCCAGAAAGGCGTTCAGATCGTCGGCGGCGTGGCGCATGCCTTCCTCTGATTCCTCTTCGGATGATCCGTCGATCCACGGGATCGGGAACCACTGAAAGCCCATGGGCGATCCTGCGCAGTCTTCTGGCGCGTCGGGGGCGATGAACAGCGTGTCGGGCATGTGGTCGGCCAGCGGATCGGCCAGCCCCAGCAGATCAGCCCCGTTCGCGCCGTAACCGTGCAAAAAGACGACCGCTGCGCGGACCTCGCCTGATGCCGGTTCCTTGCGGCCTGCGTTAAGTGCGCGTGTCATCGAATTCCCTCGCGTGATTTCATATGCGCGTAATAGGCCCAGAGCAGCCGCGCCGCAACAGAGCGCCAAGGCGACCAGTCTTCTGCCATGACGCGCAGGGCCTTATCCGTGGGCCGGGCGGGCAGATCAAACAGCTGCCGCGCCCCTTCTTGCAAGGCCAGATCGCCGGGGGCAAAGACATCGGCGCGGCCAAGGCTAAACATGGCGTAAATCTCGGCGGTCCAGATGCCAATGCCGGGGACAGCGACCAGCGTGCTGATGACCTGATCGCTCGGCATCGCGCGCAGGGCGGCGTAATCCAGCTGCGCCTGCGCCAGCGCGTGGACATAACGCGCCTTGGGCCGCGACAGGCCAAGGGCGCGCAAATCGTCTTCGCTGCTTTTCAGCACATTCTGCGGGTCCGTCATGCCCGCCGCATCTAGCCGGCCAAAAATCGCATTGGCCGAGGCGACGCTGACCTGCTGGCCGCAAATAGCGGACACAAGCGCCGCGAAACCGTCGCTGCGCAGCCGCAAAGGCAGCGGTGTGACCAGCCCAAGCGCCCGTTTAAAGCGCGGATCGCGGGCAGCCAGCCATGCGGCGCCTTCTGCGACACAGGCGTCGCCTTGGATGATACGCCCCGTCACTGCGAGAGCGCCCAAGCCACTGCCGCATCAACAGAATCTGTGATCTGCGCCCCTTCGGGCGGCGGCGGGCGGCGGATCATCAAGACAGGTATCCCAAGCGCGCGCGCAGCGGTCAGTTTGGTGCGGCTGGCGTCCCCGCCAGCGTTTTTGACAACAATCCAGTCGATGCCAAGGGCGGCAAAAAGTTCCATTTCATGCTCTACCGAAAACGGCGGCCGCCCGATCAGGAATTTGCCCCCTTCAAAGGGGAAAGGCCCGGTCGGCGGATCGATCTGGCGGCAAATCAAACGCCGCCCTGCCAGATTGGCAAAGCGGTCCAACGTCTGTCGCCCGGTGCCAAGGAAGACAGTCTTGCCCTGTGGAATGAGCGCGGCGGCGTCTTCCTCGCGGGCAATTTCCTGCCAGTTATCGCCCGTGCCGGCCACCCAAGGCGCGCGCAGATGATACAGATACGGCAATCCCAGTTCCGCGCAAATGGCCGCGGTACGCGCGGTGATCTGGTCCGCAAAAGGATGGGTTGCATCCAGCACGGCGGTAATCCCGGCCTCTTTCACATAGGCAATGAACCCGCCCCGCCCGCCAAACCCGCCGACGCGCATTGGCAGGGGCAAGGGTTTCGCCCGCTGCGTCGCCCCGGCCAAGGAGGCAACCGCATCGACGCCGGCCTGTGCCAGCGCCGCCGCGATCTGCCGCGCCTCGCCCGATCCGGCCAGTAGCAACAGCGTCATGCGCCGGCCCGCGCCAAAATGGTGCCAGCCCGGTCGATCACCACGATGTCGAACTGCATCTCGCCCCCAAATCCGGTTTGGACGACTGCAAGCGCGCGGTCCGCGACCGCTTGCGCCATTGGTTTTCCTGCGATCTCATAGGCTTGCAAGGCGGTGTTCGCCTGCGCGAGTCGCGGATCGCCGCACATCACAGCTAGCGCCTGAAAATCAACCTGACTGCGGCCAGAGTGCAGATCAAGCGCCCCCTGCGCCAGTTTCGTCAGCTTTCCTATGCCGCCGCCGATGGTCACACGCGGGACCGGATGGCGTTTAAGGTATTTTAACATACCCCCGGCAAAATCACCCATATCCAGCATGGCGTGATCGGGCAGCCCCATCAGCTTTTGCACCGCCGCCTCGCTGGTCGATCCGGTGCAGCCAGCCACATGGTGCACGCCGTCCGCCCGCGCCACATCAACACCGCGGTGGATCGACGCAATCCAAGCGGCGCATGAAAACGGCCGCACGATGCCTGTGGTCCCAAGCACTGACAGCCCGCCAAGAATCCCCAGACGCGGGTTCCACGTCTTTTGCGCAATCTGCGCGCCGCCCGGAATACTGACCGTAATCGCGATATCGGCAGGCTGGCCAAACTCAGCCGCAAGCTCTTCGACCTGCGCCGTCATCATTTGGCGCGGCACCGGGTTGATCGCAGGCTCGCCCACCCCAATCGGCAGGCCCGCTTTTGTGACCATGCCGACCCCCTCGCCCGCATGAAACGTCACACCGCCGCCGCCTGCGCTCTGCGCGACGCGCACAATGATCAGCGCGCCATGGGTGACATCCGGATCATCGCCCGCGTCTTTGGTAATACCTACCTCGGCCCAGCCATCGCCGGCGTCCGTATGCGCCAAGGCAAAGACCGGCACCTCGCCCTTGGGCAAGGTGATCTGCACATCTTTTGGAAAGCTGCCGCCCCACAAGCGCAGCAAGGCGGCCCGCGTGGCCGCTGTCGCGCAGGCGCCCGTGGTCCAGCCACGGCGCAAAGGGCCATCGGGCTTGCGTGTCATATCGCGACCTTAGCCGCCGCAGCGGCACTTGAAAATGCCGCATCCCGCACTTTTCAATCATCCCGGTTCGCTCCATAACAATCCTATGACTCAAACCGTAAACCTTCCCGCTTTTGACTGGCCCACATTGCAACCCGGCTGGGTCTGGCTTTGCGGCGCTGGACCCGGTGATCCGGGCCTGCTGACGCTGCATGCGCTGAACGCGCTGCGCCAAGCCGACGTCGTGATCTACGACGCGCTGGTGCAAGAGGCGATCCTGGACTGGGCCCCGCAGGCCGAACACATCTACGCGGGCAAACGCGGCGGAAAACCCTCTGCCGTGCAGCGCGATATCTCGCTGCGCCTTGTTGATCTGGCCCGTGCAGGCAAACGCGTGCTGCGCCTCAAGGGCGGCGATCCTTTCGTCTTTGGCCGCGGCGGAGAAGAGGCGCAGACCCTCGTGCAGCACGGCATCCCCGTGCGTATTATTCCCGGCATCAGCGCGGGCATCGGTGGGCTGGCCTATGCGGGCATCCCTGTGACCCACCGCGACGTGAACCAATCTGTCACCTTCGTCACCGGCCACGACCAAAGCGGCAATACCCCCAGCGCCCTCGACTGGGCTTCGATTGCCAAGGGCAGCCAGGTCATCGTGATTTATATGGGCATGAAACACGTCGCCCAAATTGCCGCCCATATGCGCGCCGCTGGCCGCCCGGCGTCAGAACCTTGCGCCGTCGTCACCAATGCCACAACGCCGGACCAGCAAGTGTTAGAGACCACGCTTGGCACCATCGTCGATGACATCGCTGCGGGCAATTTCGAGCCGCCCGCCATCATCTGCATCGGCCGCTCGGTGCTGATGCGCCAAGTCTTGGACTGGCAAGGCATGGCGCAGGGCGAGGGGCCGCGCAACCTCGACCCTCTCGGCCGCGGCCTGCCTGCAGAATCGGCCTAAGCCCATGCCCCTCATCATCTTGCCAAAAATACTCCCGCCGGAGGCATCAGTGGCCCGATGCCGGGCCTGATCCTCGCGGCCCCCGCGTCCGGCAGCGGCAAGACCACCGTCACGCTTGGGCTGCTGCGCGCCCTCACCCGCGCTGGCGTCTGCGTGCGCGGCGCGAAATCCGGCCCCGACTACATTGACCCCGCCTATCATGCCGCGGCCACGGGCAAGCCCTGCCTGAACCTTGACGCTTGGGCGATGTCCGCCGCCGCCACCCAGTCCCGCGCGGCGACCGAGGATTTACTCTTGATCGAGGGGGCCATGGGCCTTTTCGACGGCGCCCCGCCGGACAGGGCAGGCTCCAGCGCTGATCTGGCGCGGATCCTTGGCCTGCCCGTCGTCCTGATTGTCGACGCCGCCCGCATGGCGCAGTCCATTGCGCCGCTGGTGGCGGGATTTGCCCATCATGACCCCGCTGTCCGCATCGCTGGCATCATCCTGAACAAGGTCGGATCAGACCGGCACGCCGCCATGCTGCGCCGCGCGCTTGGCCCCCTTGGCCTGCCGATCTTGGGGGCCTTGCCCCGCCGCGATGATCTGGCCCGCCCGTCCCGGCACCTTGGCTTAGAGCAAGCGATGGAAGACCCCGCATTGCCCGCATTTCTGGACCGCGCCGCCGATTGGGTCACAGCGGGCTGCGATCTGGCAGCGCTGACGGCCTTGGCGCAGCCTTTGCCCGCGCCAAGCACCCGGACCGCGCCGCCGCCCGCGCAACGCATTGCCATCGCGCAGGATGTCGCGTTTTCCTTTTTCTACCCCCACCAGCTGCAAGACTGGCAGGCCGCTGGCGCGCAGATCACGCCCTTCTCGCCACTCGCCAATGACCCTGTACCTGACGCCGATCTGATCATCCTGCCCGGCGGCTACCCAGAGCTTTACGCCCCCCAGCTTGCTGCTGCCCAGACCTTCATGCAAAGCTTGAAGAACGCCGCACAATCAACTGATATATATGGAGAATGTGGCGGGTATATGACCCTTGGCGACAGCCTGACGACCGCCGATGGCACCGTGCACGCCATGGCAGGGCTGCTGCGGCTCGACACCTCTTTTGCCGCACGCAAATTGCACCTTGGCTATCGCCAGCTGCACGCCATGCATGGCCCCTTTGCCGGCGCATGGCGCGGTCACGAATTTCACTATGCCACCACCAGCCGCGCCGCAGGTGATCCGCTGTTCACCGCCCAAGACGCCGCAGGCGATGCCCTGCCGCCGATGGGCCTGCGCCTTGGCCGGGTCGCGGGGTCTTTCGCCCACATCATCGACGGGGCATAAGATCGGCAACGATATAAGGACTCCCCCATGATCGACGATTCGCGCGCCAAACGAAACGTCGCGGTGCTGGTTGCCGCGCAGGCGCTACTGGGCGCGCAGATGCCGATGATCTTTGTGATTGGCGGCCTTGCAGGTGGCATGCTGTCGCCAATTATCTGCCTCGCGACCTTGCCGATCACCTTTATCGTCTTCAGCTCCATGACCACCGCCCCTTGGCTATCCCCGCTGATGCAGCGCCGAGGCCGCCGCTTTGGCTTTGTCCTTGGGGCCGCCGCTGGCGCGCTGGGTGCGCTGATTGCAGCATACGGCCTTTATGTCGGCTCCTTCGCGATCTTGCTGCTCGGTTCATTCTTCACCGGCATCTACATGAGCGCGCAGGGCTTTTACCGCTTCGCCGCCGCCGATACCGCCTCTGACAGCTTTAAGCCCAAGGCGATTTCATACGTGCTGGCGGGCGGATTAATCTCGGCCCTGATCGGCCCGCAACTCAACAAACTGGTCCAAGACGCGTTGGTCGTGCCCTTCCTTGGCACCTACCTAGCGGTCGCTGGCATCAATCTGGTCGGCATGAGCCTGTTCTTTTTCCTCGACCTGCCGAAAGGCACCCGCGGCCAGCCTCAGGTCCTTCACGCCATCCCGCCCCGCACGCGGGGGCAGCTGCTGCGTGACCCGCGCATCGTCGTCGCGATCGTCTGCGGCATGGTGTCTTATGCGCTGATGAACCTCGTGATGACCTCGACCCCGCTGGCCGTCGTCGGCTGCGGCTTTACCAAGAATAACGCCAACGACATCGTGTCAGCCCACGTCATCGCGATGTATTTGCCCAGCTTCTTCACCGGCCACCTGATCGCCCGCTTTGGCGTAACGAAAATCGTCGGCGCAGGTCTTGTGATCCTTGGCCTTGCCGGCATGGTCGCCCTGTCCGGCGTGACGCTTGGCAACTTCTTTGGCGCGCTGGTGCTGCTAGGAATTGGCTGGAACTTCGGCTTCATCGGAGCCACCACAATGCTCGCCGGCAGCCATAACACGGCAGAGCGCGGCGTTGTCCAAGGCCTGAACGATACCATCGTGTTTGGCATGGTCACCGTCGCGTCGCTTGCCTCTGGCGGGCTCATGAACTGCGCTGGCGGCTCTGCGGTGCAAGGCTGGAACATGGTCAATATGGCAATGATCCCGCTGCTGGTGCTGGCGGGCGGCGCGCTGATCTGGCTGATCTTTAGCGCCCGCAGGCCGCTCGCTTAACGCCACCAACCAAAGGTCGCGGCCCGCGCCAGGCGCAGCTGATCCGCGACGGGCGCGGGCTCCAGCAGCCCCTCGACCACGCGCGCGGGCTCTTGCGCGGCGCGAACCAGAACACCCCGCGCTTGCCAGCCCGGCAGCAACGCCGCGCCTGCCGCCTTGGACACCTTGCGCCGCATCCCCCGCGCTCTGTCAAGCCGCGCCAGCGCATCCCGCGCCAGATCGCGCACACCGTCCGGCGTGCCATCGATCAAAGGCTTGCGCCCTGCATCTTCCAGCGCCGGAATAGCCCGCAGAAAATTCGCAACGCCGACACCGTAAGCATAATCGGCGACAACATCCGCATCCGCTGGCCCTAGCAGCCGCGCCGCAACCCCCATCAACGCGCCAGAGGTCGCCGCGATATAGCTGTCCAGATGCGCGCGATCCTCGAACACATCGGAATAGACATCCCAGCGCCGCATCGCGACAAGCTCATCCAATGCCCGCGCGCCTTCGGGATCAAGCACCTGCGCCAAAGCATCGGTAACCTCATGGCGCCGTACAGTTTGACCCGACGCCACTTCCTCCAGCACGTCACGCCACCATTGCAGCCGCATCTCGGCGATCATCGCTTCCTTGGTCACCCAAGGGGCCCGCGCGACTTCTAGGTTAAAGGCATAAAGCGGAAACAAGACGCGGCGCGCTGCCACGGGCGCAGCCATCGCAGCGCGAAACCGCACCGGATCGCCCCGCTCCACCAGCTGCGCGCAGGCCTCAAAGCTCATCGGATTTCACCTTGCCAAATACACTCAAAATCAAACAGTCGCCCCATCACGGATCAGCTTCCAATTGATCGCATCAAGCAGCGCATCAAAGGACGCATCGACGATATTCGCGCTGACGCCCACAGTCGACCATGTCCGGCCCTGTGCATCGGCGCTATCAATGATGACACGGGTCACAGCCTCTGTGCCGCCATCGGTGATACGGACCTTGAAATCGATAAGGCGCAGATCGTCGATGATTGCCTGATATGGCCCCAAATCCTTGGCCAAGGCGCGCGACAGCGCGTTCACCGGGCCGCGGTCCGACCCGTCGGGTCCGATGGATTCTGAGACATTCAGGACCTTCTCGCCCGCGACCTTCACCACGACGACGGCTTCGGACAGGCTGACCATCTTGCCGCGCTTGTTGCGGCGCCGCTCGACCGTGACGCGGTAGCGTTTGACCTCAAAGAACTCTGGCAGCATCCCCAGCTCTTTACGCGCCAGCAGCTCGAAACTGGCCTGCGCGGTATCATAGGAATACCCCTGCGATTCCATCTCTTTGATACGGTCAAGGATACGCGGCAGACGCGGATCGCCCCGCTCCACCTCTAGTCCGGCTTGCATCAACCGCTCGCGCAGGTTCGACTGGCCAGCTTGGTTGGACATCGGCACGATGCGCGCGTTGCCGACAAGCGCCGGATCGATGTGCTCATAGGTCGTAGGGTCTTTGGCGATCGCGCTGGCATGCAGCCCTGCCTTATGGGCAAAGGCCGAACTGCCGACGTAAGCGGCTTGCTTGGCGGGCACCCGGTTCAGGATATCATCCAGCACGCGGCTGGCCTTTTTCAGGCCTTTCAGCGCCTCAAGCGTCACGCCCGTCTCGAACCGGCTGGCAAAGGGTTCTTTGAGCAAAAGTGTCGGGATCAGCGTGGTCAGGTTGGCATTGCCGCAGCGCTCTCCTAGACCGTTCAGCGTGCCTTGCACTTGCCGCGCGCCTGCAAGCACCGCCGCAAGCGTATTTGCCACAGCGTGTTCCGTGTCGTTATGCGTATGGATACCCAGCTTATCGCCGGGGATGCCGCTGGCGATCACCTCGGCCACCACTCGGCCCACATCATCGGGCAAGCTGCCGCCGTTGGTATCGCACAGCACGATCCAGCGCGCGCCGGCGTCATGGGCGGCGTGAACCGCTTCCAGCGCATAGGCCGGATCGGACGCATAGCCGTCAAAGAAATGCTCTGCGTCCAGCATCGCCTCGCGCCCTTGGGCCACGATATGCGCGACAGAGACGCGGATGTTTTCTGTATTCTCGTCGTTGGTGATGCCAAGCGCGGTGGACACGTGGAACGAATGCGACTTGCCGACAAGGCAAACCGCAGGCGTATTGGCATTCAGCACCGCCGCCAGCACATCGTCGTTTTCCGCAGACCGGCCAGCCCGCTTGGTCATGCCAAAGGCGGTCAGCACCGGACGCATCGGGCCGACCTGCTCGAAATACTCGCTGTCGGTCGGGTTCGCGCCGGGCCAGCCGCCTTCGATGTAATCCACGCCAAGAGCGTCCAGCACCGCAGTGATCTTTAGCTTTTCAGAGGTTGAAAACTGCACCCCCTGCGTTTGCTGGCCATCGCGCAAAGTGGTGTCGTACAGATACAAACGTTCCTTGGTCATACCTTCTCCTCTGGCGTACAAATTTTCGCCGAAAATTTGCCTTTTCCGAATTTTCGACGAAAATTCGGCATTACAGATCTACGAGTGCTGCGGCATCGAAATTAGGACCGGCGGCCCAGCTGGCTTGCCCGCCGACGTCGGTGACGACCACACCAGCGGCGGTCAGGATGTCGCGCACCCGGTCGGCCATATCCCAATCCTTGGACGCCCGCGCCTTGGCGCGCGTGTCCAGTAGCGCGTCGATCCGCTGGGCAATGGCGTCATCCACCTGCGCGCCGCCTTCACCGCCCGCAAGGCGCGGCAGGTCGGCCCAATCAGGGACCAGCCCCAGCAGGTCCAGCCCGTGGGCAAAGCCTGCCAGCTGCGCCGGGGTCTTACCCTTGGCCAGCACATGCAGCCGGGCAATCGCGCCGGGGGTATTAAGGTCATTGGCAAGCACGCCAAGGAATTCCGCATCCGGTTCCCACTGGCCATCGGCCTTCAGCGCCTTGATCAGCGCAGGGCCGAAACCGTGGCCGGCCAGAATGCCATACCAGCGCCGCAGGGTCGCATCCGCGTCGTCCCGCTTTTTCGCGGTCCAGTCCATCGGCTTGCCATAATGCGTGCCCAGCATCACAAGGCGGATCACCTCGCCGCTGATGCCTTCGTCCAGCAAATCGCGCACGGTAAAGAAGTTGCCCAGCGACTTGGACATCTTCTTGCCCTCGACCTGTAGCATCTCGTTGTGCAGCCAATAGGTGGCAAAGCCCGCCTCAGGGTCGGCGCAGCAGGACTGGGCGATCTCGTTTTCGTGGTGTGGGAACAGCAGATCGTTGCCGCCGCCGTGGATGTCGAACGCAGGGCCCAGCAGCGCGCGCGACATGGCAGAGCATTCGATATGCCAGCCCGGACGACCAACGCCCCACGGGCTGTCCCAGCCCGGCTGGCCCGCGCCAGAGGGTTTCCACAGTACGAAATCCATCGGATTGCGCTTATACGGCGCGACCTCGACCCGGCTGCCCGCGATCATATCATCCAGCGACCGGCCCGACAGCGCGCCATAGGCGTCATAGCTGTCGACCGCGAACAGGACATGGCCCTCTGCCTCGTAGGCATTGCCGCGCAGGATCAGCTCGTTGATCATATCGACCATCGCGCCGATGAAATCGGTCGCGCGCGGCTCGTGGTTCGGGCGCAGCGCACCCAGCGCGTCCATGTCGTCGTGATACCAGCGGATCGTCTCGGCGGTGATATCGCCAATCTCGCGGCCAGCTTCGGCGGCGCGGGCGTTGATTTTGTCGTCAACGTCGGTGAAATTGCGCACGTAGACAACGTGTTCCGCGCCGTAGGTCTGCCGCAGCAGGCGATACAGCACATCGAACACCAGCACAGGCCGCGCATTGCCAAGGTGCGCCCGGTCATAGACCGTCGGGCCGCACAAATAGATGCCGACCCGCTTTGGATCGAGCGGCTCAAACTCCTCGCGGCGGCGGGATTTGGTGTTCTGCAGACGGATGATGGGCTGGTCGGTCGTCATGTGGGCCTCGCACGGGCGTTACGCCTGCGGGCCTAGATCATCAGTTCAGGAAAGAAACGTGAAAAAGCGGCCCGCGGACTGGATCAGCAGGGAATAATGCAGCAAATAAGGGTGCAGCGCTTGTTCATATCCTTGCTTTAGCACCGACGCCTGCGCCTGTCGAGTAGTCTTGGCCTACCCTGCTTGACTTCGCCCCCGCCCCGCTTGACTTCGCCGATCTGCCCCGATTGGGTGCGGGTATGAAACTCTCATCTCGCATCACGCATATCACTGGCGGCGGCTCTGACGGGTGGAGCGTGCATTACCGCGCGCTGGCCCTGAAAGCCTCTGGCGCACCTGTCACACTGCTATCGATGGGGGAACACGACACGCGCACCGACCCGTCGATTTTGGCGGCGATGGACGCCGCGGCCCGGGGCGGCAATACGGGCTATTCCCCGGTCCCGGGATTTCCCAGCCTGCGCAAGGCTGTGGCCGCGCGGATTGAACGCCAGACGGGCGTGCCGACCGGGCCAGACAACGTCATCATTGTGCCCGGCGGCCAAGCGGCGCTGTTTGCAGCCCATCACGCGGTTTGTGACCCCGGCGATACGGCAGTGTTTATCGACCCCTATTACGCCACCTACCCCGGCACGATCCGCGCCGTCGGCGCTGTGCCGCGTGCGGTATTGGCCCATGCGGACAACGGTTTTCAACCGCTGCGCGCCGATCTGGACGCGGCCGCCAAGGGCGCAAAATCGCTGCTGGTGAACTCGCCCAACAACCCCACTGGCGCGGTCTATTCCGAACAGACGATGCATGACATCGCCGATGTGTGCCGCGACAATGACCTGTGGCTGATCTCGGACGAGGTGTACGACACGCAGGTTTGGGACGGCACCCATATCAGCCCCCGCGCCCTGCCCGGCATGGCAGAGCGGACGCTGATCGTGAATTCCATGTCGAAAAGCCACGCGATGACCGGCAGCCGCGTCGGCTGGGTCTGCGGGCCAGCGGAGGTCATTCACGCGATCCACAACCTGGCGACGCACAACACTTACGGCGTTGCGGGCTTTGTGCAGGATGCGGCGCTGTTCGCCCTTGGCCAAGGGGCCGCCGCAGAAGAGGCCGTCGCCGCCCCGTTCCGCCGCCGCCGCCAAATTGTGATGGACGCGCTGGCCGGGCAAAACGCGGTGCGCGCAGCACCGATCAGCGGGGCGATGTACGCGATGCTGGACGTGCGCGCCACGGGGATGAGCGGCGAAGACTTTGCCAATGCCTTGCTAGATGCAGAGCTGATCGGCGTCATGCCCGGCGAAAGCTTTGGCGCGGGCGGCGCGGGGCATATCCGCGTGGCCATGACTGTGGCCGATGATCTGCTAGCCGATGCGTTGCGCCGCATTGCCAGCTTTGCTGGAACGCTGGTGCGTTAAGGTCGCACAAACAAAAAGGGCACCCCGAAGGGTGCCCTTTGCCGCCGAAACGATGCTCGGCGCTACGTCATTAGAATACGTAGGACACTTTCAGCGAAGTTGTCTTTGCAGTCAGGTCGACATCGGAGTCGTTGAAGTTGTCGAACTTGTGCTCGAGGTACTCAACACCAACGCGGACTTTGGAAGTCACAGCGTAGTCAACGCCAGCACCGTAGTAGTAGCCATCGTCATCGACGCCATCGGCATCAACGTTGGCGTAACCAGCGGTCACGTATGGCAGGAAACGACCAGCGTCGTAACCAGCGATCACACCAGCGCGCAGCACGTCAGCGTTGTCGTCAGCGCCATCAACGTCCAGCTGGGTGTAAGCAGCTTCTGCACCGACAACGAACTTGCCCAGGTCGTACAGGTAACCGCCCTGAACGCCGTATGCAGTCAGGTCTTCGTCAGCGGATACGTCGTCAAGTTCAGCTTCCAGCTGACCAAAACCAACCTGTGCACCAGCGTAGAAGCCGGACCAGTCGTTGGTCATGACGACAGGAGCAGCAACAGCCACGGGCGCTGCGGGTGCAACGGTCATGACGGGCTCAGCGATGCCACCAGCGAAGGATGCAGTTGCGGTCAGCGAAGCGACGACGCTTGCGATCATTACGTTTTTCATTTTGTATTCCTTTGGGAGTTTGGTCGTTCCGGTGAGTTAACCCTCCGGATTGAGTTTGGTTAGCACGCCAGGGTCCAGAAAAACGAAACACAAGATTGTGGATGCAAGTCTGCAACACTCACGCGAATGTGTGCAGTCACGCACCGGGGCGGCTAAGGGTGCCGCCACTCACGGCTGCACGCACACCCGTGGTGCCTTGGCAGGACGTCGGCAGCCCCCGCGCGACACGCACCGCAAGATAGGCAAATGCCTGTGCTTCAAGCATATCACCGTCTAATCCGGCCTCGTCCACCGGGCGCACGGGCACATCGACAGCGGCGGCAATCATCTGCATCAGAACGGGGTTGTGACGCCCGCCGCCTGCCACCCAGATCGTGCTGGGGGCAGTTGGGCAGTGTTGCATCGCACTTGACACGGCCAGCGCGCTTGCTGCGGTCAGAGTCGCGGCAGCGTCTGCATCGGATAGCTTTTCCACGGCTTTGGCGAGTCGTTCAAACGTATCGCGATCAAGCGACTTTGGCGGCATCTTGTAAAAATACGGATGCGCCAGAAACTCAGCAATAATATCGTCGTTGATGGTTCCCGCAGCAGCAAGCGCCCCGCCCTCGTCCAGCGCCTTGCCCAAACGTTTGAACATCGCGTCGTCCAGCAGCGCATTGGCCGGACCCGTATCAAAGGCCAGCAAAGCGCCGTCATCCTCTGGCCGGGCTTTGCCGGGATCAATCCACGTCAGATTGCCCACGCCGCCAAGGTTCAGGAACGCGACAGGTGCATCAGCCTGCATCCAGCGGGCCAGCGCAAAGTGATAGAACGGTGCCAGCGGCGCACCCTGCCCGCCCAATTGCACATCAGCGCTGCGGAAATCCCAGACCACGGGCCAGCCCAAACGATCCGCCAAGGCCGCGCCGTCGCCTACCTGATGCGTGCCGCGTCCGCCCGGATCATGCGCTAGCGTCTGGCCGTGAAAGCCGACAAGCGCGATATCCTCGAACCCCGCCAGCAAGGAATAATGCCCATGTTCCACAACCTTGGCCGCCTCTGCCACGTTGTCGTCATGCCACAGACCCAGCGCGCTGCGCAGGCTGGCGCGTTCGCGGTCAGAGTATTCGCGATAGTCGGTTTCGCCAAAACTGGTGATCGTTTCGCCGTCGGTGACCAGCACCGCGCCATCAATTCCGTCCAGCGACGTGCCTGACATCGCCCCAAGTGCCCTGATCGGCCCTTTGATCTTCATGGTTATTTCCCTTAGCCTCTGGCCCTTAGCCACTAGCCCTTACCAGAGCGCACCGCTATTGATGCCCGGATTATTGATGCCCCGCCACGAGAATGGGAACAAGACATGACCTACCACCCGAAATCAGACTTCATGGCTGTGATGATGGAGCGTGGCTTTTTAGCCGATTGCACCGACTATCAAGCCCTTGATGACGCCCTGAGCAACGGTGTGGTTCCCGCCTATATCGGCTATGACGCCACGGCGGCGTCACTGCATGTTGGCCATCTGATGAACATCATGGTGCTGCGCTGGCTGCAAAAATGCGGCCATAAGCCGATCACCCTGATGGGCGGCGGCACGACCAAGGTGGGCGATCCGTCCTTCCGCAGTGACGAGCGTCCCTTGCTGGGGCCAGAGCAGATTCAGGCCAATATCGACGGCATGGGTCAGGTTTTTGCCAAATACCTGTCCTACGGCGACGGCGCGACCGATGCGATCATGCTGAACAACGCAGAATGGCTCGACCAGCTGAACTACCTCGATTTCCTGCGCGATATCGGGCGGCATTTCAGTGTGAACCGGATGCTGGCGTTTGAATCGGTGAAATCGCGCCTCGACCGGGAACAATCGCTGTCGTTCCTTGAATTCAACTACATGATTCTGCAGGCCTACGACTTTCTAGAACTGAACCGTCGCTATGGCTGCGTGTTGCAGATGGGCGGATCGGACCAGTGGGGCAATATCATCAACGGTATCGACCTGACGCGCCGTGTTCTGGATAACGAGATTTTTGGCCTGACTACGCCGCTGCTGACCACCAGCGATGGCCGCAAGATGGGCAAAAGCCAAGGCGGCGCGATCTGGCTGAACGGCGACATGCTGGCCCCTTATGGCTTCTGGCAGTTCTGGCGCAACACGACGGATGCGGACACGGCGAAGTTCCTGAAAATCTTTACCGAACTGCCTGTCGCGGAATGCGACCGTCTGGGTGCCCTGCAAGGCGCTGACATCAACGCGGCGAAGATCATCCTTGCCAACGAAGTCACCGCCCTGCTGCATGGCCGCGCCGCAGCCGAGGCCGCCGAGGCGACCGCCCGCGAAGTGTTCGAGCAAGGCGGCGTCGGTGACGATCTGCCAACGCTCGACCTGACGGCAGCAGAGCTGGGTGATGGCATGTCCATCGCCCAGATCATCGTGCGCGCGGGCCTTGCCGCATCCGGCAAAGAGGCAAAGCGCCTGATCGCCGACAACGGTGCCCGCCTGAATGATGAGCCGCTGACAGATGCAGGCCTGATGGTGACGGCAGACATGCTGGCCGCGCCGATCAAGCTGTCGGCTGGTAAAAAGCGTCACGCGCTGGTGCGGCTGGCCTAAGTCAGCAGCACATAGATCAGAAGCGGCAAACAGGTTGCGGCGGCTAATATGGCCGCCGCAATTTTTGTAAGACGCGGCGCTGCGGCCGCGACGCCGTGGATTTTGCGCGGTGTCATCATGGCAATCCTAACGTCATTATCATTGACGCTATTAATCGGACCTTAGGTTTCGATTGATTTAACGGCGGCCATGTTGATGCGCCCCGCCACCGATTTGATCGATCACCCCCTGCCATTGCAGCAGTCGCCCGGCTTTGCGCAGGCGTTGACCCTGCTGGGCCGCGATGCCGGGATTGAACCGTTGCAAGGCTGCGGTCAGGTTCTTGTTGTGCGCCGCGCGGTGCGCGGTTTGGGTCATATGCGCTTTGCGTCGCGCGGCCCGGTGTTTTCCCCTGATTTCAGTATCTGCGACCGCGCCACAGCGCTGCGCGCGGCCCGCCTGCATCTGGTGAATGCAGGTCCCGGCGATGCAGAGGTCATGCGCCAAGCGGGGTTTGTGCAGATCATGTCCCCCGCCACGGCTGCGATCTTACAGTTAGATGCGGACCCGAACGCCCAACTGGACCGCGCCTTTGGCAAATGGCGCAACGCCGCGCGGCAGGGCATGGCGGCGGGCCTGCGGCTGCGGCAGCGGATTCTGTGCCCATCCCGCGATGGCTGGTTACTGGACGCCGATCTGGCGCAGCAACGGGCGAAGCGGTTCCGCGCCCTGCCCCATGCGCTGTCGCTCGCCTATGCGCAGGCGAATGCCGGCGACGCGCTGATCATGACCGCCAGCGAAGGCGGCACCCCAGTCGCCGCGATGTTGTTCTTGCGGCACGGCACGATGGCGACTTATCAGATCGGCTGGTCCGGTCCGCGCGGACGCGTCCTGCGCGCGCATCATGCTTTGCTGATCGACGCCGCCCGCAGGTTAGCCGCGATGGGGGTGGCGCAATTGGACCTTGGCACGTTGGATACGCAGAACGCCCCGGGTTTGGCGCGGTTCAAGCTGGGCAGCGGCGCTACTGCACAGCTTTTAGGGGGTACATGGGCGCGTCTGCCGGGGTGGCGAGGGTAAAATCGCCGTGATAGGCAAGGTTAACCGCTGATCGGAGCCGCCATGTCCCTGCTGCAAATCGCCTCTACCCTGATTGTATTGGCCGGGGCCTTTGGCGCGATCAATTACCTTGTGCTCAAATTACCGTCCGCCATCGGCATCTTGATCGTTGCCCTGCTGGCCTCTGTCATCATGATGGGGCTGGACCTGATTGTGCCGTCCCTTGGCATCGCGGACACGATCCGCGCGCAGGTTGTGGGGATCGAGTTTTCGGATGCCTTGTTGGAAGGCATGCTAGGACTGCTGCTGTTTGCGGGCGCGCTCCATGTCAAAACCTCTGATCTGAAACGCGAATGGCCGACGGTCACGCTGATGGCGACGATGGGCATTGCGATATCGACAGCCGTGGTGGGCTACGGCTTTGCCTATGTGACGGGCATGCCGCTGCTGGTGGCGCTGGTGTTTGGCGCGCTGATTTCCCCAACGGATCCGGTCGCCGTGATGGGCGTTTTGCGCGAAACCAACCTGCCCAAATCGCTGGAAACCAAAATTGCGGGGGAAAGCCTGTTTAATGACGGCGTCGGTTATGTCGTCTATCTTATCCTTGTCGGTGCGGCGTTTACCGGGGCGGCGCATGGGGATAGCGACACCAGCGTAGCCTCGGCCACAGCTTTATTCGCACAAGAAGCCATCGGCGGCGCGGCATTGGGCCTTGTCCTTGGCTTCCTGACCTTTCGCGTCATGCGCCATATCGACGACTATTCGCTAGAGGTTCTGCTGACCCTTGGCCTAGCGTTCGGCGGCTACGAACTGGCAGTCGCGCTGCATGTGTCAGCCCCGATCATGGCGGTCTGCGCAGGTCTGCTAATCGGCGACGTCGGCACGCGCCTTGGCATGTCAGAGGAAACCCGCAAATACGTAGAGGCGTTTTGGAAACTGATCGACGAAATCCTGAACGCGGTGCTGTTCTTGATGATCGGGGTCGAAGTTTTCGCCATCGTCTTTGACACAGCCAATGTCATGGCGGGCCTTGCCGCCATCGTGCTGGGCCTTTTCGCGCGGTTCCTGGCCGTGGCCGTCCCGATCACCCTGCTGCGCCCGTTCCGCGATTATAGCACGGGTGTGATCCGCATCATGACTTGGGGCGGGCTAAAGGGCGGGATTTCCGTGGCGCTGGCGCTCTCCCTACCTGACGGCGAATGGAAGCCCGTGATCCTGACCGCAACCTATATGGTTGTCGTGTTTTCCATCATCGTCCAAGGTTTGACCGTCGCGCGGCTGGCCCGCCATGTGAACCCGCAACCGGAGCTGCTGCCATGACCGCATACCTTGTCTACGACGTCTTTACCGACACCCCCTTTGGCGGCAACCAACTGGCGGTTTTCCCCGACGCAGAGGCGCTGCCGCAGGACAAATTGCAGGCCATCGCGGCAGAGTTCAACTTTTCCGAGGTCACCTTTGTCTACCCCCCGGACGATCTGCGAAACACCGCCAAGGTACGGATTTTCACACCAACGCTAGAGCTGCCCTTTGCGGGCCACCCCTTGATTGGCACGGCTATCGCGCTGGCGGATATCGGCTTTCCTGCAGATATGACGCTAGAGCTGGGGATTGGCCCCGTGCCGTGCAGCGTTGCGGATGGCCGGGCGCAATTCACCGCCACGGTGCCTTTGACGCGCGATAATACGCCGGATGTGGCCCTTGTGGCGGACGCACTTGGGCTGGCGCCGGACGATATCGCGGTGCAGGTTCACGCCCCGGTGCAGGCGGGCGTCGGCGTGCCGTTTGTCATTGCGCAACTGACGGACCGCGCGGCGCTGTCGCGCTGCCAACCTGATGTGGCCGCCATGCGCATCGGTGCGGCGCGCTATCCCAGCAAGTTCGATTTCGCCGTGCTTGCCTATGTCGTGGCGGATGATCTGATCCACGCCCGCATGTTTGCCCCCCTCGACAATATTCCAGAGGATCCCGCTACCGGCAGCGCCGCGGCCGCCCTTGCCGCTTTGCTGTTTGATGTGACAGGCGCGGCGCAGGACCTGACGATCCACCAAGGCGACGATATGGGCCGCCCGTCGGTTATTCACGCCCGCGCACACGCCGCTGGTGTGACGATCTCTGGCCAAGCCGTCCGCGTGATGGAGGGGCAGTTTTTTGGACACAAATAACGAATCCTCGACCCTCACGCCCCTGTCCGCCTTTGACATCTGGGACGACGGCACCGCCCGCCCGGCGTCCGACCTGCAAGCTGTCCCGGCCAGCGGCGCGGCCTATCGCTGGCTGCATTTCGATCTGTCCGATCTGGCCCTGCCCGGTTGGTCGGCGCAATATCTGCCCGGCTTGGCGCGGCGCACTTTGCTGGCCGATAAAACCCGGCCGCGGCTAGATTACGACGGGCACGGCATGGCCGTGACCCTGCGCGGCATCAACCTGAACGCGGGCGAGGAATCCGCCGACATGGTGTCCCTGCGCATCTGGATGACCGCCGATTTGATCATCACCGTGCGCCGTCAACGGATTTTCGCGTTAGAAGACCTGCGCGCGCAGGTTCTGGATAATAACGCGCCCCACAGCCCCGGCCACATGCTCGCGCGCATCACCGAAGGGTTGGTGGAACGGCTCGAAGACATCGCCTTTGCCCGTGAAGACACCGCCGACGACATGGAAGACGATGTTTACGAGCATGACCGCGCGCCCTTGGACGATCTGGCACCGCTGCGGCGTGAAATCATCAAGTTCCGCCGCCATGTCGCCCCTTTGGCCGAGGCGCTGACGCAGGTCGCCCAACTGAATACCGACCTGATCAAGGACGATCTGCGCCACCGCCTGCGTGATACCGCCAGCCGGTGCCGCTGGGCGCTAGAAGAGCTGTCAGAGGTGCACGACCGCCTGACAGCGATGTCGGACCATCTGGATACGGTGCAAAATATGCGGCTGGAACGGAACGGTTATCGCTTGTCCGTTGTGGCGGCGATTTTTCTGCCGCTTGGCTTCTTGACCGGCCTCTTCGGGGTCAATGTCGGCGGCATGCCCGGCGTTCAAAGCGGGCATGCCTTTTTGCTGTTGTGCATCGGCATGGCGGTGATCGGCGTCGTATCTGCCGCCGTCATGCGCTGGCTGCGCTGGTTCTAGCTATACAGCGGCACCACGCCCATCTGGGCGTGAATGTCGTTCACATCGCCGGACCGCAGGCCAAGCTCGTCTGCGAAACCGCGCAGGAAATCAACCTCTGCGGGGTGGTCCAGATCAATCGCCATGACGGCCATGGAATAGACCTGCGCCTCTGCGCCTGCGGGGACGCGGGCGGCCAGATCGGTGACCGACATGCGCTGCGCCATGGCCTGTTCGACAAAGGCACGCTCTGCCGGTGTCGCCTCGTTCAGGTGGTCCATGATGCGGCCACGTTCGGTGTCGTCCAGATGCCCGTCAGCCTGCGCCGCTTGCACCATGGCCAGCAGCATCACAGCGGCCAGGCCTTCTTGGTCAGCGGTCGGCTCTTGTGCAGGCTCTGGCGTGGTGTCGAATTGCGATTGCAGCGCTTTGCCAAAACCGCCGCCGCTGGCCCCGCCGGCCAAACCGCCCAGCAACCCGCCAAGACCGCCAGCGCCAGCCAAACCGCCCAGCATATCCTGCAACCCGCCAGAGGACGGCTGCGTGCGCCGATCGCCGGTCTGCTTGCCCTGCAAGCTGTCCAAAAGACCGCCCAAACCGCCGCCCATACCGCTGCCAGTGGACGCCGATGTGCCGCCCTTTGGGGCCATCCAATCATCCAGCATCGTGCCCGATTTGCCCGCACGCGCGTTGCGTGTCAGGGCGCTGGCCCCTTTTGCGACAGCAATGCCGACAGCGACGCGGGTTAGTGTTTTCATTAGGCTCATGTGACGTCCTCCGGTTAAACTTTGCGGCAGGCTGGCACGGGGGCCAACACTTTGCCATGGGAATTGCAGCCAGATGTCATCACATCGGTGGCCGATCTGGCGGAATAACGCTAAGACCATAAGTCAGTTCCCGGGGGATTCCTGCCATGACAACTTCGATTTTGACCCGCGCCGCCGCAGCGGGCCTGCGCATGACCGCCCCCCGGCGGGTGATTGCCGGCGTGCTGGACGCCGCGAGCGATCACCCCGACGCCGAAGCCTTGCACGCGCGCGCCGCGCAGGTTGATCCGCGCATCTCTCTTGCAACGGTGTACCGCACGGTGAAGTTGTTCGAGGAAAAAGGCATCCTGGAAAAGCACACCTTTGGCGATGGCCGCGCGCGGTACGAGGCGGCAGACGTCGCCCACCACGACCACCTGATCGACATGGCCACCGGACAGGTCATCGAATTTGTCGACCCAGAAATCGAGGCGCTGCAGGACAAAATTGCAAAGCGCCTTGGCTATCGTCTGGTGGGCCACCGCCTGTCGTTGTTCGGCGAGCGCATTGCGCCGCGAAACACGGCAAAGGTGCAAAAAAGCGGCGATCCAGACTAGGCAATTGCGCGGCCGGGGCGTAACCCACCTGTAACATTCCTGAATTGGAGTCCGGCTTTGGACAATCTGCGCGGCAGCATTCTGATGGTTCTGGCGATGCTTGGCTTCGCGCTAGAAGACATGTTCATGAAGCAGATGGCAAACGCCCTGCCCACCGGGCAAATCCTAGCCATGCTGGGGCTGGGCGGCGGGCTTATTTTCGCAATCGTCTGCTGGGTCCAAGGGCAAAGCCTACTGGCCCGCGACGTGCTGCACCCGATGGTCCTGCTGCGCAACTTTGGTGAAGTCTTTGGCACTGTCGGCTATGTCTCTGCGGTAATTCTGACGCCGATTTCCAGCGCCTCTGCGATCTTTCAGGCGACGCCGCTGTTTGTGACGCTGGGGGCTGCGCTGTTTTTGCAAGAATCCGTGGGCTGGCGGCGCTGGGTTGCGATTGCCGTCGGCTTTTGCGGGGTGCTGCTGATTATCCGCCCCGGTCTGGACTCGTTTCAGCCTGCGTCGCTGTTCGCGGTGCAAGGCGTTATTTTCCTTGGCATTCGCGATCTGGCAACACGGCGTATTCCCCGCTCGATCAGCTCTATGCGGCTGTCGACCTATGCCTTTGCGGTGATCGTGCCGACCGGGCTAGTGCTGATGGCGGTCATGGGCGACAGCTTTGCCGTCCCATCGGGCACCGACAGCTGGCGCATTGCCGGGTCCATCGCGGCGGGCGTGCTGGGCTATTACGCGCTGGTCACCGCCACGCGGCTTGGCGACATGTCCCACATCGCGCCCTTCCGCTATTCGCGGCTGGTCTTTGCGCTGATCGTCGGCACGACCGTCTTTGGCGAACGCCCGGACCTTGCCACATTGATCGGCGCCGCGATCATCGTGGGGTCTGGCACATACGCCGCAATCCGCGAAGGCCAGCGCCGCCGCGCTTCCCTTGCGGCAGCAGGCGCGATATAAACCCGTTAACGCTAACACTCACTAAATCGGAGCCTCTTATGAGCAGCATCATCGACATTCACGCCCGCGAAATTCTGGACAGCCGGGGCAACCCTACGGTCGAAGTTGACGTGACACTCGAAGACGGCACCATGGGCCGCGCAGCTGTCCCCTCTGGCGCGTCCACCGGCGCACACGAGGCGGTCGAGCGCCGCGATGGCGACAAGTCCCGCTACATGGGTAAAGGCGTGCTGGAAGCCGTCGCCGCCGTCAACGGCGAGATTTTCGAGGCGCTGCTGGATTGCGACGCGCTGGACCAAGTCGGCATCGACGAGACGATGATCGAGCTGGATGGCACGGACAACAAAGCACGTTTGGGCGCCAACGCGATCCTTGGCGTATCGATGGCCGTCGCTAAAGCCGCTGCCGATTTCACCAGCCAGCCGCTGTTCCGCTACATCGGCGGCACCTCTGCGCGCGTGATGCCTGTGCCGATGATGAACATCATCAACGGCGGTGAACATGCTGATAACCCGATCGATATTCAAGAATTCATGATCATGCCGGTCGCCGCGGCCAACATCCGCGAAGCGGTGCGCATGGGCTCTGAAGTGTTCCACACGCTGAAAAAAGAGCTGTCGAACGCGGGCTACAACACCGGTATCGGCGATGAGGGCGGCTTTGCCCCCGGTCTGAGCTCTAGCCGCGAAGCCCTTGATTTCATTCTGAAGTCCATTGAAAAGGCCGGCTACAAGCCCGGCGAGGATATCTTCCTTGCCCTCGATTGTGCCGCGACCGAATACTACAAAAACGGCAAGTACGAGATGGTTGGCGAAGGCAAGTCGCTGACGTCCGAAGAGAACGTCGACTATCTGGCGCAGCTGGCCAGCGACTATCCGATCATCAGCATTGAAGACGGCATGTCCGAGGATGACTGGGACGGCTGGAAGGCCCTGACCGACCGCATCGGCAACAAGGTCCAGCTGGTCGGCGACGATCTGTTCGTGACCAACCCCAAGCGTCTGGCCGAAGGCATCAAGCGCGGCTCTGCGAACTCTATGCTGGTCAAGGTCAACCAGATCGGCACCCTGACCGAGACCCTGCAAGCCGTTGAAATGGCCCACCGCGCAGGCTTTACCAACGTCATGTCCCACCGTTCCGGTGAGACCGAGGACGCGACCATCGCCGACCTTGCGGTTGCGACCAACTGCGGCCAGATCAAAACCGGCTCGCTGTCCCGCTCGGACCGTCTGGCAAAGTACAACCAGCTGATCCGGATCGAGGAAATGCTGGGCGAGACCGCGCAGTACGCCGGTCGTTCGATCCTGAAGGGCTAAGGTTTAGTCTAAGCGAAGCCCGCCGTGCAGCACTGCGCGGCGGGCTTTTTTGTGGGTGATGGGTGGTTACTCGGCAGCAAGGGTTACGGATTGGAATGCTCTAGAAATCGCTGGTTTTCGATATCGGACTTTTGCATCTGGGCCTTTGGGATCAAGGCTATAAAGATCGGGCCGTTTTGAAAAATACGCTCGCCAGGTCTTTTCTTCAACTGCGCCAATCAGAACCCCTAAATCGAATTTCATTCGAATATTTACGTCGGTGATCTTCATCCCTTGGGCCGGAGTTTTCTGCGACATCATCATGTAGATAATATCGTGATCCAATTTGGAAATTTGCCCGAAACAGCTCAGATCTGGTAATTTTGGTTTAGGCTGTAATTCTGGAGGTTTCTCAGTTTTTATCTCTGGGCTCACGTTAGGTTTTGCCGCAGATTTCGACTGTGCACCGACCTGAACAAAATCGCTGCACGCGGTCCGAAAGGATATCGGGGCTTTCGCTTCTCCGATCCCGCAGACGGTCATTCCACGTTCGCGCAATCGTTGCACCAGATGCGTAAAATCGCCGTCGGACGTCGCAATCACAAATGTATCCCACACCCCGGTTATCGCCATTTCAATCGCGTCGATGCAAAGCAAAACATCAGCTGCGTTTTTTCCGCACCCAGCATGGATCATGCGAAACCCAGGCGCAGTTAGCCAATCGGATGTCCGGTTCGCCTGTCCATAAACGCGAGAGACATCAACACGGCCACGCCGTTTGACAGCCTTCAGAATAAGATCGGCATGTACCGGGCTGATATTGTCGCCATCAACGAACAGAGCAATGCGCGGTTCGGTCACGTCAGATTCCTGTGTCTTTTTCACCGAACACGCTAGGCGTGTATTAAGGCCGCAATTTGACGCAGCGCGTTTTTTTGTCACCTTAGAACGAAAAAGGGGCGGCCGAAGCCACCCCTCTGTCGTCAATCGGACCCTAAAGATTAGTCCCAGAAGCCTTCGTCAACGTCTTGCGCTGCTTCGATGTCTTCCTGCGTCATCTGTGTGACGAACGCATACTGGCCATCGTCGATTGCGGTCAGGCGCACGTTCTCGACGGGCATCAGGACCATTTTGTCGCCAAGGCCCAGAAAGCCGCCGACTTCACCGACGATACCGATCATCTGGCCGTCTTTGGACAGCACGATGTCTTCGATAGAGCCGATACGCTCCCAGCCTTCGCCGGTGCCTTCATAGGTGCCGTTTTCCGTCCATGTGACGTTGTCGGCCTCGGGGTCCATGCGCCACACTTCACCGCCAACGATATCGCGGGTGCGGATCAGGTTTTCCGACGTGCTCAGGTCAAAGTTCTGCATATCGTCGACCGACTCTGCTGCGTCAGACACGGCGTTGCCGGTTGCGTCTGCTGCGCCTTCGACCGACTGCTCGACCTGTGCTGCGTCGTTTTCCATTGCCTCGTCTGCGGTGACGTGGCTTTCAGCGAATGCCATGGAACCAGCGACGGTCAGTGCGATTGCGGCGGTGCTTGTTTTCAGGATGTTCATTGTCATCTCCTATTGTCTTCATCTGCCATCACAACAGGGTGAAGCGACAATTGGTTGCACCTGACGCAGCGCAAACGTTTGTTTCTTTAACCTGCTTTAACGATTATACAATTTCTTAAATATCAGCTAATTTCTGGGGAACCCGATGAGCGCCGAAGCTATTATTACAGCCCTCAACCTGTCGCCCCACCCCGAAGGCGGTTGGTATCGCCAGACTTGGGTGGCCGAGAACACAGGCCGTCCCAGTGGCACCGCGATCCTGTTTTTATTGCCGCGGGGTGAGGTCAGCCATTGGCACACCGTCGACGCGACAGAGATTTGGTTTTACCACGCCGGCAGCCCCCTGATCCTGTCGCGGTCTGCGACTGACGCGGGGCCAGCCACAGATGATGTGCTGGGGCCTGACGTGCTGGCTGGACAGTCGGCGCAGTTGATCGTGCCGCCACATCATTGGCAATCTGCGCGCAGCACAGGCGACTGGACGCTGGTCAGCTGCACCGTATCGCCGGGCTTTGATTTCGCGGGCTTTCATTTGGCCCCTGCGGGCTTTGACATTCCGCGCGCGTCTGCCTAGCACGTTGGGCAGGATGCAGGGACAGATCGGCAGACGATGAACACGATTACCGAAGGTCTTCTGTCGGCCGCAAAACTGGTCGTGACGCTGGACCCAGACCTGGTCGAGATTAGCCTGCGATCCTTGCGCGTCACCCTGACCGCATTGGTCGTGGCCAGCATCATCGCGATACCGCTGGGCACCGTGCTGGCGATCCAGCGCTTTCGCTATCGGCGCACGGTGATTGCGCTGCTCAATGCCTTTATGGGTCTGCCGCCCGTCGTCGTGGGCCTTGTGATTTATGTGCTGTTGTCGCGGGCTGGGCCGCTGGGCGTGCTCGGGCTGCTGTTTACGCCCACCGCGATGGTGATCGCGCAGGTCGTCATTATCACGCCGCTGATCGCCTCGGTCACGCATCAGGCGATGCGCGATCTATGGGCGGATTACCATGACCTGCTGATATCGCTGAACGCGACGAAACGGCAGCGGATCATGACGCTGATCTATGACGGGCGGCGCACCTTGCTGACGGCCGTGCTGGCCGGCTTTGGCCGCGCGATCGGAGAGGTCGGGGCGATCATGATCGTCGGCGGCAATATCGAACACGCAACCCGCGTGCTGACCACAGCAATTGCGCTAGAGACTGGCAAAGGCGATTTTGCATTGGCCCTTGGCCTTGGGTTCGTCCTGATCGGCATGGCGATTGCCGTTAATCTGGCGATCCACGCCCTGTCTGGCACAGAGCGGGAGGGACGCTGGTGAATATTCTGCCCCTGCGCCTAACCGCAGCCGAAGTGCGCCGCCGGGGCAAGCGTCTGCTGGGCCCCGTGGACCTGACGCTTGGCACCGGCGGTGTCACAGTCATCGTCGGCCCCAATGGTTCGGGCAAGACTACCTTGCTGCGCGTGATGCACGGCGTGGAACGGCTGTCATCCGGCAGCGCGAACTGGGCCGTGCCCGACCGCGATGCGCAGGCGCGGCAGGCTTTTGTGTTCCAAAGCCCGATCATGCTGCGCCGGTCGGTCGCCGCCAATCTGCGCTATCCGCTGGCACTGCACGGCGTGGCGCGCGCCGATCAGGACGTGGCTGTCACGGAATGGGCCGCCAAGATCGGGCTGAGCGACGCGCTGACAACCCCTGCCCCGCGCCTGTCCGGCGGCGAGCGGCAAAAGCTGGCATTGGCCCGCGCGCTGATTGGCAAACCGCAGGTGCTGTTCTTGGACGAGCCTTGCGCCAGCTTGGACGGGGCCGCGACCCTTGCGATTGAGGGGCTGCTGCGCGACGCGCGGGACGCGGGCGTGCGGATCGTGATGGCGACACACGACATGGGACAGGCACGCCGCCTTGCGGATGACGCGCTGTTTGTATTGGGTGGCACTATCGCTGAGGCTGCATCGCGGGATCGATTCTTTGACCGCCCGCAGCACCCGGCGCTTGCATCATTCCTGAACGGAGACATCGTGACATGACACGCCCCATTTTGGCCCTGACGGCCATTGCCACCCTGTTTGGCGCACAAACGCAGGCGGAAGAGATGAAGATGGCGGTGACGACGTCGTTTGAAAACTCAGGTCTGGCCGACGTTCTGCTGCCTGCGATTAAAACCGATCTGGATATCGACCTTCAACTTTTGGTTGTTGGCACAGGCCAGGCGATCGAGCTGGGTAACAACGGCGACGTCGATGCGGTGCTGGTGCATTCGCGCGCCGCCGAAGAAGCCTTTGTCGCATCCGGCAATGGCACCCACCGCCGCGAGATTATGTATAACGACTTTGTCCTGATCGGCCCAAACACCGACCCCGCCAGCATTGCGCAGACTGAAACCGCCGCAGGCGCGTTGCAGGCGATTGCAGCGGTTGAGGCAGAGTTCGTCAGCCGCGGCGACGACAGCGGCACGCATAAGGCAGAGCTGGGTTTGTGGAAAACCGCCGAACTTGATCCCGCCACTTTTGGCCCATGGTACAAGGCCGTCGGCGCAGGCATGGGGGCTGCGCTGAACACCGCGTCGGGCCTGAACGCCTATATCCTTGCGGACAGGGCCAGCTGGCTCAACTTTGGCAACAAGGGCGATCTGGCGCTGCTGTTTGCGGGTGATCCGGCGCTGTTCAACCAATACGCCTACATTCCCGTCAGCCCCGAAGCACACCCCGGCGTGCGCAATGATCTAGCGATGAAGCTAGAAGGTTGGCTGGTCTCTGATGCCGCCAAAGACCTGATCGAAGCCTATGAAATCGGCGGCGAGCCCCTGTTTGTATTCAACGCGGCGGCTGAGTAACGCGCACCGATTTTTCGCTGAAAAATCAGTAAAGGCGGGGGGCCAGCCCCCCGTCCCTGCGGGACTCCCCCCGAGGTATTTTTGACCAGAAGAAGTTGTGGACGTGGCGCGCTAATGCTTGTGGTCGTGCCCGTGGTGATGGTCGTGGTGATGGTCGTGGGCATGATCGTGGCCCGCGTCATCATCGGTGACGTGGATCGCGAACTGCTCTAGCCCGGCGTCTTGTGGCGGGATCGCGCGGAAGCTTTCGCGCACGCCGGATTCCGTGAGCTCTCGGGTCACGGTGAGCAGTGTATTGGTGTCGTGATCGGCGCAAAGATCGGCCATGTGGTGCAGCTCTTCTAGGGCTGTCGGGCGCGCGGTCTCAGGATCGGGTGCGCCGTAAATCGTCACAAAATGTGCGGCAAGGGCGTCTGCCAGCGCATCCAGTTCTGAAGGGGTGATCGGCGTGACAGCGACAAAGGTTGTGCGGCCATAGGTTTCGACGCCCATCCAGCCATTGGTGAAGGCTTGCCGCGCCTTGCCGACAAGGTCGCCTTGGGACCAGTTCGAAAACTCGAAGCCGCCCGGGATGCACCATTCGCCGGTGCGGGCCGGGCTGTGAAAGACGCGGGTGTCGCTTTCGTCAAAGTGGATGGCGCGGGCAAGTTTCATGGGGCGTCCTTTAACAGGCGGGTCAGCGGGATCAGGGTGGTCGTGTCGCCGGATTTGAGCAGCCCGTTCAGATGCTCATCCGTGCCAAGCAAGGTGCCCGTCTGGCCCGCGAGGGTGACGGTTTCGTTCAGCCCATGCACAAGGCCGGACCATTCGCGGTGCAGCGGCGCGGTACCTTGGTTGTCCCAAGTATCCAGCCAAGATAGCGAATGGCGCAGCCATGCTGCCAACAAATCAGGGGCCGCCACATCGCCGCAGCCTTCGGCGTAAAGCGCCGTGCGATCCGGGTCAGTGCCACCGTCGTCCCCGAGCGGGGTCAGGTCAAGGTGAAGGCCGATCACCAGCCAATCCGGCACAGCATCCGGATCATCGGTGCTGGCGATCATCGTCAGCTGGCCGCAGCGGCCGCCATTGACGTAGATCGCGCCGTCCCAGCCAAGGTGGATCGCGACCACCGGCGGGGCCAGCACGCCAAGGGCGTTTTGAAAGCCCAGACCGCACAGCGGGAGCATGATCGCGGCTTCGCGCAGCGGCACCTCTGGCGCAAAGACGACGGCGGCGCGCAGGCTGTCTGGGCCTGCGTCGTGGATGACAAGTCCGGCTTCGGTGCCGCCCTGCGCAGCGTTGCAGGCCAGCGCAAGGGGGTCGTCCCCCGCGCTGGCGTAGCCGTTAAACAACGGTGGAAAATCGGCGTCGGTCACGCGGATCCTGCGTCGATCAGATGCTTGGCGACATCAAGGAATGCTTTAGCCTGCGCGCTTTCGGGATCGGACACCACGATGGGTGCGCCGCCGTCCGCGGCAAGGCGGATCGACAAGTGCAGCGGAATTTCCGCCAGCAAAGGCACGCCGAGCTTTGCGGCCTCTTTCGCGACGCCGCCATGGCCGAAGACGTGTTCTTCGTGACCGCATTCAGAGCAGATATGCGTGCTCATGTTTTCGATCATGCCGATGATCGGCACGTGCAGCTGCTGGAACATGTCGATGCCCTTGCGCGCATCTAGCAAGGCGACGTCCTGCGGCGTGGACACGATGATCGCGCCGTCGACCTGCGCCTTTTGCGCAAGGGTCATCTGCACGTCACCCGTGCCGGGTGGCAAATCGACGATCAGCACGTCTAGCGCGCCCCATTGCACCTGGTTCATCATCTGCTGCAATGCGCCCATCAGCATGGGGCCGCGCCAGACGACGGCTTGGTCTTCGTTCGTCATCAGGCCGATGGACATCATCGTCACGCCGTAGTTGCGCAGGGGCAGGATTGTTTTGCCATCGGGGCTGGCCGGGCGGCCAGATACGCCAAGCATGCGCGGCTGGCTGGGGCCGTAGACATCAGCGTCCAGCAGACCAACGCGGCGGCCCATCGCGGCCAGCGCGCAGGCAAGGTTGGACGCGACGGTGGATTTGCCAACGCCGCCTTTGCCGGACGCGACAGCCAGAATGCGGTCAATGCCGGGGATTTTTTGCGGGCCAGAGGGGGCCGCGCGGCCGGATTTCAAATCCGGCGGGGCGGCGGGGCTGGAATGCGCGGTCATCACGACCGTCACCTTTTCCACGCCGTCCAGCGCGCCAATCAGCTTTTCCGCCTCGGCCTGCACGGGGGCGTACTCTGCCGCCCGGCTGGCTGCGATTTCCAGAACAAAGCGCACGGTGCCGCCGTCCACGGTCAGTGCCTTGACTGCGCCGGATGCGTTGAGCGGGCCGTTCGTTGCGGGATCGGTGATGCCTGCCAGAACGGCCTGCACGTCGTCGCGAGTCACGCTCATGCGGAGGCGTCCGAGGATGCGCCAGCGATCTGGCCGGTGACGGTGTGTTCCAGATCAAGACCGTTCACGGTCAGCACGACCTTGGCCTCGAAGGTTTGGCCTTCGGTCCCGCCTTTGGCGCGCATCGCTTCTTCGATCGCTTGCTGGCTGGTCACCCCCACCTGTTTCAGGAATTTGCGCATGGACATGTTGAATGTGTCATCAGACATCTTTGTATTTCCTTAATGATCGCGGCGCTTGGACAGATAATCGTCCGTGCTACGCGGCTTTGGCCGCTCGCCGCCGGTGAAGGGGTTATTTTCAGAGTGATATTGCGCGCCAACACGGCAGTTGTCGCACATCTGGATCATCTTCAGCGCGCCAGGGTTCGAGAACATGGAATGCCCTGTCAGCTTGGCGGTGATGTTTTCAATCGTGGATTTTACGCCGAACAGCGTGCCGCATTCGATGCAGGCAAAGGGCTCTTCTTCGTTGACGATGACCTGCCGGAACGCCTCTGGCGTCAGGTTCAGGCGCGGCTCTAGCGTGATCGCGTCCTCTGGGCAGATGTTCACGCAAAGGCCGCATTGCAGGCAGGCGTCCTCTTGAAAGCGCAATTGCGGCAGGTCGGGGTTGTCCCCCAGCGCGCCGGACGGGCAAAGCGACACGCATGACAGGCACAGGGTGCAGGCGTCGGTGTCGACCAGCACAGCGCCATAAGGGGCGCCTTCGGGCAGCTCGATCACCTCTGACTGCGGGCGCAGGGTGCGGGCGGCAAGGCGCGCGACCTGGCGGCGGGTACCGATTTGCAAGGTGGGCGTTTTGACAACCGGGCCGACGACGGCGGCATACAGGTGGTCAGACAGCGCGTCGGGGTCGGTCATGTCCAGCAGGACCACGGCCTCGCGCCCGGCGATGGCATTGGCGAGGGACGTCTCGCGCACCGGTGCCTCTGTTTCCGTCTTTGGCGACAGCAGCACCGCGACATCGGCAAAGCCTGCGCCAAGGGCGGCGACGGCTTCGGCGTGGCCAAAGGCCGCCAGCGCGGCGACTTCGAGCGGGATGACATCAGTGGGCAGACCGCGGCCAAAGCGGGCGGCCAAGGCGATCATCTCTGCCCCGTGCTCTGTGTCGTGGACCAGCAAGCGCGGCGCGGTGCCGCCCGCTTTGCGGTAGGTCTGCGCCAGCGTGGTCAGGCGGGCAAAGATGCTGTCGACGGAGGGCGCATCAAAGCTGATCGCGCCAGATGGGCAAACGGCAGAACATGCCCCGCAGCCTGCGCAGATCATCGGGTCGATGGTGACATGGTCGCCGTCCGGGCTGATCGCGCCAGTGGGGCACAGATCAAGGCAGTTGGAACAGGCGACCTGTTCGGCCCGGCTGTGGGCACACAAGGATTGTTCCAACCGGACATAAAGCGGCTTTTCGAATGTGCCGGTCATCTGGCTGGCAGCAAGGATTGCAGCAGCCACGGCTGGCTGGCTGGCCGGGTCGGCCCGCAGATAACCGTCACGCTTGGCATCAGCGGCAAACAGCGGCCCCTGCCCGCGCAGATCAAGGATCAGATCGCATTGCGATTGCGCCCCGTTTTGCGGCGGCGTCAGCGACACAGTGCCGCGCCCGCCGGGGATGATTTGCTGCAGTGCGTCAATGCCTGCGTCGAATTGCCCCAGCGAGCCGGTGGCCTTTGTCAGCGTGCCGGTGACCGTATCAAAGCCCGGGTGCAGTTCCACGTCCCAGCCTGTCGGCATCAGCAGCGTCACGCCAAGGGTATCGGCCAGCGCCAACGCCGCATCAACAGCAACTTGGTCGCGGCCAAGGATCAGGCAGGTGCCTTCGGACACGACATCAAGGCTGCGCGCAGGGGCGATGGGCAGCAGCCCTTCGGCCAGCAGCGCGGCTTGTTTTGCGGTCGGATCACCGGCCTCTGTCCAGCCAGCACGGTCGCGCAAATCGACGAATTGCGGGACTTCTGCGCCAATTTCTTCGGCCAGCGCGGCAAAACGGGGGGCCTCTTGCTGGCAGGCAATGATGACATCGCCATCGGCCATCGCGGCGGCGGCAATGTTAATCTGACGGTCACACAGGCTGGTGTGCAACCGAGAGCACGGCAGTCCCGTGGCGGCGGTAATCGCTGCGCCATCGACACGCTGACTGCCAAGGCAGTCGCAAATCATAACGGTCTTGGACATCGGCTGGCTCCTATAGCGTGCAGCGCCTTTTTCATCATCAATACACAGAAAGGTAAACTGCTAACCTAGATTCACAGAACGCTCAAAAATGCCGCAGCGCAGCACGATTTACCGCGTAACCTGTCCTACTGCATAGAAATTTCACCTTGGCCTTCGGCGGCATTTAGCGCATGATCAACAAAAGCCGACCCCAGCCATCCAGCAAGGAGCGGGCATTGCCCTTCACTACGCCAGACAGCCAAACGATGCCGATGGGCGTTGTCATTCGCCGCAGCCCCGGGGTCACCCGCTGGGCTAAATGGGCGTGGCTGGCCGTGGACGTCTTGCCGGGCGCGGCCCCTGCCGATTGGAAAGTGCTGCGCGAGGATGGCGAGGCGACCTTGTTTCATGCCGCCACGCGCACAGTGCGCCTGTATCCATCCGATACCCAAGCTTATGTGCACGAACTGCAAACGCGCCAGCCGTCGGTCTATGTCATTCTGCGCCGCGTTGATGATCGCCCTAATGCGCCGCTCGATGTGGTGATGGTCACTGCATCCCCTTACGAGGCGCAGGACTACGCCGACTCCGGTGAAGAGCTGGTCGAAAAGGTCGTGATGCCCGCCCCTGTCTTGGCGTGGATCACCGATTTCGTTGAACAGCATCATACCGAAGAAGCCTTTATCAAGCGCCGCCGCGACCGGCAAAAGACGGACGGCGTGCAGGACGGCATCGGTGATCGCCGGATTGCGCAGACCACTGACGTTTACCGTGCGCCGACCCGGCACGAGGTGACGGAATGAGTCAGGAGCAATCCTTTTTCGCCCGCCGCCGCGCTGGCCTGAAAGCAGAGCGCGAAGCTGAACTCGTCAGTGTTCCAGAAGAGCCCGTTACGCCTGAGGAGGTCGAGCCTGACCTGTCAGAGATGTCGGATACCGATATTCTGGAACTGCTTGACCTGCCCGACCCGGACACTTTGCGCAAAGGCGACAACTTTGCAGCCTTCATGGCCAAAGCTGTCCCGATGCACCTGCGCAACCGCGCCCTGCGCAATCTGTGGCGGTCGGACCCTGTGCTGGCCTGTCTGGACGGGCTGAACGATTACGACACCGACTATCTGACCGGATCGACCGGACAAGGCGTCATCAAGACAAGCTATCAGGTGGGCCGCGGGTTGCTGGCCCATGTGGAAAAGATGGCAGAAGAAGCCGCGGCCAAAGACGCTGCGGCCGAAGTTGCCATAGCAGACGCTGAGGCCGACACGCAGGACCCGCTGCGCGAAGATGTCGCACCAGTTGTTGCGTCGGTTGCAAACGCCAGCGTTCCAACCGAAGACGTTAACGAAGATACGGCAGCGCAAGATGGTGTGGACGATGCAGATGATGCAGACGCCCCTGCCGCCCGTGCGCCGCGCCGCATGCGATTTGAATTCGGAGACCGTACATGACTGCTGACACCCTGCCCCGGATTGATGCAGAGGACCGCCTGCGCGCGGATCTGTACAATTATCTGGGACTGATCCTGTCCGCCCCGCCGGAGCAGATGCTGCTAGACCAGACCGCCGGTCTGTCGGGCGATACGTCCGAACTGGGCCGCGCGATCGACCAACTGGCCGCCGTGGCAAAAGTGACCAAGCCCAAGGGCGTCATCACCGAATATAACGCGCTGTTCATTGGCCTTGGCCGGGGCGAATTGCTGCCCTACGTCAGCTACTACCTAACGGGTTTTCTGAACGAAAAGCCGCTGGCGCGTCTGCGCGGCGATATGGCGGCCCTGCGCATCGCACGGTCCGACAATGTGTTCGAGCCTGAGGACAACATCGCATCCTTGATGGAGATGATGGGCGGCTTGATCGTTGGCCGCTTTGGCGCACCAGCGACGTTAAGCGTACAGAACGATTTCTTCGCCAAGCATATCGGCCCATGGGCTGGTCACTTTTTTGGCGATCTGACCGCAGCCAAGGGTTCGGTCTTTTACGCAGGGGTTGGGGCCGTCGGCCAAGCCTTTATGACTATCGAAAAAGAAGCCTTTCGGCTTTCGAATGAAGAACAACACACAAACGGGCCAAATACCCGGCATCTGGGAGGATCGACATGACTGATGATACCAAAGGCACAAACCGCCGCGGTTTCCTGAAACTGGCAGGCACCGCCGCGCCGGCAGCCATTGTCGCCGCCGCAACAGCCGCACCAACCACCGCTGCGGCGAACCCGGTCGATCTGTCGTCCAGCGTCATGCAGGACACCGACCACACCCGCGCGTATTTCGCCAGCGCCCGTTTCTGATCAGATGCAACACCAGTCCGGTCCTGAAATGGGCCGCGGCTGAGGGAGGAAAACATGCTTCGTAAAAAGACAACATCGACCGCCTCAAGCCGTCCGGGCATCGTTGCCCGCGACGGGGCCAAGACCGTGAACCGCCGCAGCTTTCTGGCGGGCTCTGGTCTTGTCATCGGTGGTCTGACCGCCATCGCGGCCACGGGCGGCAGCGTCACCGCTGCCAGCGCGCAGACGCAGGCGAACACCAACGCCGAGATCATCAAATCCGTCTGCACCCACTGTTCCGTGGGTTGCACCGTGATTGCAGAGGTGCAGAACGGCGTTTGGACCGGTCAGGAACCCGGTTGGGACAGCCCGTTCAACCTTGGCGCGCATTGCGCAAAAGGTGCTGCGGTGCGTGAACACGCCCACGGCGAACGTCGCCTGAAGTACCCGATGAAGAAAGTCGGCGGCAACTGGGAACGCATCAGCTGGGAGACGGCGATCAACGAGATCGGCGACGGCATGATGAAAATCAAAGAAGAGTCCGGTCCGGATTCTGTCTATTGGTTGGGCTCCGCCAAGCACAACAACGAGCAGGCCTATCTGTTCCGTAAGTTCGCCGCCTATTGGGGCACGAACAACGTCGACCACCAGGCGCGGATCTGCCACTCGACCACCGTTGCTGGCGTCGCGAACACATGGGGCTACGGCGCCATGACCAACAGCTACAACGACATCCACAATTCCAAAGCCATCCTGATCATCGGCGGCAACCCTGCAGAGGCGCACCCCGTGTCGCTGCTGCACGTGCTGAAGGCCAAGGAAGAGAACAACGCACCGCTGATCGTTTGCGATCCACGCTTTACCCGCACCGCCGCCCACGCGGATGAATTTGTGCGGATGCGGCCCGGTTCGGACGTGGCTCTTGTCTGGGGCATCCTGTGGCACATCTTTGAAAACAAGTGGGAAGACACTGAATTCATCCGCCAGCGCGTCTGGGGCATGGATCAAATCCGCACAGAAGTTGCCAGCTGGAACCCCGAAGAAGTCGAGCGCGTCACCGGCGTCCCCGGCGAGCAGCTAGAGCGCGTCGCAAAGACGCTGGCCAACAACCGTCCCGGCACCCTGATCTGGTGCATGGGTGGCACGCAGCACTCTAACGGTAACAACAACACCCGCGCATACTGCATCCTGCAGCTGGCACTGGGGAACATGGGCACCGCCGGCGGCGGTACCAACATCTTCCGCGGCCACGACAACGTGCAAGGCGCGACCGACCTTGGCGTGCTGGCCGACACCCTGCCCGGCTACTACGGCCTGACACCGGGTGCTTGGGCGCATTGGGCACGGGTCTGGGACGAAGATCTGGACTGGCTCAAGGGCAACTTCTCTGACGCGACCTATGACGAAACCAGCATGATGAACCTGACCGGTATTCCCGTCAGCCGCTGGATCGACGGTGTCCTGGAAGATGCTGATAACATTGACCAACCCGCCAACACCCGCGCGATGGTATTCTGGGGCCACGCCCCAAACAGCCAGACGCGGATGAAGGAAATGAAGACGGCAATGGAAAAGCTGGACATGCTGGTCGTCGTTGACCCGTATCCCACCGTTTCTGCCGTCATGAACGACCGCACCGATGGCGTGTACCTGCTGCCCGCCACGACGCAGTTCGAAACCCGCGGCTCTGTCACCGCGTCGAACCGTTCGCTGCAGTGGCGCGACAAAGTGGTCGAGCCTCTGTTCGAATCCAAGGTCGACCACACGATCATGAAGCTGTTCGCAGACAAGTTCGGGTTCACCGATCGTCTGTTCCGCAACATCGCGATCGACGGCGACGAGCCGAACATCGAGGACATCACCCGCGAATTTAACCGCGGCATGTGGACAGTCGGCTATACCGCACAATCGCCAGAGCGCATGAAAATGCACATGGCAAACCAGCACACATTCGACCGCACAACGCTGCGCGCGAATGGTGGCCCGGCTGACGGCGATTTCTACGGCATGCCATGGCCAGCTTGGGGTACGCCCGAAATGAACCACCCCGGTTCGGCGAACTTGTACGATACATCGCTGTCCGTGGCCGAAGGCGGCCTGCCGTTCCGCGCCCGTTACGGTGTCGAACGCAATGGCGACAACCTGCTTGCCGAAGGCAGCTTTACTGTCGGGTCCGAAATTCAGGACGGTTACCCTGAATTCACCATGGCAATGCTGATCGAACTGGGCTGGGACAAAGACCTGACCGCCTACGAGCGGAACATGATCGAATGGGTCGCGGGCTTCCGTGACACCCGTCCGGGCACCGAAGAAGTCGGCGAGACAAGCCAGACCGGAGAGATCCCGTCCGATTACGTCGACAATGTCGGCGGCGTGAACTGGAAGACCGACCTGTCGGGCGGCATCCAGCGCGTTGCGATCCTGCATGGCTGCGCCCCTTACGGTAACGCCAAGGCCCGCTGCGTCGTCTGGACCTTCCCCGATCCAGTCCCAATCCACCGCGAGCCGCTGTACACCGCGCGCCGCGATCTGGTTGCCGACTATCCGACCTATGAAGACAAGAAGTTCTGGCGTCTGCCCACGATGTATAAGTCCATTCAGGAAAACGACTTTTCCGAAGGCTTCCCCATCGTGCTGACCTCTGGCCGGCTTGTTGAATACGAAGGTGGCGGCGATGAAACCCGGTCCAACCCTTGGTTGGCCGAGCTTCAGCAGAACATGTTTGTCGAAATCAACCCGCGTGATGCCAACAACCTTGGTGTGCGCGACGGCAAAGATGTTTGGGTCGAAGGTCCTGAGGGCGGCAAGGTCAAAGTTATGGCCATGGTCACCGAACGGGTCGGCGAAGGTGTCGCCTTTATGCCATTCCACTTTGGCGGCGTCAGCGAAGGTGTTGATCTGCGGGACAAATATCCCGAAGGTGCAGACCCCATCGTGCTGGGCGAATCCACAAACACAGCGCAGACATACGGCTACGACTCGGTGACCCAAATGCAGGAAACCAAAGCCACCCTCTGCAAAATCAGCGTAGCGTAAGGAGCACTATATATGGCACGCGCAAAATTTCTCTGCGACGCTGAACGCTGCATCGAATGCAACGCCTGCGTTACCGCCTGTAAGAACGAGCATGAGGTGCCTTGGGGCATCAACCGCCGGAAAGTTGTGACCATTCAGGACGGCAAGCCGGGCGAACGCTCGATCTCTGTCGCCTGCATGCACTGCTCTGACGCGCCTTGCATGGCCGTCTGCCCGGTGGATTGCTTTTACCAGACCGACGACGGTGTGGTTCTGCACTCTAAGGACCTGTGCATCGGTTGCGGTTACTGCTTCTACGCCTGCCCGTTTGGCGCGCCGCAGTACCCGCAGGCTGGCAACTTTGGTAGCCGCGGCAAGATGGACAAGTGTACCTTCTGCAACGGTGGCCCCGAAGAAAACCACTCCGAGGCAGAGTTCCAGAAGTACGGTCGCAACCGGATCGCCGAAGGCAAGCTGCCGATCTGCGCCGAGATGTGTTCCACCAAGGCACTGCTAGCCGGCGACGGCAATGTGGTGTCGGAAATCTATCGCGAACGCACCGTGGCCCGCGGCTTTGGCGCTGGCGCATGGGGTTGGGGCACTGCTTACGGCCTGAAAGGCCAGTAAGGTTTGTGCGGGGCGGCCAAGTGCCGCCCCTTTTCCCTTTGTGATCCAGACAGGAGCCTGCCCATGCTGCGCGCCCTCACTGCCCTTTTGCTGACGATCGGCCTGTCCGGGCCGGCGTTGGCGCAATACGTCGACCCCGATGTTCTGCAGGCCCCGGTCGCGGAGGGGGCAAGCGAAGCCGCCCCGCGCGCGTCCACCGGCGGGGCCACAACGCTAGAAGACATCCTTGCCCGCCAAAACGGCGAGGTTGTCGACGACAGCTATCGGTCCGAAAACCTTGGCCAAGACAAGCCAGTCTATCCAACCGATAGCCCGCTGTTCACACGCGGCGGCCCGTCCGATGCCGATCTGTGGCGCGCCATGCGCTATGACGAGGCGGACATCCGCACGCAAAACAACGGCCCCGCATCACATACGCTAATCCAAGATGGCGGCATGCGCTGGCTGGAATTCCGCAGTGGTCCCCTGCTGTTTTGGGGTGCCATCGGTCTTGGCGGCACGCTGGCCGTGCTGGCGCTGTTCTATTTGATCCGCGGCAAGGTAAAGCTCGATCACGCGCCGCAGGGCCGTTACATCGAACGTTTCAAAGCGATTGAGCGTTTCGCCCATTGGCTGCTGGCCGCGTCCTTTATCACGCTTGGCATCACCGGCTTGCTGTCACTGTTTGGCCGCAAGGTGTTCATCCCGATCTTTGGCCACGACGCTTTTGCGGCTGTGGCTGGCGTGACCAAGTGGGTGCATGACAACATCTCTTGGGCGTTCATCATCGCGCTGGTCATGATCTTTGTGTTCTGGGTCGCGCATAACCTGCCGGACCGGACCGATATCAAGTGGATCCTGCGCGGCGGCGGCATGTTTGGCGGTGGCCATCCACCGGCGAAAAAGTTCAATGCCGGGCAAAAGCTGATCTTCTGGTCGGTGATCATCTTCGGCACCTCGATTTCCGTCTCTGGCCTGTCGATGCTGTTTCCGTTCCAGATCAACCTGTTCGGTCACACCTTCGGCTTGCTGAATGATATCGGCGCGCCCGGTTGGTTCGGTCAAGGGCCCCTGCCCGTGAACCTTGCCCCGCAAGAGGAAATGCAGCTGGCGCAGCTTTGGCACGCCATTCTGGCGTTGGTCCTGACGGCGATCATCTTTGGCCACATCTATATCGGCACGCTCGGTATGGAAGGCGCGTTTGACGCGATGGGCAAAGGCGAAGTTGACGTCGAATGGGCACGCGAGCACCACTCGATCTGGGCCGCAGAGGTCGAGGCCGAGACAACACCACGGCGAAAGGTTTAAGCGATGAAGGTTTTCCTACTCTCTTGTGTCGCCGCTGTGGTTGTCATGGTTGGCTCGCATTTCATCCTGCGCGATGCGGTGCCTCTGTCCTCGCAAGAGGCTTATACCGTGGGCAGCAGCGTGCGTGTTGGCGATGCAGATAGCGTCACAACCAAAATCGACTGACGCCAGTTCAAACCTATAAAAACAGGCGCGGCACCCATCGGTGCCGCGCCTGTTTTGCATTTAGCACCCGATCTATTTGCGGTATACCGACGTATACCGCCTTCCCGAACGCTAAGTTTTCCGTTAGGAGGAGTGCAATCGCAACGTGCCAACCGGAGACATCATGTCCAAGATTAAGGTAGCTAACCCGATCGTCGAACTCGACGGCGACGAAATGACCCGCATCATCTGGGATTTCATCAAGCAAAAGCTGATCCTGCCCTATCTGGACGTGGATCTGCTGTACTACGACCTGAGCATGGAAGAGCGTGATCGCACCGACGACCAGATCACCATCGACGCTGCCCACAAAATCGCCGAAGTCGGCGTTGGCGTGAAATGCGCGACCATCACCCCGGACGAGCAGCGCGTCGAAGAATTCGGCCTGAAGAAGATGTGGCGCAGCCCGAACGGCACGATCCGCAACATCCTTGGCGGCGTCATCTTCCGCGAGCCGATCATCTGCAAAAACGTGCCCCGCCTTGTACCCGGCTGGACCCAGCCGATCATCGTTGGCCGTCACGCCTTTGGTGACCAGTACAAAGCCACCGACTTCCGCTTTCCCGGCAAGGGCAAGCTGACGATCAAGTTCGTCGGCGACGACGGCCAGACGATTGAACACGAAGTGTTCGACGCACCCGCCGCCGGTGTCGCGATGGCGATGTACAACCTGGACGAATCGATCCGCGACTTCGCCCGCGCATCGATGAACTATGGCCTCAAGCGCGGCTATCCGGTGTACCTGTCGACCAAGAACACGATCCTCAAGGCCTATGACGGCCGCTTCAAGGACATCTTCCAAGAGATCTTTGACGCCGAGTTCGAGGACAAGTTCAAGGCCGCTGGCATCACTTACGAGCACCGCCTGATCGACGACATGGTCGCGGCCTCCATGAAGTGGTCCGGTGGCTACGTCTGGGCCTGCAAAAACTACGACGGCGACGTGCAGTCCGACACCGTGGCACAGGGCTTCGGCTCGCTTGGCCTGATGACGTCCCAGCTGATGACCCCCGATGGCAAAATCGTGGAAGCAGAAGCCGCCCACGGCACCGTGACCCGTCACTACCGTCAGCACCAGGCTGGCAAGGCGACGTCCACGAACTCTATCGCGTCGATCTTTGCATGGACCGGCGGCATCAAGCACCGCGCCAAGCTGGACGACAACGCACAGCTGATGGCCTTCGCCGAGACGCTGGAAAAAGTCGTCGTGGATACGGTCGAATCTGGCCAGATGACCAAAGACCTGGCCCTGCTGGTTGGCCCGGACCAAAAGTGGCTGACGACCGAAGGCTTCCTTGATGCCGTCGATCAGAACCTGCAAAAAGCGATGTAAGCTTAAATTACAGGCATGACCCACCGGTTATGCTGACGTGGCGGCCGTTCCTGATAGGAGCGGCCGTTTTCGTCTAGACAGGTCAACTTTGCTGTCCTATCGGCAAGACATGTCACCAGCCAACAAACACTCCCTCCTCGAAGATGCGCAAGGCATGGGCCTTGGCGTGTTCCTATGTGCCTTGGGTCTTGCGATCCTGACCTCTGCGGGGTTGATCACAGGCCAGACGGCGGGCGTCGCGGTGATCATCGCCTATCTGACCGGTTGGTCCTTTGGCGTTGTCTTCTTTGTCATCAACATCCCGTTTTATGTGCTGGCATGGTACCGGCTAGGCCGCGCCTTCACGATCAAATCGCTTATCTCGGTCACGGCGCTATCGGTCATGACGACCTTGATCCCCCGCGGCATGACGTTTGAAGTCCTGAACCCCGCCTTCGCCGCCGTCACCTTTGGCGCGATTACCGGACTGGGTCTGCTGGCGCTGTTTCGTCACAACGGCAGCCTTGGCGGCTTGGGCGTGGTCGCATTGCTGGTGCAGGACACGACCCGTTTCAAGGCGGGCTATGTGCAGCTGGCAGTCGACGCCGTGATCTTTACCGCAGCGTTGTTCCTGTTCCCCGCGACCATCGTGATGTGGTCACTGCTGGGCGCGGTTGTGCTGAACCTGATCATCACCTTCAACCACCGCCGCGACCGTTATATCGCGACCTGAACGCGGGTGTCAGACGCCCAGCGAACCCGGCCTTCTGGCCCACATAGGTGGCTTCGGAAACGGTTGCTTGGCGAACGGCTTGTTCAGCTTAAACCGGCGGACATTATCGCGGGAACACCGGCCTTCTCGACACCCTCGATTTTGGGCCGCATACAGATGCATCAGGCAAATGTTGCGAAGTGGATCGAAAATGACCGGCGAGACAAATTTGGACGAACTCGTTAGGTCCATGTCGGCCATCCTAGTTAAAGGCTTGTATGTTTTCGTGACCGCTCAGCACGATCAAAAGCTGGACGGCATTGAGCCGCGTATGACCTTCAGAGAAGCAGAAGGAACCACCTATATACTTCTAAAGTCCGAGGCAGAAACGCATGGGCTCTCTTACGAATTTCCATGCCGGATGATCACGCTCAATATTCATTCGTCCCTAGAGGCTGTCGGCTTTATGGCGCGCATTGCGACGGAACTTGCAAAGCATGACATGGGCGTAAATCCAGTTTCTGGCTACTTCCACGATCATCTCTTTGTGCCCGATGGACGTCAGGACGACGCTATGAAGGTGCTAAACGAAATGGCGAATACCTAGACCCTTAGCGTGATTGCCGGCCCTCCCGCGAACCAAACCCTCTGCTTTCTTAAGCCAAACGTCAGGTTCAGGGCTAACGACACAGACGTTTCGCGGCTTAGTCCTCGGCTTGGCGCTAATTGACAAGCCAAGCCCGCCGCGCGATGCCTAGCCGATGCCATATCATTACATCGCCCTGCTGATCGCCATCGTCGCTGAAACCATCGGCACCATGGCGCTGCAAGCTAGCCAGCAATTTACCAAGCCCCTGCCCGCCGTGATTACTGTCGTGTTCTATGGCGCGTCGTTCTATTTCATGGCGCAGGCGCTGCGGGTCATGCCCGTCGGCGTCGTCTATGCGATCTGGTCCGGCCTTGGCATCGTGCTGATCGCTGGTTTCGGTTTTGTGATCTTTGGCCAGCGCCTAGATGTGCCCGCGGTGATCGGACTTGGCCTGATTATCACAGGAATTGTGGTCATCCAGCTTTACTCCACCGCGTCACCGCACTAAGGGACTAGCCTTTGCTGCATATGCATTGTATTCGCGCGGCAACTCCGGACAAAGGCTGATATCATGGACATTCGCAATATTGCGATCATCGCGCACGTTGACCACGGCAAAACCACGTTGGTGGACGAGCTTCTGAAGCAATCGGGCGTTTACCGCGAAAACGAGGCGACGACCGAACGCGCCATGGACAGCAACGATATCGAGCGCGAGCGCGGTATCACCATTCTGGCCAAATGTACCTCGGTCGAGTGGAAAGGCACGCGCATCAACATCGTTGACACGCCCGGCCACGCCGACTTTGGCGGCGAAGTCGAACGCATCCTGTCGATGGTCGACGGCGTTGTGCTGTTGGTTGACGCGGCCGAAGGCCCGATGCCACAGACGAAATTCGTGCTCTCCAAGGCGCTGGCACTGGGCCTGAACCCCATCGTCGTCGTGAACAAAGTCGACAAGGCCGACGGCGAGCCTGATCAGGCTGTCGACAACGTGTTCGACCTGTTCGCTGCATTGGAAGCCAACGACCAACAGCTTGATTTCCCAGTGATGTTCGCCTCTGGCCGTGCTGGCTGGTGCGACAACGAACTGGACGGCCCACGCGAAAACCTTGACGCGCTGTTCGACATGGTCCTCAAGCACGTCCCGATGCCCGCCCAGATTTCCCGCCGCGAAGAGCCGTTCCAGATGCTGGCAACGACCCTGTCCGCTGACCCCTTCATCGGCCGCATCCTGACCGGCCGGGTCGAGGCTGGTACGCTGCGCGCAGGCGAAACCGTCAAGGCGCTGTCGCGCAATGGCACCAAGATCGAACAGTTCCGCGTGTCTAAGATCCTCGCGTTCCGTGGCCTATCCCAGACCGCGATTGACGTGGCAGAAGCTGGCGACATCGTCACGCTGGCCGGTATGACCAAGGCAACCGTGGCCGACACGATCTGCGATCTGTCCATCGACACCGCGATCCCTGCCCAGCCCATCGACCCGCCCACCATCACCGTGACCTTTGGCATCAACGATTCGCCACTGGCTGGTAAGGACGGCAAAAAAGTGCAGTCCCGCGTCATTCGTGACCGCCTGATGAAAGAGGCTGAAGTTAACGTCGCAATCAAAATCGCCGACACCGAAAAAGGCGACGCCTTCGAGGTCTCTGGCCGCGGCGAATTGCAGATGGGCGTTCTGATCGAGAACATGCGCCGCGAAGGTTTCGAGCTTTCGATCTCTCGCCCGCAGGTTATCTACAAAACCATCGATGGCGTCCGTATGGAGCCGATCGAGGAAGCGACAATCGACGTTGATGACGAGTACACCGGCGCCGTCGTCGAAAAGCTGACAGGCCCCCGCAAAGGTGAGCTGGTCGAGATGAAGCCAGCTGGCGCAGGCAAGACCCGCATCATCGCCCACGTCCCGTCCCGCGGCCTGATCGGCTACCACGGCGAATTCCTGACCGACACCCGCGGCTCTGGCATCCTGAACCGCTTGTTCCACGGCTGGGCCCCTTACAAGGGCAAGATCCAAGGCCGCCGTCAGGGCGTTCTGATCTCGATGGAAAATGGCACGTCGGTCGCCTTCGCTTTGTGGAAGCTGGAAGACCGCGGCAAGTTCTTCATCGGCGCACAGGAAGCTGTCTATCAGGGCATGATCATTGGCGAGCATTCGCGCGATAACGATCTGGAAGTGAACCCGCTCAAGGGCAAGCAGCTGACCAACGTCCGCGCCTCCGGCACAGACGAAGCGGTCCGCTTGACGACCCCCGTCACGATGTCGCTAGAGCAGGCCATCGCCTATATCGACGATGACGAGCTGGTCGAAGTCACACCAAACGCGATCCGCCTGCGTAAGCGCTACCTTGACCCGCACGAGCGTAAGCGGAACGCAAAGTCCGCCTAAACACATGAAAAGGCCCGCTCCAACATCGGAGCGGGCCTTTTTGTATTTAACGTCTTCTTCTGGTCAAAAATACCTCGGGGGGCGTCGCGCAGCGACGGGGGGCTGGCCCCCCTCTGACCGATATTATGTAAAAATACGTCGCCCTCAGCCCGCCGCGACCGTATCCCCGACCCGCAGTATTCCGCCCTGCACGACAGAGGCGTACCATCCGCCATGCCCGCGCACGGCGTTATAGCCGCCGGAACCAAAGGTTTCCTCCATCCGGCTGCACGGCGGACAGGGTCCTTCGATCAGCAAGGTAACCTCGCCGATCCGCACCGCACCCTTGCGCAGGGCGGCTAGGTTAATGCCTGAAATGACTAAATTACGCCGCAGGTCAGCGGCTGCAACATCATCGCGCCCGATCAAGGCAGCGATGACGGGCAAATGCTCTGCCTGTATCAGCGTCACCGCGCGCTTGCCGGGGCGGCCGTGATCGCCATCTAGGCCAGCCTCAGTCACTGCGGCGCGCAACGTGCTCTCGACGTCGCCCCGCCGTACGGCCCGCAGGCCGATCCAGTCTAGATGCCCCGCCTGCGCATGGCGGGACATCATAGCGCCAAGTGCGCCTTTCAAAGTTCTTCGATGATGCTCAATTCACGCTGCGCCGCGCCTTTGGCGTGACCCAGTGCTTCTTGGTAGGCATCAGAATAATAGCAATCATGCGCCGCCTGCATCGACGGAAACCGTGCGACGACATTACGCGGACGGACTGGCCCTTCCAGCGTCTCATAGGCCCCGCCACGCGCCAGAAAGACGCCGCCGTGGTCCGCAATCGCGCCCGTCGCGAGGGCAGCGTATTTCGCGTAGGAATCGTTATCCGTCACGGTGACGTGGGCCACCCAAAGCGCTGTTTTCATGCCAATTTCTCCATCACTGCACGTGCTGCCGCGATGGCAGCCTCTGCATTTTCAACCGAAGCACCGCCGCCCTGCGCCATATCGGCGCGGCCGCCGCCGCCTTTACCGCCCAGCTCTGCCACGGCGGCCCGCAGCAGGTCCACGGCGGACAAACGGTCCGTCAGATCCGGCGTCACGCCCGCCGCAACGGCCGCTTTGCCGCCCGCTTCGGCGATCAGCAGCACGGCGCCAGAGCCCATGCGCTGCTTCATATCGTCGATCAGCGCGGGCAGATCCTTGCCCGTGACGCCCTGCATCACCTGACCTTGAAACGCGATGCCATTGACCTGCTCGGCACTGGTATCCGCGCCGCCGCCGCCCATCGCCAAATCGCGGCGCAATTGCGCGACCTCGTTTGCCAGCGCTTTACGTTCATCCATCAGGCTGCGCACGCGGTCTGCGACCTCTGCTGCGGGCGCTTTCAGCGTCGCTGCCACTTGGCTCAGCACTGCATCCTGCGCGCGCAAATGGTCCAGCGCCGCCTGCCCGGTCAGCGCCTCGATCCGGCGCACACCGGCGCTAGAGGCACTGTCGCCCAGCACCACGAACGCGCCAATTTGGCCCAGCTGGCGCACATGGGTGCCGCCGCACAGTTCCAGCGAATAGGTCTGACCATCCGCGCCTTTGCCGCTGCCGGGCTTGCGCCCCATCGACACGACACGCACTTCGTCGCCGTATTTTTCACCAAACAAAGCCTGCGCCCCAAGGGCGCGGGCGTCGTCCGGGGTCATGATCCGCGTCTCGACCGGAGTGTTCTGCCGGATCATCGCATTGACCTCCAGCTCCACGCTGCGCAGATCATCGATCGACACCGCCGCGTTGTGGCTAAAGTCGAACCGCAACCGATCCGGTGCGTTCAGCGATCCACGCTGGGCAATGTGATCGCCAAGCGTCTCGCGCAGCGCCTCGTTCAGCAGGTGCGTCGCGGAATGGTTCGCCTGCACATCACCGCGGCGATCCGTATCGACCTGCAGCTGTGCGCCCTGCCCGGTGCTGATTTCACCCATCGTGACCTGCGCGATATGGATGAAGACTCCCGCCACCTTTTTGGTGTCGGTGATCTGCGCCATGCCGGTTTCCGTCTTGATCGTCCCAGCATCGCCAACCTGACCGCCGGACTCCGCATAGAACGGCGTCTGGTTCAGCACGATCTGCACCGCGCCTTTGGCGGTGGACGCGACTGCACCGTCCACGACAAGGGCCTGAATTTGACCTTCAGCCGTCAGGGTGTCGTAGCCTAGGAAATCGGTCAGGCCCTTGGATTCCGCCAGATCGAACCAGACGGAAGCATCGGCCGCCTCGCCCGTGCCGGACCAAGCTGCGCGCGCCTTTTGCTTTTGCTCGGCCATGGCGCTGTCGAACCCATCGGTGTTCACGCCGCGGCCCTGTTCGCGCAGGGCGTCCTGCGTCAGGTCCAGCGGGAAGCCATAGGTGTCATAGAGCTTAAACGCCGCCTCGCCGGGCAGGTTTTCACCGTCGCCAAGGCGCGAGACTTCGTCGTCCAGCAGCTTCAGACCCCGGTCAAGGGTCTGGCGGAAGCGGACTTCTTCGTTCTTCAGCGTCTCTTCGATCAGGGTGCGGGCTTGGCCAAGTTCCGGATAAGCCGCGCCCATTTCTTGCACCAGCGCAGGCACCAAACGGTGCATCAGCGGATCTTGCGCACCCAGCTGGTGGGCATGGCGCATGGCGCGGCGCATGATGCGGCGCAGCACATAGCCGCGACCGTCGTTGGACGGCATCACGCCGTCAGCGATCAGGAACGACGTCGCGCGCAAATGGTCGGCGATGACGCGGTGGTGCACTTTGCCGGGGCCGTCGGGATCGCTGCTGGTGGCATGGGCGGACGCCTCAATCAGGGACCGCATCAGGTCGGTGTCATAGTTATCGTGCTTGCCCTGCAGCAGTGCGCCGATCCGCTCTAGCCCCATGCCGGTGTCGATGGACTGCATATCAAGGGGGCGCATGGTGCCATCCTCGAACTGCTCGTTCTGCATGAACACAAGGTTCCAGATCTCGATAAACCGGTCGCCATCTTCCTCGGCAGAGCCCGGAGGGCCGCCCCAAATCTTGTCGCCGTGGTCGTAGAAAATCTCGGTGCAGGGGCCGCAAGGACCCGTCGGCCCCATCCGCCAAAAGTTGTCGTCAGTCGGGATGCGGATGATCCGGTCGTCACTGATGCCTGCGACCTTTTTCCAGATCGCCGCGGCCTCGTCATCGGTGTGGTAGACGGTGACCAGCAGCTTGTCCTTATTCAGGCCAAAATCCTTAGTCAGCAGTTCCCACGCAAAAGCGATGGCGTCGTCCTTGAAATAGTCGCCAAAGCTGAAATTGCCCAGCATTTCAAAGAAGGTATGGTGCCGCGCGGTATAACCGACGTTGTCCAGATCGTTGTGCTTGCCGCCGGCGCGCACGCATTTCTGCGCAGACGTCGCCCGGTTGTAATCGCGCGTTTCAACGCCCGTGAACAGGTTCTTAAACTGAACCATACCAGAGTTGGCGAACATCAAAGTCGGGTCGTTGCGCGGCACGAGCGGGCTAGAGGCGACGACCTCGTGCCCGTTGCGACCGTAGAAGTTCAGAAATGTCGAACGGATATCAGAAAGAGAGGTCATATCAGGGCCTTCAATGCGGTGGTTTGGGATGAAATAGACCCCTAGCGCCGCACCGTAAAGCGATAACGAAAAAGGGTGCAGCCTGCGCCGCACCCTTTCCCGGATATTGTCCGCGCATCGCTGCGCGTCAGGCGTTTCTGGTGTCGCCCCGCACCGTTCGAAGTGGCTTACATTTCAACCAGATCGTCGTCTGATCCAGAATCGTTATCCGACATCGCGAAGTCCAAGCCATGAGCCGCGCGAATTTTGTCTTCAATTTCGATCGCGGCTGCAGGGTTATCCTTCAGGAACTGCTTAGAGTTCTCGCGGCCCTGCCCCATACGCTCGTCGCCGTAGCTGAACCAAGCGCCGGACTTTTCCACGACGCCAGCTTTCACGCCCAGATCCAGCAGCTCGCCATTTTTGGAAATGCCTTCGCCATACATGATGTCGAATTCGACCTGCTTGAACGGCGGCGCGACTTTGTTCTTAACAACCTTCACGCGGGTCTGGTTGCCCACAACCTCGTCCCGGTCCTTGATCGAACCGATGCGGCGGATATCCAAACGCACGGAGGCATAGAACTTCAGCGCATTTCCGCCGGTCGTCGTCTCGGGCGAGCCGAACATGACGCCGATCTTCATCCGAATCTGGTTAATGAAGATCACCATACAGCCAGAGCGGTTGATCGAACCGGTCAGCTTGCGCATCGCTTGGGACATCAGGCGGGCGTGCACGCCAACGCTGCTATCGCCCATATCGCCTTCGATTTCCGACTTCGGTGTCAGGGCGGCGACAGAGTCGATCACCACCAAGCTGACCGCGCCAGAGCGGACCAGTGTGTCAACAATCTCAAGCGCTTGCTCGCCGGTGTCGGGCTGCGAAATCAGCAGCTCGTCCAGGTTGACGCCCAGCTTCTTCGCATAGGCCGGATCAAAGGCGTGTTCCGCATCAACAAAGGCGCAAACGCCGCCTTTTTTCTGCTCTTCCGCGATGGAATGCAGGGTCAGCGTCGTCTTACCCGATGATTCCGGACCATAAATTTCAATGATGCGGCCCTTGGGCAGGCCACCAATGCCAAGCGCGATATCGAGTCCAAGCGATCCAGTGCTGGTCGCTTCGATGTCGCGCATCTGGTTTTGGCCGCCAAGGGTCATGATGGACCCCTTGCCGAATTGACGTTCGATTTGCGCCAGCGCGCTTTCCAGCGCCTTTTGCTTGTCGGCGGTTTTCTTGTCAGTCATTTTCAGAAGTTCTGCCGTTGCCATGTCAGTCGCGTCCTTATGTCATGCCCGGTGGGGGGGCCGCAATCGCCGGTATGTGTTCTTGATCTGTTCTTAACGCTTTATATGAGACCAAAGCGAGAACATTTCAACTCATTTCTTAACCAAATTAAACCTGCACCCAGAGTGGTTAAAAATTTGTGCATGAATTAGGGTCTGCCCAAGAATAGCGAAACGGAGCCGCCATGCTGGTCTTTTGGAAAGAAAACTTGGTCTTTTTGGCCGTGCCAAAAACCGGCACCACCGCGATCGAGGGCGCGCTTGGCCCCAAGGCCGCGATGGTCCTGCGCGATCCGCCGACCATCAAGCATGCGCCAATTTACCGCTATCGCCGGTTTCTGAAACCGTTCTTTGTCCAGGCGGGTGGGCAAGAACCAGAAACGATGGCCGTCGTGCGTGATCCAATCGACTGGCTGGGCAGCTGGTATCGCTACCGCGCGCGCGCCGATCTGGACGGGCATCCGAACAGCACCAAAGACGTCAGCTTTGACGAATTCGTGCTGGAATACGTGAAGGGCAAGCCTGAGCCCTTTGCCAATGTCGGCAGTCAGGCAAAGTTTGTCTGCGACGGCGAGGGGCAGATCGCGGTCGATCACCTGTTCGCCTACGAGGACCAGGATCGCCTGATTGCGTTTTTAGAACAACGGCTTGACGTGACCTTGACCCTGCCTCGCCTCAATGTCTCGCCCCCGCGCGCAGCGGTGCTTAGCCCCGCGGTAGAGGCAAAGCTGCGCGACAAGCGGGCGGCGGAGTTTGAGGTTTGGCAGGCCGCGCGTCAGTCGTCCTGATCGTTTGGATCGTCCGGCAGCGGTCCTTTGAAACCGGTCGCGACGACGAACTTTTCCGAACTGTCAGACCGCGATGCAGGCGGTTTGACGTTCGACACTTTCTCGAATCGCGATTTCAGAAGCTTTTGCAAATTGCCTTCTGCCCCGCCCGCCAAAACCTTGGCGACAAAGGTGCCGCCCGGCGTCAGCACGTCGAAGGAAAAATAAGCCGCCGCTTCGCACAGCGCGATGATTTTCAAGTGGTCGGTCTGCTTGTGGCCCGACGCAGAGGCCGCCATGTCGGACATCACCACATCGGCTTGGCCATCCAGCCACGACATCACCAACTGGTCGGCACCGTCATCCAGAAAATCAAGCTGGTGAATTTCAGCGCCAGCAATCGGCTCGACCTCTTGCAGATCGACGCCCAGCACGCGGCCCACGGCCTTTGACGTCCGCTCGCCCAAGGCGTTCACGCGGCGCACCGCGACTTGGCACCAACCGCCGGGCGCACAGCCCAGATCGACGACGCGCGCGCCGGGGATAAGAAAGCGATATTTATCGTCCAGTTCCAAGATCTTGAACGCCGCCCGGCCGCGATAGCCTTCGATCTTGGCTTTCTTCACGTAGGGGTCGTTCAACTGCCGCTGCAGCCAACGCGTAGACGACAAAGAGCGGCCCCGCGCAGTCTTGACCTTGACCGTCAGATCCCGCTGTCCGCGGCCCGATGAATTTTTGCTGGGTGTCTTTGCCATGTTCGTTTCTTCTCAATTCCTACCGTTTGCCACCGGAAGACCTTTCACTTGAAACGTCTTCATCTGCGATTTTTCGCACGAAAAATCGGCCGGCTCTCAATACGGCGCGTCTTCTAGTACCCCATCTGCCGACATCTGGGCATAAAGCAACCCCTCGCGCAGGCCCCGGTCCGCCACAGACAGGCGATCCGTGGGCCAAAGCCGCATCAAAGCCTGCAAAATCGCAGCCCCTGACATGATTAAGGCCTGCCGGTCGCGCCCAATGCGCGGATCACTGCGCCGGCCCAACGGGCCAAGCGTCAGGTAATTGCGAATCACAGTGTCGATCTGGTCCGTCGTCATCCGCAGCCCGTCCACCTTGGTCCGGTCATACCGCTTCAGCCCCAGATGGGACGCCGCGACCGTCGTCACAGTGCCGCTGGTGCCGATGATCTGGAAATTCTCTCGCGCCTGCTCTGACCCATAGGGCGAAAAGTTCGCGAGGTTTTCTTCGAAGAACCAGCTCATCAGTGCAAAGCGCGCGGCGTCGTCTTCCACATCGGCGAACTGATCGCGCAAGGTGGCAACGCCAAGCGGCACGGAAATCCAGTCCACCACCTTGGCCGCGGCAAAGGGACCGGGGTCGGCGGTAAAGCCCGCATGCAGCCGCATAATCGCGCGGGGACGTTCGCGCGCGGGGACATGGCTGATGTCGATCCAAACCAGTTCGGTCGAGCCGCCGCCTATATCGACAACCAGCAGCTGTTCGGTCTTGGTGCTGACCAGCGGCGCGCAGGAAATGACGGCAAGGCGCGCCTCTTCCTCTGGCTTGATGATCTCGAGCTTCAGTCCCGTTTCGCGCCGCACTTGCGCCACGAAATTCGCGCCGTTGCGCGCACGGCGACACGCTTCGGTCGCCACAAGCCGCATATGCGTGACATTGTGACGTTCCAGTTTTTGCTTACAGATCCGCATCGCCGCAATCGTGCGGTTCATCGACGCGCGAGACAGCTTTCCAGTGCTCTCTAACCCCTGCCCCAATTGGACGGATTTAGAGAAGCTGTCGACCACATGAAACTGGCTGCCCTTCGGTTGGGCAATCAGCATGCGGCAAGAGTTGGTCCCCAGATCGAGGGCCGCATAAAGCGTGGCCGGATCAGGAGATTGTGGCGCGGGGGTATCGACCGCTTTCGGGTACGCGCCCGCACCAAAGGGACGCTTGGGCGCCATAGTCACGCCCTCCATTTCGAGTTGCCACCACGCTATGCTGTTGGACGCATACTGGCAAGCGAAGCCTTTGCGTCATGAGGTCGCCTCACCATCATCATGCGGGATATGAGGGTGCGCGGCGCTGGCATCGCGGCGGGCCTTGGGCGATACCCGTCGCGCAAGTGCTGCGTTATGTCGAAAACCGACCAAGCGCCGCGCCGCGCGATGCTAGAAGCGATGAAACGCCGCACCCTGCGGAACAAGGATAACGAAACAATGCCCGACGTCACGATTATCTATTGGCGCGATATGCCTGCTCAGGTCATGGTCGGCCGCGGGCGCAAGGCCAGCAAAATCCAACTGCCAGAACGGTTTGAGCAAGCCATCGACCGCGCTGCGATGAAATCCGGTGCCGCAGGCACAGACGAATACCTGTCAGGTATGCGCCGGGGCGACCCTTATGCGCTGGACGGTGAAGACGCCGCCGTGGCGCAGGCCGAAGCCGCGCGCCTTGATGCGGAATTCACGCCAGATCGCCTGCGTGCCTTGATCGAAAACGACGGCTGGACGTGACCCAGCCGCCACCCCCCTTGCCTCATCGCCTAAAGGAGACTGCCATGTCGCTAATGCCGTTCCTGCGTAAGAAACCCGCACCTAGCGCGGCACCGGATAGTCAGGTGGAGGCATTCCTGAAGGATTATTCGATCGAGGTGATGCCGCGCACAGCGGAAAAGATCGTCGATTTTCAATCGCTTCTGCCCGCAGGGACACGCGTTTACATCGCCCATATCGACGGCACACCGATTGACGACATGGTCGCGACGGCCAAGCGGCTGGCCAATGACGGCTACAACGTCATGCCGCACTTTCCGGCGCGCATCATCAAAGACCGCGCCACCCTGACTGACTGGATCGCCCGCTACCGCGGCGAGGCCGGCGTCGATCAGGCGCTGCTGCTGGCGGGCGGCGTCACCCTGCCCCACGGCGACTTTGAAAACTCTATGCAGCTGCTGGAAAGCGGCGCTTTTGCTGATTTCAAACGCCTGCATGTTGCTGGCCACCCCGAGGGGAACCGCGATATCGACCCCGACGGCTCTGACGCAAATGTGACCGACGCGCTGCGCTGGAAGCAGCGGTTCAGCGACACGACGGACGCGCAGATGGCGCTGGCGACTCAGTTCTGCTTTGAAGCGGACCCGATCATCGCTTGGGCTGATGCGCTCAAAGACGCCGGCATCACCTTGCCGATCCATATCGGCATCGCTGGCCCTGCCAAGCTACAAACCATGATCAAATTCGCCATGGCCTGCGGCGTTGGCCCATCCTTGCGCGTCTTGCAACGCCGCGCCATGGATGTGACCAAGCTGCTGCTGCCCTATAACCCGGACGAGGTCATCACGGCGCTTGCCGCCCACAAGGCCGCAAACCCCGATTTCAACGTGACCAACGTGCATTTCTTCCCGCTTGGCGGGATCAAGACCAACGCCCAATGGGCCATGGACAACGGTGGAGCCTCTGCCCGTCCGGCCAACCCGCAAAAGGACCCCGCATGACCCGTACAATCGTCGAATCCAAGACCAAGACCGCCATCATCGGCTTTGACCAGCCGTTCTGCGTCATCGGCGAACGCATCAACCCGACGGGGCGCAAGATTTTGGCCGCCGAGCTGGAGCAAGGCGATTATTCCCGGGTCGAGGCTGACGCCATCGCGCAGGTCGCCGCTGGGGCGACAATGCTGGACATCAACTCTGGCGCGGTTTTCACCAACAAAATGGCGACCGATCCGCGTTATGCCGACAATAACTTTGTCGAACCGATGCTGATGCCCGAACTGATCCGCCGCGTGCAGGCGATCGTCGACGTGCCGCTGTGCATAGACAGCTCTGTCCCCGGCGCGCTCGAGGCTGGCCTTGCCGCCTGCGAAGGGCGCCCGCTGCTGAATTCTGTCACCGGCGAAGAAGAGCGTCTGGAACTGGTGCTGCCGCTGGTCAAGAAATACAATGTGCCGGTCGTGGCGATTTCCAACGACGACACCGGTATTTCCGAAGACCCCGATGTCCGCTTTGCTGTCGCGAAAAAAATCGTCGAACGCGCCGCTGACTATGGCATCCCCGCCCATGATATCGTCGTTGACCCGCTGGTCATGCCGATTGGCGCAATGGGCACCGCTGGCCTGCAGGTTTTCACCCTCGTGCGCCGTCTGCGCGACGAACTGGGCGTGAACACGACCTGCGGCGCGTCCAACATCAGCTTTGGCCTGCCGAACCGCCACGGCATCAACAACGCGTTTTTGCCGATGGCGATGGCGACGGGCATGACCTCTGCCATTATGAACCCGGTCGCCCTGCCCGTCAGCCTAGCTAAGATCGAGGCGAAAAAGCTGGAACTGGCCGCCGCTGGTTTCATCGTGCCGGACGATATTGATCTGGAAATCTTTTGCCAACTGACCGGGCTTGGGTCGATGAAATCCCGCGCCGGATCGGAAATGGAAGCGATCCGCGCCGCGAACTTCCTGACCGATAACGACCCGTCGGGTGGTGAATGGATCCGCTTTAACCGCGCTGTCGTCGCCCCCGGCGAAGGCCGCGCGCGGACAGGCCGCCGCAAGCGGAATTAAGTCGGTCTTCACCTTGTCGTGCTCAGATGCGGGTCATGAATATCATGACCCGCACAACCCCGCCCTTGAATTGGCTGGACCAAATCTTTGCTGCGAAAGCGGTCCAATCCGGCGGCGTCATCCGACGCAGATCGGACTGGATTACGCGCGAAATTGGCCGCGACAGGTTCGAGGCAGAGGTGCGAAGGCGCGGTTTCCACCTGATCGAAACCGGTCCCCACTTGATTGTCATCTGCCATTCCGGCGGAATTCGGCTGCTGTTCTAGCCAAATTTTCGCCGAAAATTTGGACTCTCCGATTTTTCGACGAAAAATCGGCTAGCGCGCATCTGTGCGATCCAGCGCCATGCAGGCCTGCCACGGCCCCAAATACAGCCAGCCGTCTTCGTTAATCGTGGCGCTGCCCAGCTCTTGCCCCACTGACCGCCAGTCGCCATCCGGCATGTGAAAACTGCTGGGGCTGTCCGAGACGTTGAAGACGCAGAACAGCTTTTGCCCTTCGGTTTCCCGCGTGAAATAGATCACATCGCCGTCCGCTTTCAGCCCATCATGGCTGCCCACACGCAGGGCAGGATGATTGTGCCGGAACGCGATTGCCTTGCGGTAATGGTGCAAGATGGCGCTTGGGTCGTGTTCCTGCTTGTCAACGGCAAGGCTGCGGTGCGCCTCTGCAATTGGCAACCACGTGCGCGGCGCATTCGAAAAGCCGGCGTTTTGCGCGTCGGCGTCCCAGACCATCGGTGTGCGGCAGCCGTCGCGGCCTTTGAACTCTGGCCAGAATTCGATGCCGTAAGGGTCCTGCAAGTCCTCAAACCGCACCTCTGCCTCTGGCAGGCCCAACTCTTCGCCTTGGTAAATGCAGACCGACCCACGCAGCGCCATGATCAACGTAATGAACATGCGCTGCGCCCCGGTGGACAACTGCCAGCGGCTGACATGGCGCACCACGTCGTGGTTGGAAAACGCCCAGCACGCCCAGCCATCGCCGGCGACGCGGTCCACGTCCTCCATCACCTCGACGATGCGGGCGGCGGTCGGCTGGGTGTTGGCCAGAAACTCGAAGGCATAGCACATGTGCATCAGATCGTCGCCGCGCGTATACTCGCCCAAAATCTCGAGCCCGCGCTGCGCATCGCCAACCTCGCCCACGGCAGCGGCACCGTAAGGCTTCATCTCGGCCCGTAATTTACGCAGGAAATCAAGGTTTTCTGGCCGGTTCTTATCGTAGATATGCAGCTGGTGGTTATAGGGGTTCACCGCCGGGGCGATGTTCGCGTTGCGCTGATCCTTGGGCAGCGGTGGGTTGTCCCGCAGTTCGGAATCGCAGGTGTAAAAGTTGATCGTATCTAGCCGGAAGCCGTCGACGCCCCGGTGCAGCCAGAACTGCGCGACCTCGAGCAAGGCGTTCTGCACCGCTTCGGAGTGGAAGTTCAAATCAGGCTGGCTGGTCAGAAAGTTGTGCTGGTAATACTGCTCGCGCCGCGGCGACCACTGCCAGCCGCTCCCGCCAAAGATTGACAGCCAGTTATTCGGCGGCGTGCCGTCCGGCTTGGGATCGGCCCAAACGTACCAGTCCGCTTTGTCGTTCGTGCGGTCCTGCACACTTTGCTGGAACCACGGATGCTGGTCGCTGGTATGGCTGAGCACCAGATCGATCAGCACACGAATGCCAAAGCGGTGTGCCGTATCGATTACCGCATCGAAATCGGCCAGCGTGCCAAACATCGGGTCCACGTCGCAATAATCGCTGACGTCGTAGCCGAAGTCCTTCATCGGGGATGTAAAGAACGGCGAAATCCAGATCGCATCCACGCCAAGCGACGCGATATAGGGAATGCGCCCCACAATCCCCAGCAAATCGCCGATCCCGTCGCCGTTACTGTCCTGATAGCTGCGCGGATAGATCTGATAGATCACGGCCCCCCGCCACCAGTCGGGGTTCGCCACATTGTCGATCCTATGTCCGGTCATCATCACTATCCTTGTCTGGCTATGTCTTTTGCTAGCAACGCGCATGTTTAAACGCAACAAGCCACACGCGCCCGGCCTTGTCATTCGCGATAGCCTGCGTAAAAGTTACCGCTAACAGGAGGAGCCGCCATGAAACTGTCCCGGTCCGATTTCCCAGCAGGTTTTCTGTTCGGGGCCGCCACCGCTGCCTACCAGATCGAAGGGTCATCTTTCGGCGGCGCAGGTTCGACCCATTGGGACACCTTCGCCAAAGGCCCGGGCAATGTCGTGCGCGCAGAAGACGGCGCAATCGCCTGCGACCATTACCACCGCATGGACGCCGATCTGGACCTGCTCAAAGACGCAGGCATGGACGCCTACCGCTTTTCCACCAGCTGGGCGCGGGTGCTGCCCGAAGGGCGCGGCCAAGTGAACCAAGAGGGCCTCGATTTCTATGACCGCTTGGTCGATGGCTGCCTTGATCGCGGATTAAAGCCGTTCCAAACGCTGTATCACTGGGAAATGCCATCTGCTTTGGCGGACTTGGGCGGCTGGACCAACCCCGATGTCGCCGACTGGATGGCGGACTACGCCGAGGTGATCACCAACCGCATCGGCGACCGGGTCCATTCCATCGCGACCATCAATGAAAGCTGGTGCGTCGCCTACCTGTCCCATTTTCTGGGCCACCATGCCCCCGGCCTGCGCGACATCCGCGCCGCCGCCCGCGCCATGCATCATGTGAATAAGGCTCACGGCCGCACCATGACCCGCCTGCGCGACCTAGGCATGAAAAATTGCGGCATCGTCCTGAACTTCGAGGCGACAGAGGCGGCCACAGACAGCGCCGCCGACACCCGCGCCGCCGCCACGCAGGACGCCACCCATAACCGCTGGTTCATCGAGGCAATCACCAAGGGCACCTACCCCGCAGAGGCGCTGGTAGGGTTCGGCCCCCACCTGCCGCAAGGCTGGCAAGACGACATGGCCGAGATCAGCCAGCCGATCGATTTTCTAGGCGTTAATTACTACACCCGCGGCCTTGTTGCCGCTGATCCGGACGCGACCTGGCCCGCGACCAAACCCGTCACCGGCCCGCTGAGTAAAACCCAGATGGGCTGGGAGGTTTATCCCGAAGGTCTGCAACGCACCCTGACCCGCATGGCCCGCGACTATGTCGGCGATCTGCCGATGTTTGTCACCGAAAACGGCATGGCGTGGCCAGACGAGGTGGGCACCGACGACGATGTGCGCATTGATTTTATCGACCGCCATATGCAAGCCATGCAGGCCGCGATCACCAGCGGCGCAAACTTGCAGGGCTTTTTCTATTGGTCGCTGCTCGACAACTATGAATGGGCCTTCGGTTACGAAAAACGCTTTGGTCTGGTGCATGTCGACTTCGACACGCTGGACCGCACGCCCAAAGCCTCTTATCACGCGCTGAAGTCCGCCATTGCCCCGCGAAAGAACGATGTATGACCTTGCCTGCTGCTAACTCCTATAATCTGGTCGCCGATATTGGCGGCACGAATACCCGGATCGCATTGGCCGAAGGCCGCACCGTGCTGGCCGACACAGTGCGCCGCTATCAGAACGTCGATTTTCCCGGACTTGAAAGCGTGATCCGCCAGTACGAGGCGGACTCCGGCGGTCTGGCTCCCTACGCCGCTTGCGTCGCGGTCGCGGGTCCGGTGCGCGACGGTCAAGCATCGATGACCAATCTGGATTGGGTGATCGACAAAGACACGCTGGCGCGCGCAACCCGGTCACATACTGTGGCGATTTTGAATGATTTGCAGGCGCAGGGCCATGCGCTGGGGTTTTTGGCACCGCAGAACGTCCTGCCGATCCTGACCGGCCCCGAAGGTAACGAACACGCCGCCAAGCTGGTGATCGGCGTCGGCACCGGATTTAACGCGGCCCCCGTGTTTGACACCGAACATGGCCGCCTCGTCACCCCTTCGGAAAGCGGCCACGCCAACCTGCCAATCCGCACCGAACAAGAGCTGCGTTTGTGCCAATACGTGTCCAATGCGCATGGCTTTCCGGCGGTCGAGGACGTGCTGTCCGGCCGCGGGCTAGAGCGGGTTTATGCCTTCTTGGGTCAAGAGGCCGGCGATCCGCGTGAAGAGCGGGCGCATATGATCATGGCCGCCCTCGCCGATGGCCGCGATCCGCGCGCCGTTGAAGCAGCCCAGATTTTCACCCGCATTTTGGGCACGGTTGCTGGCAACCTGTCGCTCATTCAACTGCCGTTCGGCGGTGTTTACCTTGTCGGCGGCGTCGCACGCGCCTTTGCCCCCTACCTGACCCAGTTCGGCTTTGGTGAAGCGTTCCGTGATAAGGGCCGGTTTGCCGGGTTTATGGGCAATTTCGCGGTCTCTGTGATCGAAGACGATTACGCCGCCCTGACCGGATCTGCCGCGCATTTGGTGTCGCTGGCGAACGCGGAAACTTAAATCAAGTCCGGCCAAGTCAAAGACTGGTTTTGAAGCCTGCACCTTCCGCCTGATAGCAGGCGGAAGGTGCAGGCTTTCGCGCAGAAATTTGGGCCTGAACGGCTAACTGTTAGGCCAGCTGTTCCTGCACCGTCGATGTCAGCTCGTTCAAAGAGAATGGCTTCGGCAAGAACACCGCATCCGGTATCCGTGCGCTTTCGTCAGAGAACGCGTCTTCGGAATACCCCGACACAAAAACAACCTTGGTGGCTGGACGCTCGATCAGCGCTTCTCTGACCCAGGTTGGACCATCTTTGCCGGGCATGATCACATCGGTCACAAAGATATCGACCTTCAGCTCTGGGTCAGCAAGCATCTCTAGCGCGCCTTCGGCACAATCCGCTTCCAGCACGGTATATCCGCGCAGACGCAGGGCGCGGGATGCAAAGGCACGCACCGGGGCCTCGTCCTCGACCAGCAGCACAACGCCATCACCTTGGCGCACCACTGTTGCGTGCTGCGGCGGCGGGATCAGCGATTTGTCGGCGACGGGCAGCGAATGACTTGGGAATAACAATTCAAATTCCGTGCTAACCCCCACCTCTGAATGCGCAAAGATATAGCCGCCAGTCTGCTTCACGATGCCATAAACCGTCGACAGCCCAAGTCCAGTTCCCTCTCCCGGGCGTTTGGTCGTCCAGAACGGCTCGAATATCTTGTCCAGACGATCGGCCGGAATACCGCAACCTTCGTCGATGACCCGCACGCAGACATATTCGCCCGCAGGCACGGTGACCCGGTCGCGGATCAGGGGCATGTCCAACACGCGATTATTGGTCTTGATCCCAATTTCGCCGCCCGACGGCATGGCATCGCGGGCATTGACGACAAGGTTCATCATGACCTGTTCCAACTGCCGCTTATCTGCCTTGATCGCGGCCAAATCAGGGTCGTGGTCCAGAATAAGTGTTACTTTTTCGCCAACAAGCCGGTTCAGAAGATGGGTCAGATCGGACAGCGTATCGCGCAGATCGATCCGCTCTGGTTGTAAGTTTTGCTTGCGCGAAAATGCCAAAAGCTGCCCCACAAGGCTTGCCGCGCGGTTCGCGTTTTGATGGATCTGGATCAAATCGCCATAGTCGTGATCGCCCTGATCGTGGCGCAGCAGCAGCAGGTCGCAGTGCCCTGAAATCGCAGTGAGCAGATTATTGAAATCATGCGCAACGCCGCCCGCTAACTGACCAATGGCCTGCATTTTCTGGCTTTGCACGAACTGCGCCTCTAAGAGTCTGATTCAAAACTAACTGCACCTTCTCAATCCCTTGCGAGATGCCGTGTGACGCGTCTGATGTGTGCGATGAGGATCCAAGCCTCTGCGCTTGCGATGGATTTTTCCCAATCTTTCGATAGGCGGCGACATCGGTTCAGCCAGGCGAAGGTGCGCTCGACGACCCACCGTCGCGGCAGCACTTCAAAGCCCTCCGCGGTGTCAGAGCGTTTGACGATCTGGACGGTCCATCGGCCGAGGGCCTTTAGCGCGTCCCGCAGTTTGGGCCCTGCATACCCGCCATCCGCAAATACATGTCGCAATGATGGATAGCGCGAGGCGA
>NZ_FOTF01000011.1 GCF_900114485.1 Loktanella salsilacus | reverse complement strand
GAGATGTTCCGCAAGCTGCTGGACTCCGGTCAAGCTGGTGACAACGTCGGTATCCTGCTGCGCGGCATCGACCGTGAAGGCGTGGAGCGTGGTCAGGTTCTGTGTAAGCCAAAGTCGGTTGCACCGCACACTAAGTTCGAGGCCGAGGCCTATATCCTGAACAAGGAAGAAGGCGGTCGTCACACACCGTTCTTCGCGAACTACCGCCCGCAGTTCTACTTCCGTACAACGGACGTGACCGGCACCGTGATCCTGCCCGAGGGCACGGAAATGGTTATGCCTGGTGACAACCTGAAGTTCGAAGTCGAACTGATCGCACCGATCGCCATGGAAGACGGCCTGCGTTTCGCAATCCGCGAAGGCGGCCGCACCGTCGGCGCTGGCGTTGTGTCCAAGATCCTGGCGTAAGCCATCCGTCAGACCGGCAACGGTCCGACAACAGAAAGGCCGCTTCCGAAAGGAGGCGGCCTTTTTCGTATATTTTTAAGCATTGCGATGAGCGCTTCGACGTCGAAAGGGAATACATGGACCGCAGAGAGCTAGAAATGACTGTTCTGATGACGCCTGATATGGCAAATTTCAGTGGAAAAGTTCACGGAGGCGCGCTTTTGAACTTGTTAGACCGCGTCGCTTTCTCCTGTGCGTCTCGCTATTCGGGTGAATACGCGGTGACCCTTTCGGTTGACCGCGTGGTGTTCAAGGAACCGATCGCAGTGGGGGAATTGGTCACATTTCGGGCGAGCGTGAACTACGCAGGGCGCACATCCATGGAGATTGGTATCAGGGTTGAAGCGGAGAATATCCGCGATGGAACGCGCCGACATACCAATTCATGCTATTTTACGATGGTTGCGGTGGACGCAGCGGGTAAACCATTTGCTATCCCTAAGCTTGCCGTGGACACGCCTGTGCGACAACGCCGAGTTGACGCCGCGATTAGGCGAAGGCAGCAGGCCCGCGACGAAGGCTAGGGGGGCATAGTGTGGCGTTGCAGGGCAAGAACCCCCCTTGCCACACCGCCCGACTCACCCTATACGGCCAGCAACTCACCAAGGGTGCGCTTTGCGTGCCCTTTTTAAGTTACCATAAGACGCGACGAGGGGGCCGGATGAGCCTGTCTCCTCCTCTCCGATCTAAGCCCTAGTTGAAGGGTGATGTCACATGGCAGCCAGCCAGAACATCCGCATCCGCCTGAAGGCGTTTGACTACCGCGTCCTTGACGCTTCCACCGCAGAGATCGTCTCTACCGCTAAGCGCACCGGCGCTTCGGTTCGTGGCCCGATCCCGCTGCCAAACAAGATCGAAAAATTCACCGTTTTGCGCGGTCCGCACATCGACAAGAAGTCGCGCGACCAGTTCGAGATCCGTACGCACAAGCGTTTGCTTGATATCGTCGATCCGACTCCGCAGACCGTTGACGCCCTGATGAAGCTCGACCTCGCCGCTGGCGTGGACGTGCAGATCAGCGTTTAAGGAGGATATTGAATATGCTCCGTACAGGATTGATCGCGAAGAAGCTGGGCATGACCCGCTTGTTCATGGAAGACGGCCGCCAGATCCCGGTGACCGTTCTTGCGCTGGAAAACCTTCAGGTCGTCGCACAGCGTACGCCCGAGCGTGACGGCTACACAGCCGTTCAGCTGGGTGCTGGCACAGCCAAGGTAAAGCGCGTCAGCGCGCCAATGCGTGGCCACTTCGCCAAGGCGAATGTGGAACCAAAGCGCAAGGTTGCTGAATTCCGCGTTGCGACCGAAAACATGATCGCCGTTGGCGAAGAAATCACTGCGAACCACTACTTCGCTGGTCAGTTTGTCGACATCTCCGGCACATCGATCGGTAAAGGTTTCCAGGGTGCCATGAAGCGTCACAACTTCGGTGGTTTGCGCGCGTCGCACGGTGTTTCCGTGTCGCACCGTTCGCACGGCTCCGTTGGCCAGTGTCAGGATCCGGGCCGCATCTTTAAAGGTAAAAAGATGGCCGGTCACATGGGTTCCGCTCGTGTTACCACCCAGAACCTGCAGGTCATCAAGACCGACCCCGATCGCGGCTTGATCATGGTCAAAGGCGCTGTTCCCGGTTCTAAGGGCGCATGGGTCACTGTTAAGGATGCCGTCAAAAAGGCGACACCCGAAGGCGTGATGTACCCAGCTGGCCTGAAGTCCATGGACGACGAAGCCAAGCGTCTGGCCGAAGAAGCAGCAGCAGCCGCAGCCGCTGCAGAAGCAGCAGCCGCACTGGCCGCCGCTGAAGCAGAGCAGGCCGCACTTGAGGCAGCTGAAGCTGAGGCCGCAAACGAAACCCCGGCGGACGACGCCGCAAACGAGGGTGACAAAAATGAAGGCTGATGCAATCAAGATCGACGGCGCATCCGCTGGTTCCGTGGAACTGGATGACGCCATCTTCGGACTGGAGCCGCGTGCGGACATCCTGCACCGTGTGGTCCGTTGGCAGCGTAACAACGCACAGCAGGGTACACACTCCACGCTGGGCCGTTCCGATGTGTCTTACTCGACCAAGAAGATCTATCGCCAAAAAGGCACCGGTGGCGCACGTCACGGTTCCAAAGGCGCGCCGATCTTCCGTCACGGTGGTGTTTACAAGGGTCCAACCCCGCGTAGCCACGGCCACGAGCTGACCAAGAAGTTCCGCAAGCTGGGTCTGCGTCACGCGCTGTCCGCTAAGCTGTTGGCTGGCGAGCTGGTCGTGATCGACCAACTGGCTGTCGACAACGCCAAGACATCGGCGCTGGCTAAGCACGTGAACGATCGCGGCTGGAAGCGCGCGCTGATCATCGACGGTGCCGAGGTCAACGCTGACTTCGCCCGCGCAGCGCGCAACTTGGCCAATCTGGACGTCCTGCCCTCCATGGGCGCGAACGTCTATGATATTCTGAAAAGCGATACCTTGGTCATCACGAAGGCCGGTCTCGAAGCACTGGAGGCTCGACTGAAATGAGCGCGAAGGCAGAACACTACGACGTGATCCGCAAGCCGATCATCACGGAAAAGGCGACCCAGACATCCGAGAACAACGGTGTTGTTTTCGAGGTGGCTATCGACGCCAACAAGCCGATGATCAAGCAGGCCGTTGAGGCCCTGTTCGGTGTGAAGGTCAAGGCCGTCAACACGACGATCACCAAAGGTAAAGTGAAGCGCTTCCGCGGCTCGCTTGGTACCCGTAAGGACGTTAAGAAGGCCTATGTGACGCTCGAAGAGGGTAACTCCATCGACGTGTCCACCGGTCTGTAAGACTGGCTTTACGGTTAGACTAAAAAAGGCCCCCTGCGAAAGCGGGGGGCCTTTTTTACGAAAGTCACCTTAATGATTTGGAACAAGGTTCGGCTAGGAGCTGAAAGCAAATGGGCGAAGCAAAGCTAAAACAGCGCAAGCACGCTGATATACTGGCAAACGCAAATGGATGCCTTTACTGCGCTGGTCGGCGCAAGGCTATCCAAATTGATCACATGCCACCCCGGGCGATGTTCCGAATGTCCCAGCGACCTCGGGGCTTAGAGTTTCCGTGTTGCGCTGAATGTAATCAGGGCACCAGCCGCTTGGATGTCGTGGCAACTTTTATGACTCGGACCTTCCCGGGTATCCAAAATGATGCAGATAGCGCTGAGTGGGACAAGGTAATGAATGAGGTCGGTCGGGTCGCACCCGGATTGCCGCGTGAAATCATGGTTCCCCCCAATGAAATGAGGGCGATGTTAGCATCTCAAGGCATTTTTGATGAAAATTTAGCTGCATTTAAAGCTGATGGTCCAATTTTAGGCTCTCATATGCAGGCTTTTGCAGCTAAAGTCGGCTTCGCTCTGCGATATGAGGATGTTGGATATCCCGTTCCAGATGCGGGAGCAGTTCAAGTGAGGTGGTTCACGAGCTCGGAAAATTTCTCTGGGGTACTTCCTGAAAGTCTTTTGAAAAGTGTCGGAGAGACAAAATTTTTGAAGCAGGGAAAAATTGATACAGAGGGTCACTTTGAATACGGATGGGGCGATTTCGCTCTTAAGCCGAATGTCAGGCTTTATTATGCAAAGTTTCGTGAGGCATTTACAATCGCGGCCTTTGTTGCTGATGATTTGAAGGATGTCCCCTTTCCGGTAGGTCAGCTAGCTACATTTGCGCCTGGGGATCTTACCGAAGATCTTTATGATAGGATTGTAGACTGGTAAGTGTTGCGCCGCCCTTGCCAGCTCACCCCCTCCCTGCTATCAGCCGTCAATCACGCGGCCTCGGATTCGTTCCGGGGCCGTTTGGTTTATTCTTTGGGACCTTCGGGGCCCTTCACTTCAGGCACCCTGCAAGGGGCGCCGCCAAGCAAACGGAAGACAGAAACATGGCACTAAAGTCGTACAAACCGACGACGCCGGGCCAGCGTGGGCTGGTGCTGATCGACCGTTCGGAGCTTTGGAAAGGACGTCCCGTTAAGGCCCTTACTCAGGGTCTTACGAAATCGGGCGGCCGGAACAACACCGGACGGATCACCATGCGTCGTATTGGTGGGGGCGCTAAGCGTCTTTACCGCATCGTCGATTTCAAGCGTAACAAGCTGGACATGTCCGCTGTTATCGTGCGGATCGAATATGACCCGAACCGCACCGCTTTCATCGCGCTGATCCAGTACGAAGACGGCACACAGAATTACATCCTGGCACCTCAGCGTGTTTCGATCGGTGACAAGGTCATCGCGTCGGCCAAAGCTGACATCAAGCCAGGCAACGCTATGCCTTTCTCTGGCATGCCGATCGGTACCATCGTTCACAACATCGAACTGAAGCAAGGCAAGGGCGGCCAGATCGCTCGTGCTGCTGGCACCTATGCCCAGTTCGTTGGTCGTGACGGCGGCTACGCTCAGATCCGTTTGTCCTCGGGCGAACTGCGTCTGGTCCGTCAGGAATGCATGGCCACCATCGGTGCCGTGTCTAACCCTGACAACAGCAACCAGAACCTCGGTAAAGCCGGTCGTATGCGCCACTATGGCGTGCGTCCGTCCGTTCGCGGTGTCGCTATGAACCCGATCGACCACCCGCATGGTGGTGGTGAAGGTCGGACCTCCGGTGGTCGTCACCCGGTCACCCCGTGGGGCAAGGGCACCAAGGGCAACAAGACTCGCGACAAGAACAAGGCGTCCTCGCGTCTGATCGTCCGTTCGCGTCACCAGAAGAAGAAAGGCCGCTAATATGGCTCGCTCTGTATGGAAAGGCCCTTTCGTCGACGCTTATGTGTTGAAGAAGGCCGAAGCGGTCCGCGAAGGCGGCCGCAACGAAGTTATCAAGATCTGGTCGCGTCGCTCCACGATCCTGCCCCAGTTTGTGGGCCTGACGTTTGGTGTGTACAACGGCAAGAAGCATATCCCTGTCAACGTCAGCGAAGACATGATCGGTCAGAAGTTCGGTGAGTATTCCCCGACACGGACCTATTACGGTCACGCAGCCGACAAAAAAGCGAAGCGGAAGTAAGCCATGAGCAAGGACAAAAATCCCCGCCGCGTGGCCGACAACGAAGCCCGCGCAAAGCTGCGGATGCTGCGTACCAGCCCGCAAAAGCTGAACCTGGTTGCTGCGTTGATCCGCGGTAAAAAGGTTGAGAAGGCCCTGACGGACCTGACCTTCAGCAAGAAGCGTATTGCTGGCGACGTGAAGAAGTGCCTTCAGTCGGCTATCGCTAACGCCGAGAACAACCACAACCTGGACGTCGATGAACTGGTCGTCGCCGAGGCCTATGTGGGCAAGAACCTGATCATGAAGCGCGGTCGTCCGCGGGCTCGTGGCCGGTTCGGCAAGATCGTCAAGCCGTTCTCGGAAATCACAATCCTGGTACGCCAGATTGAGGAGCAAGCATAATGGGTAACAAAGTCAATCCCATCGGCATGCGTCTGCAGGTCAACCGTACCTGGGACAGCCGCTGGTATGCAGATACCAAGGACTACGGCAATCTGCTGCTGGAAGACCTCGCCATCAAGGCGTTCATCCGCAAAGAGTGCAAGCAGGCTGGCATCAGCCACGTGATCATCGAGCGTCCGCACCGTAAGTGCCGCGTCACGATCCACGCAGCACGTCCGGGCGTCATCATTGGCAAAAAAGGTGCAGACATCGAAGGTCTGCGTCTGAAACTGGCCAAGCTGACGAAGTCCGAACTGCACCTGAACATCGTTGAAGTGCGCAAGCCCGAGATGGACGCAGCCCTGGTTGCTGAAAACATCGGTCAGCAGCTTGAGCGTCGTGTGTCCTTCCGTCGTGCTATGAAGCGCGCCGTGCAGAACACCATGCGTATGGGTGCCTTGGGCATTCGTGTGAACCTGGCCGGCCGTCTTGGCGGCGCCGAGATCGCACGGACCGAATGGTACCGTGAAGGCCGCGTGCCTCTGCACACGCTGCGTGCCGACATCGACTATGCGCTGTACGAAGCAATGACCCCCTATGGCATCATCGGGATCAAGGTCTGGATCTTCAAAGGCGAGCTGATGGAGCACGACCCAACCGGACATGATCGCAAGCACGCCGAGCTTCAGGAAGGCGCTATCCCGCGCGGTCCTGGTGGCCCGCGCCGTGATCGCTAAGGAGTAACACAAGATGCTGCAACCAAAGCGCACTAAATTCCGCAAGATGCACAAGGGCCGGATCCATGGCGAAGCAAAGGGCGGGTCTGACCTGAACTTTGGCACCTATGGTCTGAAGGCGATTGAGCCCGAGCGGATCACTGCACGCCAGATCGAAGCTGCACGTCGTGCCATGACGCGTCACATGAAGCGTCAAGGCCGCGTCTGGATCCGTATTTTCCCGGATCTGCCCGTCACCTCTAAGCCCGTCGAAGTTCGTATGGGTAAAGGTAAGGGTTCTGTCGACTTCTGGGCAGCCAAGGTTAAGCCTGGCCGCGTGATGTTCGAAATCGACGGTGTTGACGAAGTCACTGCACGCGAGGCTCTGCGCCTTGCTGCGATGAAGCTTCCGATCAAGACCCGCACGGTCGTTCGCGAAGACTGGTAAAAAGTCGGGCTTATCGCCCTTCTGAAATAAGAAGCCCCCGCCGAGAGATCGGCGGGGGCTTTTTCGTTTCAGCGGTGAGCTTGAGTTCAAGCGGCGGAAAGTGCCGCAGCGATCTGATCTTTCAAATGCAGGCGCTGCTTGCGCATGTCAGCCATATGCTCGTCTGTGGTGGGCTCCACGTCAGTTTCCGCCCGGTGAACGGCGCGATTTACCTCGTGGTATTCGTCAGTCAGTTTTGCGAAGTGCGCGTTCGATGCGCGCAGGGCCTTCAGCTGCTCGGCTTGCGCGGGAAATTCTTCGGATAGTTCGTGGGGTGTGTTGGACATCGTTGTCTCCTTTTTACTTCGCTATTCTAGCTTGCTGCCGCTCAATCAGCCTTGACCCAAATCAAGATGCGTAAGTCTGCTCTCGCCACAGCTCTGGCGCTGCGATATGATGGGGGCATGTCAGATATCTCATCACTCTTCGTGACCCGCCTTTATCGCGCCAAGCTGTCAGAGCATGGCAAACCTATCGACGCCGCCGAGTTGGAGGCGACATGTCTGTCCATTGCCGAGGATGATGAGGCAGGGCAGGCGTGGTGCGAGGAGCACGACTTTCCGGGCTACACGTCTTACGCGTCGCTGACGGACCTGCCGTGGCGGATGCCGATCTTTAAGACGCTGAAGAAAGCGCTGGATAAGCACGTCAAATCCTTTGCGGCCGATCTGGCGTTCGATCTGGGCGATAAGAAGCTGAAGCTGGAAGATTTGTGGATCAACATCCTGCCAGAGGGCGGCATTCACACGGCGCACATCCACCCGCATTCCGTCATCTCTGGCACGACCTATGTTGCCATGCCCAAGGGTACTTCTGCGATCAAGTTTGAAGACCCGCGTCTGCCGATGATGATGGCCTCTCCTGGCCGCGTGAAAGGGGCAGAGGAGGCGCTGCGCCAGTTCATCTATGTCGCCCCGGACGTGGGTGATGTGCTGCTGTGGGAAAGCTGGCTGCGCCACGAGGTGCCGATGAACATGGCAGAGGAAGACCGGATCAGTGTGAGCTTTAACTATCGCTGGGGCGATTGATTACTCTGCCGCTGCCGGCACGATATCAAGGCTGATATTGCCGATCGTCTTGTCCCGCAGCGGAGCCCGATACTTGAGGGCTCCGTTGACGATATAAAGCTTGGCGACCTCATATTCCGTAAATGCGCCTGTGCTATCGGCAATGATCAAGATCGCTTGCTTAGCGAGCGGGGTACTTGGCTGAATGAGCTCGAAATAGAGCGGGTCTGCGTTCGCCGCGAGGCTTTGCACCACGCTTAGTACATCATCGTACTCGGTGATCCGCTCATCCTTAAAGTAGCAGTACCCTTCGGATCCCGCGACACCGACGGCAAGGACCACGCCAACCGCAATTCCGATCGGTGATACCAGTGCCGCGCCTGCAGCGCCAAGGCCGGATCCGGTGCTTGCCACCAGACCCGCTGCCCCAGCCGCCGAGGTGCTAACGGCCGCCGACCCCAACAAGGACGCCCCAGTCGCGGCGTCGGTTAAGGTGTAATACCCAAGGGCATTGCCAGCAGCGCTGGTGACGCTGCTTCCGGTGGATGCGACCGCGGCGGAGCCTTTGCCGATCAGGGAGCTTAGTCTGTAGTCGCAGGCCCCGGCTGATGCGGTGTGGGCTTGCAAGGCCACGGATAGAGCGCAAAAGGCAAGGAAAGGTCTGAACGCCATCTTATCGAATCCCTAAAACCGCGAAAGGCAGATATGCGCAGATACTGCATCGCGGCCCGCATTCAACAAGCCACAGTTCGGTTACTGAGCGACAACGCGCTGCGAGGCGATGTTTTCTGGCAGGGACTGGCCTTCTGGTGAAACGGTCTGCTTTAGCGTTTCGTTGTGGGCGTCTTGGGCGGCGGCTGCGACGGGGTCGAACGAGTTGCAGGCCGTCAGGGCCATCAGGGCGGAGAGGGCTAGGGAAATCTTTAGCACGGTTAAAACCTTTCAATTTGGCCGGGGCCGTTAGTGCGAAATTAACCCTCGACCCAAAGCGATGGCAGCGCAAGCCGAAACCCTAGTTTACAGTGGTCTAAGGGGTTGCCACATGGGTGCAACACCTGTAGAGGAGCGCTTCATCGTGAACTCCACTGGACGACGGGTGACCCTTTTGGGCCTTCCAGTGATGTTGAAAGGAAATGGCATGAACGCCAACGAACTGCGTGACAAGACGCCCGACCAACTTCGGGAAGAGCTTGTAAACCTTAAGAAAGAGTCCTTCAATCTGCGTTTCCAGCAGGCTACTGGCCAGCTGGAAAACACCGCAGGCATCCGGAACGCACGTCGCTCCGCTGCTCGCGTGAAAACGATTCTTAACCAAAAAGCAGCAGACGCTGCCAAGTCGGAGGCCTAAAGAATGCCTAAGCGTATCCTGACAGGCGTCGTGACGTCGAACCAGAACGAGCAGACTGTGACCGTTTCGGTCGAGCGTCGCTTTAAGCACCCGCTGCTGCACAAGACTGTGCGGAAGTCCAAGAAATACCGCGCCCACGACGAGAACAACACGTTCAACGTTGGCGATCAGGTTCGCATTCAGGAATGTGCGCCTAAGTCCAAGACGAAACGCTGGGAAGTGATCGCAGCTTAAGCTGCGCCACCAACAGTTTAACGAAACCCTAGGGCCCGTCGGACAGAAATCGACAAAGCGCCTTAAAGGTCGAAAGGTAACCAAATGATCCAGATGCAGACCAACCTGGATGTTGCTGACAACAGCGGCGCTCGCCGTGTTCAGTGCATTAAGGTTCTGGGCGGTTCGCACCGCCGGTATGCTTCCGTGGGTGACATCATCGTGGTGTCGGTCAAAGAAGCTATTCCACGTGGTCGCGTAAAGAAGGGTGACGTCCGTAAGGCCGTCGTCGTACGCACCGCTAAAGAAGTTCGCCGTGAAGACGGCACCGCGATCCGTTTCGATCGCAACGCTGCTGTTATTCTGAATAACAACAACGAGCCAGTTGGTACCCGTATCTTCGGACCAGTTGTTCGTGAGCTGCGCGCCAAGAACTTCATGAAAATCATCTCTCTTGCGCCGGAGGTGCTGTAATGGCTGCCAAACTTCGCAAAGGTGACAAAGTCATCGTGCTTGCTGGTAAGGACAAAGGTCTGTCCGGCGAGATTAAATCTGTGGATCCGAAAGCTGGCAAAGCGATCGTCGAGGGTGTAAACATCTCGATCCGTCACGCCAAGCAGTCGCAGTCGTCCGAAGGCGGTCGTACGCCTAAGGCGATGCCGATCCAGCTGAGCAACCTGTCGCTGGTCGATGCCAACGGTAAAGCGACTCGCGTCGGTTTCCGTATGGACGGCGAGAACAAGGTGCGCTTTGCCAAGACCACAGGGGATGCACTCTGATGCTCGATCAAGCAAACTACACCCCGCGCCTGAAGCAGCAGTATATCGATACGATCCGCGCTGCGCTGACGGAAGAGTACAGCTACAAGAACCAAATGCAGGTTCCAAAGCTGGACAAAATCGTTCTGAACATCGGTTGTGGTGCTGAAGCTGTCCGTGACAGCAAAAAAGCCAAATCCGCTCAGGAAGATTTGTCCACAATCGCCGGCCAAAAGGCCCTGACCACACGCGCTAAGAGATCCATCGCTGGTTTCCGCGTTCGTGAGGACATGCCGCTGGGTGCGAAAGTTACCCTGCGTGGCGACAAGATGTACGAATTCCTGGACCGTCTGATCACCGTCGCAATGCCGCGTATCCGCGACTTCCGCGGCGTGTCCGGCAAGTCTTTTGACGGCCGTGGCAACTATGCCACCGGTCTGAAAGAGCACCTGGTGTTCCCCGAGATCAACTTCGACAAGATCGACGAGAACTGGGGCATGGACATCGTGATCTGCACCACCGCAGCAACCGACGCTGAAGCCAAGAGCCTGTTGAAAGCGTTCAACATGCCCTTCAACAGCTGATTGGGAGAATATTAGATATGGCTAAGAAATCCATGATCGAGCGCGAGAAGAAGCGCGAAAAGCTGGTGGCGCAGTATGCTGAGAAGCGTGCGGCTCTGAAAGCGATCATCAACGACCAAGAGAAGCCAGTCGAAGAGCGTTTCAAGGCAACTATGGCTTTGGCCAAACTGCCGCGTAACTCTTCTGCCGTGCGTCTGCACAACCGTTGCCAGTTGACCGGGCGTCCTCACGCCTATTACCGCAAACTCAAGATCAGCCGGATCGCGCTGCGGAACCTTGGTTCCAATGGCGAAATCCCCGGCATGGTCAAGTCGAGCTGGTAAGGAGAATTTATTATGAACGATCCTATCGGTGATATGCTGACACGCATCCGTAACGGCCAAATGCGCGGCAAGAGCGTGGTGGAAACACCTGCGTCCAAGCTGCGTGGCTGGGTTCTGGATGTGCTGGCCGACGAAGGCTACATCCGCGGCTATGAGGCGAAAGATGGCAAGGACGGTCACCCCGCCTTTGACATTAGCCTCAAGTACTATGAAGGCGATGCCGTCATTCGTGAAGTGAAGCGGGTCTCTAAGCCCGGTCGTCGCGTCTACATGGCCGTCAATGATCTGCCGTCCGTCCGTCAGGGCCTCGGTGTTTCGATTGTCTCCACCTCTAAAGGTGTGATGTCTGATGCAAATGCACGCGCAGCCAACGTCGGCGGCGAAGTGCTTTGCACCGTATTCTAAGGAGAGCATAATGTCTCGTATTGGTAAGAAGCCGGTCGAGCTGCCCTCCGGGGTTGAGGCGACAGTCTCCGGCCAGACCATCGAAGTAAAAGGCCCTAAAGGGACACGTTCCTTTAAGGCAACCGACGACGTGACCTTCTCGGTCGAGAACAATGCAATCACTGTGACGCCGCGCGGCAAATCCAAGCGCGCTCGTCAGCAGTGGGGCATGTCTCGTTCGATGGTGGAAAACCTCGTCACCGGCGTCACCACTGGTTTCAAGAAAGAACTTGAAATCAACGGCGTTGGTTATCGTGCAACAATGCAGGGCGACAAAGTCCTGAAATTGGCGCTCGGTTACAGCCACGATGTGAACTTCGAAGTGCCTGAGGGCGTCACTGTGACGGCCCCTAAGCAGACCGAAATCATTGTTGAAGGTATCGACCAGCAGCTTGTTGGCCAGGTCGCCGCGAATATTCGCGAGTGGCGTGCACCCGAGCCCTATAAGGGCAAGGGCATCAAGTACAAAGGTGAGTATATCTTCCGCAAAGAAGGTAAGAAGAAGTAAGGACGCATATCATGGCAAACAGCAAAAGAACTCTGTTTCTGAAGCGCCGCATGCGCGTCCGGAACAAACTGCGGGCTGTGAACTCCGGGCGTATGCGCCTGTCGGTTCACCGTTCCAACAAGAACATCAGCGTCCAGCTGATCGACGATGTGAACGGCGTGACGCTTGCGTCCGCTTCCACTCTCGAAAAGGCACTGGGCGTCGTTGGTCAGAACAACATCGAAGCTGCCAAGAAGGTGGGCGCTGCTATTGCAGAGCGTGCCAAGGCAGCTGGTGTCGAAACCGCGTACTTCGATCGTGGCGGTTTCCTGTTTCATGGCAAGGTGAAGGCAGTTGCCGACGCCGCGCGTGAAGCTGGTCTGAAAGTCTAAGCTAAAGTGAAGGCGGATGCCCGTTAGGGTGTCCGCCTCGATGATCGGGGGGCTTTTTGTCCCACTGCGATCGACCCAAGCGGCGCAAGCCACCAAGATAAGGAATGCCACACATGGCAGAACGTGAACAGCGCGGGAACCGTCGTCCTCGCGAAGAAGCAACACCGGAATTTGCCGATCGTCTGGTCGCCATCAACCGCGTGTCCAAGACCGTCAAGGGTGGTAAGCGCTTTGGCTTCGCCGCACTCGTCGTCGTCGGCGACCAAAAAGGCCGCGTCGGTTTCGGTAAGGGCAAGGCCAAAGAGGTCCCCGAAGCGATCCGTAAGGCAACTGAGCAAGCTAAGCGTCAGATGATTCGCGTCGCCCTGAAGGACGGCCGGACTCTGCACCACGACATGGAAGGCCGCCACGGCGCTGGCCGCGTTGTGATGCGTGCAGCAACAGCTGGTACTGGTATCATCGCCGGTGGTCCAATGCGTGCTGTGTTCGAAATGCTGGGCGTTCAGGACGTTGTGTCCAAGTCCATCGGTTCGTCGAACCCCTACAACATGATCCGGGCCACCATCGAAGGCCTGAACAAAGAACAATCGCCCCGCTCTGTGGCGCAGCGTCGCGGCAAGAAAGTCGCCGACATTCTGCCCAAGCGTGACGATCACGTGACCGAGCAAAGCGACGTGGCCCACAATGCCACCGAAGCTGAAGCTTCGGCTGACGCGTAAGGAGATCTGAGCATGGCTAAAACAATCGTCGTCAAGCAGATCGGTTCTCCGATCCGTCGCCCCGCCGTTCAGCGTGCAACGCTGGTCGGCCTCGGCCTGAACAAAATGAACCGTGAGCGCGAGCTGGAAGATACACCTTCCGTCCGCGGCATGGTCAACAGCATCCCGCACCTCGTTAAGATCATCGAAGAGCGCGGCTAAGCTGCCAGCGACCATTTGGTTGCGAGAACTATCGGAACGCCCCGAGGGAAACCTTGGGGCGTTTTGCGTTTCTGACAGAGTGTAAATTCAGCGTTTATAAACTGCTTAAATGCTATGCGTTTCGCGCATAACAGCCCGCAGTTTCTAGCGATTGTCCGACTCGGTTATGGGGCCTAGATGAGCCCTACAAACGAAATGAACTGTTTGGTGAAAAACACCAAATGGCCCGCACATAGATTGGACGCCATCATGGCAAATATGAACACTCTCGCACCGCACGTTTCCGGCTCGACCTTTGGTCAGGTCATCATCGACACCATCGCAGACCTGCGCGACCGCCGTGCGCAGCGCGCTGTCTATCGCCGCGTCTATAACGAACTAAGCGCCATGGGCCCACGCGAGCTTGCCGACATCGGTATCAGCCGTAACAACATTGCGGAAATCGCCAAGCAGTCCGCTTACGGACTTTAAGCTTCAAACATCCGCATGATGATGAACGCCTCGGCTACCGCCGGGGCGTCTTGCGTTAAATCGGTCGGATTTTAAGGCGGCTAGCAGGGCAGGGGGCAAATAGTGCGATCCAAGATTCGGTTCCTTGACGCAGGAATGCGCCAACGCTATACGCCGCCAGTCTGCTCCCGTTCGGGTGCCGATTCATATGTAATGCCGTGTGCCACGTTCCCGTCGCTGGGTGTGGTCCTCCGGCTAAAGGAGAAGCGACAATGTTTAAGCTGAATGAACTGTCCGACAACGAAGGCGCAACCCACCGTCGCAAGCGCGTTGGCCGTGGCCCAGGTTCCGGCAAAGGTAAGACCGGTGGTCGTGGTATCAAAGGTCAGAAGTCCCGTTCGGGTGTTTCGATCGGTGGCTACGAAGGCGGTCAGATGCCGTTGTACCAGCGTCTTCCTAAGCGCGGTTTCAACAACATCAACGCAAAGACCTATTCGGTCGTGAACGTGGGCCTGATCCAGAAGTTCATCGACGAAGGTAAAATCGATCCTAAGAACGACCTGACCGAAGATGCGCTGATCGCATCCGGCCTGATCCGTCGTCTGAAGGACGGTATCCGCGTTCTGGCAAAAGGCGAGATCACATCGAAGATCACGCTGGTCGTTCACGGTGCATCCAAAGGCGCAATCGAGGCAATCGAAAAAGCCGGCGGTAGCGTGACTGTGACTGCTAAGCCAAAGGCTGGCACTGAAGCGGCCTGATCGCTTGCGGGCGACGGCTTCGTCGCCTAGATAGGGTCTGAGTTTTCCCAAACGCCGCCACCGGGACATCCGACTGGCGGCGTTTTTCATATAAAAGAGACTTGCATGGCATCCGCTGCAGAACAAATGGCCGCCAACATGAGCTGGGGCGCCTTCGGCAAGGCGACAGAGCTGCGCAGCCGTATCCTTTTCACCATTGGTATGCTGATGGTGTACCGCCTTGGGACGTATATTCCGGTTCCCGGCATCGACGGCATCCAGCTGCGCGCCTTTATGGACGACGCGGCTGCTGGTATCGGTGGCATCCTTTCGATGTTCACCGGTGGTGCGCTGTCCCGGATGGGCATCTTTGCCCTTGGGATCATGCCGTATATCTCGGCTTCGATCATTGTGCAGCTTCTGGGCTCCATGTGGGAGCCGCTGAAGAACCTCAAGAAAGAGGGTGAGCAGGGGCGTCGCAAGATGAACCAGTACACGCGCTATGGTACGGTTCTGCTGGCAACGGCGCAGGCCTATGGTCTTGCAAAGTCACTTGAGGCGGGCGGCCTTGCGTCCAACCCTGGCCTGTTCTTTACCGCAGCTTGCGTGATTACGATCGTCGGCGGCACCATGTTCCTGATGTGGGTGGGTGAGCAGATCACCAGCCGCGGCATCGGTAACGGTATCTCTTTGATCATCTTCGTCGGCATCATTGCCGAGGTACCGGCTGCTTTGGCGCAGTTCCTGTCGCAGGGCCGGTCGGGTGCAATTAGCCCCTTCGTCATTGTCGGTGTGATCTTAATGGTCATCGCAATTCTGGCCTTTGTGGTGTTCATGGAGCGGAGCTTGCGCAAGATCCACATCCAGTACCCCCGTCAGCAACGCGGCATGAAGGTCTATGACGCCTCCTCTAGCCACTTGCCGATCAAGGTGAACCCGGCTGGCGTGATTCCTGCGATCTTTGCCTCGGCTCTGCTTCTGCTGCCGACGACGATCAGCACATTCTCTGGTGGATCGACCAACGTCGTGATGTCGACGCTTCTGGCCTACTTTGGCCCGGGTCAGCCTCTTTATCTGTTGTTCTTCACGATCATGATCGTGTTCTTTACCTACTTCTATACCCGCGAGGTCGCCTTTAAGACCGATGAGGTCGCGGATAACTTGAAGAACCAAAACGGCTTTGTTCCAGGCATTCGTCCGGGCAAGAAGACGGCCGAATATCTTGACTATGTCGTAACTCGCATTCTGGTTTTGGGCTCTGGCTATCTGGCGCTTGTCGCCTTGTTGCCGGAAATCATCCGTAGCCAGTTCGCTGTGCCATTCTACTTTGGTGGCACTTCGGTTTTGATTATCGTCTCGGTAGGGATGGATACGATACAACAGATTCAGTCTCACTTGCTGGCACACCAGTACGAGGGGCTGATTGAAAAATCGCAGCTACGTGGCAAGCGTGGTGCGAGCAAGCGGAGGGGACCGGCGCGTCGATGAATATTATCCTACTAGGACCGCCGGGGGCGGGCAAAGGAACACAAGCGCGTCGTCTCGTTGACGAACGTGGCATGGTGCAGCTTTCCACGGGTGATATGCTGCGGGCCGCCCGCACGTCTGGCACCGAAATGGGCAAGCGCGTCGCTGATGTCATGGATCGCGGCGAACTGGTCACCGATGAAATCGTCATCGGTCTGATCCGCGAGCAACTGACCAATGACGATTCGGCGAACGGCTACATCTTTGACGGCTTCCCCCGGACTCTGGCGCAGGCTGATGCACTTGGTAATTTACTGGCTGAGCTGGGCGAGAACCTTGACCGCGTGATCGAGATGAAGGTCGACGATAATGCGCTTGTTGCGCGGATCACGGCACGATCGACCTGCGGGAATTGCGGCGAAGTCTATAATGACGCGACCAAGCCAATTCCGAGTGATGGCGTCTGCACCAGCTGCGGCGAAAAATCCGAGTTTGTTCGCCGCGCCGATGACAACGAAGAAAGCCTAAAGACGCGTCTGCTGGCTTATTACAAGCAAACCAGTCCGCTTGTCGGCTATTACTACGCCCGTGGTGACCTGCGGTCGGTTGATGGTTTGGCCAGCATGGACGAAGTGGCGGCGCAGATCAAAAAATCGCTATGACGGCACTGTTCGGTTGGGGGCTTGACCCCCGGCCAGCACGCCTCTAGATACCCCCATCCCGCAAGGGAATCACTGCCGTAGCTAGGGTCGCACCCAAACGTTACGGATTACCTTATATGACATGGGCCCGCCGCACGTTCGGTCGGGCCTGCGTTGTGAAAAAAGGGTCTGGTATCACGGACCCGCAACGAAAAGGAAAGCTCACGTGGCACGTATTGCCGGCGTAAACATCCCGACTGCAAAGCGGGTTCCAATCGCCCTGACCTATATTGCCGGAATCGGCAACACGACTGCAGCACAGATCTGCGAAGCAACTGGCATCGACGTCACGCGCCGCGTGAACGATCTGTCCGACGCTGAAGTGTTGAAGATCCGCGAATACATCGACGAGCACGTTACTGTTGAAGGTGACCTGCGTCGTGAAACCCAGATGAACATCAAGCGTTTGATGGACCTTGGCTGCTACCGCGGCCTGCGTCACCGTCGTGGTCTGCCCGTTCGCGGTCAGCGTACGCACACCAACGCTCGCACCCGCAAAGGCCCCGCTAAGGCCATTGCTGGCAAGAAGAAATAAGGAGCCCCCGTCATGGCACGAGATACCCGCCGGACCGGCAAGAAAAAGGTCTCCAAGAACATCGCAGCTGGCGTTGCGCATGTGAACTCTTCTTTCAACAACACCAAGATCCTGATCTCGGACGTTCAAGGCAACGCGATTGCCTGGTCGTCCGCAGGCACCATGGGCTTCAAGGGTTCGCGTAAATCGACTCCTTATGCTGCTCAGATGGCTGCAGAAGATGTTGGCAAGAAAGCCCAAGAACACGGCGTCAAGACGCTGGAAGTCGAAGTGCAGGGCCCCGGTTCGGGTCGTGAGTCCGCGCTGCGTGCGCTGGCTGCTGCCGGTTTCAACATCACTTCGATCCGTGATGTGACCCCGATGGCCCACAACGGCTGCCGCCCACCAAAGCGTCGCCGGGTCTAAGTTAGACTACTACATGAGAGGGGCCGCGCGATTGTGCGCGGCCCCAATCTGCCGTTTTGAAACCTCGAGCGCCCGACTTTTTGGACATGAAGTCGAGCAAGGATGGAGGGACTATGATCCACAAAAACTGGGCTGAGCTGATCAAGCCGACACAGCTGGACGTGAAGCCGGGCAATGACCCGCACCGTCAGGCGACCTTGATCGCAGAACCGCTGGAGCGTGGCTTTGGCCTTACGCTTGGCAACGCGCTGCGCCGCATCCTGATGTCGTCGCTGCAAGGTGCCGCTATCACGGCCGTGCAGATCGACAATGTCCTGCATGAATTCTCCTCCGTCTCTGGTGTTCGCGAAGATGTCACTGACATCGTTCTGAACCTGAAGGGCGTCGCGATCCGTATGGACGTGGAAGGCCCGAAGCGTCTGAGCGTTCAGGCTAAAGGTCCGGGCATTGTCACCGCTGGCGACATCTCGGAAACGTCTGGCATTGAGGTTCTGAACAAGGATCACGTGATCTGCCACCTTGACGATGGCGCTGATCTGTACATGGAACTGACCGTCAACACCGGTAAGGGCTATGTCGCCGCTGACAAGAACAAGCCCGAGGATGCCCCGATTGGCATGATCGCAATCGACGCGATCTATTCCCCGGTCAAGAAGGTCAGCTATGACGTTCAGCCGACCCGCGAAGGTCAGGTTCTGGACTATGACAAGCTGACGATGAAGATCGAAACCGACGGCTCGCTGACGCCTGACGATGCTGTGGCCTATGCTGCGCGCATCCTTCAGGACCAGCTGCAGGTTTTCGTGAACTTCGACGAACCAGAATCGGCTTCTGCTGGTGGCGACGACGACGGGCTGGAATTCAACCCGCTGCTGCTCAAGAAAGTCGACGAGCTGGAACTGTCTGTTCGTTCGGCAAACTGCCTGAAGAACGACAACATCGTCTATATCGGCGATCTGATCCAGAAGACCGAAGCCGAAATGCTGCGCACGCCGAACTTTGGCCGCAAGTCCTTGAACGAGATCAAGGAAGTGCTGTCGGGCATGGGTCTGCACCTTGGCATGGACGTCGAGGACTGGCCGCCAGACAATATCGAAGATCTGGCCAAGAAGTTCGACGACCAGTTCTAAGAATAGGGGGCGGGTCACGATCCGCCCCTTTCCAAAATGCCCGCACGTAGCGGGGAATACCTGGGCAATACTGCCCCAATAATGCGGCTGACACGCATCAGACCGCTGCACAAAGTATAATTAGGAGATGACCAAATGCGTCACGCAAGCGGCTACCGCAAACTGAACCGGACCCACGAGCACCGTAAAGCGATGTTTGCTAACATGGCTGGTTCGTTGATCGAGCACGAGCAGATCAAGACGACTCTGCCGAAAGCTAAAGAATTGAAGCGTATCATCGACAAGCTGATCACGCTGGGCAAGCGCGGCGACCTGCACGCGCGCCGTCAGGCCAACGCGCAGCTGAAGCAAGAGATGCACACTGCCAAACTGTTCGAAATCCTCGGCCCACGTTACGCAGAGCGCATGGGCGGCTACTGCCGCGTCATGAAAGCTGGCTTCCGTTATGGCGACATGGCACCGATGGCGATCATCGAGCTGGTCGACCGTGACCGCGACGCCAAAGGCGCTGCTGACAAGGCCCGCCTGATCGAGATCGACGAAGAGGCGTAAGCACTCTCCTCCATCCTATCGCGAAAGGCTCGGTCCAGTGGACCGGGCCTTTTTCGTTTTCGGGGTGCTGCGCAGATGTCTTTCAATACTGCTGAAACGGACCTAGATATCTTTTATGCCGGATCTTTTTGATAGCCCCTCCTCGCCGTCCTCTGCCAGCGCTGGCCCGCGCCCGTTGGCGGACCGTTTGCGGCCGCAGACCTTGGGGCAGGTGATTGGGCAGGAACAGGTTCTGGGGCCTGACGCGCCGCTTGGCGCGATGCTCGCTTCGGGTTCACTGTCGTCACTGGTGTTGTGGGGGCCGCCCGGCGTGGGCAAGACCACCATCGCCCGGCTGCTGGCGGATGAGACGGACTTGCATTTCGTCCAGATCAGCGCGATCTTTACCGGTGTGCCCGAACTGCGCAAAGTGTTCGAGGCGGCCCGCATGCGCCGCCAGAATGGCAAGGGCACGCTGCTGTTCGTGGACGAGATTCACCGTTTTAATAAGGCGCAGCAGGACGGTTTTCTGCCGCATATGGAAGACGGCACAATCCTTCTGGTCGGTGCCACGACGGAAAACCCCAGCTTCGAACTGAACGCCGCTTTGCTATCGCGCGCGCAGGTGCTGATCCTGACGCGCTTGAATGACGCTGACCTAGAACGCCTCGCGCAGCGTGCAGAGGCCGACCTTGACCGCAAGCTGCCGCTGGACGCGCAGGCGCGGGGTCAACTGATCAACATGGCCGACGGCGACGGGCGCACCCTGTTGAACTTGATTGAACAGGTGGCGGCGTGGAAGACGGACAAGCCGCTTGGCACGGACGCGCTGACGTCCCGCCTGATGAAGCGGGCGACGAAATACGACAAGTCCGGCGACGAGCATTACAACCTGATCTCTGCGTTGCATAAATCGGTGCGCGGATCTGACCCCGATGCTGCGCTGTATTGGCTGGCGCGGATGCTGACGGGCGGTGAAGACCCGCGTTACCTTGCGCGCCGTATTGTGCGTATGGCGGTCGAAGATATTGGCCTTGCCGATCCGCAGGCCCAGCACATCTGCATTCAAGCCTGGGAGACCTACGAGCGCCTTGGCAGCCCAGAGGGCGAACTGGCGCTGGGGCAGGCGGTCACGTACCTCGCGCTCGCGCCTAAATCGAACGCAGGCTATGTCGCCTTCAAGGCGGCGATGGCTGCTGCGAAGCAAACCGGGTCAGAGCCGCCGCCGCGACATATCCTGAACGCGCCGACGAAGCTGATGAAGGAACAAGGTTTTGGCACTGGATATGCCTATGACCACGACGCGGAGGACGGTTTTTCCGGTCAGAACTATTTCCCCGATACGATGAAGCGGGGGATCTACTATCTACCTGTCGATCGCGGGTTCGAGCGCGAGCTGAAAAAGCGCGTGGATTTCTTTGCAGGGCTGCGGGTCAAGCGTCAGGGCGGCACGAATTGACAAGTTGACCTGTTCGGGCGACAGGGGGTGATGATCTTGACTGCTTTCACTGTGGCCCTTGGCGGGGCGATCGGCGCGACGTTGCGCTGGCTGAGCGGAATGCTGACGCTGCGCATCATGGGGCAGGGGTTCCCTTGGGGAACAGTGTCGGTGAATGTACTCGGCTCGTTGCTGATGGGCGTGGTCGTTGTGGCGCTGGCGGAAAAGGGCGGCATGCGTGCAGCCCCGTTTCTGATGACCGGACTGCTCGGCGGCTTCACGACCTTTTCGGCGTTTTCGCTTGATGCGGTGGCGCTGATGGAAAGAGGCCAGTTCAATCTGGCCGTCGCCTATGTAGGCGGCAGCGTAATTATTGGACTGGCGGCGCTGGTCTTTGGCATGACTTTGACACGGATGGTATTGGCATGAGCGGCGGTGTTCAGACGCGGGTAATTGGCCCGGACGACGGCGATCAGCGGCTTGACCGTTACCTGCGGCGGCTGTTTCCGCACCTGACGCAGGGTCGGATCGAAAAGATGTGCCGCAAGGGCGACATCCGCGTCGACGGCGGCCGGGTAAAGTCGAACACGCGGCTTGACGTCGGGCAAAGCGTCCGCATTCCGCCGCTGCCGACAGAGGCACAGGTCGATGCCGAGCGGAGCATGATGAAGCAGGGCGTCACCAAGGCTGACGCTGCGCTGATCATGTCCTGCGTGATTTACCGCGACGACCATATGATCGTCATTAACAAGCCTGCTGGCCTCGCCACGCAGGGCGGCACGAACACCACCCGCCACGTTGACGCGATGTCAGAGGCGCTGATGTTTGGCTATGACGAAAAGCCGCGTCTGGTGCACCGTTTGGACAAGGACACCTCTGGCGTTCTGATCTTGGCCCGCACGCGTATGGCGGCCAAGCAGTTGACAGAGAACCTAAAGCACCACGCCACGCGCAAGATTTATTGGGCCGCCGTCGCTGGCGTGCCGCATCCTCGCGCTGCGACGATCAAGTACGGCCTGCTGAAGGCACCGGGTCACGGCAAGGGCGGCGAGAACGAAAAGATGCGCTGCATTCACCCCAAAGACGTCGACAGCACCGAAGGCGCAAAGCGCGCCACGACGGATTACGCTGTGCTAGACACGCTGGCAAAGCGGGCTGCATGGGTTGCTTTGGTGCCGATCACAGGCCGGACCCACCAGTTGCGCGCCCACATGGCCGAGATCGGTCATCCGATTATCGGTGACGGCAAATACGGTGGGACAGAGCAGGAAAACATGGGCGACGGCTGGGGCGCTGGCATGGGCGGCGATATCAGCCGCAAAATGCACCTGCATGCGCGCAGCTTGACCATCGAGCATCCCGAAACTGGCGCAATTCTGCACCTGACAGCACCGCTGCCAGACCATATGCAGCGCACGTGGGACTTCGTCGGCTGGCAGGTCAGCCATGCGCCGGTCGATCCCTTTAATATGCCCGACTAATCACAAGGGGCCCGTTATGCCTGACCTGCGCCTTGTCATTTTTGACGTGGACGGAACGCTTGTCGACAGTCAGGCGGAAATCCTTGGCGCGATGACGCACGCCTTTGGTGCGGTTGGGCTTGTCACCCCAAGCAGGGCAGAGGTTTTGTCGATCGTCGGTCTGTCGCTGCCAGAAACCTTTGCCGTGCTGTGCCCCGATCTGGACGCCGCGACGCGCGATGAATTGACGCGGCAATACCGCGCGTCGTTTCATGACCATGCGGTAGAGGACCTGAAACGGCGCAGCCCCCTGTTTCCCGGCGCGCTAGAGGCGTTGCACCGCTTGCAAGCGCAGGATCACACGCTGCTTGCTGTCGCGACGGGGAAGTCTAAGCGGGGGCTGGATCGGCTTGTTGATCAACATGCGCTGCAGGGGCTGTTTATTAGCGGCCAGACCTCAGATTTTCACCCGTCCAAGCCGCATCCGTCGATGGTGTTGACTTGTTTGGCGGACGCCGAGGTTGCGCCGCACCGCGCGGTGATGGTCGGCGACACACGCTACGACATGGATATGGCCCGCGCCGCCGGGGTTGCCACGATTGGCGTCGATTGGGGCTATCACGCGCCAGATACCCTTGGCGCTGACCGTCTGATTAATACCTTCGCGGCGCTGGACGCTGCCATTGATGACCTGATCGGAGATCCCGCATGAGCGACTGGGCCCCCAAACGTTTCTGGACCAATGCCACAACTGTAGCCCGCGACGGTGGCTTTGCCGTCGATCTGGACGGCCGTGCGGTCAAGACGCCTTACAAGCAGCCCCTGATCATGCCGACGCAGGCCATGGCAGACCGTGTCGCCGCAGAATGGCAGGCGCAAGGCGAGAAAATTGACCCCACAACAATGCCAGCCACACGCGCTGCGAACTCTGCCATCGACAAGGTGACGCCGCAGTATGCGGATGTTGTGGCGATGCTGGCGTCTTACGGCGAAAGCGATTTGCTGTGCTATCGCGCTGCTAATCCAGACGTGTTGGTCGCCGCCCAATCGCAGGCTTGGGACCCATGGCTAGATTGGTCTGCGACGACACTGCAAGCCCATCTGCACGTCACGACGGGTCTGATGCCAATCCCGCAGCCTGCCGAATCGCTGGATCGGTTGCACGCCCATGTCGGGCAGTTCGATCCCTTTGCGCTAACGGGCTTTCACGATCTTGTGCAACTGTCAGGTTCTTTGGTTCTGGCCGCTGCCGTCGCATCGGACGCATTGACGCCGCAGGATGCTTGGCCGCTAAGCCGGATCGATGAGGACTTTCAGATCAGCCAATGGGGTGACGACGAGGAAGCCGCTGAAGCGGCAGCGATTAAACAGCAGGCGTTCTACGATGCCGCGTTGTTTCTGAACCTAAGTCGATCAACCTAAGGCGGTCAAAAAACAGGCCAATCCAGTCAAACTGCCGCTCGCGTAGGCAGATACAGCCGATTGACCCGGCAGTAACTCTTGACCTCTGGGCTGGAATCCGCCCAATCTCTCTCCATTGGGGGGGTAACCCGTCAAAACCCAACCGTTCGGACGAACGGAGTAATTGGCTGCCCTTTATGGGCGGATACTCAGGAAGAGGTAATAATGAAAAAGACCGTACTTTTTGGAACGCTGGCAGTTGCCGGTCTGACAGCTGCTGCTGCATCCGCGGCAACGCTGGATGACGTCAAGGCACGCGGCCACCTGAACTGCGGCGTCGTGACCGGTCTTGCCGGTTTTGGTGCACCAGACGCCAATGGCGTTTGGGAAGGTTTTGACGTTGATGTCTGCCGCGCTGTTGCAGCTGCGATCTTTGGCGACAAGGACGCTGTCGAATTCGTTCCGACAACCGGCGAAACACGTTTCACCGCGCTGTCCTCGGGCGAGATCGACCTGCTGGCTCGTAACACCACCTGGACAATGTCCCGCGACACCGACCTGAAGTTCGACTTCATCGGCGTGAACTACTACGACGGTCAGGGCTTCCTGATCCCGAAATCGCTGGGTGTGACATCCGCTAAGGATCTGGACGGCGCAACCGTCTGCATTCAGACCGGCACCACGACAGAGCTGAACTTGGCCGACTTCTTCCGCGCTAATAACATCAGCTACCAGCCTGTGGCCGTTCAGACGAACGCCGAAGGTCAGCAGCAGTATCTGGCTGGCGCCTGCGACGTCTATACCACGGACGCATCCGGCCTGGCCGCAACCCGTGCGACTTTCGAAGCACCGGGCGACCACGTTCTGCTGCCTGAAATCATCTCGAAAGAGCCGCTGGGCCCGCTGGTCCGTCACGGCGACAACGAGTGGGGCGATATCGCCATGTGGACGCTGAACGCACTGATCGCAGCTGAAGAGCTGGGCATCACGTCTGCCAACATCGCAGAGATGTCCGCAGCACCGACCAACAACCCTGAAGTGAACCGTATCCTCGGCACCGAAGGCGAGCTGGGCGCGATGATCGGTCTGTCCGCTGATTGGGCAAAGAACGCGATCATGGCTGGCGGCAACTACGGCGAGATCTTCGAGCGCAACATCGGTGAGAACACTCCCATCGGTCTGGCACGTGGTCTGAACGCACAGTGGACCGACGGCGGCCTGCTGTATTCGCCACCTTTCCGCTAAAAATATAGGCGAAAGGCCCGGTTTATGCCGGGCCTTTCGTCATTCTGATCCACATACGTTAAGAACGTCTGCCAGCGCGTGGTGCATCCGGGCCAACCGGAGCAACCTGAACAAAGTCTGGCATTGCCCGGGGAGAATATAATGTCATCGATGTCGGATAGCCCGCCACGCGAAAGCTTTCGGCTGAGCCAGCTTATCTACGACACACGCTATCGGTCTTTGACCATCCAAGTCATCACGCTCGCCTTGGTCTGCGTCGGTATTTATTGGCTGGTCTCTAACCTTTTGGCGAACCTTGCCAGTCTTGGACTGCAGCCTGATTTCAGCTTTCTAAGCTCGCGCGCTAGCTACGATATCACATCGAGTATCGGCACATGGCTGGTGGGCTACACCAACGCAGGGTCTCACTTTGATGCGGCCCTTGTCGGTCTTTACAACACGTTGCTCGTCGCCTTTCTGGGCATCATTTTGGCAACCATCCTTGGCGTTCTAGCGGGTGTTCTGCGCCTGTCACGCAACTGGTTGGTCAGCCGCCTGATGGCAGTCTATGTCGAAGGCTTCCGCAACGTGCCGTTGCTGCTGTGGATCCTATTGATCTACGCAGTCTTTTCCGAAGCTACCCCGCGCCCCGGCGATTTCCGTGTCGGCGACGATGGCACGGCAACAGCGTCGTTGATCTGGAACAGCATCGCTGTGACCAACCGTGGCACCTATTTGCCAGCGCCAATCTGGGGGGCGAACTCAGGTCTGCTGGTCGCGGTCTTTGTTGCATCGCTGATCGGTGCTTTCGCCTATCGGCGCTATGCGAAAAAGTTGCTGTTTGATACGGGCCGCCTGCTGCCTATGGTCTGGCCGCTGTTTGCGATCGTGATCGTGCCGTCCGTTCTGGCGTTCTTTGTGCTGGGGCGTCCTGTGACGCTAAGCTATCCTGAACTGACCGGTTTCAACTTCAGCGGTGGCTTTCAGTTAAGCAACCAGTTGATGGCCTTGTGGTTGGCCCTGTCGCTTTACACCGGTGCCTTCATCACGGAAATCGTCCGCGCTGGCATTCTGTCTGTGTCCAAAGGTCAGTCAGAGGCCGCAGCCGCCCTGGGCGTGCGTCCGAACCGCGCGATGAGCCTTGTGATCCTGCCGCAGGCGATGCGTGTCATCATTCCACCGCTGACTTCGCAATACTTGAACCTGACCAAGAACTCGTCCCTCGCCTTGGCTGTTGGCTATGCCGACGTGCGGGCGACGCTGGGTGGCATTACGCTGAACCAGACGGGACGCGCGCTCGAATGTATGTTGCTGCTTGGCCTCGTTTATCTGGCCCTGTCCCTTGCGATTTCGTTCGTCATGAACGTCTTCAATAATTCAATGAAACTAGAGGAGCGTTAAGATGAGCGATACGCACGCACAAACCGCCCCTTACGTCCGCGAGAGCATGATTGCGCAGCAGCCGCCCCCCCTGAAGGAGGCGGGTGCAGTGAAATGGGTGCGCGAAAACCTGTTCCCGACATGGCTAAATGGCCTGATGACACTGATCGCGATCTACGTCGTCTGGGTCGTCCTAAGCCATCTGGTGCCGTGGTTCGTCAGCCCGACATGGACGGCGACGTCTTTGTCGAACTGCCGCGAAATCTTGGCCGCCAGCGGCGACGCTGCGTCCAAGGCCTGCTGGGGCGTTATCCGTGACCGCTGGGAGCAGTTGTTGTTCGGTTTCTACCCGTCAGAGTTTTACTGGCGTCCCACACTTGCACTGGTCGTGATGTTGCTGGGCCTTGGCCCCGTGCTGTTCGGCAACTTCCCGCGCTGGTTCATGGGCTTCTCGCTCGCGTCGCCTTTCTTGATCTTCTTTCTGATCTGGGGCGGGCCGATCTGGCTGCCAATTGCTGTTGCGCTTGGCTTTGTGCTGGGTGTGTTCGCATTCCGGGCACTGGTCGGTGTTAACCAGATCGTCGGCGTGATCGCTGCAATCTTGGTACCGGTGCTGTATTGGTTGTTCGTCATGGGACCGCTGGTCGATACGCTGGCTTCTATCGCGCCCATCGGCCTTGAATCTGTACGGTCGAACCAGCTGGGCGGCTTCCTGCTGTCCGTGGTCATCGGTGTTTCAGCCATCGTGCTATCGCTGCCGCTGGGCATCATCCTTGCCCTTGGCCGTGCGTCCGACCTGTTCATCGTGACCAAGCTAAGCGTTGGTTTCATCGAGATTATCCGCGGCGTGCCGCTGATCGTCTGGTTGTTCACCGCGTCCTTGCTGCTGAACTACTTCCTGCCGCCGGGTACGAACTTTGACCTGACGCTGCGGGTTATCATCATGGTGACGCTGTTCTCTGCCGCATATATCGCAGAGGTCGTGCGCGGCGGCTTGGCCGCTGTGCCCAAGGGTCAGTACGAAGGTGCCGATTCGCTGGGCCTATCCTATTGGCAGTCCATGCAGCTGATCGTCCTGCCGCAGGCGCTCAAGATCTCGATCCCAGGTATCGTGAACACCTTTATCGGCCTGTTCAAAGATACCACGCTGGTGCTGTTTATTGGTCTGCTTGATCCGCTGGGTCTGACCAACGCAATTCGTGCCAGCACCGACTGGAACGGCGTCTATTGGGAACTGTTCGTCTTTATCGGCGTCCTGTTCTTCATCGCCTGCTTCAGCATGGGCCGTTATTCACTGCACCTGGAGAAGAAACTCCAGCGCGAAAACCGTTAAGGGAGGCATGACAATGTCAGAGGCCGTTCAAGATCGCCAAATCAATCGCAGCGCCATGCAGGTCAGCGATGAAGTTGCCATCGATATCAACAACATGAACAAGTGGTACGGCACGTTCCACGTGCTGCGCGACATCAACCTGACGGTGAACCGCGGCGAGCGGATCGTTATTTGTGGGCCTTCTGGCTCTGGCAAATCGACGCTGATCCGCTGCATCAACCGTTTGGAAGAGCACCAGTCCGGTCAGATTATCGTCGACGGCACAGAGCTGTCGTCGGACTTGAAAAACATCGATAAGATCCGGTCAGAGGTTGGTATGTGCTTTCAGCACTTCAACCTGTTCCCGCACCTTACGATTCTGGAAAACTGCACGCTGGCCCCCATCTGGGTCCGCAAGACGCCCAAGAAAGAAGCCGAAGCAACGGCGATGCATTTCCTTGAGAAGGTGAAGATTCCCGATCAAGCAAATAAGTATCCCGGTCAGCTTTCCGGTGGCCAGCAGCAGCGCGTCGCTATCGCGCGGTCGCTATGCATGAAGCCGCGCATCATGCTGTTTGACGAGCCGACGTCGGCGCTGGACCCAGAAATGATCAAGGAAGTCTTGGACACCATGATCGAGCTGGCGGAAGAGGGCATGACCATGCTCTGCGTAACCCACGAAATGGGCTTTGCGCAGGCTGTGGCGAACCGTGTGATCTTTATGGACCAAGGTCAGATCGTGGAGCAGAACGAGCCGCATGCGTTCTTTAACAACCCGCAATCAGACCGGACGAAACTGTTCCTGAGCCAGATTCTGGGTCACTGACGAATGCTCGGTCGGAAAAGGGCGGGGGCCAGCCCCCGCACCCCCGAGGTATTTTTGACCAGAAGAATTAAGGACCGCTTGCTGGCTGGCAGGCGGTCCTTATTGATTTAGATCGGCGGGGATAACGAAGTCGGTGACTGTGCCTTGGCGAATGTCTGACCAGTCGGCGGCATCGAACCGCATGACGGTTGTCGCGGCAGTGGGGTAATCGTCAAAGCGTTGGTGCTGCGGCGGTGTTAGTGCCAGTTGCTGCGCCGCAAACCCAATGCCTGGGTTATGGGCGCAGATCAGTACGGTCTTTGCGCTTTGGCGTTTGATAAGCCGCAGGATCGTATCCACAGAGGCATTGTAGAGGGCAGACAGGTACTGCGTCTGATCCGTTTGGTTTAGGCCAGACAAAACGCCCTGCATCGTCTGGCGCGTGCGGGTCGCGTCAGAGGACAAAGCCGCATCTGGCAGGTAGCGATTCTGCCGAAGCCAGGCACCTATCGCATGTGCATCGCGTGTGCCGCGATCTGTTAGGGTGCGTTCGTGATCCGATGCGATCGGATCGTCCCAGCCGGATTTCGCATGGCGCAGCAGGATCAGTGTAAGGGACACCGATTAGTCCTGCCGCGATTTGACGCGCGATTCCGTGGATCGGATGATCGAACCGGCACCATGTTCGGTAAAGAGTTCAAGCAAGGATGCGTTCGGCAAACGTCCGTCAAGGATCACGACGGCGCGCACGCCGTCCTCGATCGCCTTGAGGGCCGTTTCCACCTTTGGGATCATGCCGCCAGCGATGGTGCCGTCGGCGATCATGTCGCGGATCTGGTCGGGGTTGAGTTGGGTCAGGACTTCGCCATTCGCATCCTTGACGCCGGCCACGTCCGTTAGCAGCAACAAGCGGTCAGCCTTAAGGGCACCCGCAATCGCGCCGGCGGCTGTGTCGCCGTTGACGTTAAATGTCTCAAGGAAATCCATGCCGGTCGCCACGGGGGCGACCACAGGAATGATGCCCGCGCCGTAAAGGTCGCGTAGCACTTGGACGTTCATTTCGACCGGGCGACCGACAAAGCCGAGTTCTGGATCGTCCACCTCGGCGACCATCAGGTCGTCATCTTTACCGGACAGGCCGACAGCGCGGCCGCCTTCGTCCATGATGGCCTGGACAATACGCTTGTTCACAAGCCCGGTCAGTACCATTTCGACCACTTCGACAGTCGCTTGATCGGTGACGCGCTTGCCGCGGATAAATTTCGATTCGATGCCAAGTTTGTCGAGCATCTCGTTAATCATGGGGCCGCCGCCGTGGACGACTACGGGGTTCATACCGACTTGTTTCATCAGCACGATGTCGCGGGCGAATTCAGCCATCGCGTTGGCGTCGCCCATAGCGTTGCCGCCAAATTTCACGACGACAACGGCACCGGAATAGCGTTGCAGATAGGGCAGGGCCTCTGACAGCGTGCGCGCTGTGGCGATCCAGTCTCGGTTCATGTCCTGAGTCCTCATGGCTATCCCCCGGGGTGTGTTGCCTAGGGATAGCGGAGCGCGCGCGCCCCCTCAAGCGATGATCGCAAGCGAGGTTTAAGCTTCGATAGACGCGATCACAGCGCGCAAGGCGGCGATGCCCTCACCTTTTTCCGAACTGGTCAGGATAAGCTCTGGATAGGCGGCGGGGTGCTTTGCCATGGCGGCGCGGGTTGCGGCCATGCTGGCGTCAAGCGCGTCGCCTTTGACCTTGTCCACCTTGGTCATCACGACTTGGAACGTCACCGCGGCGCGGTCGAGGAGGGTCATGATTTCTTCGTCCACGGCTTTGGCCCCGTGACGCGCGTCGATCAGAACAAAGACCCGGCGCAGTGTCGGGCGACCTTGCAGATAGTTTTTTAGCAGGGCCTGCCACTTGGCAACGACGGCGACGGGCGCATTGGCAAAGCCATAGCCCGGAAGGTCGACGACATACAGCTCACCTGCGGTGAAGAAGTTGATCTCTTGCGTCCGGCCCGGCGTGTTGGACGCGCGGGCAAGGCCCTTGCGACCCGTCAGCGCGTTAATCAACGACGACTTGCCGACGTTCGATCGTCCGGCAAAGCAGACCTCTAACCGGTCGGCAGGGGGCAGGCCGTCCATTGCGACGACACCTTTTAGGAATGTCGTCTCGCCTGCGAACAGCAGGCGACCTTTTTCCAACGCCTCGTCCGAGGGCATTTCAATTTCTGGGAATGGCAGTTGCATCACAGCACCTCTAGTTCGTCGCCAAGGGCGATCCTGCCGCCGGTCATTACGGCTGCATAAACGCCGAAGTCGGTATGAGTCCAGCCATCGCGCAATGCACCAAGCGTATCAGCGTCGCGTAGGCCGGTTTCTGGGCTGGCTGCGGTATGGGCGCAACGGGCAATCCGCTCTTGGATCCGTAGGGTTACCGCGCCAATCCGAATGTCACGTCCAATCCAGTCCCACTCGGCCCAAGGGGGCAGGCCGTCGAGCCAGATATTCCCGCGCCACCGCTCTGGTTCCAGCGGTTTCCCCAGTTGATCCGCCACTGCGGCATGGCTGGCGGTGTTCATAATCGAAACAGAGGGGTATTTCGTGTCCGTCATGCCGCGCTGGCCTGCGGTGACGATAGCCTGCGGCGCAGCGCGGCCCGGCGGCGTCAGGGGCGTAACCCAAGTGATGAATGCGGCGGCGCTTTGCGGATCATCCGGCTGGATTGAAATATCGGGCAGGGCAGGGTGCTGCAGATGCACAGTCTGCGATTCTTCGTCCAGCGTGGCCGTCATTGCTGCCAATGCTGGGTTGCGGGTGCCGATCATGAAGGCGTGGCACTCGTCCCAGCCCCCCTGATACCGAGAGGCGCCGGACGTAACCGCCCAGCGCCTGTCGTATGGCATCGTCTGACCCGCAATCAGTGTGATCGCGTCCAATGCCTGTCGTCCATGGCTTTTGATCGGGTGCCGCCACAGTGCGGCGACAGTTCCGGTCACTTGGACTTAGGCTTCTTAGGGCTATTGGCCGCGACCGGTTCACCCTTTTTGCGGCTAAAGGTGGTTCGGATGTTGCCAAACACATCAGGCTTTGCCCCGTGGCTGCGCATGATGATGTACTGCTGCATAAAGGTGATTGTGTTGTTCGTGATCCAGTAAAGAACCAGACCCGACGCAAAGCGACCCAGCATAAACATGAACACCCAAGGCATCCACGCAAAGATCATCTTTTGCGTCGCATCTGCTGGGGCTGGGTTCAGTTTCTGCTGCAGCCACATCGAGATACCCAGCAGGATCGGCAGAACGCCAAGGCTGATGATATGGATCGGCGAGGTGACGTCAGGCGTCGCCCATGGGAACAGGCCGAACAGGTTCAGGATGGACGACGGATCGGGTGCGGACAAGTCTTGGATCCAGCTGATCCACGGCGCGTGACGCAGTTCCAGCGTGACGAAGATCACTTTGTACAGCGAGAAGAAAATAGGGATCTGGATCAGGATCGGCAGACAACCCGCGGCGGGGTTCACCTTGTTTTCCTTATACAGTTTCATCATGCCGGTTTGCAGTTGCGATTTATCGTCGCCGGCACGCTCTTTCAGCTTCTCCATCTCTGGCTGAAGTTCCTTCATCTTCGCCATGCTGACGTAGGACTTATAGGCCAGCGGAAGAACCAGGAGTTTGAGGAAGAAGGTCAGCGCGATGATGGCGAAACCCATGTTGCCGATCAGCAGGTTCAGGTGGTGAAGTACCCAGAAAATCGGCTTAGTCAGGAAAAAGAACCAGCCCCAGTCGATGCTGTCGACAAAGCCCGTGACACCAGCCTCTTGGTAGTCACGGATGGTTTCCCATTCCTTAGCACCGGCGAAAAGCTGCGTTGTTACGCTGGCGGTGCCGCCGGGGGCGACAGTCTGGGCGTCCTGCACAGCCTCTGCCTGAAAGATGTCGCGGCCGGGGAAGTATTTGGCGACGGACCGGAAGGGCACAGCCTGGTTCGGGATCAGCGTCGTCATCCAGTAGTGGTCGGTATAGCCGATCCAGCCTGCGGATGTGACGTCCTGCCGTTCCGCATTGGTGCCTTCGCGGTCATCGACCGCGAAATCAAGCATTTTCTTGTACTTAACTTCTTCCAGCGTGCCGTCGGTCATGCGGACCAGACCTTCGTGCAGGATAAAGAAGTTCTGCAAGTCAGACGGCATACCTTCTTGGCGCAGCAGACCGTAGGGGCGCAGGCTGATCTCTTCGGTGCCGGTGTTTTCGACGCTTTGGTCGACGCTGAACATGTATTTGTCATCAACCGAGATTTGGTTGCGGAAGATCTGGCCAGCGCCGTTGTCCCAAACCAGCGTGATTGGCGTGTCCGGGGTCAGCGTCTCTCCAGCTTCAACGGTCCACAGTGTGTCGGGGCCGGGGACGGCATCGGCAGCGATACCCGTCGCCGCGGCCCAGCCGAATGACGCGAAATAGGCGTCCGGCGTGCCGCTGGGGGACAGCAGCGTGACCTCGGGCGAGGTGTCGTCGATTGTCTCGTTGTATTGCGTCAGCTTCAGATCGTCGATCCGGCCACCCAGCAAGGAAATCGTGCCCGACAGCTCTGGTGTCTGCACGTTCACGCGCGGGGCGTCGGCTACAGCGGCTGCTTCCGCGTCAGTTGGGGCCGCGATGCCGCCAGTGACAGGATCAGCCGTCGGCACCGTCGTATCCATCTGTTCCTGCGTCGCCTCTAGCGTCGCGGGGGCCTGCACCTCTGGCGGGAACAAGAATGTCCAGACGATGATAACCAGCGTGCTGAGCACAAGTGCCAGGATCAGGTTCTTGTTTTGATCTTCCATGCGTCGCAACCGTCCGTCTGTGAAATCTGGTGGGATTGGTTCAAACCGTGCAGGCCCCAAAGGTCAAGGGGTTTCAGGGTCTTTGTGATTTAGGGCAAGTCCCGTAAAATCGAACAATGCCGTATCAAGCAGATGGCTTGGCCGGGTGTTCATCAGGGATGAGAATATTTTCTGGCGCCGTCCTGGGCTGTTGGTTTCCCAGCCATCCAGCAGGCGTTTGATCTGCTGGCGCTGCAACCCGTCCTGCGATCCACACAGGTCGCAGGGGATAATGGGATAGTTCATCGCTTGGGCGAATTTTTCGCAATCCGCTTCGGCCACATGGGCAAGAGGGCGGTACAGAAACAGATCGCCCTCGTCATTCTTTAGCTTGGGCGGCATCGTGGCCAGCTTGCCACCGTGGAAAAGGTTCAGGAAGAACGTTTCCAAAATGTCATCGCGGTGATGGCCCAGCACAACGGCGGTGCAGCCTTCCTCGCGGGCGATGCGATAAAGATTGGCGCGGCGCAGGCGTGAACACATGGTGCAAAGAGTGCGGCCTTGCGGGGTTTTATCCATCACGACGGAATAGGTGTCGCGATATTCGATCCGGTGCGGCACGCCCATTTTCTGCAGAAATTCGGGCAGAACGGTCGCGGGAAAGTTAGGTTGGCCCTGATCGAGGTTGCAGGCAAGAAGCTCTACCGGAAGCAAGCCGCGCCACTGCAATTCGTATAGGATCGCCAAAAGTGTATAGCTGTCCTTGCCGCCTGACAGGCAAACGAGCCACTTGCCGCCGGGCGCAATCATGCCATAGCGGTCAATCGCTTCCCGGGTGTCGCGCACGAGGCGTTTGCGTAATTTCTTGAACGCGACCGTGTCCGGTGCGCCGTGAAACAGCGGATGAATTTCGGTTTCGTCAAGCATGGCATCACCTACTGCGGCAGGGGGCAAAACACTAGTAAAATTGATCGGCAAGGCGATTCCCGTGTCCGGCGACGCCAGCCAATTTTTTGCCTAAGATTTGGTGGCTAGTCAGGCACGTTATCGATGCCGGACCCGCCCCAAGGCTGGCAGCGCCCGATGCGCCGCAAGGTCAGCCATCCGCCCTTTACCGCGCCATGCTTTTCCAGCGCTTCAAGGGCATAGGCCGAGCAGGTCGGATGAAAGCGGCAGCCATGACCAACCCACGGGGACAGCAGCAAGCGATATGCACGCACGGGCACCGCGACAATATACGCCAGCGGCGTCACTGGTGTACCTTCGCAAGGGCGCGGATCAGGTCTGATTGCAATTGCAAAAAGGGCAGCGCACCGGTTGTCTGGGCGCGGCCCACAAGGACGTAGTCCCAGCCGGGGCGGCCATGCACCGGCAGGATCATGCGCGCAATTTCACGCAGACGGCGCTTGGCTCGGTTCCGCGCTACGGCGTTGCCGACCTTTTTAGAGCAGGTATAGCCCACACGCATCAGATCACTGCCGTCGTCGCGCGGACGGCCCTGCAAATGAATGCCGGGCGTGCCTTGTCTGCGACCATGGCTTGCGGCGATAAAATCGCGCCGCTTTGTCAGGACCTGCGGACACACTAAAACCGCCGGTTCGCCCTTGTCAGGCGTATCCGGCGGCGTCATGTCGGTCATCGTCAAGTGACGCGCTTACGCGCTCAGCTTGGCCCGGCCTTTTGCGCGGCGGGCGTTGATGATCTTGCGGCCAGACGGCGTCGCCATACGGGCACGGAAACCGTGACGGTTTTTGCGGACGCGGTTGCTGGGTTGGAACGTGCGCTTCATCGCTTGTCCTCCGGTTCGGGGGCCAAACCCGGGATGGATTCGAGGCCCGTCATTCATTCAGACCTGCCCTTTAAGTGGAGGGCCCTCGCGTGTCAACGGCGCTGCGCGGTAAGTTTTGCTACGGTGTGCAATATATAGTGCAACGAATTGTTACAGTTTAGCCCCTAGAAGCCCGACTTTGGGCTGGTCGGATCAAGGCCGCGTGAGTCGTCTATCCGCCGCCCATCCAGTGCGCCATGTAGGGTGCCAAGGTCCAGCGCCCCTGCGGCAGAAAGAGTGAAGATGTCCGATACGACCACCGCGAACCCTATTTTGCGCCGCCTACCTTTGATTGTGATCGTCATCGTTGCGGTTCTGGGGGCTTGGTTGCTCCGTGACTATCTCTCGTTCGATGCGCTTAGCCAGAACAGAGAGGCGCTGCTGGCGTTCCGCGATGCTAATTATCTGCTTTGCGTGCTTGGGTTTATCGCGGCCTATGCCGTGATCGTGGCGTTCAGTTTGCCCGGTGCGACGATTGCCACACTGACGGGCGGCTTTCTGTTCGGCAGCTTCCCCGCTGCCTTTCCGGTGCTGCCGGGTGCGATTTTTAACGTGACCGGGGCGACGATCGGCGCGATTGCGCTGTTTCTTGCGGCACGCTGGGGGCTTGGACAGTCTTTGGCGAAAAAAATGGATGCCAGTGACGGTGTCGTTAAGCGAATCAAGGACGGCATTGATGATGAAGGCAATCAGTGGTCGATGTTGTTCCTGATCCGGTTGGTTCCGGCTGTGCCATTCTTCGTTGCGAATCTGGTGCCCGCTTTGGTGGGCGTGCCGCTTTACCGTTTCGCGGTTACGACCTTTTTCGGAATCATGCCCGGCGCGGTTGTCTATACTTCGGTGGGTGCGGGCCTTGGTGAAGTGTTCGCCCGCGGCGAGACGCCCGATCTGGGCATTATCTTTCAGCCGGCGATTCTGTTGCCAATCCTTGGGCTTTCCCTGCTGGCCGCCCTTCCTCTGATCATCAATGCCCTGCGCGGCAAGAAAGGCCTGTAACATGAGCCGTATTGAAACTGATATTTGCATCATCGGTGCCGGATCCGCTGGCCTGTCTATCGCATCGGGTGCTGCCCAGATGGGCGCGCGCGTTGTCCTGATCGAGGGGCATAAGATGGGCGGGGATTGCCTAAATTACGGCTGTGTTCCGTCAAAGGCGCTGTTGGCGTCGGCCAAGCACGCTCATGCTGGGCTGGATAATCCTGACTTCGGCATCGCGCAGGCTCATCCAGAGGTTAACTACGCAGGTGCCAAGGATCATGTGCGCCGCGTGATTGATGCGATCGCCCCAGTCGATAGTCAGGAACGATTCGAAGGATTCGGTTGCACAGTCATCCGCGAAAACGGACGCTTCATTTCTGAAACAGAAGTGCAGGCCGGCGAGACCATCATCAAGGCCCGCCGTTTCGTCGTTGCCACCGGGTCCGGCCCTTTTGTGCCGCCCATTGATGGCCTCGATAGCGTAACGGTTCACACCAACGAGACGATTTTTGATCTGCGCGAAAAGCCTGACCACCTGCTGGTCGTGGGCGGCGGTCCCATCGGGATGGAGATGGCACAGGCGCATGTGCGACTTGGCTGCAAAGTCACGGTGATCGAAGGCGCCAAGGCGATGGGCAAGGATGACCCTGAAATGGCTGCCATCGTGCTGGACAATCTGCGCAGCGAAGGCATCGAAATTGTCGAAGATGCGCAAGCCAGCCGGATTAGCGGCGGTGATGGCACGATTACAGTGCACACACCTAAGGGCGACTTCACCGGCTCTCACTTGTTGATGGCCGTGGGCCGCGCTGTGAACGTCGCAAATCTGGGCTTGGATACGGCCAATGTCGAACATAATCGCAGGGGCCTTAAGGTTGACGACAGCCTGCGTTCTGTCAGCAACAAGCGCGTTTATGCTGCGGGGGATGTTGCTGGCGGTCTGCAATTCACTCACGTCGCGGGCTATCACGGCGGACAGCTCGTGCGGTCGCTGGTGCTTGGCCTGCCGTCCAAGGTGCGTACGGACCACATTCCGTGGGTCACCTATACTGACCCAGAGCTCGCGCAGGTCGGGCTGACCGAAGCGCAGGCGCGCGAAGCACATGGCGACAAGCTGACGGTCGTGCGGTCTGAATATTCTCATAATGACCGCGCGAATACAGAGCTTCAGATGCGCGGTCTGATCAAGGTCATGGTTGTCGGTGGCAAGCCTGTGGGTGCGTCGATTGCGGGGCATCTTGCAGGCGAATTGATCGCGCTTTGGGCTATGGCGATTGCCAACAAGATGAAAATGCAGGCTATCAGTAATACCGTTTTACCTTATCCAACCTATATGGAACTGAACAAGCGGGCCGCCGGGGCATATTTCACCCCCAAGCTGTTCGAAAGTGATATGGTCAAACGGATCGTGGGGCTGGTACAGCGCTTCCTTCCCTAACGTCGGAGGTGCAATGCTGAACACTCTCTCAGGTCGCTTCCTGATTCTGACCGTCATCTTCGTGATGCTGGCAGAAATATTTATCTTCGTCCCCTCGGTGGCCCGCTTCCGAGAGGACTATTTGCTGGCTCGTCTGGAACGGGCGCAGATCGCGTCGCTGGCGGTTGAAGCCACCGACATGATTGCGCCCGAGCTAGAGGCAGAGTTGCTGACCAACGCTGGCGTCTTTAACGTCGTGTTGCGGCGCGACGACATGCGGCAGCTGGCGCTGTCCTCTCCAATCCCGGCGGAAATCGCGGCCACCTACGATATGCGCGACCCTTCTGGGCCCGCATTGATTCGGGCGGCTCTGGGCACCCTGTGGGATCAGTCGCCGCGGATCATTCGTGTGATCGGCACCCCGGTGCAGGGCGGGGGGCAGCTGATCGAGGTTACGATGGATCAGATGCCGCTGCGCAGCGCGATGATCGAATACGGTCTGAACGTCCTGCTGCTGTCGGCTATTATCTCTGTCATTACGGCCTTTTTGCTGTTCCTCGCGGTGCAAACGTTTTTGGTCCGCCCGATCAAGGGCGTCATCAGTCACATGCAAAATTACGCAGAGGCACCAGAGGACGCACGCCGCATCATTGCGCCCAGCGCCGGTGTACGAGAGTTGCGCGATGCCGAAAACGCGCTGCAGATGATGCAGACCCAGTTGACGTCGGCTCTGCGCCAGAAGGATCGCCTTGCACAGTTGGGCGGCGCGGTCGCCAAGGTTAGTCACGACTTGCGAAATATCCTCACGTCGGCGCAGCTGTTTACCGATCGCATCGAAGGCTCTGACGATCCGCTTGTTATTCGCATGGCGCCAAAGCTTGTGGGGTCAATCACCCGGGCCGTTCACCTGTGCGAAAGTACGCTCGCCTTTGGCCGTGCGGATGAGCCTTCCCCGCGCCTCGCCCGCGTTGAGCTTGCGCAAATCGTCGACGAGGTCGTCGAGAGTGAACGCCTTGCGGCGGGCGACTACCCCCTGTCCTTCGCCGAGGATATTCCGGCGACCATGAACCTGCGCGCCGATTCAGAGCAGATCTACCGCGTGCTGTCGAACCTTGTGCGCAACGCGCGCCAAGCTGTCACGGCCACAGGTAACCCCGGTGAAATCTGTATCTGCGGCGAAGAGGACGACAGGCTGTGGCGTATCACCGTGTCAGACACTGGCCCGGGCTTGCCGCCAAAAGCGAAAGAGCATTTGTTCCAACCCTTCCAAGGCGGTGTGCGTAAAGGCGGGGCAGGGCTTGGCCTCGTCATTTCTGGCGATCTGGTGCGCGGGCACGGCGGCCGACTGACGCTTTTGCAAAGCGATGCCAATGGCACCACCTTTGAAATCACCCTGCCAAAAGCTGATTTTGCACTTAGTCCAGAAACTGTATGATTATTTTACGTTTTGCGCTTGCATCGGTCTGACGCTGCAGCTAAATCCCACCACAGGCGGATTGGTAGCTCAGTTGGATAGAGTACTTGACTACGAATCAAGGGGTCGGGGGTTCGAATCCTCCCCAGTCCACCAAAAAATGCGTGTGAAGCGACACATAGATTTGCCCTTAGCGGCAAGCATGTGTCGCTTCACAAAACCTCCCAAAATCCTGTAACTTGTTGGTTCGGTTTGTGGCTCTTGCTGTGAATGGACACATATCTCTGCCCTTTGCGGGATAGGTTTTTCCATCGTGGCGCTTAGGCTTCCTAAGCCCTGCCATCTCTTGCTTAACTTCATCCCTCTTACTTTCAGTCGGCGCAGGTTTTTAGGACAGCCGCTTTAGCGGCTTGCTTTGAAACCTTGCCACGTGGCGAACGCGGATGGGGGCGAGGCGATGCTATTCGATTGGGGGGAACGGCCTGCAGCGCAGTGCGGACACCGCCAAACCTAATGAGGTTGCTCGAAGGGGAAGGCTGCGCCTTCACCCTGACTCGGAGCAGTGAAGTCATGCAGCCCGCGTGGCGGCCGCTGTCGCAATAGCTGGGCTGGACTTATTCTAATGCCCTGCATGAGGCGAATAGCGATTTTCGATCCCGCTTAATGTCAGGGATGGGCGGAAAACGGACCTTCGCTGCAGCTTGGACGAATTGCGGATAGGCAAAGGAAGCGAGCGTCGGCGAAAGAACCGTGGGCAGCACGTAAAGTGTCAACTGCATCATGACGTCTGCAGTTTTGCCTTAACAGCCGGCCAGAGGACGAGGCAGTGCTAGCACTTATCGGGATCGGTTATGGACCTGTCCCGCTTCAGGACGCCGCTCAAAAACATATGCCTCTTTCGGAGGAGTATGGCATCTGTTGGCCGTGCTCTCTACTGTTGGAAACGGGCTAGGTCGGGGCGTAAGTTCTTTCTTAGCAATCCCAGGAAATGGTCCAATGCCAACTGTTCTTGTTCTTGGAGGCTATGGCCTCATCGGCTCAGCATGTTGCCGTGCTCTCTCAATGGCTGATTTCCAAGTCGTGGGCCTCGGCCGATCACGCCACGCCGCCATGGCGGCCGCACCGAACCAGAAATGGATTTTTCGGGATCTCGCTGTGCTCGATGCAGCCGCATGGACAGAGATACTGAAAGATGTGGACATCGTCGTGAACGCCGCCGGTGCGCTTCAAGAGGGCCCCAGCGACGATCTCGAGGCCATTCACGCGACGATGCTCAATCAGCTTTGTGCGGCTGCTCCTCCTACACTGCGCCTCGTCCAGATTTCGGCGGCAGGTGTCTCTCTGGAGGCCTCAACGGAGTTTTTTCGCAGTAAGGCCCGCGGAGACGCATATGTCGCGGGCGCGTCGTGTGACTGGGTGATCCTACGACCGAGCCTTGTGCTCGCACCCGATGCCTATGGCGGCACGGCACTTCTGCGCGGCGCGGCGGCGATGCCCGGAGTTCTGCTGGAGGTTCTATCAGAAAGTCTGATCCAGACTGTCTATATCGAGGATTTGGCCGCTGCCGTCGTCGCGGCCGCGCGCGGAGATATCGCCTCCGGCACGATTGCCGATATTACAGAGAAGGAGGCTCGACCTCTTCCAGAACTCATCCGCAAAATCCGCAGTTGGCAAGGCTATCCCCAGCCGCGCCTGCGTCTTCTCTTGCCGAACAAACTTCTCGACCTCATCGGATTCGGCGCGGACATTGCGGGCCGCTTGGGGTGGCGCTCTCCGCTGCGGTCGACGGCGATTAACGTCCTGCGCGACGGTATTCGTGGCGACCCCGGACAGTGGGTTGCGGCTGGTGGGACATTGCCTCGAGATCTCGATGCGACGCTAGGTGCATTACCGGCGACGCGGCAAGAGCGCCTCTACGCTCGGCTTTATTTCGCTCTTCCGTTGGCGATTTTGGTGCTCTCGATCTTCTGGCTCGCCTCGGGTCTCGTGGCTCTCGTCCGGCCCGCGGCCGCCGCATCGGCGCTCGCGGGCGGCACCCTTCCGGCTTGGGCCGTCGGCGCAACAGTCATTGGTGGAGGCCTGATCGACATCGCGCTCGGCGTTGCCATCCTTTGGCGACCCTGGTGCCGGCGGGCCGCGCTCGGCATGGTGGCCGTCTCCGGTGCCTATCTCGCTGGCGGCACGCTCTTCGCGCCCGATCTCTGGATCGATCCGCTCGGCCCCTTGGTGAAGGTCCTGCCCTCGATCGCGCTCGCGCTCATCGTCTGGCTGGGGGTTGAGGATCGATGACCTACGATATTATTCTCTTCCTGCATGTCATCGGTTCCACGGTCCTGCTCGGCACGGGGGCTGGCATCGCCTTCTTCATGGTCGCCTCGAACCGAACCAAAAATCCTGCTCTGATCGCACATGTTTCCGGGATTGTTGTCCTTGCCGATACAGTGTTCACGGCAACTGCCGCCGTGTTTCAGCCCATTACCGGATTGATGCTCGCCCGCGAGGTCGGCTGGCCCCTCCTTGAGGGCTGGGTCGCCCTCTCGCTTGCTCTCTACGTCTTCGTCGGCCTGTTCTGGCTTCCGGTGGTTTGGATGCAGATACGTATGCGAGACTTGGCGCGGGCCGCGCAGGATGCAGGTCAGGATCTACCTGACGCCTATCATCGCCTTTATCGCTGGTGGTTCGCTTTCGGGTTTCCGGCCTTTGCCGCAGTCCTGATGATCTTCTGGTTAATGCTTACAAGACCGTCCATCGGCTGGTGATCATCATATCTTGGCGGTCGAAGCTAAATCTTTGTGGTAAAATGCCACTCATATGCTTCGTGAGATTCGCCATTCGTTGCGCTGTTTCCGCTGCTTTTTCTGGTGGATAAGTGGGTTTGACTTTTACGCCACGTCCCTGACAAGAGTTTAGATCGTTGTCTGCCGGCCCCAGTGATCGTCACCCGCGAGCGCGGATCAGCACGGACATGAGAGGCTGGAACGTAGCGGGCCGCAAGCCGGTATGTCCGCTGTAGTCTAGAGCGAAGCGACAAGACCAAATGTCACGGCGGGGCAAGCGGTCATTCTTCGAAAATGCAGCGAAGGTCCGCTATCAGGTGAGGGGCAAAAACCTTCAACAATTGGCTGGGTTTTGAGCGAGGGTTTTGGCAGCCCGCAAATATTCAATAAAATTAGAAATGGCCCACACCGGAGAGGACGGTGCAGGCCATATCGTTAAGGTATGCGGCGGGAGCCGCATGTGCGATGCTATTTCAGAGATGCAACTCCGAGCGAAACACTGAACTCGTCGCACCAGATATAGACTTCGTTGAAGTCATCAACATTTACAGACGCTGGAACCACGTAGGCTTGGAGGCCACCAAAATTTACCAGATCGCCAAGATCGGATGCTTTGACGTATTCGCCATCTTTGCCAAAGCCAACGCTTGGGTCTGGCGCGCCGTCGAGGCTGAAGTCTGTGTCGAGGATAACAATAGCGCCACCGCCTTCAGTTTTCACAACAGTGACACCACCTGTCGTGATGTGATTATTGGCACCCGTGAAGGTTCCTGTGACAGCTACTTCTTCAGCTGACGACAAGGTTGGAGTCAGTGCTGCTACGGCTAGAAAGGTTGCGGCTGCGGCGGTTGTGAAGAGCGATTTCATCGTAAATTCCTTAGATTGGTTTGGCAGTTTCATGTCTGCTGTGCCTCTAAGTTAGAGTTCTGTACTGATCGGTACAATACACAGTTTCGTTAGTTGTGTACTTATCAGTACATAACTATAGCTTACGGAAGATAAGGAGTTTTCTTTATGGCCCGCCCTAGGAAATTTGATATCGAGGACGCCCTCAAAGACGCGATGAATATCTTTTGGCAGCATGGCTATGATGCTGCATCTCTCGCGGTTCTTCTTGAGGGAATGGGGATGACCCGCAGTAGTCTTTATCAAGCGTTTGTAGACAAGAAGACCTTGTTCCTGAAAGCTCTCGACAGGTATGAAGTCGAGGCAGTCGATGCGGCTATTGCGGTATTGACGACTGGGTCTGAAGATGGCGCAGAGCGCATTGACAGGCTTTTCTGCAGCGTAATCGAAGCTGTGAAAAACGGTGATCAGCGAGGGTGTTTATTGTGTTCCGCAGCTGCTGGTCCTGCGGCAGTAGACCCAGATATTTCGGAAGTCGTGCAACGGCAACTCAACAAGATGAGCCAAGCATTTTATGTGGCACTGACACAATCGGCCGCCCACGCGCATACGAGCGAGCAGGAGCGGGGGGATATGGCAGAAATGCTCCTCTCTCAATATGTTGGGCTTCGCACAATGATCAGATCGAAAACCCGAGACGAGGCAGTCCAAAAGAGCGTGAATGCCATGAGAAAATTTGTTGGCGGCGGGAGGTCGGAAGTGTCTGCATGAGCAGACACTGATCCAACAAACAACAAATCAGGCTGCCGCAAAGCAGTCCGTGAGCAGCCTGCTCAAAATGACTTCATAGCAATATATAGCATTCAAAAACGACCGTCTTTGGAACGGTTCGCTGAACCAAAACAGAGAGTGATGATCCACTCCGACCAGGGCTCTCCGTTCACCAGTACAGAGTCGCGATCGTTTCTTAGCAAACATGATCTGGATGCCAGTATGAGCAGGCGTGGGAGCCGCCATGACGCTGCTGTCGCAGCGAGTTTGTTCCAGCTTTTGAAACGGGAACGGATCAGGCGGCAGAGATACCTCACACGGGGTGCTGCAAGGCATGACGTGTTCGATTACATCGAGAGGTTTTACAACCCAACACGCAAGCACACCAACAACGGCACGCTGTCGCCGGTTGACTATGAAGGAAGAGAGTTGAACCTGAAAAAAGCAGGCATCTAGGAAACTAGGGGCACCTCATGTCGCGGTTTGACGGCGTATTCAGGCACTCTTTATCTCTCGCGCCTTTGCATCGCTTTCAGAGCAACCGTTGTCGATTCAGGTGAATATCCTCGAAGATCGCAGCGTAGATCCTCTTCAAGCACGGGCAACGTTGCCGCCAACCTCTTCACACAAATCGATAAAAAGCTTCACATTCCTGTTACAGCCCAACGCCATGTCAGGCGCAGTGATTGGCGCGGGGGTGGTCAGGCGATGGCCGCTGCTCTTGCGTCTCTTCATCTTTGGGGGACCACCAAGGTCCAAAAAATCGGCGCAGCCGGTGCCCGCGGGGGCCGCTGCGTTATTGCACGTGCCCAGCATGGGCATACAAAAGACCGGAGCTAACACATGACCCGAATTTCACTCGCCTCGGCCGCTGCGCTGGCACTTTTTGCCAATGCCGCATCCGCCCAGACCGAAATCAGCTGGTGGCATGCCATGGGCGGCGCGCTGGGCGACACGGTCAACCAGATCGCGACCGATTTCAACGCCAGCCAGTCCGACTATGTCATCACCCCCGTGTTCAAAGGCACCTACGAAGAGGCCTTGACCGCTGGCATCGCCGCCTTCCGCGCAGGCGAGCAGCCGAACATCTTGCAAGTTTTTGACGCTGGCGCAGCGACCGTGATTGCCGCCCAAGGCGCGACCATTCCGGTGCAGGATCTGTTGATCGACAACGGTGTCGATTTCAACATCGAAGACTACATCTCCGGCGTGCGCTACTTCTACGCCGATAGCGAAGACAAGATGATCGGCATGCCGTTCAACTCTTCCTCGCCCATCATGTACTACAACGTGCAAGCGCTGGAAGCCGCAGGCGTCACCCCGCCCAAGACCTACGAAGAATTCGAAACCGTGACCGCCCCCGCGCTGGTCGAAGCCGGCTATATCCCGCTGGCGCAGTCCCACTCCCCGTGGATCTGGGTCGAAAACTTCATGTCCCGCCATGATCTGCCGTTTGCCACGAACGACAACGGCTACACCGGTCTGGACACCCAGATCCTAGTGAATTCGCCAGAGCTGAAAATGCACTGGAACAAGGTCAAGGAATGGCGCGATGCGGGTTTCTACGAATGGTACGGTGCCGCTTGGAACGACAACCAAAAGCCGTTTGAAGAAGGTAAAGTCGCGATCTGGATGGGCTCTTCGGGTTCTTTCGGTGGGCTAAGCAAACTGGACCTGCCCTTCGATTTTTCGGCAACTGTTTTGCCGTACTGGGAATCTGTCACGGCAGAGCCAAAGCAGACCTTTATCGGCGGCGCGGCGCTCTTCGCCATGTCCGGCAAGTCTGAAGCGGAAAACGCCGCAACGGCTGCGTTCTTTCAGTACCTGACATCGCCTGAAACGCAGGTCATGTGGCACAAGGAAACCGGTTACGTTCCGGTCACCACCGCTGCCTACGAGATGGCCAAGGCTGAAGGCTACTATGACGAACTGCCTGCTGCTGAAGTTGGCATCGAGCAGCTGTCGCTGCCCGCAGGCGAGTACACCAAAGGCTATCGCATGGGCTTTTACGTGCAGATCCGCGACGTGATGAACCGCGAATTTGGCCGCATCCTGGCCGGTGATACCAGTGTCGACGACGCCTTCACCGCGATCGAGGCCGAATCGAACGAGCTGCTGGCGAAGTTCGCCCAGACCCAAGGCTAATCACGAAAAATCGCCGAAGGCCCCCTGCGGCCTTCGGCACCCCTTTGGAAATGTCTCATGAAACGTGCCGGATTTACCTCAGCATGGCTGCCAGCCATGCTTTTACTGCCTCAATTGGCAGTCATCGCGATCTTCTTTTACTGGCCCGCAGCCCACGCGCTGCGATCATCATTTTACCTCCAAGACCCCTTCGGGTTCGGTGAAACCTTTGTCGGGCTGTCAAACTTCACATCCCTGCTGACATCCGCCGCCTATAGCCGCGCCGCGTGGTTCACGGTGTTCTTTACGCTGATCGTCACCTTCGGATCGCTTAGCATCGCGCTGCTGCTTGCGGTTAAGGCCGACAAGGTCATTCGGGGGGCTAAGACCTATCGCACGCTGCTGATGTGGGTCTATGCCGTCGCCCCGCCCGTGGCCGGCGTGATCGGTCTGATCATGTTCAACCAAAGCTGGGGGCCGCTCAAGGAATTCTTTGCGCTGTTCGGCTGGGACTTCAAACTGGGCGTGAACTACTTCGATACCGCCTTTGCAATGATCGCCGTGTCGATCTGGAAACAGGTGCCGGTCAATTTCATCTTCTTCCTGTCTGGCCTGCAATCGATCCCGAAATCAGTGCGCGAGGCGGCGTTGATCGACAACCGTTCTGCCACAGGTCGGTTCTGGGACATTACCTTTCCGCTGTTGGCCCCAACTGGGTTTTTCCTGCTGATCACCAATATTACCTACGCGATGTTCGACACCTTCGGCGTGATCGACACGGTGCTAAAGGGGCAGCCGGGCAACAACCCGATGACGCTGGTCTACAAGGTCTATGTTGACGGCTTTCGCGGCAACGATCTTGGCGGATCGTCTGCGCAATCGGTGGTGCTGATGGTGCTGGTTCTGGCGCTGACCGTGTTCCAGTTCCGCATGATCGAACGCCGCATCCATTACACCTGAAGGACCGTGCAGATGACAACTCACAAACGCCGCCTGCGGCTGTCCACGGTGGTGGACCACGCCATTCTGATCGCCGGATCGCTGCTGATGATCGTGCCAGTGCTGATGCTGGTGCAGATGACCTCTATGCCCGATCTGATTAATATGAAGACCGGGCCAAGCCTGTCGATTGGCGACCAATGGGTGCCCAACTTTGAAAAGGCGATGTTTCAGGCCGACGGCTTTTCCGGCATCAACACCGGTACGCGGATGCTGATGAACTCGTTCATCCTTGGCATCGGCTTTGCCTTCGGCAAGATTTTTGTCGGCATGCTTGCTGCCTATGCGATCGTTTACTTCCGCATGCGCTATGCCTCGCTCGCGTTCTGGATCATCTTTACCACGCTTCTTCTGCCGCTCGAAGTGCGCATTCTGCCGTCCTACGAAGTTGTGCAGCGACTGGGGATGCTGAACACCTATCAGGGCCTAATCATCCCGCTGATCGCTTCGGCCACCGCGACGTTCTTTTTCCGCCAATACTTCCGGTCGATACCAGAGGAGCTGGTCGAGGCCGCGCGCATCGACGGCGCCGGGCCCGTGCGGTTCTTTTTTGACATCCTGATCCCGCTTTCGCGCACCATGATCGCGGCGATGTTCATCATCATGTTTGTCTACGGCTGGAACCAATACCTTTGGCCCACCATGGTCACGACTGAAGAGGGGATGTTCACCCTTGTCCGCGGGATCAAGCAAATCACCCAGATGCTGGAAGGCAACCAGATCCCCGAATACGGCCGCGCTAATATGCTTGCCCTGATCGCGATCTTGCCCCCCGTTATGATCGTCATTTTCTTCCAAAGTTGGTTCGTCAAAGGCCTGACTGAATCCGACAAGTAAGGACCACACCCATGTCTCACGTCACACTGACCGCCCTGCGCAAGGTTTACGCCAACGGTTTTGAAGCCGTCAAACCCGCCAGCTATGCCATCACCCCCGGCGAATTCGTCGTGCTGGTCGGCCCTTCGGGCTGCGGTAAATCCACGATGCTGCGCATGATTGCGGGGCTCGAGGATATCTCTGACGGCACGCTGGAAATTGCGGGGCGCGTGGTCAATACGCTCGACCCCGCTGACCGCGATATCGCGATGGTGTTCCAGAACTATGCGCTTTACCCGCATATGACCGTGCGCAAGAACATCGGCTATGGCTTACAGAACCGCAAAATCCCCAAGGATGTCATCGCCGCAAAGGTGGCAGAAGCATCGGCCCTGCTGAACCTTGACGACTATCTTGACCGCAAGCCCAGCCAGTTGTCCGGCGGCCAGCGCCAGCGCGTCGCCATGGGCCGCGCCATTGTGCGAGACCCCGCGCTGTTCCTGTTTGACGAGCCGCTGTCGAACCTTGATGCCAAGCTGCGCAACCAGATGCGGATTGAAATCAAGGCCCTGCAACGCCGCCTTGGCGTCACCAGCATTTATGTCACCCACGATCAGGTCGAGGCGATGACCATGGCCGACCGCATCATCGTGATGAATGCAGGCCGGATCGAACAAATCGGCGCCCCGGCGGAAATCTATCACACCCCCGCGACGACCTTTGTCGCGTCGTTTATGGGGGCGCCGCCAATGAACTTGTTGGACGGCCAGATCGCTGGCGGTGCCGCACGTGTTGGCGATCATACGGTCATGACAGACGCGCCCGCAGCCCCGGGGCCGGTCACCGTTGGCATCCGGCCAGAGGATATTGTCGCCGACCCCAATGGCCCGCTGACCCTCGATATCGCCATCGTCGAAGAACTTGGTGCACACCGCCTGTTGCACGGCACATTGGCGGGCCAACAGCTGAGCGTTCACGTCGGTAAAGACAGCCCCGCCACGACCGGTCCTTTTCGCGCCGCGCTGAAGCCGGGCGCTGTGTCGCTCTTTGACGCCGGAACGGGGGAACGGCTGTGATCGCGACCTTGCCCGCGCTGCCGCTGGTAACAGCACAAGAGCGCACCGCCATTCTGTCCAGCCCGCGCACCGCCGTAGGCCACCGCGCCTTGATGCAGGCGATCCCGGCGATGAATGCGGTGCAATGCGGCGGCACGGCAAGCGCTGCGTCCTTGCCAGACACGCTGTCCGTCGCCGCGTGGAACGTCGAACGCTGCCTGTTCCCGCAGGCCAGTGCCGACCTGCTGCGCCCCTACGCGCCTGACATCGTGCTGTTGTCAGAGGTCGATCACGGCATGGCCCGCACCAGCCAACGCCACACCACGGCGGACATGGCCGGCGCGCTGGGCATGACCTATGCCTTCGGGGTGGAGTTTCATGAACTCGCCCTTGGTGGCCCGACAGAGCGTCATTTTTGCACCGATAATTTCAACGCGTGCGGGTGGCACGGCAATGCGATCCTAAGCCGGGTGCCGTTCGAGCGGGTCACGCTGGTCCGGCTGGACGACCATGGTCATTGGTTCGCCTCGGATGAGCGTGACGCCGACCCGAACCAGCCCCGCGTTGGCGGGCGAATGGCTTTGCTCGCTATTGTACCGACCGCTACGGGCGCGGTCTGCGCCGTGTCGACCCACCTTGAAAGCAACGCGAATGGTGCCCACCGCGCGCAGCAATTTGACCTGCTGATGGACGCCATCGACGCCTTTGCCCCCGGATTGCCCGTTGTGATCGGCGGGGACTTGAATACCGGCAACCACATGCCCCCGGATTTTGACTGGCGGGCAGAGCCGCTGTTCGAACGTGCAGTTTCGCGCGGTTATGACTGGTCCGCGACACCCGATGGCCTGACCACCCGCGCCAGCCTGATTACCCCGCACCCGGACCGCCAGATGAAGCTTGATTGGTTTGCCCTACGCGGCGCTGTGCCATTGGAAACAGCGCTTATCCCCGCGCAAGATCAAACCGGACGCCCCCTGTCGGACCATGATGCTGTGTGGTGCAGGCTGAAAACACAGGGCTAAGCTGTAGCGACTGGCGGATCTGCCGCCTCTGCTCGCACATCGGCGGCAGTTCTGAAAACCTGCATTATATTGACCTGAATCAACTCCAACGCCGCTGAACTGGCGCATTATGACGGTATTGAAACAGGGAGTGCCGCCGATGATGACTGTTACAAAACCAAGTCCGAACAGGGTCGACATCGTCTTGTCTGGCCTTCTTGATACGGCCGAAATGGGCGAAGCCCTTGATGATCTGATTGCGCAGTCAGCGGACGTCACCCACGGCCAGATGCTTTATACTGTGCAGGATTTTGAAATGCCGACGCTGGGCGCGATCACCGCTGAAATCGCGCGCATGCCCAACCTGCTGTCACTTCTGACCCGCTTTGATAAATGCGCGGTCCTCACCGACAGCCCCTGGCTGCGCACCGCTGCCGAATTTGAGGGCGCGATGATCCCGATGATCAGCATCAAGGGCTTTGCATTGGCAGACACCGCCAGGGCAGAAGCGTGGCTTGCGGATAAACCAGACGACGAGAACGAGGAACCCTTCGACAATTTCCCAGTCTAGGGTACGTCAAAGCCGCATGAAACGTCGTCCTCGCAGTGCCCTAAACAAAAGCGGTATCTTATGAAATCTGCCCCGCAAGACCGCCTTGTCACCGCATTGCTGATTATCGCTGCGCTTGGCCTGATCACGGGCAGCGTGTTGTGGCTGTCGGGCAGGGTGGATACGGCGAACATCGTCTGGGCGCTGGGCGTTTGCCCCGTGCTTGCAGTGCTCGTGATCGACATCCTGCGCAGCCTTTTAAAGGGCGAAGTCGGGCTAGATATCGTCGCGGCCCTGTCCATGTCAGCGGCGCTGCTCTTTGGCGAAACCCTTGCCGCCGCCGTTGTCGCGCTGATGTACACTGGCGGCACAGTTCTAGAGCATTTCGCCCAAGGCCGCGCCCGGCGCGAGATGTCTGCCCTGCTATCGCGCGTGCCGCGCACGGCTGCCCGGTATCGCGATGGCAGCTTGGAAGACGTGCCGCTGGACGTCATCGCGCCGGGGGACATGTTGCTGATCCGTCAAGGTGATGTGGCCCCCGTCGACGGCACCATAACCAGCGACAGCGCGATGCTGGACCTATCCGCCCTGACCGGAGAGTCGATGCCCGTGCGCGTGACGTCCGGGCAAAAGGTGATGAGCGGCGCGACCAATGCGGGCGATGCCTTTGACCTGCAGGTCACGCGGGCCGCTGCGCAAAGTACCTTTGCGGGGATCGTGCGGCTGGTCGAGGCGGCGCAGGCGTCTAAGGCACCAATGTCCCGGCTGGCGGACCGCTGGTCGCTGATGTTCCTTGTCGTCACGGTCACGCTTGCGACCGCTGCATGGTGGTTCACAGGCGATCCGATCCGCGCTGTCGCTGTTTTGGTGATCGCGACGCCGTGCCCGCTTATTCTGGCTGTGCCCGTCGCGCTGGTGGCTGGCCTGTCACGGGCTGCGCATTTTGGCGTTTTGATCAAAGGTGCCGGACCGCTAGAGGCATTGGCCCGCATCACGACGCTGATCCTTGATAAGACCGGCACGCTGACAGACGGGCGGCCTCAGATCGTGTCGATTACTGCGCAGGGCGCACTGACGCAGGACGAGGTTCTGTATTTTGCAGCCGCTCTTGATCAGGCGTCGCAACACCCGATCGCGCAGGCGATTGTCGCCGCAGCCAAGGCGGGCGGCGCGAATTTACCGGTGCCGCAGTCCATTGTGGAAACCCCCGGCGAAGGCGTCGCTGGCACGGTCGATGGTCGCCGCGTCGTTGTGGGCGGCGCGGATTTTGTCGCCGCAAAGGTCGGCTCTGCTGGCACCGACGCGGCAATGGCTGGTTCGGTTATCGTGGCGCTGGGCGTAGACGGCAAACCAGGCGGCTATCTGGTGATGGCCGATGCCCTGCGCCCGGGCACGGCGCAGCTGCTGGCCGGGCTGCGCGGCCTTGGCGTTGGTCGCATCCTGCTGGCCACCGGTGACCGCCGCGCCGTGGCCGACGCGGTGACGCAAGGGTTGCAACTGGACGCGGTCCACGCCGATCTGACACCGGATCGCAAGGTCGCGCTGGTCGTGGCCGAACATCAGACGGGGCGCGTGATGATGGTCGGTGACGGTGTGAACGACGCCCCCGCATTGGCGGCTGCCGACATCGGCGTTGCCATGGGCGCGCGCAGTGCCGCAGCATCGGCCGAAGCGGCCGATGTCGTACTGCTGGTCGACAACCTTGACCGCCTGCTGCCAGGGATTGAGATCGCGCAAAAGGCCCGCCAGATCGCAGTGCAAAGCGTTGCCGTCGGGATCGGCCTGTCTGTCGCAGGCATGGTCGTTGCGGCCCTTGGGTATTTGACGCCAGTGCAGGGGGCTGTCGCGCAAGAGCTTATTGATGTCGCGGTCATCCTTAACGCGCTGCGGGCACTGCGTATTTCGCCCAGTGTTTGGACAGCGCCAGCCACGACGTAACCCTGCAAGGCGTTCGGTTTTAGCCAGTCACCACCCCGTCTTTCACCAAAACCCGGCGGCGGCACAGCCCGGCGATGGTGTCGTCATGGGTCGAGATCAGGAAGGTCGTGCCTTCCTCTGCATTGATCTGCGCGATCAGCGCCATGACTTGCATCGCCGATGCGCGGTCAAGATTGCCCGTTGGCTCGTCCGCCAAGACCAGTTCGGGCGCGTTCATCAACGCGCGCGCGACGGCGACCCGCTGTTTCTGCCCGCCCGACAGATTGGCCGTGGGAAAGTCGATCCGGTCCGCTAGCCCCATACGCGCCAGTAAATCGCGCCCGCGGGTCCGGGCGGCTGCCGTTTCCCGGCCCTCGCGGACGGCGGTGGGAAACAGAACATTTTCCAGCGCGGTAAAGTCTGGCAGCAGGTTGTGGAATTGAAAAACGAACCCGATGTGCTTGTTGCGGAACTGGGTTAACTGCGCGTCACCAGCGGCCAGCAAGTCCTGCCCCAGCATCGTATAGCTGCCCGATGTCGGCTGCATCAACGTGCCAAGGATCGTCAGCAGCGTGCTTTTCCCAGATCCCGACGCGCCTAGCAGGGCGGCCATTTCGCCCTTTTCCAGCGCCAGCGTCAGACCGCGCAGGACGTGGGTTGCGGCATCGCCGGACCCGTAGGTCTTGACCAGACCGCGCACCTCTAGCAGGGCGCTCATTGGCCGATGGCCGTAACGGGATCGACGCGCGCGGCGGACCGTGCAGGCAGGATAGACGCGGCGATGGCACCGATGACGGTCAGCAGAATGGCAAGGCCATAGCTGCCCTGCGTGATGTCCATCGGCAAAGTGCCGGATCGAAACGCGTCGCGCGTTGGAAACGGCAAAAGCGCCAGATAACCAAGGCCTGCGCCCGTCAGGCCGCCCATCAAGCCGATCAGCGCCCCTTGGGTGACAAAAACAAAGACGACAAAGCCGCGCGATGCGCCCATCGCCCGCATGATCCCGATTTCCGGCCTGCGGCGATAGGTCGACAATAGCAGCGCCGAGGCGACGCCGATGACGATGGTGATCAGCGCGAAGGTCTTCAGGAAATATCCCGTCTGTGCCTGCGCGGCCAGCGCCTCCATCAGTTGCGCAGCACCGTCGGTCCAAGGCACGGCGTCCAATCCGGTCAGCGCTTGAATGCGCAGCGCTGTGGCATCCGCTGCGTTTAGGTCGGTCAGTTTAATTTCGATCCGCGTGGCCCCCTGCGGCAGACCAAAAAGCGAGCGGGCGGTGGACAGGCTGATGAAGGCGCGCGCGCCGTCCATGCTTCCGTTGCCCGTCTGATAGATCCCGCCGAGCGTCAGTAAAGCCGTCGCGCCCTGCGCCGTTTGCAGTCGCAGAACCTGACCGACGGACAAATCCAGATCATCCGTCAGGTCGCGTCCCAGCACGATGACGCCAGCGCCCAGCCTTTCGGACCCCGCGACCGTATAGCCGGCAAGGTTCAGGATCGCGGATTCCAGTCCCGGCTCTACCCCCGTCACGCTGACCTGCGACACCTGCGCGCCGCGTGTTAAAAAACCGGCCCCGGTGATTTGCGGGGAAACGGCTATGACGCCCGGCACGGTGGCAATCAAAGGGGCCCAAGTGGCGGCCTGCGATAGCGTTGCAGTGCGGGTGCTGCCGCGTTCTGACGCAAGCAGGACATGCCCCGGCGGCGTCACCAGAAGCGGGGGATCGGTATCCTCTGCCGTGATGGTGATGTGGGGGATGTCGCCCACGGTGCGCGACAGGATGAATTCCGCCAACCCGCCAATTAGCGCGGACATAAAGATAAAAATGAAAACGCCGACAGCGACGCCTAGCACCAAAAGCGCGGTCTGGGCCTTGCTGGCCGTCAGATACCGCGCCGCGATCTTGATGGCATAGCGCATCAGGGGGTCGCCACCGTAACGGATTGTCCGTCAGTGACACCGCTGGCATCCGTGATGACAACGTCGCCCACCGCAAGGCCGGATGTGGCGATCAGCCGATCTGCGGGCCAGTCCACGACAGACAGGGCGCGGCGTGCGGCCTTGCCGTCGGTGACAACATAAACATCGCCGCCTGCCAGCGCCGTGCGCGGAACCGTCAGCGCGGCGTCCCGCTGGTCAACGACGATATTGGCCACCACGGTCAGGCCGATGGGGGCCTTAGTCGGGGCATCAAATGTCATCTTAATCGCAAGCCCGCCGGTGGTGACGTCCACCCGGTCAGAGACAAAGCTGACATGGCCATCGCGCACTTCGCTTTCGCCAGCGAGCTGCAAATGCGCAGTCTGCTGCAAGGCGATCTGCGTGGCATAGGCTTCATCCACGTCCGCCGCGACCACGATGTCGCCCAGATCGGCAAGGGTCAGTAGGGGAAGGGTGGGGCCAACGATCTGTCCCGCCTCGACCTGTAGTTGCAGCACGCTACCCGCGATCGGCGCACGAATCGTCAGATTGTCCAATGCCACCTGCGCCTGATCAAGCAGGGCGGTTTGACGCGCAACCTCTTGATCTGCGGACTGCACAGCGCGGGCGTCCGCCTCTAGCACGGCGCGGGCGACGTTGGTGCCAAGCGCCTTGGCGCGGGCGTAGGTTTCCGTTGCTTCAGTTTGGGCAACCAAGGCCGCGTCTAGGCCCGCGACCGCTTGGCGCAAAACGGTGTTCTGCGCGGCGGTGTCGACCTGTGCCAGCGGTTGACCTGCTGCTACGACGTCGCCTTCGGCCACCATAAGCTCTGTCAGATTGCCACTGGCGACGGACCGCACGTCGACCGGTCTGACCGCCGCAACCCGGCCGTTGACCGCAAGGATTCGCGTCACGGGGGCAAGCGCTGCGACCTCAACCGCGACCAGTGGCGGGGCGGCAGGCCAAAGCGTAATATACGCCAGAGCCGACAAGGCGACAGCGACCACAAAGCCGCTGATCCATCGCCACCAACGCCGCGGGGCAGGGGCCGCTTTGATCACGGCAGGGACCTGATGCGGCGGTTGCTGCGGGACCACCGCGGTGGCTGGTGTGACTGTCGGTGCCGGGTTCAAGACAAAACCTTTCGTAGAGCGGGGGCCGTTCAGGCTGCGTGACCTGAAGGGGCGCTACCCGATGACACTACGATAGGCGTTTGATGCACAATTGCTTTGATCTAAATCAGCCGCGCGATGCGCGCTGGGACAGGCCAAGCCAAGGTTTTGCAGACACTGACGCTGCCGGAATGGGCAGTGCCTAGTCGCGGCTGCAGAACAGATCGTAGACCAGATCGATCACCTGACGGGACCGGTCGTCTGCAAGGCTATAGAAAATCGTTTTGCCGTCACGGCGCGGTACGACGAATCCTTCTAGCCGCAAGCGTGCCAGCTGTTGCGACACAGCGGCCTGCCGGGCAGAGAGCAACGCCTCTAGTTCCGTCACGGATTTCTCGCCGCTGGCCAAGTGACACAGGATCATCAGCCGCCCCTCGTGGCTGATCGCCTTAAGAAAATTCGCCGCCTCGGTGGCGTTCTTCATCATCTTGTCGAGGTCTTCACCCCGGATGCTGTCATCAATGATCGGAATACCCACAGGCCAGCCTATTGTTCTAAGTCATTTTTGGTCACAAGACCTTTAGTGCATGAAGATCGCCGCGTCATGCGTCTAATTGATCACTTCACTGCCAGCGTCCGCGAACATGCTGTCCAGCAGACCCCAGAAAAAATCAGGCCCCGGATAGCCTTCGATACGGTTCACTTCCGTGCCCGCGGCGATCAGCACAAAGGTCGGCGTAAAGACCACGGGCCGGGCAAGGGTCAGATCGTCCGGCACCGGGTCGCGCAGATCAATGCGCCGCAGTGGTGCTAAAGCGGCTTCTGGCGTTTTGGGATAGATCGGCCCAATTTCGGCGTTCCACCGGACGCACCACTGGCAGCCAGCCTGTTCGACCATCACCAATTCCATCGCGGGTCCGGTGTCCTGCGCCGCGGCGGGGGCGCCGGCCAAGAGCATCATCGCGCCAAGCGCAGTGCGAAGTGTGATCATAGTCGCAACCTTCCACGGCGATTGACGGAATGCATTACATAACTCATAATTTGAATATGTGAATAACTCAAGGAACGTACGCGTGTTCGATATGACATACCTTGGGGCCGCATTCGCAGGCTTGCTGTCGTTCTTTACGCCCTGCATCTTACCGATGGTGCCGTTCTATCTGTGCTACATGGCCGGAATTTCCATGTCAGAACTGCGCGGCGACGATGAAATCGCCCCCGGTGCGCAGGGCCGATTGGTGCTGCAGGCCGTGTTCTTTGCGCTGGGCGTCACGACGATTTTTATGCTGCTTGGCATGGGGGCAACGGCGGTAGGCCAAGCCTTTGGTCAGTGGAAGCAGCCTCTTAGCTATGTCGCGGCGGCGGTGCTGTTCGTGTTTGGTCTGCATTTCCTTGGTGTGGTCCGCATCCCGTTTTTGTACCGCGAAGCGCGCGTTGAAAGCAAAGTCGAGCCGACGACTGTTGTCGGGGCCTATGTTATGGGCCTTGCCTTTGGTTTCGGCTGGACGCCCTGCGTCGGGCCAGCGTTGGCGGCGATCCTGATGATCGCCAGCGGCATGGGTGACATCTGGCGCGGCGCGTTGTTGCTGGCCGTTTACGGTGTCGGCATGACTGCCCCATTTGTGGTGGCCGCGCTATTTGCAAAGCCCTTTCTAGGCTGGGTGCAACGGCACCGCGCCGCCATGGGTTATGTTGAAAAGGCGATGGGGATCATGCTGATTATCTTCGCCATTTTGATCGTTACCAATTCCATAAATGTCATTGCCCAATGGATGATCGACACCATTCCTGGTGCCGGATCTCTTGGCTAAAGGGAGGATAAGATGCTGAAATCACTCACGCTTGCGCTGGCTCTTGTTGCTGCGCCCGTCATGTCCGCCACGGTTGGCGACGATGGGCTGCACAAGGCACCGTGGATCATCGACACCTTCAAGGACCTGCGCGAGGATTTGGCCGACGCGGGTGCCGAGGGCAAGCGCCTGATGGTCATCATCGAGCAACGCGGCTGCATCTATTGCACCAAAATGCACGAGGAGGTTTTCGTGCTGCCGGTCATCGAAAAGCTGCTGACCGACGACTATTATGTGGTGCAGCTCAACATGTTTGGCGATCTTGATGTCACGGACTTTGACGGCACCGTGCTGCCGGAAAAGGACATGATCGCGCGGTGGAATATGATGTTCACCCCAACCATGATGTTTATGCCCGAATCTGTCCCGGACGATGTTACCGCCGTGCAGGCCGCTGTCGCCACCGTGCCGGGTGCTTTTGGCAAATTTACGACCTTCAATATGCTGAACTGGGTCAAGAATCATGGCTACGACAGCGACGAGCCGTTCCAAAAATACCATGCCCGCATGATCGAGGCGGGTGCCTTTCCTGAATGATCCCAGCGACTTGAGTATGCCGCACTGCAGAAACATTCAAGAATTGTAATTTGTAATTGCGTTATGCTGTCACACCGGTCTACCCTGTATGCAACGGAATGCGAACATGCAGGGGAGGTGTCATGAACCGCACGCTTACAGCCATCGCAGGGGTATGCCTTGCTACGACTGCTGCCGCGCAAGAGGTGGCACCACTCGACGTCAGCTTTGATGAATACGGTGCAATTGCCGCGTCCTTGTCCGGTGTTCCGGGCGATGCGGCCGCCGGCAAAGAGGTGATGTCAGAACGCAGCATCGGGAACTGTGTGGCCTGTCATCAGGTCACCGCGCTCGAGGCTACGTTTCAAGGCAATGTCGGCCCGTCTTTGGACGGTGCAGCGGATCGCTGGGATGAATCCCAGCTGCGCGGCATCGTGGCAAACGCCAAGATGACGTTCCCGGAAACGGTCATGCCCGCCTTTTACAAGGTCAACGGCTATATCCGCCCCGGCGACGCCTACACTGGCAAGGCAGGCACAGAACCACTGCCGCCACTGCTGAGCGCACAACAGATCGAAGACGTCGTCGCCTATCTGACGACGCTCAAGGAATAACGCGGCCCAAAGGAAGAGGTCATCCGATGACAATCACACGTAGACAAACATTTATGATGGCGCTTGGCGCGTCCGTCGCAGCGGCCATGCCGTTTCGCGCTTTTGCTGACGCGTCCGAAGACTCGATCGCAGCCTTTACCGGCGGTGCCGAGATGGGAACCGAAGGTCTGACGCTGACCGCGCCAGAGATCGCGGAAAACGGCAACACCGTCCCGGTCGAAGTCAGCGCACCCGGCGCTGTGTCAATCATGCTGCTGGCCACGGGCAACCCGACGCCAGACGCCGCGATCTTTAACTTCGGCCCGCTGGCTGCGTCGCAAACGGCGTCCACCCGGATCCGCTTGGCCAAGACGCAGAACGTGATGGCGATTGCGAAAATGGCGGACGGCAGCTTCGTTCAGGCCACGCAAGAAGTGAAGGTTACCATCGGCGGCTGCGGCGGCTGATCAGGAGGATATGAACAATGGCTGACAACGTAAAACCCAAGGTCCGCGTACCCAAAACAGCGGCCGCAGGCGAGGCGATCACGCTGAAGACCCTGATTTCGCACCCAATGGAATCCGGGCAGCGCAAGGATGACGCGGGCAACCTGATTCCGCGCTCGATCATCAATCGCTTTACCTGTGAATTCAACGGCCAGAGCGTCATCGACGTGACGATGGAACCGGCGATTTCCACCAACCCTTATTTCGAGTTCGAGGCCACCGTGCCAGAGGCCGGGACATTCACCTTCACATGGTATGACGACGACGGCTCCGTCTACACCGAAAGCCAGGACATCGCGATCGGGTAACCCGAAGCGGAGGACGACAGGGGAGGGACGACAATGAGAACAACAGGACTTTTGACCGCCGCCATCGCATTGGTTGCGACCGGTGCTGTGGCCCAAGATGACCACCAGCTGGTCACAAACGGCGACATCGAAATCGTGACCGAAGCGCCCGCGCCCGACTATATTTCGGGCCTGCGCACAATCTACTCTGGCTGGCGTTTCCGCGACGCGTCGCTGCAGGAAATGCAGATGGACGACTTCGAAAACCCGGCCATCATCGCCGTCGATAAAGCCATCGTGCAATGGTCAACGGTGGACGGCACCGAAGGCAAATCCTGCGCGTCCTGCCACGAAGATGTAGAGCAAAGCATGCTTGGCGTGCGCGCGGTCTATCCGAAATGGAACGAGGACGCAGGCGAAGTGCGCACCCTTGCGATGCAGATCAACGACTGCCGCACCGAGAACATGGGGGCCGAGGCGTGGAAATACGACGGCTCTGACATGACCGGGGCAGAGGCGCTGATTTCCATGCAATCACGCGGCATGCCGGTCAACGTGGCCATTGATGGCCCCGTGGCTGACACCTGGAAGCAGGGCGAAGAGATGTATTACACGCGCTATGGCCAGCTAGAGTTGTCCTGCGCGTCCTGCCATGAAGAAAACTATGACAACTACATCCGCGCTGACCACCTGAGCCAAGGCCAGATCAACGGCTTCCCGGCGTTCCGTCTGAAAAACGACGGTTTGGTGCAGACGCACAACCGCTTTAAGGGCTGTATCCGCGACACGCGTGCGGAAACCTATAGCCCAGGCAGCGCCGAATTCGTCGCGCTAGAGCTTTATGTTGCATCGCGCGGTAACGGCCTGTCGGTCGAAGCGCCGTCAGTTCGCCCGTAACAAACAAGCCCGCGCGTGGTTTTCCCATGCGCGGGCTTTTCTGCCTCTCATTATATTCCAAATCGTGAATAAGTTTACCAAAGGACCGCGCCCATGATCTCTCGTCGTGATTTCCTGCAGGCCAGTGTGGCGGCATCCGCCATCATCGGCGCGTCCGGGTTTGGCCGCTGGGGCCGTCTGGCCGCGCAGCAGGCGCTGACGCAGGACCAGTTGTTGCAGTTCGATACCTACGGCAATGTGTCCCTAATCCACGTCACTGATATTCACGCGCAGCTCAAGCCGATCTATTTTCGCGAACCGTCTGTGAACCTTGGCGTCGGCCCGAACAAGGGAGAGGTGCCTCACATCACCGGCGCCGACTTCCGCAAGCTTTATGGTATCGATGATGGGTCCGCGTCGCACTATGCGCTGTCGTCCGGCGACTTTAGCGCGCTGGCGCAGGGCTATGGCAAAATGGGCGGCCTTGACCGGGTCGCCACGGTTATCAACGCTATCCGCGCCGACCGCCCGGATGCGATCCTGCTGGATGGCGGCGACACATGGCATGGCTCCATGACGTGTTACGAGACGCAAGGCCAGGACATGGTCAACGTCATGAACCTGCTCAAGCCTGACGCCATGACCTTCCACTGGGAATTTACCCTTGGGTCCGACCGGGTGCGCGAAATCGTCCAGGATTTGCCGTTTGCAGCCATGGGGCAGAACATCTTTGACGCCGAATGGGACGAGCCCAGCGAGGATTTCAAACCCTACGAATTCTTTGAGCGCGGCGGCGTAAAGGTCGCCGTGATCGGTCAGGCCTTCCCCTATATGCCCATCGCCAACCCCGGCTGGATGTTCCCCGAATACAGCTTTGGTATCCGCGACGCGCATATGCAGGACATGGTCAACGAGGTGCGCGGCATGGGTGCCGAACTGGTCGTCTGCCTGTCGCACAACGGCTTTGACGTGGACAAAAAGATGGCCGCAAATGTCACCGGCATCGACGTCATCCTGTCTGGGCACACCCACGACGCGCTGCCAGAACCTGTGCTGGTCGGCGAGACGATCATCGTCGCCTCTGGTTCGAACGGGAAATTCGTCAGCCGGGTTGATCTGGATGTGCGCGATGGCCGCATGATGGGTTTCCGTCACAAGCTGATCCCGATCTTCTCTGACGTCATCACCCCTGACGCAGAAGTGGCAAAAGCCATCGACGCCGAACGCGCGCCGTTCAAAGACCGGCTAGAGGAAGTCATCGGGCGCACCGACGACACCTCTTTGCTGTATCGGCGGGGCAATTTTAACGGCACATGGGACGACCTGATCTGCAACGCTCTGCTCGACCAGCGCGATGCGCAGATCGCCTTGTCGCCCGGCGTACGCTGGGGGCCGTCGATCTTGCCCGGTTCTGATATCACGCGCGAAGACATCTGGAACGTCACTTCGATGACCTACGGCAAGGCCTACCGGTCCGAAATGACCGGCGAGACGCTGAAGCTGATCATGGAAGACGTGGCCGACAACCTGTTCAACCCCGACCCCTACTATCAGCAGGGCGGCGACATGGTTCGCGTCGGCGGCATTGGTTATAAGATCGACATCACCAAACCTATTGGAGAGCGGATTTCCGACCTGACGCTTTTGGCAACGGGCGAGGCGATTGACGCCGCCACGCCATATGTCGTCGCCGGCTGGGCCTCGGTCAACGAGGATACCGAAGGGCCGCAGATCTGGGATGTGGTCGAGGATTACATCGCATCACAGGGCACCGTGTCGGTGCCCGACAACACCAACGTCGTCGTTGTTGAATAGGGGAACATCATGAAGACCTTTGCACTCGCAGGATTGCTGGCCATCACCGCCACCTTTGCCATGGCGGAAGGGGTCAACCACAAGGTCGCCGTCCACGTCGACGAGAACGATCCGCAGGTCATGAACATGGCCCTGAACAATGTCGGCAACCTGATCAGCTATTACGCAGAGCAGGGCGATACCGTCACGGTCGAGGTCGTTACCTACGGCCCTGGCCTGATGATGCTAGTCGAAGGGGAAAGCCCCGTCGCCGACCGCATCGCCGCGATGACCTTGGCAAATGACGGCCTGACCTTCGCTGCCTGTGCCAACACATTGGCCGGGATGGAGAAAAAGGCGGGCCACGACATTCCCCTGATGTCAGAGGCGACGGTCGTCCCCTCTGGCGTCGTGCAACTGATCACCCTGCAAGAAGATGGATACGCCTACGTGCGGCCCTAGGGCCCGTTGGCCGAGAAGGAGAGAGACATGGAACACTACAAGGGCTTGAAGCCATCCCGCCGCAATTTTCTGACAGGGGCTGCCGCTGTCGGCGGTGCGCTGGCCGGATCGCGGTTGTCGGCGCAAACCGCCGATCCGCTGATCGTAAACCCGCAGCCGTGGCGCCAAGACCTTGGCGCTGGCGTTGATGCCGCGCCCTACGGTGTGCCGTCAAAGTTCGAGGCTGACGTCATCCGCCGCGACGTGCCGTGGTTGACTGCTGACGCCGTCAGCTCGGTCAACTTTACGCCGCTGCACGCGCTAGACGGGATCATCACACCGAATGGGTTGTGCTTTGAACGTCACCACGGCGGCGTCGCCGTGATTGAGCCGTCAGAGCATCGCTTGATGATCAACGGTTTAGTGGACAAAGAACTGGTCTTCACGATGGAAGACCTGATGCGCTTCCCCCGCGAAAACCACGTCTATTTCCTGGAATGCGCCGCCAACTCCGGCATGGAATGGGCTGGCGCGCAGCTGAACGGCTGCCAGTTTACCCACGGCATGATCCACAACGTGCAATACACCGGCGTGCCCCTGCGGCTGCTGCTGGAAGAGGCCGGCGTGAAGACCGAGGGGAAGTGGATCATGGTCGAAGGCGCTGACGCCGCTGGCATGAACCGCTCTATCCCGATGGAAAAAGCGCTGGATGACTGCCTGGTCGCCTTCAAAATGAACGGCGAGGCGCTGCGCCCCGAGCAAGGCTATCCCCTGCGGCTGGTCGTGCCGGGTTGGGAAGGCAATATGTGGGTCAAGTGGATCCGCCGGATCGAAGTCGGCGACCAGCCTTGGCACGCCCGCGAGGAAACCAGCAAATATACCGACCTGTTGGCCAACGGCGTCGCGCGTCGCTTCACGTGGGAAATGGACGCAAAATCCGTCATCACATCGCCGAGCCCGCAAGCCCCGATCACCCATGGCAAAGGCCCGCTGGTCATCACAGGCGTCGCATGGTCCGGCCGCGGTACGATCCCGCAGGTGGACGTGACGACCGATGGCGGCATGAACTGGCACAAGGCCCGCATGTCTGGCCCTAGCTTCGATAAATCGATGCATCGTTTCTATTATGAAATGGACTGGGACGGCGCGCCGCTGCTGCTGCAAAGCCGGGCGCATGACAGCACCGGATACGTGCAGCCAACCAAGGACGCGCTGCGCAAAATCCGCGGCGAAAATTCAATCTACCACAATAATGGTATCCAGACTTGGGCCATCGATGCTGACGGAAAGGCTGAAAATGTCGAAATCTCTTAATCTCGCTGCAGCCCTACTGACCTTTGCCACCGCCGCCGCCGCGCAAGACGTGGCACCGTCAAAGGACGGCGGATATGGCATCGGCCGCGCTGCGATGCCCGAAGAAGTCGCTGCTTGGAACACCGACATACGCCCCGATGGCATGGGCCTGCCTGTCGGTAGCGGCGATGTGCTGACGGGCGAAGATATCTACGTCGAAAACTGCTCTGTCTGCCATGGCGACTTTGGCGAGGCTGTCGGTCGCTGGCCTGTGTTGGCAGGCGGTGGTGGTACGTTGGAAAACAAGGATCCGGTCAAGACTGTGGGCAGCTACTGGCCCTATTTGTCGACCGTGTTCGACTACGTGAACCGCGCCATGCCTTTTGGCCACGCAGCCTCGCTCAGTGATGATGAAACTTATGCGCTGACGGCCTATATCCTTTATCTGAACGATCTGGTGGATGATGATTTCACCCTGTCGAACGAAAACTTCACCGAAGTGTCCATGCCGAACGTCGATAACTTTATCGACGACGACCGGGCAGAGACGGAGTTTCCGATCTTCATGGCTGAAGCCTGCATGGAGAACTGCAAAGACAGCGTCGAGATTACGATGCACGCCAGCGTGGTCGATGTGACGCCAGAGGAAACGGCCGCCAAGGCAAACGAGGCCGCCGCAGAAGCAGCCGCTGTTGAAGCCCCTGCTGCCGAGCCTGTCACCGAAGCCGCAGCAGAGCCAGCAGCCGAACCTGAACCAGCAGCAGAGCCCGCCCCGGTGGTTGTCGCTGCCGCTGATCCGGCCCTTATTGCGGACGGCGAAAAAGCATTCCGCCAGTGCAAATCCTGTCACATGGTGGGCGAGGGGGCACAAAACCGCGTCGGGCCAGAGCTGAATGCGATTATGGGCCGCACCGTCGGTGCCATCCCTGATTTCCGCTATTCGGACGTGTTTCAGGATGCGATGGCCGCGGGCGAGGTTTGGGATAACGACAAGCTGCACGCCTTCCTTGCCAACCCCAAGGACGCGATGCCCGGCACCAAAATGTCGTTCCGCGGCGTGCGTGACGCCGCCGATATCGACGCACTGATCGCCTATCTGCAAAGCGCCAGCCCATAAGGCAGCGCATCACATAAAGGACCAGTCCCATGCGTAAATTTGCCCTCGCCTTTGTCCTTGTCGCCAGCCCCGCGCTGGCGCAACAGGCCACCGTCTATGACTATGACGGCAGCTTTGACGACGCGACCTTTGGTGTTGAAACTGCCATTGTGGGGCGGGGGCTAGTGATCGATTGGACCAGCCACGTCGGGGAAATGCTGGAACGGACCCGCGCCGATGTTGGCAGCGACGTCGTGATCTATGACAATGCCGATATCTTCATGTTCTGCTCTGCCACGTTGTCCCGCAAGGTGATGGAGGCTGATCCCGCCAACATCGCCTATTGCCCCTACGGCGTGTTCGTCACTGACAAGGACGGTAAAGTGCAAGTCGGCTACCGCAACCAACCCGAAGGCGTCATGCAAGACGTGCAGGCGCTGCTGGACGACATCGCGCGCGAAGCCGCCGGGCAATAGGAAAAGGGGCCGCCCTGCCGGTCAGGCCGGCGGCCCCTTCCGCGTCCATTAGGTGAGCGGCTCAAATCGGAACGCATTCCCGTCCCGTACCGCCCGGCCAAGTCCGGGGGCGGGTAAGTGGAACCCGGCAAAAACGGTGCCTGTATCTGCCAATTGCGCCAATAGCGCAGCGCGGGTTTCGGCCCCTTGCGCGGTGTCCTGATCGGACCCGTTCGGCCAATCGGGCCGGACAAAAGCGATGTGGTGATTGGCAATACAATCGCCCAGCACCATCACGGTCTCTTCTTCTGTTGCGATTTCAAACGCCATATGACCGGGGGTATGCCCGTGGGTGGCGCGGGCAGTGATACCCGGCAGGACCTCATCGCCATCGTTGAACAGATTGATGCCCTCGGCCAGTACCTCTAGCCTGCGGGCGGCCCCGACGGCAAAGGTCAGGCGGTCGGCGGCAATCGTATCGGGCAGGGCGGGGTCGGTCCAATAGTCCCACTCGATCTGCCCCATATGATGCTGGGCATTGGCAAAGAGTGGTTCGTCGAAATCGTCCAGCGCGCCCCACAGATGGTCAGGGTGGCCATGGGTAAAGACAACGTCTGTGACGTCCTCTGGCGTGATCCCCAGCGCATCCATCGCGGCCATCAGATGCCCGGCGGTTGGCATGAAATCTGGGCCAGAGCCTGCGTCGAACAGCACGGTGCGATCGTCACCCCGCCAAAGCGTCAGGTTGCAATCTGGCAGCAGCGAAGCCGCGCCAGCCAGACCGAAAGGTTCCAGCACGGCGTCCGCCTCGGCCACGGGGATATCGCCCAGCACGAAACTGCGCGGCAGCATCAGGTGACCATCGCTCAGCGTATCAAGCATGCCCGCGCCCAGGCTAAGCGTGGTATTCGCCCAGGCGATACGCGGCAGCACCGCGCTGCCAGCCACTGCAATCACCCCCGAAATCAATGTCCGCCGCGAAATCTTCATGGTCGCCCCCTCATATTCGTATCTTTGAATGATAGCAGGGTGGCTGTCATCGGCAAAGCGAATTTAGGCGATCCGGGCAAAGCCTGTAATCAATTGGCGTAGCCCGATCCCGGCCCCGGCAAAGATGCCAGCCATGACCAGCGGCGCCGAATAGGCCAGTACTGAAATCGCGGACAGACCTTGACCGATGCTGCATCCCATTGCCAGCACTGCGCCAACACCCATCAACGCGGCCCCGGCAATCTGGCGGCGCAATTCCCGCGGATCTTCGCAGGCTTCCCAGCGGAAATGGCCTTTGACCAGCGACCCGATGAACGCCCCCAACAGCACACCAAGGACAGAGCCGATGCCGAACGACAAGGAACTGCCGGACGCCGTCATCGCGTAAAGCATGGTCTCGCCCAAGGGGGCGGCAAAGGTGTGGGATTCCACGACTGTCGGCGCAAAGCCTGCGACCGCGACCCACTGCGTGCCCGCCCAGCCCGACACAATCGCCAGCCCGACACAGACGCCCCAAAAGACAGCCCTTAGGTTTGACCGGAAAGGGGCCGCAGACAGTGTCATTGCCAGAACGGCAGCCCCGATGGCGATGCCAATGCCGTTGACGGGCAGACCTGTTAGTCCCGACAGTTCTTGCGCAATACCCGGTGCCGCGTCGGCTGGCGTCTGCGCAAAGGCCGCGACACGCAGGTAAGCCAGCGGGCCAGAGATTGTCGCAAATGCGGCCAATCCCATGACCAAAACGATGACGAAGGACCGCAGGTCACCGCCGCCGAGCCGCGCCAATGCGCCGTAGCCGCAGTTGCCCGCCAGCGCCATGCCGTAGCCAAACATCAATCCGCCAAGGATGCTGGCCAGTGGTTGAAAGGCAAAGGCTAGATAGATCGTCTGTTCAGGCTGCAGCAGCCCGGTGGCCGCAAGGGCGAAACTGCCGATGATCGCCGTGCCAATCGCTATGCCCCACATCCGCAAACGCGTGTCATCTTGCGCGTATAAGGCATCCTCGATCGCGCCGAGGGTGCAAAAACGGCCCAGCCGGGCCGCAAGCCCCAAGACCATGCCGCCAAGCAGCCCCAGCAGCGCCAGAACTGTCGGCTCTCCCATGTTGTTCATCATCCCCAGCCCTCCAACCGTAAGGACTTATAGGTCAATTCCATTCGGAAAAATATAGATCTGGGTGATCTTCCGCCTTTGTTTCCGCATCGCGACAACTTCGTGATCGGGGCGGAACCTGATTGTCGCTTTGGGTGCGATGGGGCAGTGTCATCAGGTAATTCCTGAATGCGATATCCGCGACCATGACCAAGAAGACCCTGAATACGACCAATCTGGAAAAGCTGGGCGCAGAGCGGCTGGCGGCCTTGGTGATGGATCTGGTGCAGGGAAGCGCCGCATTGCAGCGCCGCGCGCGGCTAGAGATTAGTGCCGCGCAGGGCCCGCAGGATATCGCGGTGGATATCCGCAAACGCTTTGCCATGATGCGGCGCGCGACGGCTTTTGTGAACTGGCGCAAACAGAAGGCCCTGATCAAGGATCTGGACGGTCTGTTGCAGATGATCAACGCGAACGTTGTCCCGTATAACGCAGACGAGGGCTTTGATCTGCTGTGGTCTCTCATCCAACTGGCCCCGTCCATTCACGAACGGACCGACGACAGCAACGGGGCCGTGGGCGACGTATTTCGTGATGCCATCGACGCCATCGCAGCCATCGCCCCGCGGATCAACGTCGCGCCTTTGGTGCTTGCGGACCGCATATTGGACGCCGTCGTGGGGGCCGGCTACGGCGAGTTCGACGGCATCATCCCAGCGACCTCTGCCATCTTGGGCAATACCGGGCTAGAGCACTTGAAAGCCGGTGCCAACGCATGGGCCGATGCTGCGCCCACGCCAGAAGAGGTCGAGCGATACAGCGGCTTTGGCCTGTCGCGGTCGGCAGCAGGCAGCATCCAGCGCAACAAAGACCTGACCCGGTCGGTGATCCTTGCGGACATTGCCGACGTACAGGGCGACGTCGATGCCTATATCGCGCGCTATTCGCCCCAGCAGCTGACCTTTGGCACCATCGCGCCGCAAGTGGCGCGCCGATTGCTGGACGCTGGCCGCGTTGAAGAGGCGATGCAGATTATTCGCCGCGCGATGGCCGAGGGCGGCAAGGCGTCACATGGCACCGCCCGCCATGATCTAGAACTGGTCTTTGAGGACGGCTTGAAACAGCAGGGCAATACGGCAGAGCTGACGGATCATTTGTGGCAGCGCTTTGCCCAGACACTGGACGCAGACAGCCTGCGCAGGCACCTGAAGTTGCTGCCCGACTTTGACGATATCGCCGCAGAGGACGCGGCGCTGGATCTGGCCGAACGCTTTGCCAAGCTAGAGGTCGCGATCGATTTTCTAACCGGATGGCCCGCGCTGGACCGGGCGGCACGCTTGGTGCTGGACCGCGCAAAACATCTGGACGGGGACCAGTTCGAGGCGCTGACCCCCGCCGCAGATACGCTGTCTGAAAAGCACCCGCTTGCGGCCGTGATCATCAGGCGCGCGATGATTGATGACGCACTTATCGGGGCAAAGTCCAAGCGGTACCGTCATGCAGCCCGTCACCTTGCGGAATGCCAGTCGAGCGATGCGCGCATCGATAGCTACGGCGCTTATCCGGATCACAGCGCGTATCTGGCGCATCTTCGGCAGAAACATCACCGCAAATCTGGCTTTTGGGACCTTGTTGCGCCGCCCGGCTGACAGCTTTTGAAACCGCCAATCCGCCCCAAATTTCCCGCGAAGGACAGCGTCATGAAAACCGAGCGTATCACATTCAAAGGCCATTCTGGCGACATGCTGGCCGCGCGCCTTGATCTGCCAGACGGGCCGGTGGGCGCGACTGCGATCTTTGCGCATTGCTTCACCTGCTCCAAAGATATCCCCGCCGCGCGCCGCATCGCCGCCCGCCTTGCGGCCAAAGGCATCGCGGTTCTGCGCTTTGACTTCACCGGGCTGGGCCATTCAGAAGGCGAATTCGCCAACACCCATTTTTCATCGAACGTTGACGATCTATTGCTCGCCGCCGCGTATCTGACGGATCGCGGCATGGCTCCATCGCTGCTGGTCGGTCATTCCCTTGGCGGGGCCGCTGTCATCAAGGCCGCGCCGCAGGTGCCCGGTTTGCGCGCGGTTGTCACGATTGGTGCACCTTTTGCCCCCGCGCATGTGTCGAATAATTTCGGCTCCAAGCTAGATGATATCCAAGAGCACGGGGCAGCGACGGTCAGCCTTGCCGGGCGCGATTTTACCATCCGCAAGTCATTCATTGATGACATCAGCACAGCGTCCCTGCGGGATGCGTTGCGGCACCTGAATGCCGCCTTGCTGGTGCTGCACGCGCCGCGCGATGCGACGGTTGGGATCGACAACGCGAGCGAGATTTTCATCGCTGCAAAACATCCTAAAAGCTTTGTCTCGCTTGAAACGGCAGACCATCTGATCACCGCTGAGGAGGACGCAAAATATGCCGCTGACGTGATCGCGACATGGGCGTCCCGCTATCTAGATATGCCAAAGCCAAAGGCCGCGCCGCAGGTGCCAGAAGGCGTGACACGGGTGTCAGAACGTGACCCGGACGGCCTGCTGCAAGATATTGCTGTAGGCGGGCGGCATCAGCTGATCGCGGACGAACCTGTCAGCGTTGGCGGCAAGGATCTGGGGCCGACCCCTTATGAATATCTGGCCGCGGGACTGGGCGCTTGTACCGTCATGACCATCCGCCTTTATGCGCGGCGAAAGGGCATTCCTCTGACGCATGCCGAAGTCGACGTCACCCATGACCGTGAACATCTGGCCGACTGCGAGAACTGCGAAGAGCGGGCGAACAAGACGGATGTCTTTACCCGCCATCTGCGTTTCGAGGGCGATTTGACAGAAGATCACCGCGCGGGGCTGCTGCGTATTGCAGACAAATGCCCCGTGCATCGCACCCTTGAAGCCGTTGCCGTCATTCGAACGCAGCTTGTTGATTAACTGCGGATAGGGTGCCGTACCCCCGTCGTCAGACCTAAACCAACGTCAAGGCAAAGCTTTGGGCCGTTTGACAGGAACAGGGCTTTATTGCGCATCATAAATCGTCATTCTGTATAGGCTAATAGCGACCACAGTTAGGAACGCCCGATGCCTCTGCAGATGAACCGCGATGTCTTTATTACCTGTGCGGTGACGGGGTCTGGCAATAGTCAGGACCGCTCGCCGCATGTGCCGCGCAGCCCCGAACAGATCGCGGCGTCGGCGATTGCTGCGGCAAAGGCTGGGGCGGCGATTGTGCATTGTCATGTGCGTGATCCGGGCACCGGGGTGCCATCGCGTGATCCGGCGCTGTATCGCGAGCTGTCCGAACGTATCCGCGATGCCGACGTCGATGTGGTCTTGAACCTGACCGCTGGTATGGGCGGCGACATGGTGTTCGGACCGCCCTCTGCCCCGCTACCCCTTCGCCCTGCGACTGACATGGTCAGCGCCGAAGAACGCCTTGTACATATCGAGGATTGCCTGCCCGAAATCTGCACCCTCGATTGCGGCACGATGAACTTTGCCGAAGCCGATTACGTCATGACCAACACGCCCGGGATGCTGACGGCCATGGGCGCGCGCATGGAAGAACTGGGCGTCAAACCAGAGATCGAAGCCTTTGATACCGGTCATTTGTGGTACGCCAAGCAACTGGTCAAAGACGGCGTGCTGTCGTCCCCCGCGCTGGTGCAGCTTTGTATGGGTGTCCCTTGGGGGGCGCCAAATGACCTGAACACCTTTATGGCGATGGTGAACAATGTCCCGGACGACTGGCACTGGTCTGCCTTTTCCATCGGACGCGATCAGATGGCCTATGTCGCCGCCGCTGTGCTGGCGGGCGGCCATGTGCGCGTCGGGCTAGAGGATAACCTGTGGCTGGCTAAAGGCGAGCTGGCCACGAATGAAGCGCTGGTTGCCCGCGCCGCCGGTATTATCACCGCGATGGGCGGCAATATCATGGGGCCGGATGCGGTCCGTGCGAAACTTGGCCTGACAAAGCGAGCACCAAAATGACCAATACAGCAGCGATTATCGGCGGCGGAGTCATTGGCGGCGGCTGGGCCGCGCGCTTTGTCCTGTCAGGGTGGGATGTCGCGATCTTTGACCCCGATCCAGACGCCGGCCGCAAGATCGACGCCGTCATGGCGAACGCCCGGCGGTCCTTGCCCGCCCTGTCAGAGGTGGCTTTGCCGCCGGAAGGCCAGATCAAATTTGTTCCAACGCTGGCCGAAGCCGTCGCAGATGCAGATTGGATTCAAGAAAGCGCGCCAGAGCGGCTGGAGATGAAGCACCGGATCCTGAAAGAGATCCAAACCCACTGCCGCGAGGATGCGCTGATTGGCTCCTCAACCTCTGGCTTTAAGCCATCAGAGCTGCAGCAAGGCGCGCTGCGCCCGGACCAGATCTTTGTCGCGCACCCGTTTAACCCCGTCTACTTGCTGCCACTGATAGAACTGGTGGGCAGCGATAAGACAACCGCGCGTGCCCATGACATTCTGACCCAAATCGGTATGAAGCCCCTGAAGGTGCGCAAGGAAATTGATGCGCATATCGCGGATCGCTTTCTAGAGGCGGTCTGGCGCGAGGCGCTTTGGCTGGTCAAGGACGGCATCGCCACCACGCAGGAAATCGACGATGCGATCCGCTACGGCTTTGGCCTGCGCTGGGGGCAGATGGGCCTGTTCGAAACCTACCGCGTCGCCGGAGGAGAGGCGGGCATGGCCCACTTTATCGCCCAATTCGGACCCTGCCTGCAGTGGCCTTGGACCAAACTGATGGACGTGCCAGAGCTGACGGACGAACTGGTGCAGACCATCGCCAGCCAGTCTGACGCCCAATCCGGTAGCCATAGCATCAGGGAGTTAGAGCGCATCCGCGACGACAATCTGGTGTCCATGATGCGATCCCTCAAGGGGCGCAACTGGGGCGCAGGTGCCTTGCTGAACGAACATGATGCACGGCTGGGCGCGGCAACCGAACCTGACTTCACCAAGCCCATCATCAGCGTGAACCGTACGGTCCCGGTCGATTGGTCCGACTACAACGGCCACATGAACGAAAGCCGTTATGGGCAGGTCTGGTCCGACGCCGCCGATACCGTGATGCGCATGATCGGCGCGGATGCGGCCTATATCGCGGCGGGCCTCAGCTATTTCACCGTTGATACGCACACCAAGTTCATGAACGAATGCCTTGTCGGAGAGCCGATCACCGTCGTGACCCAAATCGTCGAAGGGGCGGGGAAAAAGCTGCGGCTGTACCATGAAATGAAAAACGCGTCAGAAGATGTGGTGGCAAGCTGCACGCAACTGCTGATTCACGTCAGCCTACAGACGCGAAAGTCATGCGAGCCTGCGCCTCTGGTTCTTGAAAAGCTCGCGGCGATCGTAGCGGCGCAGGCTACGATGCAGGCGCAGTCCTAAAACGGCCACGACAATTGAATCGGCCGCGTCCGGAGCGCATCAATAACCGCGACGCCCGATGTCGCGGCCCGTGCGCGCAGCACGACCATCGCAGCAGCGCGCGCGTCCTCGCCTGCGTCGTGGTGGTCAAAATCAAGGCCAAGCTCTTGCTTTAGATTAGCAAGCCCGTGGCCGCCATTGCCCTTCAGCTCTGGCCAGGCGGCGCGCGCAATCGTCACGCTGTCGTGCTAGGTCAGGCGCGGGCGCGGCAGTTGATGGGCGCGGCAAGCCGCATTGATGGCCTTTTCGTCGAAACGGCTGTGCTGCACCATCGGATGCCGAGACAACAGTGGCACCATCGCGGGCCAAATCTGCGCGAACGTCGGCGCGCCGCGCACAGTGTCCGCGCCGATCCCGTGCAACTGCGTGTTAAACGGCGCAAATGCCATCTGCGGGTCAACATAGACCGACCACATATGGATGGTGTCATCATGGCCCACGCAGGCAATACCGATCTGACAGATGCTCGCGCTATCGCCGCAGGCGGTTTCGACATCCAGCGCAATAAACTGGAAATCGCCGTCAGGCATGTCGTCAATCAATGGGGCACCCTGCGCATCAGCGCCTCTTTTATGGCGATCAATGTGTCGCAATAGGCGTGTGGACCGCCGACATCAACAGTCGGCCGCGCATAGGGCTGAAGCCGTCGAAATGATGCCATCGCATTGCAAATTGTCAGGGACAAAACCGTGCAAAAAAATACGTTCAGATCAAAAATGGAAGGAAGGTTTGGTGGAGCCTAGGGGGATCGAACCCCTGACCTCTTGCATGCCATGCAAGCGCTCTCCCAGCTGAGCTAAGGCCCCAAACCGTATGACGCGAACCGCGTCGTCTGTGTGCCGCTGTCTATGCAGCCATCGGGGCGAGATCAAGTAAGAAATCGCGCCCCGACGAGAAGTTTTTTAATCGTCGTCGCCTTTGGCAACATCGGCGATTTCGTCAAGGCTGACGGTATCGTCGTCGTCGTCTTCCAGGACATCATCGCCCAGATCGACGTCCTCGTCTTCATCATCGTCGTCGTCCAGGACCAGATCGTCCTCTTCGTCGGCGACTTTCATCTTCTTGGTCTGCGCATCTTCAGCGTCAGCGACCATGGTCCGGGTTTTGCCAGTGTCTGTGTTCACGACACTGCCCGTGTAGGGGCTGATCACGGGTGACTTGTTTAGGTCATAGAAACGCTTGCCCGTCTCAGGACATAGGCGCTTTGTGCCCCATTCTTCTTTTGGCATGGGTTTCCCCCTTTGAATGTCGGTGCTGCCCTTGCGGCGGCCTGTTTTCCACTGCCATAAGGCAGGCACGGTGTCAAAGACCTTTGGCGCAGGCGGAACAAAGGATCCATATGGGCCGCGATCTGATTATTGGCAACCCCCCGATTACGGTGGACCTGCGTCGGTCGGCTGGCGCACGCAGATTAAGCCTGCGCGTGTCGCGGCTGGATGGCAAAGTCACCCTGACGATGCCGCCCCGCGCGCCAGAGCGCGAGGCGGTTGCGTTTTTGACCGAACGCGAAAGTTGGCTGCGCGGGCACCTTGCGGATGTGACGCCGCCTGTGTCGGTGATTGCAGCGGGCGAGGTGCTGTTTCGCGGTGCGAACCTACCGATCGTGACGGCTGGGGGGCGGCGTGCGCGAATCCGTGATGGGCAGCTGGAATTGCCGGAAGGGGCAGGCGCGCGTGCCGTGATGGCGGTGCTTAAGGCGCAGGCGCGCGATGCGTTGGCGGCGGCCTCTGATCGCTATGCGGCCCAGATCGGGCGGTCCTATGCGCGTTTGACCCTACGCGACACGCGTTCGCGCTGGGGGTCGTGTTCATCCGCCGGTGCGCTGATGTATTCGTGGCGTCTGATTATGGCCCCGCCAGAGGTGCTCGATTACGTGGCCGCCCACGAGGTCGCGCATCTGGATCAGATGAACCACAGCCCCGCGTTTTGGGCCGTCGTGGCCGGTCTGATGCCCGACTATGCGGCGCGGCGGGAATGGCTGCGCGAAAACGGGGAACTGCTTCATCGTCTGCGTTTCGATGATTGACGCCGCCGTGTGCCTGATCCCATGATCGCCCCATGATACAGCCCCGTCCGATTGCGCCCCCCGGTGCCGCCCATGACCGCGTTTTCCGCGCGTTGCGCACGCGTATCCTTCATGGTCAGATCGCGCCGGGCACAACGCTGACCTTGCGCGGCATCGCAAAGGAATATGAGGTGTCGATGACTCCTGCGCGCGAGGCCGTGCGCCGCCTCGCGTCAGAAGGTGCACTGTCGCTGTCAGCGACGGGCCGGGTCAGCACGCCGCTTTTGTCTAACGAACGAATCGAAGAGCTGGCAACGCTGCGTGCATTATTAGAGCCAGAGCTGGCATCGCGTGCCTTGCCCCGCGCGCATTTTGCCTTGATCGAACGGCTCGAGGCGATTAACCACGGCGTAAGCCAGATGGTCACCCGTCACGATGCCAGCGGCTATATCCGCATGAACCTTGAATTTCACCGCACGCTTTATCTGCGTGCGCAGGCACCGGCCATTTTGGCGATGACGGAAACCGTGTGGCTGCAACTGGGGCCGACGATGTGTGCGCTTTATGGCAAATTGAACCGCACAGACCCGCCGACGCATCACCGTTTAATCGTGGCTGCGTTGAAGGCAGGGGATGAACCCGGGTTGCGGCTGGCGGTGCGGGGCGATGTCACCAAGGGTCTGCGGCTTCTTAAAACCTAGCGATTGGCGCTGGCGGCGCAGGGGGCTGTCTGCCCCCCGGCGCTACGCGCCGTCCCCCGAGGATATTTTTAAAACAGAGAGGGCGGGCTTTTACCGGGTCTTAACCTTGTCCCGTCAATCTGGATAAGCGGGACAGGCAGGGATGCCGATGACCGTAAACAGAGAGGCCCCCGGAGGTCATCCGGGGGCTGATCGCATTATTAGGCGTGGATCGCGCCGTCGCCGCAGGCCAAGGCTGCCTCGCGCACAGCTTCGGAGTACGTGGGGTGGGCGTGGCAGGTACGGGCCAGATCCTCTGCTGCGGCACCAAATTCCATGGCAACGCAGATTTCGTGAATCAGATCGCCGGCCATCGGGCCGATGATGTGCGCGCCGAGGATGCGGTCGGTTTCCTTGTCGGCGAGGATCTTAACGAAACCGTCACCCATGAAGTTCGCCTTAGCCCGCGCGTTGCCGAGGAAAGGGAACTTGCCAACTTTATAGGCGCGGCCCGCTTTTTTCAGTGTTTCTTCTGTTTCGCCGACAGAGGCGACCTCGGGGTGGGTGTAGATCACGCCGGGGATCACGCCGTAGTTTACGTGACCGTGCTGGCCGGCCAGAATTTCAGCGATGGCCATGCCTTCATCTTCGGCTTTGTGGGCGAGCATCGGGCCGACAATCGCGTCGCCGATGGCGTAGATGCCGGGGGTGCTGGTCTGATAGCGGGCGTCGACGTCGATCTGGCCGCGCTCTGTCATTTTGACGCCCACTGCGTCTAGGCCAAGGCCGTCCACAAAGGGGCGACGGCCGGTGGCAAGCAGCACGGTATCTGCGGTAATCTCTGCTTCAGTTTCGTCTTTGCGCATTTTGTAGCTGACGGTCGCTTTTTTGTTCTTGATGCTGACGCCTTGGACGGCGGCCCCAAGAATGAACTTCAGCCCCTGCTTGGTCAGCATTTTCTGAAACTGGCGGGCGATTTCCGCATCCTGACCGGGGGTGATGGCGTCAAGGTATTCGACGACCGTCACCTCGGAGCCGAGGCGCGCATAAACCGAGCCGAGTTCCAGCCCGATGACGCCCGCACCGATCACGACCAGCGACTTGGGGATTTTGTTCAACTTCAGCGCACCGGTCGATGTGACGACAGTTTCCTCGTCAACCTCGACGCCCTTCAGCGGCGACGGCTCGGACCCGGTGGCGACGATGATGTGCTTGGCGTCATGGACGTCATCACCGACCTTGACCTTGCCGGGGGCAGGGATCGAACCCCAACCCTTGATCCAATCGACCTTGTTCTTCTTGAACAAAAACTCAATGCCGCCCGTGTTTTGGCTGACGGTTTTGTCCTTGTAGGCTTGCATCTGCGGCCAATCGACCGACGGCGTTTTGCCCTTCAGGCCCATTTCGGCGAAGTTATGTTCCGCTTCATGCAGCATTTCAGTTGCGTGCAGCAGCGCCTTGGACGGGATGCAGCCTACGTTTAGGCAGGTGCCACCGAGCGTGTCGCGTCCTTCGACGCAGGCGGTTTTCAGACCGAGCTGCGCGCAGCGAATGGCCGAGACATAGCCGCCGGGGCCGGAACCGATGATGATGACGTCATAGCTGGCCATTGGGGCCTCCGTTCAGAAAAGGGCAGAAATTAACATAAGCATGGTCGCCAAGAAGCCAAACATCCAGATGATTGACCGCCACGGCGTCAGGCCGAAATAATAGGCTGGCACATAGGCAATCCGCGCAATCAAGAACACCCAAGCGCAGCCTGCGGAAAGGCCGGTCGCCTTGTCGCCAAGCGTGACAACGACCACCGCCAAGGTGAACATGATCAGCGCTTCGAAATGGTTGTTCATGGCGCGGATTAAGCGGCCCGTGCGCGGTGTGACCTGTTCGGGAATTGGTTTACCAAGGCGGTCCGGATCGCGCGGGCCCATGGTTTTGCCATTGGGCAGTTCCATATTCACCCGCACTGACATCAGCGCAAATTGCACCCCTTGCAAAAGACCAGCAAGGGTAAGGACGGTCAATTCAGGGGTCATGGCGGCCTTTGCTTTCGTCAGCGCCGGGCAGGTTAGTCCTGCCCGGCTTATTTTTTACAGGTCCATCAGCAGACGGCGTGGATCTTCTAGCGCTTCTTTCACGCGGACAAGGAACGTCACCGCGCCTTTGCCGTCAACGATCCGGTGATCATAGGATAGCGCCAGATACATCATCGGGCGGATCACAACCTGACCGTTAATGGCCATCGGACGATCCTGGATCTTGTGCATGCCCAGAATACCGGACTGCGGGGGGTTCAGGATTGGCGAGGACATCAGCGAGCCATAGACGCCGCCGTTTGAGATGGTGAACGTGCCGCCCTGCATATCAGCCATGGACAGCTTGCCGTCACGGGCTTTGCCACCCATTTCGGCAATCGCCTTTTCGATACCCGCAAAGGACATCTGATCGGCGTCCTTCAGCACGGGAACGACGAGGCCGGTCGGTGTACCAGCGGCGATGCCCATGTTGACGTAGTTCTTGTAGACCACATCGGTGCCGTCGATTTCGGCGTTCACTTCCGGCACTTCGTGCAGGGCGTGGATGCAGGCTTTGGTAAAGAAGGACATAAAGCCAAGCTTTACGCCATGTTTCTTAAGGAACAGGTCTTTGTATTCGTTCCGCAGATCCATAACGGCGGTCATGTCGACCTCGTTATAGGTCGTCAGCATGGCAGCGGTGTTCTGGCTGTCCTTCAGACGCTTAGCAATGGTCTGACGCAGGCGTGTCATCTTGACCCGCTCTTCGCGGTCAGCTTGATCGGCAGACGATGCTGCGCGCGGGGCTGCTACGGGTGCGGCGGCCTTAGGTTGCGCCAAGGCTTTCAGCACGTCCTCTTTCATCACGCGGCCGTCTTTGCCGGTCGCGGTCACGGCATCGCGGTCGATACCCTTTTCAGCCATCAGCTTTTGGGCAGAGGGGGCGTCTTCGGGATCGCGCGGCTTCGTGTCTTCCGGGCCAGCGTTCACCGTCCCCGTGCCGCCAGTCGCTGGCGTGTCAGCAGGCTTTTCAGCCGGGGCTGCGTCGCTGTTAGCTTTTGGCGCAGAGGCCGCCGCGCTATCCGCGCCGCCTTCGCTGATCTGCGCAAGCAGGGCATCGACGCCGACAGTCTCGCCTTCGGCGGCGACGATTTCGGACAGGGTGCCTGCGATCGGGCTTGGCACTTCGACGGTGACCTTATCGGTTTCCAGCTCGCAAAGCATTTCGTCGACGGCGACGCTGTCACCGGGCTTTTTGAACCAAGTCGCGACGGTCGCTTCGGTTACGGATTCGCCCAAGGTTGGGACACGGACTTCGGTGCTCATTTCGTAATTCCTTCGATGTTCAGGGCCTCGGCGACAAGGGCCGCCTGCTGGGCTTTGTGCTGGCTGGCCAGACCTGTCGCTGGCGACGCAGCGGCCGCCCGACCGGCATAGACGGGCCGTGTGTGTTTCGCTTTGATCCGGGTCAGGCACCATTCAAGGTTGGGTTCCATGAAGGACCAGCCGCCTTGGTTTTTGGGTTCTTCCTGACACCAGACCATCTCGGCGTTTTTGAACCGCTCCAGCTCGTTCACCGCGGATTGGGCGGGGAAGGGATAGAACTGCTCGAACCGCAGGATGTACGTGTCAGTGATGCCGCGGGCGTCACGTTCTTCCAGCAGGTCGTAGTAGACCTTGCCGGAACACATCACGACGCGCTTGATCTTGTCATCCGCCACCAGCTGGGTGTCGGAATGACCCTTTTGCGCATCATCCCACAGCACGCGGTGGAAGGACGAGCCGGTGGTGAAATCGGCAGCATCGGACACGGCCATCTTGTGACGCAGCAACGATTTCGGTGTCATCAGGATCAGCGGCTTGCGATAGCTGCGGTGCAGCTGGCGACGCAGAATGTGGAAATAGTTCGCAGGCGTCGTGCAGTTGGCGACGATCCAGTTGTCGTTGCCGCACATCGTCAGGAACCGTTCCAGACGCGCGCTGGAATGCTCTGGTCCCTGACCCTCATAGCCATGCGGCAGCAGGCACACGAGGCCTGACATCCGCAGCCACTTGGCTTCGCCAGAGCTGATGAACTGGTCGAACATGATCTGCGCGCCGTTGGCGAAATCGCCGAACTGCGCTTCCCACAGGGTCAGGGCGTTCGGTTCGGCCAGCGAATAGCCATACTCAAAGCCCAGCACCGCGTATTCCGACAGCATCGAATCGATGACTTCGTACTGCGCCTGACCCTCACGGACGTGGTTCAGCGGATAGTAACGCTCTTCGGTGTTCTGGTTGATCAGGGCAGAATGACGCTGGCTGAACGTGCCGCGCGTGCTGTCCTGTCCGGCCAAGCGGACCGGGTAGCCTTCCAAAACGAGCGAGCCGAACGCCAAGGCTTCACCGGTTGCCCAGTCAAAGCCTGTCCCGCCTTCGAACATCTGTTTTTTCGCATCAAGCAGACGATCAATCGTCTTGTGAGTGGCGAAATGCTCGGGCGGGGTCGTCAGCGCCTTGCCGATATCGGCCATCGCCTCGGTACTAATCGCGGTTTCGCCGCGCTGATAGTTGTCTTTGTCCCGGTCCAGGTGCGACCAGCGGCCGTCAAGCCAGTCAGCCTTGTTCGGCTTGTAGGTCTTCCCTGCTTCAAATTCAGCATTCAGCATTGACTGGAAAGAGGCTTTCATGTCCTCAATCTCGCCCTCAGGAATCAAGCCATCCTTGACCAGACGATCCGTATACAGCGTCAGCGTCGTCTTTTGCTTTTTGATCTTTGTGTACATGACCGGGTTGGTGAACATCGGCTCGTCGCCTTCGTTGTGACCAAAGCGGCGGTAGCAAATGATATCCAGCACCACGTCTTTGTGGAACTTTTGGCGGAATTCCGTCGCGACGCGAGCGGCGTGGACCACAGCCTCTGGATCGTCACCGTTGACGTGGAAAATCGGTGCCTCGACCATCAAGGCGATATCGGTGGGGTAGGGGCTGGACCGGCTGAAGTGCGGCGCTGTGGTAAAGCCGATCTGGTTGTTCACCACGATATGCATCGTGCCGCCCGTGCGGTGGCCACGAATGCCGGACAGCTGAAAGCCTTCTGCAACAACGCCTTGGCCAGCAAAGGCAGCATCGCCGTGCAGCAGGATCGCCATAACCTTAATACGGTCCTTGTCGTTCTTCTGGTCTTGCTTGGCGCGCACCTTACCCAGCACGACGGGGTTCACCGCCTCTAGGTGGGACGGGTTGGCCGTCAGCGACAGGTGAACAGTGTTGCCATCAAACTCGCGGTCGGACGACGCACCAAGGTGATATTTGACATCGCCAGAGCCTTCGACGTCTTCGGGCTTAAAGCTGCCACCTTGAAATTCGTTGAAGATCGCGCGGTAAGGCTTCTGCATCACATTGGCCAGAACCGACAAACGGCCGCGGTGTGGCATGCCGATCACGACCTCCTCCATGCCGAGCTGGCCACCGCGCTTGATGATCTGCTCCATCGCGGGGATCAGGCTTTCGCCGCCGTCCAGACCGAAACGCTTTGTGCCCATGTATTTGACATGCAAGAACTTTTCAAAGCCCTCTGCCTCGACCAGTTTGTTCAGGATTGCCTTGCGGCCATTCTGGGTGAAGCTGATTTCCTTACCATACCCCTCGATCCGCTCTTTCAACCAAGCGGCTTCATCAGGGTTAGAGATGTGCATGTACTGCAGCGCAAAGGTGCCGCAGTAGGTACGCTTCACGATGGCCATAATCTCGGCCATGGTGGCGACCTCAAGGCCCAGTACATTGTCGATAAAGATCGGACGGTCCATGTCGGCTTTGGTAAAGCCATAGCTTGCCGGATCCAGTTCCGGATGCGCGGTGACTTCGCGCATGCCCAGTGGATCCAGATCAGCAATCAAGTGGCCGCGGATGCGGTAAGCGCGGATGATCATCAACGCGCGAATGCTGTCCAGAACGGCGGCGCGAACCTGGTTCTCGGTCAGGTTGACGCCCTTTTCCTCGGCCTTTGCAGCGATCTTTTTGCCAGCAGCAGCCGGTTCCTGCGCCCACTGGCCATCCAGCGCCTGCGTCAGGTCATCGTTTGGTACTGGCGGCCAGTCCATCCGGCCCCAGCTTGCACCAGCGGCCTCGGCCTTAGCATCGGCGGGCGCATCACCCAAAGCGGCAAAGAAATCCCGCCAGCTTTCATCAACCGCCTGCGGATTATCCGCATAACGCGCGTAAAGTTGCTCGACGTAATCGGCGTTATGCCCTTGCAAAAAGCTAGAGGCGTGAAGCACGTCGTTCGGGGATTGGTCGTTCATGGCAGAGCCTTTCGGACAGCACGGGTGGTTAAAGGGGTCACGGACCCAAAAATGGGAGGGCGGTTAGAGGTCATAGGTGTCCACCGGCGGCAACGATGCCTTCGAGTAGATCTCGCTGATTGCTTTGTCGTTGCAATAGACGCTTCTCCAAAGCCGCCCGCGCTAGGCGGCTGTGCCCACGTGAAACAGCGGCTGTCAGAAGTTCTTGCATATAGCGATCAGAGAAACGACGACGACGAAAATCGTCGAAGAATGTTTTTCGGGTCAGTGTCCCCTCAAGCGCGGAGACCGCCGATGGTTTAAGAAGTTGCATCGAAGCCAGCACCGGCATGAACGGGTGGGTCAGCCACGGGCAGGGAAACATGACCGAATTTGCCCCGACGAGGCGAAGCGCGTGCAACTTGTCTTCGACAACCATAGGGTCGTAAAAGACATAATTTTTGGCGGCGCAAGCTGCACCTTCCGCCCCGTCGACATAGGGACCGGTCCAATCGCCTAGCCCGCGACCTGGTTCGAACCGACGTTCAAAAGGCACGACATCATGGATCAGCGAAGTTTGCGGATTGAACGTGACGGTGATTGGATCGGGGAACAAGCGCGAAAATGTGAGTGCACCGAATCCACCCATGGAATTTCCGTATAAGCTGAACCCGCTATAGGCGGGCACCAGCGTGTTGGCGACAAGCGTTTCAAGGGTGGGATAAAGATCAGGGCAGCGATACCAATTTTGCTCGATCGCCATGACGCCCAAACAGCCCCAGCCCTGCTCTAGTATTAACTTGTCGCCCCACGGCCGGCGCTGATCATTGCTGTTCAACGCGGCACGATTGTCAAAGGTCGCCACAAGGCGATCCTTCCCAGGGATATGCACAATCACATGGGTTGGCAGCTCGATATACTGCCCGCCCAGTTCACTAACCTCCTTTCGGATGTCAGCGAACTGGGCGTAGCGGCCAGTGGATGTGTCTTGCGCGTTCATTGCAAGCGAGCCTTACTTTGCAATAGCTGCCAGAACGGCCTCGCCCAGCGTCGCAGGGCTATCCGCGACGATGATGCCAGCGGCTTTCATCGCTTCGATCTTGCTTTCGGCGTCGCCCTTGCCGCCAGCCACGATGGCACCAGCGTGACCCATGCGGCGACCCGGAGGTGCGGTGCGGCCAGCGATGAAGCCCGCGGTTGGCTTCCAACGGCCCGCTTTACGCTCGTCAGCCAAGAACTGTGCGGCTTCTTCTTCAGCAGAACCACCGATTTCACCGATCATGATGATCGAGTGTGTTTCGGGGTCAGCTAGGAACATCTCGAGGATGTCGATGTGCTCGCTGCCCTTGATGGGGTCGCCGCCGATGCCGACAGCTGTGGACTGGCCCAGACCCGAATCGGTCGTCTGCTTGACGGCCTCATAGGTCAGCGTGCCGGAGCGGGACACAACACCAACGCTACCGCGTTTGTGGATGTGGCCGGGCATGATGCCGATCTTGCAAGCGTCGGGGGTGATGACGCCGGGGCAGTTCGGGCCGATCAGGCGGGACTTGGAGCCTTCCAGCGCGCGCTTGACCTTCATCATGTCCAGCACGGGGATGCCTTCGGTGATGCAGATGATCAGCTCCATCTCGGCGTCGATCGCCTCTAGGATCGAATCGGCTGCGAAGGGCGGCGGAACATAGATGACCGAGGCATTTGCTTCGGTGCGTGCACGTGCTTCGTGGACCGAATCAAAAACCGGCAGGTCAAGGTGCGACTGACCGCCTTTGCCGGGGGTCACGCCGCCGACCATCTTGGTGCCATAGGCGATGGCCTGCTCAGAGTGGAATGTGCCCTGCGAGCCGGTGAAGCCCTGACAGATGACGCGGGTGTTTTCGTTGACGAGAATGGCCATTGGGGCCTCCGTATATTGTGTCTTGGCGGTCGCCCGCCGGAAATTAGCGGAACATGGCCTGCGCGATGATCAGACCAGCCTGACGGCCAAAGGCCGCTCCGGCATTGATCTCGCCTGTGGGGGCGGGTTGCGCAGACTCTACGATGATGACGTCCGTCGCGGCCTGTTCACTTGCAGGCAAGATCGTCACAGGTGTGGCCAGCGCGGCCCCACCAGACGGGCTTTGCGACTGCGGCCCGGACCTGACTTCGCCGGCATCACTGCAGGCTGCCGTCAGGCCAAGCGTCGCAAGCAGAGCGACGGAACGAATCACCCCTTCACCGCCTTCACGATCTTCTGCGCGCCGTCCTTCAGGTCGTCGGCAGCAATCACATCAAGGCCGGAATTGCGGATGATCTCTTTGCCCTTCTCCACGTTCGTACCTTCAAGGCGCACGACCAGCGGAACCTTTAGGCCGACTTCTTTCACTGCAGCGATCACGCCTTCGGCAATGACGTCACAGCGCATGATGCCGCCGAAGATGTTGACCAAGATACCTTTGACGTTGGGGTCAGAGGTGATGATCTTGAACGCTTCCGTAACCTTTTCCTTGGTCGCGCCGCCGCCCACGTCGAGGAAGTTGGCAGGCTCTGCGCCGTACAACTTAATGATGTCCATCGTTGCCATGGCCAGACCAGCACCGTTGACCATGCAGCCAATTTCGCCGTCCAGCGCGATGTAGTTCAGGTCGTACTTGGATGCGGCCAGTTCCTTGGGGTCTTCTTCCGTCTCGTCGCGCAGGGATGCGATGTCGGGGTGGCGGTACATGGCGTTGCCGTCAAAGCTGATCTTGGCATCAAGAACCTTCAGATCGCCCTTGTCGGTCACGATCAGCGGGTTGATCTCCAGCATTTCCATGTCCTTCTCGGTGAAGGCTTTGTAAAGCTGACCCATCAGGGTGACGCACTGCTTGACCTGACCGCCAGTCAGACCCAGCGTGAACGCAACGCGGCGACCGTGGAATGCCTGATAGCCGGTGGCGGGATCGACGCTGAACGACAGGATCTTTTCCGGCGTGCTGGCTGCGACTTCTTCGATGTCCATGCCGCCTTCGGTCGAGCAGACAAAGCTGATGCGGCTTGTCTGACGATCAACGAGCAGGGCCAGATACAATTCTGTTTCGATGCCAGAGCCGTCTTCGATGTAGATGCGGTTCACAACCTTGCCAGCGGGGCCAGTCTGGTGCGTAACCAGCGTGCGGCCGAGCATTTTCTTGGCTTCCTGTGCGGCTTCTTCAACCGACTTGGTCAGGCGAACACCGCCCTTTTCGCCGGCGTCAGCCTCGACGAAGTGGCCCTTGCCGCGACCACCTGCGTGGATTTGTGCCTTGACCACCCACAGCGGGCCGTCGAGTTCGCCAGCCGCGGATTTCGCGTCTTCGGCTTTCGTGACCGGGCGGCCGTCACTGACCGGGGCCCCGTAAGTCCGCAGAAGTGCCTTGGCCTGGTATTCGTGAATGTTCATGTCGCGTCCCTTGTCCGATTGGGTTTGTAGCCTTGAACCATATCTGGATTTAACAAAAAACTACTGGACGCTGTTCCTGACAATAAATCCGACATTTGTGATCACAGCCACGAAACGTGTGATCACAAAGCTGATTATTTCAGCAGGCGTGGACGATTTCTTAATAATCCGCCCGCCAAGCTGCGCAATCGACTCATGGGTCGGCCAACCCTGCGCTGAAATGTGCGCACCCCCGTGGACCTTTTGCGCAAGCCATCGCTGACAAGGGCAGGGCGCATCGTGCAAAATTGAAAAAGCCGCGCCGCAAATTCTGCGGCGCGGCTTTCAAGCATTATGTCCTGATGCGGCGATTAGGCCAGCGTCGGGTCAATTTCTTTGCATGCGGCGACAAGGCCCTTCACGGCGTCGACGGACTTGTCGAACATCGCCTGCTCGGGCTTGTCCATCTTGATCTCGACCACACGCTCGATGCCGCCAGCACCGATGATCGTCGGCACGCCAACATAGAAACCATCAAGGCCGTAAGCGCCGTCAACATGCGCGGCGCAAGGCAGCAGACGCTTCTGGTCCTTCAAGAAAGCCTCGGCCATCTCGATCGCGGATGTTGCGGGGGCGTAGAAGGCAGAGCCGGTCTTCAGCAGGCCAACAATCTCTGCGCCGCCGTCACGGGTGCGCTGCACGATGGCGTCCAGCTTGTCCTGCGTGGTCCAACCCATCTCGACCAGATCGGGCAGAGGAATGCCGCCAACGGTGGAATAACGGGCCAGCGGCACCATGGTGTCGCCGTGGCCGCCCAGTACGAATGCTGTCACGTCGCGCATGGACACATTGAATTCGTCAGCCAAGAAGTGGCGGAAGCGGGCAGAGTCGAGCACGCCAGCCATGCCGCAAACCATCTTGTGCGGCAGACCAGAGAATTCGCGCAGCGCCCAGACCATCGCGTCCAGCGGGTTGGTGATGCAGATCACGAAAGCGTTCGGCGCATGGGCTGCGATGCCTTCGCCAACGGATTTCATAACCTTCAGGTTGATGCCTAGCAGGTCATCACGCGACATGCCCGGCTTGCGCGGTACACCAGCGGTCACGATGCAGACGTCAGCGCCCGCGATATCGGCGTAATCATTCGTGCCCTTAAAAGAGCCGTCGAACTTGGCCGAGGGGCCCGATTCGGCGATATCCAGCGCTTTGCCCTGCGGCGTGCCTTCGGAGATGTCGAACAAGACGACATCGCCAAGTTCTTTGACAGCTGCGAGGTGGGCAAGCGTACCACCGATTTGTCCGGCGCCGATAAGTGCAATCTTGGGTCTGGCCATAGGAAGGCTCCTGCTAATATGCGGGTTGAACTTGGCGAGCTGGTTATTCCTTTGACATAAGGGGTGCAAGGGGACAGCCAAGAACACCCTTTTCCGGGTCTTAATCGCCAGCGTAATTTCACCCGGCGAAGGCTATCTTTCATAAGGTTTCGATGATGATCACCTTCGATCTACTTTTTTTCGCGCTTGCCATTCCGGCGGTCCTATTTGCGGCTATTTCCAAGGCGGGCTTCGGGTCTGGGGCCGCCTTTGCCGCCTCTGCCGTGCTGGCGCTAGTGGTGCCGCCGGGGGCGGCGCTGGGCATCATGTTGCCCTTGCTGATGCTGATCGATGTCACATCCTTGCGGCCTTATTGGCGCAAGTGGGACGCCCCATCGTCGCTGCATATCTTGATCGGTGCGGTGCCGGGCGTCGTGCTGGGTGCGTTTATATACGCCGCTGTAAACGCAGATTCGTTTCGTCTGCTGATCGGGGTGATCTGCATCGCCTTCGTGATCTGGCAGGTCGGGCGGTCGCGCGGGATAATTCGCGTCGGCAGCTTCAAATTCTCCCGCCCTTGGGCATGGGTCACAGGGCTGACCGCCGGTTTCACCAGCTTCGTCAGCCACGCTGGAGGCCCCCCGGTCGCGGTCTTTCTGCTAGGCCAAAACGTGCCCAAGACGACCTATCAGGCCACAACAGTCATCGTCTTCTGGGCGATCAACCTGATGAAGTTCGTACCCTATTTCTTTCTGGGGATCTTTAACGCGCAGACCGCAATGGCAGATCTGTTCCTCGCGCCGTTTGCCATCGCTGGCACGTATATCGGCGTGCGGGCACACAACTATGTATCGGACCGAGTGTTCTTCGGCCTGACGTATGTCTTGTTACTGGCGACCGGCACCCGTCTGCTCTGGCAAGCGCTGACTTAAGCTTAAGCCAAAACGAAAAAGGCCGCCCACGATGGGGCGGCCTGATCACAAATCCAGCGTGGATTAGTTCATCGGTGCTTCGTACTGGGGCAGCTCTTCCAGCTGCTCTTCGGTCATCGACACATAGGCGCGCATGTCGTCGCCGTCGGTCTGCTTCATCAGCTGTACGTCATCATAGGCGATGGACACTGGCTTTTCGCCCAGACCCAGGAAACCGCCTACGTCAACGATCACGTCGGTCACTGTGCCGTCTTCGGCAATGATCAGATCGCTGATTTCGCCAACTTCTTCGTCATTCGGTCCATAGATATCGAGGCCGGTCAGCTCTTCTGCTGTGACGTCCGCGTTCACGGCTGTGGTGTAGCCGTCCTTTTCCATCATTGGCGCGCCTGCACCGTCCATGGTGTCGGCCGATTCCATGTTGGTCGATGTGGCGTCAGTGTCGGACATCGTGTCCGTCATCTCTTCCGTTGTCGTCTCGGTCATGGTGTCGGCTGGCATCTCTTCGGCTGGCATGGCTTCATCAGTCGGGGCCATTGTGTCGGTTGTGGCTTCTGGTGCCAATGTGCCGTCAGTGGTTGCGGGCGCTTCGGTGGTCATTGCGCCGTCAGTGGCAGTGCCATCAGCAGCGACGTGGCTTTCAGCAAATGCGCCGTTGGCAACAACAAGAGCAATCGCGGTAGTTGCAAGAAAACGTTTCATGACTGGTTCCTAACGAGTGGTTTCATGGGCCAGAGCTTCTAGCCCTTCTATGTCCACACAACGCCGCTATTTCGCGTTTGGTTGCACATCGTTGGGTTAATATTTGCGCGGCGGCGATAAACCGCCAGTGCCTAGGTCGGGGTCGCGGGAACCAGCCCGTCGCGGTGCATCAGGCTGAAATCGTGGCCTGATGCGATAATGCAAGCAGGCCCGCCGGGCTGGGTTATGGTCATCGTCCATGTGCCCTTTGCGCTGACATAGATATCGATCAACAGGTTCTGCGGTGTCAGTGCCGTTGCCAATGGATGCTCTTTATATATGCGCGCCAACGCGGCAGGCATGTCGGCCGATGACAGGCAGACCGCCCCTTGCGCGAACACACGCGGAGCGAGCATCATGAAAAGGCTAAAGGTCAACAGCAGGTGGGTCATATGGCGGCGCATGGCGTGTCCTTTGATTGCATGCCCCAATCCTGCGCTGCCGTGGTAAATCAGCCCGTCAGGCACCGCGCGGCAGGGTTAACACGCTGCGCTGCGGCATTTTGGGGTTGAACTATTGCGTCTCATTTGATCAATTTCGCGCAATCTTATTGCGAGGCTGAAAATGCAAACCCGTCCCACCCGCTCTGCCCTCTATATACCAGGCTCTAAACCGCGTGCGCTGGACAAGGCGCGCGGGCTGACCTGCGACGTCATCCTGTTCGACCTTGAAGACGCAGTCGCCCCCGATGCCAAGATCGAGGCGCGCAGCAACTTGCATGATGCCTTGGCGCAGGGCGGCTATGGTGGGCGGCTAAAGCTGGTGCGGATCAATGGGCTGGACACAGACTGGGGCGCTGATGATGCCCGCGCCGCAGCAAAGATGCCCTGTGATGGCGTGCTGGTGCCCAAGGTCAGCAGTCCCGCCGATCTGGATGCCGTCGCCGATTTGGTGCCGGACCTGCCACTTTGGGCGATGATGGAAACCCCGCTGGGCATCCTGAACGCGCAAACCATCGCCGCCCATCCCCGGCTTGAAGGCTTCGTGATTGGCACCAACGATCTGGCCAAGGATATGGGCAGTCGCACCCGCGCCGCCCTGACCACTGCGCTACAGCACTGCTTGCTGGCTGCGCGCGCCGCTGGGATTGTCGCCATCGACGGCGTCTATAACGCCTATCAAGATCAGGACGGCCTGCAGCGCGAATGCATTGAAGGGCGCGACATGGGGTTTGACGGCAAGTCCCTGATCCATCCAGCGCAATTGGACACGGCCAACGCTGTCTTTGGCCCAACGGCCGAGGATATCGACCTTGCCCACCGCCAGATCGCGGCCTTCGACGCCGCCGTGGCCGAAGGGCAGGGGGTGGCTGTTCTGGACGGCCGCATCGTCGAGAACTTGCATATCGTCACGGCCCGGGCCACGCTGGCGAAAGCAGACGCTATCGCCGCATTGGAGCGCACATGACACTAATCCTACTGGGCCTGATCTTGTGGTCAGGCAGCCACCTGTGGAAGCGGCTTGCACCTGAAAGCCGCGATGCCATGGGGCCAAAGGGACGGACTGCCGTGGCAATCCTGTCGGTGCTTGGCATCGTCTGCATGGTAATCGGCTACCGCGCCGCCGACGGCGCTGTGTACTGGGGCCGCACGCCCGCGATGACAGGTATCAATAACCTACTGGTCTTGCTGGCCTTCTACCTTTTTGCCGCCTCTGGCAAAGGCACCCGCGTCACCCGTGCGATCCGTCATCCGCAATTAACCGCCGTCATCGTTTGGGCTGTGGCGCATTTGCTGGTGAACGGCGACACCCCGTCCTTCTTGCTGTTTGGCGGTTTGTTGGTCTGGGCCGTGGCGGAAATCTTTGTGCTGAACAAGGCGCTGGGCCCGCGCGGCGCTTATCACGCGCCACCCATCAAATCGGAAATCATTGCAGTTGTCGCGACGCTGGTCGTATTTATCGTCGCTGCCGGTATTCACATCGCTCTTGGCTACAACCCATTCGGATAAATCATGACCAAAATCTATCGCCTCCTGACCGAAGACGACACCTCTGCCTTCTGCCACAAAGTCTCTGACGCCCTGTCCAAAGGGTGGGAGCTCTATGGCACGCCTACCTACGCCTTTGATCAGGCGAACGGCGTCATGCGCTGCGGGCAGGCCGTGACCAAGGACATTTCGGTCGACTATCACGCCGATATGAAGCTGGGGCAGCAATGACCAAAACCAACGCCGGCCGCTTTTTCGAAGATTACGCGGTCGGCGATGTCATTACCCACGCCGTGCCGCGTACGATCCAAATGGGGGAACGGGCGCTGTATCACGCGCTTTACCCCGCGCGGCACGCCCTGCATTCTGCCGATACCTTTGCGCAAAGCTGCGGTTTGCCGTTCAGCCCGCTGGACGATCTGGTCACTTTCCATACCGTCTTTGGCAAAACCGTGCCCGATGTGTCCCTGAACGCTGTCGCCAACCTTGGTTACGCCGAAGGCCGCTGGGAAACCCCGCTTTGGCCGGGTGATACCATCACGGCCACGTCCGAAGTGATCGGCGTGAAGCAGAACTCCAACGGCAAAAGCGGCGTCGTGTGGGTCCGCACCACTGGTCGCAATCAGCACGGCGCAGTCCTGTTGTCCTATGTTCGCTGGGTCATGGTCCGCAAACGCGGTGATGGCCCTGCGCCGCAAACCGTCATTCCTGATCTATCGGGTAGCGTTGCTGCCACTGATCTGGTCATCCCCCGCGGGCTGGATTTCACCAACTACGACTTCGCCCTCGCGGGCGAGCCGCACCGCATGAGCGACTATAAGGTTGGCGATATTATCGACCACGTCGACGGCGTCACTGTGGAAGAAGCAGAACATATGCTGGCCACCCGCCTGTGGCAGAACACTGCCAAGGTCCACTTTGACGCGACCAACCGTCCTGACGGCAAGCGGCTGATTTATGGCGGCCACGTCATCAGCCTTGCCCGCGCGTTGTCTTTTAATGGACTAGCCAATGCGCAGCTGATCGTTGCGCTGAATGGCGGGGCCCACGCTAATCCTTGCTTTGCAGGCGACACGGTGCGGGCCTGGTCCGAAGTGCTGAATACCGCTGAAACCACTGCCCCGGGCATCGGCGCAATCCGCCTGCGTCTGGTCGCGACAAAAGGCACCGCTGGCGAATTGCGGGATGATGACGGCAAATATTTACCCGATGTTCTTCTTGATCTGGATTATTGGGCGCTGATGCCACTTTAAGGGGCGCGATAACCTCGACTACAAGTTTTGTGATCACGCCTTGAAAATACGTGATCACAAACGCCCAAAATCCGCCGGGCGCGGCGTTATCGCGCAGAATTTGACCGCCGCTGCGCGTGACTTCGCGTTCGTGATGGTGCAGAACTAGACCAATTGCGCACCCGGACGCGGGATGCCGTAGCTTAAGGGAACTGACATGGCTGATGCAAACCGGGGCAATCGCCCGCTTTCGCCGCATTTGACGATTTACCGTCCGCAGTGGACGTCGATGACGTCGATCTTTACGCGGATCACCGGCAATGCGCTGATTGTGACCGCGCTGCTGATCGTATGGTGGTTTGTCGCCGCTGCGACCGGCCCCGACGCCTTTGCCACCGCTGATGGTTTCATCACCAGCTGGTTTGGCGATCTGATCATGTTCTTCTCTGTCGCGGGGATCTGGTATCACACGCTCGCTGGCATCCGTCACCTGATCTGGGACAGCGGCCGCATGCTAGATGTCGACAAGTCGGAAACGTTCGGTCAGGCCATGGTGCTGATCGCCGTGCTGCTGACGATTTTCACTGTCATCGTGCTGTAAGGGGTTCTGACCATGGCTTATATGACCGACCGTAAACGCGCCGCTGGCATGGGTTCCGCAAAATCCGGTACCCAGCACCACTGGCACATGATGATCAGCTCTGTCGCACTTGCTGGCCTGATCCCTTTGTTCATCTTCACCTTCGGCAGCATCTACGGCGCGCCCTATGAAGATGTCGTCGCCTATTATCAGCGTCCGTTCCCGGCGATCGTCGCATTGCTGACAATCGCTGTCGGCTTCATCCACTTTCGCGGTGGTGTGCAGACCCTGATCGAAGACTACGTTCACGGCACAGCCAAGAAGGTCGCGATCATCGCGATGATCTGCCTGTCCTATACCGCAGCTGCGGCCGGCGTTCTTGCCGTCGCTAGCCTTGCCCTTTGAATCGCTTGAGGAACTGACCGATGGCTGCTTACGAATACGAAACCCACACTTATGACGCGATCGTTGTCGGCGCTGGCGGCTCTGGCCTGCGTGCGACGCTGGGTCTGGCCGAACAGGGCCTGAAAACCGCCTGCATCACCAAGGTGTTTCCGACCCGGTCCCACACCGTTGCGGCCCAGGGCGGCATCGCTGCGTCCTTGTCCAACATGGGCCCTGACCACTGGCAGTGGCACATGTATGACACCGTCAAAGGCTCTGACTGGCTGGGCGACACCGACGCGATGGAATACCTCGCGCGTGAAGCCCCCAAGGCTGTGTATGAGCTAGAGCACTACGGCGTGCCGTTTTCCCGGACAGAAGAAGGCACGATCTATCAGCGCCCCTTCGGCGGCCACACCACCGAATTCGGTGAAGGCCCCCCCGTGCAGCGCACCTGCGCCGCAGCCGACCGCACAGGCCACGCGATCCTGCACACGCTGTATGGTCAGTCGCTGAAGCAGAAGGCCGAGTTTTACATCGAATACTTCGCCATCGACCTGATCATGGGCGAAGACGGTCAGTGCCAAGGCGTTGTCGCATGGAAGCTGGACGACGGCACCATGCACGTCTTTAACGCCAAGATGGTCGTGCTGGCCACGGGCGGCTATGGCCGCGCCTACTTCAGCGCGACCTCTGCCCATACCTGCACCGGCGACGGCGGCGGCATGGTCGCCCGTCAGGGCCTGAAACTGCAGGACATGGAATTCGTGCAGTTCCACCCCACCGGCATTTACGGCGCTGGCTGCCTGATCACCGAAGGCGCGCGCGGCGAGGGTGGTTACCTGACCAACTCCGAGGGCGAGCGCTTTATGGAGCGTTATGCGCCGACCTATAAGGACCTTGCGTCCCGCGACGTCGTATCCCGCTGCATGACGATGGAAATCCGCGAAGGCCGCGGTGTTGGCCCGAAAAAGGACCACATCCACCTGAACCTGAACCACCTGCCGCCGGAAACGCTGGACCTGCGCCTGCCGGGCATCACCGAATCGGCCCGTATCTTTGCTGGCGTCGATCTGACCAAAGAGCCGATCCCGGTGCAGCCGACCGTTCACTACAACATGGGCGGCATCCCCACGAACTATTGGGGCGAAGTGCTGAACCCGACGGACGAAAACCCCGATGCCGTCGTGCCTGGCCTGATGGCCGTGGGCGAGGCAGGGTGCGCCTCTGTGCACGGTGCGAACCGTCTTGGCTCTAACTCTTTGATCGACCTCGTGGTCTTTGGCCGCGCCGCCGCGATCAAAGCTGGCGAAATCGTTGACCCAAACACGGAAAACGCGCCGCTGAACCAAGCGTCCGTTGATGCGGCGTTCGACCGTTTCGACAAACTGCGCAACGCCAATGGCAGCACCCCGACCGCTGCCCTGCGCCTTGAAATGCAAGAGGCCATGCAAGCCGACGCCGCCGTCTTCCGTACGGATAAGACGCTGGCCGAAGGCGTGGAAGCGATGAAAAAGATCGCCGCCAAGCTGGACGATCTGCACGTGACCGACCGCAGCCTTGTCTGGAACAGCGACCTGATGGAAACGCTGGAACTGACAAACCTGATGCCGAACGCGCTGGCGACCATCGTCTCTGCCGAGGCGCGTAAGGAATCCCGCGGTGCCCACGCGCACGAGGATTACCCTGATCGCAACGACGCAGACTGGCGCAAGCACAGCCTTGCGACAGTGGACGGCGCGAATGTGAACCTGACCTATCGTCCGGTCCACATGGACCCGCTCACCACCGAAGCTGAAGGCGGGATCGACCTGAAAAAGATCGCACCGAAAAAGCGGGTGTACTGATGCGCGCTTTCGGCCTGATTGCGGGTTTGGCGGTGTTGGCGGCTTGCACTCCGCCCACGCCACCGACCTTGCAACAGGTCGAAGCCAAGTGCAGCCAAGAGGCACGCGCAGCGGCCGGACCGACCGGTCAGGTCACTGTCGGTGCCTCTAGCAGTAACGGGCTGCGCTCTGGCATCTCGATCGGTGTGACGGACGATTTCTTGCGCGGCCGCGATCCGGCCGTCGTTTATGCGGAATGCTACACCCGGTTGTCCGGTGCCGCGCCGCTGACCCCTTATTCGCCTACCGCAGCCCGGTAAGGCCGTTTGCAGACAGGAGCCTGAGACATGGTTGAATTCACGCTACCCAAAAACAGCCGCATGGTGACGGGCAAGACTTGGCCCAAGCCAGACGGTGCCAAGAACACGAAAAAGGTGCAGGTTTATCGCTGGAACCCTGACGACGGCAAAAACCCGCGTTTGGATACCTATTTTGTCGATCTGGACACTTGCGGCCCGATGGTTCTGGACGCTTTGATCAAGATCAAAACCGATATCGACCCGACCCTGACGTTCCGCCGGTCTTGCCGCGAAGGGATCTGCGGATCCTGCGCGATGAACATCGACGGCGTGAACACGCTGGCCTGTATTTCTGGCCTTGATGAAGCCAAGGGCGATATCAAGATCTATCCGCTGCCGCACATGCCTGTGGTTAAGGACCTGATCCCCGATCTGACGCATTTCTATGCGCAGCACGCCAGCATCATGCCGTGGCTCGAAACCAAGACGAATGCTCCCGCGAAAGAGTGGAAGCAGTCGATCGAGGACCGTGAAAAGCTAGATGGTCGCTACGAGTGCATCATGTGCGCCTGCTGCTCTACCAGTTGCCCGTCTTACTGGTGGAACTCTGACCGCTACCTTGGCCCAGCTGCCTTGCTGGCGGCGCACCGCTGGATCGTTGACAGCCGCGACGAGGCGACGGGCGAGCGTCTGGATGATCTGGAAGATCCGTTCAAACTGTATCGCTGCCACACGATCATGAACTGCGCCAAGGCTTGCCCTAAGGGTCTGAACCCGGCCAAGGCGATTGCAGAGATCAAGCACATGATGGTCGAGCGGATCGTTTAATCCTGACTGGACGTTACAACGCAAACGCCGTCCCTTGTGGGCGGCGTTTTGTTTTGAGTACTTAGAAAAAAGGGAGGAACGACATGGGCGAGCCTTTGGACGCACAGGCGCTGCGGGACATCGCGCCGGTCATCTGTTATCCCAATGACAGCTTGGCTGTACCGCAAGCCGCATTGGATCGCGGTGCCTTACCGCTTGTGCCGGTGTCTCGCGTCACTGTTCCTGCCCGAGAGGCCGCATCGATCCGCGTGAAGGCGGGGCAGGTGCTGCGCATTCACTGCCTGGACGGGCCGCAGGTGGGTGATTTGAACCTGTTCAACGCAAATGACCTGTCAGAGCGGTTCTATTCTGGCAAAACTCGCGCCCTGCACGGCAGCCATGTCACCACTGGCGACCAGCTTTGGTCGAACTTCCCCTATCTGCGCCCTATGGCGACAGTCACGCATGACACGCTGGGATGGTACGGGCGGGATGCATATGGCGGTGCGGTGCACGACGTGATCGGGACGCGCTGCGATCCCTATACGGCGCGGCTGCTCGGCGGGGGTGATTACCATCACTGCTGCCATTCTAACCTGACCCGCGCCTTGGCTGATGCGTCTGGCCTGCCGCTGCTGGATGCGGAACCGCATGTGCATGATGTGCTGAACGTTTTCATGTGCACCGGTTTTACCGCAGACACCGGGCAGTACTTCATGAAAGCCAGCCCCGTGCGCAAGGGCGACTACTTAGACCTTCTTGCGGAAATTGACCTGCTTGCGGTCCTGTCGGCCTGTCCCGGTGGTGACTGCAGCGCCCAGCATTCGTCCGACACGGCGGTCTGCTATCCCCTCGCGATGGAGGTGCTGGATCCAAAAGGGGCGGAACCTTGGCAGGAGCCGCCCCTAAATTCGTATTCACGCAGCCACGGCGTTTAGGCGAAAGCGGCTTCCAGCGCGATTTCAACCATATCGCCAAAGCTACGCTCGCGTTGATCGGACGGCAGCGCCTCTCCGGTGATGATGTGGTCGCTGACGGTCATCACGGCCAAGGCGCGGCGCTTGTAACGGGCGGCAAGGATATAAAGCTCTGCCGCTTCCATTTCGACTGCCAGAACGCCATGACGGATCATCTGTTCCGTAAGGTCGGTACGTTCGGCATAGAAGGTGTCAGAGGAATAGATGCTGCCGACATGGGTTGGGGTGCCGCGCTTTGTCGCCGCAGCATGGGCCGCCTGCAGCAGGCCGAAATCGGCGACGGGGGCGTAGTTCAGTTCGCGAAAGATCGTGTCCGACGGGGTGCCGGAAGAGCAGGCCGTCATTGCCAGCACCACGTCGCGCACCTTGGTTCGATCCTGCATGCCGCCGCAGCTGCCAATCCGGATCAGTGTCTGGACGTCGTAATCCTTGATCAGCTCGTTCGCATAAATCGACATCGACGGCATACCCATGCCCGAACCTTGAATGGTGACGCGGTTGCCATTCCACATGCCCGTGTAGCCCAGCATCCCGCGTACTTCGTTAATGCAAACGGCGTCGGTCAAAAACGTCTCTGCCGCCCATTTGGCGCGGTAAGGATCGCCCGGCATCAGGACGGTTTCAGCGATATCACCGGGTTTTGCGCCAATATGAATAGTCATGTCTTGGTTTCCTTGTTGTTTCGACCGAGTATTGCTGGAAACCGCATCGAAAGAAAAGCCATGCTACGCTACGTGATCTTTCTGCCGCTTCTACTGGCCGCCCCCGCCACGGCGCAAGACGCGCAAGAATTGGCCCTGGCCCGCACTGTGCTGAGCGATCTACAAACGCTGTCGTTCAAGAAAAAACGTGAATACTGCGGCTATCTTGGGCTGACCCGGGACGGCACATTGATCAGCAGCGATCCGGTGGCTGGCGATATGGCTAGCTGCGCCGCGCGCTTCCCGGACGACATTGCGGTGATCGCGTCCTATCATACCCATGGCACATTCGATGAGGGCTATTTCAACGAAATGCCCAGCACGATTGACGTGGAAAGCGATAGCGCCGCCTATATGAATGGATATGTGGCAACGCCTGGTGGACGGTTGTGGTTTATCAACGGTCGCACACGGGTATCGCGGCAGATTTGTGGTTTAGGGTGTTTACCTGTCGCACCCCAATTCCGCAAAGAGGCTGATGGCGAGGTTGCCGAAGAATATACCTTCGAGGCATTGCGACGCCATCAGCGATAGATTTAGATTTCCAGCGTGCTGGGATCTGTGCCGTTTGCCATTTCCGACTTGTACCATTCAGGCTGGCGGCCTTTGCCGGTCCAGGTCTGTGTTGCGTCGGCAGGATTGCGATACTTAGGCGCAGAAACGGACTTTGGACCGCTGCCGCCACGCTTTTTGCTGCCAGCCATATCGGCCAGGTCGCTCAACGAATAGCCGAAATCAGCGGCTGCTTTTGCAGCGGCGTCATGGGCCATCTTCAATTCGCGGCTCTCGACGCTCTTCAGCGCGGCATCGACGTCCTTGCGCAGTTTTTCCAGATCCTTGCGGGTCATAGATTTTAGATCGGCATTCATATTCAACTCCTGAAAAAGGCGCCGGGAATAGTCCCAATAGGCCCGATATAATGCATTTGTACCGAAGTCGATAATATTTAGTTAATGCTGTCCTATAGTGCAGCGACTTCTGGCCGGTCAACCAAAGTCACGATGTCTTCCATAATGCGATTAAGGCGGAAATCCTTTGGCGTATAAACGCGGGCAACGCCCATTTTCTGCAAGCGCAGCGCGTCTTCGTCAGGAATGATGCCGCCAGCAATAACGGGAATATGCCCAAGCCCAGCAGCCTGTAATTTCAGCATAAAGCTTTCAATAAGAGGTATATGTGACCCCGAAAGGATCGAAAGGCCGATGACATGGGCCTCGTCATCCTGCGCGGCCCGCACCAATTCATCAGGAGTCAGGCGAATACCCTCATAGGCAATATCCATTCCGCAATCACGCGCACGAGTTGCAATTTGTTCCGCGCCATTGGAATGACCGTCTAAGCCGGGCTTTCCGACGAGAAACTTCAACCGGCGCCCTAATTTCGCCGAAACCGCATCCACGCGCGCGCGAATCTCGTCCAGATCTTCTGTGCGATTTGACGGCGCGTGGCTGACACCCGTGGGCGCGCGGTATTGGCCAAAGGCCGCCCGCACGACGTCGGCCCATTCGCCTGTTGTCACGCCGGCCCTTGCCGCATCAATCGAGGGGGGCATGATATTTGTGCCATCTTGTGCGGCCTTGCGCAGGGCTGTCAGGGCAGCCTCAACCGCTTTGGGGTCGCGCGCGGCCTTCCATTTTGCAAGGCGATCAAGCTGGTCCGCCTCTGCCGCTGGGTCGGATACCATGATGGCATCGTCGCCAGCGGTCAGCGGTGATGGCTCGCCGCTTTCCCACTTGTTCACCCCCACCACTGTTGTGGCGCCGGTTTCGATCCCGCGGATACGGGCGGCGTTGGATTTCACCAATCGCCCTTTCATGTAGGCAATCGCTTCGACCGCGCCGCCCATGCCGTCAATTGTTGCCAATTCTGCGCGCGCACCGTCCATCAAAGCCTGCACTTTACGATCAATCGCCGGGTTGCCGTCGAATAGATCGTCAAATTCCAAAAGGTCCGTCTCATAGGCCAGAATTTGTTGCATGCGCAGGGACCATTGCTGGTCCCAAGGCCGCGGCAGACCCAGCGCTTCATTCCAAGCGGGCAATTGCACAGCCCGTGCACGGGCGTTTTTCGACAAGGTCACGGCCAGCATCTCGATCAGGATGCGATAGACGTTGTTTTCTGGCTGCTGTTCCGTCAGCCCAAGCGAATTGACCTGCACGCCATAGCGAAAGCGGCGATATTTGGCGTCCTCTACCCCGTAGCGTTCGCGGCAGATTTCATCCCATAGGGCGACAAAGGCGCGCATTTTGCACAGCTCTGTCACGAAACGAATCCCCGCGTTCACAAAGAAAGAGATTCGTCCGACCATTTGCGGGAAATGCTCTGCGGGTACTTTGCCTTTCAAATCGTCCAGCACTGCCGTTGCGGTTGCAAGTGCGAATGCCAATTCCTCTTCCGGTGTCGCGCCGGCCTCTTGCAAATGGTATGAACAAACGTTCATCGGGTTCCATTTGGGCAGGAATTCACGGGTATAGGCCGCGATATCGGTAATCATCCGCAACGACGGGGCAGGGGGGCAAATATAAGTGCCCCGCGACAGGTATTCTTTGATGATATCATTTTGCACGGTGCCTTGCAGGGCCGAAATATCGGCCCCTTGTTCCTGCGCCGCCGCGATATAAAGCGACAAAAGCCAAGGCGCCGTCGCGTTGATCGTCATCGAGGTATTCATTTGGTTCAGCGGAATATCTGCAAACAGCATCCGCATATCGCCCAAATGGCATACTGGGACCCCGACCTTACCGACCTCGCCCTGCGCTAATTCATGATCGCTGTCATACCCCGTTTGCGTCGGCAAATCGAAGGCCACGGATAATCCGGTCTGCCCCTTTGCCAAATTGCCGCGATATAGCGCATTCGACGCTTTCGCGGTGGAGTGACCAGCATAGGTGCGAAACAGCCAAGGGCGGTCGGTCATTGGGGAATCTCCGTCATTCATTGCGCAACTTTATTACGTTGAGTGTCGGTTATATGTAACTTTGAACCGCCGTCAAGCGCTGCGCTGCGGCATGGCGGGATTTACGAGGCGGCGCAAACCTGTCACGGTTCCGCCATGACGCATTCCGTGACCCTGCCGGCCTGGGCCTTTGTCCTTATTGTGCTGTTCGCGGCCGTGACCTTTGCGTCGCATTTCCTGTTTCCTTCTGTCCGCTGGTTCTTTCGCAAAAGGGCAGAGCGGGTCATTGCGCGGCTGAACCAGCGTCTTGCGCGCCCGATAGAGCCGTTCAAGCTCGCGCGCCGCTACGACATGATCCAGCGACTTATCTATGATCCAGAGGTGACGCAGGCGATTGTCGATTATGCCCACGAACACGACGTTCCCGAAAACGTCGCCTTTGAAAAAGCCAAAAGCTACGCCCGCGAAATCGTCCCTAGCTTTTCTGCGACGGCCTATTTCTCTTTCGGGATGCGGGTCGCGCGGTTTTTGTCCAACACACTATACCGCGTTCGCATCGCGACTTTTCCACGCCAAGAACTGAACCAGCTTGACCCAGAGGCGACGATCATCTTCGTGATGAACCACCGCAGCAACATGGATTACGTCCTTGTCACCTATCTGGTCAGCCGCGCTGGCGCGCTGTCCTATGCGGTCGGCGAATGGGCGCGGGTTTGGCCGCTATCCGCGCTGATCCGCGCGCTTGGCGCTTACTTTATCCGCCGCCGGTCGCGCGGTGATTTGTACCGCCGGGTGCTGGCCCGCTACGTCCAGATGGCCACCGATGCAGGCGTCACGCAGGCCATGTTCCCCGAAGGCGGCCTATCCTTGAACGGAGAGGTGAAGCCGCCCAAGCTGGGCCTGCTGAACTACATCGTCAGTAATTATCGCCCGGGTGGGCGGGACGTAATCTTCGTCCCCGTAGGACTGAATTATGACCGTGTGCTCGAAGACCAATTCCTGATCGGCGCTGATAAACGCGGCGTCCGGCGCTTTCGTCCGCCTGCGATGACTGTGTTACGCGGGATTTCTTGGCATCTTTGGCAACGCATCACCCGGCGCTTTGACGGTTTCGGCACCGCCTCTGTCGGCTTTGGCGAGCCCCTCGAACTCTCGCTCTTCCTTAAGGCGCACCCAGACCTGACGGGCGATCGGACAGAGGTCGTGGCGACTGAATTGATGGACCGGGTCCGCGCCGTCGTCCCTGTTCTGGCCACCCCGCTGATCGCGCGTCTTTTACTGCGCAGCCCTGGCCTATCCCCGGCAGAGCTGCTGACGCAGACGACCATCTGCCTTGACGCACTGCACACCCGCGACATGCCGCTGCCGCAGCGCAGCCCTTCTATCCTCGTCGATGACACCCTGTCCCGGCTGACAGAACGCGGGCTGGTCGCCGTCACGCCCCAAGCCATCACGATCACCGAACGCGGGCAGGACATCTTGACCTACTACGCCAATTCCATCGCGCACCACTTTCCAGACGAAGAATCCGTTACGTAATTAAATTACAAAATACTCCGCTTTGGGGTTGCATCATTACGCTGCGCTTGCATACTCAGGCACAGAAGCCGACTCTGCAGCGCGGCAAAAATATGATGGATGCAATGATGGAGACGGACATGCCCCTTGATCTGGACCCCGCCACCAAGGCGAGCCAAAAGCCCCTTTACGCAATCGGTGAAATGCCGCCCCTTGGCCATGTGCCGGACCAGATGTACGCTTGGACGATCCGGCGCGAACGGCACGGCGAGCCTGAAAAGGCGTTCGAGGTCGAAATCGTTGCCTGCCCCAAGCCCGACAGTCATGAAGTGCTGGTCATGGTGATGGCCGCTGGCGTCAACTATAATGGCGTTTGGGCGGGCCTTGGCGTGCCGATCAGCCCGTTTGACGTGCACGGCGCCGATTTCCACATCGCCGGTTCCGACGCTTCTGGCATCGTTTGGGCTGTGGGCGACAAGGTGAAGCGCTGGAAAGTCGGCGACGAGGTTGTGATTCATTGCAACCAGGACGACGGCGATGACGAGCACTGCAATGGCGGCGATCCCATGTTCTCGCCTAGCCAGCGGATCTGGGGCTATGAAACCCCTGACGGCTCTTTCGCCCAGTTCACCTGTGTGCAGTCGCAGCAATTGATGCCCCGCCCGCAGCACCTGACGTGGGAAGAATCCGCCTGCTACACCCTGACGCTGGCGACCGCTTACCGCATGTTGTTCGGCCATGAACCGCACGACCTGAAGCCCGGTCAAAACGTGCTGGTCTGGGGGGCCTCCGGCGGCCTCGGGTCCTATGCGATCCAGCTGATCAATACGGCAGGGGCTAATGCAATCGGCGTCATCTCAGACGAATCCAAGCGCGAATTCGTCATGTCGCTGGGGGCCAAGGGCGTGCTGAACCGCAATGATTTTAGCTGCTGGGGCCAGATGCCCACGGTAAACACGCCCGAATACAAAGAATGGTTCAACGAGACCCGCAAGTTCGGCAAGGCGATCTGGGAGATCACAGGCAAGGGCAACAACGTCGACATGGTGTTTGAACACCCCGGCGAGGCGACCTTCCCCGTCTCAACCTTCGTGTGCAAACGCGGCGGCATGGTTGTGATCTGCGCCGGCACCACCGGCTACAACCTGACCTTTGACGTGCGCTATATGTGGATGCACCAAAAGCGGTTGCAGGGCAGCCACTTTGCGAACCTCAAGCAGGCCTCTGCCGCCAATAACCTGATGGTCGAACGCCGCCTTGATCCGTGCATGTCCGAAGTGTTCGGCTGGGACGACATCCCCGCCGCTCACACCAAGATGCGCAAGAACGAGCATAAGCCCGGCAACATGGCCGTGCTGGTGCAAAGCCCGCGCACCGGTTTGCGCACCTTTGAAGACGCGCAGTTTGAATCGCGCGGCTGAATAACACGGCTGAAGCTATCGCAAGGCGTCCGCATCTGCGGGCGCCTTTTGCCATTTAGAATCTGTTCATCTGTATGACCAATCACTGACCTGCACGCCCTGCGCCCAGCAAAGGGCCTTTGGTACCCGTCAAGTCGGTTCCGTGACGCCCATCGTTTGAAGTCAAATGTTTGTGCGGCTGGCACCCCCCTATATCGGGGGAGGCTTAAGAAGTGAGTATTTTGTTAAATTAACGCGTGCTACCTTGAGTTGTTAATGACTCATTAACGATTTGTAAGGGAGTGTGAACGTGGGACATAAGTGGATAATCGACGTTCTGGCCGACTTGGAGTCTTTCGCGTTCCAAAATGGTCTGCCTCTTGTGGCGGATCGGATGCGTGAAGCCGCAGTCGTGGCATCGGCAGAAATCGCGTCGACATCCGAGGGCCACGCAGGCCGGGTGCGCATTGATGCGGAACAAACTGAACCGCTTTTTGCAGCGGCTCGAAGCCACAGACCAGCTTGACCAACTTCAAGAGCTGATCGTTAGCTTGCGGCAGGCGTTAAATGTCGATCACGTCGTCTATCACTGGGTCAGCGTCGACGGCGAACAATACGGATTTGGAACCTACGACCCCGGCTGGGCGCAACGCTATCAGGACATGGAATATATCCGCGTCGATCCGGTGGTGTCGGGCTGTTTCCAACGCTTTCACCCTGTCGATTGGAAGCGGATGGACTGGTCGTCAAAGGCCGCCCGGGCATTTCGCGCCGATTCGATTGCGCACGGCGTCGGCAATCAGGGTTTCACGATTCCGATACGCGGCCCTAATGGGCAGTTCGCCCTTTTTACCCTATCGCACACTGCGACAGATGCCGAATGGGACGCCTTCACCGCTGATTACCAGCGCGACTTGATTGTGATCGCCCATTTTCTGAACGCCAAGGCGCTTCAAATCGAAGCAGGTCGTACCCCCGATGCGATACGCCCGCTATCCCCGCGCGAGGTTGATGCGCTCAGCTTTCTGGGCATGGGCTATTCCCGGTCTCAAGCCGCTGATTTGCTGTCGATTTCCGAACATACGTTGCGGGCCTATATTGAAAGCGCACGGCATAAACTGGGTGCCCTCAACACCGTCCACGCTGTGGCCCGCGCCCTGTCCGAAGGGCTGATCATCATCGGCGGCGCTGCCAAAGATGCGCCCGGCGGCTGGCCGGGACGCCAAGGCGATACCGATGTTGCGCCCGACTAAGCACCGTTCGCAGGGCATCATTTTCTTAACCAAGTGATCCGAAGACTACCCCATCGCAACGACAGGGGCCTTCGCCATGATTCGCTACATCTATGCCAACGACTTCCACCGCCACCCGGACCTACAAGCCAGCATGCACAAAGACCGCGCCGCCCAATTCCGCGACCGCCTGAAGTGGGAGGTCTCGGTCGATAAGAACGGCTGGAAACGTGATGAATACGACGCGATGAACCCGCTTTACGTTGTATGGGAGGAGACGCCCGGCGTGCACGGCGGGTCCATGCGCTTTCTGCCGATGTCGGGGCGCACCATGGTGAATGACCACTTTGCGGATTTGATGAGCGGCGAAATCAAAAGCCCGCTGATCTGGGAATGCACCCGCTTTTGTCTGTCCCAAGGGGCCAGCCCGCGCGTCGCTGGTCTGCTGATGCTGGCGGGCGGGGAATTGATGCGGGCGTTCTCCTTGACCCATCTGCTGGGTGTCTTCGATGCCCGCATGATCCGCATCTACAACGCCATCGGTGCCGCGCCAGAGGTGCTCGGTAGTTCTGGCACCGGGCGCGATACGATCAGCGTCGGGCTTTGGCCTTACCGCGCGGATGACCGGCTGAAGGTGTTGCGCCGGGCCGGCGTTAGCTCTGCCATATCAGAGGCGTGGTTCGCGCGATCCTTTGGCCATGTAATCGGGCAGGCATCGTCAGAAAAGGCGGCCTGACATCTGGCAGGGGGCGGCGGGGGCGGATAGGGTCGCGCCATGAATACACCCGCCCCCACCATCACCTTTTCCGAAGATCAGGCCGCCGCTTGGGACAGTGTCGAAATGACGCTGCGCCAGTCCGGCGTCGATCTGAACAATGACCTTCTGCAGCCGCCGCAAAGCGACGTCAGCGAAGTCCTTGCGGTGATCGGCAAGGCGGGCAGCGGCAAAACGATGCTTTTAGCAGAGCTTTACCGCGCGCTGGAAAAGGCCGGGGTCGAGATCGTCTCTGGTGACTACGAGGGCAAAAAGCGGACCGGTCGACGCACGCTGGCGATTTTGGCCCCGACGAACAAAGCCGCGTCCGTGCTGCGCAATCGCGGCGTACCGGCGACGACGATTCACCGGATCCTGTACACCCCCGTTTACGACCCCGAATACGAAAAAGTCGCCGAATGGCTGGCCGGGCAGGGCGAGCGGCCGGATGTGGAACAGCTGACCGATGTCGCGCTGGACCGGGCCTATGTGTCGTACCAAGGGCACAAATCCATTCCGGCTGCGCTGGCTGCCGCAGGTCTGCGCGGCAGTGATTTCATCACCGGTTGGAAGCGGCGTGAAGAGACGCTGGATATTGGGTTTATCGACGAATCCTCGATGCTGGATGCCAAGCAGTTCGAAGACTTGCAGGAAATCTTTCCCACGCTGATCCTGTTCGGCGATCCGGCGCAGTTGCCCCCTGTGCAATCCAGTGGCGGCATGGTGTTTGAAACGCTGCCCGAAAAGCGTGTGTTGACGCTGAACCGCATCCACCGGCAAAGCGCGGATAGCCCGATCCTTGATCTGGCGCACGCGCTGGCCGATCCGATGCTGGATTTCTACCATTTTGAACGCATGGTCGCTGAGGCGGCAGAGAAGGACGAGCGCGTCGTCATGGCGCAGCGGGTAGAGGCGGATTTGATGGCCCGCTCGCCCTGCCTTGTCTGGACGAACAAGACCCGCATCCGCCTGATCCATGCCTTTCGCGCCGCCTATGACGCGCCGGGCGATAGCCTGCTGCCGGGCGAGCCGCTGATCTGCGACGGGATCGAATTGCCGGTGAAGCACCGTAAAAAGCGGCTCGATCTAGAGGCACGCGGCCTGATCAAGGGCGCGCAGGTTATCTATCTGGGACCTGGAAAACGGCCCGGTTTCAGCCGTTTGCATGTGCTGGGCGCACTGGACCCGCAGATGTCCGCCGCGAGCATCGTGAAAATCGAACTTGAGGGCGATGAAGAGCCGTTCATCCCCTTTGCCGCCAAGATGGGCGCGACGTTCCTGCATGGCGCCGCCGTGACGATCCACAAAGCGCAGGGCAGCCAGTGGGACACGGTCCAAGTCTTTGCCCCCGATATCGAAATGGCATCGCGCATGGGCCGGGTCGAGGCGGGGCAGCCGCTGTGGAAACGGCTGGCGTATGTTGCCATCACGCGGGCCGAAAACCAGCTGCGCTGGGTCGTGCGGAACCGTCTGGCGAAACCGGCAGAGCCGTTCTTGCGGATCGACGATCTGGACAAGGGGCCAGCGCCGCTGACCCTGACCATGCAAGAGGACGACGAATAAGGCGGCACCTTATCCGCGGATAAAACGTACGCCTTATTTATCAAATATTTACCTTTTTAGCGCAGCAGCCCCAGCAGAGGCAGCCCAGCCTGCGGCGATCGCGATCACCAGCGATAGCAGGCCGTAAAAGAACGGCTGCACATGGGCAAGGTTGTAAAGCCAGCGTTCCAGCCCGACCTTTTGTACCGGAATGACCGTGCTGTGGGTGTCGATCACCTTGCCGCCGCGCGTCAGAAAAATCCGGGCAAGATAGTCGCCCTCAATCAGGTTGGCGGGCAGACTGAATGATGTGCGGAATAGCGTGTCTTGTTCCAGATCGACCGCGCCTGCGTTCATCTGAAAAAGCGCGTCTTTGGCCCGGATACGGATCAACGCTTGGCTGAACGTGTCGCTGTCGTCCACGGTGGCCCCGACGGACCGGATCGCGCGGGGGATGGTGACGCGGTTACGCAGGTCTTCGGTATCGCTCAGCACGTCCTCGATCGGGCCGCTGGTGGCGACGGCATAGAAGGACGGGGCACGGTCGACGATCACCTCGTCTGTATTGACCCAGATGCCCATGCGCCGCTGTTTGCGAAAGACCGACACGGTCTGGTCGGGGCCGGACACGGCGATGATGACGCCCAGCTTACCCTTGTCGAGCGGCTCTGGCGCGGTGCGGCTAACAGCACCGAAGATCAGGATGTCAGAGCCGTCAAAGGTGGCGGTAATGGACACGGAATCTTGGCTCAGGCCCAGCACGATGGTTTCGCTATGGGCCTGCGTGGCGAAAAAGATCAGGGCGAGGATGGCGCGGATCATAGGTCACCTGCCGCTTTAAGAGAGTACAGCTCTGCCGGTTGCAGCAGCAGATCAAGGCCAAGTTTACCGCAGACCAGCAGCACCAAGAGGGCGAGCAAGATGCGCAGGCTTTCGGCCTTTAGCTTGGCACCGATGCGGGTGCCGACTTGGGCACCGATGACGCCGCCGACGATCAGCAGCAAGGCCAGCATGATATCGACGGTATAGTTCGTCGTGGCGTGCAGCATCGTGGTGTAGGCCGTGACAAAGATGATCTGGAACAGCGAAGTGCCGATCACGACTTTGGTCGGCATGCCCAGCAGATAGATCATGGCAGGCACCATGATGAACCCGCCGCCGACGCCCATAATTGCGGACAAAATGCCGACCAAAACGCCGACCAGCAGGGGCGGGATGACCGAAATATAAAGGCCAGAGACGCGAAACTTGACCTTAAGCGGCAGGTTGTGGACCCAGTAGTGATGCTTGCGCGTCTTGCGTGCGCCGGGCTTGCGCGATTTCAGGATCGCGTTCAGGCTTTCCACCAGCATCAGCGCGCCGATGATGCCAAGGAAGACGACGTAGAACAGGCTGACCAGCAGATCGACTTGGCCAAGGCTGCGTAGGTAGTTGAAGATCAACAGCCCAAGGGTAGAGCCCACGAGGCCGCCGATTAGCAGGACCGTGCCCATGCGCAAATCGACGGTGCGCCGTTTTAAGTGCGCCAGCAGCGCAGAAAAGGACGAGGCGACGATCTGGTTGGTCGAGGTGGCAACCGCCACGGCAGGCGGGATGCCGACAAAGAACAACAGCGGCGTGATCAAAAAGCCGCCGCCGACGCCGAACATACCCGATAAGACGCCAACCAGCCCGCCCAATCCCAGAATTAGGAAAATGTTAACCGAAACTTCTGCGATGGGCAGGTAAAGTTGCATCGAACGTCCGATTGGAAGTGGTTTAACCCACCAGACTGCGGATCGGCGGCAGTGTCAAACGGACAGGTTAGCGTTCTTTGACGTAGGGCTCGCCTCCGGCCTTTGGGGGGATGGCTTTGCCGACAAAGCCGGCAAGGATCACGACGGTCAGAATGTAGGGCAGGGCGTCAAGCAGCTGGGTCTGGACGCTGAAGCCAAGCGTGCGCTGGATTAGGTCGGGACGCAGGGCAAGCGCCTGCAGAAAGCCGAACAGCATGGTCGCGCCAAGGGCGGGCCAAGGCTTCCATTTGGCGAAGATCAGCGCAGCAAGGGCGATATAGCCACGGCCCGCGCTCATGTCTTTGGTAAAGCCGGCCTGCAGGGCGGTGGCAAGGTAGGCACCGGCCAGACCGCAAAGCACACCGCAGATCGCAACAGCGGCAAAGCGCAGGCCGACGACGGACACGCCAGCGGTATCAACAGCGGCGGGGTTTTCGCCCACGGCGCGCAGGCGCAGGCCAAAGCGGGTCGCGTAAAGCACCCACCACGTCACGGGCACGATCAGCAGGGCGATATAGACCAGCGCGGTGTGGCCGGAAATCAGCTCGTAATAGATCGGGCCAAGGATGGGCACGTCGCGCAGGGCGTCGGCAAAGGGCAGGGTGATTGGGTTGAACCGTGCAGCGCCAGCAAGCTGGGGCGTGCGGCCACCTTGACCGAACCAGCTTTGCGCGATGACGACGGTCAGGCCAGCGGCCAGAAAGTTGATCGCGACGCCAGAAATCAGCTGGTTGCCGCGAAAGGTGATCGAGGCGACGCCGTGGATCGCGGACAGCAGCAAGGACGCACCGATGCCAGCCAGCAGGCCGACCCAGACGTTGCCGGTGGTGTAGGCGATGGCAGCGGACAGGAAGGCGGCGGCAAGCATCTTGCCCTCTAGCCCGATGTCAAAGATGCCAGCGCGTTCGGAATACAGGCCCGCGATACAGGCCAGCAGCAGGGGCGTGGCCAGACGGACGGTGGAATCAAGCAGTTGCAGAAGCGTCATCAGGTCCATGGTGTCACTCCGCCGCGGTCAGTTTGGATTTACGCTGGGCCGCACGGCGCCGCGACAGAAAGAAGCTTTCCAGCGGCATGCGGACCATGTTGTCTAGGGCCCCTGTGAAGAGGATCACGAGGGCTTGAATCACGACGATAAGTTCACGCGGGATGCTTGTCCAAAGCGCTAGTTCCGCGCCGCCTTGGTACAGGAACCCGAACAGGATCGCGGCAAGGAAGACGCCAAAGGGATGGCTGCGGCCCATCAGGGCGACGGCGATCCCGATAAAGCCTGCGCCCTCTACCGCGTTCAGAACAAGGCGTTCAGCTTCGCCCATGACGTTGTTTATCGCCATCATGCCAGCCAGTGCGCCAGAGATGGTCATAGAGATCATGATGATTTTGGTCGGGCTGATGCCTGCGTATTTGGCGGCCGATTCCGAATGGCCAAAGGCGCGGATTTCATAGCCCAGACGCGTGCGCCAGATCAGCGCCCAGACCGCGATGCAGGCGGCGATGGCGACGAAAAAGGTGATGTTGGCAGGCGCGCCGCGGAACATCACGGTGTCAGCGGTTGAGAACATATCTTGGAACGACGGCAGGTGCGTCGGTTCGGGGAACTTGCCCGTCGAAGGCTCCATGCTGCCCGCAGGTTTCAGCGCGCCGACCAGCAGGTAGTTCAGCAAAGCGGCTGCGATGAAGTTGAACATAATCGTCGTGATGACGATGTGGCTACCGCGCTTGGCTTGCAAATATGCGGGGATCACGGCCCAAGCGGCACCGAACAGGGCCGCGCCCAGCGTGCCGCCGAGTAGGGCGAGCGACCAATGCGGCCATGGGATATAAAGGCAGACAAGGGCGACGCCAAGACCGCCGAGGACGGCCTGACCTTCGCCGCCGATGTTAAACATGCGGGCGTGAAAGGCGATGGCGACGGCGAGGCCGGTAAAGATGAAATTCGTCGCGTAATAAAGGGTATAGCCCCAGCCATAGGTCGATCCGATGGCACCATCGACCATCAGCTTCAGCGCCTCCCACGGGTTTTCACCGATGGCAAGGATCACGAGGGCAGACAGCAGCGCGGCCAGCACCAGCGAGATAACGGGGATCAGGACCACATCGGCCCATTTTGGCATCGCATCCATGATTTATACCTTCTCGCCTGTACCGGCGTAGGCCAGACGTTCTTCGATTTGGGCGACGGTGACATCGGCGGGATCGCCGGTCATGCCAGCCATCAGCATCCCGAGTTCTTTTTCGTCTGTCTTTGCCGGGTCGCGTTCGCCCATGATGTGGCCGTCAAACATGACTGCGATGCGGTCGGACAGGGCCAAGATTTCTTCAAGCTCGACACTGACCAGCAGGATCGCCTTGCCTTGATCGCGCAGGGCAACGATTTGCTGGTGGATGAATTCGATCGCGCCGATATCGACGCCGCGTGTGGGCTGGCCGATCAGCAGCAGGTCGGGATTACGCTCGATTTCCCGCGCAAGGACGATTTTCTGCTGGTTGCCGCCAGAGAAATTCTTGGCCGCCAATTTGGGATCGGGCGGGCGCACGTCGAAACGGGCCATCTTCTCTTCGGTATCTTGCAGCATCGCGGCGTGGTTCATGAAGGGGCCGGTGCGGAATTTGTCGTCAAGGTGGTAGCCGAAGGCGATGTTTTCCCACGCGGCGTAATCCATGATCAGACCTTCGCGCTGGCGGTCTTCTGGCACATGGGCAATGCCGCGCGCACGGCGGCTTTGGCCGTCGGATTTGGTGCCGGTCAGATCAATCGGCGTGCCGTTCATCAAAATGGTGCCGGTGCCTTTTTCATAGCCGCCCAGCACTTCCAGAAGCTCGGACTGACCGTTGCCCGCGACGCCCGCGATGCCAAGGATTTCGCCCGCACGCACCTGAAGGTTGATGCCCTTAAGGCGGTGAACGCCCTTGTCGTCGGTGACGTTCAGGTTTTGCACATCCAGAATGACCGCGCCCGGGACGCTGGGTGTTTTGTCGACCTGTAGCAGGACTTTACGTCCGACCATCAGCTCTGCCAGCTCTTGCGGGCTGGTTTCGGACGTCTTGACCGTGGCGGTCATCTGGCCGCGGCGCATGACGCTGACGGTGTCGGTGGTTTCCATGATTTCGCGCAGTTTATGCGTGATCAGAATGATGGTTTTGCCTTCGCGGCGCAGGTTTTCAAGGATTCGGAACAAATGGTCCGCTTCCGCCGGGGTCAGCACGCCGGTGGGTTCGTCAAGGATCAGGATGTCAGCCTTGCGATACAGTGCTTTCAGGATTTCCACACGCTGCTGCATGCCAACGCCGATGTCTTGCACCAGCGCGTCGGGTTCGACGTTCAATTCGTATTCATCGGCCAGCGCCTTAAGCTCGCGCCGCGCGCGGGCAAGGGACGGGCGCAGCAGGCCGCTGTCTTCGGCGCCAAGGACGATGTTTTCAAGGACGGTAAAGGTCTCGACCAGTTTGAAGTGCTGGAAGACCATGCCGATGCCGGCCGCGATGGCGGCTTGGCTGTCGCGAATCTCTACTTTTTTACCAGAGATAAAGATCTCTCCGGCGTCGGCTTTGTAAAAGCCGTAAAGGATGCTCATCAGCGTGGATTTGCCAGCGCCGTTTTCACCGATGATGCCGTGAATCGTGCCGGGCATGACGCGGATGCTGATGTCTTTGTTGGCCTGCACAGGGCCAAAGGCCTTGGAGATGCCTTTGAGTTCGATGGCGGGTGCGGTCATGCTGTGATCCCTTCTGCGCCGACAAAGCCGACAAGGCGGGCGATTTTGCCGTCCTGCAAGCCCGCGACATAGGTGCCGTGCTGGCGCGCTGCGCCGTTTTCGCAAAAGGCGACGATGGTGCGCTGGTGGTCGCCGTGGCCATCAGATTGCACGACCTTTGCCGTCCAGCCGGGTGCATTGGCGGTGAACTGGCCGACGTAGGCGTCAAGGCCGTCCAGCGTCGTGATATCCGCGCCGGTGCGGGGATCGGCGTAAACAAACTGATCGGCCATGGCGGCAGCAATCAAGTCGCGGCGCTGGGCGGCGTCTGCTGTGCCCCAAGCGTCGAAAAAGGTCTGGATCATGTCTGTCATGCCGGGTCCCCTGATGGATAAGGGCCGCGCCGATGGATCAGCGCGGCCCCGAATAGTGTGGCCTGAATGGTGCTTAGAACGTCAGCGCCGGGCAGGATTCGTCGGACATGTAGTCGTGAACCATGATGGACCCGTCAGAGATGCCAGCCTTGGCTTCTTCGACAGCGGCCAGCATTTCTGGGGTGACGAGGGATGCGTTGTTCTCGTCCATCGCATAGCCGACGCCGTCTTCGCTAACGCCGAGGGATGCAACGCCGGGCTCTACGTCGGTGCCAGCTGTGAAGGCGTCATAGACAGCGACGTCAACGCGCTTAAGCATCGAGGTCAGGACCTGACCGGGGTGCATGTAGTTCTGGTTTGCGTCAACGCCGATGCCCAGCATCTCGTTATCGGCAGCAGCTTGCAGGACGCCAACACCGGTGCCGCCAGCAGCCTGGAACACAACGTCAGAGCCTTGGGACTTCTGCGCCAGTGTCAGTTCGGTGCCTTTGACCGGGTCGTTCCATGCGGCGGGGGTGGTGCCGGTCATGTTGGCGATGACGGTCACGTCAGGGTTCGCAGCCTTCGCGCCTTCGGCATAGCCGCAAGCGAATTTACGGATCAGCGGGATGTCCATGCCGCCGACGAAGGACACGGTGCCGGTCTTGGACGCCATAGCGGCCAGCATACCGACAAGGTAGGAACCCTGCTCTTCGTTGAAGACGACGGATTTGACGTTCGGCGCGTCGACAACGGCGTCGATGATCACGAACTTGGTGTCGGGATAATCGGCAGCGATGTCACCCAGCGGTGTCATGAAGGAAAAGCCAGCCATGACGATGGGGTTCGAGCCGGATTCGGCAAAGCGGCGCAAAGCCTGCTCGCGCTGGGCGTCGGACTGCAGTTCGACTTCGGCGAACTTGCCGCCGGTCTCTTCTGCCCAACGGGTCGCGCCGTTGAAGGCGGATTCGTTGAAGGATTTGTCGAACTTGCCGCCAAGGTCAAAGATGATTGCGGGGTCAGCCATAGCAGCGCCGGCGGACAGCGCCAGAGCGGCGGATGCGCCGAGGAATTTTGTGAAAAGCGTCATTGCAGAGTCTCCCAGAGGACGATGTTATTTTCCGAACGGTTTAGCCCGTCCGTGTTGCATTAAGAGATAAGGCAATGTGGCGCGGCGGGGGTCAACCGTTTCTTTGCGGAACATGCTGCATCTTTTGCCATAAGGTCAAATATCAGGCGCTTGTTAGCGGTATCAGCGTCCGGCGCAGGACAAGCGCATCGACGGCAGGGCCGTTTGCGCGGTCATAGTAGGCGCGGCGCTGGCCGACTTTTGCAAAGCCAAGGGCGGTATAAAGCGCGATGGCGGCGGCGTTATCGGCGGCAACTTCTAGAAAGACGGTGGCGGCGCCGTCTTGTTGTGCTTGATCGCAGAAACCCGTGACAGCCTTGTAGGCAAGGCCTTTGCGGCGTTGATCTGGTGCTGTGGCGACGGTCAGGATTTCAGCTTCGTCCATGATAACGCGGCCTAGGACAAAGGATGCAGGCGTCCCGCATAGGACGGCTCCGCGATGCGCTAGCAGGGCTGTGAACTCAGCCGCGGACCAAGGGCGGTCAGTGGTAAAGGCCAGTTCATGCGTGGCGGCCAGATCGTCCGGTGTCATGGGATGATGGTGGGCGGCGCATCGCGCGCGGGCGCGGCATCTGCAGGGCGCAGATAAAGCGGCGCGGGGCGTTCGGGGTGATCCATGCGGTAGATCGGATCGGCCGCAAGCAGGGCGATTCCCTCGATCACACTGACGGCTTGCGGGCCGGTCGGCAGGCCGTGGGCGGCCAAAAGAATCGGGGCCATATCGCCAAGGACAGTCACATCATCAGGGCCAGCGACGGCGAGCGCCCCGGTCAGATCGGTGAAAATCGGCTCTGATTCGGGCCAGCCGTCGGTGAAGCGTTGGGCATAAACCATGTCGCGCGGCGCGGCAGCCGTGGATAGGATCGGGCCAGATGTGCCGAAGGCCTGCGCCTCTAGCACGCCGACGCCGACGGCAGGCTTGTTCAGTCCAAGCGCAAGGCCGCGGGCGGCGGCCACGGACATGCGGATGCCGGTGAAATTGCCTGGCCCGGTGCCAACGCCGATGACGTCGATATCGGCCCAGACAAGGCCCTCTTTCGCCAACATCTCTTCCAGCATGGGCATCAGATGTTCCGCCTGACCGCGCGCCATATCGTCGGTGCGGGTGATGATGCGGTCGCCAATCAGCAAAGCCCCCGCGCAGCGCGGGCCAGAGGTGTCAAAGGCGATGACGGTGGGATCGTCGCTCATGCGCGGGTCCTGCTTTGGTCGGGAAACGAGAGGATGGGCTTGGGAGGAACATGCAAAGGCCCGGCGCGATGCACCGGGCCTGTTCGCATTAAGGCTGACCTGTCACGGCTTAGGCCGCGACGGGGCGGACTTCGGTCACTTCTGGAATGTAGTGACGCAGCAAGTTTTCGATACCCATTTTCAGCGTCAGCGTGGACGAGGGGCAACCGGCGCAGGCACCCTGCATATGCAGGTAAACGACGCCGCGTTCAAAGCCGTGGAACGTGATGTCGCCGCCGTCTTGTGCCACTGCGGGACGTACGCGGGTATCGAGCAATTCTTTGATCTGCTCAACGATCGCGCCATCTTCGCCGTCATGCGCGGCATGGCCGGACACGGGGGTATGGTCCGCGCCCATGACGGGCTGGCCGGACTGATAGTGTTCCATGATCGCACCCAGCAGGGCAGGCTTGATATGGTCCCAATCCACAGCTTCGGCTTTGGTGATGGTCACAAAGTCCATGCCAAAGAATACACCGTCGACGCCGTCCACGGCGAAAAGGCGCTGCGCCAGCGGGCTAGAGCCTGCGGCATCGGGGGTCGGGAAGTCGGCAGTGCCCATATCCAGCACGGTCTGACCCGGCAGGAACTTAAGCGTAGCGGGGTTTGGCGTTGATTCGGTCTGGATGAACATGAAAACCGTCCTTTTTTGTCAGGTATCAGATATGCGCCTTTGTGGCGCTTTCGTCAAGGTTTGGAACCATTCTAACCTATCTCAGGTAATGGATTCCAGCTTTTCCTTGGAGAGATCGCCCGGCACGATGGTGATCGGGATCGGCAAGGTGCCCGCCTGCCGCGATAGCGCGTTAATCAGCGGGCCAGGACCTTTGTTGTCGGTGCTCGCCCCAAGGACAAGGACGCCAATGGCGGGGTCTTCGGTGATCTGGGCCAGGATTTCGGGCATTACCTCGCCTTCGCGGATCACGAGTTCGGGGTTCACGTTTTGGCGATCCCGCATCCATTTGGCGAAAACTTCAAAGTGGACCTCGATCCGCTCGCGGGCTTCTTCGCGAAAGATTTCCCCGACGCCGATCCAGTGATTAAATTCGTCTGGCGGGATAACCGACAAAACGGTGACGCCCGCGCCCGTCTTGGACGCGCGCATCGCGGCATATCGCATAGCGTTCAGACATTCGCGGCTGTCATCCAGCACGACCAGAAACTTGCGCATGGTGTCCCCCTTGTTTGCGCGCATCGTGCCGGATCATCGGCGCGCTGGCAACGGTTACAGTGTTTCGGACGCGGCCCAGTCCCAATACATCTGCCGCACGCGGTCTGTGACCGGGCCGCTGTTGTAACGCACGTCGTCAAAGGCGCTGACGGGGGTGACCTTCATCATGTTGCCGGACAGAAAGACCTCGTCGGCGCTGCGGAAGTCGTCAAAGGTCAGCACGGTTTCGCGCACATCAATGCCGTCAGCGCGCAGGTTTTTGATGTGCCGCGCACGGGTGATTCCGGCCAGAAACGTGCCGTTGGGGATGGGCGTAAAGACAACCCCGCCGCGCACCATAAACACATTGGCGCTGGCGGTTTCGGCGACATTGCCCATGGCGTCGGCGACAAGCGCGTTGCCAAAGCCCTTGGACCGCGCCTCTGCGAGCATGCGGGCATTATTGGGGTAAAGGCAGCCGGCCTTGGCGTTGACGACGTTGTCCTCCATCACGGGGCGGCGGAAACGGGTGGTGGTCAAGGTGGTGCTGGCACCAGCGGGGGCCATCGGGATCGCCTCTAGGCTGATGGCGAAGCCCGTAGAGTTTTCGCGCGGCACGATGCCCAGATCGCCGCCATCAAGTGCCCAATACATCGGGCGGATATAGACGGCGGTGCCCGGGGTGTAGCGGGCAAGCCCCTCGCGGACGATTTGCACCATGTCATCGGCGGCCACGGTCGGCGTAATCATCAGCGCTTGGGCGGAGCGGTTTACGCGGGCGCAATGGGCGGCCAGATCGGGGACAACGCCATGGGCATAGCGTGCGCCGTCAAACACGGTGGTGCCCAGCCAGGACCCATGGTCCGCTGCGCGCATGACGGCCAAGTCGCCGTCGTGCCAACGGCCTTCGAAATAGGTGGTGATCTGGGTGCCGGTTGCCATGACTGCGCCTTTCGGGAAACGTTGACGGCACAGTATGCAACAGGGCGCGGGGGGTAAAGGCGGCGCATTCACGCTGTGAACACGCCGCCACAGGCCGCTTTTGGGACAGGGTGCGGCCCAGTCGAAATGCAGCCGGGGAACTGCGGGGGTAGTTTGACCCGGGGGTGGAATCAGTTTTGTGACAGGGCCTGCACAGGATAAGCGTTCAGCAGCGCTTGCAGGTCGAAAGGCGTGTTGTTCATCTGCAGATTGCCATCCGCATCGCGGGGCCAGTCGGCCTCTTCACGGTCGACGTAAAGCTCTACACCATTTTGATCCGGGTCGCGCAGATAGATCGCCTCGGACACCGCATGGTCTGCCGCGCCGTCTAGCGTTAATCCTGCCGCCAACACGCGGTGCAGAACGGCGGCTAATGTGGCCCTGTCGGGATACAGAAAAGCGATATGATACAGCCCTGTGTGCCCCGGCGGCGGCGGGGTTGCCCCGGCGCTTTCCCAGGTATTCAGGCCGATATGGTGATGATACCCACCAGCGGACAAAAACGCTGCCTGTTTACCATAACGCATCGTGACTGCAAAACCGAGGACATCGCGGTAAAACGCAATGGCGCGCTCTAGGTCAGCGACCTTGAGGTGAACATGGCCGATACGCGTGGCGGCGGGGGCTAGGTTTGTCATGGTGAAATCTCCTTCACCACGAACATAATCGCTACGCTACTGCACAATAGGCGGCATTTCCAAACCGAAGCTCTGCACAATAGCGCAGGTCCGCCCTTCTTCTGGTCGAAAATACCTCCGCCGGAGGCAGCTGCCGTCCGGCAGCTTCGCTTTTCACCCGCGAGCCGAAAAAGCGACCGTGCCGCGCGTTAGCGCAGCAGGCCGACGATATCGTAGGTCCGGGCAAGGATCGGCGCGGCAATGGCGCGGGCGCGTTCGGCCCCGTTTGCAAGGATGCGGTCGATCTCGGCAGGATCGTCCATCAAGCGCGTCATCTCGTCCGAGATCGGGGCAAGCTTATCGACGGCCAAGTCAGCCAGCGCAGGCTTGAAGCGGCCCCAGCCAGCGCCGGCATATTCGCCGATCACAGCCTCTGACGTTGTGTCGGACAGGGCGGCGTAGATATCGACCAGATTGCGCGCCTCGGGGCGGTCTTTCAGACCATCGAGGGTGTCTGGCAGTGGCTCCGGGTCGGTCTTGGCCTTCTTGAACTTCTTGGCGATCGTGTCCGCGTTGTCGCGCATGTTGATGCGCTCCATGTCCGACTCGCCGGATTTGGACATCTTTTTCGTGCCGTCACGCAGGTTCATCACACGGGTGGCGGGGCCGTCGATGACGGGGATCGTTTCAGGGAAGAAATCGACCTTGAAGTCGTGGTTGAACTTGTTCGCGATGTCGCGTGTCAGCTCTACGTGTTGTTTCTGATCCTCGCCCACGGGCACATGCGTCGCGTGATACAACAGAATGTCGGCGGCCATCAGGGACGGGTAGGCGTAAAGGCCAAGCGATACTTTTTCAGCGCCCGATCCAGCCTTGTCCTTGAACTGGGTCATGCGGTTCATCCAGCCGACGCGCGCAACGCAGTTAAAGATCCAGCCAAGTTCAGCGTGCTGGCTGACACGCGACTGGTTGAACAGGATCGATTGCGCGGGATCTAGGCCAGCGGCAAGGTAGCCTGCGGCGACTTCGCGGGTCGCGTGGCTTAGCTCTGCGGGGTCCTGCCAGACCGTGATCGCGTGCAGATCGACGACGCAATACATCGTCTCCATCTCGCCTTGCATGCCGACGAAGCGCTTGATTGCGCCTAGATAGTTGCCAAGCGTCAGGCCGCCAGAAGGCTTGATGCCGGAAAAGACGCGGGGGGTGAAGGTCGCTTTGGTCATGGGATCATCCGGGGTGGTCACAGGGGGCAGGGTGTCATACCCATGCCAGAGCCGCACTCGAACTTCAACAACAGGTGGACATGGCTGCCGTCCGCCTCTGCCAAGGTCATAGATTTCATGAGCGACGATCCTGCCCCCTTTGAGAGCCCATTCAACACCATTCCGCCGGTCATCATTGTGCTGGTGGCCATCGTCGCCGCGATCGAGCTGACGCTAAGCGCAGGCGCGACAGGGCTGGTGGGCGGTCCCGGCGCGATCGGCTGGCGGCTGTCGGCGCTGAACGACTACGCATTTTCGCCTGCGGTGTGGGACTATGTGTGGACGCGCGGCGATACCAGCCCAGAGCTACTGAAGCGGTTTATGACCTATGCCTTTGTGCATGGCAGCTTTACGGACGCGCTGTTTGGTGTCGCGTTGCTGCTGGCGCTGGGCAAGTTCGTGGGGGATGTGTTTTCCGGCGCGGCCACTTTGGCGGTTTTTGTGATTGGCACGCTGGTGGGCGCACTGGTTTACGGTGTTTTCGTCAAGGGCGCCGTGCCGCTGTTTGGCGTCTGGCCTGCGGTCTACGGGCTGATCGGTGCCTTCACCTATATCCTGTGGCTGCGTCTTGGGCAGGCCGGGCAAAACCAGATCGCGGCCTTTCGGCTGATCGGGTTTCTGTTGGGACTGCAGCTGGTCTTTGGTCTGATCTTCGGGTCCAGTCCGATGTGGATCGCTGAATTGGCGGGCTTCGTGGCTGGCTTTGCGGCGTCAGTGGTGCTGGCTCCGGGTGGGTGGACTGCCTTGCTGCACCGGTTGCGCCAGCGGTAAGCCCGGGTGCCTCCGGCGGGAGTTTATTGGGCAAGGTGAATGGGATCAGCGGCGCAGCGCGCGGCGGAATTCGTGGAGTTTGAAGGCACCGACGGCTTGGCCGATCGCGAAGTAGCTGATGATGCCAGTGGTCACGAGGGCGGTCAGCGCGATGTAGCGCAGACCCGGCGTGCCGAAATAGGGGCCAAGGATGACTTGGGTGATCCACAAGGCAACACCCATGCCGCCAGATGCGATGATGATGCGCCAGATGCGGGTCTTGAACCGGGCGTCCAGATTTGCCGCTTCGCCCATATCACGAGAGCCGCGCCAGAGCATGACGACCATGGCCCAGCCGGTCATGGTGGTGCCAAGGGCGGCGGCGATGAAGCCGATGAAGGGCGACAATCCAACGGCGAGCACGAGGTTCAGAATCATCGCGGCGACAGCGTATTTAAATGGGCTACGTGTGTCTTCGCGGGCGAAGAACAGTGGTTGCAGCGTCTTTTGCAGCACAAAGGCCGGCAGGCCGAGGCCGTAAACTGCCACGGTCAGGGCGGTGGCGGCCGTATCGTCGGCGGTGAAGGCCCCGCGCTGAAAGAGCACCGAGGTCAGCGGCATCGGGATGACGACCAGCGCGACGGCGGCAGGGACTGTCAGGGCGAGGCTAAGTTCAGACGCGCGGTTGAACGCATCGCGCCCGCCCGCCGTGTCGCCGCCGCGCAGACGGCGGGACAGGTCGGGCAGCAGCACCACGCCGATCGCGATGCCGACGACGCCAAGGGGCAGCTGGTAAAGGCGGTCCGCGTAGTTCAGCCACGCGACGGCACCTTCAAAGAAGCTGGCGACTTGGCGGCCCACCAACAGGTTGATTTGCACCACGCCGCCCGCCAACGCGGCCGGGGCGGCGATATAGGCGAGGCGCTTGAGTTCTGGCGTCATGCGCGGGCGTTTCAGGCGCAGCGGATAACCCGCGCGGGCGGCGGCCCACCAGACAACTGCCATCTGCACAAAACCTGCGAAAGGGACGGACAGGGCAAGGGAATCGCCGACGCGCAGGCCGAGCGCTTGATCAAGGCTGACGCCCAAAGTGTCGCTGAGCGGGCGGCCAAGCGCGGCAGCGACGATGATCGCAAGGATGAAGACGACGTTCAGCAGAACCGGGGCGGCGGCGGCGGCCATGAAGCGGCCCGTGGCGTTCAGCACGCCAGACAGCAGCGCGGCGAGTGAGATGAATAGGATATAGGGAAAGGCGTAGCGGCCATATTCCACAGCCAGATCAAAGCGTTCGTCGCCGCGAAAACCGGATGCCATGGCCGTAACCAGCAGGGGCATGAAGACGATGCCGAGGATGGTGAAGAACGTCAGGATAACGGCCATGCCGACAAAGGCGTCTTGGGCGAATTCCTCGGCGCCATCGCCGCCTTCGACCTTTTTTGAAAACATGGGGATGAAGGCCATGTTGAACGCGCCTTCGGCGAAGAAGCGGCGGAAAAGGTTGGGCAGGGAGAAGGCGACCAGAAACGCCTCGGCCACGGGGCCGGTGCCAAGGTAGCCCGCGATCATGATGTCGCGCGCGAAGCCCATGACGCGGCTTAGCAGGGTCCAGATGCCGACAGTGAAAAAGCCGGACATCAGGCGGATCGGTTTCATGGCGTGGCCCCTAAGATTGCGGCGTCACGTGTGCGCCCGTTCCGCGCCGCGGTCAATGGCCTCGCGCAGGCGCTTTTCAAGGCTGTGGCGTTTGCTTTCGCTGTGGAATTTCAGGCCCGTCAGGTCCTTGACGTAGAAGGTATCGACAGCCTGTTCGCCGTAGGTCGCGATGACGGCAGAGGCGATATAAACATGGGCGTTCGCTAGCGTGCGGGTCAGGTCGAACAGCAGACCAGCGCGGTCGCGGGTGTCGACCTCGATGATGGTATAAATCTCGGAGCCTTCGTTATCGAAGGTGATGTTGGTTGGCACACGGAAGGCGCGCATGCGCTTGGGCAATTTATCGCGGTCGGCAAGGGCGTCGCGCGGCACAACTTCGCCAAGCAGCGTCTTGTGGATCATATTGCGCAGGCGGGGCAGGCGGGTTTCCTCGAATGGGTGCCCGTCGGCGTCTTGGATCCAGAAGACGGCGGTCGCGTAGCCATCCTTAGAGGTGTAGCTGCGCGCATCGACGATGTTCGCGCCAACAAGCGCCAGTGCGCCGGTCATGCGGGAAAACAGACCCGGGTGATCGACCATGGCAAAGCAGGCGCGGGTGGCATCGCGGTCGGGGTCGGGCATCAGGTCGATCCGAATTTCGTCGTCGGGAATGTCGCGCAGAAGTCCGGCAAAGATGACGTGGGTCGCGGGGGGCAGACCCTGCCAGTAGGGCCCATAGTGGCGGCCCATTTCCTTTTTGATATCCGCAGGTTCCCACCCGTCCAGCGTATCGCGCAGACTGCGCTTGGCGACGGTTTCGCGGGTCTCGCGGTTCACGTCCTCTAGCCCGTTATCAAGGGCAGAGCGGGTCGCGGCGTGCAGGTTGCGCAGCAGGACGGCTTTCCAGTTGTTCCACGTGCCGGGCCCAACGCCGCGAATGTCGCAGACGGTTAGCACGGTCAGCAGATCCAGCCGTTCAACGGATTTCACAGCCTTGGCAAAGCCGCGGATGGTGCGCGGTTCGGATATGTCGCGCTTTTGCGCGGTGTCGGACATGAGCAGGTGATAGCGGATCAGCCATTCGACTGTTTCGCATTCCTTTTTCGACAGGCCTAGGCGGGGGCAGAGGCGGCGGGCGATTTGCGCGCCAAGGATAGAGTGATCCTCTGGCCGGCCCTTGCCGATGTCATGCAGAAGCATGGCGACGTAAAGGACCTTGCGGTTCACCCCAGCCTTCAGAATGCCAGAGGCGAGGGGGAGGCTTTCGATCAGCTCTCCTCGTTCGATCTGGGAGAGGTGGCTGATGCATTGGATCGTGTGTTCGTCGACGGTGTAGTGGTGATACATGTTGAACTGCATCATCGCCACGATCGGGGCAAAGTCGGGCAGGAACGCGGCCAGCACGCCGAGTTCGTTCATGCGCCGCAGGGATCGTTCGGGGTTGCCGTGTTTCAGCAGCAGGCCCAGGAACAGTTTGTTCGCGTCCGGATCATTGCGCATCGCGTCATCAATCAGGTGCAGATTGCCCTTGATCAGGCGCATGGCGTCGGGATGCATCAGGGTGCCGGTGCGCATCGATTCCTCGAAAATGCGCAGCAGGTTCATCGGGTCTGCCAGAAAGGTTTTCGGGCCAGAGACGGTGAGGCGGTTCTGCTTGATGTCGTAGGGCGGCTTGGTCTTGGGTTTGCGTTTTAGCAGCCGTTCCAGCATCGGCGCGGCCTTGGCATGGCGGCGTTCTTGGGCGACGAGGAAGATCCGCGTCAGATCGCCAACCATTGTGGCATGGCGGAAATAGGCCTGCATAAAATGTTCAACGCCGCGCCGCCCGCCGCCGTCGGCGTAGCCCATGGCGTCAGCCACGGCGACCTGCATGTCAAAGGTCAGCTGATCCTGCGCACGGTTTGCGATCAGGTGCAGGTGGCAGCGCACGGCCCACAGGAATTCATGCGCAGCGCGGAACGCCTCGTATTCCTCTTGGGTGAAAACCTTGTGGCGCACCAGTTCCGATGCGTCGCGCACACCGTGGATATATTTGCCGATCCAATACAGCGATTGCAGATCGCGCAGACCGCCTTTGCCCTCTTTCACGTTAGGCTCGACCATGTAGCGTTGGCCGCCTTGCTTGCGGTGGCGCTGGGCGCGTTCCTCTAGCTTGGCATCGATAAAATCGGGTGCGGTGGATTTGAAAAGCTCTGTCCACAGGCGCTTGCCTAGCTGTTCGGCCAAGGCGGCGTCGCCGGTCAGATAGCGGTATTCCACCAATGACGTGCGGATGGTGTAATCTTCTTCGGCTAGGCGCAGGCAATCCTTGATGGTGCGGCTGGCGTGGCCGACTTTCATCTTAAGATCCCAAAGCATGTAGAGCGTGGATTCGATCACGCTTTCGGCCCAGGGGGTCATTTTATAAGGGGTCAGGAACAGCAGGTCGACGTCGGAATGGGGGGCCATTTCGCCGCGGCCATAACCGCCGACAGCGATGACGGACAAACGTTCGCCGTCTGTGGGGTTGGATAGGGGGTGCAGCCGATTGCGGGCGACGTCCAGTACAGTGGTCAGGATCTGGTCGGTCAGCCAGCTATAGGCGCGGGTCGTAGGACCGGCGCGAAAGGGCTGCGCCTCGAACGCGGTCTTGATCGCGGCGCGGCCAGCGGCCTGCGCATTTTTCAGCAGGCCCACGGCAGCGGCGCGCAGCGCCTTGTCGTCCGGCGCAATCAGGTTGGCCGCATCCAATGCGATCTGCATCGCGGGGGCGTCAAAGATTTGCAGCGCCGGAAGGATCAGATCCTGCGGCGCTGCGTCGATTTGGGGCGTGTTCAACTTAGCTGCCAGTCCGGCCAAAGCTGCGCGGCGCGTTCTGCAGAATGACCATCTGATTGCCGCGCACGGTGGCGACAGCAAGGCCGCGCTCGTTCAGGCCATTGGGCAACAGGCGGAAGATACCGTTGGTGCCTTGAAAGCCTTGCTGCGTGGTCAGCGCAGATTTGGTCAGCGCATTGCGGTTGCCGGTGGCGACCAGCGCGCCAACGGCGGCGATGCCGTCATAGGCAAGGCCCGCGAGCGGGTGCGGATCGCTGCCATAAGCGGCGCGGTAGCGCGCTTCGAAGTTCGCGACCATGCCGCGGTCTGGCACGGCGAACAAACCGCCCTGAACACCGGGAAGCGCTAGCGCTTGCGGTGCGGCGGCCCAGTTGGTCAGGCCAATGTAGCGGGTCAGGCCGGGGTTGATCCCTGCCTCTGGCAACGAGGTCGCGATCAGGGGCAGGTCAGCGTTGGCACCTGCGGTCAGGAACACGGCCTGCGCGCCTGCGGCTTTCAGCGTCTCGGCAATCTGCGGCGTGGCAGACACGATACCTTGCTGGGACAGGGGATAGCTGCCGACACCGGCAACCTGTGCGCCATTGGCCTGCACGGCAGACACAATCGCGTCGCGGCCAAGCTGACCGCCAAGATCGTTCGCGTGCACGATGCCGAAACGCTCTACTCCGGTCTGGCGGGCATAGCTGACAAGGCGGTTCGCGGTATTGTTGAAGGTCGCGCCAAGGATAAAGACGTTACCGCCAGCCACGGTGGGGTTGTTCGACAGTGCCAGCACGTTGACGTTGCGCGCGGCGACGGCATTGCCGACGGGGTTCACGGTTTCGCCGTACAGCGGGCCGATGATGATCTTGGCACCTTCGTCCACGGCTTGCGTGGCTACGCTGGCGGCCTTCGCTGGGTCGGCACCGCTGTTGTAGACGCGCAGGTCAATCTGCACGCCATTCAGGTCGGCAATCGCCATGCGGGCGGCGTTTTCAAGGTTGCGCGCGAGTGTGGCATCGTTCGAATCGCCCGATCCACCGGGGACCAGTAAGGCAACCTGAACAGGCGCGTTGGGATCGATAGCAACGCCTGTATCAGTTGCGTTGTTCATGGGGACGGCGACACAGGCCGCCATCCACAACATGGCAAACAGCGCAGTGGCGCGGGCGGCCCATCGCCGCAGATTCGGTGTCGTCGCGTGGGGCAGCAGGGCAGTCATCGGCGGCATCCTCTTGTTTTCCGGGCCTCAAGGTGCGACGGGCGTTGTCCTCACGCCTGTTCCGCCCCATGGTTCAAGGCTCGGGTATCATAAAGCAGCAGGCACAGGGGTCTAGGCATGAATCACGAGATCAGACCATTGGTTGCGGGATTGTATCTGGTGGCAACGCCGATCGGGTCGGCGCGGGACATCACGCTGCGCGCGCTGGATATCTTGGCCAGTTGCGATGTGATCGCCGCCGAAGATACGCGCACAGCGCGTAAGCTGCTGGAAATCCACGGTGTTCCGCTGGGTAAACGCCCCGTTATCGCGTTCCACGATCATAGCGGCGAAGGGCAGATCAATCGGTTCGTTGCCGCGATCGCAGAGGGTAAGTCTGTGGCTTGCGTCTCCGAGGCGGGCACACCTTTGATCGCGGACCCAGGGTATGAACTGGCTCTGGCAGTGCAGGCCGCCGGATTACCGGTGACGGCCGCGCCCGGTGCCTCGGCCGTGTTGACGGCGCTGGCCGTCGCAGGATTGCCGACGGACCGCTTTGCCTTTGTCGGCTTTTTGTCAGCGGCGCAGGCGCAGCGCGCGACCCAACTGGCCGATCTGCGCGATCTACCATTCACTCTGGTGTTTTATGAATCGCCAAAACGCGTTCATGGAATGTTAGCGAGTGCGTGCGAGATTTTAGGGGAAGGTCGGTCAGCGGTGGTGTGCCGGGAGCTGACGAAAAAGTTCGAAGAGGTGTCGCGCGGAACCTTGGGGTCGCTTGCCCGCGATTTTGAAGGTCGCGCCGTGAAGGGTGAAATTGTTGTCCTGATCGGGCGCGCTGGCGCTGAAACGATTGAAGCCGTGGATGTGGAAACAGCACTGCGCGATGCGATGAAGTCGATGCGTGTGAAGGATGCGGCGACTGCAGTCGCGGGCGCATTGGGGCTACCACGGCGGCAAGTGTATCAGACAGCTCTTGGGCTGGAACATAAGGATGAGTGAAGATGCAGGCCATGATATGCGCAGACGGGACCAATAAACCGGGAAAAGCTGTGCAACACCGTAGCCGGGCAAATTATCATGCGGGGCTGGCGGCCGAGGATATCGTGGCGCGTAATTACGCACAGCGCGGTTGCGCAGAGGCCGCCCGACGCTGGCGCGGTAAGGGCGGCGAGATTGACCTGATTGTGCGCGATGGCGATTCTGTTGTGTTCGTCGAGGTTAAAAAAAGCCGCACACATGGGCGGGCAGCGGAACGGGTGACACGGCGGCAAATGGACCTAATTTGCATGGCAGCGTCCGAGTTTGTCGGGCTTGAACCGCGTGGCGCGTTGACGCCGATGCGGTTTGATGTGGCAACCGTGGACCAGTCTGGACAGGTTCAGGTGATCGCCAATGCCTTTGGTGGATGGTGACCTGCCATTGCGCAACGGGTGGGGCGGCGCCATATCGGATGGAAATCCGATCCAAAGGGCCAGGCTATGACATTAAAAGTTGCGATTCAGATGGACCCGATCGGTCCAATTAATATCGACGCGGACAGCACATTTCGTATTGCTGAAGAGGCGCAGGCACGCGGGCACAGCCTATTTTACTATACGCCTGACAAACTGGCGTTCAATCAGGGCCGCGTCACCGCGCGGGGCTGGCCGCTGACGGTGCGCCGCGAAAAGGGTAACCACTTTTCGCTTGGCGAAGAGGTCGAGGTCGATTTGTCGACGTTTGATGTGGTGTGGCTGCGGCAGGATCCGCCTTTTGATATGGGCTACATTACCACGACGCATTTGCTGGACATGATTCGTGACACGACGATGGTCGTGAATGATCCCTTCTGGGTGCGCAATTACCCCGAAAAGCTGCTGGTTCTTCAGTTTCAAGATCTGACGCCGCCGACCATGGTTGCACGTGATCTGGACACGTTGCGCAGCTTCCGGGCGGAGCATGGGGATGTCATCCTTAAGCCGCTGTACGGTAACGGCGGGGCTGGTGTTTTCAAGCTGGTGCAGGGCGATGGCAATCTGGCGTCGCTGCATGAACTGTTTGCCGGTATCAATCGCGAGCCGCTCATTATGCAGAAGTTTCTGCCTGCCGTATCCAAGGGCGATAAGCGGGTCATTTTAGTTGATGGTGAGCCTGTTGGTGCGATCAATCGCGTGCCTGCGGCGGGAGAGACCCGGTCGAACATGCATGTCGGCGGCCGGCCTGAAAAGGTTGAGCTGACGGACCGCGACCGCGAGATTTGCGCCCGGATCGGGCCGCTGCTGCGCGAGAAGGGGCAGATCTTTGTCGGGATTGATGTGATTGGCGAGTGGCTGACGGAGATCAACGTCACCTCTCCGACCGGTATTCAAGAGCTTGAGCGGTTTGACGGCACGAACATCGCGGAAAAAATCTGGCTGGCGATCGAGGCACGCCGCGCCGCCTAGGGTAGGCGGAGAACGGGGGCTGGTCCCAGCGGGACTGGCCCAAGCGCCATTGCGCCATTCGCGAAAGTCAGTGGCAGGCTGACGGCACCGTCGTTTGCGAGCATGCCGACCACGGCTTTGATCGTTTGAACAGACGCTGGCGCGATCACGCCAAGATTTGCCAATAAATCAACTGCCGTCAGCCAGCCCTGGGCTTTGAGGTCGATGCGACCCGTAGGCAGCCCCGCGGCATCAACGGTAACTGATCCGCTGCCGGTCAAGCGGATGTCGCCCCAAGTTGCCTCAATGCTATTAAGCATGGCTGTGGTGATAAGGGGACGCGTCGGCAGGAAGGCTTGCCGGTCAAGCGGGCGGTCAAGGGTAAGGGTCGCATCCATCACCAATTGTGCCGGGCCGTTCGGATAGACCTGCAAGGCTGGTAAGACTGCGACGTCGGTTAAGTTTAGATAGGCTTCATAGGTGTTGGCCTGCGGCGCAAGGCTGCGCAGCGCCAGTAAGGTGCGCTCTGTTTGCAGTGTCCAGCCGTCGCCGGATTTGATCGCCAGATTTTGCCCCTCTGCCGTCATGCTGTCAAAGCTAAGGGCAGTGTTGGCGGCGACATCGACGTTGGCCTGCAGGCTGTCCGAGGTGACATCGAATGTCTGACGTCCGACCTGCAAGGTTTGCTGCGGCGCGAGGGTCGCGATGATTTTGTTGGGGCGGTAGGACAGGGCGGCGGTTTGCACCCAAGGGGCCTGCCAGATCAGCCCGCCGCCGGGTGATGTGACGGTCAAATCGCGGGCGGTGACGTCAAAGCGAGAGGGGAAGCCGCCGGTTTTCAGGGTTTCCGTCTCAACCTGCCAACCTTGCGATGTTGCCGCGTTCAGCCCGGCCTGCAGTCCGCGATCAAGGCCGCGCGCGGCGACAAACCAGACGCCCGCGTAAATCGCAGAGAGCGTCAGAACGATGACCAACAGCAGCTTCATGACAGACCCCTCGTATTCAGTTGGCCTCGCGTTTATAGGGGCACAGGGAAAAGGACCAGTCACATGAGCTTGTGGGTTTTCGGGTATGGATCGTTGCTGTGGAACCCCGGTTTCACGCCGGTCGCGGCGCGGCGTGCGGTGTTGCATGACTACCACCGCAGCTTTTGCATGTTGTCGATCCACCATCGCGGCACGCCGGAACTGCCGGGGCTGGTTCTGGCGCTGGATGCGGTGCCGGGCGGACAATGCACGGGGATGGCGCTGTGCGCTGATGACAGCGATGCGGATGAAGTTTTGCAGATGCTGCGCGAACGCGAATTGGTATCGTCAGCCTATGTCGAGCGGATCGTGACCTTGCAGACTGAAACGGGACCGCAAGACGCGGTGGCCTATGTGATTGACCCGGATCATGAACAATATGTGCAGCTGGATCTGGAAACACAGGCCCAGATGATTGCCCGCAGCACGGGCGGGCGCGGGCCTAACCCAGAGTATCTGTTTCGGACCGCCGCGCATCTGGATCAGATGGAGATCGTCGATCCTGACATGCGCTGGTTGAGTGCGCGGGTGCAGGCGCTGGGCGAGGCGGATTAACCATTTACGTTTGGCCCGTAGGCCCCTTAGGCTGCGGTCAATTGACAGGACAGGACAGCCGACGTGACGGATTTCAACAGGCCGGAAGTGCCGCCGCAGTTTTCCCAACCTGTGCGCCAAATTACATCCATGCTGATCGCGCTGGGGCTGGTGGGGGCGGGCCTGTATCTGGGCTTTGCCGAGATGCGGCTGATCTTTTTGTCCAACCCCTACCTGAACGGCCTGATCCTGGTCGTTTTCATTCTTGGCGTCGCTTCGACCTTTGCGCAGGTCTGGCAGCTGATGAAATCAGTCGAGTGGATCGAAGGTTTTGCGACCAACCGCGTCGGGCACCGGATGACGATTGCGCCATCCTTGCTGGCGCCGCTGGCGACATTGCTGCGAACGCGCGGTGCGCGGATGCAGATTTCGTCAACGGCAGCGACGTCCATTCAGGACTCGGTGGCGCAGCGCATTGACGAAGACCGAGAGATGACGCGCTATCTGGGTAGCACGTTGATTTTCCTTGGTCTTTTGGGGACATTCTATGGTCTGGCGACCACGGTACCCGCGCTGGTAGAGACGATACGGTCACTTAATCCTGCCGATGGCGAAAGCGGCGCCGATATCTTTGGCCGGTTGCAGCAGGGGCTGGAAAGCCAGCTAGGCGGCATGGGCACGGCGTTTTCGTCATCCTTGCTGGGTCTTGCCGGATCGCTGATTGTTGGTTTGCTCGAGCTGTTCGCCGGGCACGGACAGAACCGCTTTTACCGCGAGTTGGAAGAATGGCTGTCCACGATCACCCGGCTTGGCTTTGCCAGCGGTGAAGACGGTGCATGCGGTGAAGACAGCGCGATGATGCAGGCCTTTGCCGAACATATGGGCGCGCAACTGGATACGATGCGCGGTATGTTTGTGCAGGCGGAACAGACGCGGGGGCAGGCGGATGATCATCTGACCCAGCTGACCCGCACGATTGAACGGCTGGTCGATACGCAGCGCGGCAGCGGCGCGGATGTCGCCCTTTTGACGCGGATTGCAGAGGGCCAAGAGCGGCTGATCGCGCAAATGCAGGACGGCGGCGTCGACGGTTTGGATGCGGAAAGCCGGATGCGGCTACGGTCCATCGACACGCAAATGCTGCGCCTGCTAGAGGACGTCGCCGCCGGACGGCAGGAAACGCTGGCCGATTTGCGCAGCGATTTGGCCGGGCTGACCCGCGCGGTAAAACAGTCGCGGCGGGACGTGTAAGTCATGGGTTTATCGCGGCGCAATCAGCGGATGAACGCGAACATTTGGCCCGGTTTCGTGGATGCGATGACTGGGCTTTTGCTGGTGCTGATGTTCGTGCTGACGATCTTTATGGTGATTCAGTTTGTGCTGCGCGAAACGATCAGCGGGCAGGAAACGCAGCTTGACGATCTGGCGGGGCAGGTGGCTAGCCTGACCAGTGCGCTGGGTATTGCGGAAACGGCGAATACCGCGCTCTCAGCGGATAATGACGCGCAATCCAGCCGGATCGCGCTGTTGCTGGACGAGCGGGATCAAGCGGCGTCAGATCTGCAAGCGGCGCAAAACCGGGTCACCGGGTTCGAGGCGCAGGTCGCCGGGTTGCTGGCGCAGCGCACAGATTTGTCCGCCCAAGTTGCTGGGCTTGAGGCGACAAATGCGGATCTGATGACGCAGCAACAGCAGCAGGAATTGGCGCTGGCCGCCGCGCGGTCAGAGGTCGACGCGCAGGCCGAAGCTGCCCGTCTGGCAGCGGCCCGGCGCGAGGCGTTGCAGGCGATGGTCGCTGATTTGCAGGCGCAAAGCGACGGCTTGCAGGGGCAAACTTCGGAGCAGACGCGCCGTATTAGTGATCTAGAGGCGGCGCAATTGGCTGATGCCGCCGCAGTGGAAGCCTTGCGCAAGCGGCTAGAGGGGGCGGACACCGAGTTGACCGCCTTGACCCTGTCGCTAGAGGCGCAGCGCCGCGAGGCTGAGGAAACGCTAACCTTGCTGGCGGCGGCCAATGCGGCCCGCGATGCGTTGCAGGCCGATCTGGAATCGGTCGATGGCGGCCGGGCAGACGCGTTAACCGAGGCGGAGCGTCAGGCCGCTTTGCTGGCCACAGCGCAGGCGGCGTTGTCGCAAGAGCAGGCGCAAAGCCTAGAGGCGCAACGGCAAACGGCGCTGCTGAATGAGCAGGTTGCGGCGTTGCGCCAGCAAGTTGGCACACTGCAATCGTTGTTGGACGTGACTGAAACGGACGGGCTGGACGCGCAGGTGCAGATTGAGCAGTTGGGCGCGCAGTTGAACACGGCGCTGGCCCGTGTCGCAGCAGAAGAGCGCCGCCGCCGCGCGCTGGAGGAAAGCGAACGGCAGCGGCTAGAGGCAGAGAATCAGGATCTAGAACGCTTCCGGTCTGATTTCTTTGGCGAATTGCGCGGATTGGTCGAAGGCTTGGACGGCGTGCAGATTGAAGGCGACCGGTTTGTGTTCTCGTCCGAGGTGCTGTTTGGCACCGGTGATGCGACCTTGTCTGCGCGGGGACGCGAAGAGATTGGCAAGGTGGCAGGGTTGCTGCGGCAGATCGCGGATAATATCCCAGACAATATCGACTGGATCATCCGCGTCGACGGGCACACGGATAATGTGCCGCTGTCTGGCAATGGCGTTTTTGCCGACAATTGGGAACTGTCCCACGCGCGCGCGCTGTCCGTGGTGAAGTATATGGAAACGCTTGGCATTGCACCGAACCGGATGTCTGCCAACGGCTTTGCAGAGTTTCAGCCGCTAAACCCGGCCAATACCGCTGCAGCCCGCGCGCAGAATCGGCGGATCGAGCTAAAGCTGACGGAACGCTAGTTCAGCGTGACCTGGGTGGTCTGCACATCCAGCAGATCGCCGTCGCGGCGCAGTTCAATCGTGCCGGTATAATCGCCAGCGGACCAGCCGCCGGGGGGCGTGCGTTTGCCGCCAGCGCGGTATAGTTGGGCCTGCGTGCGATCTAGGGTTTGGGTGTTGGTAAAAACGTCCCCTTGCGGGCCGCGAATGGTGAGGGTCATAAGATCGCCCGTGCGGCCACCAAAGGCAAAGCCCCAGACCACAAGCGCGGGGGCCGTCGTGGGCATCGCGTTTTGGGCGGCGGTGCCCGCTTTGATCGTATCGAATTCGGGGACAGCATCGCTAAACCCTGCCGAGATCAGCCCGCCGGGGGTAAAGGGCACAACCATGTTCCAAAGCGTTTTGTCCGGGACGGTGCCGCAGGTGTTCAGCGCATTCGGCGCGAAAGGATCGACAACCGCGCCGTCCTTGCGGACCGAAAGATGCACATGGGGGAATTGGGTCGCGCCGGACAAGCCGACCTGCCCGAGCACTTGCCCCATGGCCACGGTCTGCCCGGTTTGCACCGTGACAGAGCCTTTTTTCATATGGCAATATTGCGTTTCCCAGCCATCCCCATGGCTGACGACAATGCCGTTGCCGCATTCGCGGTCAGAGACATCTGGCGCGCCGGGGGTGCCTTGCAGGATGTCAGCCATATCATCGCGGACGCCGCGCACTGTGCCGGGGGCAGAGGCGAGGACATCGACGCCTGCCGTCTGCATCGCGAGGGTCGGAAGCGCGAAATCAGTGCCTTTATGCCCGTCATAACTCAGGTTGCCGCATTGGGAATCCTGCGCGCCGGGCCCGGGATCGTGGTCGGCGGTCTGCTGGATATAGCAAGTTTGCGTCAGATCGCAGTCTAGCGGCGGCTCTAAAAGAATATCCCCCGCAGCCGATGTGGCTGCGAGGGACAGGGTCGTTATCGTGATCAGCCGGATCATTCAGCCGTAAGCAGCGGAGGCTTCTTGCCAGAGATCCGGGCCTGTTCTGGCGCTTCAAACGTAAGCTCCAGATCCTTGCCTTTGACGCCGACCTTGACCAGGCCGCCCTTGGTCAGCTTGCCAAACAGCAGCTCTTCGGCCAGCGGCTTTTTGATGTGCTCTTGGATGACGCGGCCCAGCGGGCGCGCACCCATTTTGACATCATAGCCTTTCTTGCCAAGCCACTCGGCAGCAGCCGGGGTCAGTTCGATATGGACGTTGCGGTCGATCAATTGCGCCTCAAGCTGGAGGACGAACTTTTCGACCACCTTCATGATCACCTCTTGTGGCAGCGTGCCGAAGCTGATGATCGCGTCCAGACGGTTGCGGAACTCCGGCGTAAAGATCCGCTCGATCGCAGCCATATCCTCGCCCTCGCGGGATTCGCGGCCAAAGCCCATGGCGTTTTTGCCAATTTCAGAGGCACCAGCGTTCGAGGTCATGATCAGGATCACGTTGCGGAAGTCGGTCGTCCGGCCGTTGTGGTCGGTCAGTTTGCCGTGGTCCATTACCTGCAGCAGGATGTTGTAGACGTCAGGGTGCGCCTTTTCCATCTCGTCCAGCAGCAACACACAGTGCGGGTTCTGATCGACGCCGTCGGTCAGCATGCCGCCTTGATCAAAGCCAACATAGCCCGGAGGCGCACCGATCAGCCGCGAAACAGCGTGCTTTTCCATGTATTCGGACATGTCAAAGCGGATCAGTTCAACACCCAGCGTATCCGCCAGCTGCTTTGCGACCTCTGTTTTACCCACACCAGTTGGGCCTGCGAACAGGTAGTTACCAATCGGCTTTTCTGGCTCGCGCAGACCCGCGCGGGACAGTTTGATGGCGGACGACAAAGCTTCGATCGCTTTGTCTTGACCGAAGACGACACGCTTGAGCGAACCTTCGAGATCTTTGAGGACCTCTGCGTCGTCCTTGCTGACGTTCTTGGGCGGGATGCGGGCGATCTTAGCCACGACGGCCTCGATCTCTTTGATACCAAGCGTTTTGCGGCGCTTGGAATCGGGCAGCAGTTGCTGCGACGCACCCGCTTCGTCGATCACGTCGATGGCCTTGTCCGGCAGTTTGCGGTCGTTGATGTAACGCGCGGACAGTTCCACAGCCGCCTTGATGGCGTCGGCAGTGTATTTCACGCCGTGGTGCTCTTCAAAGTACGGCTTCAGACCCTTGAGGATCTTGACCGCATCTTCGACCGAAGGCTCGTTCACGTCGATTTTTTGGAAACGACGCGCCAGCGCGCGATCCTTTTCAAAGTGTTGGCGGAACTCTTTGTAAGTCGTCGAACCCATGCAGCGCAGTTTGCCGCCCTGCAACGCAGGTTTCAGCAAGTTGGACGCATCCATTGCGCCACCAGAGGTCGCGCCAGCGCCAATGATCGTGTGGATTTCGTCGATGAACAGAACCGCATCCTTGTGGTTCTCCATCTCGGTCATCACGGCTTTCAGGCGCTCTTCGAAATCGCCGCGGTAGCGGGTGCCGGCCAGCAATGCGCCCATGTCGAGGCTATAGATCGTGGCCTTAGCCAGAACCTCTGGCACTTCTTTCATGACGATCTTGTAGGCAAGGCCTTCGGCGATAGCCGTTTTGCCCACGCCGGGATCGCCCACCAGAAGCGGGTTGTTTTTACGGCGGCGGCATAGAACCTGAATGCAGCGCTCGACTTCATGGGCCCGGCCGATCAGGGGATCGACGTCGCCTTTGCCTGCCTTCTCGTTCAGGTCCACGCAGTATTTTGCCAGCGCGGATTCCTTTTTGTCGCCGTCGGTGACGCTTTCGTCTTCATCGGGCTGTGGGCTGCCATTGACGGGGCGGCTTTCGCCAAAGGCCGGGTCTTTGGCGACGCCGTGCGCTATGAAATTGACGGCGTCGTAGCGCGTCATATCCTGTTCTTGCAGGAAGTAGGCGGCGTTGCTTTCGCGTTCGGCAAAGATTGCGACCAGCACGTTTGCGCCCGTGACTTCGGTGCGGCCAGAGGACTGCACATGAATCGCGGCGCGCTGAATGACGCGCTGAAAGGCAGCCGTTGGCACGGCTTCAGAGCCGTCGACGTCGGTTTCCAGCGTCGACAAATCGTCGCTGATGAAATCTTCTAGATCTTTACGCAACTCATCCAGATTGACGGAACACGCCTGCATGACGCGGGCGGCGTCCGGTTCATCAATCAGCGCCAGCAGCAAATGCTCTAGCGTGGCAAGTTCGTGGCGGCGGGCGTTGGCCAAGGCCAGCGCGCCGTGAATGGACTGCTCAAGCGTCGTTGAAAAAGATGGCACTTCGGGTGCTCCTTGCTGTTCGGAAGGTCCGGCGGGCTGGCACCCGCTATGGACCGTGGCCTTAGTGTTCAAGGTTTGGGTTTTCGGCCCAACCTTCAAGTTTTTTCTTGTCCGATGTGTTCACAAAAAGACTGACGTGGTGTGAACAGGGCGGTCGAGGGGGCAAATTTACGCAAATCTGCCCAAGTGGCGTCAAAACCGATCCCTGCGGGCGCGGATTTCGGTGAAAATATCGGCAGGTTGTGCGCCAGCCATATCAAGGGCCTTTGCCAAAACCGGGTCGTCGGCGCGTAGAAACGGGTTTGTTTCACACTCCAGCGACAATGGCGATGGAACAGTCGCGAGGCCGTTTTCCCGCGCAGTCCGTGTCGCCGCTGCACGAGAGATAATAGCAGAATGGTCCGGTTCAAGAGACAAAGCAAACGCTGCGTTCGTCGTCGTGTATTCGTGACCAGAGCAAACGACCGTGTCGGCGGGTAGTGCGCGCAGGCGTTGCAGGCTGTCCCACATCTGCGCTGGCGTGCCTTCAAACAGGCGGCCGCAGCCCATCGCCATCAGGCTGTCGGCGGTGAACAGCAGGTTTTCAGATGGTAGGTGAAAGGCGATATGGCCGACGGTGTGGCCATAAACCTCGATCACGTCGGCCTGCACGCAGCAGACGGTGAACGTGTCGCCGCCCGCAACAGCAAGGTCGAGGTCTGGCAAGCGATGCACGTCGGCTTTCGCGCCGATGACGCGGGCATTGCCGCGCAGGGCGGGCAGGGCCTGCACATGATCGTCGTGGTGGTGGGTGAGCAGGATGTCAGTCAGGGTCCAGCCGCGTGCATCAAGGGCAGCTTGAATCGGCGCGGCCTCTGGCGCGTCGATCAGCGCGGTTTGCCCTGTCGCAGCGTCGTGAATCAGGAATGCGTAGTTATCATTCAGGCAAGGGACGGTGATCAGTTCAACGGGCATGGCAAATTCGCTTTTCTTTGGTAGGGTGGTGCTTAAGACCGCCTTGGGACCTCGCACTTTGTAATGCATCTGGACGTACTTCAACTGCGTAACTTCTATTATCGCAGCGCCCTTGGCCGGGCGGCGCAGAAGGTCATACGTGATGAACTGGTGCGGATGTGGCCAGAGGCAAAGGGCCAGACTGTCGCAGGCTTTGGTTTTGCCGTGCCTTTGCTGCGGCCTTATCTGGGGCAGGCGCGGCGTGTCATCGGTCTGATGCCCGGCCCGCAAGGCGTGATGCCGTGGCCGGCGGGGCAGCCGAATGTATCCGTGCTGTGCGAAGACACGCTGTGGCCCATACCCACCGGGTTCGTGGACAAGCTGGTCGTGATGCACGGGCTAGAGACGTCGGATCACGCAACCGCGGTGCTAAGTGAATGTCACCGCGTGTTGGGGCCGGGGGGGCGGGTGATCTTTATTGTGCCAAACCGCGCCGGGCTGTGGTCGCGGTCGGATCGCACCCCGTTCGGCTTTGGCCGGCCCTATTCGCCGAGCCAGTTGGAAAGCCAGCTGCGCGGCCATGGTTTCGATATCGGCACCGTGCGCGCGACGCTGTATCAGCCGCCATCACACCACCCGGTCTGGCGGCGGATGGCAGGCCTGCTGGAACGTGCAGGCCATGCGATCCCAATGCTAGCGGGCGGCGGCGTGCTGATTGTCGAGGCTTATAAGCAGTCGCCAGCGACCAGCGGACCCGGCCTGCGCGTGCGGCGGCGTGAAACGGCGCTTGCCCCCTTCCCAGAGGCCGCACCCGCATAATGGTGCCCCGCGGCGTGATGACGCGCTGCGACAGATCGTCCTTTGGCGCGCGCAGACGTCTAAACTGGGGCTTATAAGACGCTAAACATCGCCTTAACATGTTGCGGGATGCAAACTCCTCTGCTAGATCGACGCTGATTTTAATGCCTCGGTTACTTCGGGGAGACGTGAACGCCTCCGGACCCTTTTGGGGTCGCGGGGGCCTTATATCGGAAGGGTGGACGTGTCCGAACCAGCTTCGATCACTCAGGGTATCGCCGGGCGCTATGCGTCGGCGGTGTTTGACATCGCTAAAGACGGCAACAATCTCAAGGCGATGGAACAAGACGTCGACGCGCTTGACGCGGCTTTGTCCGAGAGCGCGGATTTCCGCGATCTGATCACATCGCCTCTTTATAATCGTGAACAGCAAGCTTCTGCCGTGAAGGCGATCGCGCAAAAGATGGCACTGTCGGATACGATGGCGAATCTTCTTGGCCTGTTGGCTGACAAGCGTCGCCTTTTCGTTCTGGCCAGTATCGTTGGTACGCTGCGCGACCTTTTGGCCGAGGACCGTGGCGAGGTCACCGCAGAGGTGACCAGTGCCAAGGCTATGACCAAAGCTCAAAGCGACAACCTTGCTAAGGCTCTGACTGAACAGGTCGGCAAGTCGGTCAGCATTAAGGAAACTGTGGACGCCTCCATTCTTGGTGGTCTGATCGTCAAGGTCGGCTCGCGCATGATCGACACGTCGATCGCGTCCAAACTCAACGCACTCCAGAACAACATGAAAGAGGTCGGATAAATGGCGATCCAAGCGTCTGAAATCTCTGCGATCCTAAAGGACCAGATTAAAAACTTCGGTCAGGATGCCGAAGTCGCCGAAGTCGGCCGTGTGCTGTCCGTCGGTGACGGTATCGCCCGCGTTTATGGCCTTGATGCCGTGCAAGCCGGTGAGATGGTCGAATTCCCCGGTGGTATCCGCGGCATGGCCCTGAACCTCGAAACCGACAACGTCGGCGTCGTGATCTTTGGTTCCGACCGTGACATCAAAGAAGGCGACACCGTCAAGCGCACCAAGTCCATCGTGGACGTGCCTGCTGGTCCAGAGCTGCTGGGCCGCGTTGTTGACGGTCTGGGCAATCCGCTGGACGGCAAAGGTCCGATCAACGCATCCGAGCGCCGCGTCGCAGACGTCAAAGCGCCGGGCATCATCCCGCGTAAGTCGGTTCACGAGCCGATGCCAACGGGTCTGAAGTCCATCGACGCCATGATCCCAATCGGCCGTGGCCAGCGCGAGCTGATCATTGGTGACCGTCAGACTGGTAAGACCGCTGTCGCGCTCGACACCATTCTGAACCAGAAGTCGTATAACGACGCTGCCACCGATGACAGCCAGAAGCTGTACTGCATCTATGTTGCTATCGGTCAGAAGCGTTCGACTGTTGCTCAGCTTGTGAAAAAGCTCGAAGAGACAGGCGCGATTGAATACACGACTATCGTCGCTGCAACGGCTTCCGATCCTGCACCAATGCAGTATCTGGCACCGTACTCTGCCACCGCGATGGCCGAATATTTCCGCGACAACGGCAAGCATGCTTTGATCATCTATGATGACCTTTCCAAGCAGGCTGTGTCCTATCGTCAGATGTCGCTGTTGCTGCGTCGTCCACCAGGGCGTGAAGCATACCCAGGCGACGTGTTCTATCTGCACTCTCGTTTGCTGGAGCGTTCGGCCAAGCTGAACGAAGACAACGGTTCTGGCTCGCTGACGGCTCTGCCGATCATCGAAACCCAGGGCGGCGACGTGTCCGCGTTTATTCCGACGAACGTGATTTCGATCACCGACGGTCAGATCTTCTTGGAAACCGAACTGTTCTTCCAGGGCATCCGTCCTGCTGTGAACACGGGTCTGTCGGTGTCTCGTGTGGGTTCTGCAGCCCAGACCAACTCGATGAAATCCGTCGCAGGTCCGGTTAAGCTGGAACTGGCGCAGTACCGCGAAATGGCGGCCTTTGCGCAGTTCGGTTCCGATCTGGATGCCGCAACGCAGCGTCTGCTGAACCGTGGTGCCCGCCTGACAGAACTGATGAAGCAGCCGCAGTATTCGCCGCTGACCAACGCTGAAATCGTCACCGTGATCTATGCGGGCACGAAGGGCTTCTTGGACAAGATCCCCACAAAAGAAGTTGGTCGTTTCGAGGCTGGTCTGCTTAAGCACATGCGCAGCGAAGGCCGCGACGTTCTGGACATGATCACGAACGAAGATCCCAAGATCAAAGGCGATGCAGAAGCCAAGCTGAAGGCAGCCATCGAAGCCTTCGCCAAGGATTTCGCGTAACCTTTGCCCGAGAGAGGAGTTTAGGTTTTGCCTAGTCTCAAGGACCTTAAAAATCGGATCGCGTCGGTCAAATCGACCCGCAAGATCACCAAGGCCATGCAGATGGTGGCCGCCGCAAAATTGCGGCGGGCACAGGACGCAGCCGAGGCCGCGCGCCCCTATACGGAGCGATTCAACGCGGTCATGGCAGGCCTGAGCCAAGCAGCAGAGGGTTCGCCCTCTGCGCCAAAGCTGTTGGCTGGCACTGGGTCGACCCAAACGCATCTGCTGGTTGTCATGACCGCAGAGCGCGGCCTGTGCGGTGGCTTTAACGCCAACATCGCCAAGCTGGCCCGCGTGCACGCGAAAAAGCTGGTTGCCGAAGGCAAGACTGTCAAAATTTTGACCGTCGGTAAAAAGGGGCGCGATTCATTGCGCCGCGAGCTGGGCGATCACTTTGTCGGTCACATCGACATGTCCGACGTCAAGCGGATGTCCTATGCCGACGCACAGCGCGTCGCAAAGGATGTACTTAACCGTTTTGACGCGGCTGAATTCGACATCGCAACGATCTTCTTCTCGCGGTTCGAAAACGTTGTGTCGCAGCACCCGACAGCGCAGCAGATCATCCCGGCCAAGTTCGAAGCCGTGGCGGATGCCGCAACCGCAAGCACGCTTTACGACTACGAGCCCAGCGAAGAGGCCATCTTGGCTGACCTGCTGCCGCGCGGCGTCGCAACGCAGATCTTTGCGGCTTTGCTGGAAAACGCAGCGTCCGAGCAGGGCGCACGGATGTCCGCTATGGACAACGCAACGCGCAACGCCGGCGACATGATCGACGATCTGACCATCGAGTTTAACCGCTCGCGTCAGGCGAAGATCACGAACGAGCTGATCGAAATCATTTCGGGCGCTGAAGCGCTCTAAGAAGACTGGAGAAACACTTATGGCAAACGCAAAAGGCAAAATCACGCAGGTGATTGGTGCCGTCGTGGACGTCCAGTTCGGGGATCACCTGCCCGAAATTCTGAACGCCCTGACCACCGACAACAACGGCAAGCTGCTGACGATGGAAGTCGCCCAGCACCTTGGTGAAAACACCGTGCGCTGCATCGCTATGGACGCGACCGAAGGTCTGGTCCGCGGTCAAGAAGTCACCGACATGGACAACACGATCACCGTGCCCGTCGGCGACGCGACCCTGGGCCGCATCATGAACGTCGTTGGCGCGCCAATCGACGAACGTGGCCCCATCGGCGAGACCGAGCGTCGCTCGATCCACGGCGATGCACCATCCTTCGAGGCGCAGTCGACCGCGTCCGAAGTTCTGGTCACCGGCATCAAGGTCATCGACCTGCTGGCTCCCTACGCAAAGGGCGGCAAGATCGGCCTGTTCGGCGGTGCCGGCGTGGGTAAGACGGTTCTTATTCAGGAACTGATCAACAACATCGCAAAAGTGCACTCGGGCTATTCCGTGTTCGCTGGTGTGGGTGAGCGGACCCGTGAGGGTAACGACCTGTACTACGAATTCATCGAGTCCAAGGTCATCAACATGGAAGACCTGACAAAGTCCAAAGTGGCTCTTGTCTACGGTCAGATGAACGAGCCTCCGGGTGCCCGTATGCGCGTTGCGCTGTCCGGTCTGACGATGGCAGAAGCCTTCCGTGACCAGTCCGGTACTGACGTTCTGTTCTTCGTGGACAACATCTTCCGCTTCACGCAGGCTGGTTCCGAGGTGTCCGCACTTCTGGGCCGTATCCCGTCCGCTGTGGGCTACCAGCCAACGCTGGCAACCGACATGGGCCAGATGCAGGAACGCATCACGTCCACTAAGAACGGTTCGATCACGTCCGTGCAGGCCATCTACGTGCCCGCCGACGACCTTACCGACCCGGCACCTGCGACGTCCTTTGCGCACCTTGACGCGACCACGGTTCTGAACCGTGCGATCTCGGAAAAGGGTATCTACCCGGCTGTTGACCCGCTGGACTCCACCTCGCGTCTGCTCGATCCGGGCATCGTGGGCGAAGAGCACTACAAAGTGGCGAACGACGTTCAGCAGATGCTGCAGCGTTATAAGTCCCTGCAGGACATCATCGCCATCCTTGGCATGGACGAGCTGTCCGAAGAGGACAAGATGACCGTTACGCGCGCCCGTAAGCTGGAGCGTTTCCTGTCCCAGCCGTTCGACGTGGCAGAAGTCTTTACCGGCTCGCCAGGCGTTCAGGTTGCTTTGGAAGACACCATCGCGTCGTTCAAAGCCGTTGTGGCTGGTGAATACGATCACCTGCCAGAGGGTGCCTTCTACATGGTTGGCGGCATCGATCAGGTTATCGCTAAAGCCGAGAAAATGGCCGCAGACGCGGCGTAAGGAGCGATCATGGCAGAAACTCTGCAATTCGATCTCGTCTCGCCCGAGCGCCGGTTGGCCTCGGTCGAGGCCTCCGAGGTGCAAATCCCCGGTGCCGATGGCGACCTGACGGCGATGGCGGGCCACGCGCCCACCATCACCACCCTGCGTCCGGGCGTTCTGCGCATCGTGCGCAGTGGCGGTACTGACGAATTCGTGGTGCTTGGCGGTTTCGCTGAAATCACGGCAACGTCAGTGTCGGTTCTGGCCGAAAGCGCACTGCCACGCGGCGAGATGACGCAAGAGGTATTTAACGGACTGATGGCTGACGCTCACGCTGAGATGTCGAAAGCCAAGGACGTGTTCAAGAATGAGCCCGGCCCGGTCGACGACGCGGCAAAGCTGATTGCAGATATGGTGGCCATTGGCACCCATATTGGACTTGATCCAAAGCAGTCAAACTTCGGCTAAACGCTGTATTTTGGTAACAAATTTTAAAAGGCCCCGCATTCCGGGGCCTTTTTGCTGTCTTAAGGGCTTCTTTTGGAAGACTGAGGCAGAATTAATCAACAATCTTTTTCTGGATAAACTTAACGATGCGTAAATTCGCAAGCCATACGGTCGGCATTGATCAGGGCAATCTTGTCCTGTTTTCTGACTTTGAAGACGACGGTGAAATGTGGACGGGAGAGGGGCCGCGCCTGACCCGGCATGCGGTGCTGTTCTCGGACCGCTATGATGCTGCGCCGGTGGTGCAGGTGTCGCTGGCAATGTGGGATATTTCGAACAATGCCAACGCGCGGGCCGATGTTTCATCTGAAAACATCACCCGCGAAGGCTTTGATATCGTGTTCCGGACGTGGGGTGACACGCGCGTGGCGCGTGTCAGAGTGTCTTGGATGAGCGTTGGGCCGATCCCCAGCGACGAGGTCTGGGACCTTTAACGGCCGTAGACGCCCTCATAGATCGGCTGCAGTGTCTTGTGGTTGAACAGGGACGACACGGATGTGCCGTTCCATGTGTTCAAGATCGCCTGTGCAAAGATCGGTGCCGTTTTCACGATGCGGATATTGGGGCAGGCGATGGTTTCCGGCTTTGGCATGATCGTGTCTGTGATCACGAGGTTCTTCATCACAGACTTGCTGACGCGTTCAATCGCGGGGCCGGACAGGACGCCGTGGGTGATGTAGGAATGCACTTCGCGCGCGCCGTTTTCCATCAGCACTTCAGCCGCTTTGCACAGGGTGCCAGCCGTATCGACAAGGTCGTCGACGATCAGGCAAACGCGGTCTTTGACGTCACCGATAACCGTCATCTCGGCCACTTCGCCTGGTTTGCCGCGCCGTTTGTCGACGATGGACAGGGGGGCACCGATCCGCTGCGCCAGATCGCGGGCACGGGCCACGCCGCCGACATCGGGGGACACGACCATGATGTCGTCCATCTGATCTTTGAAATTGTGCATGACGTCCAGCGCCCAGACAGGGCTGGCGTACAGGTTATCCACGGGGATATCGAAAAAGCCTTGGATCTGCGTCGCGTGCAGATCGAGCGTCAGAATGCGCTCCACCCCGGCCTCGACCAGAATGTTGGCGACCAGCTTGGCGGTGATTGGCGTGCGGGCCTTGCTGCGACGGTCTTGGCGGGCATAGCCGAAATAGGGCATGACGGCCGTGATCCGCGCGGCTGAAGATCGGCGCAGCGCGTCCGCGATGATCAGCAATTCCATCAAGTTGTCGTTGGTCGGGTTCGACGTCGGCTGGATGATATACATATCCTCGCCGCGTACGTTTTCGAACACTTCAACGAAGATCTCTCCGTCATTGAACCGTTCAACCCGCGCATCGACCAAGTTGACGTCCATGCCACGGTGCATCGACATGCGGGCCGCGACGGCCTCTGCCAAGGGGCGGTTCGCGTTGCCGGAAATCAGCTTGGGTTCGTGCAGGTTCGCCATGGGGGGTCCTTATCGCCACATCGCGGAATCGCCCGCGTTGACACCGCCTAGCACACCACTACGGTCCCGAAAACACTCTCGCAGGAAAGGCTGACGAAAATGGCCCATATCGATTACTACTTCGCAACGATTAGCCCCTATACTTACCTTTGCGGGGTCCGTCCGGCGGACATCGCAAAGGCGCATGGGGCGACGATCACCTATCGTCCGATCGATTTGATGAACGTCTTTTCCCGCACCGGCGGTCAGCCTCCTGCGGAACGCCACCCCAATCGGCAGGCCTATCGTTTGCAAGACATGCGCCGCCGCGCGGGGATGACCGGATTAAAGATGACCGAAAAGCCTGCGTTTTTCCCAACCAACCCCGCGCCCAGCTCTTACGCGATTATCGCAGCGCAGGCCGCAGGTGGCGGCGATCTGGGCGCATTGGTCGCCGGGATCACCCGCGCATGCTGGCTTGAGGATCGCAATATCGCAGATGACGACGTGATCCGCGACTGCCTGACCGCCGCCGGCTTTGACGCTGCGCTGGCCGACAAAGGGCTGCTGGCGGGGGCAGAGGCCTATCACCGCAACACCGAAGACGCCGTGCGCCTTGGCGTGTTCGGCGCGCCGTTCTTCATCACCGATGGCGACGAGCGGTTCTGGGGCGAGGATCGTCTAGCCGATCTGGACGCTCATCTTTCCGGGCGCATCTGATGAGCATTGAAACGCGGGGCGGCCGCGAAGTGAAAGTGCTGCGCCTTGGCGCGCCGCCTGCAAATCTGCTGCTGCACTGCACCTTGGCCCGGTCAGAGGCGCTGTTGCCACTGGCGCATACGCTGCCGGGCGGGTCTGTGCTGATGGACTTGCTGGGCCATGGCAAGTCTCCTGATTGGGACGGGCAGGGGGATTACCAAAGTGCGAACGCCGCCGCCGCGCTGGACCTGTGCGAGGGGCCAATGCATGTCATCGGCCATTCGTTCGGGGCGACGGTCGCACTGCGCATGGCGCTGGATCACCCAGAGGCTGTCGCGCGGCTGACCTTGATCGAGCCTGTCTATTTCGCCTTGGCAACGGATGCGGCGGCGCAGGCGGACCATGTTGCGCGGTTCACGCCGATCTATGCGGCCTACAATGCTGGTGATCTGGAAGAGGCCGCACGGCTGTTTCACGGCGACTGGGGCGGTGGTGCGTGGGATGCGATGCCGGACCACACGCGGGCCGGGTTTGCGCGGCGGATGCCCCTGATCATGGCGGGAACGCCGTCGATACAGAATGATATCCACAATGCCGCTGGACGGCTGTCGCAGCTGCGGATGCCAATCACCTTGATCCGCGGCGAATTTTCAGCGCCGATCATCCCGGCCATTCATGCCGGGATTTGCGCGGCCGTGCCACAAGCGCGGGATCACGTCGTGCCGGGCGCGGGCCACATGGTGCCGATGTCCCATGTGGCGCAGGTCGCGCAGATTATTGCGTCAGAAGCGTGATGAACTGGTCAATCGCCGCGTGATCGCATGACCAGTCACACACTAGCCGCCCGGTCAGGACCTCGTCCGCCGGGCCGCTGTCCGGATCGCCAGAGGTGACGTAGTAATGCGCGCCTGCGGCCAGCATGCGCTGATGCAGCCCGCGGGGGGCGTCAAAGAACACAAGGTTCGATTGCGACTGATACTGGATTTCAACGTCTTTCGCGGTCTTCAGGCCCGTGATCAAGCGGGCGCAGGCGGCGTTGGCCTTAGCCGCAAGCGTGAGCCACAGATCGTCCGTCAGATAAGCTTCCATCTGGGCGGACAGGTAGCGGTGCTTGGAAAACAGATGCGCGCCGCGCTTGCGCCGCAGCTCGAATTCCCACGACGCGGCGGGGTCGAAAAAGATGCAAGCCTCGACACCCAGCAGGCCGTTTTTGGTGCCGCCAAAGCTGACGGCGTCGATGCCAGCTTTCCATGTCATTTCCGCTGGTGAACAGCCAAGCGACACCAGCGCATTGGTGAAGCGGGCACCATCAAGGTGGGTCTTTAGGCCAAATTCATGCGCAACGGCGGTCAGGGCCTGCAATTCAGCAACGGAATAAACCGTCCCCTTTTCAGTGGCCTGCGTGATAGAGACCGGTCCGCGCTGGGGGCCGTGCACGCCGCGAGTTTCCTCGCCCAAGATCGACGCGCGCAGGGCGTCCGGGGTCATCTTGGCATCTGTCGCGGGCACCAAGGTCAGCTTGGTGCCACCGGTATAAAACTCGGGCGCGTTGCATTCATCTTCGTGGATATGCGCCATGGGGCTGCAAAAGATCGTGTCCCACGGGTTCGATAACGTGGCGAGGGTTAGCGCGTTTGCAGCGGTGCCGGTGGCAACCAGATGCACGGCAGCTTCTGGCGCCTCAAAGATCTCTTGGATCATGGCGCGCACGCGGGTCATGCCATCGTCGCTGCCGTAGCCGCTGGCATAACCGGTATTGGCGTCCATCAGCGCCTGCATCACAGAGGGGTGGGCCGGGCCCGCGTTGTCAGAGGTAAAGAACATCTAGGTCGGCTCCTCGATGATGTTGTCTTCCCATTCGTCGTCGTTCACGTCGACTTCCGACAGGGTCTGCCCGCGCATGGTAACGCCAGCGGTGTGGGGGCTGTCCGGATCACCCGACAGCAGCGGATGCCAAGGATACAGATCGCGCCCTTCCGCCACGAGGCGATAGGCGCAAGTCTGCGGCAGCCAATACATATTGTCCGCGATGGTCTTTGGCGTCAGCACGATACATTCAGGTACAAATTTGTGCCGCACTTCATAGCGGGCGCAGAGGCAGGATTCGTTGTCGAGTAGGCGGCAGGCGACACGGGTTAGGGCGACTTCGCCGGTGTCTTCGTCCTCTAGCTTGTTCAGGCAGCATTTGCCGCAGCCATCGCACAGCGCTTCCCATTCGGGGCGCGACAGCTTGGCCATGGGGATGGTTTTCCAGAACTTCGGGCGCAACCCGCTGCGGTCAATGGCGTCAGACATGGGATAGGATCTCTCTTGCCTTGGTGCAGTCGGCGTCCATCTGGTCGATCAGGGCCGGCAGGCCGTCAAACTTCAGCTCTGGCCGTAGGTAATCGACAAGGGCGACGCTGATGTGCTGGCCGTAAAGGTCGCCTTTGAAATCAAAGATAAACGTCTCACAATTGGGGACTTCGCCGTTGAACATCGGGCGTACGCCGATACTGGCGGCCCCGTCATAGCGGCCCGCGTGGGGGCCTTTGGCGATATCGACGCGCACGGCATAGACGCCGAATTTTGGCGGGTGCAGGCCTTCGATGGACATGTTCGCGGTGGGATAGCCCAATTCGCGGCCACGCTGGTCACCGCGAATGACTTCGCCCACGATGCGGTGCCAATGGCCCAGCATGGCGGCAGCGTCGCGCGGCTTGCCATCGGACAAGGCCGTGCGGATCGCGGTAGAGCTGACGCGCCCGCCTTCGAGCGCAACCATAGGGGCGACGGTGACGCCAAAACCCATCTCAGCGCCGTAGCGTTGCAGGTCAGCAGCATTGCCTGCGCGGTCTTTACCAAAGCAGAAGTCAGCCCCGATCACGACATGGGCTAGGCCAAGGCGGTCATGGATCACTGTTTGCGCAAATTCGCGGGGGCTAAGCGCGACAAGGGCGGCATTGAACGGCACCTCGTACAGCTTTTCCACGCCTTGCTTGGCGAGTTCGTTCGCGCGCGCCTCGGCGTTCATCAGGCGAAAGGGCGGGGCGTCGGCGGCGAACAGCTGGCGTGGATGCGGCTCGAACGTCATCAGGCCAAGCGGTGCGCCAAGTTGCGTCGCGGCACCCCGGGCTGCGTCGATCACGGCGCGATGGCCCAGATGAACGCCGTCAAAATTGCCAATGGCGGCGGCGGCACCGCGGTCGGCGGGATCAAGATAGAGTGTGTCACGAATGATGCGCATAGCGATTGCGTAGCGCGGTGCGGCACCCGGCGCAAGGTGCGCGCAGGGCAGGGGCTGGCTTCAGTCGAACTTGCCAGACGGTGCCAACACGACGGCCTCGCCTGCGAGGACTTTTTTGCCGTCCACGAGGCAGCGGGTGTCCAGTGTGACCTTGCGCTTTTTGTAGTCGATTGCGGTGACTTCGACCTCTGCTGTGACCATGTCGCCGGGGCGCACGGGGGCCAAAAAGCGCAGGGATTGGCCCAAATAAACCGTGCCATGACCCGGCAGCTGTTCCCCGATCACGGCAGAGACAAGCCCTGCTGTCAGCATGCCGTGGGCGATGCGACCCTCAAAGATGGTGTCTTGGGCATAGGCATCGTCAAGGTGGACGGGATTCCGGTCGGTGCTGACCTGCGCGAACATCTCGATATCCTCGTCGGTGACGACCTTGCGCAGGGACCGCATCATGCCGACTTCGAGGTTTTCAATCACGATGGTACCGCGGGGGGAATTGTCGAGCATAGCGCAATCCTTAAAGTTACAAACGACCCAATAAGGCGGATCATTTGTAACTAAATTACGCTGCAGGTGCGAAATGTCAACTGCGCCCTTGGTCGAATGGGGGGCGGTTAGCGCAGAAAGCCGATGGCATAGGTCGGGTTGACCTGCTGTGTGGCAAGATAGGATTCAAGCGCCGGACCGGCGGGGTGCATGTCGGTCGTCTGCGTTTCCGCGGCGGCCAGACCGCCGGTGATGAACAGCGAATCAAGGTCTTCTTGCTGCCCGCCAAGAATATCGGTGTGGATGCCGTCGCCGATGCAGATGATCCGCGTCAGATCCGCGCCGCCATCAAGCTGCGACAGCCGGCGGCGGGCAAGGTCATAGATCGGCGGATGCGGTTTGCCGAAATACAGACTTTCGCCGCCCATTTCGGTGTAGAGTTTCGCCAGAGCGCCAGCGCACCATTCCCGGCTTTCGCCGCGATCGACAACGATATCGGGATTCGCGCAAAGCAGCTTTAGCCCGCGCTGCTTGGCCGCCAGAAATTGTGGGCGATAGACGGACGGATCGGCGTGTGGGTCGGCAGGGCCGCAGCAGACGATGCCGTCAGCCTCGTCCAGCGGAACCTGCGTGATTTCAACCGGGTTGGCGAGCATATCCATCGGTTTGAAAAAGCTTTGGTCGTGGTCTTCGCCCATGAACCAGACCTTTTGGCCAACGGCACCTTCGAACATAGCGGCGCGGGCGCTGTCGCCAGAGGTCGCGATGGCGTCCCAGCTGTCGTCAGGAATACCCATGCCTTGGATCTGTTTCTGGACAGAGGTCCAGGGGCGCGGGGCGTTGGTGACAAGGATCACGCGGCCGCCCGCTTTGCGATAATCCTGCATCGCCTTGACCGCGTCCGGGAAGGCCGTGACGCCGTTGTGCATGCAGCCCCAAAGATCGACGAAAGCTGCGTCGTATTCGCTGGCGATGTCGAGGAAGCTGTGGACGATCTGGGTCATGGCGTGGCCTTCATGGGGGGGTGATGCCGGAGGCCAGTGTCGGAGCCTCCGGCGGGAGTATTTCGGGCAAGATGATGACGCGAAGCCGCTACGCCCGCTTTGGTTTACTTCTTCAGGTTTGGAATGATCTGCTTTTTGCGGCTCATCACGCCGGGCAGAACAACGGTGTCGCCCGCGGTGTCGGCATCAAAGGACGCCTTGGCGACCTGCTTGGTCAGATCGTTGGGCAGCAGCATCGTGGCTTCTTCACGGATGATGTCGACGACGAAGAGCAGGACCTGATCGACGCCGTCTTCGGCTGCGACGGCGGGCATGGCAGCGACCAGCGCATCCTTGCGGTCAAGCACGACGGCGGGCGAGGTGGTTTCCAGTACGGAGACGCGGAATTTGGTGCCGTCGATCTCGTACTCTTTGGAGTCCATGCGCAGCAGATCGGCGTCAGAGAAGGCGCTGACATCGGATTTGGCGGCGAACATTTCATCCGCGTAGGATGCGATGTCGATGCCCAGATCGGCGGCGAGGTCTTCGGCAAGTTTCTGATCCACAGGCGTTGTGGTCGGCGAGCGGAAGGCCAGTGTGTCGGACAGGATGCAGGACAGCATCAGGCCTTTGATGCCTTCGGGCATTTTGGCCGCTTTGTCGCCCATCAGTTGGTGCATGATGGTGGCGGTACAGGCCAGCGGGCGGATCGTGATGTCGATCGGGCCTTTGGTTTTGATGCCGCCGACCAGCAGGTGGTGGTCGATGATCGCCTGCACGTCGGCGCCGTTGATGTTTTCTGGCAGTTCAGCCGGGTTATTGGTGTCGACGATGACGCAGGCTTGGCCATCGGTCACGTCGCGGACGATTTCAGGCAGGGCAAAGCCCCAGCGCTTGGCGACAAATGCGGCTTCTGTGTTGGGCTGGCCCAGTAGGACGGCCTTGGCATCGACGCCTGCGTCCTTCAAGAACCATTCCCAGATCAGGGGGGACCCGGTGGAATCAGTGTCGGGGGATTTGTGGCCGAAGATCAGGGTGGTCATTGTCATTTCGCCTATGCTGATGAATGATTTTCCCGCCTTATAGTGGCGATGACGCGTGCTGTCACGCAAGTCGGGAATACAATGACTAAACCACGCGAAGCTGACCTTTACCCCGCCATCAAGGCGCATCTGACCCGGCAGGGCTATGACGTGAAGGGCGAGGTGGGCGCGGCTGATGTCGTCGCCCTGAAGGGCGAAGAGATGCTGGTGGTTGAGCTAAAGACTGGCTTTTCGCTGACGCTGTTTCACCAAGGCATCGCGCGGCAGGCGGTGACAGATCAGGTGTATCTGGCGGTGCCTGCGGGCGGGCAGCGCAAGGCGATGCTGGCCAATGTCGGGCTGGCGCGGCGGTTGCGGCTGGGCGTGATGACCGTGCGTTTGCGCGACGGGTTTGTCGAGGTGATGGCCGAGCCCGCGCCATTCACGCCGCGCAAATCGCCCAAGAAGGCGAAGGCGATCAAGAAAAAGTTTGCGCGGCTTAAGGGTGATCCCAATGCGGGGGGCGCGACGCGGCATGGGCTTGTGACAGGTTACCGGCAGGATGCAGTGGCCTGCGCCCGGTTTCTGGCGGTGCATGGCGAATCCACCGGCGCGCGGATCAAGGACTGGGCAGAAGTGCCCGATGCGACGCGAATCATGGCAAATGACCATTACGGCTGGTTCACCCGCGTGCGGCGCGGCGTTTACGATTTGACGGCTGCGGGCCGCAAGGGGCTGGCGGATTGGGACGACAGCTAAGGCTGCGTGATAGTCCAACCGGCCTGCGCCAGCAGGTTCATGAGGCCAGTTTGCCCTTGCAGGTGGGCCGCGCCGACGGCGACGGTGATATGGTCATGGGTGGCGGCGGCCTGCGTGATCATGGGCATCCATGCCCGGTTGCGGTCGGTCAGAAGTTGTTGTTCCGATAGATCGAAAAGCGCCTCTGCCTCTGCCGCGTCGATGCCCGGAAGCAGGTGGGTCGCCGCGCGGGACACGTGCCAAAGCTCTGCGGTATGTCCGGCAAAGTAGCTGTCCAGCATGGTGGCGAACATGGCGGCCTGCAGGTCAGGTGGCGATAAGGCCAGCCGCAGTTGATCGACCTGCACATCGATGGGGTCGCTGCGCATCATGTTAAACAGGGTATCCCAAGGCTCTAGCGCTTGCACTGGCACGCCGGCCGCCGCCGCCTGATCCATCATTAAGCCGTCCAGCCCATCCTTGCCCGATTGAAGATCGGCCATGGCACAGGGCGGAATAGCAAGCGTCAGGGCGACGTACCAAGGCTGCATCTTGGAAAGAAGAATCGCGGGGATACCCCGGTCGCTGGCGGCCTGCACGATGGCTTGCCAGGTCGCTTCGTCCATCCGTTCGGGCAGGGTGGGGCCGTCTGGCATAAAGATCAGCGCCGGGTCCGTGGTCATCGCTTGCGTCAGATCGGCCTTTTCCTGCGGTCCCGCCTCGACCAGCAGCAGGTCGCTGGCGGCGACGATGGGGGCTGTGCGGGCGGCCAAGGGAATCAGGCGCGGATCAAAAAGGTGCATCGTGCCGATCACGTCGATCTGCGTGCCGCCTTTGACAGCGCGAAAGAAAAGTCCCTGCCCGTAAGGCGTGTTCGCAACCGCCTGCGCCACAGCGTCGCGGTCGGTTTGCGTCAGAAGCGTCTTGATGTCAGGCCCGCTGCACAAGGCATGGGCCGGACCGGTCATAGCGATCAAGAGGACGATCAAAAAAGCGCGCATGGCGGGTCCTTATGTGGCGAGATGCCGCCCAAGCTTAAGGCGGGATTAAGGTGTCCGCCATAAGGCATGGCGGATCGGGTGCAATCCGGTTGACAGGTGCCGCGCGGGTGCCTAACTAACCGTCGCTGGCACTCGACCTAGGTGAGTGCTAACGAAATTTGAAACGCTTCAAGGAAGGTTCACAAGATGGCATTTAAACCTCTGCACGACCGCGTGCTGGTCCGTCGCATCGAAGGCGAAGACAAGACCAAGGGCGGTCTGATCATCCCTGATTCCGCTAAGGAAAAGCCTGCTGAAGGCGAAATCGTTTCCGTCGGCACCGGTGCCCGCAAGGACAACGGCGAGCTGATCGAGATGGCCGTTAAGGCTGGCGACAAAGTTCTGTTCGGCAAGTGGTCCGGCACCGAGGTCAAGCTTGATGGCGAAGACCTGCTGATCATGAAGGAAAGCGACATCCTCGGCATCATGTAATGCCCGGACGCCTTGGCGCTTTTGCGCCTTGGCCCATCGCTTTTCCAACCCACTACACAATTTTTAGGAGCACATGAAAATGGCAGCTAAAGACGTCAAATTCGGCACCGACGCCCGCAATCGCATGCTTAAGGGTGTCAACATCCTTGCAGACGCCGTCAAAGTGACGCTGGGCCCCAAAGGCCGCAACGTTGTTCTGGACAAGTCCTTCGGCGCACCGCGCATCACGAAGGACGGTGTTTCTGTCGCCAAAGAGATCGAACTGGAAGACAAGTTCGAGAACATGGGCGCACAGATGGTCAAAGAAGTCGCGTCGCGTACCAACGACGAAGCCGGTGACGGCACGACGACTGCAACCGTTCTGGCGCAGGCCATCGTCCGCGAAGGCATGAAGTCCGTCGCCGCTGGCATGAACCCAATGGACCTGAAGCGCGGCATCGACCTGGCAACTGCCAAAGTCGTCGAAGCGATCAAGGCAGCTGCACGTCCGGTCAACGACAGCGACGAAGTTGCACAGGTCGGCACGATCTCTGCCAACGGCGAAGCTGAAATCGGTCGTCAGATCGCTGACGCGATGCAAAAAGTCGGCAACGAGGGTGTCATCACCGTCGAAGAGAACAAAGGCCTCGAGACTGAGACCGATGTTGTTGAAGGTATGCAGTTCGACCGCGGCTACCTGTCGCCTTACTTCACCACCAACACCGAGAAGATGACAGCAGAGCTGGATGACGTCATCATCCTGCTGCACGAGAAGAAACTGTCGTCCCTGCAGCCAATGGTTCCCCTGCTGGAATCCGTGATCCAGTCGCAGAAGCCACTGCTGATCATCTCGGAAGACGTCGAAGGCGAAGCTTTGGCGACGCTGGTCGTCAACAAGCTGCGCGGCGGCCTGAAGATCGCTGCTGTGAAGGCACCGGGCTTTGGTGATCGTCGTAAGGCCATGCTGCAGGACATCGCAATCCTGACCGGCGGCCAGGTCATCTCTGAAGATCTGGGCATGAAGCTGGAAAACGTGACCATCGACATGCTGGGCTCTGCCAAGCGCGTGACGATCACGAAGGACACCACCACCATCATCGACGGTGCTGGCGAAAAGGCCGAGATCGAAGCACGGGTCAACCAGATCCGCGGCCAGATCGAAGAGACCTCTTCCGATTACGACAAAGAGAAGCTGCAAGAGCGTGTTGCTAAGCTGGCTGGCGGCGTTGCTGTCATCCGCGTCGGCGGCATGTCCGAAGTCGAAGTGAAAGAGCGTAAGGACCGCGTCGACGACGCCCTGAACGCAACACGCGCTGCTGTGCAAGAAGGCGTCGTCGTTGGTGGCGGTGTTGCTCTGGTGCAGGCTGGCAAGTCGCTTGACGGTCTGAAGGGTGCGAACTCTGACCAGGACGTCGGCATCTCGATCATCCGCAAGGCGCTGGAAGCACCGCTGCGTCAGATCGCCGAAAACTCCGGCGTTGACGGTTCGGTTGTTGCTGGCAAGATCCGCGAAAGCACCGATCCGACCTTCGGCTTCAACGCACAGACCGAAGAATATGGCGACATGTTCAAGTTCGGCGTCATCGACCCTGCAAAAGTCGTGCGCACCGCGCTGCAAGACGCAGCATCGGTCGCTGGCCTGCTGATCACCACCGAAGCTATGGTTGCTGATCGTCCTTCGAAAGACAGCGGCAACGGCGGCGACATGGGCGGCATGGGCGGAATGGGCGGCATGGGCGGCATGATGTAAGAAACATTTAGGCCATCTGGCCTGAATGATTTCAGTGGGGGTGCGGGGTTTGCTTGCAAACGCCAAAGCCCCCACACATCGCCGAACAGACGCTTTACCGATCTGAACGTTACAAAAGACGGGCCCGCAGTGCAGACTGCGGGCCCGTTTTCGATCTTAGAGCCCGATTTAAAACTATTTGAGTGAGTTCAGTGGTTTGTGATTCTGTTCGGTTGTGAAGCTGAATGGAGATCACAATGGCTTGGACTGAACTCACCCGCCGTCAACATGATCGAAAAGGCGATAAATACGCAAGCGATATGAAGGATGCGGAATGGGCGTTGATAGCGCCTTCGATGTCGCCGCCGAAGACAACTGGTCGGCCCCGTACGACATGTTTGCGCGACGTGGTCGACGCACTCCTCTACATTGCAACGACCGGATGCCAATGGCGTATGTTGCCCAACGACTTCCCGCCGGTTTCAACGGTTCGGGGCTATTTCTACGCGTGGCGCGATGACG
>NZ_FOTF01000056.1 GCF_900114485.1 Loktanella salsilacus | reverse complement strand
GTCCTTCAAAGCAAAACGCAAAAACCGGTCCGGTTTGAGATTTCCGAAGGCACCCGCACTTCCGTCATGAAGTGGATGGAAGATCCACTGATGGTTGGGTCCGAATATCTGTGGCCTGGCCGTTTCCACGAGCGGCTCCACATATCAACGCGCCAGTATGCACGGATCGTGCGGAACTGGGTTTCGTCGATTGGGCTGGAAGTCACTGCCTACGGCACTCATTCAATGCGACGCACGAAGGTCACCCAGATCTACAAGAAGACAGGGAACCTGCGTGCTGTTCAGCTTCTGCTAGGGCATACAAAAATGGACAGCACCGTCAGATACCTGGGTGTCGAACTTGAAGATGCATTGGCAATATCGGAAGCTATCGAAATCTAGGCGTTTGGGCCGTTCGATATGGACGGCCCTTGGCGGCCGATTATCGGTCGATTTGACGCTGCCCCGCAGCTCTCGCTTTGCGGCCACTCGTGCATCGTGCAGCATTTTGTCGGCTTAAACGTCGGTCTGCGGACAAACCGAGAATTCGCTGCGAGAAGTTCGAATATTTCCTGCCGGCCGTTTATCAGCGATGGCGATACCCAAGCCAAAGACACAAAGGGATCATCAACATAGCCAGCGACCATATCAAGAATGTGCTGTCCAACAGCTACGAGTAAGCATTGGACATCGTGGTAGAAATGCCCTCTTGGTGAAGGCGAAATGGGAGGATTGGAAATGGCACTAACAGCAATAATCGAAGCGCATGGCGGACCAGAGCAGTTCAAATTGGTTGACCGGAATGTCGGTGAACCGGGAAATGGCGAGGTCCGCATTGCCCATAAAGCTGTAGGCCTGAATTTCATTGATGTGTACCAGCGCACCGGACTTTACCCGATGCAATTGCCCCATGCGATGGGCATGGAAGCCGCAGGAGTGATCGAGGCCGTGGGCGAAGGGGTTACGCATCTTAAAGTCGGTGATCGTGCCGCCTATGCCTCGAACCCGCCCGGCGCTTATTCCGAGGCACGTGTAATGTCTGCCGCTCAGGTCTGTCCATTGCCTGATGGCATCTCCTTTGAGGAAGGTGCAGCGATGATGCTCAAGGGTATGACGGTGGAGTATCTTTTTCACCGCACCTCACCTCTGAAGTCGGGTGATACCGTGCTGTTTCACGCGGCGGCAGGCGGTGTGGGCCTTTTGGCCTGCCAATGGGCGCGCTCGGAAGGGATCACATTGATCGGAACCGCAGGAACAGATGAGAAATGCCAGCTCGCGCAGGATCATGGAGCAACCCATTGCCTGAACTACCGCAGTGGTGATTGGGTCGCGCAAGTGCGCAGCCTGACAGGCGGCAAAGGCGTCGACGTGGTGATGGACGCTGTGGGCAAAGACACCTTCGACGGATCGCTCGATTCGCTGAAACCGCTGGGCATGATGATATCTTTCGGAAATGCTTCGGGGCCGGTCCCCCCTTTTGATGTAGGTATTTTGGGAAAAAAGGGGTCGCTGAAAATAACGCGTCCAACGCTGTTCACGCATATTGGCGATCACGAAACCTGTCAGGCCATGGCGCAGAATCTTGCGGCAAAAGTGCTGAGAGGAGATGTAAAGATCAACATTGGCCAGCGGTTCGCCTTGAGTGATGTGGCAAAAGCTCATGAAGCGCTGGAGGCGCGCAAGACAACAGGCTGTACTGTACTGGAAATCTAAAGCTTTATTTTGGGCCATGACATTGTTAGTGACGCTTGATTGTCAGCTCCGGGCGCAGAAAATTTACGGCCGGTGCTTTGTCAAAACATCGAAGCGGACATTAGCTGCATTGCAGAAAGCCGACGCATTGAGCTCACTGCAGACTTTCGCTGCGGATGTCAGCCTTGAGCGTCCGCTTTCTTCGGCTTGCCCAATCTAGTTTGCAAGTGCAGCGAAAGTCCGCAATCCGCCCCTCGTGTCGAATTTACCAAGCCTGTCACCTCCGGCCCATTGCGGACATCCGACCCTGCGATTGGATGCTGCGTAGGCATACAGGCAACCCCCACTTATCTGAGACAGTTTTATCTGAGGTGGTTTGATGTGAGATTATTGCATCGTGACACACGACGATGTGGACGTGCTTGTCGTTCAATTGTGACGTGGCATCAACATGGCTCGTTAGCGGACCTTTGCTACAAGCGTTCCCATTTTTGGCCTGTCTACGCCCAAATCATTGCGAGATGTTGGCCGCCGTTGCCATTGATCCACTATGCTTCGATGTAAGTTGTGCAACGCAGCTAAAACGAGGCATCCAATGACGCAAATGTACACAACCTCTGAAGGAACAACGACTAACGGTGCGATCCGGCGCGGATTTGAGAACCACAGTAGCGACCTCGCCTACAGCAGCTCACTTCAGAAGGAGGATTGGAATGTTGAATTTGGATCAAACACCGCAAAAAACGCAGTAATCAGCAATGAGGAAGCAATGTCGGGCAGTCAGTCCCTGAAGGTCACTTACAGTAGCTATGATAACGCCGCTGCAGCATCGTCGTGGAAAATACCGGAAGAAGGGGAATACTATCTGTCATACTGGGTGAAGTTCGAAGATGATTTCGACTTTGACGGTGACGACCATAGCGGGGGCAAGCTTCCTGGCCTCGCCTCGGACGGTCTCGCCAGTGGCGGTGACGATGTCGACGGTTCAAACGGGTTTACGGCCCGCTATATGTGGCGCGACGACGGCGAGGCAGAGCTATATCTTTATCACATGGACAAACCGAACGAGTACGGCGAAAGCTTCAAGTTTTTTGATGAGCATGGCGATCCAATCAAGTTTGAACCGGGCGCTTGGCATAATTTGGTACAGCGGGTGCAAGTCAACTCCGGCAACAGCGCGAACGGTGAAGTAGAGGTGTGGTTTGACGGCGAGCAAGTTCTGGATCTTGATGGTCTGCAATTTGTCGATGACGGTTCGCAGATTGATCGGTTTTACTTCAGTTCGTTTTTCGGCGGCAGTACAGACGGTTGGTTGCCAGATCACGATGTATCTGCCTACTTCGACGACGTCGTTATATCGACCGATGCTGCAGATGTGGGCTTGGGCGCGACACAGTCGGGCGGGCAAACTGTAAGCGTAATCCAACAGCAAGAACCTGCAGAGGAAGTTGTGGCGTCACCAGTTGAGGCGATACCTGTTACAGACGAAGACGCCCCGTTCGAATTTAATTTCGTCATGGTCAAAAATTGGGGTTCAGGTGCCATTTTAGAACTTCAAGTTACGAATACGGGCGATACCGATGTGACAAACTGGCAGGTTGCTTTTGATCTGGCAGACCTTGAAATCGAAAGCATTTGGCGCGCTGAGGTCAGTGTCACCGAGGATGGGCGCTTTATTATCGACGGCATTCATTCAGGCGACGATATCGATGCCGGAGAAACTGTCAGAATTGGCATTAAGGTCAGCGATGGTGATTTGGACATACAGGCATTGAACCAAGCCGCGGACTTTGATCTGTTTCTTTAGTTCACCACTATTCAGTTGCTCCGTTGATCACTAAACCACTACCGACTGGCGTCGGTGGGATTGGCGATATGCTGTTGCAAGTACTGAAGTACGATGCCTTCGGTAATGGCATCGTTGGAGGTTGAAAAATATCCACTCCGCCACAAGCCCCGTCACATTCGAACGAAAGCGCCAGGCCTTTTCCAGCCTAGTGCTGAGTGTCGGTGGCGCGGATTGCGGACATTAGTGTAACCTTGCAGCATGGTTCCGCCTCGGAAGGTCTGCTTCGCCGACAAAACGGTCTTTTGCACGTGCGGCGATTGCTGACGCAGCATTTCCTAGCAGTTGCAGCAGATTTCTTACTGAGATGCAGACTGCGTCGTGGAGGCGGCCGTTCAATGTTATCGATTTCAGTGGACTTCAAACCAATCTTTCGCCGCACTTTGCACGAACTATCAGAGATCGCGACAAAACTGCCGTCCGGAAGAATTGAATTCGCTGTGTTGCAGCTTCACCGAAGCATACCCTAATAGATTGCACAGCTCTGACCCTAACATGCGATCATGTTACAAAATCCACGAACCTCGTCTGTTCGGCTTCGTACCAGACTCATCGTTGCATTACGTTCAAAAGAGATCAGGATCACCCCAAATAATTCAGACACAAGAGAGAAGCCCGGCCATGCCGATCAAAAACAGATACGCCGAGCTGCATGCAGAGATCACAGAATGGCGTCATGATTTCCACATTCATCCAGAACTCCTGTTCGACGTGCATCGGACCGCCGCGCGGGTTGCAGAATTGCTACGTTCGTTTGAATGCGATGAAATTGTTGAGGGTGTTGGAGAAACTGGCGTCGTCGGGGTCATCAAAGGCAAGAGTTGCGAAAGCGGTAAAGTCATTGGATTGCGAGCAGATATGGACGCGCTGCCAATTCATGAGATGACCGGCCTCGACTATGCATCCCAGACGCCCGGAAAAATGCATGCTTGTGGGCATGATGGACACACAGCCATGTTGCTGGGCGCAGCAAAGTTTCTTGCAGAAACGCGCAATTTCAATGGGACTGCAGTTGTTGTTTTCCAACCTGCTGAAGAGGGCGGCGGCGGTGGTTTAGCAATGTGCCAGGATGGCTTGATGGATCGGTTTGGGATCCAGGAAATATACGGAATGCACAACACGCCAGGCTTACCCGTTGGCCAGTTTGCCATCCGACCTGGCGCGCTCTTGGCATCCTCGGATGAGTTTGAAATTGTCGTGACTGGCAAGGGCGGGCACGCAGCGGCACCCCATGAAGCTGTGGACACGACACTGGTCGCCGCTCAAATTTTGCTATCGCTCCAAACAGTTGTTTCGCGCAACGTTGACCCGATAAAGCGTGTCGTATTGACCGTCGGTACATTCAAAACTGACAGCGCAGCAAGCAATGTGATTGCCCATAAAGTTTGCATGGAAGGCACGGTACGCACACTTGATGCGCAATACCGATCGTTCGCCGAAACGCGCATCCGAGCGATTGCAGAGGGCACTGCCGCGGCCCTTGGTGCAAGCGTTGAAATAAACTGGACGCCCGGGTATCCCGTCACGGTTAACACCCCTGAACATACAGAATTCGCAGCAGAGGTTGCCCGATCAATTGCAGGGAATGTGGACGACAATGTTGACCCGATCATGCCTGCCGAAGATTTTAGCTACATGTTGGAAGAGCGGCCCGGCGCCTACATCTTCCTTGGCAATGGCGACACCGCGATGTGCCATCATCCGAGTTATAATTTCGACGATGAGGCGATCCCATTTGGATCCAGCTGGTATTCGGGCATGATTGAGGCGCGGATGAGCTTTGCGACCTGATGGATTCATATCATAGGTCCGCGTGCGTTGCGTACTCTGGGACAGAATACATTGTTTAAACGCCACTTGTTCGGCTCACTGCCGACCTTCGCTGCAGATGCTCCCCGCAAAAACTAGGTCGTGGCCCTGAGCGTCTGCTTTCTTAGGACGTGCCCATTTAGTTTGCAGGCGCAGCGAATGTCGGCAAACCGCCCTTCGTGACGGTTGTCACTTCCGGCCCAAACCGGCCATTCACCGCCTGTAGAGCGTCAACCACCTTGTCCGCGCGCGACAACCATCTTGGCCGGTTTTCAGGCCGCTGAGGTTGGCGTGTCGTTCAATGTTTCTGGTTAG
>NZ_FOTF01000027.1 GCF_900114485.1 Loktanella salsilacus | reverse complement strand
ACGACATCGCGCTTGATGAGATGAGCCCAGTCCCGCAGGCGTTGCAGGGTTGCATTTTGTTTCATTCTTGCCCGTTACATGATCCGGCCCCGACAAGGCCGTTTGCTAAAATCACTTAGCCGACTTTCGCTGCACTATCGAATGTGGGCGGCAAGGGTGTAGCAGATTGCGATTATCGGAGCCTACGAGTGGTGGCGCGGATGCAAAGCAGCACATGTGGGAACAAAAGCTCATCCGTCGACAGCCCTTGCTGCCATTGTTGCGAGCCAACCGGGCAACAGCGGCTTCAACGTGGACTGGATGTGATCATCTGATCCGCCATCCTTGATCAGTTTCAGGATTTTCTGATCATCCTTCGAGAGCCCCCGCTTCGGCCAGGCGGCAGAGATGGTACTGGCAAGGGCAAAGCCAACGAGCCATTCGCTGAAACGGTGTGCCGCGCGTGTCCTCAGACACGACCCGATGTCCCCGTCAAAGAGGCCGTCTTGAATGACGCCGTATCGCATCATGATGATGTCGAGCACGCGCTGTACTTTGTTCTCACCGGGAAACTCGATCCCAGCAAAAAGCGGTGGTAACCAGTCTGCTGGGGTCACGAACCGCGGCGCCACGATCACGGCCGTCAGATAACCATCAATCAGATCCGGACTGAGAGGAGTTTTGTGCAGCAGGCGCTCCAGCTCACCTTTCGTTTCAGGGGCGATCTCGGAACCAATGTCGTCATCAGCCTCTCGCTCGTCCAGCGAGTGCTCACCGTCGGGACGCAGCCCATATCTGTCCTGTTCTGCAACATCCAATGTCATAGCAACGATCATCTCAAAAATAGGTATTTTTTTGAGTGCCCGGCCGGTGTCCATACCATGCGCGACAGTCGCAAAAACCAGCCACGCGTCGCCGCCATCATGGCGCAAAATAGCGGCCGACCGTGCGAACAGCGATGACCAGAAGCCGCGTTTCGTTTCCAAATGCGCCCAAACCACCTGCGTGGCCTGACGCTCGGTTCTGACCTCCTCCAAAGCTGATGAGAACTCCGCATCGCTGACAAACCAGCTCGATGATATCTCATGGTCCCGCAGCCACGAGTTGCTGCGGCCAATAAGCTGTCCGCGTTTTACCGCGGATAGACCGGTCAATTGGGCGTCCGGATCAGCGATGTCGGTGACAGACGCTGAGATATTGGATGGTGCGATGCCGCGAAGTCCCAGCATCTCTGCCACATCCAAAAAGCCCGGTGCAGGGGGCAGGTTACCTGCGAGACCCTCGCCAAGCGCCGCGGCGAGGGCAGCAGGCAGATAATCTACCGGCACCGTGTGCATCGGCATCGATACTTCGATTTCAGCAAGGATGCGCCGCTGATCACTCGCACTGCTACAGGGGATGGCATAGGCGTCCTTGATGCCGTGACCGGTCTTAAGCAGCAGCGCCGCAATGCATTTTTGGCCACCGTAACTGACACTCGCTAGGATGCTCTGACTGCCAGTGCCGTCGGGCAATGACGACACCAGACGATGAAGTGTCCATGACCGAGGCGCAGACCCACCAGAGGGTTCGCGCCGTAGCGATTCCTTGATCCCACGATCCAAGATCGTCTTGGTGTTTGGGTCCGGGATCCACTTGCGCAGTTGGATCAAATCAGAGAGCCCGCCTGCATCCACGCCGCCCGCCTGCGCGAGCTCGGCAAATCCTTGGGCCGCCGCAGTACGCATCTCTCCCACCGGATCGAGCAGAAAATAGCGTCCTGTCGAAACTAGTTTTGGGACACCCCGGGCTATCAATTGCGTCACCAGGAGGACTGCCACGGGCCGGGGCATCGCCCCGATAGCTTCTCGCAAGATCATATACGCCGGATAGCCCGTGACATTGTCTGGGATCACATCACGCATCAGCTCAGCAATATCGGGCATTTGCGTGGTCGCGGTGTACGCATCGTTAGCTGCGACGTCCGAATTGAGGCGGATTCCATCGGGAGGCTCCAAACCGGCATCAATGAACGCCCGACATAGCCCTATCTTTTGTCGGTTGTTAAAACTCTGTGATGCCACTTTCAAATCAAGCCAGCCATCAACTAACGCAAAAAATGCCGCAGCATCCTTTTCGCGGTTCTCGCGGTTCATGCGCATGGCGGCAAGAACAGCGCTGAAGAGCGCCAATAGGTCGTCTGGTAGCCCCGGCTCATCGTCCATCAGCGCAAGCATGCCAGACACCGCATGAAGATTTGACGCAATGCGCGGCGCCCAGAAGTCAGCCCATCGAAAAACCAGGTGGTCACCCCCCTGCCCGGGTCGTTCTGCGATACACGCCTGAAGTACATTCTGTCTCATGACCGTGATCTTATCGATTCCGGACGGCGGATAAAGGCCCGGATTGCAGATGGCGACAAAGCCATAGCCACTCGCCCGCGACCATTGTGAAGACATAAAAAACGGTCCTCAATTCCGACGCGAAAACCTTGGAGTCGATCTATCATCCTTTTCGCAGCGGCATCTCCGCACGAACTGTAGGAGAGACGGACGCAGACCACCACCGGTCCTGCCGGAGACGACCATAAGCATTTACATCCTCCAGAATTGGCATGCCTGGAGCGATACGACGGTCGAACGGCAGTTCGCCAAACTCAAAACAATTTATCGCTTCGCCGTTCGCGTTGGGCGATGACCGCAGCCGAAGGGTCCGGATCAAGCGGCCTTCGGGCCCCCTTCCTGTTTCAACTGGTTTTGGGCGCTGTTCATTGTATCAACCAACGCAGCTTGCGCTGCTGGCCCTAGCTTCCCCTTCGGCTTTGCTTTCACGGGGGCCTTTTCGCGACGCCTTTGTGGCACGGTTGTTTTCGGTTCACGCGCCTTCGTCATGTTCTCATCGCGTTGTCCAATCTTAGCATTCTGCGTCTCTGTGGCCTGCGTCGCACGTTTCCTGACTTCCGTCATGGTCATGGCACGGTGCTTCGGATCGTCGGCTTCTGGGTAGGGATAGACGGTCTTATCCTGAGCTTCGTAGATCGCTCTGATCTGCTTGGATTCATAGTATTTGATGCGGTCGCCCAAAATCGGGTTCTGGCTGTCGGGAACAATGAGAATCTTGTTGGGGTCCATCTGCCGGATTTCCTGCTTTGTCAGAAGCGGGCGCTTTTCCGTGCCGGTCGTGACACCGCCGCCGCCAAAGCCGACAGTCTTGACCTCTTTCTGACGATTCTTGGTTGATCCCGTTCGATCCCCGAGCAGGGTCTCGATCTCGCTGGCCGTGCGGTCTTCCTTGGGCGCAAGATAGAGTTTGACCTGACAGGCGCTTTCAATCGCCTGCACTTCCTCCGGGGTGTATGGAACGGACAGAAGGCCTGGAACGGACTGAGTAACAATTGCGAACCGTCCGCCATGACCAGCCGTTTGTTTCATGGCCTGAACAACAAGGGGCATGTGGCCCAACTGGTCAAATTCGTCCAACAAGATGAACACTGGAAAAGGCTCGTCGGCCTCCGGCTTTGACGAACGCAGGAATGAAATAAGGTCCGCAAAGAAAAGCCGGATCAGGGAATTGAGGTCCTGAACGTCGTCGGACAGCACTTCCAAATAGATCGACATTGGCGTGCGACGCATTTCCCTGAAGTCAAAATCGCTTGTGCGTGTGACGCGCTCCACTTTGGGGTTCGCCCACTGCGACAGGCCCGCTGTGCTCAAGATGGAGATAAAGCTCTGCGAGATTTTTGCGTCCAGCGATGCCGTGTAGTTAAGTTGGCGTGCTGCGGGCGGATACTGGCATTCCTTTGCGGCTTCCAGCAGGCGTTCGGCAGAGGACTTGCCAATATCCGCCCCCTCGCCCGTTCCGAAGATGATCCGGTAGATTTCCCCCATCGTCGCATTGCCACGTTGAACGGCAAGGATGCCTGCGGAGATGAACAGCAGGATCGAACCATCCAGCCAATCTTGATTGCCGTCTGATTGTAGAAACAGATGCGCGACGCGGCCAATCGCCGTCCAAAGCTCCTCCATGTTTTCAATATCAGCGACACCTGCCAAGGGATTGTAGTTGTGCGTCGGGTGCTTGAAGTCGAACGGCGCGAACCGGAAAACTTTGTCGCCAAGCTGTGCACGCGCTCTTGACGTCTCGACCCACAGCTCGCCTTTCACGTCCAGCGCAACCATAGAGCCGGGAAATGTCAGTGCGTTCGGGATAACGAAACCAACGCCCTTACCACTGCGCGTCGGCGCGACCAACAGGATGTTGCTGACGGTGCTATAGAGTGCCGCGATGTAGCGGACACGGCGGGTGTTCAGAGACTTGTTCTTTTCGGGGTCGGTGTTGTTGGCCTTGATGTTGATTGGTCGATCTGGGTGCTGTGCTGGCGGGGCGACATGCTCACCAAGGACAAAACCAGCGCCCGGCTCATTCAGCATCAGGTTTTTGCGGACGCTCGATTTAGACTGAAACCGTCTGTCGCCATAGTTGACGAGCCGATCCTGGGCCACCGTCACAAGTGCGATCAGCAGGAAAAATGCGACGGCGGCCAACACGATCAAATGGCCGGTTAGATACGGCTGTTGAACCAACATGCCAGACATGAGGGTTTTGGTGTGCAGCATGAGGTCGGTTGCCAGAATGTCTCGCCCCAGGGCGATCGTCAGAAAGACGCTGGAAATACCGGACCCGGCGACAAGACCGCAGATAACTGCGATCAGACAGGCGACGGTCATTTTCAAATCGAAAGCCCGCGCGAGCGCGCATAATTCGGATCGACGGCCTCAAGACCGGTTTCAATTTCATCCAGTCCCAAGCCCACATCGACAGATTTTGCGCTTTTCAGAAGCTCCTTCGCCGCAAGTCGCTGGTTGGCGGGCGTATCGACGTATTCGCAAAGTGAATCCATGTTGCCGGATGCCACCTCCTGCATGGCCCCCCTGCCCTCCAAGGCGACAAATGCCGTCAGCATTTGACGGCCTGCTGCACTGTCCGCCAGATCGGCGCGGTCTGTCGCTGCAGCGGTGTTGGCCACGTCCTGCATGACACGGGCCACGCCGTCACGATCGTAGACCTTGCTGTCAGCGATGATGGTCTCTTCGACCCTGCCAAGTTCCATCTGCCAGTCGCGGTAACGGCCAGCGGCGACTTCGTAGTTCTCTGATACCATCCGAGATTCGACGGCCTTCGCTCCGAATTTGCTTTCGATTTGCAGAACGCGGCCCGCGGCCTCCTGCCGTATCATCGCTTCGTTTTGTTCGCGGGATAGCTCGGGCCTCAAAACCTGCCGATCATCCTCGGCTGAACCAAGATCGTTGGTCGCAACGGCCATCATTGCGGCTTTAATGTCTTTGCCGTGCCGTGCGAAAATCTTCGGCGCGACAGCATCGAAAGCCTGCTCCTGCTCTTTCGTGAGATCGCCGCGCTGCTTTGCCGTCGCAAGGTCGATCAACTCGTTTCCAAGCTGATCGAGCGCACGTTCTTTGCCAGGCTGACCTTTCGTTGTTTCCGCTTGAGAGAGCGCAATCTGCATCCCCTCAAAACGATCAAGCGGGGTCGAAACTCCATCCTCGACGACGAGAGTGGTTGCTTCTTCAATGCGGCGGGACGCATCTTTAAAAGCCTCCACGTCGCGTGGCGGCATTGGCATCGCGGCGGCAATCGCGGCTATGTCGCCCCGTTCCATGCGGGCGTTCTCAACCGGATCGCCAATCGCATTAATAAGCCGCTCTTGCACCGTCACAGGGTCCAAGCCCATCTGGGCACCTTTCAGGACGTAGGCTTTTATCTCCTTGGGGATTTCTGCGAGCCGGTGGTTATGCATTTCCGCATAGGCGTCAGCCACGGCGGGCATAACCGCCCTGAACCTGTCCGGCACTTCGCCGGTCACAAGGTAGGTGTCCAAGATGTTCTCAATGGCGAACTCTTGCAACAGACCCGCATTTTCTTCGGTGATATACAGGGCTGCGCGGGCCTCCAAAGCGCCGGCGTCAGGAATGAGATACGACGACGGCGCTTCTTTGTAAGCGGGCCAGATCGTGTCGTTCGTCAAGTCCGGGGTCACGTCTGTTTCGATGATGTTTAATGCGGAGTCGATCTTTGACATGACCGACGCACGACGGCTCTGCGGCAAAGCGTCAATGGCGTCTTTGTTCTGCTCGGCCCATCCGATCAAAGTCGTGCGTATGTCCTCGCGGTCTGCGGTGACATCAAGGTCAATGTCCATCATCTGTCCTTTCGGGACTGCATTGCCTGCGAATAGGGCTGCTGCTGAAATATACGCACGCTTCGCAATCATCGGTGCGCCGATGGTCTCGGCAAATTCGGCCAAGGTGGTGTAAAGCTCTGCGGTCTCCTGGATATCCTGCCTGCGCCATTCAGAGGTCAGACTGCTTTTGACTTCGGGGGTTGCGAGTGTGCGGCCTTCGCGGGCGGCAAAGACTGCGGCACTTGTGATAGGTGCGCCATAAAGGCCCCGGTCGGCGCGTGTCAGGCTTTCAAGCCGCAGGCCGTAAGTGTCGGCAATGTCGGTCATGCGGTCCCGCATCATCTGGGGATTGAAAATCCCTTCGGATGATATGGAAAACCACGTCCCATTTTCGCCACGATTATTCAGAACGACATGAACATGAGGATTGGCGGTGTCAGTGTGCAGGACCGCAACGTATTCCCAAGTCTCCGCGATATGCGTCTGATCCTCGAACATTTCAGCGCACCACTGTTGCGCGATCACGAAGGCGGCGTCCTGGGACACGTCGTCGGGGAACGACAACACCATGTGGCTAGTATGGCCGTTGCGGGGGCGACCCTTCCAGTTTTGCGCCCATGCGCTCATCATCTGATCAAGATCAGCCTGGGCAAAAGCGTCGTCATCGATGCTGACGCCGGGGGCGAAGCCGAAGATGCCCTTGGCCTTGCCGTTCACATAAGCCAGCTGTCCCGCCAGTTGCTTTTGATGCTGAACGCCAGCGCCAGGGATGCGCTTGACGAAGGCGCTGCCTGTCGAGGTCAGGCTTTTCCAGACACGATTGCCACGCGACGTTGCACCGCCAACGGACGTATGGCCCGCACTGCGCCGCGCCCGGATCATGATATCATCGTAGAACCCGCCGCTCACAGGTGTTCTCCCGCGTGCAATGCGTTCCGGCCTTGCTGTCGCACCTCGCTGAAACCGACAGAAATCAGCCTGTCGACGACGGTGAAGGTATGCCGAACTGTCGCCAGAAACTGCTTATCCTCTGGCGATAGCTTCGCCCCACCCCTCAAAGCCGACCTGTTCATCGCGTAGGTCAGCTGATTGAGGTTGCGCCCCTGGGCACGCAACTCGCGTCTCGCCTCGGTCAGATCGAGCAGTTCATCGCGACGCAGCTCTAGGAAACCCGTCGCGGAGCGCACCAGTGAGCGCAAGGCGGCGGTTCGCGAAGGCAATCCCGCATCCACAATGAAGACGTCCAACGCCCGCAACTCTACGTCGGACAGGCGGAATGTGATGTTGTGGGAGGCGCGATCCGGCTTGGTATGGCCGTGACCCCGATCCTTTCGCAAAGCGTAGATCGTGGAAATGTGGACGCCAAATTTTGCCGCGACCAACTTTGGGGTCTCGCCCTCCAAGAGCATGTTCGAGGCCGCGATTTTGTCCTTGGTCTTGAACGATTTCGGCATTTGGAAAGCCCTAAAACGAAAATGTCTTGCAAGCTGCATATCCTGCTACCCCTTCCCTAACATTATAGATATGTGCGCGCAACTATAGCTCTGCCACATATCTATAATTTTAGTCCGTTTGAGCGACCCGCAGGGACGCGACGGAGCGCCCACCGGGGTAGCGACGGAACACCGTAGGTGTGACCGCCTCGAAGGGGCGAAAAATGTCCACAGAGGCCTCAAAGCGGGCCTCTCATTGCGAAGTCGGGCCTTGCCCCACCCTGCCCCACTCACAATCCCTATGCTTCATTGGAAGGCGGAAACGGCATTTCGATCCAACGCCTCAAGGCGCGATCCCGATGAGTTCCATTTGCCAGTGCGCCTGCGGTTGCTGCCAGCATCAAATCCATCCGTGCTGCCAAAGGCTTTGGGCACACGGTTGCAGGCAGAAGGTTAAAGGCAGGAGGTAGGAGGCTGCAAAAGTAGAGGTCAGAAGTTTTAGGCTTCGGGACAGAGCCTTCAGGTGATGGGCAGAAAGTTGTAGCCGCTTGATTTCAGGTTTCAGGCTATAGCCTACAGGTAGCAGGTTGTAGGTTATAGGTGGCAGGCTGTAGGTTACCGCCTAGAACAACACAGGCTCCAAGACATGCACCGGCTCCGACACTGAGGACAGCAGAATGAAGATCATTACTTTCGCTTCAACCAAAGGTGGAGTCGGCAAGTCCACAACTGCAGCCCTCGTTGCGGACAGCTTCTTTCGGAGCGGTCAAACCGTCCAGATCATTGACTTCGACAATCAGGCTAGTGTCACAAACTGGGCGATCCCTGTTTGCGCACGCAACGAAGGCATTGATATCATCGACTTTGATATACGGCACGAAGCGACAGTGGCGGAGTGCTACAATATGATGCTGGACCGGCTTCAAGATGACGTTGATTGGATCATAATTGATACGAAGGGCGGTGAAGATGCGAAGCAAATGGCAGCTCTTGCAATCTGCGACCGCGTATTTTCGCCGTGTGGCCCTGAAAAGAACGAAGTAACCGGCGTTGAAAAGACATTAGCCTACTTTAAAATTGCCCTCGAAGCGACGGGCGATGACGACACAGACCCCAAAGACTTTCTCACTGTCATCTACCAAAAAGAGGGCCAATTTCCGAACGCTCAAATGCTTGCTTATGAAGAACTCATCCATGGTCATTATGGCGCGATCAAAGGATTGCATCGCTCAAGCGCGATCAAATCGTTTATTGGTGACGATATGACCAGCGACGAAGCAATCGCTGCGGCAGAAGCTGATGGTCGAAGCTTTGAGGCGATCAAAAAAATACAGAGGGCCGCAGATGCGTTGGCCGCCCTTATCACGGGAGAATTTTAATGGCTGTTGAACGCAAGCCCCGCCAAAAGATGCCTGTTCCGGGCCTCACGGACCGAGACCGGGCTTCCATTGCAACAACAGCGAAGGCGAACGGTCTCGGTAAAACTGAAGCTGACACGTCACAATCAGAGCTGACGCCGGCACCAAGCAAAGCGCCTCCAGCTGACATACAGTCCGATCACACGCCAAATGCGGCACCTACCGAACAACAGTCTTCGGATGAAACAGTGAACATCGCTCCACCCAACACCGCGCAGACCCCGACTCGCAAACCTGAACCGGCCGCAGCTGCCGTTGAGCCCAAGCAACTGCGGGTGACTGTGGCTCATTCGAGCGACCTCGCGCTCGCCATACGCGACAAAATATTGAGCCTGAGCCCCGATGCTCGAAAGTTCGCAAGCCCCGCGATTTTGCTGCGTGAATTCCTGCGGGAGCATGACGAAGAACTGGCGCAGATCTTCCGCAAGACGAACGGCCTTTAATAGACCGCATCGTTTCATGATGGCCCGATTGGCATCTCTTCCGGCCGGGCGACAGCGACAGCAATTACCCGTCCCTTTGGTATGCGTAATCCAAAGGCTTCGCTCCGGAGCCACGCGGATATCGCCCCAAGCTTCCAGATCGATCCTGGCCCGGCTTCTCCGCGGCTAACCGCCCTCTTTCGGTCGTTTCCAGCAATCGCGTCGGATACTGTACGAGGACCGCGGAGGTTTGAAAGGTTCGCTGTATCGACTGTGGCAAAGGTCATAGTGACGGTCCAGTCTGGGTCAGAACTGCTGCCAGGCGTTTAGGCTCCCACATGCGCTTAATCAACTTTGCATCCACCGATGGTGGCGTCGGGATATCAACACCCACGGCCCTTCGCGCTGACGGATTGTTCCGTAAGGGCGAAAGTATCCGGCTGATCGACTTCGATCCGAAGCGGCCGTTGAACAAATAGGCAGAGCCGATAGCGCTGCGGTCCCCTGCCCTCCTGATGTCGCGGATGCGCACTTCCTTGTGCCACTCATTAATTCTCAGTTTCTGACGCGACTTGCAGATGTTCTCAACCGCCCGAGCAATCATCACGGCTTCGTTCATTTCCGGCGGTCGTCCACCACGCGTTTGGGTGCCCGCTGCGGCTGTCAGAAGAGATCTGGCGATCGGCAGCGCTTCGTACGCTTTGATCAGCTGTTAAAGACGGGTTCGTTTGACCCCAAGCTGCCGACAGGCTGGAAGAAATTTGGCACGATCAGGGTGGGCTTTGTTTGCCAAGCGGCAGATCACCGCCTCCCGATTAACTGCCTGTTCCCATGCCGCATCATCTACGATGATGATGCCTGATTGATCCACAACGGCCAAAACCTACAAGAAAGTACCTCATATCCGATAATGAGACTGTAGTTAGGGGGGTAATAATATTTATTTAACGATATCAGTATGTTATACTATAATTATTTAATAATAACGATGCAACCGCGGTATGTCAGCCAAGGTCCTGAAAGAAGCGGGCTTTTCCAAAAATGGCAAGCCGCATCCAAATAGCACCTTGCGTCTAAACATGTCGACGCGGCACATGGTCTGCGCGTTGAGCGATCGCGAGCACCCCTTCAATGATGCCCGCCTGAAAAAGTTCTTCGCGTGGCCCGGCGCAGCCGCAGCGGCCGACGCGGGCGTCAATCAAAGAAGGCGATCACCTGGGACATCATATTCCGTATGAACAAGGTAAACTCCTTTTACTAAATACTGAACTTCGATGCCATTTCCGACGATCCCGGGAGAGCGCCTCACCGCATTTCGCGACCGTACACTGCTCGCCTACTCTTTTGCCTCCGGCGGCCGTGGGCGGAATGACATTGCCAACCTCACGTTCGAGATGATCGAAGATATGCCAGCTGTCATGCCTGGGACGCAGGGTGTCGATCAAATGTTGGCCGCGGCCAACATTCCGTTAATGCGGATCAGTTTGTGGCGATCGAAGACCATTGATGATGAAGCAGACATCTATGTTTACCGGACAGGCGAAGTAGATCTGCAGTTGAATAAATTAACTATGCCGTCGGAGATTAGTAGCAGGCCCATTTTCCCGAGCGCTCATAGGTGGGGAAATATCGCCGCGCAGGCTTGGATCATGGTGGCGTCAATTTGAACATAAAGATGAGTATCGAAGATTTTGATAAAAACCTCGTTGACTAGAGTGCTCATGGACTGCGTTCAGTTTAGTTGACAACGGCCGGTTTGGACGGAGTCTGGCCGGGGGTCTGCCATGGTGCAGTAGGGTCATCGCACTGACCCGCATGCAATGGCATATTGTAACGAACAAGGTAGGGATCAGAGAGACACAGCCCCAGTCATGGATCCTTGAAAACCTTGAAATGAAGTTGGCCGCGGCAAGCAGCGCTGACCCATTTGCTTGGCTCAGGTGAGAAGCTGCTATTGCTGGGCTATCCTGAATGAAAAGACGCATTTACGATCTTTCGTTTCACAAGAGTTGGCCGCGGCCAACTGCAGTTCAATTTCGGTGATACGAGCCACATTAACGGAGTAGGGATCTGTTGGCTGCATTATTCTCAGGCATAGCTTCTCACGTCGGGGATGAACGTTTGGCTCAGTCTGTTGCCGGTCCTCAACAAGCGCCCAAAATAACTTGTGGGGTCGGCAATGGTTGCAACACGTGCGGCGATTTCATTCTGAGCTTCAAGCGCAACTTGCCAGCCTTTCGATGCGATGCCACTTGCCAAAATATCAGGGTCAATTCTCAGCATTTTTCCGAACTCATATACGATTTGGAGGGCGTGATGATCTGATCGCGGCATATCGGGGTAGAAATTTCGAATATGCGTGAGTCTATGCCAGAGGTTCGTCAATGATTGGGGGGTTATTTTTTTTGTATATGATTTTGTAGGTTCTTTGTGCCGGTCATTTTGTCCGTCTGTGGCGGACGTTTCATGCGGTTCTGCGTTGTGTTTTTGCGCTACACAGGAGGCTTTAACCGGGATGTAGATCTCGGTTTCGTTCGAGGTTTGAACCGGACTAGTCACGGCACAGGTGGCAGCGATGATGCCTTTGAGTTTAGATATGATGGCGCGTGCCTCGATGACCGTCGTCGTGGCACGACGTAGAATATTGCGGATGCTGTCGAGAAAATTTGTGGCCTCCGTGTCTACGTCGAGGTCGAGACATGTTATTCGGAGCGACTGGATGCAGGACCGCAGCCCGCGTAGCTCGGCGGCGTCATCACGGCGTCGTTGCGCTAAGTGGATGATTTCTGCCGACCGCGCCAGAAGAGGTGATAGGTCGATCCCGAAAGCACCAATGACCTTGCCAGATCGCTGGATGGGAAATCGTTTCCCGTTGGCGCTGTCTTTTCGTGTGATCAGGCCGACATCTTCGAGTGTCTCCAGATGCCGACGCAACTGGCGGTCGGTTATGCCTTTCGCCCGGAAGCAAAGTGTGGCGTTGGCGGCGTAGACTGTCAGCAGCGTTAGCGGTGTAATTGGACTGTCGGTACCCGTTTTGGGATCCTTGCACGGCAGGCAGCTCAACAGGGCGTCGATGACGACAACCGATGCGGGGCGCAAACCAAGATCCTTTGCGGCGGTATTGACCGCGGCCAACAGATCACGGCGCCTGACCGGACAAAAATGCGGCTGCTGCGCAACCGTTCCGACACCATCGAATGCGGTGTGTTCATCTACGGCACAGATCGACTGTGCCTCGGCTTCAAGAGCCGTTGCTGGGTGGTGGTACATACATTTTCAGACGACAAAATGATACCGGTCACCGAAATCGGTGTTGCAGCGTTAAAAATTTAGGGGTACCAATAAATTGCAGTAGATCGGGACCCTCTGGAGCGCTTAACCGCCTTCGGGGGGTTTCTTTTTGTGTGGTGCCTGCCTCCTCTAACTGCGGTTATTGTTGGTTTGGTGAAGTTGGCCGTGGCCAACTAAATGAAAACAATGGGTTACGGGCTGTAATTCCGTATGTTCACTATTTTTCATCCTTCCAGGCCGAATATAGCTTTTCGAGATTGTCCTCGACGAAGCCAATGAAGCCGTGTTCTTTTTTATCCGATATTTCAATCGTGAGTCGGTGCCCCTTCACCATGTACGCGACCGGTGTGTCACCTATCTTTCGCGGCGGGGCAGGGGGGGCAGCCATACTCTTGGCAGCCCGCGCGGGCACCGCATGTTCCGTTGCCTGCATGTCTTTGATAATTGTGGCAATCTTTTCAGCGCCTGATCCTACAGTGGGAAGGAGCGCCACCGCATCCTCATCGGTCGGTCGGCCTTCCAGGCCGAAAAGACGGCGTAGTTCCAACCACTGCCTGCGGCCGACGTCATGGGCCGCGCCGATGCCGTAGATGACATCCTCTGGAACATCCTTGGCAACACCAATCAGTTTACTCAACGTCCCCTTGTCCACGGCCAAAACGTCGCAGATCTCGGCGCGCGTAAACCCCTGGTCTTCAAGTTTGACGGAAAAGATGGCCTGCTCAATGAAGCTGCGTTCAAGGCGGGCCGAATTCTCGAGGGCTTGGGACACCAGCGCTTCGCGCGGATCCATTTCCTTGATGAAGGCTTTGACTTGAATGCCGAGCCTCCGGCACGCCGCAATACGGCGACGACCATAGACGACTTCGTAGCGCGGTCCAGCACCGCGGCGGTATCTTAGAAGGGCAGGGAGCTGCTGGCCGGATGTCTGGATGGATTCGACGAGGGCGTCGAGCTCGACGCTGACATCGAAGCGGTCGGCGATATCGGAGTCGGCAATGTCGTTGACATTGACGTCCTGCGCCGACTGTGAAGAGACTTGAGCCAGAACATCCGACATACTTTTGAGCGCACGCGGAGCACCCTCATCCGTACCGGACGGCCCAGGGGTGGCGGCAGTTTTGGACCCCATCTGCGCAAGGCTGCGTGACAGCAGATCACGTTTCATTACTATCTCCTCGTCCCCATGAGTTCTGAATCATGATTTCAATGTCGTTGGAGAATCCGATGACGGATTCCAATGCGCGTTCGTATGTCTTGCGGTTCTTGACGGCCGACAGATCAACTTCGAAGATTGTCTTTTGGGAGAGGCCGGCCTCACTGACCGCGGAAGACTTGACGAAAGGCGTTTTTATGACGCTGTCGCCCAAAAGCTCCCGCATCCATTCGGATAAGTCTTGCTGTGTGCTGATGGCCGTATCGAACCGCGTCAGCAGATATGCGAAGTTGTCGTAGGCGCCGATTCCGCCATTCGTATGAAGCACTTCGAGAACGCCTGAGGCCATCGTCAGGAATTGGCTTGCAGAGGCCAGATCGACGCGCTCGGGAATGATGGTCATCAGAAGTGAGGTCGACGCGCACACCGCCGACATTGTCAGGTATCCGAGTTGAGGAGGACAGTCGATCAGAACGATATCGTAATCGTCTTCAACCTGCCGTAGCGAGTCCCGGATCCGATTGAAAAATACAGGCTGCTCGCCGCGGCTAAGGGCCATAGGCGTTTCGGTCTCGAACTCCGACAGCATGATGCCGCCAGGAACGATATCGAGATTGGGAAAATAGGTCTTTTTGAGTACATCAACGATCGGGACGCGCACGCTGTCACCATCATTGTAGCGAATTGCGTCGTAAAGGGTGCCACCTTTTCTGAAATCGATCTCCGGCTGATAGCCGAAGAACGTGGTCAGGGAGGCTTGTGGATCACTGTCGAGCAAGAGTACACGATACCCCCTCATGGCGAGCCGCATGCCGAGGCTTATTGTCGTGGTGGTCTTGCTTGAGCCGCCTTTGAAATTCACGGTAGACCAGATTTGAAGCTTGTCACCGGGTCGCCGGCCCGGGAGGAACTGGAGAGGATCCTTAGCGTTCTGCGCCAAGATGTGTCGGATTTCGATGATGTTCTCTGCCGTATAAAGGCGCTTGTTGTTCGCCCCTTGCTCGACCTCTGGAATGCGACCATCGAAATGCGCTTTGCGAAGGTACCCGTCACTGACGCGCAGCAGCTCTGCCACTTCAGGCGTTGCAAAGCTACGGAGGGTCTTTTCCTCTTTGGGGGCGAGGAACAGCTTAGACATGTGTTCCAAAGCTTCGGAAAGGCGCTCTGCGTCTTCGCGCAACTTATCGTGCAGCACTGAATGCATTGTGGTAGGCCCCGCTCAAAGTGTCCCGACTGGCGTTACTGGACTACATAGTGTCTCGTTGGAGACCAGAAACGCGTAGAACTTATTCTTGTGTCGTATTGCGTTACAGCTATGACTGCCCACCTTGACGAACTCAAGAAAAATTTTCGCCCCGACACGGCTCATCTCGAAAAAAAACAGTCCAAACCTGCTATCTGCCTTCATGCAGTGCATGAGCCATGCAACTTAGCAAGTTGATTTTATGCAATAATTCTATCCACAGGTTGTCCACAGGCGTCGTTTGTTCAATTTCTGGAACTTTGATTTGAATGTCCGCCTGTACAAGCAAGTAACGCGTTTGACGATAGATTGGGACGAAACGGGTTTTGGATTGTGGTTGCCACGATTCTCCACTTCACCGGAACGCTCTACTCAATTCCGACGACTTCAGGCGCTTTAGCGTTACGCAAGCGCACGCATGTCGAGATGGCCTCCCAAAAAATGGGCTTCTTTTTCGCATGAGGTCGCAATTATTACGACATGGAAGTGTGATGAGGTCAGACATATGGATGATGAACGCGCTCCGGCAGACGCTTGGTCCCGATCACGGCAAGACGCTGCGCTTCTAGGCCCAATAGGTCGCCCAGATCTACGGCGCATCTGAGCGCCTGTTCCCCGGCGGCGAGACCGCGGCCGAGATCGCAGATGAAGGCTACCGGTTTCGTTTGGCGGAGCCGATCAATTTATTCCTGACCAGGCAGAGGAGACCGGCCAAGGGCGACATGACCTGCCCCTACGGCTCGGTCGATAAACCCGATGTCGGCGATTTCCGCATCTGCCTTTCTAAAAACGGGAGAGAGCAAAGCAGGGCTTCCGATCACCGTGTGGATTGCAGCGCTTTGTCTCTTTGCAGTCTTCAATACGTATGTCGCTGCGATTGCCAACAGGGCAGACGCAGATCCAGCAATGCCGGTCTTTTGCTGGCTTGCGCCCAATGACCTTCGTCTATACGTCATTGACACATATGTCGGTGAAGCATATATGGTGAACAACGATGACACGATTGCAGACTGTGGTTGAACTGCCTGAATTTCAGAAACGCGCCAAGGCAATCATGTCCGAACTCGAACGGGAATTCGCAATTAATTTCATTGCGGCCAACCCGGAGGCTGGCGTGTCCCTTGGCGGCGGGCTTCGCAAGGTTCGCATCCCAAGAGAAGGGGGCGGAAAGAGCGGCGGTTACAGGACGATATATGTGTTTGGCGGAGCCCACATGCCAATCTTCCTGATCACGGTCTTTGCCAAGAACGAAAAGGCCAATTTGTCAAAGACGGAGCAGGCCGCAGCGGTAGAGATGAGCAGAGCGCTCGTCGCAAAGTATGGAGACGCAACATGAGTGCTTTCGATTCCCTGTCCAAAGGCCTACAAGAGGCGCTGGCCTTTGCGAATGGAGAGATTTCTCACGCCAAGGTGCATGAGGTTTCGGTTGCCGAAGTTGACGTAGCTGAGGTGCGCCAGAAGACCGGTCTTTCACAGGCCGAATTCGCCAGGAGCATTGGTGTGGCAAAGGGCACGCTGCTGAACTGGGAGCATGGGCGCAGACACCCCACGGGTCCAGCACAAGTTTTGTTGGCCCTGATCGCAAAGAAGCCTTCTGTCGTACAGGATTTGCTACGGGACGCGTGATCTCGTGCGCAGGCCCATTCCTTTCAATTCGAAAGCTAAGTTCGCGTGTCTTGTCGATCATGTTCTCCGTGCTGCATTAGCTGGTGATGCTGGCACGAAAGTGGTGACAATTGGGGGCGCTCAATACTTGGCATGAGGCTCCAATGCGGCAGACGCCTCTAAAGTGAACTGAACCAGACCCGATTTCGCTATGCCCTTCACTGTATTGAGACAGTTCATGACGGACAATGACGAACCCCTTGCAATGCTGTCTCCTTGTAACATCGCATTGAAGGGATCCAACGCGGCCTGACGCCGGGCCGAAGGTGCTGGCCGTCAGGCTGTCTTTTTTCAGCGGGAACCCGCTAGAAGAACAGGCGGCGCAGGGGGCGGGCGCAGCTCGTCGCCGTGCCGCGTCACCTATCCTCACGCAGGCACCCAAAAACCCCAACCATTTAGGCCGGGGTTCAAGATGGTTCAGACTGTCAGGAACTAGTTTCACGCGGCGGCGCGGCCGTCCTCTGCGATGGTGTTGGCGTCGGCTGCCGCAAGAACAAAATCCACGGCCTTTTGTGCTTCCGCCGCGGCTTTGAAAATCAGCCCTTTGTCAGATTTCAACGCCGCCAACCAACCTTCGATATAGGCTGCGCTCTGGTCAAATTCTGGTTCAACGCCAAGGTGAACGGCCAAAAAACAGGCCCCTATCTCGGCCACAAGTTCCTCCTGCGCATAAGCGGATTTAGTGCCAAACTTTTTCAGACGGTCGAGCCGCTTTTCTGCTCTGGTCCAGTGCGTGATTTCGTGAGCCAAAACGCCATAGTAGCGGGCGGCATTGGTGAAAGTAGCAACGGGTGGCATGTGAACCTGATCTGTTGCGGGGCGGTAGTAGGCGCGGGGATTGTCAGTGGTGACAATATCCACGCCAATGCTGGCAAAAAATGCCTCTAGGGCTGGGTCTGCCTGGGTGCCTAGATCGCGGGCGGGGTCAGGCTGAATGCAGTATTCAGCGGGCAAGCCTTCGATCTGATCCGCGTTAAAGACGTTGTTCGCCTTTGCAAAGGCGATCCGCGCTTTGCCTTCGCCTTCGTTGCCGCCGTCGCGCTGCTCGCCGTCCTTCTTTTCAAAGGTGCCATAGAAAACGCTGCGGGCGCATTTTTCGCCCTCCTTTACGGTCCCGCCAAGCTTCTGCGCCTGATTAAAAGTCATCCAGCGTTCGGATGAATAGCCACGCTCGGACGCCGCTGCCCAAAGCATCAGCACGTTGATTCCGCGGTAGCCTTCGCCATTGTGACGAACGGGCAGGCAAGCGCCAACTGTGCCACCTGTCCACGGCTTGCGCCAAGGCGGGGTGCCTGCCTCGATCTGTGCGATGATGGTATCAGTGACGTGCTGGTGAATGTCCAAACGAGCTTTAGCCATGATCTTCGGTCCTTTGTGGTGGTGCCGCGTTTCCGGTCTTGATGCCGAAAATCGGAGCGGGGTTTCAGGAGAGGACGCGCGAAGCGCGCCCCTCTCCTGAAAGCCTGCCTCCCGGCGAGGGCAGGGGGGGGGTGCCGCCGCAACTGGAAAATCAAGCGGACAAGGGGGTGGTGCGGCCCGCAGCCGAAGGCGAGGACACGGCCCCGCAGGACGCGCCGTATTTTCTTGTTGCGGTGGGGGACCAGCGGTCCCCTTCTTTCTTTCTTTTTTCCTTAGCGGCGCAGCGGCGTTCGGCTTGCCCGAACCTCGCGCCGCGCCCCATGCGATCGTTACCCGCAAGGGCGCATCGGCACGGCCCAGGACGACCATGGCCGAAGGTTTGTGCGCTGGCTCAGAGAGACAGGGCGCGGGCCATTCGGACAGGGAGGATGAGACGGGACGTTGCGGGCGAAAGCCGGTCTGCTGGCTGTAGCCTGAGAAGCGCGGTGACACCCCGAGGGGGGTGGCAGGGGCCATAACCTTCATGATTTCGGATTCACAGATCAGCGGTTCTATGATAGAAAACGATCAACCCAAAAATGTGCAGAAAGAGGCTGTCGATGCTTAAGAAAGACCTCCGTATCCGCATGGATCGCTGGATTGTCCAAGCCCGTCTGGCGGGTGGCCTCGATGATGAAAGTGATGCCGAAGCGGCACTGCGCAGCGCGGCGCTGACCTTTGCATCGCAGGATCGGATCGCTCGCGCTCAAGGTACGCGCAAATGGCTGCACACTGGAACGCAAGTTTTGAGTGTGTTCATGGTCGCAGCCGCGAACACGCCGACCGGTAACGCCGGATCGCTGTCGGGTCAGGCAGATCAGATTCAACGGATCTTCGCCAACCTTGCCAAAAATGAATCCTGCGACACCATAAAAACAGAACTCGAGTGGGCAGCAAAGCTGCACTCAAAGCTGTTTGCCTCGGCGCTTTTGGCGTTCGCGGTTTAGATCAAGAAACAAGAAAATATCTAGGCAGTGCGAGGGGCGAGGTAGCGCCTCCGCTCAGCCCGCCGCGCTATGCGCGGCCCATTTTTGCTATGATCGCGGCCAAGCTGGTGCCTGAGTTGACGGCCTACCATTGCGCGAAATGTTCGCGGCATGACTGACCTCGTGCAAATTCCAGATCACACTCTTTGGCTGAAATATACCTGTGGCAAGGCAGTGGCGGTTCGTGTTGCTGATGCCATAGAAATGAAGTGCCAAACGATTAACGATGTTAGGCGTGTCGCTCGCTGTGCCAAGTGCGGCGCGAGGGTCAAAACTGTTGTCTACGGTATGCAAATATCGTGGTCGCTGGCGAAAGATCGAGGCGGTGACTAAAGCTGCGCGGGGTAGGTGGGGAAAACGTCGTCAGGTATTACCTGCTGCGCCTCGTCGGTGTCGTCAGGTTCAAAGGTGATGCCGGGATATGTATTGCAGGGGCCGTAGGTCACGCCACCTTCTTCAACGTATCCAAGCGAACCTAGAAGCCAAGCGCGGTGTAGCTCCGACCTTGCAATCAAGCGGCGGGTGAAGCGCGACATTTCAGAACCGCCGTGACCTCGTAGATAAGACACCATCAAAATCTCCGTTTTCGCTTTGTAAAAAAAGGAGTCCAAATTTATATCCTAAAAAATTGAAATCGTTAAAAAAACTACAGCCTAGTCATAGGCCATTACTTACGTCGTGAAATTACGCCGTCTGGCGTAAAGCCGTCAAAGGTAACATCGGTTTCGCGCGACATGCGTCCGCCGTCCGCCGACACAACGATCTTTGTGTCAGGCGTAAAGCGGAAAATTTCACCGGTGCCTTCAAGGTGGGTCTTTTGCGAGTCCCGCTCGACCACAACGCCGCCGTCTGGATCAATGCGGATCACGGTGCCGTCCACCTTAATCTGAATCTGGTGATCGTCTATAATGAGACCAGACCAACCTAGATCACGGTCGCGGCGAATCACGATTTTATCTGAGTGCATCTTGATCTGCACATCTGAACCTTCAGCATCAGCGGCACGCATGACGACAACCGCCTCTTGATCTTCTGGCTTCGCGGCCAAGCGGGCAAACGCCTCCTTTGGACGCCAGAAATACGGTACGTCCCGCTTGGTTTTATCCTTGTTTTTGTGAAATGCGATCAGCAGCTGGGCGCTGTGCCAAACCGCTTGGATGGATGCTGGAACAATGGACATTTAAGCGGCCTTTCTGGCTGTATTACTTAAGGTTGAATCTAGCATAAACCGCCAAAAATCCAAACAAATAAGGGGTTTAAGGCGATTTAATCGCCTTAAACTGCGCTTTGTGTTGCGCTTATTTTGGTGCGCAATAGGTGCAATATCCGGTCGGAATGTTCGTGCCGCTTTCGGCAAAACTGCCAACGGGAAGATCATGCCATTCACTTATCTGACCACTGGCAAATCACTCAATCTCGTCGTGTATCGCGGGCTGTGGTGATCTGATCGAAGCTGCCATGACCGCTTCATTCCTTCACTGGCTAAAACTATCGTCTTTTTGCCAAACCGTCCGTTCACCTCGTCCAAGGCTTGCATCAGGGTTGGTGATTGATCTCGCTGCATATCAAACAGGGTCAGCGGCCTTTCATCGTAGGGCAAAAGATCATCGAGCATGATGCCTGCCTTCGTAAACCCATACGATTCCGCACCGATCTTGGGCCAAGCGGCTAACGCACAGCGTTTGGCGGCGCCGACAAGATCGAAAGTGTCCGAAGACATTCGCGTCAGCCTTGTTGATTTCGAGCCAGCGTATTGCGGACGATCCTGACGGTGGCGGTTCGTATGGAAAAACACAGTGAGGTTTCCGGCCACTAAACCGTGCTGTCGCAGTTTTTCGGCGGCGCGTGTCGCGTGGGCTGTGATCGCTTGGAAAAGCGTATCGAAGTCCTTCATCGGCTTGCCAGATGACCGCGTGACCGCCATGCCTTTGCGCTGCGGTTCCACGTCATCAAATGCAATACAGGGCTCACCCTGAAGCTCTAAAACCGTGCGTTCCAGCACGACAGTTCCAAGAGCGCGGGCTTGCCGAAGTGGCATGTCCCGCAATTCAGCAGCGGTCCCTATACCGATGCCTTCCAGCTTTGCTTGCGTCTTTCGCCCGATCCCCCAAATGTCACCGACGGGCACAAGCGGCAGTAGCCAGTTGGCAAGCGATTCATCCATCATATCGAGCACACCTGCGAAAATCGGGTTCTTCTTGGCAATGTCGTTCGCACACTTTGCCAAGGTTTTCGTTGGAGCAATGCCTACCCTGACCGGAACGCCGATCCGCCGCAGCACTTCGCGGCGCAGGGATTTTGCATGTGCTGTGCGATCCCTAAACCCGGTGAAGTCTAGAAAACACTCATCAATCGAATAGATTTCGACCGTGGGCGAGTAGTCTTCATACACCTCCACCACGCGGCGGCTTATGTCGCCATACAAGGTATAATTTGACGAAAAAACACGGATGCCGTGCGCTTCAACCTTATTGCGGATTAAGTGAAGCGGTTCACCCATCTTTATGCCCAACGCTTTAGCTTCATCGCTACGGGCAACGGCGCACCCGTCGTTGTTAGACAGCACGATAACAGGGACATTCTTCAGCGTTGGGTCGAAAATCCGCTCGGCGCTGACGTAGAAGTTGGCGTTGACGTAGAAGTTGGCGCTATCGCTGATCGCGATTGGCCGGATCACTCTAGATCATACCGGCGCACGATGCCGGCAATGACTCCCCAAATCTCGCTGTCCTCAGTCAACTCTATGTCTGGATAGGACTCCCGGCTGTTAGCCGGTGCCAGGTAGTATCTGCCATCCCGCTTGCGCAGTATCTTCGCCGTCACCGCACCCTCAACCACAGCCAAAACAGCACGTCCCAGCCGCCGCTTGCCTGCGCGATCGACAGCAATGATGTCACCGTCCCGAATGCCGACATCCCATAGGCAGTCGCCTTCTACGCGCCACCAAAAGGTTGATGCGGGGTGCCTCACAACCCAAGCGATGGGGTCAATCTCGTCTTCGAGATCATCACCTGCGGGGGACGGAAACCCTGCGCTGGCCCGCATAGCAGGCATGCCAATGATATGTTTGTCGGCTAAAATCGGGGCTTCGATGGGATGAAGGGGCATCCGCGACTCCTCTGTTGTTCTTGTTATGTTCCGCTTCTATCTGATACCCGTGTGTCTCCTGTCAAGCAGTTGTCGAGAGGCGGTTTGACGGCTTCCGCTTCAAGGGCAGTCGCACCCTGAAAGGGCATGGCAGAGGCCATGCCGCGCCTATTTGTGGATTCATAATAAGACCCGCTGTGATAGAAAGGTGGCAGCACCAGATCACCTGAAAAGGCGTGACGAATGTTTAGGCCCCTCGCTATCTGTGTCCTGCTTTGTCCGCTGCCCGCAGCCGCGGAACTAATTTCCGCGTCTTTGATCTATGTCATAGACGGCGACACCATCGACGCAAAGGCGATCGGTTTAGGCTTGTCGGCTTCGACACGCCAGAAACCTATCGGCCACAATGCGACTACGAGCTGGCCCTTGGCCGCGCCGCGACTTCGCGGTTGCGCGATCTTTTGAGAGATGCGCAGCGTGTCGATTTGGTCGTGCTGCCGGGGCGGGACAGATATGATCGCGGGCTTGCCCGCCTGATTGTGCAGCAACTCGATGTGGCTGACACCTTAGTCTCTGAAGGTTTGGCGCGGCGCTACAACGGCGGGAAAAGATTAGGGTGGTGTCAGTGATGCAATATCCGGTTAAATCCTTTTGGCTGGCGCAAGCCAAACCGGATCTTCTACAGCGCAATTCCGTTGATGCTGCAAACGATGCTGACGCGCTGGCGCGTTTTGCTCAAGGGCGGCTCGATGCGCTGTTGCGTGACGCGGGCGCAAGTTTACCCGTTCCACCTCAAAGCTAAGATTGAGTTATGCGCCGCGCGAAGCGCGTTCTGCGCGAATAGCGCAAGGCCGCTTGGGCGAGGGCGAAGACCTGGGCCAAGCGGGCATCACTCCACCTCTGCCCAAAGCATCCACGCAAAGAAAAAAGGCCTCGCATAAAGCGAGGCCAGTTGATTCCTCGCCACAAGGAAATCGGGGAAATTAGGGACAGACTCATATCTGCGGGCCAGTGGTGCAACACCTATCTAGGGTTGCACCGGCCCTGCCTCTAAAAAAGTTCTGAATTTAGGACGGGGCAGCTATCTGCCATGCGGCGCAAGACTTCATCGTCTTTCAATTCATCTAACATCAGCAAGAAGCTGTCTCCGGTCAAAGGATGGTGCATGGCGCGTGTCCGCCCTGCGGTCTGGTCAGGCCATGCCTTCGGGTAGCCATGCGTTGATGCGACAGGTCTGGTCTTCGGACAGGCCAAGGGCCGTGCGTGTTGCTGGATCGGCAAACAGGCATTCTAGTCTCAAAGCCTTCTCGCCCTTCTTCAACTTCTCGAACGTGGTCACGGTGGGGTGGTCTGCGGCCAATCCCAAAAGATCGCTCCATAGGTCATTGAGGTAAGCGCCGTTCACGCGGCCAAAGAAGTTCTCGGCGGTTGGTGTGAAGGTGTCGCGGGTGCGCTTGGCTGTTAGCTTGTCGATCATCGCGCCAAGGTCGGCGTTTCTGATGCTCAACTGACTGACCAGATAGCGGTTCAGCAGGTCCATGATCTTTGCATCGCCCCGCTTGCGAAACTTGGCAAATTCGGCGGCGTGGTCACGGTCGAACGGGCTGCGGTTGTCGGCGTCCGCAACGGTCAGGCGCTTGTCCAGCACATAGCCAGTTTCGGTGGCCGGGACATTTGGCGCCTCGTCTTTGCGCAGGCTAAACGCGGTGTCGTATCCCATCTTTCCGCATAGCTGGAACGCCAGTAGGTGGAGGGCCAATTTAGGATCATCAAGCATCGCATTTTGACGTGCGCCTGTGCTGATCCGGTCCAGATCACGGCCTAGCGTTTCAGAGATTGCAGGCTTCGGGGTCGCGTTTGCTTCGGCATGGCGGGACGGCTCTACAAATCCAGCTTCAACGGCTGCGGCCATATCTTCGGAACGGATAAAGCCGCTTTCAAGCGACACGGTGCCATTGGTCGCAACAAAAAGCACAACGCCAGATAGCGCCCGCTGCAGGTCGGTAAAATCGCCGTCCATCTTCTTCTGCAAGGCGTCCATTTCGGCGGTGCCTTCTTCGTCCAAAGCCTCGGCGTCTGCTAGTTCGGCCAGTTCGTCCCAACGCTCCGCCTCTGCCTCGGTCAATTCACCTTCAATGGCATAGAGTTTGCCAAGGGTTTGGCTCTTGGCAAAATCATAGCCGATGTAGGGTTCGGTGGTTGCCTCGGCCCATTTCCAGCCATGGGCGGCGGGATAGTCGTTGGCTGTCTGGGTCAGCTTTGCGGCGAAAACCTGGTCCAAAATGGCTGGATCGTCAAAGGTGGTGACGTCCTCAAACAGATCGGCACCTACGCGGCCTCCTGCGGCCTTATAGTCGTCCAGCCCCACAAACACGGCGCGGCGGTCTGTGCCTTTCACGTTGTTGGGCTTCAGGCGCGACTTAATCATGTGTTCGCTAAGGCCGCCCCAGCCTTGGGCTACGCGCTCCAAATGAGACGCCAGAACCTCCAAGGTCAGAGCTTCATCGTTGCTCACTGTGAAAGCCGCAGCATGGGACAGGCTAACGGTTCCTGCCTTCAATGCGTCCAGAACAGGGGCGGGCAAGTTTGACAGGGCCAAGCGGCGATAAACGTGCTTCTCCGTCACGCCATAAGCAACGGCAATGTCTGCGACCTTCACGCCGCGCTCGTTCATCATGCCAAAATCGCGGATTTCGTCGGCGGGGTGCAGGTCTTCGCGCTGCGCGTTCTCGCTCGTCGCCCAAAACTCGGCCGTCGCCTGATCGGGGGCCATGCGAACGGTCACGGTCTGAAACCGTTCCTCGTCCTGCAACATCGCAAGGGCGCGGTAACGGCGTCCACCTGCCACAATGGCGACTTTGCCGTCTGCATCGCGCAAACCTGCGGGGTTCTGGATAAGGCCAAGTTTGCGGATGTTTGCGGCCAGCAGTTCAATGGCTTCATCGTTCACGATGCTGCGCGGGTTGAGGTCCGACAGATAGAGGTCAGCGAAAGGGATTTGCGCGTCTGTGACTGCGATGGTTTTGCGATCTACGTTCATGGTTTTGATCCTTGATATGTGGTGAAGGGTTTGGGTGCCGCGCCTCGGTGGGCGCGGCTGGCCGTTTGAACGGCTCTAGTATTCGCTGCGCTGCATGATGGTCAGAACGCGGCGGGTCGCGTCGGTGTCCTCTGGGGTGTCACTGCCAAAGGTGTAGTCAGTGTCGTAAAGGTCGATCTTCCAGAAAAGCAGGATCGCCTTACCCTCGTCGGTCACTTCAAAAGCGCCAAAGGTGTGATCGCCGTAAGGGTCATTGTCCTCAGTGAAGGTCGCAAATCCCTTCACGGCTCCCATGATCCGCATTTGCGCAATCACGGACAGGGCGGATACGCCTTGCGTCACGACGATCTGGCCCTGAACGCTGGGGTCTGCGCCCCAAGTTATGCGGAAAAGGTCATTTTGCTCTGCGATCTTTGCAGTGCGGTCAATCTCGGCCTGATCTTCTGCCGACAAGGTGGTCACTTCGGTCATGGTTTAGTCCTTTGTGGTGGTGCTGCGTTTCCGGTCTTGATGCCGAAAATGGGAGCGGGGTTTCTGGCGAGGAAGCGCGAAGCGCGCCCCTCTCCTGAAAACCTGCCTCCCGGCGAGGGCAGGGGGGGTGCCGCCGCAATGCTGAAATCAAAGCCAAAGGGGAGGGGGATCACCCGGCCTGCACAAAGCCGCAGGCGTAGGAAGGACGGGGACACCGCTTTGGGTGCCGTATTTCAGGGTTGCGGTGGGGGACCAGCGGTCCCCTTCTTTCTTTCTTTTTTCCTGAGCGGCGCAGTGGCGTATCGCGCTTGCGCGAACCCCGCGCCGCGCCCCATGCGATCGTGACCCGCAAGGGCGCATCGGCACGGCCCAGGACGACCATGGCCGAAGGTTTGCGCACTGGCTCAAAGAGACAGGGCGCGGGCCATTCGGACAGGAAGGATGGGTCGGGACGTTGCGGGCGATGGCCGATCTGCCGGCTGGAGCCTGAGAAGCGCGGTGACATGCCCAAAGGGCGGGGCAGGGGCCCTAATTTAAAACAGAAAACAGGTAAACACGTGTCCGTGAAGGCCTCATCTGCGCCCGAAATGCTTGATCCATGTCAACGTAGAAGGGTTTGGATAAACTATGGTTTTTCTCTCGGCGTCATGCCGACCCAATCCAGGAGAGAAAATATGGAAAACTCTAAAAACGTTGTCCTTACAGCTATTACTGCGCTTGGACTTACCGTTGTTGCACTGCCGGTGGCTGCACATCAAAACCCGATGCAGCAGGGCGCGATGATGGGTGATCGAGGAGATATGATGGGCGCAAACATGGACATGATGCACGACCATGGCGGCATGATGGGTAATGGTATGGGTATGATGATGAGTGGGGCCGATACCTACGCCATGACCAAATTCGATACCAATGAGGACGGCACTCTCAGCCCTGAAGAAGTGAGCACTGGCATTCAAGCCGAACTCAAGACTTATGATGCTGACGCCAATGGCACGCTTTCACTTGATGAGTTCGCGGTGATGCACGCTGCTCACACGAGGCCGATGACCGTCCGCGCGTTTCAGATGCACGATCCGGACGGCGACGCGCAGGTGACGGCAGACGAAATGACGGCAATGGCCGCGATGATGCAGAGCCACATGAGCGAGCAGCAGGACGGTGTGCAGGGCGCAGGTCATGGAATGATGGGCAATAACTGAGCCATTTAGGTCGCCCATGCGTGAGTGTCGAACGCTTGCGCGTGGGGAAACTCCCGAAAAACCTTGTAAGAAAGAACGATGATGAATGACTACAGTATGGGTTTTGGAATGGGTTTTAGCTGGCTCTGGGCGATCGTGTGCATTGTTCTCGCGGGTGTCGTAATAGCAGCCTTGCTGAAATATCTGCGTAAATGACACCTTGGCAGGTGAGCGGTCTACGTCGCGCGTTTCACCGCACGATGCGCACGACCTAGATTGGCTCATCCAAAATTCAGAGCCGCGCGGTGAACGGCGGCTCTGGCGTCAGCATTATCGCGCCGCGCAGAGCAATCCGTATCGCCAGGCGTCATCTGCCAGTCGGGCAAATACGTGATCTGCGGAATACGCTAAGGGCGTGCCAAGGGCGGTTCTCGGCTTTGATTTGGTGATCGTACTGCTCTTGGTCAGGGCCACGACGCGGCAGAAAGCCAAGAAGGAAGACTGATGACACAGGTCTACACAAAAAATAGCATTACTCTGCTCGCGGCAATTGCGATGGGCACCGGCGTGATGATCGGCGCGGGTATTTTTGCGCTGACCGGACAAATCGCCGAACTGGCAGGACCGTTATTCCCGCTTTCATTTGTCGTTGGTGCGATTGTGACCGCGTTCAGCGCTTACACCTATGTCAAGATGTCGAACGCCTTCCCGTCTTCGGGTGGGATCGCGATGATCCTTCAAAAAGCCTACGGGCCGACAACGGTCGCCGCGGGGGCCGCATTACTGATGACGTTGTCGATGGTCATCAGTGAAAGTCTTGTCGCACGCACCTTTGGCACGTACGCGATGCGGGCTCTTGGCAGAGAAGCCGATAGCATCCTCGTACCGGTGCTCGGTGTCGGGCTCATCGTGTTCGCCTACTTGGTCAACATTTCTGGAAGTCGCGCCGTGGGACTTTTGTCTATTGTCATGGCAGCACTTAAAGTTGGTGGCATTACGCTGTTTGGGGCGGCAGGCCTTTGGGCGAGTGGGATAACATTTGAGGCGAGCGTCGGAGAAGCCGGGGCTACCGGCTTCGTAGCGTCCGTCGCGTTGTCCATTCTCGCGTTCAAGGGATTTACGACCATCACCAACAGCGGTGCCGAGGTTACGAACCCGCATCAAAATGTGGGCCGGGCTATTGTCGCTTCCATCGCGATTTGTGTCGTCGTTTATCTGCTTGTCGCCTTCGCTGTAGGCTCCAGTCTGTCGCTCGACCGCATTGTGGCGGCAAAGGACTATGCCCTTGCTGAAGCGGCGGAACCCGCACTTGGCAAAACTGGCTTTTACCTCACAGTGGCCCTTGCCCTCGTAGCGACGGCGTCCGGGCTGATTGCAAGTGTGTTCGCCGTGTCGCGGATGCTGACCATGCTGACGGATATGAAGATGATCCCGCACAGCCATTTCGGAATGCCGGGTACGATCAAGGACCATACGCTCGTCTACACCGTAGTGATCGCAGGCTTCCTGACGGTGTTCTTTGACCTGAGCCGCATCGCATCTCTTGGCGCATTGTTCTACTTGGTGATGGATATCATCATCCACATCGGCGTCTTTCGACATCTTCGCCACGACATAAAGGCCCGGGGTTGGGTTTTATTAACTGCAATCGCGCTCGATGCCGTGGTGCTGATGGTGTTCGCGGTATCGAAATGGCAGTCCGATCCGCTGATCGTTATCCTTGGGTTAACGTTCATGGCGCTGGTGTTCCTGTTCGAGCGGGTTTTTCTGGCGCGCCACCCGATCCCCAAAATTCAACATAACCAACACAAATAAGGCTTGCGCTTCCAGCTGCTGGAAGCCCCAAGCAAAAGAAAATCATCAGAAGGTTGCCACAAAATGGAACACGCTCACGGAGACATGGAGACGGTCATTCCTAAGGGCGCTGAGACTGCCAAAGATCCTGTCTGTGGTATGACCGTCGCTATGGGAGCTAAGACGCGTCATGCGGATTTTCAGAACAAGACTTATCATTTCTGTTCGGAAAAATGCGAAACGAAGTTCAATGCCGATCCGTGGTTTTATGCCACTGGCCGCGCTGCCGGGCGAAAGAAGGCCGCCCCGGCTGATGTTCAGTATACCTGCCCGATGCACCCTGAGATCATTCGCGATGCACCTGGGCCTTGCCCTATCTGCGGCATGGCGCTGGAACCGGTTATGCCGACGGACGAGCCCAGTCATGAATTGACAGATTTTACCCGCCGGATGTGGATCTCTGCGGTGGCAGCTGTGCCGCTCATCGTTCTCACAATGGGCGAACTGGTGGGTTTGCCGGTTCGTGACTGGATTGGCCATCAGATAGCAAGCTATGTCGAGTTTGTGCTGGCAACGCCAATCGTGCTTTGGGCTGCTTTGCCATTCTTCAAACGTGGCTGGGACTCGCTGATTAACCGCTCCCCCAATATGTGGACGCTGATTAGCTTGGGCGTGGCGGCGGCCTATCTCTATTCTATCGTGGCCACATTTCTGCCAGGCATTTTCCCTGAAGTTTACCGGATGGGTCAGGGTGTCGGCACGTATTTTGAGGCGGCGGTTGTCATCATTGCGCTGGTGTTCGTTGGCCAAGTTTTGGAACTGCGGGCACGGGAACGCACCGGTGATGCGATCCGGGCGCTTCTTGATCTCGCGCCAAAGACTGCGCGGCGTATCCTGCCGGATGGATCGGAATACGACGCACCGCTGGAAAACGTTATGGAAGGCGACCGCCTGCGTGTGCGTCCCGGTGATGCCGTGCCGGTCGATGGTACGGTAATCGAAGGACGCTCCAGTCTGGACGAGGGCATGTTGACCGGCGAATCGATGCCTGTTGAAAAGGGCCCGGGCGATGCGGTGACGGGTGCCACGATCAATAAGAACGGCTCTCTGGTCATTGAGGCGAGTAAAGTCGGCGCAGATACAGTTTTGGCGCAGATCGTTGCTATGGTGTCGAACGCACGACGGTCACGCGCGCCGATTCAAGGTATGGCGGATCGGGTCGCGGCTGTCTTTGTGCCGACCGTGGTGGGGGTAGCAATCCTCGCCTTTGTACTCTGGATGATCTTTGGCCCAGACCCTGCGTTAGTCTTTGCCATCGCAGCGGCTGTCTCGGTACTGATCATCGCTTGCCCCTGCGCCCTTGGGCTGGCGACGCCGATTTCGATCACGACGGCAGCAGGGCGGGGCGCACAAGCGGGCGTGCTGATCAAGGATGCCGAGGCGCTTGAACGCATGGCGGGGGTCGACACGCTGATCGTGGATAAAACCGGCACGCTGACGATGGGCAAGCCAAAGCTGACTGATACAATAGTCCTTAGCGATGTGACCGAGGCTGACATTCTTTCCCTGGCCGCAGCGCTCGAGCGTGGCTCTGAGCATCCACTGGCTGAAGCCATCGTGGAAGGGGCCGAAGCGCATGGTGCGATACGCCAAGAGGCTACGGACTTTGAGGCGGTCACAGGTAAGGGCGTGCGTGGCAAAGTCGGCGGGCGGGCCGTGGCGCTTGGCAATTCTGCGATGATGAAGGATATGGATTTGGACACGGCAGACGCCGATGCCAAAGCTGACACCCTGCGGACCGATGGCAAGACGGCAATGTTTGTTGCGGTCGATGGCACGCTGGCCGGGATCGTTGCGGTGGCCGATCCGATCAAAGAATCGACAGCGCAGGCGATCAAGGAACTGCATGCACAAGGTTTGCGCGTGATCATGGCGACGGGCGACAACGAACGTACTGCGCAAGCGGTTGCCGGGAAACTGGGGATCGACGAGGTGCGTGCCGGTGTATTGCCGGAAGACAAGAAGACGCTGATCGATCAATTGCGAAAGGATGGCCACAAGATCGCAATGGCAGGCGACGGGGTCAATGATGCACCGGCGCTGGCTGCTGCAGATGTTGGTATTGCCATGGGCACTGGCGCCGATGTTGCAATGGAAAGCGCGGGTATCACTTTGCTAGGTGGTGATCTGATGGGCATTGTACGGGCACGCAAACTCGCCCATGCAACATTGCGCAATATCAAACAAAATTTGTTCTTTGCTTTTGCCTACAATGCACTTGGGATCCCTATCGCGGCTGGGCTGCTCTATCCCGTCACCGGACTGCTTCTATCTCCGATGATTGCGGCTGCGGCAATGAGCCTCTCCTCAGTTTCGGTCATCGCCAACGCACTGCGATTGCGCCGGGTGAAGTTGTAGCGCGCAAGGTCCCGATGAATCTGAGGCAACCACATTGCGTTCGAGTACTTCACAGCAATCACGGGACCGCGAGCTGAAGAGGTCATCCTCAAATGGGACTTGCCTTCCCACACAGGAAGGTGAGTAGCGGAATCCCTTAACCAGATCTGTTTCCCAAATCAGCCACAACGGAGCCTTTTCAATGCGCGACCAATACGCCATCGACCGCCGTCACTTTCTGGCCCTTGCTGGGTCCACCACGCTCGCTGCAGGTCTGGGCGTCAACTCGGCAGCGTGGGCTGCGAGCTCCCGTCAATCGTTGACAGTTGGCACACGCACGATTGAGGTGAATGGCAAGGCTGCGACCGTCTTCGGGATTACGGATGTTGAGGGGCGCTCCGGTTTGATCCTTGACGCTGCGGGCGGGTTCAACGTGTCGTTGAACAACACGACCGACGTGGCCACAATAATTCATTGGCACGGGCTGACGCCCCCGTTCGGTATGGACGGTAACCCTTTGTCTCAGGAACCGATCGCGCCCGGCGCTTCTATGGATTACAGGTTCGATCTGCCGCGCGGCGGCACGAATTGGATGCATTCGCATATGGGTCTGCAAGAAACGCAGCTGATGGCCGCCCCCCTCATTGTCCGTGACGGCGAGCCACAAATGCAGGAAATCGTCGTGCTGTTGCATGATTTTTCATTCACACCTCCGGAGGAAATCCTTGCGACTTTGAAAGGGAGTGGCGCAGCAGTCGCCGGATCCGGCACAGCAACGATGGACATGGGGGGCATGGCGGGGATGGACCATTCAGGCATGAGCGGGAACGATAGTACCGCGGCCATGCCGGGAATGGACATGGGCGGCATGGCGATGGGTGCCATGGACAACATGGACATGGACCTGAACGATATCTCTTTTGATGCCTATCTCGCCAATGACCGCACATTGTCCGATCCTGAAGTCGTGGCTGTCGACAAGGGCGATACTGTTCTGCTGCGGATTATCAACGCAGCTGCATCGACGAACTTTTGGGTCGATCTGGGTCAGATCGAAGGTACTGTCATAGCCGTCGATGGCATGCCTGTGCAACCGTTGCGCGGTAGCCAGTTCGGGCTGACAATGGCGCAACGCATTGATATCGAAGTCACGATGCCGACCGATGGGGCCGTTGTTCCGGTACTGGCGCAGCGCGAAGGTGATACCGCTCGCACGGGGATCGTGCTGGCCCCGACGGGTGCGACGATCACAAAGATGAGTGAGACTGCAGACACGAAATCCGCACCGGTCCTGCTGGAGATGGAGCAGCAGCTTGTGGCCGCATTTCCACTTTCGGTCAGACCTGTGACGCGTCAAATCATGGCGATGCTGACAGGCGACATGCAGGCCTATGTCTGGGGTATCGACGGGCGGACCTACGATAACCGTCAACCGCTGGAAGTGGCAGTCGGAGAACGCGTCGAGATCACGATGCATAACATGACCATGATGTCGCATCCCATGCATTTGCACGGACATCATTTTCAGGTTGTTGGTCTGGAGGGGCGTAAAATTTCCGGCGCGATGCGGGATACGGTTTTGGTCCCATCAATGGGGATGGTCACGATTCAGTTCGACGCTGACAACCCCGGCGAATGGCCGCTGCATTGCCATAACCTTTACCACATGGCGGCGGGCATGATGACGACAGTGAAATATGTCTGACCTGAGCCACACAGAGGGTCGAACTAGTTTCGGGCTATCATCCTGTGATTTGAGCCGCGCCTTGCAGCCTGGGCATCGACGCATTGATAGTCGCGCCTAAACAGGGTTGTCTTGCCTGACACGTTTTGCATTCCAAATCGGGCATGCGAAACGTCGCCACTTTAATCGTGCAGGTGATTGTCTGTGAACAAGGCGGGCTTTGAAGGGAACCTTCACGGGACATGCGGCAACTGAGCACCTGAGAGACGAGGCACAAATTGAACAACACATATAAAGCGATCATAGCGGTTTTCGTGCTGAGCAGCTTTGCCTTTTACTGGGCCGCCCGATACGCTGCACCCCAAGATGGACGTCCATCCATGCCGCCCCCAGATACAAGTACACTGGCTGAAAATGTGCCGATGGTCGACGTTGTGGTACCACCCGAACTTTCAGCCGACGCCCTTATGGGGCAACGTGGCTTTGAGGCTAAATGCGCTTCGTGTCATGGTACGAATGCTGCAGGTCAGAATGGCGTCGCCCCGCCGCTGGTGCATAAGACCTATGAGCCTAACCACCATTCTGACATGGCATTCGTTCTAGCGGCCAAGAATGGAGTACGGTCGCATCATTGGCGTTTCGGCGACATGCCCCCGATTGATGGCGTCACCAATGCCGATGTTCTGATGATTGCGCGCTATATCCGTGAACTTCAACAAGAGAACGGAATATTTTGACGTCGGACAAAAACTGCATTTTCAATACTGACGGCTGCGTCTTCGACAGCAAGGCGGTCATTCATTCTTTCACATCCATAAGCCAATCGATGCGATACCTTGGTTCGTTCTTTGGGGAACAGTTGTGTGGTAGCTATGTCCGCTCTTTTTGCGCGTGACGATCGATTGGCAGGATTGATGCGCTCAGCTCATCCAAGCTTGTTTGCATGCGACCGCGTTGATCTGCCGGGTAAGCCTCAACTGGGGGCAGCCCGCCGTTCAGATGAAATAGAACCAGATCACGCGCGATGGGGGCTGCGGCAAGCGATCCGCCACCGCCATGTTCAACGAGGACCGATACCGCGATGCGCGGTTGCGCTATAGGCGCAAAAGCAGTGAATAGCGCATGGTCTCGGCGGTCCCATGGAAGGTCAGCCTGACTGCGTACGCCAGCGGCCCGTTCTGCCGCCGTTATGCTAAAGACCTGACTCGATCCAGTCTTGCCCGCCATTGTCTGCCCCTCAGCCACAATCCGGGATGATTTCGCAGTGCCGCGTGCGGCATTGACGACATCTGTCATTCCGGCATGAACAAGCGCTAGGGACGCGGGTGCCAATCCCATGTCTGTAAAACCTGGTAAATCACTTGCGATTTGAGGCTTAAATAAGCGTGGGGTCACGTTTTTTCCGGACGCAATTCGCGCTGCCATGATCGCAAGTTGCATCGGCGTGGCCAGCACAAAACCCTGCCCAATAGATGCGTTGATCGTATCGCCAATCAGCCACTCTTTTCCGTAGCGCTGCATTTTCCATTCCCGGGACGGGTTCAGACCCGACGCAATTCCTGAGAGGGGGAGATCAGGCCTCTCGCCCAGACCGAGTCTCGCGCTCATGGCATGTAGGTTGTCGATCCCCACCCGCCGGGCAGCCTCGTAGAAGAATACGTCACAGGACTCGCGCAGGGCACCACGCAAATTGATACGGCCATGTCCGCCGCGCTTCCAGCAGTGGAATCTTCGACCACCGATTTCGACAAACCCCGGGCAATAGACTGTCTCGTCGGGACTGACTTGGGCCCCCTCAAGTGCTGCAAGAGCCAAAGACATCTTCAAGACCGAGCCTGGCGGATACGCACCCTGAACGACCTTGTCCGAGAGGGGTCTGTATGGGTCGTCGCGCAACGCATTGTAGTCCTTCGAGGAGATGCCATCGACGAAGAGGTTCGGATCGAACGTAGGTGCCGAGGCGCATGCCAGCAGGTCACCGTTTTGAACGTCGATGACCACGGCCGCGGCACTCTGGCCAGCGAGCCGGGCCAGCGTAAAGTTCTGAAGATGATGATCGATCGTCAGTTGCAGGTCCGCCCCGGACACAGGTGGGACCTGGTCCAGACTCCGCATGACACGGCCTGCTGCGTTAACCTCAACCGACAGACGGCCGGCGGTGCCGCGCAAGGACGCCTCTTCGGCCTTTTCAACACTGATCTTGCCGATATGGAAGCCGGGCATGGCCAGCAGGGCGTTGTTACCGTCGTTGTCTTCGACGTCCTGCGCATTGGCACGCCCAACATAGCCGACAATATGGGCAAAATCGGTCCCGAAGGGGTAAACCCGTTGAAGCACGACATCTGCCGAAACTCCCGGCAAAGCAGGGGCGTTAATCGAAATCTGTGACAGCTCATCCCACGTGATGTCTTTGGCAACCGTGATCGGCACGAAGCTACTACGCTCCGCCATTTCCTCCAGAATTTGCCTCAGGTTATCGTCAGACAGCCCTAGGATCATCTGTACGTGCGCAAGGACCTTTTGGGCATCGCCTGCCCGCTCGCGCACTATGGTCACCTGATATGTCGGTCGGTTATCAGCAAGAACAGCTCCGAACCGATCCAGAATACGCCCGCGGGGCGGGGCGATCAGTTGCATGCTGATCCGGTTTTCTTCTGCCATCGTGCGAAATGTGTCGGCCTCATCGATCTGCATCTTGTGCATCCGCAAACCGAGCGCGCCTACGACTGTCAGTTGGGCGCCGCCCAAAATCATACCGCGGCGCGTTATCCGGGGAGATGCCTTAGGGTCTATATGCGTTTTGGTCATGACATGACCCATGCCGTGGCGAGGGCCGCGCGCCGGGCTGCGATGTTCCGATAGATGCCGACGGCCAGAAGGATCAGCCCCGCCAGAGCGATGTAGGGCCGGACAGGATCGAAGTACGCCAACAACAGGGGGCCGCCGAAGACTAGCATCAGGATTTTGTTGCAAACAGGGCAGGCGATGCCGATGAAGGACAGGACGCCCCCGATCCCGGCCCGGCGTGCGCCACAGGCCGTGAAGCGGACTGCAAAGAATACCCCGGTCAGAATAGCCAACAAAAGCACCGCAGGAAATTCCCAGACAGCAACGCTTGTCATCCGGGTGAACCAGGGGTTGGACCAGACTGCAGTGATCGTGCCGACACTCGCGAAGGTGGTGAGGCCCCATGCCAGGCCGGTCCATGGGCGGTAATGAAACTCCATGTTAGTTTCCTCCGCTTTCCATGCCGGCCATACTGTCCATCGAAGAAACCGCTGCATTGGTTGGCAATCCAACGCTGATCTGGCCTGACGGGGTCAGCAGATAGGTTGCAATCGCTTCACGGTCCCCCTCGGTCAGCATCCCGGTGCCTTGCGCTATGGCTTCGGCCATACTTCCGCCCAGTACGTCGCCGTCTGGTGTGATTCCTGTCCGCAGGGCATAGGCCATGTTGGCAACGGTCCACCCCCGTGACAACAGGTCTTCGGTACTGATCGAAGGGGCTTTGCTACCTCCCGGCAAGTTGGTGTTTCCTTCCAATTTTGCATTGGCGTCGAGCCCGCCGAACAATCCGCGTTTGGTGTGACAGGCTCCACAGTGCGTTGCCTTGTTCACCAGCTGTTGTCCGCGGTTCCAAGCATCCGACTGCGCCATGACAGGCGTCGTTTCAGACTGTGTCATGTACCGCGCCCGCCACAGCTTGAGGCCCCATCTAAGGTTGAATGGAAAGTTTAAATCGTGCTGCGCTGTGGGAACAGATACGGGCGGCACTGTGCGGAACGCTGTCCAGAGATCTGCCATGTCCTGATCGGTGAACTGGTTGTAAAATTCGTAGGTGAACGCAGGATAATAGGCCTTTCCATCGGGTCTGACTCCCTGCCGCACGGCAACAGCGAACTGATCCAACGTCCAGTCTCCGATGCCATGGACCGGATCCGGCGTTAAGTTCGGCGGGACAAAACGGCCAAAAGGCGTGTCCAAAGGTGCTCCGCCTGCCATCGCGGCCCCTCCCATCTTAACGTCAGTGTGGCATGCTACGCATCCCGCAGACCGGGCAAGATAGGCACCACGCTTTGCATCACCTTCCATCATACCAAGTGTGACAGGCTCCATAATGGGCCAGCGTGCTACGATAAAAATGCCAGCAGCCGCGAAGATAGCTCCTAAGATCAGCGGAACGACGAGTGATCGCATATCAACTACCCCGCCGAAATTGGCTGTGGCACGCCGCACAGGTCTGACTAACCATTTCAAAGGCGGCCGGTGCGGCCATCATGGTATAATCAAGAGAGCTACTTTCACGCTCCTCCGGCAGAACTGTTGGGCTTGTGTGCGCATCAGCCGTCGGTTCGACACCCATTAGTTGTGCCACGGTCAGATCCTGCGATGGCTGCACGACTGCATCAGTCATACCGACCATGTCGGACATGTTATTCATCGCTTCCATGTCATGAGGCGGGCTTGGCGGCTCCGGCGCGGTCAGCCCGTTGGGTATGGCCATTGCCAATCCAAACGCCTGACTTTCCAGCAAATCGGCCAGATCAGAAAAGTCATCCCATCGCTCCCATAGCGCTGGCACCGCGTAAGATGTCGCGGGAATAGCCTCTTCGGGAAAGAGTTTCACCATGCCGCCGCCGGCGTGTGCCATGATGGTCGCGGCACCCTTTTGGGCCGCGGCGACATCATAAGGGACCTCCCCGCGCATCATTGGCGCAAGTTCTCCCATGACTTTCTTCATGGCGGACATACCGTTCATCCGCTCCAGCACGACGCCTGTGGCTCCACTATGGGCAAGTGCAGCGGCGCCCAGCGACGATGCAATGATCGCGCCGATCGTTATTGATCGTTTCATATCTGTCTTCTTTTCAAATGTGGCAATGTGGCGAAGCAGTCCCGGTCGAGGACATGGCTTCAGATGCGCGGTGGTGGCACATCGGACCGGTGGCCCACCTGGTCTGTCACGTTCGAAATCGCTGGCCTTGTATGCAATGCAGCCTCAAGAGCCGGCTTGTCCGGAATGGGGTTCGTGATCCCGATAACCAATCCACAGGCATTCATGACATGACACCCCGAGGCTGTAGAATGGCTGGGTGTCGCTATCGTCGCGGACTGTGCGATGGCGTGAGGGTGAACATGGGCGTCGAAGGCGGGTTGAAGGTGCCCGCCGTCTAGAACAAGCATGACGACAAGAAGTGACATGAGACCAGATGCCAGGCGCGCCACAATTCCCCGAGGAGACCGCGAGAGAGGTCGGCCCACCAAAAGACGGTAAATATCCGTCGCCCATGACATTTGCCAGCCGAACACACGCCCGCCGCCAAAACCCACAGGCGTTGCTTTGGTTTGCGTTGGATGAAAGGTGGTCATACTGCCTGCACGCCGCATTTGAACGGTTGTTATTGCGAAAGCTTGAAACAGGTTCCAGCGCAGGAGGGTCAAAACCTTTTTGATGCGATCAGATATTTAGACTGAATTGTGGTGATAGTGTAGTGTCTCTCAGTTTTTGAATGGTCGGCAGAGCGCCAAATTTTAAAATCAAAAGATGACGGCACGCAGGGATTGCAGGTCTTATGCCTCTTTAGTCTAGGCCCCTACATTCTCCGCGCCATTCACCCATATTGCTCACCTTCTCCTTCCCCTCATGTGAGAGGTATACCAGCGCTGTCGTATCGTCATCTCTCATGACGACTGACTGGAACATCGTCATGTCAAAAACAGGGCCAGCATCACAACCGACATTGCGACCATCCCCAGATTTTCGGTCAGCGATACGAAACCCAGTGGCACGTTGCTGTCGCCGCCAACGCAGGCGCATTTTAACTCGCGTTTGTCGATGTACACGGCTTTGAACACGCTGACAGCTCCAATTGTGCCGATCAACAGTGCCAACGGCGTTGACAGCCATGTCGCAACCATCGCGGTCATCAAAATGCCTGCGCCGGTCTCGATAAACGGATAAATGTAGCCGTAGCGTACCCAACGCTTGGCGAGCAGGTCGTAATTCAGGAACATGGTCGAAAAACTCTCAATGTCTTTGAGCTTTTGCAGACCCAATAGTATCATTGACAGTGACACGAACCAGCCCAGCGTCTGCCAAGCCAACAGGGTGCCAAAAGCATACCATGTGAACGCGACAGCCGTCAGTGCGGCGACTGAGAATAGCGCGATAACAGGGGTATAGGACAGTCCATCATCCGCCGGGTCAGCCTTACCGAAGAATACCAGAAGATCTTCATGGCCGCCGATCCGCTGACCGTCGATGAAGGTCTGCGGCGTCGTCTTGACGTCGTGTTCCGCCTTGAAGGCCTCTGTCTCTTCTTTGGTCTTCAGGTGGTGATCTTCGACCTTGTAGCCGTGCCGTTCCAGCAGGTCTTTGGATTTAAGGCCATAGGGGCATGTGTGCTCTGACATGACCATCCGGTAGAGGATAGCCGATTTGGCATCCGCACTATTGTCTTTGGGCATGAGGCAGACTCCTTATCTTTCGTAACAGACTTCAGCCTGCGCAGGTCCAGTAGCCATCGTAGCCGACAGTTAAAGGTTGTTCTGCGGTCAGGTCGAAGAGCAAAGTGGCTTCATCTTGAGCGGCATTGGGCGTGACCGTTACACGCAGGCCTTCCGCCTGGGCCGCAACGCCAGCATCGCCAAGGGCCTCGCCTGCCGTCAGCATAACCAGTTGGCCAGATACCTTCGTCACCGATGCACCATCCGCAGAGACGGCGAATACAGGACCCGCGTCGATGCCACGACGGAAATCGCAAACAGCACCGGCGGGTAGGGCGCGGGTAATTTCTTCGTCGCTCAATGGTGCCAGATCCACAGAGGCGATGACGGCGGATGACAATGCATCAGTCAGCGATGTCACCTCGGCGGGAACATCGGTTTCGCCCAACGGAAACGTCGCCTGTTCGCCATTGGCTTCGATGTCGGCAATCATCCAGCGCATTTCCGCAATTTCACGGTCCTGTGCCTGCACAATCTCATCGGCCAATTTGCGAACCCGGGGGTCCGTGATGTTGGCGCGCGACGACGTCAGGATTGCGATAGAGTGGTGCGGGATCATTGCCTTCATCCACGCGACGTCACCGACCGTTTCCTGTGATCGTACCAACCAGAGCGCCAGCGCAAAAACCACCGCGGAACCGCCAAAGATGGCCATGTTGGCTGTGTGGTTCTTGTACATGCCCAGCATAAACGCGAGCATGATAATCGCCATGATCGCACCCATGTAGAGCGCCATCCACATACGGGTCTGCGAGAAATAGATATGCTCAAAAGAGTACGAGTTCAGATACATCAGACCGAACATGACCACCGTGGAGGTAGCGATCTGTTGCAACCAAGTTAGAATGTCCCTCGGTGTGCAAAGTAGAAATGTCTCAGGTGCGGTGTTGCAGCATGGCTGGGCAGGGCGGAGACGTCATCT
>NZ_FOTF01000001.1 GCF_900114485.1 Loktanella salsilacus | reverse complement strand
AGGGCCCAAACTGCGGGACGCGCTAAAGGCCCTCGGCCGATGGACCGTCCAGATCGTCAAACGCTCTGACACCGCGGAGGGCTTTGAAGTGCTGCCGCGACGGTGGGTCGTCGAGCGCACCTTCGCCTGGCTGAACCGATGTCGCCGCCTATCGAAAGATTGGGAAAAATCCATCGCAAGCGCAGAGGCTTGGATCCTCATCGCACACATCAGACGCGTCACACGGCATCTCGCAAGGGATTGAGAAGGTGCAGTTAGTTTTGAATCAGACTCTAAGACGCGGTTGGCCAACTTGGGTTTCACTGCCGCCTTAACAGTTGCGACTGTCCACATCAGCTGGCGTATTGCTAAAGCAGGTCTGTCCAAAGCGCGGCGCGTTGAAGACATAGGTCTGCATCACGATGTCTTTGATTTCCCCATCGCCCGAATTCCCGCCCCAAACGTTGCGCAAACCAAGGTTATAAGCGGACGAATAATGCGTCCAAGTCTCGACGAGGATAAGTCGATCCTCATTCCCCATCGTCGGCAGATTTGCGGTCATTGCTCTGGAGTCAGACGTGGTTAGACTGCTCTGAACGCCCGAGCCGCCACCATTGCGCGTTTCTGACCAGACAACGTGAAAGTGGTCGTCCGACGTTTCATTCGTTTCGCTGTCCTTGTCGTGATAGCGCAAGACGCTGACCCGCATTTCGGGGTTGGCATCGCTGTAGGTCAGGAATTTTAGCAGCCCATAGACCCCGTCAAGATAAGTGTCGCTGACGGCGTTCGTCTCGCGGCTCATCACGTCGGCGATCGTTATGGCGGCCTTTTCGCTGATCGCCTCGGCGCGATAGGCGTCGAAATAGGCAAGCGTGGCCAGAAACGTCCAGAACATGATCGGGGCCAAAATCAGAAATTCGATCGTCAGTGTGCCGTCTTCTTGCCGCCAGAGGCGGTAAAGCGCTGCGCGCAGGCGTGCCTTTAACTCCATTGGAATGGCTCCATCACATAGGCAGAGGTCGCGGTCAGCGAATAATAACCGCCATTGCCGTCTTGAATCAGCGCCTTCCCGAGGCCAGCAAAAGGCAGCAAAGGTTTGATCTGCATGCAGACACGCAGCATCATCAAATCGTTGTTCTTGCCGTTTACGATCTCGATTGGGCCCGGAGGGGACTCTTCTTTGTTGATGCAGGTGATCCCGCCAGCTGGTGCCGCAAATGCGGTCGGGCTGCTGGTGATCATTTCCAGCCGCAAGCTGGATTCGCAATCTACCATAATCAGCGCATTACTGCAGGTAGAGGCCACCAGTTTGTCGTGCGTTGGGTTTTCCATGATCCCCAGGCGCACTTCGCGTACCGTCAGGTCTAGTCCACGTTCCAGCATGACTTGCTGCATGGAATACATGCCCGCCTCGATCGTCATGCCAAACATCATCCAGATGGCTGGAAACAAGATGACGAATTCCACTGTCGATGATCCGGCCTCTGACCGGCGGAACCGGCGCAGAAGTCGCCCAAGGCGTGATGTTGGTGCCCCGCAATCGGTAGGGGCCGCGGTTTTGGGATGACGGCGCATCATTGTGTTAACCGCAGATCGGTGATCTGTTTTGCGATATTGGCAAAGATTTCGTCCAGCTCTTGCCCGGATGTCGCAAAAAAGTGGTTCGATGTGCTGGCGCAGTTTGCCATCTCGGTCCGGCCTGCCACAGCGTCGGCATCAGCGTCATCACCAGACATAGAGATCGTATAGATGATGATGCCTTTATCTTTGGCCGCTGTGCACATGCTTCGCATATATCCCACGCCCTGCGATGCCGTGTAGTATTCGCTACAATTAAGATAATTGCACTGTGATAGCCTTGGGCCGCTGTTTGAGGACTGCATTGCCCAAGAAAGGTTATGGTGCGCCCAGTAATACCGTTCGCTGGGATCATCGTAGTAATCATCGCGCATACGATAGGACCGATCATTATAGCCGTCGGTCATCAGCACAAGGTATTTCAGTGACCGAACCTTGGCGCTAGCCGCGTCACTCGCTTCATAGGGCTCTGGGCGGTCAGCAAAGGCAGCGTCGATGACACCGTTCGGCAGTCTGGCTGCCGTGGTCTGAAACGTAGGATCAAGCAGCGTTGTCCCCCATTTCAGCCCTAAAAAGATTGACGTACCTGCGCGCGGCTGGAATTGCCTAATCGCTGTGGTAATCTCGGAACTATTCTGGCTGATCGGAATAATCCGCTCAAATGTCTCTTTCGGGCAAACGGGTTGATCCAAGACGGGATTGGAACTGTCACGCGTGTAGCCCGATGCCGCTTTTGACGCACTACCAAACCCGTTAGCGTTGGTCTGGATGTTTTGTGTCTGCTCGTAGCCCACGCTTGCGCTGAACGACGTCGTTGTAAACGCCGAAGCTGGCAATTCGACGCAATGGGAAAAGTTGTGGGTCTGATCAACGTTCAAAAGATTGAACACATTCGGCCCAACATTCACATGTTCCGAATACGGCACGAGAGAGACCGAAATCCGGTCTTTGAATTCAGGCACCAGCAACGTTTCGACAAACTTTACCGCAGCGGTGCGCAGCTTGTCGATCCGGCGTGTGGTGGTGCCGTTGATGTAATAGTACATCGAGCCCGACAGATCGAGCACGAGGGACACTTCAACAGCGCCGACACCCTGAACAGCCGTGGAATTCGCAATGGCTGTCAGCGTTTTAAAGTCGTTTTCACTGTTGTTGGCGTAAAGGATATTGTTCAGGTGGCGCATAAAGAAGGTATCAAGTTCATAACGACCCTTCACCGACACCTCGCGCCGTTTAAAGCCTTGTTCAATAATTGGCGGGCCATCCATGCTGTCTGCCAAGCCTGACTTGGCAAAGTAGTCTGCCACGACGCTTGCCGGATCCTGCGACTGGTCCAGATTGGCCGCCGCCAGCGTGGCGCGGTCTGTCACGCCTTGCAACGTGGCGCGGCGGGATTCAAAGCGCATCAGGTCGACGGCAATGCCGCCCCATACCATCATGATAAACAGCATCGGCATAAAGACGAGGAAAAGGTTGCCGTCCTCGGACCGTACAAGGTGCAAGAGCCAGCCGCGCAAACGGTTGGATCGCTGGCTATGGGACTGGCCTGTGTGTCGCATCGTATCTTCCCCTTCAGGTGCCGTTTGGCGCATGGCAGGTCTGAAAACCCATTCCGCCAACCCGACATAAACACGGAAGGGGTGGCGAAATTACGGCAGAACTGCGCCGTCAAACTGGCTAAACCGCCGATTTGCGCCGACAATCGCGGGCAATGATGTCGATTGTGTTGACGCGCGCAACGCGATCACGCGCGCGGCAGGCGGTAAGCATGGTTGCGAACAAAGCTGCGTTAACTGTCTGTTGTGAAAGTAAGTGTTGTGTTGGGTTAAGGCTACGAATCGGTCTAGGCTTTCATCAGCCCCGTATTCACGCGGGTGGCCGTATGTCGGCGCAGTACAAGGATAGCATGATGGACCAGCAGACCCCTCCGGCAGAACCCGGCTTTCGCGAAAGCGTTGACATCATGTTTAATCGTGCTGTCAAACTGATGGACCTTAGCCCCGGGCTTGAGGAAAAAATCCGCATCTGCAACGCGACCTATGTGGTGCGGTTCGGTGTCCGCCTGCGCGGCGCGATCCATACCTTTACGGGCTACCGGTCGGTGCACTCTGAACACATGGAGCCTGTCAAAGGCGGCATCCGCTATGCCCTGAGCGTGCACCAAGACGAGGTGGAGGCGCTCGCCGCGCTGATGACGTACAAATGCGCGCTGGTGGATGCGCCCTTTGGCGGGTCCAAGGGCGGATTGTGCATCGACCCGCGCGCCTGGGACGAGCATGAGCTGGAACAGATCACCCGCCGCTTTGCCTATGAGCTGATCAAGCGCGACCTGATCAACCCTGCCCAAAACGTCCCCGCCCCTGATATGGGCACGGGAGAGCGTGAAATGGCGTGGATCGCTGACCAGTATAAGCGGATGAATACGACGGATATTAACGGCTCTGCCTGTGTGACGGGCAAGCCGATTAATGCGGGCGGTATTCAGGGCCGGACAGAGGCGACAGGCCGCGGCGTGCAATACGCCTTGCGTGAATTCTTTCGCCACCCAGAAGATATCGCCAAGGCAAACCTGTCAGGCAAACTGGCTGGCAAGCGCGTCATCGTGCAGGGTCTTGGCAATGTCGGCTACCACGCCGCGAAGTTCCTAAGCGAGGAAGATAATGCCATTGTCACCGGCATCATCGAACGTGACGGCTCGCTTTATGCCGAAGCCGGGCTGGACGTTGAGGATGTAAAGAAGTGGATCGCGACCCATGGCGGCGTGGCGAATTATCCGCACGCCACTCATGATGCCGACGGCGCAGCTTTGCTAGAACATGAATGCGACATCCTGATCCCCGCCGCGTTGGAAGGGGTCATCAACATGACCAACGCTGACCGCATCAAGGCCCCGCTGATTATCGAGGCTGCGAATGGTCCCACCACCGCCGGTGCCGACGAGGTGCTGCGCAAGAAGGGTGTGGTGATCATCCCCGACATGTATGCCAACGCGGGCGGTGTGACCGTGTCCTATTTCGAATGGGTCAAAAACCTGTCTCACATCCGCTTTGGCCGCATGCAGCGCCGCGCAGAAGAGGCGCGTCACGAGCTGATCGTGGCAGAGCTGGAGCGTCTAGACGAGATGCTAGAGCATCGCTGGTCGATGACGCCGAACTTTAAGGAAAAGTACCTGCGCGGCGCGGACGAATTGGAACTGGTGCGTTCGGGCCTCGATGACACGATGCGGACGGCCTATCAGGCGATGCGCGACGTTTGGCACAGCCGGGATGACGTGCCCGATCTGCGCACAGCGGCCTATCTGGTGTCGATCCGCAAGGTTGCCGATAGCTATCGCGCAAAGGGTCTGTAAGTCCTAACGCGCTGGGCGCAAAGGTTTTATGCCTTTGCGCCCAGCTGCGGTATTGTTGTTCGTTTGGCGAAAAGTCGGAGCAGAGCAAACGCCGCCGTAGCGGTGTTAAGTCCAGTCGCCGCGCCCAGTGCCGACGGCGTCGGCCACATTCGCGAAACCGTCGCGTTCCAGCAGTGCGTCCAACCCTTTGGCGATGTCTTCGGCCAACCGGATGCCGCCATAGACCAGCGCCGTATAAAGCTGCACCGCACAGGCACCTGCGCGAATTTTGTCATAGGCCTGCTGCGCCGACCCAACGCCGCCGACACCGATGATCGGCAATGCGGTCAACCCGGCAAGATGCGCCAGCACCCGCGTCGATTTTTCGAACAAAGGCTGGCCTGACAACCCGCCAGCCTCTGCCTTGTGCGGGCCATGCAGATCGTTGCGATCCAGCGTCGTATTGGTGGCGATGATGCCCGCGATACCAGAGGCATTGGCGACTTCGGCGACCTCTGCCACCTCGTCCAGCGACAAGTCTGGCGCGATTTTCAGGAATACGGGCACGGGCCGCTTCAGCGCATCATTCGTCGCGACGACTCCGGCAAGTAGGGCGGCCAAAGCAGCCTTGCCCTGCAAATCGCGAAGTTTTTCCGTGTTAGGAGAAGAGACATTCACGGTCGCAAAGTCGATGTGATCCCCGCAAGCGGCCAGCACCTGCGCGAAATCGCCAGCGCGGTCGCCGGAGTCCTTGTTCGCGCCAAGGTTCAACCCGACGATGCCTTTGTGGCCCTTTAGACGCGCGGCAATCGCTTCCATTCCGTCGTTATTGAACCCGAACCGATTGATCGCCGCCTGATCTTGCATCAGGCGAAACAGGCGCGGTTTGGCATTGCCGGGTTGCGGGCGGGGCGTTGCTGCGCCCACCTCGATAAAGCCGAAACCGCAGCGCGACAGCGGCCCAAGGGCGGTGGCGTTTTTGTCGAACCCCGCAGCCAGACCGACAGGGTTCGGCATGGCGATGCCCGCAACCGTCGTCCGCAACCGCGGCGAGGTGACAGGCCCGCCGCTGGGGCCAAGACCCATATTAAGCGCCGTCAGGGCCAGCCCATGCGCGCGTTCGGGATCGAACTGTTGCAGAACCGTTAGGGCCAGATCATCGAGGTGGCGAAACATCACTTAGTCCAGTTCTGGAAATTGATGCACACCGTCCTTGATCGGCAGCGGCTTGGCCCAGCGCACGTCATCATCCAGCAAGGGACGATACAGGTGCGGGAACAGATCGCCGCCGCGCGACGGCTCCCACCGCAGATCGGTGCCAAGGGCGTCCGCATCGACCGCGATCAGCCACAGGCCCGCGACATCGGCGAAATGACGCGCTGCAGTCTCGCGCGCTTGGGCAGCGGTCGAGAAGTGAATGAAACCATCGGCCAGATCCACGGGCGCACCCGCCGTCGATCCGTCCGCACGCAGGGCGTCCCATTCCGGGGCGCGAAAGATTTTATAGATCAGCATGGGCGTTAAATGACGCAGGGCAGGGGCAAAAGCAAGCGCAGGCCGGCGCTGGCAGGTGGCCTGCTGCCCCAATCTGCCCGTTTTGCGGTCATTTGCCTAAATGCACCGCCTGACCCAACGGCAAGGAGCAGCCTGTCATGCGACCTTCATTTGACTCAAGTGCAGTCAGCGGCCAATCTTTGACCATCAAATTAAAAATGACAGGGACACGACATGAACTTTCGCATTCTGGGAACCTCTTGCGCGCTTGCGCTTTTGGCCGGGGCTGCCAGCGCTGATTACAGCCTGACCATCCTGCACACCAACGACTTTCATGACCGGTTCGAGCCGATCAGCAAATACGACGGCCCCTGCGCTGTTGAAGATAACACCGCTGGCGATTGCTTTGGCGGCTCTGCCCGTCTGGTGACAGCACTGGAAGAGGCGCGTGCCAAGACCAACAATTCGATTCTGGTGGATGGCGGCGACCAGTTTCAGGGCACGCTGTTTTACACGCAGTACAAAGGCACGATGACGGCCGAGTTCATGAACAAGCTGGGCTATGACGCGATGACCGTGGGCAACCACGAATTCGACGACGGCCCCGAAGTGCTGGGTGCCTTTGTCGATGCTGTCGATTTCCCGATCCTGATGTCGAACGCCGACGTCTCGGGCGAGGCGCTGTTGTCCGGCAAGATCGCCAAGTCCGCGATCATCGAACGTGGCGGCGAAAAGATCGGCCTGATCGGCCTGACCCCTGTCAATACACCGGAAATCGCCAGCCCCGGTCCGAACGTCACCTTTACCCAGCCGGCCGATGCGGTGCAGGGCGAGGTCGACAAGCTGACAGCGGAAGGCGTGAACAAGATCATCGTGCTGTCCCACTCTGGCTACATGGTTGACCAAGACGTCGCGGCAAACACCACCGGCGTTGATGTGATCGTCGGCGGCCACGACAACACGCTGCTGGGCGATATGGAGGGGGCCAAGGGCAAGTACCCCACCATGGTTGGCGACACCGCGATCGTGCAGGCCTATGCCTACGGCAAATATCTAGGCGAGCTGAACGTGACCTTTGACGACGCTGGCGTCATCACCGAAGCCTCTGGTCAGCCGCTGGTCATGGACGGCGCTGTCGCCGAAGACCAGCCGACCGTGGACCGGATCGCTGAACTGGCCGCACCGCTAGAAGCGATCCGCTCTCAGGTTGTGGGTGACGCGGCCGAGGCGATCGAGGGCAACCGCGATGTGTGCCGCGAGATGGAGTGTTCCGGCGGTAACCTGATTTCCGATGCCATGCTGGCCCGCGTGGCCGATCAAGGCATTCAGGTCGCGATCTCGAACTCTGGCGGTATCCGCGCCAGCATCGATGCGGGCGAAGTCACCAAGGGCGAAGTCCTGACGGTACTGCCGTTCCAGAACACCTTGTCCACCTTTGAAGTCACCGGCGCGGTTCTGGTAGAAGCGCTTGAAAACGGTGTCAGCAAGGTTGGCGAAGGCGATGGCCGCTTCCCCCAAGTCGCTGGCATCACCTTTGACGTGACCGCCGCAAACGAGGCAGGCAGCCGCGTGTCCAACGTCATGGTCGGCGACGCGCCGCTTGATCCCGCTGCGACCTACGGCGTTGTGTCCAACAACTTCGTGCGTAACGGCGGCGACGGCTATGCGATGTTCAAGACTGCCGATAACGCCTACGACTTCGGCCCCGATCTGGCTGACGTCGTGGCGGATTACATCGCAGAGGTCGGCAGCTACACGCCGTACACCGATGGCCGCATCAACATGAACTGATGATATTGCACCGCCCCGGACGTGTTCCGGGGCGGTGCACCTTGATACCCGAAAAATCTTCCTCGAAGATTTTCCCCCGCTTAAAGCTTTTCGTACGAAACGTTTTTGCCGCTGACCGCCGCGCACATTTGCCTGCATCTGGTCAGCTGCCGCGATCCACCTTATGTCTTTGGGATGTGTGGACGCATGGCAATTACCCTACCTCATGACGCGATGGCGCAGGTGTTTTCTGCTGTGCCCGCAAATGATTTGCCCGATACACCCAATTACAACGTCTGCCCGACGGTGCCGGTGCATGTCGTCACATCGGATCAGGGCAGCCGGCGGCTGCGCGCCATGCGATGGGGTTTTGTGCCGCAGTGGTACGACACGCCCACAAACGGGCCGCTGCTGATTAATGCGCGCTCTGAAACGATTGCTGACAAGCCTGCCTTTCGCGCCGCTGTCCGCGCGCGGCGCTGTCTGATCATAGCCAGCGGTTTTTATGAATGGAAACGAGAGGCGGGGCAGGTGCCGCAACCTTGGTTCATTGACCGCAGTGACGGCGCGCCCATGGCAATGGCCGGAATTTGGCAGGCGTGGGATAAGGGCGATGCGCCCCTTGTGTCCTGCGCTGTTGTGACCTGCACTGCCAATGCGGCGATGGCCCCTATTCACGACCGTTTGCCGGTGATCCTAAAGCCCGATGACTGGCCGCTTTGGTTAGGGGAAGCAGGGCACGGCGCGGCGGTTTTGATGCGGCCCGCGCCAGATGACGTGCTACGTTTTACGAAAGTATCGCGTCAGGTGAATTCAAACCGGGCCAGCGGCCCGGCTTTGATCACGCCAGTAAGCTAATTTACGGTTAGTAGCTATCGGGCGCAGTTCCGGATCTCACAGACGCATTTGCTAATCTGTAAGTTTGACGGTCTCTTGTGTAAGTTGAGTTGTAGATCGACACCGACGATGAAATCCAGATCCACGAACCGTGCCGCAAGTCGGTTTGCTTTGTCGTGCGACCGTAAGCGTCTGTGTAGTAAAAGGTGACGTATTGACCCGTTTGGTTATAGATCGCCACGGACTGACCACTGCAGATATAGTGGATGTCCGGCACATAACCATAAGGTTCGATCCGCATGATCTTGGTGACACTACCGCAATCACCGGCTGCCGCCGCTAGGGGGGCCAGCAGGGCGAAGATAGTTAGGCACGAATTCATTAGCAGTTTGCGCATTGGCACGTCCTCCGGTCGGATCACCACGATTGTTAAGAAGGTCTTGCTGCAAAAAAGTGGCGCGACTAAGGCGAAATGATGCACGAAAATGGGCTTGCACCTGCGCGTGGGGCAGGGCTATACCCAAACCTGCAAAGCGCGCGGGCGTTGTGTAATGGTTAAGACCTCAGTTTTCCAAACTGAAGATACGGGTTCGATTCCCGTCGCCCGCTCCATGCTCCCCCCCCTTATGCTAATCAGTCGATGCTATGCCGCTTTGGCATTTGTGTAGCAGCGCCTTTCGCTTGTGCCCCGGCTGTCACAGTTTTATGTGCGATGCAGCTTAAGCAGGATGAATGATATGGCCGATGCGCCCCCAGTCACCGACGCAGAACGCGCCAAATCAAAAAACATGGGCGCGCTGCGCCAGCTTTGGCCGTTTCTTGCGCCCTATCGCCGCCTGATGGCGTTGGCGCTGGGCGCGCTAACGTTGACGGCTTGTGTATCGTTGATATTGCCGCTGGCGGTGCGCCGGGTGGTGGATAACTTCGACGTGCAAGCGGGCCAGTTGCTGGACCGTTACTTTGCCGCCGCCCTTGGTATCGCAGCGCTGCTCGCTGTGGGCACGGCCCTGCGCTATTACCTTGTGACGCGCCTTGGCGAACGGGTCGTCGCCGACATCCGCACCGCTGTCTTTGACCGCATGATCGGGATGTCGCCCGCGTTTTTTGAAAATATCATGACCGGTGAGGTGCTGTCGCGCATCACCACCGACACAACGCTGATCCTGTCCGTGATCGGCAGTTCGGTCAGCATCGCCTTGCGCAACTTCTTGATTTTTATCGGTGGTCTGATTCTGCTGATGATCACGTCGTTCAAATTGACAGCGCTGGTGCTGCTGTTGGTACCTGCCGTTATCGTGCCAATCGTGGTGCTGGGCCGCCGCCTGCGCGTGCTGAGCCGTGAAAACCAAGATTGGATCGCCCAGTCGTCCGGCAACGCGTCAGAGGCGCTTTTGTCTGTGCAGACCGTGCAGGCCTTCACCCACGAGGACCTGAGCCGTAAAAAGTTCTGGACCGTGACAGAGAAAAGCTTTGACGCTGCCCGCACCCGCATCGCGGTCCGCGCTTGGATGACGGCCATCGTGATTTTTCTGATCTTTGCTGGCGTTGTCGGCGTGATGTGGATCGGGGCCCATGACGTGCGCGCTGGCACCATGACCGTCGGAGAGCTGGTGCAATTCGTGATCTATGCTGTGATGGTCGCCGGGGCCGTCGGGGCCTTGACCGAAGTTTGGGGCGAATTGCAACGCGCCGCTGGCGCAACCGAACGTCTGGTTGAACTGCTGAATGCCGACGACGCCGTGCGCGATCCGGTTGCGCCCGTCGCTGTGCCCGATGTGGCCAAAGGCCAGATCAGCTTTGACGATGTGACCTTCCGCTATCCTTCGCGCCTTAGCATTGCGGCCCTTGATCATGTGAACCTGACCGTACAGCCGGGCGAAACGATCGCGCTGGTTGGCCCGTCCGGGGCGGGCAAGACGACGATCATCCAACTGCTGCAGCGGTTTTATGACCCGACCGAAGGCGCGATCCGTCTGGACGGTGTGGATCTGCGCGATATGAAACGCGCTGATTTCCGCAAAATGATCGCGCTCGTGCCGCAAGATCCGGTCGTCTTTGGCGATACCGCGCGGGAGAACATCCGCTTTGGCCGCCCCGATGCGACCGACGCACAGGTAGAGGCTGCTGCAAAGGCGGCTGCCGCGCATGACTTCCTGATGGCGTTGCCTGACGGCTACGACAGCTATGTCGGAGAGCGCGGCGTGATGCTGTCTGGCGGTCAAAAGCAGCGGATCGCCATCGCCCGCGCGATTCTGCGCGACGCGCCAATCTTGCTGCTGGACGAAGCGACCAGCGCGCTGGATGCGCAAAGCGAAAGACTGGTGCAGGCTGCCGTCGATGATCTGGCCAAAAGCCGTACCACACTAATCGTGGCGCACCGTCTTGCGACCGTGAAAAAGGCAAATCGCATCGTCGTTTTTGACGGCGGACGCATCGTGGCCACCGGCACGCACGACGAATTAGTCGCCGAAGGCGGGCTATATGCGCAGCTGGCGCGCCTGCAATTTACCGACGGTATCGCTGCAGAATAGGAAATATCGTGGCGTCAGTCTTGCGACGCTACGCCTTTTCCGTTCAGTGTTGGCAGGTAATAACAGGCCGTTGAGCGGCCGAAGACGTTCTGGGAGGGACATCATGGGATATGCAGGCCGGGCCGACGCCGCAGCCATCGAAGCGGAAACACCCTGGGCCAATCGTGACGTACCCGTCACGACGTTCGCGCAACTGACGCAAACGGCTGGGAAATTTCCAGATCGCCCTGCGGTCACGTTCCAACTGGAATCGGGCCCCAAAGACCCAGCAGAGACGCTGACGTGGTCGCAACTGCTGGACCGCACCGTGCAGAGCGCGAACCTGTTTCGCAGCCTTGGCATCCGCGAAGGCGACGTCGTCGCCTTTATGCTGCCGAACTGCACCGAAGCCGTCCTGACCTATCTGGGCGGGCAGATTGCGGGCATCGTAAACCCGATCAACCCGCTGCTGGAACCCGAACAGATCGCTGCGATCCTGCGCGAAACCGGGGCCAAAGTGTTGGTCACGATGAAATCCTTCCCTAAATCCGACGTCGCGCAAAAAGCGGCTGCCGCCGTGGCGCTGGCGCCGAATGTGGGCCACGTGATCGAGGTTGACCTGCTCCGCTATCTGACCGGCGCAAAAAAGCTGATCGTGCCGTGGATCCGCCCCAAGAACGTGGCGAACCACAAAGCCAAGATCATGGATTTCGACAAATCCGTGAAAAAGCAGCCGACATCGCTGCAATTCATCGACAGCCCGACCGACCGCGTCGCCGCCTATTTCCACACCGGCGGCACGACGGGCATGCCCAAGGTCGTGCAGCATCTGTATTCCGGTATCATCTACAACAACTTTCTTGGCGCGCGCCTGCTGTTCACCGAACACGACGTTCAGATTTGCCCGCTGCCGCTTTTCCACGTGTTTGCGACCATCGTGTCACTGGGATCCTCGCTAGGCTCTGGCGCGCATGTCGTGTTTCCGACGCCGCAGGGGTATCGCGGGGCAGGGGTGTTCGATAACTTCTGGAAGCTGATCGAGCGTTACAAGGTCACCTTTGTTATCACCGTGCCAACTGCGATGTCGGCCCTGATGCAGCGCCCGGTCAACGCCGATATCTCTTCGCTAAAACTTGTGTTCTGCGGCTCTGCGCCGTTGCCGCTTGAACTCTATCGCCGCTTTGAAGAGGCCGCAGGCGTCACAATCTGTGAAGGCTACGGCCTGACAGAGGCGACTTGCCTCGTGTCGATCAACCCGCCGCATGGTGAAAAGAAGGTCGGCTCGATCGGCATTCCCTTCCCCTATACCCGCGTCAAGATCATGGACGTCGAAAGCCATGTCGAATGCGGCCCCGATCAGATTGGCGAAATCTGCGTGTCTTCGCCCGGTATTTTCAACGGAAATACCTACACAGAGGCCGACAAGAACAAGAACCTTTACTATGCGGGCGACGATCACGCTGCGCAGTTCCTGCGGACTGGCGATCTGGGCCGCGTCGACGAAGACGGTTACGTCTGGATCACAGGCCGCGCCAAGGACCTGATCATTCGCGGCGGCCACAATATCGATCCCGCCGAGATTGAAGAAGCGCTGGCAGGCCATGACGCCATCGCCTTTGCTGGCGCTATCGGTCAGCCCGATGCCCACGCAGGCGAGCTGCCATGCGTTTATGTCGAACTCGTCGACGGTGCCAAGATCACCGAGGAAGAGCTGCTGGAGTATGCTAAGGCGCACATTCATGAACGCGCCGCACACCCCAAGTATCTGGAAATCTTGGACGAGCTGCCAAAAACTGCCGTCGGCAAGATCTTCAAGCCGGATCTGCGCAAAAAGGCCATCGCCCGCGTTTATGACAAAGCGCTCAAGGACGAAGGCGTCGCCGCCCATGTGGAAACGGTGACCGAGGACAAAAAACTCGGCCTTGTCGCCCATATCGCGGGCACGGCCACCACCGAGGATATTTCGGCGGTCCTGTCGCACTATACCGTCGCTTGGAACCAAGCGAATTAACGGGGGCCAGCCGCACCTTCACTTGGCTCAATAAACTCCCGCCGGAGGCATCACACGATGCCTTCGGCGCTTTGCTATCTGCCACGCGCCAAGCCGCCGATACAGTCCAATCCCCCTTGATTGCAGTCCGCGCAGCATCGATGATCGCGTCATACCGCTTGGAAAGGCCGCCCTATGCTTTGGTTCGCGATTGCCTGTCAGATGGGCCTCTGCACCGACCGCAGACCGCCCCCGACAGCAGAGCCCTACATGATCGTAAACGACGGCGGAGGTCAGTTGATCAGCGCCGAGGCGGATCGCGCCGACTTGCTGGCTTGGGGTGGTAGGGTAGAGGTGCGTGGCTTTTGCCGCTCGGCCTGTGTGATTTTCACGACCTTGCCAAACGCCTGTGTCGGACCCGCCGCGACGATCGGCTTTCATGGATCGAATGTGAACAAGGGCCCCATCGGTAATCAACAGATGGCGCGCTATCTGCGCGGTGCGGCAAAGCGTAAATTTCTGGCGGAATGGCAGTTCATTCCCCCAACTGAAATCCACAAGATCACAGCCCGCCGCTACGCCGCGCTTGATCCGCAGATCAAGCTTTGTGACAATTAATGAACGAACCGCCTAAAACGTCGGCGGCGTGCAGGCGCTGATGACTTCGCAGACCTGATCGCTGGCGTTGCGAAATCGGTGGGGCAGGCGGCTGTCGAAGATATATCCGTCGCCGGGCACCAGCACGGACACTTCGCCGTTCACTGTGACCTCGATCTGCCCCTTTACGACAATGCCAGCCTCTTCGCCGGTATGGCTTAAAAACTCTGGCCCCGTGTCCGCGCCGGGCGGATAGGATTCGTGCAGCAATTGCAGCGCGTGTTCCGATGCCCGGCCCAATTGGCGCAGCGATACATGGGGGCGCGGATCGGCGTCTTGCGGCGCGATTTCGTGGAATTCGTGCGCTTTGAAAAAGTATGCTGGCTTGTCCTCAGCCGCCGCAGGGGGCGTAAAAAAGTCCGCCATACTGATCGGGATCGCATCCAACAAAGACTTAAGCGACGCGACAGACGGCGATGTCTTGTTCTTTTCAATCAGACTGATGGTACCATTCGTCAGCCCCGCCCGGGTGGCCAGTTCACGCTGTGACAGCCCATGTTCTTCGCGCAGGCTGCGCAGCCGCTCTCCGATGTCCAACGCCTGTCTCCCTTTCGGTGGCCGCCCGTGCATGTGCCGGGTGCAGGAAATATTAAGGGGCGTTGCGCGGCAAAGTTTCAAGCGAAATCAACGAAAGGTCGTTGCACGACAAAAGGTGACGCAAAATGGAACGAAAACTCCGTTTGACAATTATATTAAACACGAGGCAATGATTTATTATACACCCCTTGGCCCGCAAAGGACCGCGCGCATGACCCAGAAAAGCAAGACATCTAAGACCAAGATCAAACCTGCGACCGCTGCAGCCGAGGCACCGCGCACCCCCCTGACTGTCGTGCCTGATCTGCCCATTGAACAGCAGTCGAACGCCGCCCTTCTGCGCCGCCGTACGCAGGCCGTGCCCCGCGGCGTTGCCTCTGCCACGCCGATCTTTGCCAGCTACGCCGAAAACGCAGAGCTGTGGGACGTCGAGGGTAACCGCTTTATCGACTTCGTCGGCGGTATTGCTGTGCTGAACACCGGCCATCGCCACCCGCGCGTTGTTGCCGCCGCCAAGGCGCAAGAAGACCTGTATACGCACACTTCTTTTCAGGTCGTGCAGTATGAACCCTATGTTGCGCTGGCCGAACGCCTGAACGCGCTGGCCCCCGGCGATCATCCGAAAAAGACGCTGCTGGTCACAACTGGCGCTGAAGCTGTGGAAAACGCAGTCAAGATCGCCCGCGCCGCCACAGGCCGCCCCGGCGTTATCGCTTTCACCGGCAGCTATCATGGCCGCACCCTGCTGACGCTGGGCCTGACCGGCAAGATTAGCCCTTACAAAAAAGACGTCGGCCCGTTCCCGTCTGACATCTACCGCGCACCGTTCCCGAACGCCCGCGACGGTATTTCGGTGCAGGACGCCCTGACCGCGCTGAACAACCTGATGCTGACCGACGCGCAGCCAGAACGCATCGCCGCGATCATCATCGAGCCTGTGCTGGGCGAGGGGGGCTATACCCCTGTTCCGTTCGAAATGATGCAAGCCCTGCGCGCCCTGTGCGACAAGCATGGTATCATGTTGATCGCGGACGAGATTCAGGCGGGCTTTGGCCGGACTGGTAAATGGTTCGCGATTGAACACTCTGGCGTCGTGCCTGACCTGATCACCGTCGCGAAATCCATGGCGGGCGGCTATCCGATCGCTGGCGTCATTGGCCGCGCCGATGTGATGGACGCGATGATCCCCGGCGGCCTTGGCGGCACCTACGGCGGCAACCCTGTCGCCTGCGCCGCAGCGCTGGCCGCGATTGACGTCATCGAAGAGGAAGGCCTTCTCGCGCGTTCGACCGAAATCGGCGACCACTTCAAGGTGCGCTTTGCCGAAATCGGTGCACGCGCAGCGCCGTTCCGCCTGTGGGACATCCGCGGCCTTGGCGGCATGGTTGCCGTTGAATTCGTGACCGACTTCTCGACTGCTGCACCCGATGCCGACCTGACAAAGCGCGTTGTGGCGCACGCCTTGCAGCGTGGCCTGATCCTTCTGTCCTGCGGCCTGCATGGCAACGCCCTGCGGATCATGGTGCCGCTGACGGCGTCTGATGCGGTGATCGACGAAGGTCTCGCGATCTTTGAGGCCGCCCTGACCGCTGCCGTGGCCGAGCAGCAGCAGGCCTAAATATCTAAAAAGCAATGAAATGGCGGACCTTTCGGTTCGCCATTTTTTGCCACCAAATTTGCCTTGCAGGGGACGCCGTTCCTTTTTCGTACGCGACCTGTTAGACATACGGCCTCCCGGATTTTCCCGGCCCTCAGGAAGAAATAGAAATGACTCCCTTCGCAATCGCCGGTGTTCAGATGTACGTGAACCCGCTTCATTCCAACGTGGATGGCATGATCCAGCGCCTTGATGTGCTGATGCTACGCTTTCCTTGGACCCAAATGGTGCTGTTTTCGGAACTCGCGCCATTCGGCCCGCTGGATAAGTTCGCGCAAGAACCGCAGAACGAAACCCTTGATCGGTTTTGCGAAGCCGCGCGCAAGCACAAGGTCTGGCTGATCCCCGGCTCGATGTTCATCCGCCACGCGGACGGGCGCATTCTGAACACATCCTTTGTGATCGACCCCGACGGCAATATCGTCAAACGCTACGCCAAGATGTTCCCATTCCGCCCCTACGAGGCTGGCATCGCCGCAGGCACCGAATTTTGCGTCTTTGACGTGCCGGATGTGGGCCGGTTTGGCCTGTCGATTTGCTATGACATGTGGTTCCCCGAAACGACCCGCCAGCTGACCGCCCAAGGGGTCGAGGTGCTGTTGCACCCCGTGCTGACCGGAACCACCGACCGCGACGCCGAACTGGCCATCGCGCGCGCCACGGCGGCGCAATTCCAGTGCTACGTCATTGACGTAAACGGTCTGGGATCGGGCGGCATCGGGCGGTCGTGCGTCGTCGATCCGACGTCCATGGTGCTGCACCAAAGCCAAGGTCAAGAGGACATGTTCCCGATTGAAATCGACCTTGATATGGTCCGCCGCCAGCGCGAAACTGGCATGAAGGGTCTGGGGCAAGTCCTGAAATCCTTCCGTGACCGGGACGTCGATTTCTCTGTCTATGATCGCACCAGCGGCGTAGACAGCTTCCTTAACACCTTGGGGCCATTGGCAATTCCACATCAGGGCACACGCGCCGGTCTGATGGTCGACGTGCCAGGAGAGGCCGAGATGGAGATCGAATATAAAACTCCGACGGGCACTGTTGCAGTCCCGCCAATCGTCCCCCACACTGACGTTATCTAACGCCACCTTGGCGACTGGCCCGGGTTTCACCGGACCAGTCCGCCCAATCGGCGTCCCGCGTAACAATACCGAGGACCGACCGTAATGCATTCCGTGACCGACTATTATTCTGCGACCCAGTTGCGTGCCGACCGTTGGAGCGAATTGCGAGAAGTCACAGCGCAACTGGCCCGCGAGGCACCAGCAAAGATCGACCCGACGCTGCGCAGCCAAGCTTCTGAACTGTTCGATGGCTTGGCCGAGATCGAGGCCTATTGGGCTTTCCCCGGCATGCAGGTGTTCGACCACATGCGCCGCCAGTTCGAGCATAACAGCTTTACCGAACTGTCCTACAGCGTTCACCGCGTCGCCCGTGCCCTGACCACCGGCGCATACCGCCGCCGCCACATTCCGCTGGACCACGACAGCGACGACCGTGAAGAGCATGACGACGAGGCGCTGCTGTCCCCCGAAGTGCGCGCCATGACCAAGCCCTATTTCGAGGTGCTGATCGTGGACGAGGTGTCCGACGCGCAGGAACACTGGCTCAAGGCCAATGTCCACGCCATGCGCCGCGCCGAAGATCCGTTTATCTACGAGGCTTTGGTTGTCCCATCGGTCGAGGATGCGCTGATCGCGGTGCTGTTTAACCATAACATTCAGGCCATCGTGGTGCGCCCCGGCGTGACCCTACGGTCCAAGTCCGACCATCCCATTCTGGCGCGTTTTCTTGAAGGCGTTGCTGGCACCGACAAGCTGAACGACCTGCAAACCAAGGATTATGGCCCCGCCCTGTGCCGTCTGATCGATGACGTGCGGCCAGAACTGGACGCCTATTTGGTGACGGAACGGTCGGTCGAGGATATCGCCGGCACCGAACTCGGCATCTGCCGCCGTGTTTTCTATAACCAAGAAGACTTCATGGAACTGCACCTGAACATCCTGCGCGGTGTGCAGTCGCGCTATAAAACGCCGTTCTTTACGGCTTTGGTTAACTATTCCAAGCAGCCGACAGGCGTCTTTCACGCCATGCCGATTTCACGCGGCAAGTCGATTACGCGCAGCCATTGGATTCAGGATATGGGCGCGTTTTACGGGCCTAACATCTTCCTCGCCGAAACCTCTGCCACGTCGGGCGGGCTGGATTCCTTGCTGGAACCGCACGGCCCGATCAAAGAGGCGCAGGAACTGGCGTCGCGCGCTTTTGGGTCCAAGCAGACGTTTTTCGCGACCAACGGCACTTCGACCTGCAATAAGATCGTCGTGCAAGCGCTTGTTCGACCAGGAGATATCGTTCTGGTCGACCGCGACTGCCACAAGTCGCATCATTACGGCATGGTGCTGGCGGGCGCGCAGGTTTGCTACCTCGATAGCTATCCGCTGAACGAATATTCCATGTATGGCGCTGTGCCGCTGCGCGAGATGAAGCAGCAGCTGCTGGACCTCAAGGCCGCTGGCAAGCTGGACCGCGTGCGGATGCTGCTGCTGACGAACTGCACCTTTGACGGCATCGTCTATAACGTCGACCGCGTCATGGAAGAGTGTCTGGCCATCAAGCCCGACCTGATTTTCCTGTGGGACGAGGCATGGTTCGCCTTTGCCCGCTTTAACCCGACCTACCGCAAGCGCACCGCGATGCGGACCGCCAACAAAATGCGCGCGCGGTTTAAGACCGAAGAGCACGCCGAGGCCTATGCCGCGCAGCAGGAAATGCTCAAAGGGGCCGACACCGAAACCATTCTGAACACCCGGTTGATCGCCCCGCCAACGGCACGCATCCGCGTCTATGCCACGCAATCGACGCATAAAACGCTGACATCGCTGCGGCAGGGATCGATGATCCACGTCAACGATCAGGACTTCAAAGGCGAGGTCGAACAGGCCTTCCACGAAGCCTATATGACGCACACGTCAACATCGCCGAATTATCAAATCATCGCCTCCCTTGATGTGGGCCGCCGCCAAGTCGAACTTGAAGGGTTCGAATTTGTTCAGCGCCAGCTAGAAGCGGCCATGTCGATGCGCCGCGCTATATCTACGCATCCGCTGCTTAAGAAATACTTTAAGGTGCTCAGCCTGGCGGAAATGATCCCGTCCGAATACCGCGAAAGCGGGACCGAGAGCTATTACGATCCCGACCGCGGTTGGATCGACATGCTAGAGGCGTGGGAGGACGACGAATTCGTCCTTGATGCCACTCGCGTGACGCTGGGCGTTGGCGGCACGGGCTGGGATGGCGATACCTTTAAGACGCAGATCTTGATGGATAAATACGGCATCCAGATCAACAAAACCTCGCGTAATTCGGTGCTGTTCATGACGAACATCGGCACCACGCGGTCCAGCGTCGCTTACCTGATCGAAGTGCTGGTCGAAATTGCCCGCGGGCTGGATGACCTGCTGGATGACGCGTCAAAGATGGAGCGTCTTGGCTTTGAGCGCCGCGTCGCCAACCTGACGGAAAAGTATCCGCCGCTGCCCGATTTCAGCCGCTTCCACGATGCTTTTCGCGCCGACAATGTCACGTCAGAGGGCGATATCCGCACGGCCTATTACATGGCTTACGACGAAAACAACTGCGATTACATGGACCTAGACGGATCGCTTCAGCACGCCCTAGACGCGGGCGAAGAGGTCGTCAGCGCCAGTTTCATCATTCCTTACCCACCCGGCTTTCCGATCCTCGTGCCGGGGCAGGTGATTTCGTCTGAAATCCTCGCCTTCATGCGCGCTTTGGACGTGAACGAGATCCACGGCTACCGCGCCGACCTTGGCCTGCGCGTCTTCACACCCGAAGCCTTGGCAGCCCAAACGCCGCAAAAACGACTGACAGCAGCGAAGAAGCTGACATCAAATAAAACCGCCGCAGAATAACAAAGGACGATTCATGACCACGACAGTTCTCAAGAATATCTCCGAAATTCGCCGGTTCTTTCACCGCAACGAAGAGCCCGTCTACTTTATCTCTGCGACCAACTTTAACCTGCTCGGCCTTGATGAGTGGGTGAAAAACTTCAAGTATATCTGCTACATCGACTGTTACGGTGGCAAGCACCCCAACGTGTTCTGCCCGTCCGAACAGCCCCACGCAGAATTCCAGTCCATCGAGGACATCAACAACTATCTGCTGCAGCACAAAGAGGTCATCGACTTCATTAAGCGCCGCGGCGGCAAGCCCAAGTTCGTGTTCCTGATGTTCGACGAGGAAACCGAACGCCTGTCCAAGGAACTGGGCGCCGACGTCTGGTTCCCCAAGGCCAAGCTGCGCCAATCGCTGGATAACAAGATCGAAACTGTGCGTATCGGCAACAAGGCGGGCGTCCCGTCGGTGCCGAACACGCTGGCAGAGGTCAAATCCTACGAAGAGCTGCGCCGGATCGCCGAAAAGGCCGGGATCGGTCACGATCTGGTTCTGCAATCGGCCTTTGGCGATAGCGGGCACACCACGTTCTTTATCAAATCCGAAGAGGATTTCCGCCGCCACGAGCATGAGATCGTCGGCGAGGGCGAGATCAAGATCATGAAGCGGATCGACTGCCGCGGCTCTGCGATCGAGGCTTGCGCCACGTCTCAAGGCACGATCGTTGGCCCGTTGATGACGGAACTTGTCGGTTTCAAAGACCTGACGCCGTATCGCGGCGGCTGGTGTGGTAACGAAATTCTGGCCACAGCCTTTCCGCCCAAGGTGCGTCAGCAAGCGCGCGACATGACTTTTAAGTTCGGCGAACAGCTGCGCAAAGAAGGCTATCGGGGCTACTTCGAACTCGACTTCCTGATCGACAAAAAGACGGGTGATCTGTGGCTGGGGGAATTGAACCCACGCATCACCGGCTGTTCATCCATGACGAACCACGCCGCGTTTGCGCATGCCGACGCGCCGCTGTTCCTGTTTCACCTGCTGGAATTCAGCCGAAAAAAGTTCCAGCTGGACGTGGACGAGCTAAACAATCGCTGGGCCAACCCGGACATGATCGACAGCTGGTCGCAGATGGTGATCAAGCACACGGCTGATACGGTCGATATCTGCACCGAGTCGCCTGAGACTGGCATCTACAAAATGCTGGAAGACGGCCGCGTTGTTTATGACCGCTTCGACTATCACCGCCGCGCGGTGGAATCGGAAAACGAGGCGTTCTTTCTGCGCATCCTGCAGCCCGGCGATTACCGCTATGAAGGTGCCGACATCGGCATCCTTGTGACGCGCGGACGGTCCATGACGAAGTCGTTCCAGTTGAACGACCGCGCCGCCAAGTGGATCCACGGCATTAAGAAGTGCGTCTCGGGCAAGCCGCTTCCCGTCGCCTCCGCAGGGCCAGCGCTGGCAGAACCTGCCTTCAAGATCATGTAAATGCTCTGGCGCGCGCTATCAGAAGAACAGCCCGGTCCCCGGTGGGCCGGGCTGTTCGCCGAATACTGGCCCGCCTACCGCAAGTGGTGGTTGCGGGACGGCGAAAGCGCGCGCCCGACCTATCTGGAATGTCACCGCGCCTTGGCATCCAACATGCCAGAGCTGGTGCCACTTTACGATTCCCTGTGCGAATTGGCTGGCGGCGGCGATATGGCCGCCCGTTTCTTGTCCTTTTACAACCCGCCACCTTATCTCAGCGGGTGCAGTCAAGCGATCTGGCCCGGCACAGAACCCGTGCTGGTGCGCAACTACGACTACAACCCGAACGCCTTTGACAGCCTGATCCTGAACACCAATTGGAACGGCCGCCGCGTCATGGGCATCAGCGACGGGCTTTGGGGCCTTGTCGACGGCATCAACGACGCGGGGCTGGCGATCTCGCTGACCTTTGGTGGTCGGCGCATCGTGGGGCAGGGGTTCGGCGTGCCGCTGATCCTGCGCTATATTTTGCAAACCTGCACCACCACAGAAGAGGCGGGCGAGGTGCTGATGCGTATCCCGACCCATATGTCCTACAACGTCACGGTGCTGGACGAGCACCGCAACTATTTGACGGCGATGATGGGCCCGGACCGCAAGACGCTGCTGACCCGCAACGCCGTCGCGACCAACCACCAAGAACAGGTCGAATGGGTCAGCCACGCCCGCTTTACCGCCACGGTCGAACGCGAACGGTTCTTGCTGCACCGCCTGACCCTGCACCGCGACCCGCAGGATGTGTTCATCGACGCCTTCCTGAAACCGCCGCTCTACTCCACCGCTTTCGCGCAAGGCTTCGGCACGCTTTACACGACTGTCTACCGCCCAAGGCTACGCGAGATGGAAGTCCGCTGGCCCGGCACCGTTTGGCCCATGTCGATGCATCATTTCCAAGACAGCGCCCGCCGCGTTGCAATCCCCGGCGTCGCATAACAGCCCCTTTGGCATTCATCTTGCCAAAAATACTCAAAATCAGTGCCCGCCCGCAGTGGGGCAGATGCCCAACGCACTGCCAATCCAAACCTTACAAATCTGTATAGCGCGCGTCAGGCAATCGTCAGGGCAGGGGTGCATCTAAGGTTCATAAAGACGCAACCAAAGGATGCTGCCCATGACCCCCTCGATCCGCCGCTCTGCTGCCGCGCTGACGATGTTTGCCGCTTTGGCCGGCTCCACCGCCATGACTCTCGCCCCGACCGCCGCGCTGGCTGTTCCCGCTGGCGGCTATGGGGATCTGGTCGAAACCCTGTCCCCCGCCGTGGTCTTTATCGAAGTGACGGAAAAGGCGCAGGACGCGCAGTCGCTGGCCGACGCCTTGCCGCCCGGCTTTCCGCGTGAAGAGCTAGAGCGCCGCTTTGGCCCCATGTTCCAGACTCCGCAAGGCGGCCAGGCAGAGCCGATGCACGCGCTGGGGTCCGGTTTTATCGTGTCCAAGGACGGCTATATCGTCACCAACAACCACGTTGTTGACGGTGCCCAGACGGTCAAGGTCACGCTCAGCGACGATAAGGAATACGATGCCGAGGTGATCGGCGTGGACCCCTTGACCGATATCGCGCTGATCAAGATCGACACCGGCGCCGACCTGCCAATCGTGCCTTGGGGCGACAGCAATACCGTGCGCCCGGGTGACGAAGCGCTGGCCATCGGAAACCCCTTTGGCCTTGGCGGCACCGTGACCTCTGGCATCGTGTCCGCCGTGTCCCGCGACATCCACTCTGGCCCCTATGACGACTACATCCAGACCGATGCCGCGATCAACAAGGGCAACTCTGGCGGTCCTCTGTTCAACGCGGATGGTGAAGTTATCGGCGTGAACACGATGATTTTCAGCCCCGGCGGCGGGTCCGTGGGCATCGGCTTTGCTGTGCCATCTGATCTGGTGCAAAAAGTCGTCGCCGATCTGCAAGATGACGGCACCATCGCGCGTGGCTGGCTGGGCGTTCAGATTAAGCCAATGACAGAGGAAATCGCCTCTGTGCTGGGGTATGACAGTCCCAAAGGGGCCGTGATTGAAGACGTCTCTGCAGACAGCCCCGCCGCAAAATCTGGCCTGAAGAGCGGCGATATCATTCTGACCTTCGCGGGCAAAGACATCGCGGACATCGGCGATCTGACCCGCGCTGTGGCTGACGTGACCCCCGGCACCGAAACCGTTGCGACGGTTTGGCGCCAAGGGCGCGAGATGTCGATTGACGTGACCGTCGGCGATCTGGCGAAAAAAGCCGCCTAAGGCGACCCTATAGGCACGGCCCGATGCACCGGGCTGCTGTCCTTGGCTCTGATTGATGCACCAGCTGAGCCTTGGCCCCGCCGTTCCTGCCTTGGGACGCGCGGGGCCTTTTTCTTGCCAAGCGGGCGCGCACGCCCCATCTGTCAAAGGATCAGGCATGACGCATGGAAACACGATGAAGATACTCGTGGTCGAAGACGACCGGACGACTGGCCAATACATCACGCGCGGTCTGCGCGAAGAGGGGCATACGGTCGACTTGGTGGAAAATGGCCGCGACGGCTTGGTGCAGGCCACAAGCGCAGAGCATGACGTGATGATTATCGACCGGATGCTGCCGGAAATTGACGGGCTGACGCTCGTGAAATCCTTGCGCGGCGCCGGCAACCGGACGCCGGTTCTGATGCTGACCGCGATGGGATCAGTGGATGACCGCATTGGCGGGCTGAACGCGGGTGCGGACGATTATCTGGTCAAACCGTTTGCCTTTGGCGAACTGTCAGCCCGGATCAACGCCCTTGGCCGCCGCCCGCGTGCGCTGGCGCAGGACGTGACGCTGACCGCTGGCGATCTGGTGATGGACCTTGTCACCCGCGACGTCACCCGCGCGGGGCAAAAGATTGATCTGCTGCCGCGTGAATTCGCGATCCTTGAACACCTGCTGCGCCGCAAGGGCCGCATCCAGACCCGCACCATGTTGCTGGAAAACGTCTGGGGCATTTCATTCGATCCGCAAACCAATGTCGTCGAGACCCATATCAGCCGCCTGCGGGCCAAAGTGGACAAGCCATTTGATGTGGACCTGATCAAAACCGTGCGCGGCTCTGGCTACCGGATCGAGGGATGAAGACCTTCTTGCACCGCCTTATCGCGCTGCTGCGTGCCAGCCCCGTACGGCTGGCCTTGGGGCTGGTTGCTGTCTTTGCGCTGATTAGTATCGCCAGCCTGACCGCCAGCTATACCGCCAGCCGGAAATCGCTGGATGCCACCATGCGCAGCGACTTGCAGCAGGACGTTGCAGGCTTTCGCGCCGCGCCGTCTGCCACCGCGTTGGCCGCATTAGTCGCGGCAGAGGCGCGGGTCAGCGATCCTGCGCGCATTGTGTTGTCCTATGTTTCCCCGCGCGGGCGGCACTATGGCAACGGCGTGCTAGCGCAGGATCAAGACGGTTATTTCCTGACGACGCTGGACGGCGAAGGCACGCGCATCGGCGGCGAATATCTGGCGCTGACCACGCGGCTTTATGGGGGCCAGCTCAGCATCGCGCGCAGCCGGGCCGAGATTGACCAGCTTTGGACGGTGTTCCGCAACATTGTGCTGCTGTCCCTGCTACCGACGCTTGTGATCGCGCTGGGGGCCGGGCTGGTGATGGCGCGGCGGTCTGCGCGGCAGGTGAATGCGCTGGGGCGCACGCTGGACCAGCTGACCAGCGGCGATTTGGCGGCCCGCGTGCAGCCCACGGCGCAATGGTCCGACGATTTTCGCCGCATCGGCACGCGCATTGACCGGATGGCGGCGGCGCAAGAAACCTCAGTGGATGCGCTGCGGCAGGTGTCGTCGGACGTGGCCCATGATCTGAAAACCCCGATCCAGCGCATTTCCGTGCATCTGGATGATCTGTCCGGCCTGCCGCTGCCGGATGACGCGGCGGCCCTTGTCGACCTTGCGCAGGCAGAGGTCGCGGGCGTTGTGTCCGTCTTTCACGCCTTGCTACAAATCGCCCAGATCGAGGCAGGCACGCCCAAGTCGCGCTTTGCCCCTGTCGATCTGACAGCCTTGGTCGCCACCTTTGCAGAGCTTTACGATCCCGCTGCGACCGAAGACGGCCGCGATTTGATCCTTGATGTCACCGCGCCGCAAGCAATGGTGTTGGGCGACCGGGATTTGCTGGGGCAGATCCTTGCTAACCTGATCGAAAACGCCCTGCGCCATACCCCCGCTGGCACGCCGATCACCATTGGTCTGCACCGGCGGGGCGGCGATGTGATCCTCACCGTCGCCGACAAAGGCCCCGGTATTCCCCAAGACGAGCGGAGCCGCGTTTTGCAGCGCCTCTACCGCCTTGACCGCAGCCGCGCCACGCCGGGCAGCGGTCTGGGGCTTAGCCTTGTCGAGGTGATTGCAGACCTGCACGATGCCACGTTGACCCTATCGGATCACGCGCCGGGGCTGATGGTGTCGTTGCGAATGGCCGCGCTGAAACAATAGCCTTCTGCGCATAAATCCATCGCCCGTGCGCGGCTGTGATATTCTGCGCACTTGCTTTAGCGCCGCGCTGCCGTCAGATCATTGACACAAGAAATTCAATCTGGGCGCGATCCTTTGCATTGCCGATGGCAGTGCTGACTGGCCCTTGACGTATTAAAGGGCCTCTCGCGATGAAAAATAACGCTGTCCAACTGCCGCTGTTGTCCCTGCGCCCAGCGGGGACGTGCCTTGCTATGGTGGCCGCGCTTTGCCTGACGGGCCTGCCCGCGATGGCGCAAGACACCGCCGCGGCCCCGCAGGATACCGCGGCCAGCGTCGCGCCGCCGTCGGTCACTGTCGTACCCGTCCAGCAAACGCAGGTGACGCAGATCGTCAGCGCATCGGGCAATCTGCTGGCGCGTGAAGACGTTGTCGTATCGGCCCGCGTGTCCGGCACGGAAATCGTCGAATTGCTGGCCGATGTTGGCGATACAGTCAAACAGGGCGATATTTTGGCCCGGCTGAACGATCAGACCCTGACCGCGCAACTGGCGCAAGCCGATGCCAACCTTGCCGCCGCGCAGGCGACGATTGCGCAGGGCGAAGGGCAGCTTGCCTCGGCCAATGCGACGGCCAAGCAGGCGACAACGGCGTTGGAGCGCAACACGCAGCTGCGCCGGGATGGCGCTGTGTCGCAGTCCGCGTTGGATCAGGCGCAGGCCACCGCCGACAGCGCAAATGCAACTATTCAAACAGCGCAGGCTGCAATTGCGGCAGGCAATGCGCAAATGGCGCAAGCGATGGCAGCCCGTGATATTGCAGCGCTCAATCTGTCTTGGGCCACGGTGACCGCGCCTGTGGACGGCATCATTGCAGACCGCTCTGCGCGTTTGGGGGATTTGTCGTCCGCTGGCACTGCGATGTTCGACATGATCCGCGACGGTGTGATCGAGGCTGAGTTTCAGATCGTCGAAACCGATCTGGTTAAGATCAGCGTCGGCAACGCCGCCAGCGTGCAGGTCGCAGGCCTGCCGCCGCGCAGCGGGATCGTGCGCCGCATCAGCCCGCAGGTCGACCCGGTCAGCCGGCTTGGTACTGTGCGCGTGTCCGTCGACGATCAATCCGGTCTGCGTGCAGGTATCTTTGCCAGCGCTGCCATCCAGACGGCGCAGCGTTTGGCGCTGACCGTGCCCGTGTCCGCTGTCACCACAACGGGCGGCGACAGTGTCGTGCAAAAGGTCGTCGACAACACGGTTGAACAAACCAGCGTGTCGCTTGGCGTTGTGTCAGCCGGTCTGCGCGAAATCACGCAAGGCTTGGTGGAGGGCGACAGCGTGCTGCTGCGCGCCGGTGCGTTCTTTCGGACCGGGGATAAGGTGACGCCCGTTGCCCCGCTGGCCGCAAATGCGCCGCCCACAACCGACAGCGCAGAGGTTTCCGAATGAATATGTCCACCTGGGCGATCCGGAACCCCGTTCCGTCGATCGCCGCCTTTCTGGTCTTGGTCATCGTTGGCCTATTCGCGTTTCGCAGCCTGCCGGTCACGCAATTCCCCAATATCGACGTGCCGATCATCAACGTCAGCGTCGGGCAGGCCGGTGCCGCCCCGTCAGAACTGATTTCTCAGGTCACCAAACCGATTGAAGACAGCATTTCTGCGATCACGGGCGTCAAACATATCACATCTGTTGCGACGGACAGCAGCAGCGTGACCACCGTCGAATTCGAACTGTCGACCGACAGCGACCGCGCGCTCAATGACGTCAAAGACGCCGTGACGCGCGTGCGGGCCGAACTTCCCGACAGCATATCCGAGCCGCTGGTGCAGCGGCTGGATGTGACGGGGCAGGCGATCATGACCTATGCCGTCGCCGACCCCAGCCGCAGCATCGAAGACCTGTCCTATTTCGTGGACGAGGTCTTGAACCGCGAACTGCAGGGCGTCACCGGACTTGGTAAAATCACCCGCCTTGGCGGCGCCGACCGAGAGATCAAGGTAGAGCTTGATCCCCAGCGATTGCTCGCCTTTGGTATCTCTGCCGCGTCGATCAGCCGTCAATTGTCGGCGACCAATATCGACCTTGGCGGTGGCCGCGGCGATATCGGCGGGCAGGAATTTTCCATCCGCGCCCTTGGCGGCGCGGACACCATTGAACAACTTGCCGCCACGCCGTTGTCGTTGGCGGATGGCCGTACGATCCGCCTGTCTGACGTGGGCGAAGTCATCGACGGCCCGTCAGAGGCGCGCAGCTTTGCGACCCTCGACGGGCAGCCCGTCGTGGCCTTTGGCGTGTTCCGTGCAACGGGTGCGTCGGACCTGTCCGTGGCAGAGCGCGTGATCGAACGGCTGGACGAGGTGCGCGCCGCCTATCCCGGCGTTGAAATCACGCTGATCGACGATGCCACCGAATACACCGCTGGCAACTATCATTCGGCAATGGAAACCCTTTATGAGGGTGCCGCGCTGGCGATCATCGTGGTGTTCCTGTTCCTGAAAAACTGGCGCGCCACCCTGATCACCGCCGTGGCCTTGCCGCTGTCGATCATCCCGACGTTCTTTGTCATGCAGATGCTGGGCTTCTCGCTCAACACCGTGTCTTTGCTAGGGATCACGCTGGTGACAGGCATCTTGGTGGACGACGCGATTGTCGAGATCGAGAATATCGTCCGCCATATCCACATGGGCAAACCCGCCTATGAGGCGACCGAAGAAGCCGCCGGAGAGATCGGCCTGACCGTGATCGCGATTAGCTTTACCATCGTCGCCGTCTTTGCGCCCGTCAGCTTTATGTCTGGCATCGCGGGGCAGTATTTCAAACAGTTCGGCCTGACCGTCGCGGTTGCTGTGCTGTTTTCCCTGCTTGTCGCGCGCCTGATTACGCCGATGATGGCGGCCTATATCCTAAAGGATGCGCCGAACCACGTGGCGGAAAAAGACGGCTTTATCATGCGCGGCTATATGCGCCTGCTGACGTGGACGCTGCATCATCGCCTGATCACGATGATCCTTGGCCTTGGGATTTTCGCGGGCTCTATCTATTCCGCGACCCTGCTGCCGTCCGAGTTTATCCCAGAGGCAGACGAGGGCCGTTTGCAAGTCAGTGTAGAGCTGCCACCGGGCGGGACGTTGGCCGAAACCCGCACGATCACCAACGAAATCGCAAGCCGTGCCCAGGATATCGCAGAAGTGCAAAATGTGCTGGTGCAGGGCGGCGCGGGTGGCAATGTGGCCAAAGCCAATGTCACGGTCACACTCGGGGCGAAAGACACGCGCGAACGCAGTCAGTTCGATATCGAGGACGATCTGGTCGCCCGCCTTGCCGATATTCCCGATGCACGAATCAACATGCTGGCGGCAAATGGTGAAAGGGCCGTGAATGTCGCCGTGCTGGGCGATGATTTGGAAACGGTCACACAGGCCGCGCAGGAATTGGCCAGCCAGATGTCCGGCGTCGCGACCATCAAAAACATCACCAACGCGGCCAGCTTGGAACGGCCAGAACTGCGCATCACCCCGCGTCCGCAAATCGCGGCAGAACTGGGCATTACCGCGTCCGACCTCGCCTCGACCATTCGGGTGCTGACCATCGGTGATACGGATGCGAATCTGGCGAAGTTCAGCATTGATGGGCGTCAAATTCCGATCGTTGTGCGCATCGCCGAAGACAGCCGCCGCAATCTGGAACTGCTGACCAGCCAGCGTATCCCCACGCAGGCAGGCGCGCCCGTGCCGCTGTCGGTTGTCGCGGACGTGACGCTGGCCAACGGCCCGTCGTCCATCGAACGCTATGACCGCGAAACACGGATCACCCTGCAGGCCGACCTCGCTGACGGTGCGGTGCTGGGGCAGGCGACAGGCAGCATCTTTGCGCTGCCCGCCGCCGGGTTCGATCTGCCGACGGGCGTGCGCGTGCAGCCCACCGGCGACGCCGAGGTGCAGGGCGAAGTCTTTGCATCCTTTGGCACGGCGATGGGGGCGGGCGTGATGCTCGTCTATGTTGTGCTGGTGCTGCTGTTCGGCAGCTTTGTGACGCCATTTACCATCCTGATGTCACTCCCCTTGGCCATCGGCGGGGCGATTCTGGCGCTGTATCTGACCGGATCGGCGATTGGCCTGTCGGTGATCATCGGCTTCTTGATGTTGATGGGAATCGTCACCAAAAACGCGATCATGCTGGTCGAATTCGCGCTAGAGGCGATGAAGGCAGGGGCAACCCGGACCGAAGGCATGATGGATGCAGGTCACAAACGAGCACGGCCGATTGTCATGACCACCATCGCGATGGCCGCAGGCATGGTGCCGTCGGCACTGGCGTTTGGGGCAGGGGGCGAATTCCGCTCTCCGATGGCGGTTGCGGTGATTGGCGGCTTGCTGCTGTCGACGCTGCTATCGCTCATTTTTATCCCGTCGCTGTTTTCAGTGATCGACGGCGGGCGCAGCAGGGTGTCCCGGCTGTTGATGCGCGGCTTGAACGTCAACAAGCCGCAGGATGCGCCGGCTGAGTAACGATAAAGGGGCTGTGTCATGCAGCCCCTTTTTTTGTGTCAAAAAGGGGCATGCCATCTGTTAATCAACAAATCGACCAGCGCAGTGATGTGTATGATTTCGCGAAATAACGAAGCATCATTTTCCAGCGGAAAATCGTATGCTTCGATCAAGACTGTCTCGCGGTAAAATGGTGGGCGACCCTGGAATCGAACCAGGCGTGCGTCTCCGCGAGAGAGTTACAGTCTCCTGCCACACCTTGCGGCCTGTCGCCCACTTGCGGTCGAGATAACCTTGCCCCATGGGGCCGTCAACCGCAAAAAAGCACCTTTGTGCGCTTGCTTCACACTCGCTGCGATTCCCTGTATCGGGGGGCCAACAGTCAGGAGCGTGAAGATGCAAAAGCCGAAGTGGGTGATCGAAAAAGAACAGGCCAAGCGGCTGGCCTCAGCAGAGACGATCTGGCTGTTTGGCCTGCATGCCGTGCGCGATGCGTTGCTGAACCCCAAGCGGGAAAAGCTGCGTCTGGTCGTGACGCGCAATGCGCTGGATAAGTTGGCCGACGCCGTGGCCGAAGCGGGGATCGAGCCAGAGATCAGCGATCCGCGCAAATTCGCCGCCCCCATTGACCCGCAGTCCGTCCACCAAGGGGCCGCGATGGAGGTTAAGCCGCTGGATTGGGGCAGCTTGCAGGATATCGCGCTGGGTGACGGCCCACAGCCGCCGCGCATCGTGCTTTTGGACCGGGTGACCGATCCGCATAACGTCGGCGCGATTCTGCGCTCTGCCGAAGTGTTCGGCGCGCGCGCCGTTGTCGCCGTGCAGCGCCATGCTGCGCCCGAGACGGGCGCACTGGCCAAGACCGCCTCTGGCGCGCTGGAACGTCAGCCTTATCTGCGGGTGCGTAATCTGGCGGATGCGATGACGCAACTGCAGGACATGGGCTATATCGTGCTGGGTCTGGACGGCGAGGCCGAGCAGACGATTGGCGAGGCGCTTGTTGGCAAGCATGACCGCCCCGTGGCGCTGGTCATGGGCGCTGAAGGCCCCGGCCTGCGCGAAAAAAGCATGGAGACCTGCGATGCCGTGGTGCGCATTGGTGCGGCGGGCGGTTTTGGTTCGCTGAACGTGTCCAACGCGGCTGCTGTGGCGCTTTATGCCAGCAAGGGCGACTAAGCCGGCAGTTCACACTTTGGCGAGCGGGACTTGGGGCGGCTGATTTTGCCCCCATGTAAGGGGTCAGAGCGGATCACTGGAACCGATCCGCGCCTTTGACTGTCCCTCGTTCCACACCTTTACGCCCGGGCTTGACCCGGGCGTTTTTTTGCCCTGATGATGGCGCTATGACAGATGCAGAGCTGAAATCCATTCTGACCCGCGTCAAGCGGATCGCCATATTGGGGGTGTCCGCCAATCCGGTCCGCCCCAGCTATTTCGTAGCGCGCTATCTTAAGCTGAAGGGCTTTACGATTGTGCCGGTCAATCCGGGACTTGCAGGGCAGGATTTGCTGGGCGAGCGGGTTTACGGCAGCTTGCCCGAGGTGCCGGGGGACGTGGATATGGTCGATGTTTTTCGCAGGTCCGACGCGGTGCCCGGTATCGTGGATGAGGCGCTAGCCCGCTGGCCGCAGCTGGATGTGATCTGGCTGCAGCTTGGGGTGCATCATGACGCGGCAGCGGCGGTCGCGACTGCGCGCGGTGTCACGGTGGTGCAAGACCGCTGCCCGAAGATCGAATATCAGCGGCTTTTCGGCGAGCTGCGGATGGGCGGATTCAATACGGGCGTGATTTCGTCAAAGCTGTAAGGTGCGTCATTTGACGCGGTGGCCCGTGCCGGGCCAGCTGGAGGCTCTGCCTCCAGACCTCCGAGGTATTTATGACCAGAAGAAGGGGCCACTTTAGGGCGCCGCAGGCGGAAGTGTTGACCCGGGCCAGCCCCGGACCCCGGAATATTTGAGGCGAGAAGAAAGGGACGGCTTTTAGGGCTGGCGGGCCGCTTTTTCAGCGATGCCGGAGGTGCCTTGGCGGCGGGCGAGTTCATCCATCACGTCGGACAGGGGCACGTCGCAGGCGGTCAGCATGACGAGCAGGTGATAGAGGGTATCTGCAGCCTCTGACGTCAGCGCCGCTTTGTCGCCGCGCACGGCCTCGATGATGGCCTCGATTGATTCTTCACCGAATTTTTCGGCGCATTTCGCGGGGCCTTTGGCCAGCAGTTTTGCGGTCCAGCTGGTATCCGGGTCAGCGCCTTTGCGAGCGGCAATCGTTGCGGCCAGATCATCAAGGGTCATGACAGCCTCATGGGGATGCCCGCGTCGGCCATATGCTGTTTGGCCTGCGGTATTGTGTAGGTGCCGAAGTGAAAGATCGACGCGGCCAGCACGGCGCTGGCGTGGCCTTCGGTGACGCCTTCGACAAGGTGATCCAGCGTGCCGGCCCCGCCAGAGGCGATGACAGGGACGTTGACCGCATCGCTGACAGCGCGGGTCAGGGGGATGTTGTATCCCGTCTTAACGCCGTCGTTGTCCATCGCGGTCAGCAGAATTTCACCTGCGCCTTTTTCCACCACGGTGCGGGCGAATTCCACAGCATCGATGCCTGTCGCGCGGCGCCCGCCATGGGTGAAGATTTCCCACCGGCCGGGGGCCACGGTTTTGGCGTCGATGGCCACGACGATGCACTGGCTGCCAAAGCGCAGCGCGGCCTCTGTCACGACATCGGGGTTGGTGACGGCGGCAGAGTTAAAGCTGACCTTGTCCGCCCCCGCCAGCAGCAGGGCGCGCACGTCGTGGTGGGTGCGCACGCCGCCGCCGATGGTCAGCGGCATAAAGCACGCCTCGGCTGTACGGGTGGCAAGTTCGAACATGGTGCCGCGATTTTCTTCGGTGGCCATGATGTCGAGAAAGCAAAGCTCGTCCGCGCCAGCCGCGTTATAGGCGATGGCCGCGTCGACGGGGTCACCCGCATCGCGCAGACCGACGAAATTCACACCTTTGACAACGCGTCCGTTGGCGACATCAAGGCAGGGGATGATCCGGGTTTTCAGCATATGGGCGTGATACCGCGCAGCGCCGGGCAGGGGAAGGGGAACCTGACCGGGATTTTAAGGTTAGACTATGGTCACATCACAAAGGACCTATCCATGATTCGCACAACACTTGCCGCCGCCGCGCTGGCCTTGCCCGCTTTGGCCGCCCCGGCGTCTGCCGAGGTCATCACCAAAACGACAGATCGCACCGTGTATGACGCAATGAACGCGCTAGAGACGGCTGTGACCGACGCAGGCGCTACCGTTTTTGCCCGCGTCGATCATGCAACCGGTGCGGCCAGCGTCGATATGGAACTGATGCCGATGGAACTGCTGATCTTTGGCAACCCGCAGCTTGGTACGCCCGCGCTGCAGGCCGACGGTCTGGCCGGGCTTGTTCTGCCGCTCAAAGTGCTAGTCTACGAGAAGGACGGCCAGACGCTGATTGCATATGAGGCGGTGCCGGACATGTTCGACGGTTTGAACATCCCCGCAGATGCGGAATATGCCGCGAAAATGGCCGGCGCGCTGGATATGTTGACCGAAAAGGCCGCGAATTAAGCCAGCAAATCCATCGCCGCGCGCAGATCGATAGCCCCATCGTAAAGCGCGCGGCCCGAGATCGCGCCAGAGATGACGCCCGTGTCGCGCAGCGCGGTTAAATCCGCTAGCGACGACACGCCGCCAGAGGCGATGACCGGGATGTCGACGGCGCGGGCCAAATCGGCTGTGGCGTCGATGTTGGGACCCTTCATCGCGCCATCGCGCAGGATGTCGGTGTAGATGATCGCGGCAATGCCTGCGTCCTCGAAGGATTTCGCAAGATCGGTGACCATGACGTCGGTTTCCTCGGCCCAGCCGCGGGTGGCGACGCGGCCATTGCGGGCATCTAGGCCGACGGCGACTTGGCCGGGGAACGCCTTGGCGGCTTGGCGCACCAGATCGGGATTTTCGACAGCGACGGTGCCAAGGATCACGCGGGCAAGGCCCAAATCAAGCCAGCGTTCGATCGTCGCCATATCGCGAATCCCGCCGCCCAGCTGGGCAGGAACCTTGCAGCGCTTCAGGATCGCCTCGACCGGGGCGGCGTTGACGGGGGTGCCGGCAAAGGCACCGTTCAGGTCAACCAAGTGCAGCCACTGGCAGCCCGCATCGACAAATTCCTGCGCCTGCGCAGCCGGATCGTCGTTGAACACCGTGGCCTGATCCATTTCGCCATGCACAAGGCGCACGGCCTGGCCGTCTTTCAGGTCAATCGCGGGATAGAGGATCATGGCAGGCTCCTTAAGGCGCATCAGTTCGCTGCGTTTTGCGGCGATCTTAATGAAAAGGCAACCGACGTGGCGTCAGTCTTGCGTGGAATCGCGCGCGCCTTGCAAGGTAGCGCAGTTCAATCGGGGAGGAGACCCAATATGAAACACCTTATCGCAGCTCTTGTGGCCGCAACCTTTGCCACAGCGGCATCCGCACAGGACGCCGCAGTCGGCGTCTGGCAGACCGAAGTTGACGACGGCGCATTCGCCTATGTCACGATGTCGCCCTGCGGCGCGGCCGTCTGCGGCACGATCACCAACACCTACAAGGCTGACGGCGCACCTTATCAGTCTGAAAACATTGGCCGCCAGATCGTGATCAACATGGCAGCGAACGGCGACGGCACATACGGCGGGCAGGTGTACCGCCCGTCCAATGGCAAGACCTATGTCGGCAAGATGCAAGTGAACGGCAATGCGCTGCGCCTGCAGGGTTGCGTTGCTGGCGGTCTGCTGTGCGCCAGCCAGAACTGGGCGCGCATCCAGTAAGCTGAAAACAAAACACGCCGGGGCATTGCTGCACCGGCGTGTTTCTTAGGCAAAAACGCGAAAAAGGTTACGCCTTGCGCAGGCCCGTTGCGACCAACATGCCACGGCGCTTGGCCTCGTAGTAGTAGCCTTGGCTGTACCACTTTACGGCCGTCGCTTCCGACCCGTCGGACAGCATCCACGCCCCGCGCAGATATTTACCCGCATATTTCAGGTTGGTTTCCGCATCGAGCAGATCAGCGTTACCGCCCTTGAACCCCATGCTGCGCGCTGTTGCGGGCAGGATCTGCATTAGGCCATAATACGGGCCATTGCGGGCACCCGGGTTATGGGTGCTTTCGCGGATAATCACGCGGTGCAGCAGGCTTTCGGGGATATCATAGATGTCGGCGTATTTCCGGATCAGGGCGCGCAGCTCGCGCGTCTCGTTCGGGTGCATTGGGATCGTCGATTCCATCTGCGGTGCGGTGCCCATAAAAGACATAGCGTCTGGCGGTGTCGCGGTGGAATTCATGCAGGCCGACAGGCCCACCAAAGTCATCATCGCGCATGTGCCGCGCAGTAGCTTAAGCATTTTTTTGGCCTGTTGATGTTGTCCCTAAGGACGGGCTTAGCCTGCCGCCGCGTCATTGGTAAACAATGCGATAATCCGTCGGCAGATTGTTGCCGCAGGCGGTGCGATTTGGCGCTTAGTCAAAAACCGACCAGCCCGTCGCGCGGGCAAACATTTCGACAGCGTCAGTGCCCAGCTTGGAATTGCCCTGCGCGTTCAAACCCGGCGACCATACCGCAATCCCTGCCTTGGCCGGGGCCACGACCATGATGCCGCCGCCCACACCGCTTTTCCCGGGCAAACCAACGCGGTAGGCAAAATCGCCAGAGGCGTCGTAATGCCCGCACAGCATCATCATCGCATTGATCCGCCGCCGGCGGGCAGGGGATACCAGCCGCGGCGCGCCTTCGGTTCCGGTCAGGAATAGCGCCGCTTTCGCAAGCTGGATGCAGGACATTTCGACCGCGCATTGATGGAAATAGGCCCCCAAGGTTTGTTCAACAGGGTTCACCATATTGCCGTGGGCGGCCATGAAATAGGCAAGCGACCGGTTCAGATCGCCGGTCGCTTGCTCTGACGCGGCGACTTTTTCGTTGATATGGATTGATTCGTCGCCCGCCGCGGTGCGGATGAAACGCAGCAATTCGCCCAGAAACTCGCGCGGTGCGTGGCCCGCCAGCGCGGCATCAGTGGTCGCGATGGCACCCGCGTTGATAAACGGATTACGGGGAATGCCGCCTTCATGTTCCAGCTGCAGGATAGAGTTAAAGGCTTGCCCCGACGGTTCGCGCCCGACGCGGGTCCAAAACTGATCGCCCATACGCCCCAGCGCCAGCGCGAGGGTAAAGACTTTGCTGATGCTTTGGATCGAAAACGCCGCCGCCGCGTCACCGGTGCTGAACATCCGGCCGTCGGGCAGGGCGACCGCCATACCAAAACGGCCGGGGTCAACGCCCGCAAGCTCTGGGATATAGCTGGCCACGCGGCCCCGGTCCGGCGCGCGGGCCATGGCTGCGCCGATGTCGTCCAGGATCGCAGCGATATCCATGGCAGCGGTCCTTTGGGTCAGGGTTTCCAGTTCAGAAAGTTGGCGATCAGGCGCAGACCGGCATCTTGGCTTTTCTCTGGATGGAACTGCGTGCCGACGATGTTGTCGCGGCCAACAATGGCCGTCACATCGCCCGCATAATCGACATGCGCCAGCAAATGCGCGGGGTCCGTGACCTGCATCGCATAAGAGTGCACGAAATACGCGTGATCACCCGTCGCCAGCCCCGCCAGCACCGGATGCGGCTGGTCAATAACCAGATCGTTCCAGCCCATATGCGGGATCTTTAGCGCGGGATCGGCTGGGGTAATGCGGCGGATTTCACCGGGGATCCAGCCAAGACCCTGCACCGATTCGTACTCGAATCCGGTGCTGGCCAGCATCTGCATCCCGACACAAATCCCCATAAAGGGCACGCCGCGCTGCTCTACTGCCTGGGTCAAGGCCTCGGCCAGCGCGCCATGCTCGAACAGTGAATTGCGGCAATGGGGAAAGGCCCCGTCGCCCGGCAACACAATGCGGTCCGCCTTAGCCACGGCATCAGGATCGCCCGTCACAACGATCTGCCCGGCGTCCGTTTCCCGCGCCATCCGCTCGAACGCTTTTTGCGCCGAGTGCAGATTGCCGCTGTCGTAGTCAATCAGAACGGTGGTGGTCACAGGCTACCCTTGGTCGATGGAATGGCGTCAGCTTTGCGCGGATCAACTTCGATCGCCATGCGCAACGCGCGGGCAACGGATTTGAACGCCGCCTCGGTAATGTGGTGGGCGTTAAAGCCGTGCAGCCGATCGATGTGCAGCGTGATGCCGCCATGGGTGGACAGCGCCTGAAAGAATTCGCGCACCAGCTCTGTGTCAAAGCTGGGCCCGATCTTGCCAAACGGCAGATCCAGATTGCAGATCAAATAGGGGCGTCCCGACAGATCCAGCGCACAGCGCACCTGCGCGTCGTCCATTGCAAGGTGGCAATCGGCGTAGCGGTTGATGCCGCGCTTATCACCCAGCGCCTGCACAAGCGCCTGCCCGATGGCGATGCCCGTATCCTCGACCGTGTGGTGGTCGTCGATGTGCAGATCGCCTGACGTGCGGATGGTCATGTCGATCAGCGCGTGACGTGACAGCTGGTCCAGCATGTGGTCGAAAAAACCAATACCGGTCTGGTTGTCGTAAACTCCGGTGCCGTCCAAATTCAGCGTGACGCTGATCTGCGTCTCGGCGGTCTGGCGGGTGATAGTGGCGGTGCGCATCGGCGTCTCCCTTATGTCTTGGGGCCTTATAGGCAGGGGCGGGGCCTGCGCCAAGGCACCGATTGCGCGCCGCGCCCCTGTGGTGCAAGTTCGGCGCAACTCCAAAGAAAGGCCAAGCCTATGACCACCTGCGTTTTCGTCCAGATTCGCTGCACCCCCGGCACCACCTACGATGTCGCCGACGCCATTGCCCTGCGCGAAATCCATTCAGAGCTTTATTCCACCAGCGGCGATTTCGACCTGCTGATGAAGGCCTACGTGCCAACAGATCGTGACGTCGGCCATTTCATCAACGAAAGCGTCGCTGGCATCAAAGGGATCGAACGCACCCTGACAACGCTCACCTTTAAAGCGTTCTGAAACGCGAAAGGGCCGCCCAACAGGGCGGCCCTTTTCGTTTTGACCGATGGAGCGGGCGAAGAGATTCGAACTCTCGACCCTAACCTTGGCAAGGTTATGCTCTACCCCTGAGCTACGCCCGCGTCCGTCGGTGAGTGGGGATTTACAAAAGCCGCGCGGCAGTCGCAAGGGGCAATCGCACAAAAATCTGCAAGATTTTTCAAGACCCTGAAACGCGAAAGGGCCGCCCAACAGGGCGACCCTTTTCGTTTTGACCGACTGGAGCGGGCGAAGAGATTCGAACTCTCGACCCTAACCTTGGCAAGGTTATGCTCTACCCCTGAGCTACGCCCGCGTCCCGTCGGTAGGCGTGATCTATAAACACTGCACGCCCGCCGCAAGAGGAAATGTGCCCCGAAACCGTAATTTCTTATCCGGGCCACAGTCTTCATCTTGCCCCAAATACTCCCGCCGGAGGCATCCGCCCCCATCAGGGGGCGGATTAACTCATTCCAGCTCGATCAGCAGATCTTTGGCGTCGATCTGGCTACCAGCGCCAACCAACACGGCCTTGATCACAGCGTCGCGGTCGGCGTGGATGCCGGTCTCCATTTTCATCGCTTCAATCGTCAGCAGCAAATCGCCTTCTTTGACCTTTGCACCGACAACAGCAGCGACAGTGGCCACAACACCGGGCATTGGCGCGCCGATGTGGTTGGGGTTGCCCAGCTCTGCCTTGCGGTTCTGCACGCGGTCGGCAGCGGCCAGACGGTTGAGCACACGGATGGTGCGGGGCTGGCCGTTCAATTCAAAGAACACCTTCACCTCGCCGTCCTCATTCATGTCGGACACGGCCTGCATACGTACTTCCAGCGTTTTGCCGGGGTCGATTTCGGCGCTGATTTCCTCGCCGGGTTCCATCCCGTAAAAGAAGGTCTTGGTCGGCAGCGTCCGCACCGGGCCATAGATATCGTGGCGTGCGGCGTAATCGGTAAAGACCTTGGGATACATCAGATATCCGTTCAGATCCTCGCCATCGACCTCATGTCCGACTTTCTCGGTCAACTCTGCCTTCACAACGGCCAGATCGACAGGCTTCAGGTGCTTGCCGGGGCGATCAAGGTTCGGCTTTTCGCCCTTAAGCACCTTTTTCTGAATGCCCGCAGGCCAGCCGCCCGGCGGTTGGCCCAGGCTGCCCTTCATCATATCGATCACCGAATCCGGGAAGGACACGTCAACCTTAGGGTCCTCGACCTGCGACCGGGTCAGGTTCTGTGACACCATCATCAGGGCCATGTCGCCAACGACCTTGGACGATGGCGTGACCTTTACGATATCACCAAACATCTGGTTCACATCGGCATAGGTCTGGGCGACCTCATGCCAGCGATCCTCTAGGCCAAGGCTGCGGGCCTGCGCCTTAAGGTTGGTGAACTGGCCGCCGGGCATCTCGTGCAGATAGACCTCTGACGCGGGGGCCTGCAGGCCAGATTCGAACGCCAGATAATGCGCGCGGACCTGTTCCCAATAGTTGCTGATCTCGCGGATCGCCTTGATATCAAGGCCCGTATCGCGGTCAGTGCCGCGCAGCGCCTCGACGATTGATCCCAGCGTCGGCTGCGATGTGTTGCCCGAAAAGCTGTCCATCGCGGCGTCAATACAATCAACGCCCGCCGCCGATGCGGCTAGCACGGTGGAAATCGCAGCGCCAGATGTATCGTGCGTGTGGAAGTGGATCGGCAGGCCGACCTCTTCTTTGAGCGCTTTGAACAGTTGCGCTGCGGCTGGGGCTTTCAGCAGGCCAGCCATGTCTTTCAGACCCAGAACGTGGGCACCTGCGGCCTCTAGCTCTTTGGCCATCGCGACGTAGTATTTCAGGTCATACTTGGCGCGGTCCGGGTCCAGCATGTCGCCGGTATAGCAGATAGACGCTTCTAGCACCTTGTTCGATTCGATCACCGCATCCATGGCGACGCGCATGTTTTCGACCCAGTTCAGGCTGTCGAAGACGCGGAACACGTCAACGCCGGACGTTGCCGCCTGCGCGACAAAGCTTTGCACGACGTTATCAGGATAGTTGGTGTAGCCGACGCCGTTCGATGCACGCAGCAGCATCTGCGTCATGACGTTCGGCATCTTTTCGCGAATATCGCGCAGACGCTGCCACGGGCATTCCTGCAAAAAGCGGTAGGCGACGTCAAAGGTTGCGCCGCCCCAGCATTCAACCGAAAACAGCTGATGCATCTTGGCGGCATAGGTCGGGGCGACCGTGACCATGTCGATGGACCGCATCCGCGTCGCCAGCAAGGATTGGTGCCCGTCGCGCATCGTGGTGTCGGTGATCAGCAGTTGCGGCTGGTCTTTCATCCACTGGGCGACGGCCTTGGGGCCTTGCTCGTCCAGAATTTGGCGCGTGCCGGGGATCATCTTTTCCAGCGATTTGACCGGCGCTTTCGGCAGCTTCACATCCGCCGCAGGGCGCGGGCGGCCGGCAGTTTCCGGGTGACCGTTCACAGTGATATCAGCGACATAGGTCAGGATCTTCGTCGCCCGGTCGCGGCGCGGCTTGAAGTCGAACAGCTCTGGCGTCTGGTCAATGAACTTGGTGTGGTATTCGTTGTTCAGGAACGTCGGATGCTTCAGCAGGTTTTCCACAAACGCGATGTTCGTCGACACGCCGCGAATACGGAATTCGCGCAGGGCGCGGTCCATGCGGGCAATCGCCATTTCAGGCGTGGGCGCGCGGGCCGTGACCTTGGTCAGCAGGCTGTCGTAATACCGTGTGATCACAGCGCCGGAATAAGCGGTGCCGCCGTCAAGGCGGATGCCCGGACCAGTGGCGCTGCGATACATCTGGATGCGGCCGTAATCGGGGATGAAGTTGTTTTGCGGGTCTTCTGTCGTGACCCGGCATTGCAGCGCGTGACCGTCAAGCTTGACGTCATACTGCGACGCGCAGCCCGTCGCCTCGACCAGTGATTTGCCTTCTGCGATTAGGATTTGGGCGCGGACGATGTCGATACCGGTGACCTCTTCGGTCACGGTGTGCTCAACCTGCACGCGGGGGTTCACTTCGATGAAGTAGAACTCTCCGTTTTCCATATCCATCAGGAATTCGACGGTGCCGGCACATTCGTAATTCACGTGCTGGCAGATTTTCTTGCCCAGATTACAGATCTGCTCGCGCTGCGCGCTGGACAGGTACGGGGCAGGGGCGCGTTCCACGACCTTTTGGTTGCGGCGCTGGACGGAACAGTCACGCTCCCACAGGTGATAGATGTTGCCTTGGTTGTCGCCAAGGATCTGCACCTCGACGTGACGCGCCTTGATGATCATCTTTTCCAGATAACCCTCGCCGTTGCCAAAGGCGGCCTCGGCTTCGCGGCGGCCTTCGCGGACTTTTTCCTCTAGCTCTTTTTCAGAGTTGATCGCCCGCATCCCGCGCCCGCCGCCGCCCCAGGATGCCTTTAGCATCAAGGGATAGCCGACCTCTGCCGCTTGTTTTTTGATCAGCTCCATATCATCGCCCAGCACGGGCGTGGCGGGGATGACCGGCACGCCAGCGTCGATCGCGACTTGGCGCGCGCTGGCTTTGTCGCCCAACTGGCGCATGGTTTCGGCTTTGGGGCCGATGAATGTAATGCCGTTCGCGGTGCAGGCGTCAACGAAATCGGGGTTCTCGGACAGCAGGCCATAACCGGGGTGGATCGCGTCAGCGCCGCAATCCTTGGCGACGCGGATAATCTCTTCGATGCTCAGGTAGGCCGCGACGGGGCCCATGCCTTCGCCGATGCGGTAGGCTTCGTCCGCTTTAAAGCGGTGCAGCGACAGCTTGTCCTCTTCGGCATAAACCGCGACGGTTTTCTTGCCCATTTCGTTTGCAGCACGCATGACGCGGATGGCGATTTCACCGCGGTTTGCGATTAGAATTTTTTCAAAGTCGGCCATGGTCATCCCTTTTGCAGTTGCAGCATTGTTAAGCGCTGCTGAAAGGATGTCCAGTAGCCGTTGCGCAAAGGCGCTGGCGGGTGTGTGCCCTTTGCAGATCGCCCGCTTATTGATCGCGCGGTGATGTGAACGGATCGTGAACAGGGGTTTATCTGCGCCGCGTTCAGGCGTATGCCTAAGGGCATGAGCAGTTATTCCGAAGACGACGCCTTTGAGGCCGCCGCCCGCCCCCTTAGCCAGCGGGCCATGCCGCAACGCAGTGCCGGCCCTTATCTAGAGGGGCTGAACGACGCGCAGCGCGCCGCCGTTATGGCGCTGAATGGTCCTGTGTTGATGCTAGCGGGCGCTGGCACTGGCAAAACCAAGGCGCTGACATCGCGAATCGCGCATCTTTTGGTGACGGGCACGGCCCGCCCGCAAGACGTGTTGGCGGTGACTTTCACCAACAAAGCCGCCAGAGAGATGAAGAACCGCGTCGGCCGCCTGATGGGCGAAACGGTCGAGGGGATGCCGTGGCTGGGCACCTTTCACGCGATCTGCGTCAAGCTGCTGCGCCGCCATGCGGAACTGATCGGGCTGAAATCGAACTTTACGATTCTGGATACAGACGACCAGATCCGGCTGATGAAACAGCTGATCATTGCTGCCGGGATTGATGAAAAGCGCTGGCCGCCGCGCATGCTGGCCGGAATCATCGACGGGTGGAAAAACAAGGCGCTGACGCCTGATAAGGTGCCGCTGGCCGAAGCAGGGGCCTTTGATCAAAAAGGTGTCGACCTTTACGCCGCCTATCAACGCCGTCTGTTGGACCTGAATGCCTGCGATTTCGGCGATCTGCTGCTGCATATGGTCACGATTTTTCAGACGCATACCGACGTGCTGGAAATGTATCAGCGGCGCTTTCGCTATATCCTCGTGGACGAATATCAGGACACGAACGTTGCCCAATACCTGTGGCTGCGGCTGCTGGCGGCAGCGCATAAAAATATCTGCTGCGTGGGCGACGACGACCAGTCGATCTATGGCTGGCGCGGCGCCGAAGTCGGCAACATTCTGCGGTTTGAACAGGATTTCCCCGGCGCGACGGTTGTCAAACTGGAACAGAACTACCGGTCTACGGAACACATTCTGGCTGCCGCCTCTGGCGTGATCGCCGGGAATAAGGGGCGGCTGGGCAAGACCCTGTTCACCGAGGCGACGGGCGGCGAAAAAGTACGCTTGATCGGTCATTGGGACGGCGAGGAAGAAGCCCGCTGGATCGGCGAAGAGATTGAGGCCCTGCAGCGCGGCACGCGCGGGCTGGAAAAAGTCAGCCTTGATCACATGGCGATTCTGGTACGGGCCAGCCACCAGATGCGCGCCTTTGAGGATCGCTTTCTGACCATCGGTCTGCCCTACCGCGTCATCGGCGGGCCGCGATTCTATGAGCGTTTGGAAATCCGCGACGCGATGGCCTATTTCCGGCTCGCGGTATCGCAGGATGATGATCTGGCGTTCGAGCGGATCGTGAATACCCCCAAACGCGGCCTTGGGGACAAGGCGGTGCAGACCATCCAAAAGGCCGCACGGACCAATGGCGTCAGCCTTGTCGAAGGCGCGCGGATCGTGGTGCAGGCCAAACTGCTGGGCGGTAAGGGCCTGAAAGAACTGGCGCAACTGGTCGACGGTCTGGATCGCTGGCACGCGCAAGTCCGGTCAGAGGCGGATACGCATCAAGAACTAGCCGAGATGATCTTGGACGAATCCGGCTATACCGGCATGTGGCAAAACGACAAAACGCCAGAGGCACCGGGCCGGCTCGAGAACTTGAAAGAACTGGTCAAGGCGCTGGATAACTTCGAGAACCTGCAAGGGTTCTTGGAACACGTCGCGCTGATCATGGACAACGAGACAGAACAAGAAGGCGAGAAGGTCAGCATCATGACCCTACACGCCGCCAAGGGTCTGGAATTTCCCGCCGTGTTCCTGCCGGGCTGGGAGGATGGTTTGTTCCCGTCCCAGCGCAGCATGGACGAAAGCGGTGTGAAGGGGCTCGAGGAAGAACGCAGGCTGGCCTATGTCGGCATCACGCGGGCCGAGGCGATTTGCACGATTTCCTTTGCGGCGAACCGGCGCGTTTACGGCCAGTGGCAAAGCGCATTGCCGTCCCGCTTTATCGACGAGCTACCAGAAGATCACGTCGAGGTGCTGACGCCGCCGGGGCTCTACGGCGGCGGCTACGGCGCGGCGGGGATGGCGGGCAGCGCGAGCCCCAAACTGCGCGAAGAAAGCATGTCGGACCTGCATCAAAAGGCCCATGACGCGAACGTCTATAACTCGCCGGGTTGGCGGCGGTTGCAGGCACGCGGCCAGCAACGCGGCATGGCCCAGCCGGTCGAGGCCCGCAATATGGTCATCGATATGAGCGCGGTCAGCGCTTTTACGACCGGCGACCGGGTGTTTCACCAGAAATTCGGTTACGGCGTGATTGAGGGGATTGAGGGCGACAAGCTGGACATCGCTTTCGACAAGGCGGGGTCCAAGAAGGTCGTCGCTAAATTCATCGTGGCCGCAGACGCAGCCGACGACGTGCCGTTCTGATCACGGCGGTGCGGCGCTGTTTGGGCTGCCGCCCAAAGACGCCCCGCCCGCCGTCCCATCCTAATGCACAAGCATCGGATAGAGTGAGGCCAGCAGCAGCGCGGCCATCGTGATGTTGAAAATCCGCAGCCGTTTGGCCGTGCCAAGAAAACGGCGCACCTGAACACCAAGTACGGCCCAAACTGTGATCGACGGCAGATTGGTGCACAGGAAAATGACCGCCACGAGCATCGAGCCTGACCAAACGCTCCAGTCTTGCGGGGCATAGGCTGTGATGGCCGTGATCGCCATGACCCAAGCCTTGGGGTTCACCCATTGAAACGCCGCCGCTTGCAAAAATGTAAAAGGTTTGCCGGTGACGCGTGATGCCTCTGGCGGCAAGGCCGTCGCGATTTTCCACGCAAGCCAGGTCATATAAAGGACTGCGCCAACGGTCAGCACGGTATTCAGCGCCGGGACCGCATGAAACAACCGCAGCAACGCGACCCCCACCATGACCACCATAAAGCTATGGCCCAGACTGACGCCCAACATATGCGGCAGGGTCCGGCGCAGGCCATAATTCGCGCCTGACGCCATCAGCATCAGGTTATTAGGGCCGGGCGTGATTGAACTGGCAAAAGCGAATTGCACCAGCAGGTATAGGGCAAGAGGTTCCATCCGCCCGGGTTAACGTCAAACCCGCAGGGCGACACCTGATATATTGTGCTGATTACAATCGCTGCTGAGCATCCCCCAAAAAACCAAAAAGGCGATGCGCGGGAGGAGGTGCGCATCGCCTTGATCTGGGATGTGAGCTCTGGGGAGGAGGTCAGAGCCGCATCTTTCGCCCTAGCCGCAGGGAGGAGGTTGCGGCGTCAGGCTATCCGGGGTGGCTGCGGGAGGAGGTGCAGCGCCCGTATGGGGTCAAATCGGTGGCGGCCGGGAGGAGGTGACCGCCACCGATCTGTATTGGACTGCGCCGCAGGGAGGAGGTTGCGGGCCGTCCGGGTCGTAAACCCCAAGGCCAACCAGGGAGGAGGTTGGTGGCCAGGGGGCCTGTCAGAACTGCCGCGGGAGGAGGTGCAGCGTTCCGATCTGAATATCCTGTCGGTGGTGGCCGGGAGGAGGTGACCACCACCGATCTGGGTGGACCGCGCCGCAGGGAGGAGGTTGCGGGCCGTCCGGTATTTTCCAAAGCTTGCCAGGGAGGAGGTTGGCGCCCTTCGGATCATATAGGTAACTGCGGGAGGAGGTGCAGGTTCCCATATTTCTTAAACTGGTTTCAAAACGGCGACCCGGGGAGGAGGTCGGGTCGCCGTTTTGTTTTGCGCGCCCACCGCAGGGAGGAGGTTGCGGCGGCGCGGGTCAGAAACGGTCAGGGAGGAGGTTGACCGGTTCCGAACTGAATTACTTGCCGTAAGCGGCTTCATAAGCGATGGCGCGGATCATCGAGCGGGAGATGCCCAGATCGGCCAGATCGCGGTTGTCGAGCGACTGCAGTTCAGTCATCGTTGTCCGGTACACTTTACGTGCTGCCATTGCTGCGATCATGCGTGCCATCAGGCCGGGTGCTGCTGTCTGTGTTGCGTTTGCGTATGCCATGTTCATCTCTACCTTCGTCGTCTTAAATTTCGGTGCAGTGTCTGTCGTTCTGCTTGTGATGGTTATGTAGGAAGATGCTGCACCTGCACAATGGACGTGTTGGCAATGCCGCTATGCAGCAAATGCAACGTTACCCTAGGACAGTTTTTACGCCGCTCAATCATTGGGCAAAACCTGCGCGCGCCCTTGTGAAATAGGGGGTTGCGGGTTTGGGCCCGGCATCACAGGGTGCCGCAAACGCCATGCACTATGAAGGAAATATGAAAATGCCGACGTCCCGGGACGATATTTTGGCCGCTGTTGCAGGGATTTCGCTGCCGGACGGTGGCACTTTGGGGGCCAGCGATATGGTCCGTGCCATTCAGATTGACGCAGATACGGTCCGCTTTGTCATCGAAGCCCCTGATTCTGCCACCGCCGCCACGCTAGAGCCTGTGCGCCAAGCTGCGGTCGCCGCGGTACAGGCGCTTGCGCCCGGTCAGACTGTCTCGGCTGTGTTGACAGCGCATAGCGCGCCTGCGCCCAAGCCCGAGCCGCCCAGCCTAAAGATTGGCCGTCACCCCACACCGCAGGCCGGCCCTGCGCCGGTGGTCGGCGTTGATCGCATCTTAGCGATTGGATCGGGCAAGGGCGGGGTTGGTAAATCGACCGTGTCTTCTAACCTAGCGGTGGCGCTGGCCAAGAAGGGGCGGCGCGTCGGTCTGCTTGATGCGGATATATACGGTCCTAGCCAGCCGCGCATGATGGGCGTCAGCAAACGGCCCGCGAGCCCGGACGGCAAGACGATCATTCCGCTGCATGCCCACGGCGTCACCATGATGTCGATTGGTCTGATGGTGGACCCGGACAAAGCCGTCGTCTGGCGCGGCCCTATGTTAATGGGCGCATTGCAGCAGATGTTGACGCAGGTCGAATGGGGCGAACTTGACGTCCTTATTATAGACCTGCCGCCGGGGACGGGGGATGTGCAGCTGACCCTGTGCCAAAAGACCAGCGTCACCGGGGCCGTCATCGTCAGCACACCGCAAGACGTCGCGCTGCTGGATGCGCGTAAAGCCATCGATATGTTTAAGACACTCAATACGCCGCTGCTGGGTCTGATCGAGAATATGTCTACCTTCTATTGCCCGCATTGCGGGGAAGAGACGCAGATCTTTGGTCATGGCGGTGTCAGCCATGAAGCAGAGCGTCTGGGCGTACCATTCCTGGGCGCGTTGCCGATTGATCTGGATACCCGTCTGTCAGGGGATGCGGGCACGCCGATCGCTTTGGGCGACGGCCCGGTGGCGCAGGCCTATGCCGAGCTTGCCCAGCGGTTCATTGACGGCGGGATGGCCTAACCGTCCGAATCCCCGGCCCGCGGGCTGGCATGGAATCTCTGTGAACTTAGAATCGGATCGCCCCAAAGGGCGGTCCGATTCTTCTTTCTGGGCCTCAAATTTCCGCAGACTTAGTTATTTTTTAGGATTGACTGCGTCTTGACGGTCACTGGTTTTGCGCGACTCGGACGGGTCCCGAAACTTTTTTGGGGTTTTTGTGAACCCCGCACCACGGTTAATATTTCCACAAGATGTAGGGATTTTTATCCACAGGTACGCAAGATGGCGGCGGGGGTCTGTGGATAACTTCCGAATCACAGACCCGTGAAAACCCCCGGTTTCCCGTGAAGTTCACAGCAATCCCAAATTAGTCATTGCCGCAGCCGGAAGCGTCTGCCAAAACAGTGTCACGGTAACGACGGGCAGACAAACAAGGGGCATCTCAAGAACCCCACCGGCAAAATGTCAGGTTTCATACAGGCCTCGTTTTTACCCAATAAAGCGATCCGGCGCGCGAGCGAGCAGACATCCCCCCAGGTGGTGCGCGCAGTCGGTCCAGCCCTTTCAGGGCAGAAGATGGCGGGTTGAGTAGTGGCAGCTTCTCAATCCGCCGTTTTCACATCTAAGACAGATTTTCGGGGGACGGGCAATCAGAAGGCTACAGGTTGAACCTCTCGTTTACGAGCACATACCAGTCGAAAGTAGACGCCAAGGGTCGCATGTCGATCCCGGCGAAATTTCGACGCGTGATCGAAGCGGGCGACCCGGCCTGGACCCCCGACCAACCCATGACCGCCAAAATCCTTTACGGCAAACACCTTGGCGAAAGCCTGCAAGTGCTGACGGTCGAGGCCTATGACGCCAAGATCGGCCGCATCATGGCGATGCCCGACAGCGACCCCAACAAGAACAAGCTGCGCAAGCTGTACATGGGTTATTCAGAAGACCTGACCATCGACAAAGACGGCCGCGTCGTGCTGGCCCTGCGCCTGCGCGAAAAGCTGGGCGTCGTCGAGGGCGAGCTGTCTTTCATGGGTCTTGGTGAATATTTTCAGATCTGGAAGCTTGAAAGCTTCGAGGCCGACGTTGACGAACCGCTTGATGAGTGGTTGGACGAAATGGGCGAAGATTTCGACCCGATGAGCCTCGTGCCGTAAGGATCCACCATGTCAGATGCACCCCACATTCCCGTCCTGATCAATGCGATCCTCGACGCATGCGCGCCGATTCATGGCACGTGGCTGGACGGTACATTTGGGGCAGGGGGCTATACCCGCCGTCTGCTGGATGCGGGCGCTGAACGTGTCATCGCCGTCGACCGTGACCCGCTCGCGTTCGAGATGGCGCAGGACTGGATCGGCGACTACGGCGACCGGATCGTGCCTGTCGCCGGCACCTTTTCCAAGCTGGACGAATACGCGCAGAACCTTGACGGCGTCGTGCTGGACCTTGGTGTCAGCTCTATGCAGCTTGATCTGGCAGAGCGCGGCTTTTCCTTCATGCGCGACGGGCCGCTGGATATGCGGATGTCGCAATCCGGCTTTTCTGCCGCCGACCTTGTCAACATGAAGGACGAGGCGGAAATCGCTGATATCATTTATCTTTACGGTGAAGAGCGTGCCAGCCGCCGCATCGCAAAAGCCATCGTCGCAGCCCGTCCCGTGACGACGACAGCGCAGCTGGCCCGGATCGTGGAATCCTGCTTGCCGCGCCCCAAGCCGAACCAATCCCACCCCGCCACGCGCACCTTTCAGGCGCTGCGTATCGCGGTGAACGACGAATACGGCGAACTTGCTACCGGCATGGAAGCGGCTGAACGTGCGCTGGCCCCCGGCGGGCAACTGGCCGTCGTGACATTCCATTCGGTCGAGGACCGGATGGCGAAACGTTTCATCCAGACCCGCAGCGCGACAACGCCCAATGCGAACCGCTATGCGCCAGTGCTGGACACCGTCGTGCCCGCCTTTACGCAAAAGACGCGCAAGGCGATTGTGGCGGACAAAGATGAAGTCGCGATGAACCCGCGGTCGCGTTCGGCCAAGCTGCGGGTCGCGATCCGCACCGATGCGCCTGCGCAGCCGATGGATCGCAAGGACATGGGGATGCCGATGATGAAGGGTGACGCGCAATGATGCGAGCCGTGATGTATCTGATGGCGGCGCTTTCCGTCATGGGGCTGGCGTTCTGGGCCTACCAGGAAAACTACGCCACGCAGCAAGCCATCAAGGACGTGCGCCGTCTGCACGCGCAGATTGGTGATGCGCATGAACGGCTGGGGATGCTGCGGGCCGAATGGGCCTATCTGAACCGTCCGGACCGCCTGATTGATCTGGCCGAGATTAACTTTGACCGCCTTGGCTTGCTGCCACTGGGGCCAGAGGCCTTCGGCAACATCGAATCCATCGTTTATCCGCTGCCCGATATTCTGCCCATCACCGATCCCATCGACATTAGATCCGTCACCCCGGGTGGCGGCGAGGACCCGCTATGATCCGCACACCGCTTCGCCCGCTGGCCCGTATCCTTAAAGCCCGTGAACGCGGCGAAGATCCCGGCGCGATTGCCGCCGAAAACCTGCGCCTGCGCCACGAAGCGATTGCCGACAAATCCCGCGCCCGCGCCGAAGGGCGCCTTTTGGTGCTGGGGGCCTTCTTTGCCGTCGCTTTCCTGACCATCGGCCTGCGGATGGGCACCATCGCGAACTCTGCCCCAGAAGAGCCGCGCACCGCCGCGACGGGCAACCCGATCATCGGCCAGCGCGCTGATATCGTCGACCGCAATGGCCGCATCCTTGCCACCAACCTCGAGACACACTCGCTGTACGCCCAGCCGCAGCACATGATCGACCCGCTGCGCGCCGCAAGCGAGCTGAAGGCAATTTTCCCGGAACTCGACGAAGAACGCCTGATCAAGGATTTCACCGGCAAGCGTAAATTCGTTTGGATTCGCAGACAGTTGTCCCCCGAACAGATGCAGCAGGTCCACGACATCGGCAGCCCCGCGCTGCTGTTCGGCCCGCGCGAAATGCGGCTTTATCCCAACGGCCCCATCGCGTCCCACATCCTTGGCGGGGCCAGCTATGGCCGCGAAGACGTCGCCAGCGCCGAAGTCATCGGTGTCGCCGGGATCGAGCGTAACTTCGACAGCTTGCTGCGCGATCCCGCGAACGAAGGCAAACCGCTGCAACTGTCGCTGGACCTTAGCGTGCAGGCCGCGACCGAAGAAGTGCTTGATGGCGGCATGAAGTTGCTGAACGCCAAAGGCGCGGCATCGGTCCTGATGGACATCCACACCGGCGAAATCATCGCCATGGCGTCCTTGCCCGACTTTGATCCCAACAACCGCCCGCAGGTTTTGCTGACCGGCGATCAGTCCGACAGCCCGCTGTTTAACCGCGCGGTGCAGGGCGTTTACGAGCTTGGCTCGACCTTCAAAATCTTTGCCGTCGCGCAGGCGATGGAACTGGGGTTGCTGAACCCCGACACGATGATCGACACCAAAGGCCCGCTGACTTGGGGCCGGTTCCGCATCCGCGACAGCCACTATTTGCCGCCCAGCATGTCCGCGACCGATATCATCGTCGAATCCTCGAACGTGGGCACGGGCCGCATCGCCATGCAGATCGGCGGCGAACGTCAGCGTGCATTCCTAACCTCGCTGGGCCTCGCAGAGGCGACCCCGGTCGAGCTGTCAGAGGCACCTTCTGGTGCGCCGCTATTGCCGAAAAACTGGTCTGAAATCAGCACCATGACGATCAGCTTCGGTCACGGTATTTCCGACTCGCCGCTGCATCTGGCCGCCGCCTATTCGTCCTTGCTGAACGGCGGCACCCGCGTGCTGCCGACCTTGCTGAAATCGGATACGGTCCAGCAAGGTGCCCGCGTCGTGCGTCCAGAGGTCAGCGCGCGCGCCCGGTCCATGCTGCGCCAGGTCGTGACCCGTGGCACCGCATCCATGGGCGATGTCGAAGGTTACCGCGTCGGCGGCAAGACAGGCACAGCTGACAAGCCCAAGGAAAACGGCGGCGGCTATTATGACGACAAGGTCATCGCGACCTTTGCCAGCGTCTTTCCCGCCGACGATCCCAAATATGTGCTGATCGTCACGCTGGACGAGCCGAGCGAGAATTCCGGTGACAAGCCACGCCGCACTGCTGGCTGGACCGCCGTGCCGGTCGCTGCTGAAATGATCCGCCGCGTCGCACCGCTGCTTGGACTGCGACCACAGATTGAAGTCTCTGACGTTGCCAGTGTAACACTCACCTCGAACTGAACGGGCGAGGGCCAAGACATGGCGCAGACAAAAACGCTGGCGGAACTGGGATTAACGGCGCAAGGCGGCCGCAGACCCCAGATTGCAGGCCTGACAACCGACAGCCGCGCCGTGCGGCCGGGCCATATGTTCGCCGCGATGCCGGGCAGCAAAGTGCATGGCGCTGCCTTTATCGCCATGGCGCTGGAAAAGGGCGCAAGCGCGATCCTGACCGACGCGGACGGCGCGCAATTGGCAGCAGAGGCGCTGGCCGGATCGGACGCCGCGCTGATCATCGCCGAAGACCCCCGCGCAGCCTTGGCGCAGACCGCATCGCTGTGGTTTGGACCGCACCCCGACGTCATGGTCGCCGTCACCGGCACCAACGGCAAAACCAGCGTATCCACCTTTACCCGCCAGATCTGGGAGGCGCTTGGCTATCCCGGCATCAACATTGGCACCACCGGGGTCGAAGGCGCATGGTCCGCGCCCCTGCATCACACCACCCCTGATCCCGTGACCCTGCACCGCGTACTGGCGCAAGCCGAAGCCGCTGGCATCACCCATGCCGCGATGGAGGCATCAAGCCACGGCCTAGACCAGCGCCGCCTTGACGGCGTCGTGCTGCATGCGGCGGGCTTTACCAACTTCACGCAGGACCATCTGGACTATCACCACACGTTCGAGGCGTATTTTGACGCCAAAATGGGCCTGTTCACCCGCGTGCTGTCCGAAGACGGCGTCGCCGTCGTGAACTTTGACGATCCACGCGGGCACGAGGTTGCCAGCCTGTGCACCACCCGCGGCATCGAAGTGATCGGCGTCGGTCGCCACCCGGACGCGCGCCTGCGCATCCTCAGCCAGCGGTTTGACGACACGGGCCAAGACCTGCGCTTTTCTTGGCAGGATCGCCCGCATACTGCGCGGCTGAACCTGATCGGCGGCTTTCAGGCGGATAACGTTGCGCTGGCCTGCGGCCTTGCCATCGCGGCGGGGGCTATTCCGGGCGAAGTCTTTGATGTCATGGACCAGCTGACGACCGTGCGCGGGCGCATGCAACTTGTCGCGCGCCGCGATAACGGGGCCACGGTTTTTGTCGATTACGCCCATACGCCGGATGCCGTGCAAACCGCGCTCAAGGCGCTCAAGCCGCATGTCATGGGCCGCCTGATCGTTATCGTCGGCGCTGGCGGTGATCGCGACGCTAGCAAGCGGCCCTTGATGGGGCAGGCGGCGGCGGAAAACGCGGATCTGGTGATCGTGACGGACGACAATCCCCGCTCTGAACGGCCCGAGGATATCCGTGCTGCCGTGTTGGCCGGCGCAAAAGGCACCGCCGAGGTGATCGAGGTCGGCGACCGCGCCGAGGCAATCCTGCGCGGCATCGACGCGCTGGGGCCGGGCGATGCGCTGTTGATCGCAGGCAAAGGCCATGAAACCGGGCAAACCATCGGCGATACGGTGCTGCCCTTTGACGACGCGGAACAAGCCAGCGTTGCTGTCGCCGCATTGGAAGGCAAGATATGAACCCGCTTTGGACCGCCGCTGACGCCGCCCTTGCCACCGGCGGGACGGTCACAGGTGACTGGCATGCGAACGGTGTCTCGATTGACACGCGCACCTTGCAGCCGGGCGATCTGTTCGTCGCCCTTGCTGCCGCACGCGACGGGCACGAATTCGTGGCGCAGGCGCTGGCAAATGGGGCCGCCGCCGCATTGGTCACGCACCGCCCGGACGGCGTGGCGGATGATGCGCCGCTGCTGATTGTGGTTGATGTGCTGCGCGCGCTAGAGGCGCTGGGTGCCGCAGCCCGCGCCCGCACGCAGGCCCGCGTTGTGGCCGTGACCGGCTCTGTCGGTAAAACATCGACCAAGGAAATGCTGCGCGCCGCGCTGACGCCGCAGGGACGTACCCACGCGGCAGAGGCGTCTTATAACAACCACTGGGGCGTGCCCCTGACCCTTGCGCGGATGCCTGCGGATACCGAGTTCGCGATCATCGAAATCGGCATGAGCAACCCCGGAGAGATCGCGCCGCTGGCTAAATTGGCGCGCCCCGATGTTGCCATGGTCACCACCGTCGCCGCCGCGCATCTAGAGGCCTTTGGCGCACTGTCCGGCATCGCTGCCGAGAAAGCCTCGATCATGGACGGGCTAGAGGCGGGCGGCATCGCCGTACTGAACGCCGACCTAGAGACATCGCACATCTTGCTGGACCATGCGGCGGCAGGGCAGCACAAGATCGCAACCTTTGGCAAAGGCGCGGACTGGGCGCTTGGTGATGTGCGCATCACCGACAGCGCGACCGTGATTAACGCCAGCCACAACGGCACTGACTATCTGTTCAAACTCTCTGTCCCCGGCCGCCATTTCGCGATGAACGCCGTGGCCGTGCTGGCTGCTTGCGATGCGCTTGGCGCGGACCCGGTGCAGGCGGCGCAGGATATTGGCCAGTGGCAGCCGCCTATGGGGCGCGGCACGCGCGAAATCGTTGTGCTGGATTACGGCATTGCCGAAGAAACCCTCGACCTGATCGACGACGCCTTTAACGCCAACCCGACATCCATGACCGCCGCGCTAGAGGTCCTGTCGGCCAGCACCCCGCGCGACGGCGTGGGCCGCATCGTCAAAGGGCGCCGCGTCGCGATCTTGGGCGATATGCTGGAACTGGGGCCGGACGAAATCGGGATGCACACCGCGCTTGCGGACGATCCTCATCTTGCCAAAGCGCATATCGTGCATTGCGCAGGGCCGCGCATGCGGGCGCTGTTTGACGCCCTGCCTGCCGATCTGCGCGGCCAATGGGCACCAGAGGCGGACGATCTGGCAGGCCAGGTCGCGCGCCTTGTGGATGCAGGCGATGTTGTGCTGGTCAAGGGATCAAAGGGCAGCAAAGTGTCCCGCGTTGTTGACGCGATCCGCAAACTCGGGCATCGCTCTTGACGATAAAAGCAAGGAAATAACCAGATGTTGTATTGGCTGACAGAGCTGTCGGACGGCGGCGATTTTTTCAATCTGTTCCGCTATATCACATTTCGCGCGGGCGGGGCGTTCCTGACCGCGCTGGTGTTCGGCTTTATCTTTGGTCTGCCACTGATCAACGTGCTGCGCCGCAAGCAAGGCAAGGGTCAACCGATCCGCACTGACGGGCCAGAGGGGCACTTTGCCAAGGCTGGCACGCCAACCATGGGCGGGCTGCTGATCGTCGGCGCGCTGACGACCTCGACCCTGCTTTGGGCGCGGCTGGATAACCCTTACGTCTGGATGGTGCTGTTTGTGACGCTGGCCTTTGCTGCCATCGGCTTTGCCGACGATTACGCGAAGGTTAGCAAGCAGAATACCAACGGCGTGTCGGGCCGGGTCCGCATTGTGCTGGGCCTGCTGATCGCCGCGATTGCGGGCTATTGGGCGGCGCAATACCATCCGGCAGAGCTGACGAACCAACTGGCCGTGCCGATCTTTAAGGACGTGTTGATCAACATGGGTTTCCTGTTCGTGCCCTTTTCGATCATCGTGATTGTGGGCGCGGCCAATGCGGTGAACCTGACCGACGGTCTGGACGGCCTTGCCATCATGCCTGTGATGATCGCTGCGGGCACCTTTGGCATCATCGCCTACTTCGTTGGCCGCGTTGACTTTTCCCTAAGCCTTGGCCTGCACTATGTGCCTGACTCGGGTGAGATTTTGGTGTTCTGCGCTGGCCTGATCGGCGGTGGCCTTGGGTTCTTGTGGTATAACGCACCGCCCGCCGCCGTGTTCATGGGCGACACCGGATCGCTTGCCCTTGGCGGCGCGCTGGGTGCAATCGCTGTCGCGACCAAGCACGAGATCGTCTTGGCCATCGTCGGCGGTTTGTTCGTGGTCGAGGCGCTGAGCGTCATCATCCAAGTGCTGTATTTCAAGCGCACGGGAAAACGCGTGTTCCTGATGGCCCCGATCCACCACCATTACGAGAAAAAGGGCTGGGCCGAGCCGCAGATCGTCATCCGCTTTTGGATCATCTCGCTGATCCTCGCGATGATCGGCCTTGCGACGCTGAAGGTACGGTAATCCAGCATGCATCTGCGGGGGCCCGCCGGTCCCCCGTGATGACCTTCGCTTTAGCATAGGCATTCACCTTTCATTCAGACCTGCGGCCTAAACATGGTGCGGCAGTGACTGGCGAAAGTATGGATGATGCCTGATAACCGTCTCGACCCCGCGTTGGTGACCCCCAGTTACGAAGACGCAGGTCTGTTTAAATACGATCTGTGCAGCTTGAACCTGTCGCTTTTGCCCGGTGTGCGGCGCAATGCGCGGGCTGACTATATTTTTGACGCCATGATTGATGGCAAATACCGCGCGCCTATCTTCTTTGCCGGGCGCAGGGCCAGACAGACCTTTTTAATTCTGGACGCGATGACACGCATGGCCCGCGGCGTCCCGCTTGCTGATCCGGCGGATGATGATCTGCCAGACAGCAACCCAGACCTGTACCTTGCCTATGACGGGCCCAGCATTCCGCTTCAGGTAAATGGCGCATGGCGCAGCCTGGTGATTGAGGATGATCAGGGTTTTGCCCGCCCCATGCACCAGTTCATCGCTGCCGTCTGGACGTTGAACGCAGGAACCGGACCCGGAATGCAATTCGGCGCGCCCCCCGTGCGCTGACGCTCTTGCATCCCGGACCCCGCACAGGGCAATGTCCGCCCAAACAGCCATGGGGTGCGCGATGATACCGGTTCAAGGATATGACGGACGGCAGGTTGCTGTACTGGGGCTTGGCCGGTCGGGACTGGCGACGGCCCGCGCCTTGGCCGCTGGCGGCGCAACGCCGATCGTATGGGACGACAGCCCGCGGGGCCGCGACACGGCAGAGGCTGAAGGCTGGATCGTGCGCGATCTGACCGCACCCGGTGCCTTTGACGGCATCGCCGCGCTGATCGTATCCCCCGGCATTCCGCACCTGTACCCCTCGCCAAACCCCGTCATCGCGGCGGCATGGGATGCGGGCGTGCCCGTGGATAATGATATTGGCCTGTTCTTTCGCTCCTATGCCACCGACGATTGGGATGGGTTCGATGCCGCACCCCGCGTGATCGCGATCACCGGATCGAACGGCAAATCTACGACCTCGGCCTTGATCCACCACATCCTTGTGGAAAACGGCCGCCCGGCGCAATTGGCTGGCAACATCGGCCGCGGCGTGCTCGACATCGACCCCGCGCATGACGGCGAAGTCGTGGTGCTGGAACTGTCGAGCTATCAGACCGATCTGGCCCGGAACCTGACGCCAGACGTTGCGGTTTTGACCAATATCAGCCCCGACCATCTGGACCGCCACGCCGGACTGGGCGGCTATTTCGCCGCCAAGCGCCGTCTGTTCGCCGAAGGCGGGCCGGACCGCTGCGTTATTGGTGTCGATGAAAACGAAGGCCGGTCACTGGCGAACCAGCTGGTGGAAAACTTTGGCGACGACCGCCTGATCCGCGTTTCTGTCAATCGCAAGCTGACCGACGGCTGGACGGTCTTTGCGCGCAAAGGCTTCCTAAGCGAATATCGCCGGGGCAAGCAAATGGCGTCTATTGATCTGCGCGGCATCAAGGGATTGCCGGGCGCGCATAACCATCAAAACGCCTGCGCCGCCTATGCGGCCGTGCGCACGCTGGGGATCGGCCCCAAGGGGATTGAGGCGGCTTTGCACAGCTATCCCGGTCTGCCGCATCGCAGTCAGTTGGTCGCCGAAGCGGGCGGCGTGCAGTTCGTCAACGACAGCAAAGCCACCAACGTCGACGCCGCAGCGAAGGCGTTGCAGGCCTTTCCCGCGATCCGCTGGATTTGCGGCGGTCTGCAAAAAGAAGGCGGGCTTGATGGGCTATTGCCGCATCTTGGCGCGGTCAAAAAAGCCTATGTCATCGGGCGCGAGGCCGAAAGCTTTGCCCGTCAATTGCGGGGGATCGAGGCCGAGATCTGCGGCACAATGGACGTCGCTGTGGCCCGCGCCCGCGCCGATGCGGTGGCGGGCGAAGTGGTGCTGTTGGCCCCGGCCTGTGCGTCTTTTGACCAATACGACAGCTTTGCCGCGCGGGGCGATGATTTCACCGCGCAGGTGCTGGCTGGCATCGCTTAGGGGCGAAAATTGACTGCACCGTTATCGCCCTGCGATGGCGGTGCCTGCGGCCCAGCCCGACGACCAGGCCCACTGAAAGTTATATCCGCCCAGCCAGCCGGTAACATCGACGGCCTCGCCAATAGCAAACAGGCCCGGCACGGTCTTGGCCTCCATCGTGCGGGAATTCAGCGCGGCGGTGTCGATACCGCCCAGCGTAACCTCTGCGGTGCGATAACCTTCGGTGCCGGTCGGGGTTAGCTGCCACTGATGCAGGGCCGTGCCTAAATCGCGCAGCGCGGCGTCCGGCAGGTCTGCAAGGTTTGCCGTTGGCCAGTCCGGCGCAAGGTATTGCACCAATCGCGCGGGCAGGTGGCGCGACAGCACGCTGGTCAGGCCTTTGCGCCCTTCGGTCTGTTTTGCGGCAATCAGAATATCGCCCAGCGGCGCGGCAGGGGACAAATCGACCGTGATCGGATCACCCTCGGGCCAATAGGACGAGGCCTGCAAGATGGCCGGGCCGGACAGGCCGCGATGCGTGAAGAGCAGCGCCTCGGTAAAGCCGGGGCCTTGCGCCGTCACCCGCGCGGGCAGGGCGGTGCCTGCCAGCGGTTTGAAACGCTCGTCCGTAAAGGTGAAGGGCACCAGCCCGGGGCGCGGCGTCACCAAAGGCAGATCAAACTGCGCCGCCACGCGGTAGGCCAGATCGGTCGCGCCCATCTTGGGGATGGATTTGCCCCCCGTGGCAAGGATCAGGTTATCGGCGGTCACGTCAATGTCGCGTCCACCCCGTGTTAGCGTGACGAGGAACATGCCGTCGTGGCGGACCGCGCCAATCGCGGTGTCCAGCCAGATTTTTGCGCCAGCACGCTCTGCCTCGGTCAGCAGCATCTGCACGATTTGCTTGGCAGAGCCGTCGCAGAACAACTGGCCCAGCGTCTTTTCGTGGTGCGCGATCCCATGCGCATCGACCAGCGCGATGAAATCCCATTGCGTATAGCGCGACAGCGCCGATTTCGCGAAATGCGGGTTCTGGCTGATAAAGCGGTCCGGGCTGGTGTGCATATTCGTGAAATTGCAGCGCCCCCCGCCAGAGATGCGGATTTTCTCGCCCGGCGCGCGGGCATGGTCAACGACCAGCGTATCGGGGCCAGCGTGGGCGGCGGCCATCAGGCCGGCGGCGCCAGCGCCAAGGATCAGGGTGTGGACATGCATCCACCGGAACTGGCGCGGAAAACGCATCAAAGCAAGGGGGCAGGGGCGTGATTTTCGCCTGCCGCGCGATTTGAAGTGGAAATGACGCGCAGGCCGGGTTAAGCTGGCGGAATAGATCCGCGGAAAACGCGGACATGAGGCAGTCAAGGCGGTAATACGATGACCGAAATGGTGTATGGCGCGCCGCGCGTTGTGGCAGGTGATCCTGTTCTGCCGCGCTGGTGGCGGACGATCGACAAATGGAGCATGTGCTGCATTTTGGCGCTTTTCGGCATTGGGCTGCTTCTGGGGCTGGCGTCTTCGCCGCCGCTTGCGGCTAAAAACGGTCTTAGCCCCTTTTATTATGTGACCCGCCAAGGCTTCTTTGGCGGCATGGCCTTGATCGCCATGTTTGGCGTGTCGATGATGACCCCCGTGATGGTGCGCCGGCTTGCGGTCATCGGCTTTGCCTGCGCCTTTGTTGCGCTGGCGTTGCTGCCGATTTTTGGCACGGATTTTGGCAAGGGTGCCGTGCGCTGGTATTCCTTCGGCTTTGCCTCTGTGCAGCCCAGCGAGTTCCTGAAGCCCGGCTTTGTGGTTGTCGCTGCGTGGTTGATGGCGGCGGGGCTGAGTGTGGGCGGTCCTCCGGGACGGATGTATTCGTTTATCCTGACGATTGTGATTGTGGCGTTTCTGGCGCTGCAGCCTGACTTTGGTCAGGCCTGTCTGGTGCTGTTTTCATGGGGCGTGATGTATTTCGTCGCCGGAGCACCGATGACCTTGCTGATCGCCCTTGGCGGTGTTGTCGGGGGCGTGGGTGTATTTTCGTATAACATGTCCGAACACTTTGCCCGCCGCATCGATGGTTTCCTTAGCCCCGATGTCGATCCGCGCACCCAGCTTGGCTATGCGACGAATGCGATCCGCGAAGGCGGATTTTTCGGTGTCGGCGTGGGCGAGGGGCAGGTGAAATGGTCGCTGCCGGACGCGCATACTGACTTTATCATTGCTGTCGCGGCAGAGGAATACGGCCTGATTTGTGTGATGGCGATCATCACCCTGTACGGCGTTATCGTGGTGCGCAGCCTGATGCGGCTGATGAAAGAGCGCGATCCGTTTGTACGGCTGGCGGGCACGGGTCTGGCCTGCGCCTTTGGCGTACAAGCGATGATCAACATGGGCGTGGCCGTGCGCTTGCTGCCAGCTAAGGGCATGACCCTGCCGTTCGTCAGCTATGGCGGATCGTCCTTAATCGCGGGCGGCATCGCCGTCGGCATGTTGCTGGCGCTGACGCGCTCGCGCCCACAAGGCGAGATTGGCGATATCCTGATGCGGCGCGTCGGGCGGTGAACGTTTTTCGTAGAAAAATCGTGCAGGCGCGAAGATGGGGGGCCAGCCCCCCGTCCTGCGGACTCCCCCCGGAGTTTATCTGGCAAGGTGAATGGAGGGCGTTATGCCACTCTTGATGATGGCGGCGGGCGGTACCGGCGGGCATATGTTCCCGGCGCAGGCCTTGGCCGAGGCGATGCTGGATCTGGGTTGGCGGGTGAAGTTGAGCACGGATCCGCGCGGCGCGCGTTACGTAGGCGGCTTTCCTGACGCGGTCGAGGTTGTGCAGGTCGATAGCGGCACCTTTGCCCGCGGCGGCGCACTGGCGAAGGTTGCGGTGCCTTTGCGGATTGCGGGTGGATCGCTGAGCGCTGTCATGGCGATGCGGCGGGATCGTCCCGATGTGGTTGTTGGCTTTGGCGGCTATCCGGCCATTCCGGCGATGACAGCGGCGACGTTGTTGCGCATTCCGCGCATGATCCACGAACAGAACGGGGTGCTGGGCCGGGTCAATCAGGTCTTTGCCAAGCGCGTCGATATGGTGGCGTGCGGGACTTGGCCAACTGCGCTGCCGGACGGCGCGACCGGCGAGCATGTCGGCAATCCGGTACGGCAGTCCATTTTGGACCGCGCGGGGGCGGGGTATATTCCGCCTGGCGATTATCCGATGTCCGTGCTTGTCGTTGGCGGAAGCCAAGGCGCGCGGATCTTGTCGGACGTGGTGCCGGCTGGGATCGCGCTGCTGCCAGAGGCACTGCGCCGCAATATTCGCGTATTTCAGCAAGCCCGGGCCGAGGATGTCGACCGGGTGAATGCGTTTTATGCAGCCCGCGGGATCAACGCAGATATTCGCACCTTCTTTGACGATATGCCGACCCGGTTGGCCGAGGCGCAATTGGTGATCGCCCGGTCTGGCGCAAGCACGATTGCCGACCTGACCGTGATTGGCCGCCCCGCGGTGCTGATCCCTTATGCTGCTGCAGCGCAGGACCACCAAAGCGCCAATGCGCGGCAGATGGTGGATGCGGGCGCTGCCATCTTGATGCCGGAAAGTAAATTTAACGCCGAAAGCTTGGCCGAGCACATGGAAACGGTGCTGACGCATCCGTCCGGCGCGCTGCAAATGTCCCGTGCTGCCTTGTCCTGCGGGACGCCTGACGCTACAGCGCGGCTGGTCCAACTGGTGCAGCAGTTGGCGGACGCAAGACACTGATGAACGGAATAAGACGATGATGGCACCGACAAAACTGCCGCTGGACGTAGGCGCAATCCACTTTGTGGGCATTGGCGGCATTGGCATGTCCGGCATTGCCGAGGTGCTGATCAATCACGGCTACCGGGTGCAGGGCTCTGATTTAAAGGCCAGCGCGATTACCGCGCGGCTTGAAAGCCTTGGGGCGAAGATTTTCGTCGGGCAGCGCGCCGAGAACCTAGAGGGGGCCGAGGTCATCGTCATTTCCTCTGCCATCAAGGCGGGCAATCCGGAGCTGGACGCCGCGCGGGCGCAAAAGCTGCCTGTCGTGCGCCGGGCCGAGATGCTGGCCGAGCTGATGCGCCTGAAATCCAACGTGGCCATCGCAGGCACGCACGGCAAGACCACGACAACCACCATGGTTGCCGCCTTGCTGGACGAAGGCGGCCTTGACCCGACGGTCATTAACGGCGGTATTATTCACGCCTATGGGTCCAACGCGCGCATGGGCCAGGGCGAGTGGATGGTCGTCGAGGCGGACGAGAGCGACGGCACTTTTAACCGTTTGCCCGCCACGATTGCAGTCGTCACCAATATCGACCCAGAGCATATGGACCACTGGGGCACGATCGAAAACCTGCGTCAGGGTTTCCTTGATTTCGTGTCGAACATTCCGTTTTACGGGCTGGCCGTGTGCTGCACCGACAATGCCGAAGTGCAGGCGTTGGTGGGCCGCGTGACAGACCGCCGTGTCGTAACCTATGGTTTCAACGCGCAGGCCGACGTGCGGGCGATTAACCTGAAGTACGTCAAAGGCGCGGCGCATTTCGACGTGGCCCTGCAGTCCGAAGATGACGTGATCGAAGGCTGCGTTTTGCCGATGCCCGGCGATCACAACGTATCGAACGCGCTGTCGGCCGTCGCTGTGGCCCGACATTTGGGCATGAAGAAAGACGAGATCCGCGCCGCTCTGGCAGGGTTTGGCGGAGTTAATCGCCGCTTTACCCGCGTCGGCGAAGTAAATGGTATCACCATCATCGACGACTACGGCCACCACCCGACGGAAATCCTTGCGGTGCTCAAGGCCGCGCGTCAGGCCACCGAAGGCCGCGTCATTGCCGTGCACCAGCCGCACCGATACAGCCGCTTGCACCACCATTTTGACGACTTTTGCGCCTGCTTTAACGACGCGGATGTGGTCGGCATCACCGAAGTTTACGGCGCTGGCGAAGACCCCATTCCCGGCGCTGACCGCGATGCGCTGGTGGCGGGCTTGATCCGCCACGGCCACCGCCACGCCCGAGCCGTCGCATCCGAGGACGATCTGGAACGCCTTGTGCGCGAACAGGCCCGGCCCGGCGATATGGTCGTTTGCTTGGGGGCCGGCACGATCAGTGCTTGGGCCTACGGGTTGAAAGACAGGCTGGGCGCGTGATCTGGTCTGTCCTGATTGGCGCGCTTTGGGTGCTGGCGGCGACGATCACCGCCTTTTTGCCAATGCGCTTACAGATGGTGCCGGGGATTGCCTTGCTTGTCGCCGCCCCGGTCTTAATCGTCTGGCTGGGGTTTGATTTCGGTTGGCTGGTCGGTGTGGCCGCACTTTTGGCCTTTGGGTCCATGTTCCGCAATCCACTGCGCTATTTCTGGGCGCGGGCGCGGGGCCAAAACCCGGCGCTGCCGTCCGAGTTGCTGAAATGAGCGCGCCGATCCTGATGGCGCTGATCTGGCTGATTGCTGCGAATGTCGCCGCAATGTTTCCTAGCCGGGACCATCACTGGCGCTTTGCTTACGTCATGATTGCGATTGGCATTCCGCTGCTGGGTTGGCTGACGTGGCAGCAGGGGCCAATCGTTGGCCTGCTGTTTCTGGCCGCCGGGGCAAGCGTGCTGCGCTGGCCGCTGATCTATTTGATGCGCTGGCTGCGCGGGGCAAAGGGACCAAAGTCATCATGAACCTGCCTGACGTACGCGGCACGCTGACGATTGACCGCCCCCTAGCCGATCTGACGTGGCTGCGCGTGGGCGGGCCTGCGGATGTGCTGTTCCAGCCTGCGGATTTGGACGATCTGCGCGCGTTTCTGGCGGCGCTTGATCCCGCCGTTCCGGTGTTCCCGATGGGCGTTGGCAGCAATCTGATCGTGCGCGATGGCGGTGTGCGCGGTGTGGTGATCCGGCTGGGGCGGGGGTTTAACAGCATCGCCATCGACGGTCTGACGGTGACAGCAGGGGCTGCCGCGCTGGACGCTCATGTCGCGCGGCGCAGCGCCGAGGCGGGCGTTGATCTGACCTTTCTGCGCACCATTCCTGGCAGCATCGGCGGAGCCCTCCGGATGAACGCGGGCTGCTACGGTGCCTATGTCGCGGATGTGTTTCAATCGGCGCAGGCGGTTTTGCGCGATGGCACGCTGGTGACACTTGGCGCGGATGATCTGGCCTTTGCCTATCGCTCTAGCACTTTGCCGGATGGTGCGGTGCTAGTTAGCGCCGTGCTGAACGGGCAGGCGGGTGATCCCGATACGCTGGCGCAGCGCATGGACGACCAGATTGCTAAGCGCGACCAAACCCAACCAACCAAGGACCGCACCGCCGGCAGCACCTTTCGCAATCCTGTCGGTCATTCCAGCACGGGCCGCAGCGACGACACCCATGATCTGAAGGCCTGGAAGGTGATAGAGGACGCCGGGATGCGCGGTGCAACCCTAGGCGGTGCTGTGATGAACCCGATGCATGCCAACTTTTTAACCAATGCGGGCGGTGCAACTGCCGCAGAATTAGAAGATTTGGGCGAGCTGGTGCGGAAAACGGTTTACGATTCCGCGCAAATCACATTAGAGTGGGAAATCATGAGGGTTGGCGAACGAACCCCGAAAGATACCACGAATTAACCCTGTATGGGGTGCCACGGACAGGTGGCAAATAACGAAAGACAGGCCGCAAAGGTCTGCAGGATTGGCGGTTGGGTATGTCGAGCAGGACGGATCCCAAGGTAGTTGTATTGATGGGCGGGCCGTCCGCAGAGCGTGAAGTTTCACTCTCGACGGGTCGTGAATGTGCAAAGGCCTTGCGGGATGAAGGATTCACGGTTGTGGAACTTGATGCTGGGGCTGATTTGCCTGCGCGTTTGGCTGCCGAAATGCCTGCTGTCGTCTTTAACGCTTTGCATGGCCGCTGGGGCGAAGACGGCTGCGTGCAGGGTCTGCTTGAATGGCTGCGTATTCCTTACACACACTCTGGCGTGCTGGCTTCGGCCCTTGCGCTGGATAAACAGCGCACCAAAGACGCCTTTGTTGCAGCTGGTTTGCCTGTCGTGAAAAGCGTCATCGCTAATGCCGCTGATGTGCGCGCCGGACATGTGATGCCGCCGCCTTATGTCGTGAAGCCCAATAACGAAGGGTCCAGCGTTGGCATCTATCTGGTGCATGACGCAGGCAACGGGCCGCCGCAGCTGTCTGATGATATGCCGGACACCGTGATGGTCGAGGCTTTCGCCCCGGGCAGAGAGATGACGACCACCGTGATGGGCGACCGCGCCTTGACGGTGACCGACATCCTGACCGACGGCTGGTATGACTATGATGCCAAATACAAGCCCGGCGGCTCGCGCCACGTGGTGCCTGCCGATATCCCGGCCGAGATTTTTGACGCCTGCATGGATTACGCCCTGCGCGCCCACCGCGCCTTGGGCTGCCGGGGCATCAGCCGCACGGATTTCCGCTGGGATGAATCCCGCGGCCTAGACGGGTTGATCTTGCTGGAAACCAACACACAGCCCGGCATGACGCCGACATCGCTGTCGCCAGAGCAGGCGGAAAAAGTTGGCATCCCCTTTGGCACCCTGTGCCGCTGGCTGGTCGAGGATGCATCATGCGCACGATGAAGGAACCGCGCGGCTACGCCGCCACCCCGCGCACCCGTCCGGTCCGCGATCCCGCGCCGTCCAAGTGGGGCTATCGCTGGCAGCGCTGGATGCTGACACCGGGCGTGCGCACGGGGCTTCGCCTTGGCGTGCCAACGCTGGTGATCGGCCTGATCGGCACGGCGTGGTTTTCTAACGACGCCAACCTTGCCGTGGTCACGGACCGCTATGACCAGATCAAGGCTGCCATCCAGCACCGCCCTGAGTTTATGGTCACAGGCCTTGCCATCACCGGCGCGGACGAAGAACTGGCCAGCCAAGTCGCAGAGCTTGTGTCGGTTGAATTTCCCGTCTCGTCTTTCGATCTGGAACTGGAAGCGATGCGCGCCAAGGTCGCCGCACTGGATGCTGTCAGCGATGTTTATGTCCGCGTCGGCGATGCGGGCGCGCTGGAAATCGGCATCACACCGCGTCAGCCCGTCGCCTTGTGGCGCACGGCTGAAGGTTTGCGGATGCTGGACGATAACGGCGTCTTTTCCGGCGACGTGGCGGGGCGCGCTGAACGGCGTGATCTGCCGCTGATCGCTGGCGACGGCGCAAAGGAACATATGACCGAGGCGCTGGCCTTGTTTCGCACCGCCGCCCCCATCGCCACCCGTGTACGGGGACTGGTGCGGATCGGAAATCGGCGCTGGGATATGGTGCTGGACCGCGGCCAACGCATTCAACTGCCGGGTGAAGGCGCAGAGGCCGCATTGGCCCGCGTCATCGCGCTGGAAGACACACAAGATCTGCTGGCGCGCGATGTTATCTTAGTAGATATGCGTAATGAAAACCGGCCAACGGTAAGACTACAACAAGATGCAGTTGCGGCGACACGCAACGCAGTCACGACAGGGGCAAGCAACTAATGCGGGATCTTTACGAAACACAGCGGGCCATGCGGAACGTGCGCAAAGCGGCCATGCAGCGCGGTGTGATTGCCATTCTGGACATCGGCACGTCCAAGATTGCCTGCCTTGTGTTGCGTTTTGATGGACCCGGCCGTGCGGCGCAGACTGACGGCGTCGGCGCGCTGGCAGGACAGTCCCAGTTTCGCGTGATTGGTGCCGCCACAACCCGGTCCCGCGGTGTGCGCTTTGGCGAAATTGACGCGATGCAGGAAACCGAACGCGCGATCCGCACCGCCGTTCAGGCGGCGCAAAAGATGGCCGAAGTCCGCGTCGATCACGTCATCGCTTGCTTTAGCGGTGCGCGTCCCCGGTCCTATGGTCTGGACGGCGCTGTCGATGTTGAAACCGGCATCGTGACAGAGGCCGATATCGGCCGCGTGCTGGCGTCCTGCGAAACCCCTGATTTTGGCCACGACCGCGACGTGCTGCACGCGCAGCCCGTGAACTTTGCATTGGATCACCGCAGCGGCATGGCCGATCCGCGCGGGCAGGGCGGGCAACGCCTCGCCACCGACCTGCACCTGATGACCGTGGACGCGACCGCGATCCGCAATATCTTTTTCTGCATCAAGCGTTGCGATCTGGAATTGGCGGGCCTTGCGTCCTCTGCCTATGTCGCTGGCGTGTCGTCGCTGGTCGAGGACGAGCAAGAGCTTGGCGCCGCTTGTATCGATCTGGGCGGCGGTACGACGGGTATTTCCGTCTTTATGAAAAAGCACATGATCTATTCCGATGCGGTGCGCATGGGCGGCGAACATGTGAGCAGCGACATCAGCATGGGTCTGCAAGTCCCGATGCAGGTGGCAGAGCGGATCAAGACATTCTACGGCGGCGTTGTCGCCACGGGGATGGACGACCGCGAGATGATTGAAATCGGCGGTGATACCGGCGATTGGGAACGCGACCGCCGGACCGTCAGCCGGGCAGAGCTGATCGGTATCATGCGCCCGCGCATCGAAGAGATTTTGGAAGAGGTCCGCGCGCGTCTGGACGCCGCTGGCTTTGAATATCTGCCCAGCCAGCAGATCGTTCTGACAGGTGGCGGCAGCCAAATCCCCGGTCTTGACGGTTTGGCCGCCAAGATTTTGGGCCAGCAGGTCCGCCTTGGTCGTCCGCTGCGCGTGCAGGGGCTGCCGCAGGCCGCCACGGGTCCGGCCTTTTCCGGTGCTGTGGGCTGCGCATTGTTCGCCGCGAACCCACAGGATGAATGGTGGGATTTCGATATCCCGGCCGAAACCTATCCCGCGCGGTCGCTGAAACGTGCCGTGAAGTGGTTCAAAGACAACTGGTGACACGCTAGATTTCGCCGAATCGACCATATGCGGCGAAAAATGCGCGGAAACACGCCATATTTTGTGGGTTAACCGTGCTTTTTGAGTGACGAAACCACAACAACCAGTTAATATCTGCCCAAATACGCGAATTTTGCCCGGTGGGACGGGCCCCTCACATAGACAGGCGGACTGAGCATGACATTGAACCTATCCCTCCCGGGTCACGACGACCTTAAGCCTCGCATCACGGTGTTTGGTGTCGGCGGTGCCGGTGGCAACGCTGTTAACAACATGATCGAGAAGGAATTGGACGGGGTCGAGTTCGTCGTTGCGAACACTGACGCGCAAGCGCTGCAGCAGTCCAAGTCCGAAGCCAAGATCCAGATGGGCGTCAAAGTCACCGAAGGTCTGGGCGCTGGCGCGCGCGCGACTGTCGGTGCTGCCGCCGCTGAAGAAAGCATCGAACAGATCGTTGACCAGCTGGCTGGCGCACACATGTGCTTTATCACTGCTGGCATGGGCGGCGGCACCGGTACTGGTGCGGCCCCGATCATCGCACAGGCTGCCCGCGAGCTTGGCGTTTTGACCGTTGGCGTCGTGACGAAGCCCTTCCAGTTCGAGGGCAACAAGCGGATGAAGCAGGCCGAAGAGGGCGTCGAAGCCCTGCAGAAGGTCGTTGATACGTTGATCATTATTCCGAACCAGAACCTGTTCCGTCTGGCGACTGAAAACACCACCTTCACCGAAGCCTTCGCGCTGGCAGACGACGTTCTGTATCAGGGCGTTAAAGGTGTGACCGACCTGATGGTCCGTCCCGGCCTGATCAACCTCGACTTTGCCGACGTGCGCGCCGTGATGGACGAGATGGGCAAAGCCATGATGGGCACAGGCGAAGCTGAAGGCGAGAACCGCGCCAAAGAAGCTGCGCAGAAAGCCATCGCCAACCCGCTGCTGGACGAAATCAGCTTGAACGGTGCGCGCGGCGTGCTGATCAACATCACCGGCGGTTACGACCTGACCCTGTTCGAATTGGACGAGGCCGCGAACGAGATCCGCGAAAAGGTCGACCAAGAGGCGAACATCATCGTGGGTTCCACGCTGGACACCAGCATGGAAGGCCGCATGCGCGTGTCCGTCGTGGCAACGGGCATCGACGCCCGCGTCCGCGCTGACGACGTGCCCGTCCCGCGCCGTTCGATGTCGATGAACCAGCCGATCCGCAATCCAGAGCCCGCACCGCGCGCCGCAGCACCTGCTGCCCGTGCACCGCAGCAGACCGAAATGCGCGAGCAGCCCGCCGCGCGCCAGCAGCCAGCGCCCCGCGCTGAAGCACCGGCGCAGCGCCAGGCCCCTGTCGCACGTCAGGCCCCTGCGGTTGAAGAGCGTTCCTTGTTTGAGAGCATGGACGATCAGCAGTACGAGCCGATGGATGACGATTACGCTGAAATGCCAGCCGCGACGTCCGACGACCTGCCGCCGCCCGCGTACCGTCCGCAGCCAGAGCCGGAAATCGAAGCCTCTGAAAGCTTCGTCGCGCCGCGTTCCGCTCAGCCCGGCCAGCCAACACCAGAAGCAATGGCCCGTCTGCAAGCTGCCGTGAACCGTCAGCCCAAGACAGCTGCAGCGCCTGCTGCGCAGCGCAATGCTGAACCGGCCCGCGCGGCCGAAGGTGAAAAGCCGCGCTTTGGCATTAACTCTTTGATCAACCGGATGACCGGGCAGGGCGAAGCGCCTAGCGCCCAGCCGTCGCGCCAGCAGCCGCAGGTCAGCGCCCTGCGCGACCAGCCGCGTGCAGAGCCTGCGATCGATCCCGATCAAGAGCGGATCGAGATTCCCGCCTTCTTGCGTCGTCAGGCCAACTAAAAACCATTACACTAAAGTAAGAAGCCGCCCCATCGTGGGCGGCTTTTTCGTTTGTGGGGCAAGGTCTTAGCCTTTGTTACAGGCCATGTTTCAGAACGTTGCAATGTGTGAATTGTCCCTGTGGCACTTGCCGCCTATCTGATGCGTTAACATAGCAAGAACAAACTTAAGTTACGCCAAGGCGGACCCGTCCCATGCAAACGACATTACAATCCGATCTCAGCTTTGACGGCATTGGCCTGCACTCTGGCCGTCCTGCGCGTTTGACGCTGCGCCCTGCGCGGGCGAATATCGGTATTGTTTTTGTCCGCACGGATGCCGCAGGGCAGGGCCGTCGTTTGCCCGCGCTGTGGAATCACGTCGAGGTGTCGCCGCTGAATACCCGCCTGACCGAACGCGATGTTAGCGTTTCGACGATTGAACACCTGATGGCAGCCCTGTCCGGCTGCGGTGTGCATAACGCGATCGTGGAAATCGACGGCCCAGAAGTGCCGATCATGGACGGCAGCAGCGCGGCATTTGTGCGCGGCATCGTGTCCACCGGGCTAACGCGCCTGTCCGCGCCCTTGCTCGCGATCGAGATTTTGGACGAAGTCCGCGCCAGCCACGGCGACGCATGGGCGACCCTACGCCCCGCGACCAGCCTGCAAATCGATTTCGAAATTGATTTCGCTGACGCGGCGATCGGCCATCAGCAAAAGACGCTGAACATGGCGAACGGTAGCTTTGTGCGCGAATTGTGCGACAGCCGCACCTTTTGCCGCAACGCCGACGTGGAATACATGCGCGCCCACGGCCTTGCGCTGGGTGGCACGCTGGAAAACGCGGTCGTCGTTGACGGTGCCGATGTTTTGACCCCCGGCGGTTTGCGTCACGCGGACGAGGCTGTGCGCCACAAGATGCTGGACGCGCTGGGTGATTTGTACACCGCAGGCCGCCCGATCCTGGGTCGCTATACGGGCCACAAAGCCGGTCACAACCTGACAAACGCCTTGCTGCATGCGCTTTTCGCCAATCCCGCCGCTTGGCGTCTGGTGACCTGTGATCACCAAATCGCGGCGCGCTTGCCCGGTGTGGGCGTGTCTGTCGCCGATCTGTGCGCTGTTGCGTGATATAAGGCGCGGGGCTGAATGCTTCACAACTGTTATAGGACGGTCAAAAGGCATTTTGCCCCCGTTTGTTTTCTGTTAGACCCACGAATAACCGGGGGCGCACTGCCTCAATGGGTAGAATTTGCGGGGACTTAGCATGTCAGGCAGCTTGATGAGCACAGGTGCAAAAGCACGCTTGGGTGTTGCTGTAGCAGCCCTATTGCTGGCCGGATGTAGCGGTGCATCGCGCGTGCCCGCCTCGATGGAGGCGTTTACCGCCGACCAGATCTACGCCAAAGGCGAGGTTGAGGTCGAAACCGGTGACGCTGGCGACGCGGCCTTTTACTTTGGCGAGATTGAACGTCTGTACCCCTATTCCGAATGGGCGCAGCGGGCGTTGATCATGCAGGCCTATTCGTATCACCGCGACCGGGATTATCCCAACAGCCGCGCCGCTGCGCAGCGCTACTTGGATTTCTATCCTGGCGAAGACGACGCAGCCTACGCCCAGTATCTGCTGGCGCTGTCCTATTATGACCAGATCGATGATATCGGCCGGGATCAGGGCCTGACCTTTCAGGCGCTGCAGTCCTTGCGCACCGTGATCGAGGTCTACCCCGAGAGCGAATATGCCCGCGCGTCGATCCTGAAATTCGATCTGGCCTTTGACCATCTGGCCGCCAAAGAAATGGAAGTCGGACGGTACTACCTGAAGCGTAAGAACTACGCCTCGGCCGTCAGCCGTTTCCGCGTCGTGGTCGAAGAGTTCCAGACCACAGAGCAGACGCCAGAGGCGCTGCACCGCTTGGTCGAATCCTATCTGGCCCTTGGCCTGACCGACGAGGCGCAGACCGCCGCTGCTATTCTGGGCGCGAACTACCCGTCAACCTTGTGGTATCAGGACAGCTACGCCCTGCTGACCGGTAAGGGGCTCAAGGCCGAAGCGGCAGGCGACAATTGGCTGTCGTCGATCTATCGTCAGGTTGTGCGCGGCGAATGGCTCTAATCACCCAACGGGCAATGACCGGGCGGACTTTTTGATGCTGCGCGCACTCGATATCCACGACATGCTGATCATTGATCGGCTGGCCCTGAACTTTCAGCCCGGCTTGAATGTGCTGACCGGCGAAACCGGCGCAGGCAAGTCGATCTTGCTTGATTCGCTGGGCTTTGTGCTGGGCTGGCGCGGACGCGCTGAACTGGTGCGCCAAGGGGCGGATCAGGGTGAAGTCACCGCTGAATTCGACCTGCCCACCGGCCATGCCGCGCGCGCCGTGCTGGAAGAGGCGGGTTTACCCGTCAGCGACACGCTGATCCTGCGCCGCGTGAACGCCCGCGACGGGCGTAAAACCGCGTGGGTCAACGACCGCCGCGTCAGCGCCGAAGTGCTGCGCGCCCTGTCCGATACGCTGATCGAGCTGCACGGCCAACACGATGACCGGGGCCTGCTGAACCCGCGGGGCCACCGCGACATGCTAGATACCTACGCGAACCTTGGCCCCCAAATCGCGACAGCGCACACCGCTTGGACCGCCCTTGGCCGCGCCCGCAAGGCGCTTTACGCCGCCGAAGCCCGCGTCGCCGAAGTCCGCCAAGAAGAAGAATACCTGCGCCACGCCGTCGGTGAACTTGACGCCATCATGCCAGAGCCGGGCGAAGAGGCCACCCTTGATGCCGCGCGCCGCATGATGCAAGCCTCTGAAAAGATTAAGAAAGACGTCGCCCGCGCTGGCGAAGCCTTAGGCATGCAGGGGGCAGAGGGTCAACTTTCTGACGCAAACCGCTGGCTTGGCGGCGCTGCAGACCGCGCCGATGGCCGCCTTGACGCGCCGCTGGCTGCGATTGAACGGGCGATGTTTGAACTGGACGCAGCCCAGCGCGGGGTCGAGGACGCGCTAGACGCCCTGTCCTTCAACCCCGCCGAACTTGAACAAACCGAAGAACGCCTTTTCGCAATCCGCGGCCTTGCCCGTAAACACAACGTTCTGGCGGATGACCTTGCCGCCTTCGCCGACGATCTGCGCGAACGGCTCGCGCTGCTGGATAATTCCGAACGCGGCTTGGCCGACCTGCAAAAAGCGGAAGAGGCCGCGCTGGCTGCCTATGACGCCGCCGCCGTCGCCCTGACCGATGCCCGCAGCGCCGCCGCAACCTCGTTGGACGCCGCCATGGCCGCTGAACTGGCCCCGCTGAAAATGGAACGCGCCGTCTTTGCAACCGTTGTCAGCAACGGCCCTGCTGGCCCCGATGGCCGGGACGATGTGTCCTTCACCGTCGCCACCAACCCCGGCGCGCCCCCGGGACCGCTTAATAAAATCGCCTCTGGCGGTGAACTGTCGCGCTTCCTGCTCGCGCTCAAGGTCTGCCTGTCGCAAGCAGGCCAAGGCGGCGTGACCATGATTTTCGACGAAATCGACCGGGGTGTCGGCGGCGCGACGGCTGACGCCGTTGGCCGCCGCCTTGCCGCCCTCGCCAGCGGCGGCCAAGTCCTCGTCGTCACCCACTCACCTCAGGTCGCCGCCCTCGGCGCGCACCACTGGCGTGTGGAAAAGCGCCAGACCGAGGATTCGACGACATCCACCGTCATCCCCCTCGACGCAGCGGCCCGCATCGACGAAATCGCACGCATGCTCTCCGGCGATCAAGTCACCGACGCCGCCCGCGCCGCCGCCCGCGCCCTGATGCCAAGCTAATCCCGATCACCTTGCCAGCAATACTCCCGCCGGAGGCATCAAAGCTGTCCTCCATCGCAAACCCTGGATCATTCCCAACGACGCCCCGACAACGCAGGACGCACGCAGGCGCGTCCTCAATGCCGGCAGCAAAATCCCAGTTCAGCCTTGGACCCGCGCAGCGCATCCCCTAGACATACCTCATATATAACCCACGCCAGCCCGGCCCTATGCGAGGACGCGACATGAGCAGCACGCCGCCGGGATGGATCGCGGCCTCGGTCAGCCGGGGGCAGGGCGATCTGCGCCGTGCATGGCTGGTACTGAAATTGCGTGGCCCCAGCCAAGTGCAATTTTGGTTCATCGCGCTGTTTCTTGGCGTCGCCTCTGGCGCAGCGGCGGTGGCGTTCAAACTTGGTATCGACCTTATTCAACGCACGGTCTACGGCACGGATGATCCGACGCATCTGCACAGCTTTGTCGCGGGCCTGCATTGGTCGCAAATCCTGATCATCCCCATCATCGGCGGACTCATTGTCGGTCTGATCTTGAACCGCATCACCGGCGATGGCCGCGTCCGCTCTGTTGCAGACGTGATCGAGGGCGCAGCGCTTTACGAAGGCCGGGTGGAGGTGCGCAAAGGTCTCGCCTCTGCCTTTGCCAGCCTGCTGACCCTGTCTACCGGCGGTTCTAGCGGCCGTGAAGGTCCGGTCGTACACCTTGCTGCCGTCATCTCTACCGCGATTTGCCGGGTGATCCGCGCGGACGGTATCACCGGGCGTGATTTGCTCGGCTGCGCTGTCGCCGCCGCCGTCTCGGCCAGTTTCAACGCCCCCATTGCTGGCGCGCTCTTCGCGCTTGAAGTCGTGCTGCGCCACTTTGCCGTCCACGCCTTTGCCCCGATTGTGATCGCCAGCGTGGCGGGCACCGTCGTCAACCGTCTGTGGTTCGGCGACATCACCGAGTTCATCCTACCCCGCGACACCGTGCTTGGCTTCTACGTCGAACTACCCGCCTTTCTGATCCTTGGTTTGATCTGCGGCCTCGTGGCGGTCGTGCTGATGCGGTCGATCTTTTGGGCCGATAGTATGGGCAGCCGCCTGCAATTCAGCCTGAACATCCCGGCCAGCCTGCGCCCTGCCGGGGCAGGCGCGCTGCTTGGCCTGATCGCAATCTTTTTCCCGCATATCATCGGCGTGGGATACGAGACGACAAGCGCCGCGCTGACCGGACAACTGGTCCTGTCCCAAGCGATCATCTTTGTGATCCTCAAGGTCGCCGCCGTTGCCATCACCATGGGCGGGCGCATGGGGGGCGGGGTGTTTTCGCCGGCGCTGATGATCGGTGCGCTGACAGGTCTGGCCTTTGGTATCGTCGCCACGGGACTGTTCCCAGCCGTCTCGGGCTCTGGCACGTTATACGCTTTGGCAGGTATGGGGGCCGTCGCGGCAGCCGTGCTTGGCGCGCCGATTTCCACGACCTTGATTGTGTTTGAACTGACGGGGGACTGGCAAACCGGCCTTGCGGTGATGGTCGCCGTGTCGATGTCCACTGCGCTGGCCTCGCGCCTTGTGGACCGTTCATTTTTCCTGACGCAACTGGAACGCCGCGGCGTGCATCTGGCGGCTGGCCCGCAGGCCTATCTGCTGGGCACCTTCCGTGTCGGCACTGTGATGCGCTTCGCTGCCGACCCGAGGGCCGCTGCGGAAAAAGCCTGCTGGGACATGATTGAAGGAGGCACATGGATCGACGTGAATGCCACGCTAGAACAAGCCATGCCGATCTTTGAAAAAGGCGGCCACGCCTTTATTCCGGTGGTCCAAATGAACGAAAAGGGCGCTGCGCCAGATCTGCGCGGCGCCCTCTTTCAGGTCGATGCCCTGCGTGTGCTAAACCGCGCCTTGGCAGACCGCGCCGAAGAGGAACATTCCTAAACGGTTAGACCTGCTCGACGGCGACGCGGTCGGTATGGAACGCCAGATAGCCTTTGATCTGTGCGACGTCAGCCTTGGGGTCCTCATAGGACCACACGGAATCCGTCAGCGTGTTGCTTTTCGTCACGATGGAATAATAGCTCGCCTCGCCCTTATGCGGGCAGGTGGTCTTACGATCACTGGCATCCAGAAACGTCATCGCGATATCGCCGCGCGGAAAATAGATAACGGGCGCAGAACTGCCTTCAATCAGCTCGAGCGCTTGCGTGCTTTCACCCAAGACAGCGCCGCCAGCGCGAACAACCCAGGTGCCAGTGGCAGGGCGAATAGTGATATGATCGGCCATGGGCAGATAGTCCTTCGTCAATTTCAAGGGAAAGGTGTCGCCGCCTCAAGCGGCGCACAGGCCGCAAGCAGCCAGTCTCGCGCGGCCCCCTCCACCAGCGGCGCGATAAGGCGGACTGTAGCGGCATGGTAGGCGTCGATCCAGTCCCTTTCGGTGCGCGACAGCAGGCCCGTGTCTATCAAACGGCGGTCCAGCGGCACATGGGTCAGCGTCTCAAAGGCGAGCATATCGCGCTTGTCCGGCCCCTCTGGGGCCTGAACGGTCACGATCAGGTTCTCGATCCGGATACCATATGCCCCTTCGCGGTAATATCCCGGCTCGTTCGACAGGATCATCCCCGGCTCTAGCGGAGTCGTATTGCGATGGGAAATCCCCTGCGGCCCCTCATGCACAGACAGATAGCTACCGACGCCGTGACCCGTGCCGTGATCGAAATCGAGCCCCGCCGTCCAGAGTGGATAGCGCGCCAGCGCATCCAGATGCTGCCCCGCAAGCCCGCGCGGAAACTGCGCCCGGCTGATCGCAATCATGCCTTGCAAAACGCGGGTATAACGATCGCAGTGCTCGCCTGACGGCGTGCCAATAATGACCGTGCGCGTGATGTCCGTAGTGCCATCTACATACTGCCCGCCGCTATCCACCAGCAACAACTCGCCACTTTTCACGGGGGCATCGGTGCCGCGGGTGACGCGGTAATGCACAATCGCCCCATGCGCGCCCGCGCCGCAGATCGTCTCAAAGCTGATGTCGCGCAGCGCATTCGTCTCGCGGCGGAAACCTTCCAATGCTTGGGTAACAGCAATCTCGGTCAACTGGCCCTTGGGTGCCTCGGCATCCAGCCAGGCCAAAAACCGCACCATGGCCGCACCATCGCGCAGGTGCGCCGCACGGCTGCCGGCAATCTCGACCTCGGTCTTGCGCGCCTTGGGCAAAATGCAGGGGTCCTGCGCCTCTGTCACCTCTGCTGTGATCAGATCGCGCACGGCTTGCGGGCACGACTTAGGATCAATCCGCACAGGCCCTGACAGCGCGGCGATTGCGGCGTCAAAGTCGTCGCGCACCGTGACATCCGGCCCCAAATGATCGCCCAAATCCGCAACCTTGGCCGCCGGTGCAAACAGATCAACATGCCCATCCGCCGCCAAAATGGCAAAGGCCTGCGGCACCGGATTACGCGCGATATCCGCGCCGCGGATATTCAGCAACCAAGCGATGCTGTCGGGCAGCGTAATGACAAAAGCACCGTCCGATACGTCTTTCGTCAATCGCGCCCGCTTGTCTGCATGCGCCTCGCCCGTCAACTCTAGCGGCTGTGCAAAGAATGGCGCGCTTGGCCGGGCAGGGCGGTCAGACCAAATCTGATCAACCATATTTTGCACCGCGCGCAGGCTAATCCCTGCCGCCGCCACATCCTTTGTCAGCGCTGCAACCTCGTCCACCGTATGCAGCCATGGGTCATAGGCAACAACGCCGCCCTGCGACAGCTGTTTGATCAGCCAATGGGCCAGCGACGTTTGCGGCCAGTGCACCGGCGTGAATACATTCGCCACCTGATCGCGCACTTGCACCCGATAGCGCCCGTCAATGAACACCCCGGCTACATCCGCCAACACCGCTGCAAAACCCGCCGATCCGGTAAATCCGGTCAGCCACGCCAGCCGCTCATCGCAGGCTGCGACATATTCGCCTTGATAGCGATCCGCCCGCGGCACCAGAAAACCGTCCACACCAGCAGCAGCCATAACATCGCGCAAAGCTGCAAGCCGCCCCGGCCCCTGCGCCGGATCACTCGTCGCATCAAAGCTCTGAAACATCACGCTCGTCCTTCATTCATCTTGCCCGCACACGCCCGCCGGACGACATCGGCCCCGTCATCATCTTGCCAAAAATACTCCCGCCGGAGGCGCGCCAACACGCCAACCTCCGCCTCAGCGGACCTTGCGCAGGCCCAAGACACGCGCGCGTTTGCGCGGATCGCTGTCAAACAGACTGGCCAATTGCTCGGTCATCGCGCCGGCAAGCTGCTCGACATCGGTGATCGTCACGGCGCGGCTGTAATAGCGGGTCACGTCATGGCCGATACCAATCGCCGCCAACTCTACGCCTTTGCGCTTTTCGATCATCGCAATCACGTCGCGCAAATGCTTTTCCAGATAATTCGCAGGGTTCACCGACAGGGTGCTGTCGTCCACCGGCGCACCGTCAGAAATCACCATCAGCACCTTGCGCTGCTCGCCGCGGGCCATCATCCGGCGGTAGGCCCATTCCAGCGCCTCGCCGTCGATATTTTCCTTCAGCAGGCCTTCTTTCATCATCAGGCCCAGATTGGGCCGGGTCCGGCGCCATGGTGCGTCTGCGGATTTATAGACGATGTGGCGCAGATCGTTCAGGCGGCCCGGCGTCGCGGCCCGGCCATCTTTCAGCCAAGCCTCGCGGGATTGGCCACCTTTCCACGCTTTCGTGGTAAAGCCCAAAATCTCGACCTTCACGTCGCAGCGTTCCAGCGTGCGGGCCATGACGTCGGCGCAGATCGCTGCGATCGAAATCGGGCGGCCCCGCATGGAACCCGAGTTGTCCAGCAGCAGCGTCACAACGGTATCGCGGAACTCGGTGTCTTTTTCGACCTTGAACGACAGCGGAGTCGTCGGGCTAGCCACAACCCGCGCAAGGCGGCCCGCGTCCAGAATGCCTTCCTCGCGGTCGAACTCCCAACTGCGGTTTTGCTTGGCTTGCAGGCGGCGCTGTAATTTGTTCGCAAGGCGCGACACAGCGCCCTTGAGCGGCTCTAGCTGCTGATCCAGATAGGCGCGCAGGCGTTCTAATTCGGCGGGCTCGGCCAGATCAGCAGCGCTGATTTCCTCGTCAAATTCCGTCGTGAATACCTTATAGTCCGGGTCGGCATCCGACGCAGGCGCGGGCTGCGGCGGGTCCATCGGGGCCTCGCCTTCAGGCATCTCGGTCTCTTCGCCCATGTCGGTATCGGCGCTGTCGTCCATGCTGACCTGCGCTTGTGACGCGTCCTGCTGGTCCTCTTGCGCCTGCTCGGGGCTGGCTTCTGCCTCTTCGCCCTCGGCGTCATCGCCCGTGCTATCAGGCTGCTCTTCGTCCTCGTCGCCGCTTTCGGCCTCGTCATCCTGATCGTCGTCGGGCGCATCGGGGTCTTCGCCAAGCTGATCGCCATAGCCCAGATCTGCGATGATCTGCCGCGCAAAGCGGGCAAAGGCTTTTTGATCGCTCAGCGTGTCTTTCAAGCTTTCCAGCGTGCCGCCGGCCTGATCCTCGATAAAGCCGCGCCACAGGTTCATCACGTTATCTGCGCCGGGCGGCAAATCGCGGCCTGTGGCCAGATGCCGGATCAGATAGCCCGCCGCCGTCGCCAACGGCGCATCGGCGCTGCTGGTGATTTGGTCGTAGCCTTTGCGCAGGGCCTCGTTGCCGATCTTGGCGTCGATATTGCCAGCGGTGCCGGGCATATATTGCGCGCCAACAGCCTCGATCCGGGCGGTTTCCATCGCGTCATATATATCGCGCGCCATTTGCCCCGGTGGGGCATAGCGGGCGGCGGTTGCCGCGTCGTGAAACTTGTGCCGCAGCGCAAAGGCGTCGGCGGTGCCGCGCGCCAGCAGGACCTCTTGCCGGGACATGCGGCGACTGACCTGCGGCAGCCGAATGCTGTCCGCGGTCTGGCCCGCCGGATCGACGGAATAGCTAATCGTCAGCTCTGCATCATTGGCCAAGACTTTGGTCGCCTCGGCCAAGGCTTTTTTGAACGGATCGGCGGGGTTGTCTGATGGCTTGTTCATGGCATCGGTAAATCACTCTGTGCGGATAGGGGCAAGGTGGTGCGCGACGGTGATCTGTCCAGCGCTGTCGTCTTGCGTTGGTTTGCGCACATGTTCTGTGCCGTGGCGGCAATTGAGCCACGCGTGGGCGGGGTCAATTAAGAGGCAACCCAACGCAAGGACACCTTCCATGGCACAACTTCCCAACATCGCGATTATCATCGGTTCGACCCGCGACAGCCGTTTCGCTGACAAACCAGCCGCATGGATGCTGAAACAAGCCCAAGCGCGCGGCGACATGACCGTAGAGCTGGTCGATCTGCGCGATTTCGATCTGCCGCTGTTCAACGAGATGGGCGGCAATAAATTCGTCCCGACCCAAGACCCCGCCGCATTGACGTGGCAGGCGAAGATTGCCGAATTCGACGGCTATATTTTTGTCACCGCCGAATACAACCACTCGGTCACAGGTGCGCTGAAGAACGCGCTTGATCAGGCCTATGTCGAATGGAATCGCAAGCCGATGGGCGCGATTGGTTACGGCGGCCTTGGGGCTGCACGTGCGGTAGAGCATCTGCGCAACATCGCGGTAGAGCTTGAAATGGTCCCCGTGCGCGGCGCGGTTCATATCGCGGGCGGCGATTTCATGTCGGTGCATCCGCTGGGCGCAAATGGTCCGATCGAAGATATCGAAGACCACCTGCTGGGCGGTGCCAAAGAACTGCTGAACGATATCGTTTGGTGGGCGAATGCCGCCAAAGCAGCCAAGGCTTAATGCCAATCAAAAAGGCCGGTCCGCGACGGACCGGCCTTTTAAATTTGTATCACCGACATGCAAGAGTGACCGGAATACGCCCGCCAAAGCCGCGATACACAGAGCTTGGCACAATCACATCGCGATCAGACCCCGCCGCCTGATAGACACGGTCAATGGCCGTAGCGCGGCATCCGGTTTCAATGCGGGCGGCTTTTTCAATATCAGCAATCGTGGCCAGCGGTGCGCTTGGGGCGACCAGGGCAATCTTGCGGCTTTCAGGCACGGTGATTTGATAGGTCAACGCTGTCGGCGGGACAGGTGGGGGTGCGCAGCCAAACATCACCCCCGCCGATACAGCCGCGACCAGCAGACAAAATTTTCGCGAAAATTTTGGTGTTCCCGCATTTTCGCGAAACTTTGGCATTGTTAGCCCAAGCTCAGGCTTGCAGCACTTTCCGGCAGCTCTTCGTCAAAGCAGCGCTGATAGAACTCTGCGACGGTCTGGCGTTCCAGCTCGTCACATTTGTTCAGGAACGACAGGCGGAAGGCGTAGCCCACATCGTTGAAAATGCGTGCATTTTCGGCCCATGCCAGCACGGTGCGCGGCGACATGACGGTCGACAGATCGCCGTTCATAAAGGCGGTGCGCGTCAGGTCGGCGACGGTGACCATCTGGGATATGATCTTGCGACCCTTGTCGTTGTTGTAATGCGGCGACTTGGACAGCACGATGGCCGCTTCGGCGTCGTGGGACAGATAGTTCAACGTGGCGACCAGCGACCAACGGTCCATCTGTGCTTGGTTGATCTGCTGCGTGCCGTGATACAGGCCCGTCGTGTCGCCAAGGCCGACCGTGTTGGCCGTTGCAAATAGGCGGAAGTATTTATGCGGCGTCAGGATGACGTTCTGATCCATCAGCGTCAGCTTGCCGTCGGCTTCCAGCACGCGCTGGATTACGAACATCACGTCGGCGCGGCCTGCGTCGTATTCGTCGAACACGATGGCAACAGGGTTGCGCAGCGCCCAAGGCAGGATGCCTTCGTGGAATTCGGTGACCTGCACGCCGTCTTTCAGCTTGATCGCATCCTTACCGATCAAGTCGATCCGGCTGATGTGGCTATCAAGGTTCACACGCACGGCAGGCCAGTTCAGGCGCGCTGCGACCTGTTCGATATGCGTCGATTTGCCCGTGCCGTGATAGCCTTGGATCATGACGCGGCGGTTGTAGCCAAAGCCTGCCAGAATCGCGAGTGTAGTGTCCGGGTCGAACTTATAAGTGCTGTCGATCTCTGGCACGCGGTCAGTGCGTTCAGCAAAGCCCTTAATCTTCATGTCGCTGTCGATGCCAAATACATCGCGGACTGAAATGTCCTCGGTCGGCGTTGCGTTGATGTCGGTCATGCCGTCGGCCATAAGAAGCTGCCTTTGTTGTCGCGGATCGCGTGAAATAAACGTCATTAGCGGGATGCAACATATCGCGGTGAATGCCAAGGGGAAGGGGTGCCACACCCTTTGCGCTGATATTGCGCAGTGCGCCGCGCCAACGTTGCCTTTTGCGCCAGATGCGCCACAGTAGTGCCAACAGAACGAAGAGCGAGTTCCAGATGACTAGTCTGACAGACATCGAGGATATGATTGCGCGCATGGCGATTGGTGACCGCGCTGCATTCGACGGGCTTTATGCCGCGACCTCGGCGAAACTATTCGGCGTTTGCCTGCGTGTGTTGGGTAATCGAACCGAAGCCGAAGACGCGCTGCAAGAAGCTTTCGTCAAGATTTGGCGCAATGCGGATCGCTACCGGGTCAATGGCCTTAGCCCGATGACGTGGCTGATTACCGTGACGCGGAACCATTCCGTTGACCGGGTGCGGGCGCGTAAGTCCAAGATGAATGCCGGGATGGACGAGGCCGCAGATGTGGCCGACGCCGCGCCGGGACCAGAAGCGCTTGCCATCGCGGCCTCTGACCGGGGGCGGATCGTGGATTGCATGGCGCAGCTCGACCCTGACAAGGCAGGCGCCGTGCGCCGCGCCTATCTGGAAGGGGAAACCTATCAAGAGTTGGCGGATCATTACGATGTGCCGCTGAACACCGTTCGCACATGGCTGCGCCGCAGCCTGCTGAAGTTGAGAGAGTGTCTGTCCCATGACGGATGAGATTGAAAAAGAAGACGAATCCGCCCTGACCGCAGAATATATTCTGGGTCTGCTGTCGCCAGCAGAGGCGCAAGCCTATGAGGACGTGCTGAGCGTCGATCCGGATCTGCGTGCGGAATATGCCTTTCAGACCGACCGCATTGTCGCGCTGACCGACGATATCGCGCCCGTCACGCCGCCGCCGCATGTGCTAAAGCGCATCAAGGAAACGCTGTTCCACGAGGGGGCACCCGCCCGCAGCGGCGCTGGGGTGCAGTCTTGGCTGCAGCGTCTTGGCCTTCTGCCCGCGATCGGCGGCGGCTTGCTGGCAGCGCTGGCCGTGTTGTGGATCGTCACGGCGATTGTACCGCCCAGCAGTGGCCCGGTCAGCGGTGCAACATATATCGCGCAAATCGCCTCGGCAGACGAAAGCCTTGTGGTGGATGCAAGCTACGACTCGGCGAACGGCAATCTGGTGGTGAACCGGGCCGTGGGCGATCCGCGCCCCGGCCGTGCGCTGGAATTGTGGCTGATCGCCGGGGACAACCCGCCGATATCGCTGGGCGTCTTGCCGGCCGACCGCAGCGGCCGCGTGCCTGTATCGCCTGATCTGGCGCTGTCCCTTGCGGGCGGCACGCTTGCGATTTCGGACGAGCCGCTGGGCGGATCGCCAGAGGCAGGGCCGACGGGCGACGTCCTGGCCGTGGGCCAGATCGTCGACGCCTAAGACGCGATGTGACTGCAAACAAAAGGGGCCGCATCCATCGTGATGCGGCCCCTTTTTGCATATCACAACCGATCACATCCGCGTGGGGAACGCAGAGAAAGGCTAGCGTGATGCAAACTCCTTCGAAACGATGCTGTCAGATCTTTAGGAGGACCGCCCATGAAACGCCGCCATTTCCTTTTGTCCGCCCTTGCCGCGAGTGCAGCCCCGATGGCGCTGCGGGCTGAAGCCTTTGAAGTGACGCGCACGGACGCCGAATGGCGGGCCATGCTGACGCAGACACAATACAACGTCATGCGCCGCGAAAGCACAGAGCCGCCCCGGTCCAGCCCATTAAACGCCAACAAAGCCGAAGGCACCTATCACTGCCGCGGCTGCGATCTGCCGCTGTATCCGTCATGGTCGAAATACGAAAGCGGCACCGGCTGGCCAAGCTTTTATTCGCCTCTTCCCAATGCCATAGCAACCAAGGTGGACAACAGGTCGTTCCAGACGCGCAACGAATTGCATTGCCGCCGCTGCGGCAGCCATCTGGGCCATATCTTTGGCGATGGGCCGAAACCTACGGGTCAGCGTCATTGTCTGAACGGCGTTAGCCTTGTGTTTCGCGCCGCCTAGGGCTGAATTCGGAAACGGTGTGTTGGTTATCGCACTCTTAACGCCACCTGCGTTAAATGGTAGCATCACAGGGTGACTTCCCTGACGGACAAAACCATGTTGAGCAGCCTGTTTTCAAACTTTAGCCCGACAGCGGGCGAAAAGCGGCTTTACGCTGCGGCCTTGGCCGTCAGCTTGGCTGGCGGCGTGGTCAGCTTTACGATTGTCTCGCAGATGGGTCATGATCAGGCGATGCTGCGCAGACTAAGCGGCGCGGATTATTGGTTCGTGATTGCTGGCGTGCTGGGCAGCCTGTGCGCGCTGTTTGCGGGCCGGGACTGGCTGGGCCATGGCGGCCCGCTTGGCGTGCTAAAGCTGGTGGCAGGCATCCTTGCGATCACCTTTATGGGCACCATCATCGGCGGCACATTGGCGCTGCCATTTTATGGCACAATGTTCGGCCCGATGATGTTCTGTTTCACGGTGGCGGCGCATCCGGTGCTAGCGCTGATTTGGGTGAACGCCCTTGTCGTCGCACATCTGCTGATGACGGACTGGCGGCGCGAGCGGGACAGCATCTTTGCGCCGCTAAACCGCTCTGTCACTGTGGTAACCGCGCGCCAGCCACAGGCAGGCGCACGGCAGAATTGGCTCAATCCCAAGCGGGACCGCGAAAAGCGGCGCGCTTAGTCCTTTTCGCGGAAGTTGCGGCTGGCCTTGATCTGTTCCCAAGCCCAGACGACTTCGGCTAGCTGTTCTTCTTGGCTGCGATCGCCGCCGTTCATGTCTGGGTGCAGCACCTTGATCAGCGCCTTATAGCACTTGCGGATCTCGGTCTTGGCCATGTGATCCTTGGCATCCAGAATCTCGACCGCGCGGCGTTCGGTGGGTGGCAGCTTGCGCGTGCCGCCGCCGTTTTTGCCGGGGTTGCGGGTCGCGTTCTCGCCCAGCACTTCATGCGGGTCGGTCACGCCCAGACGGGCCCAAGCGCGTTCTTCGACGGACCTTTTGATCGGCTTGGTGGGGCGTTCCCACGTCGCGCGGTCCTTTTCCATCTGCGCCATCAGCTCTGCCTCTGACGTGCCGTCAAAGAAATTCCACTTCAGGTTATATTCGCGCACGTGGTCTTTGCAGAACCACCAGTATTCATCCACGGAGTCCGGTGATTTCGGCGCACGGTACTGCCCGGCCTCGTCGCACCCTTCATGATCGCAGATGCGGGTCGACGTTTCAGACGCACCCGACATACCCCGCCGCCCGCGCGGGTTCTTCTTCTTGCTGTTCGACACTGACATGTCAAAACCGAAGGGGTCTTTTTTATTCATGGGGATCGTCCCTTTCCGACTCGGAGTATGCACTCTAAACCTGTGGTTGGCAGATAGAAGAGGCAGGACAAAAATAATGGCACTTGACGACGAAATTCAGGCCGCGCTGGTGCGCGAATTGTCGCCGGAACACCTTGAGGTGATAAATGAGAGCCATCTTCACGCTGGTCACAGCGGCGACGACGGCTCTGGTGAAAGCCATTGGCAGTTGGTGATAGGCGCATCTGCGCTGGATGGTAAGTCCCGGATCGCCAAGCACCGCGCCATTCACGATGCCTTAGGTAAGGATATCATGGGCCGATTGCACGCGCTGGCGATCACAATTCGCTGATGGGTGGCTGATCAGCCCTTATGGGCTGGATCAGCTGCGCCAACACCCGGCGTCTTATCCGACTTGGGCTCTGCTGCGGTTGTTGCAGAGCCTGCAACCGGCATCGCCGCAGGCGCGGTGACGGCTGGCGCTGCGACCACAGGGGCGGTTGCTGCCTCAGCCCGCTTATCCTCGATCATGGGCGCAGGGGCAGGGGCCGCTTTCGCCTCGGCCTTGGCCCGGCGAAACACCATCATGTTTTGATAGACCGTCGCTTTGCCGAGCAAGCCTTCACGCTCTTCGGCGGGCAGGGTTTCGGTGCGCTGGTATTCCCAGCCCAGTGCGGCCTGCGCGTTCAGGGCGTTCGTCAGGGCCAGCGCATAGCGATCCTCTGCTGCGCGCAAGCCCTTCGCCTTTTCGCCGCGCTTAGGGGCGGGGACAACCTTATACTCGTAATGAACCATCGGGATTAAAGCCCCAGCTTTGCAGCGACCAGCGCGTTGACGGCGGCCGGATTGGCCTTGCCGCCGGTGGATTTCATGACTTGGCCGACGAACCAGCCCGCCAATTTAGGGTTGGCCTTGGCCTTTTCGACCTGCGCCGGGTTCGCGGCGATAATCTCGTCCACGGCCGCCTCGATCGCGCCGGTGTCTGTGACCTGCTCTAGCCCGTCGGTTTTCACGATCTCTTCGGGGTCGCGGTCTTGGGTATAGGCGATGTCAAAGACGTCCTTGGCGATCTTGCCGCTGATCGTCTCGGCCTTGATCAAGGCGACGATCTGCGCCAGCCGTGCGGCGGGGATCGGGCTTTCGGTGATGCCTTTGTCGCCGTCCTTTTTCAGGCGGCCGAACAATTCGTTGATGACCCAGTTGGCCGCCAGCTTGCCGTCGCCGCCGCCTTTGGCGACGTCCTCGAAATAGGCAGCGTTGGCGACGTCAGCCGTCAGCACCGATGCGTCATAATCCGACAGGCCAAAGCTGGCGATAAAGCGGGCCTTTTTGGCGTCCGGCAGTTCGGGCAGGTTGGCGGCAATATCATCGACCCACGCCTGTTCGATTTCCAGCGGCAGCAGGTCAGGATCGGGGAAGTAGCGGTAGTCGTGCGCTTCTTCCTTGGACCGCATGGACCGCGTTTCGTTCTTGTCTGGATCGTACAAACGCGTTTCTTGCACGACTGCACCGCCATCCTCGATGATGGCGATCTGGCGGCGGGCCTCGACCTCGATCGCGGCTTGGATGAACCGCATAGAGTTCATGTTCTTGATTTCGCAGCGCGTGCCCAGATGGCTAAAGTCCTGCGTGGCCTGATATTTCTCGTAATCGCCGGGACGGCAGATGCTGACGTTCACGTCGGCGCGCAGGTTGCCGTTCTGCATGTTGCCATCGCAGGTGCCCAGATAACGCATGATCTGGCGCAGCTTGGCGACAAAAGCAGCCGCCTCTTCTGGTCCGCGAATGTCAGGGCGCGACACGATTTCCATCAGCGCGACGCCCGTGCGGTTCAGGTCCACAAAGGACATCGTCGGGTCCATGTCGTGGATCGACTTGCCGGCATCCTGCTCTAGGTGAATGCGTTCAATCCGCACCAGACGCGCGGTGCCATCGCCCAGTTCAACCAGCACTTCGCCTTCGCCCACGATGGGGTGATACAACTGGCTGATCTGATAGCCCTGCGGCAGGTCAGGATAAAAGTAGTTCTTGCGATCAAACGCAGAGAACAGGTTGATCTCGGCCTTCAGGCCCAGACCCGTGCGCACAGCCTGCGCGACGCAAGCCTCGTTAATCACGGGCAGCATGCCGGGCATGCCGGCATCCACAAAGGCGACGTTGCTGTTTGGCTCGGCCCCGAACAGGGTCGATGCGCCGGAAAACAGCTTGGCCTTCGTGGCCACCTGCGCGTGGACTTCCAGACCGATCACCAGTTCCCAGTCGTGCTTTGCCCCGGCAATGACTTTTGGGGCAGGGGCGGCGTATTCAAGATCGAGCATGGCGGTCCTCATCTGTTGTTGCGCCCTTCTAGGCCAGCCAAAAGGGCGGAACAAGAGGCGGGGGACACCCGTTATGCCCGCAGAACGAAGCGAACCCCTTAAAGGAGAGCAACAATGACTGCGATTACCGAATCCAAGATCCTGATCATGGCCACCAACGGCTTTGAAGAGGTCGAACTGACCACCCCACTAGAACAGCTGCGCGAGGCGGGTGCCACCGTCCATGTCGCCACGCTGGACGGCGATAAGATCAAAGGCTGGGACCAAGACCACTGGTCCATCGACGTGCCCGGCGATCTGAAAATCGCTGATGTAAATGTCGAAGACTACGATGCCATCGTCCTGCCGGGCGGCCAGATTAACCCTGACCTGCTGCGCGTCGAAGACGATGCGATCAACGTCATCAAGGGCTTCGTGAGCCACGGTAAAATCGTCGCTGCCATCTGCCACGCCCCGTGGCTGCTGATCGAGGCAGGCGTGGTCGAAGGGCGCGAGATGACGTCCTTTAAATCCATCCGCACCGACCTGAAAAACGCTGGCGCGACCGTCGTGGACAAAGAGGTCGCGATTTCCAACGGCATCATCACCAGCCGCAATCCGGACGATCTGGACGCCTTTGTCGCCAAGATCATCGAGGAAGTGAAAGAAGGCGATCACAAGCGCAAAGCCGCCTGATCAAATATCGGCGAAGGGGCGCTGGTGTCGGCGCCCCTTCGCTGCATGGGAAGGCGCGGGTTAAAAAAACCTTGCCCCTGATCCCCCGCGCAGGGCAAGTTCGCCGCCATGCGCCTGAAAGCCATCATTCTGGGGGGAGTGATTGCAGTTCTGAGCGCCACATCTGTGGCTGCCGAACTGCCGATCCGTCCCCAATCTCGCCTAGATGCCGCTGCCGCGCGCGCCGAGGCTGAAATAGTGCGGCGCACATCATTTCGCCCTATAGCCAGGCCAGCCCACATGATCCGGTATCCGGTGACTGTCATTCAGGGTGCACCCTCCGTGCGTCCGCAGGCGCGGCTCAACTTTGTGCCGCGCACCAGATGGGGCAAAGGTGCGCAAGCAAACGCTTGGGCGCGGGCCACGATGTCGGCGGTTGCGGCGCAGGGACTCGATTCGGTCGTGCCCCGCGATATCGAAACATGGTGCCCCGCCTATGCCGAAAACAGCCCGACGCTGCGCCGGGCGTTCTGGGTCGGCATGATGTCGGCGCTATCCAAGCACGAAAGCACCTATAACCCGCAGGCCGTCGGCGGCGGTGGGCTTTGGTATGGGTTGCTGCAGATTTTGCCCGCGACGGCACGCGGCTATGGCTGCCGGGCGACCACAGGGGCAGGGCTGCAAAACCCGATCGACAACCTGTCCTGCGCCGCCCGCATCATGGGCCGCACGGTCAAACGCGACCGCGCCGTCGCGCTGCACGATGGCCGCTGGCGCGGCGTCGCAGCCGACTGGGGCCCGATGAGCAATCGTGCAAAAGTGGCAGAGATGTCGGCATGGACGCGCAAACAAGACTATTGTGTCGTGCGCGAACGCCAGCGTCCGGTCCTGCGCCCCGCCACCTTAATGGCAGGACGCGAGAGCGCTACAGTTTCAACAATGGGCGACGGGTCATCCGAATAAGGTTCACCGTCGGCGCATCAATCCCGCCAAGCGCCAGCGTCGCCTTTTTCAGCATCTCGATTCCCTCTTCCGACGATTTCGGTAGGGCAGAGGCCTGAATAGGCTCGCCCACCGTCACGCGGTACGGCTGGCGATCCTTGTTCAGCGTTTCGTGAAACAGGGTCACGTCGCGCAGGGTCGGGTGGATCATGTCGAACATGTAAAACAACGCCGAATTACGCGCCTGCACGTTGATCGGGATCACCGGCAGATCAAACTTGCGCGCCAGCATCGCAGCGGACGCCATCCAAGGCCGCTCGTGCAGCTTGAACCCGCGCCGCTTGGCCAACCGGCCAGAGGGGAAGATCACGCCAAGGCGGCCTGCTTCGGTTGCAGTCCGCACATAATCCAGCGTGTTGCGGGTCTTTTCCCGCGTCCGCTTGTCCATGCGCCACTCGACCGGGCAGATCATATCCTCCATCTGCGGCATGACGCGCAGGATGTCGGAGTTGGCGAAGAAATACACATCAGGCCGCGTACGGGCGATCAGGTGGTGCAAGATGATGCCGTCGGCGATCCCAGTGGGATGGTTCGCCACGACAATCGCCGGCTCGTGCAGCGGCAGGTTCGACAGGCCCGACACCTCGACATGCTTGGCCAGCAATTCGCCCATGTGCCCCATGATCTGGTTGGACGGGGCATCACGCAGACCCTGCGCAATATCGACGGTTTTGTCGTAAGCGAGGGCCAAATGCATTAGCCCGCGCACATAGCGCATCCCGGGCCAGGATTTGTACATCCACGGCGCACGTTCGACGATCAATGGATCAATACGGTCCTTCATACGCACTAAATGCCCCGGCAGCGGTAACGGTTCCATGACATTTACGGTTTTTTCACCGTTTCGCCAAGTCGCCTATGACAAAAGGCGTGTTACCATCTCTGACGTGTCGCGCGACAGGCCCGGCGTGTCCTTGATCCGTGTCAATGCGCTGCGCATTTTTTCACGGCGCGCATCATCCCAGCGGCGCATGCTGTCAAAGCCCGCGACCATCCGCGCCGTCGTTTGCGGATTGACCGGATCTAGCTTGATCAGCCAGTCGGCAACAAAGTCATAGCCCGCGCCGTCCGCCCGGTGAAAGCCTGCCTGATTCCCCGTGAGCGCGCCAATGACAGAGCGGAAGCGGTTCGGGTTTTTCCACTCGAAGTCAGGATGCTGGGTCAGGCGGGTGGCCACAGCGACCGCGTCCTGCGGCTGCGCTGCGCTGATCTGCACGCCAAACCATTTGTTCAGAACCAAGCGGTCATGATGCCACTGATCATAAAACGCCTGCGCGGCGGCGTCGCCCGCGCCATGCGCCAGCAGGATCGACAGGGCCGACAACTGCTGGGTCATATTGTCGGCGGTGTCGAACTGCGCCTGCGCGGCGGTGCCTTTGTCAGCCCATGTCAGCAGCGACAGCAGGCTGTTCGACAGCGCGCGCCGCCCGCCTTGATCCGCGTCAGGGGCAAAGGGCGCGTCGATGCGCACGGAGGAGAGGACGGCGGGTATATCCGTGGCCAAAGCCTCGGCCAGTTGGCGCTGCGCCTTGCGGCGCGTTTGGTGGATTGCATCTGGGTCGGGTGTTTGGCCTTGGCCCGCCAAGGCAATGGCCATATCCGCCTCTGACGGCATCGCTAGCAGCAGGGCGCGCATCGCTGGATCAAGGGTGCTATCCGTCAGGGCAGCCCGCAAGCCGTTGATATAACCCGCATCCAGATCACCGCCATTTGCGATCATATCGAGCAGGACTGCCCGTGCTAAGGATCGGCCCGCGTCCCAGCGGTTGAACGGGTCGGTGTCGTGGGTCAGCAGAAAGGCTTGCTCTGCCTGCGTGACGTCCCGTTCAATGATCACGGGGGCCGAGAAGTCGCGCAGGATCGATGGCACAGGTTTGCTGGCCAGCCCGTCAAAGGTAAAGGTCTGCTGCGCCTCGGTCAGCTCTAGCAAGGTGGTCGCCACCACCTCTGCGCCGGTGTCGTCCAGCAGGCCGACAGCGACGGGAATGTGCAGCGGCAGCTTGTCCGTCTGGCCGGGCGTGTCAGGGGTTTGTTGTGCGATATGAAGGCTGTATGTGCCGTTCTTAAAGTCATCTGTTACTGTCAGGCGCGGTGTGCCTGCCTGCGCGTACCAACGTTTGAACTGCGTCAGATCGCGGTCCGTGGCATCTGTGAACGCGGCCAACCAATCCTCTATCGTGGCGGCCTGGCCATCGTGGCGGGTGAAGTACAAATCTAGCGCGGCGCGGTAGCCATCGTCGCCCACAAGGCGTTTGAGCATCCCCACCAGCTCTGCGCCCTTTTCATAGACGGTGACGGTGTAGAAGTTGTTGATCTCGACAAAGCTTTCGGGACGCACGGGGTGGGCCAATGGGCCTGCGTCCTCTTGGAACTGGCGGTTGCGCATGACCAGCGCATCCTCGATCCGCTTCACGGCGTGGCCGTGCAGATCGCCGGTAAAGGACTGGTCGCGGAACACGGTCAGCCCCTCTTTCAGACACAGCTGGAACCAGTCGCGGCAGGTGATCCGGTTGCCGGTCCAGTTGTGAAAATACTCGTGGGCGATGATCGCCTCGACCCGCTGAAAGTCGGCGTCGGTTGATGTGCTTTGCTTTGCCAAAACTGCGCTAGAGTTGAAAATGTTCAACCCTTTGTTCTCCATCGCGCCCATATTGAAGTCGTCGACGGCCACAATGTTGAAAATGTCCAAGTCATAAGCGCGGCCATAGACCTGTTCATCCCAGACCATCGACCGCTTGAGCGCGCCCATACCGAAGGCGCATTTGTCCAGATCGGCGGCGCGGACCCAGATGTTCAATTCAACATCGCGGCCTTCCATCGTGGTAAAGCTGTCGTTGTGTGCGACCAGATCGCCCGCCACCAGCGCGAACAAATAGGCCGGTTTCGGCCACGGATCGTGCCATTCCGCCCAGCCTGCGCCAGAGGCGGTGGCGTTGCCGTTGGACAGCAGTACCGGCAGGTCGCTTTCGATGCGCACGGTAAACACGCCCATCACGTCGGGGCGGTCGGGGTAGTAGGTGATCTTGCGAAAGCCTTCGGCCTCGCACTGGGTGCAATACATGCCGTTCGACATATAGAGCCCTTCGAGGGCTGTGTTTTTCACCGGCGCGATCTCGACCTCTGCCTCCCATATGAACGCACCGTCTGGCACGTCGCAGGTCAGACCTGCGGCGGTCAGATCGGGGGACACGGCCACGCCGTCGATGGCGGCGCTGATCAATGTCAGCTCTTCGCCATGCAGCATAAAGGGCTGGGCAGGCGCATCTGGGTTCGGCGTAAATGCGATGCGCGAGATCACGCGCGTGGCCTCTGGCGCGAGCTTAAATGTCAGATTCACACTTTCCACATGCCAACCGGGCGCCATGTAATTGGATAGAAAAATCGTTTGCGGCGCTGCGGTGTTCATAATGGTGACCTTTTCGGAGGCGGAACTGTCCGCTTTGGCGGGACGTTATGAAGTTGGCAAAGCGGCTGCAACCACTGGCCTTGCGTTAACGAATGGAGATTACGATGTCGGCACCGAATACTGATCTGGATAAGCAGGAAAAGAAACATCGCGGCCCGATGCGCGGCATGGCGGGCGTCGTCATCTTTGCGTTACTGCTGCTGGTGGGCCTGATGATCTGGACGATCAGCAACGGCACGTCGCCCGAAGGCGCGGACACGCAGATCGACGGCCGCCCGGGCGCAGAAGTGCCAGCCGAGCCGCAGGTCGAAACCGCGCCGGCAAGCAACTAAACGGCAGGGGCAGCAATCATGGCGCGGATGCGCAAAAAGGCAGATCTGCCGGTTAAGACCTGCGCGGTCTGCGGCAGACCCTTCACTTGGCGCAAATCTTGGGCCAAGGTCTGGGACGAGGTGCGCTATTGCTCTGACAAATGCCGGGCGGCGCGGGGGAAATCCTCGACCGCTTAGCGTAGCGACATGCTAAATTGGTCAGGATTTTTTACCACATCTGGACAGAGCGTCCGCAATCCTCTAGCAAATATGCAAATCGAACGGAGGATCGTGTGATGACTGGACGGATCAATAAAGCTGGGCTGCAAGTCGCGCCGGTACTGGTGGATTTCATCGAAACGCAAGCGCTGCCCGGTACGGGTGTGGACGCCGATGCGTTTTGGACTGGGTTTGCCGATTTGGTGAACACGATGGGCCCGCGCGGCCGCGATCTGCTGGCCCAGCGTGAAGAGCTTCAGGCCAAGATCGATGCTTGGCATGTTGAACACCGCGGCCAGACGTTTGATGCCGCAGCCTACCGCGCCTTCCTGTCAGACATCGGCTATCTGGTGCCTGAAGGCCCCGATTTCGCGATTGAGACAACGTCGGTCGATCCCGAGATCGCCGATCTGCCCGGCCCGCAGTTGGTTGTGCCGATCATGAACGCCCGCTTTGCGCTGAACGCGGCGAACGCCCGCTGGGGCAGCCTGTATGACGCGCTGTATGGCACCGATGCGCTTGGCGATCTGCCACAGGGCAAGGGCTACAATGCAGAGCGCGGCGCCCGCGCGATTGCTTGGGGCCGTGCGCATCTGGATAAGGTCGCGCCGCTGGCCGATGGCTCTTGGGCCGATATCGACAGCCTGAACGTGACCGACGGCATGTTGTCGCCGCAGCTAGAGGATCAGGGCCAGTTCGCAGGCTCGATCGGGCACGGCGATGCGCTGACAGTTTTGTTGCGCGTCAATGGTTTGCTGATCGAAATTGAAGTAGATCCGAAGTCGCAAATCGGTGCGCAGGACAAGGCCGGGATCAGCGATATCCGCTTTGAATCCGCGCTGTCCGCGATCATGGATTGCGAAGATTCCGTCGCCGCTGTCGACGCGGATGACAAGGTGCTGGCCTATGCCAACTGGCTGGGCCTGATGCGCGGCGACCTGACCGAAGAGGTCAGCAAGGGCGACAAGACATTTACCCGTGCCCTGCACGGCGACCGTACCTTTACCACGTCCGAAGGCCATGACCTGACGGTCAAAGGCCGTTCGCTGATGTTGATCCGCAACGTGGGTCACTTGATGACGAACCCCGCCGTTCTGGACAGCGACGGGCGTGAGGTCGGCGAAGGCTTGATGGACGCGATGTTCACCGTGATGATCGCGATGCACGATTTGCAGAAGACATCCGGCATCCGCAATTCCGTGGCCGGGTCGGTCTATGTGGTCAAGCCCAAGATGCACGGCCCCGAAGAAGTCGCCTTTGCCGACGACATCTTTACCGCTGTCGAACGGGTGCTGAACCTGCCGGAAAACACCGTCAAGCTGGGCATCATGGACGAGGAACGCCGCACATCGGTGAACCTGAAAGAATGTATCCGCGCGGCCAAGCACCGCGTGGCCTTTATCAACACAGGCTTCCTAGACCGGACCGGCGACGAGATTCACACCAGCATCGAAGCGGGCCCGATGATTCCCAAAGGCGAGATGAAGAACGCGCCTTGGATTAAGTCCTATGAGGATCGCAACGTCGATATCGGTCTGGCCTGCGGATTGCAGGGCAAGGCGCAGATCGGCAAGGGCATGTGGGCCATGCCGGACCTGATGGAGCGGATGCTGGTCGAAAAGACCAACCACCCGAACGCGGGCGCAAACTGCGCTTGGGTGCCATCGCCGACGGCGGCGACGCTGCATGCCAGCCACTATCACCAGATTGACGTGCTTGCGCGCCAAGAAGAGCTGAAAGCAGGCGGGCCCCGCGGCACGCTGGAAGACTTGCTGACGATCCCCGTTGCCAATGGTCAGAACTGGTCCGAGGACCAGATCACCGCAGAGCTGGAAAATAACGCGCAGGGTATTCTGGGCTATGTCGTGCGCTGGGTCGATCAGGGCGTTGGCTGTTCCAAGGTGCCTGACATCCACAACGTTCAGCTGATGGAAGACCGCGCCACCTGCCGGATTTCCGCGCAGGCGCTGGCGAACTGGCTGCTGCACGGTGTGATGACCGAGGGCCGCATGATGGAGGTCATGAAGAAAATGGCCGCTGTCGTGGACGATCAGAACAAGGGCGACGCCGCGTATACGCCAATGGCGCCCGCGTTTTCTGGCCCCGCGTTCAAGGCGGCTTGCGATCTGGTGTTTGAAGGCCGCACGCAGCCATCTGGCTATACCGAACCCATGCTTCACGACTGGCGTCTTGTCGCCAAAGCTAACGCATAAAAGGAACTGACTATGACACAGATCACCGCAGCACAGGCCCGCACGATTATCGAAGTCGCGATGAAAACCGGCGCAGACAAAGGCTTTAAGCCGTTGTCCGTCGTCATTCTGGACGCTGGCGGCCACGTCAAAGCGTTCGAGCGGGCCGACGGCGCGGCACCAGGCCGCTATGGTATCGCGCATGGTAAAGCCTACGGCGCAGTCATGCTGGGCATGCCCGGCAGCGCACAGATGGCCCGCGCCGAGGCGCAGCCGTATTTCATGGCCGCAGTGAACGGCGTGTATGGCGGGCAGGTCGTGCCGGTGCCGGGCGGCGTGTTGGTCAAGGCAGACGGCGTTGTGATCGGCGCTGTTGGCGTGACCGGCGACACCTCTGACAATGACGTCGTGGCCGCTATGGCTGGGCTAGAGGCCGCTGGCTTGACCGGTGAGGCGTAAACTGCTGCTGAATTAAGCAGGCGCTTACGCTTTGGGCGCATAAAATCGGTATCGGCAGCGTTTTTGCTGCCGGTGCCCTGACGCAGGGGTTGCTGTGCAGACACTGACCTATGCAATCTGGGGGCAAGCGGCTAGGTAAGCCGTGTATTCCTTACAGGAGCCTACATCTTGTCCCGTCCCGTTATTGGTATCATTGGCAACTCTCACCTGATCAACGACAGCTATTTGGTCCAGGCGGCAGGTGATATGAACATGCAAGCCGTGCGCGAGGTTTGCGATGCGCTGCCGCTGATTGTGCCCGCTGACCCCGACATGGTTGATATTAACGATCTGCTATGTGCCTGCGATGGTTTCATCTTTCCGGGCGGGCGGCCCAATGTGCATCCCGAAGAATACGGCGAAGACGCAACCCCAGCCCATGGTGATTTCGACAGAGGCCGCGACCGCGTAGCCCTGCCGCTGATCCGCGCTTGCGTGGCGGCGGCTGTGCCGATCCTTGGCATTTGCCGGGGCTTTCAGGAAATCAACGTCGCCTTTGGCGGGTCACTCTATCCCGAAATCCGCGATCTGCCGGGGCGGGATAATCACCGCATGCCGCCTGACGGAACGATCGAGGAAAAGTTTGCCATGCGGCACACCATCACCTTTACCGATGGCGGCGTATTCCACCGCCTGATGGGCAAGCGCGAGGTGATGACGAATTCGCTGCACGGGCAGGGGATCAAGGTCGCGGGACCCCGTGTCGTGATCGATGGCACCGCCCCTGATTCGACACCAGAGGCGATCCATATCGCCGACGCGCCCGGCTTTGCGCTGGGCGTTCAGTGGCATCCCGAATATCAGGCTGGCCTTGATATGGTGTCGCGTCCGCTGTTCGAGGCGTTCGGCCAAGCCGCTGCCGCTCATGCCGCTGGCAAGCGCGCGCCAATGCGTAAATCCGCCTGATTCCAAACGTTTACTTGGCTACAGAATCCAAACGCCCGGTGTGCTGGCAGGCACACCGGGCGGGATACGCGCCGCACCGTCATCAAGCAGACTGACGGGGCGCACATGTGCCTGCGGGCGTTACACCCGCAGCAGCTCTGCCTCGTGCCGTTTCAGGCAGCGCCGGGCAGTATCGCCGTAATGTGTCACGTCAGAGCGTAATTGCGGGAAAATTGCAAACAGCTCTTCACGGGCGGCGTCATGGATGGCGTCCATGCCCAGCGATCCAGGGTGGAAGCTTTCGGTGGCCGCACCCTCTGCAAAGACGATTTCGTGCTGGTCGAACATCATGTGGATATAGGTGACCTCCTGGCCCTCGTCGCGGGTGACGGCCAAGTTGTCCACCAGATGCTTAGCGGGGACCAAGACTTCGGTTTCGCCAAACAGCAGCTCTGCGCGGTAGCCTTGGAACAGCATCCGGTGTTGAGGCGACACGATCAAGTCACGCTCTTGCCCGATGATGACACCGGGGCGGATGCGCACGGGGGCAAAGCGGCCCTGCGCCGATACGGTGCGCGACTGGATCCAGCGGATCGGCTGAAGCCCGTGGTCGCGGGTCATCACCAGATCACCAACCTGCAGGGTCGCGATATCGCGCGCGCCCATTGGGGTGGCGATCAGCGTGCCGGGGGTGAAGCAGATGATGTTTTCGATATTGTCAAAGGTCAGCAGGCTGCCGTCGTCAAGCTGCACTGTGCCAGAGGTTTTCGCCTCGTTCGAATAGATGAGCGTGGACAGATCCGCGCCCGTGCCCAGCTGCAACGTATCGCCCACGGTGCCGTTCGCGCCGCCGTCGATATAGATGTTAGCCGGATCGCCGTCGGGATCGGTGGTCAGGACAAAGGTGTCGTCGCCCCCCGTGCTGGCAGCGGGTTCGTCACCGGAAACGGTATCGCCGCGGCCAAAGGTGACCGTGTCATTGCCAGCGCCGCCATAGATGGTGTCAGCACCCGCGCCGCCGTCGATGATGTCATCATCGTCGCCTGCGTCAATGACATCGTTGCCAGCGCCACCAAAGAGTGTGTCGCTGCCCGTGTCACCCCAGATATGATCGTTACCGTCGCCGCCATAAACAATGTCGTCGCCAGTCCCGGCGTTGAAAAAGTCGTTGCCTGCACCGCCATAGATCGAGTCGTTGCCAGCGCCGGTGATGATGACGCTCAGGTCGTTATCAAGGCTACCATAGACTGTGTCGTCGCCGCTGCCGGTCACGATGTCTTCGACTTCGCTAAAGGTCGCGGTATCGGTGCCGTTGGTGATCGTGCCGGACTCGGTGCCCGTGATGTTGACAGTCACGTTCTGCGTCAGACCAGAGCCATCGATGCGGTCAAAGTCAAAGCCACTGGCGTCTTCGCCGCCGACAATGGTGTCGTTGCCGAAGTCATCGCCAATGGTGAAGGTATCGGTGCCGGTGCCGCCATCAAGCGTATCGTCACCGGTACCGCCAGCCAAAATGTCATCGCCAGCTTCGCCATACAGCGTGTCATTGCCAGCGCCGCCGTCCAGCGTGTCATTGCCGTTGCCGCCATAGACTTCGTCGTCGCCATTGCCTGCGATGACAGTGTCGTTGCCGTCGCCTGCGATGATCAGGTCGTCGTTGCCGGTGTCGCCGGACAGGATGGCGTCGTTTGTATCAACGCGGTCACCGTCGGTGTCGCCGATATAGGTGTTGTCGATCAGGTCGTCGCCAGCGGTGCCGGTGACGGTGCCGTCGGACATCGGGATGCCAATAGCGTTCAGGTAGAACGGGTTGGCGGCGTCAGTGGGGGACACGCCTGACAGCAGGACGGTTTCGCCGTTCGGAAAGCTGAGCAGCGCATTGCCATTGCCGTCATCGCTGACGACGACGTCGTTGACATTGACCGGATCGCCGCCTGCGTCGTGCAGGTCGCTGACATCCAACTGGTCGCGGCCTGTGAAGCTGCCGTCAGGGTTGGTGATCGGTGCTTCGAACGCCGAGACGATATCGTTGCCGCTGCCGTCTTGCAGGACGACGGTGTCGATCGCGCCATCATCAAGGCCCAGATCAAGCGTGTCGTTGCCTGCGCCCGCGTTAATACGGTCCGCGCCAGCGCCGCTTAGGATCGTGTCGTCGCCGGTGCTGCCGGTGATGGTGTCCGCGCCGCTGCCGGTGATGACGGTTTCAATTTCGCTAAAGGTCGCGGTGTTGACGCCGTCGGTCAGGGTGCCAGCCTCTGGGCCGGACAGGGTGACGGTCAGGTTTTCGGTCAGCGCGCTGGCATCCAGCACGTCGCCTGACGTCTCGCCCGCTTCGCCGCCGGTGATGGTGTCGTTGCCGAAACCGCCGAACAGTTTGAACACGTCGTCGCCCGCGCCAAGGTCGACAACGTCGTCGCCTTCGCCGCCAAAGACCGTGTCGTTGCCAGAGCCGAGGAAGAAATTCTCGATCTGGTCGAAGGTGACGATGTTATTGTTGTCAGGATCGGCGTCCGCAAAGCTGGCGGTATCGGTCAGCGTGCCCCGCTCTGGTCCGGACAGGTCAAGGACCAGATCAGCCGTGACAGCGCTGGCGTCCAGCACGTCGCCGGTGACTTCGCCGTCTTCGCCGCCGTAGATGAAGTCATCGCTCCAGTCGTCGGCCACGACAAAGGTGTCATCGCCCGATCCGCCAAAGATATCATCCCAGCCGCCGCCGCCAACAAAGGTGTCGTTCGAACCTGCGCCGCCAAGATCGTAGATCTTATCATAGCCGTCGCCGCCATAAACGGTACTGCCGGTGGTCGATCCATTGGCGGTTTCGATGGTGTCGTCGCCGTCGCCGCCATACAGCTCGTCGCCTTCGGTGTAGACCTCGTTATCCAGGACAGAGCCGCCCCCGATAAAGTCGTCGCCCGCGCCGCCATAGATCGTGTCGGTGCCTGCGTCGCCGGATACAGTGTCGTTGCCGTCGCCTGCATAGACGGTATCATTGCCCGCGCCTGCGACGATCAGGTCGTCATTGCCTGCGGTATCTGGCAGAATCGCGTCGTTGTTATCGACTGTATCGCCGTCGCCATCTGTATAGCCTGCGCCGATAATATCGTCGCCAGCGGTGCCGCTTACTGTACCATCTGGCATCGGGATCCCCATCGCGTTCAAAAAGAATTCGTTACTTGCATCTGCGGGGCTGATGCCTTGCAGGGTCAGGCTTTCGCCGTTTGGAAAGCTAAGGACCGCATTCCCTGCGCCGTCGTCGCTGATGATGACGTCGCGCGTGTTGACCGGATCGCCGCCTGCATCAAACAGGGCGGTGACGTCCAACTGGTCGTGGCCGACAAAGCCGCCAAACCCGTCAGAGGTCGGCGCTTCGAAGCCGGACACAAGGTCGTCGCCAAAGCCGTCCTGCAGGATCAGCGTATCGACGGCGTTGTCGCCAGCGCCCACGTCGATGGTGTCGTTGCCAGCGCCTGCGTTGATGACGTCTGCGCCTGCGCCGCTGGCGATGGTTTGATCGCCCGCGCCTGCGGTGATGGTGTCATCGCCGCTGCCGGTCGCGATACGTTCGATCTGGGTGAATTTCGTGGTGCCATCGGCATTGTTCAGAACGCCTGCCTCGGTCCCGGTGAAGGTCACGGTGGTATTCGCGGTCAGGCCCGATCCATCCAGCAGATCGCCTGCGGACTCGCCGGTTTCGCCGCCGGTGACTTCGTCATCGCCCGTGCTGATGACAAAGCTGTCGTCGCCCGCGCCGCCATACAGCACGTCATTGCCGCTGCCGCCGTTCAGGGTGTCGTTGCCGGCCTCGCCGTAAATTGTATCGTTGCCAGCGCCGCCCGACAGGGTGTCGTTCCCGGTGCCGCCATAGACGCGGTCATTCCCTTCGCCAGCCAGCACCGAGTCGTTGCCTGCGCCAGCCTCGATCAGGTCGTCGTTGGCTGCATCGCCTGCAAGGATCGCATCGTTGCCATCCACGCGGTCGCCGTCGCGGTCTGTGTAGCCGGGGGCGATGACGTCATCGCCAGCGGTGCCGCTGACGGTACCGTCGGACATGGGAATACCGATGGCGGTCAAGAACTGCTCGTTCGCGGCAACCGTTGGGGATACGCCTTGCAGCACGACTGCTTCGCCATTGGGGAAGGTCAGGACCGCGTTGCCGTTGCCGTCATCGCTGACGATAACGTCGCGGGTGTTGACCGGATCGCCGATGGCGTCGTGCAGGTTGGTGACGTCCAGCTTGTCGATCGACGTGTAGGTGCCGTCTGGATTGGCGACGACGGTATCCATCGCAGTGATGGTGTCGCGGCCAGAGCCGTCGCGCAGCACCAGCACGTCGGCTGCGCCGTCGTTGCCAAGGCTGATCGTGTCATTGCCTGCGCCGCCCTCGACCCGGTCGGCGCCGGTGCCCGCGGTGATCGTGTCGTTGCCGCTGCCGCCGATGATGCTGTCGTTGCCCGCGCCGGTGTCGACGTTGATGCCGGTGGTGGCCGCGCTGGCGTTCACTGTGTCAGCGTTGGCGGTCGTCACCACACGCTCGATCTGGGAAAACGTCGCGGTAGCGCCCGTGGTGCCAAAGGTGGCGGTGCCAGCCTCTGCCCCGGTGTAGGTGACATTGACGCCAGCGGTAGCGGTTGCGTTGGTCAGGTTCAGCGTGTCGATATCGCCGTTGCCAACGTCTTCGCCGCCGATGACGATGTTCTGGTTGTGATCGTCGGCCACGTTAAACACGTCGCTGCCGGTGCCGCCGTCCAGTGTGTCAGAGCCTGCGCCCCCGGACAGCGTGTCATCGCCAGCGCCGCCCAGCAGCGTGTCGTTGCCCGCGTCGCCGAACAGGACGTCGCTTTCAACGCCGCCTTCGATGTAATCATTGCCCGCGCCGCCGAACAACGTATCGGTGCCAACGCCGCCATACAGACTGTCGTTGCCTTCACCGCCGTAGAGCGTGTCGTTGCCGTCGTCGCCGTTCATCACGTCGTTACCGATGCCGCCGGACAGGGTGTCATTGCCCGCGCCGCCCAGCAGGGAGTCGTCGCCCGCGTCGCCGTTCAGGATATCGTTGCCCGCACCGCCGTCGAGGTAATCGTTACCTTCGCCGCCATAAAGAGTGTCATTGCCGTCGCCGCCAAACAGGCGGTCTGTGCCATCATCGCCGAACAGCGTATCGTTGCCCGGATCGCCGTTCAGCACGTCATTACCAAGGCCGCCGGACAGGGTGTCATTGCCAGCGCCGCCAAACAACGTGTCGTCGCCTGCGTCGCCGCTGAGGCTGTCTTCGCCAAGGCCGCCGTCTAGGTAGTCGTTGCCGTTGCCGCCGAACAAGATGTCCTCTGCGTCGCCGCCATACAGGCTGTCGGTGCCGTCACCGCCATAAAGCGTGTCGTTGCCCGCATCGCCGTTCAGCACATCATTGCCAAGACCGCCCGTCAGCGTGTCCGCGCCGTTGCCACCGTTCAGTGTGTCGTTGCCAGCGCCGCCATCAAGCGCGTCGTTGCCTTCACCGCCATACAGGCTGTCGGTGCCGTTGCCGCCATACAGAAAATCGTTGCCGTCAGCGCCGTTCAGGATGTCGTTGCCATCGTCGCCATAAAGCGTGTCGACGCCCAAGCCGCCAGAGATGCTGTCATTGCCGCCGCCGCCAAAGATCAGGTCGTCGCCGGTGCCGCCGTCGATGGTATCGTCGCCCGCCGTTGGCACGATCGAGGTGTAGCGCATGTCGCTAATCCACAGCGCTTGCCCAACAGTGCCGGCGTTGGAATAGACGATCTGAATGCTGGCAACGGGGCCTGCAATCGTGACGCCAACTGCGCCATCCGCTGTATTTGCGCTGTCGCTGGTGGACCCTGCGGTGATCGTGCTGCCAGACACCGTATCGTTGCCGTAGGGGGTGAATGTGACCGGGACAGCGTTGCCGTTGGCGTCAAAGGCCAGCACGGTTACAACGTCTTGCCAGCCGCCTGTGTCGATGTCGTTGATCACAAACTGCACGTTCGACACAGAGTCGGACACACCGCTGGCGGGGTCTGCGGAAAAGTCGATTGTGGCCGTCACGTTGGGACCAGCGTCGCCCGTCAGATACAGCGAAGAGTTGGTGGCAAGGCCGGTCGTGCCTGCATAAGTTGTCGTGCTTGATGTCTCGATCGCGGTATTACCGCCGTCGTTCTGAAACGAGACAGAGACGTGAATATTGCCGGTGTCCTGCGTAAAGCCGTTCAGCACATTGGTGCCGGCCGCGCCTTGGCCAATCCAGCTAAGCGTTTCTGTCGTGGCGGTCGCCGTGGCGACATCGTCGCCATAGATCACGTCATTGCCGTCGCCGCCCAGAATGCTGTCGTTGCCAGCCTCGCCGTAGATGGTGTCGTCACCTGCGCCTGCGTCGATGGTGTCGTTGCTGTCGCCGCCATAGATCCGGTCGTTGCCAGCGCCCGAAGTGATGCTGTCCCGGCCTGCGCCGCCAAAGATTGTGTCGGCACCGCTGCCCGCATAAAGGGTGTCGGCACCCGCGCCGCCGTAGCCGATGTTGTTACCTTCGCCCAAGGCGATGGTGTCGCTGCCAGACCCGCCGTAAACGGTATCATTGCCGAGGCCACCGTCGATACTGTCATTGCCCGTGCCGCCAAATAGCACGTCGGTCCCGTCGCCGCCGTAGATCGAGTCGTTACCCGCGCCGCCATAGATGGTGTCGTTGCCGGTGCCGCCATAAATGAAATCGTTGCCGCCGCCTGCTGTGATGGTGTCGTTGCCTGCGCCGCCATAAACGACGTCAGCGCCTTCGGTTCCCGCCAGGCTTGTGTCGTCCCCGGCGGTACCGGAATACACTCCGACATTGGGCGCGGTGACGACCGTGACCGCTGTCAGGTTCGTTGGAAACGGGGTGTTTGGCGCGAATTGCACATTGCCGTTGGTATCGACGTAATAGGTTCCGGATACCGTGACGAGCGTATTGCTGGTTGTGGTGCGGTACTGGACCGTACCGGTCCCTAAGGTCTGCGCGATGGTAAAGTTGCTGTATGCTGTTGCCCCGTCGCCGTTGTTCAGGCGGTTATCGGTTCCAATATTTAAAACAACACCATCAGTCATCATCGTCACAATCATATAGGGGCGGGTACCCGAAAAAGTGGGCATTCGCTCGTTTCTGATCGGTAGCAATAACGGGATGGGGCGGCGGCAATTCGCCGTTCAAGTGGCCTTAGCAAGGCAGGCGGGGCCATTTTAAGGCAAACCGGTCGGATTAAGGCGCAAATGGGGCGGGGTTTGGCGAAAAGCCGCAGATTTGCCGCAAATTTTAGGACAGATTTTCGAATTTTGCCTGGGCCAAAATATCCGGTAAAACGCGTTTGAATTTAAAGAAACCGGCCGTGGCGCTGGGCCATGCCAGTTGATCAATCGGGCGCATTTGCTGGGATAGGGCGATGCCCTGCGCGGCGAGCGCCTCTTTTAATCCGGCCAGCATATCTGCCGCTGGCCCAGTGGGGACGTGGTGCATGACCACCTGTTCCAGCTGCGCAGCGCTGGCCCAATCCACCACCGTCTGCGTGTCTGTGCAGGCGGTGACGGGTCCCAAACGCCCCGCCAGCCGTGTGGTGCAATCGGTAATCGCGGCGCGGCTAAACTGCGTGACCCGGTCCGACACCAGCAGATGAGAGCGCGCGGCGCTGGCCTGCAAAGTGGCGGTTGTGACCGGCAAAAGGACGCGATCCAGCAGGGGATCGGGATACAGGGTTTCGTCTGTCAGCAGCAGGCCGCTGCGGCGCGAGGGGGCAAACGGATCGCTCACGGGGCAGGGGCGCGGGGCAGGCAAGGGCGGGCCGTCCAAGGCCGGCGCGACCTGTGCTAGGTCGCGCGGATTGAACCGACCATCGGTGTAGCGCGCAATATTTTCAGCCGTCGCCACATAGGTTTTGCCCTGCGTATGCAGCCCCCCAACCCAGCGCCACGACAATGTGTTGGACGCGGCGTCGCCGTCCAGCAGATGCCGTAAAAATAAATCCGCCCCCAGCGTCCACGGCAGCCCCAATGTGAAAATCCAGATCGAGGCGAACCACATGCGCGCGTGATTATGCAAATAGCCCGTCTGCGCCAGCTCTGCCGCCCAATGGTCGAAACAGGCGATGCCGGTCTGCCCAGTGCAGGCTTGCTCCCACCGCTGGCGCAGGCCGCTTTGGGTTTGCACATCGTTCCACGCGGCCTGTCGTTCGGCCTTGTAGGCGGTCCAAATGCCGGGGCGCAGTTCCAGCCAGCCTTTGAAATAAAGCCGCCAAGCGACCTCTGTGACAAATTTTTCCGGCAAATCCGGGCCGTGATGACGCACTGCAGCCGTGATCACCTCTGTCTCGGTCAGCAGACCGTGGCGCAGCCAAGGCGACAAGCGGCTGACGTTCGTGTGGCCGCCAGTGTCGAAATTGCGCGTGCGTGCGTAATCCCCTGCGGCGCGGGGTGCGAAATCGTCAAGCTGGGCAAGCCCAGCGGCGCGGGATGGGGCGAATTGGATCATGATTTCAAAGCTAGAGCGCAGCCGCGCCCGCGCCACTGCGACAGTTTGGCGAGGGCATTTTTTGTGTGAAATACCGGGTTTGGTAAACGAAGCGTTTACTCGCGTATGCGAAGACAAAGCCAACCGCCCTTGAAGCCCTGCGCAGGGGTGCATAGACTTAGGCGAACACGCACGGACGCGCCAACTAGACGTCCAGAACCAGAGGCATTGCTATGCAAGATCCCGTCGAAACCTACATGAACCTTGTGCCGATGGTGGTCGAACAGACCTCTCGCGGGGAACGTGCTTATGATATTTTCAGCCGTCTGCTGAAAGAACGCATCATTTTCGTGAACGGCCCCGTCCATGATGGCATGAGCCAGCTGGTCGTCGCCCAGTTGCTGCACCTTGAATCGGAAAACCCGAAGAAAGAAATCAGCATGTACATCAACTCTCCGGGCGGGTCCGTCGTCGCCGGGATGAGCATTTATGACACCATGCAGTACATCCGCCCCAAGGTGTCGACGCTGGTCTGCGGTCTTGCCGCATCCATGGGGTCGGTCATCGCTATCGGCGGCGAAAAGGGCATGCGGTTTTCCCTGCCCAACGCTGAATTTCTGGTGCACCAGCCATCCGGCGGCGCACAAGGCACGGCAGAGGATATCCTGATCCGCGCCCGCAACATCGAAGCCACGCGCGAGCGGATGTATAAACTCTATGTTAAGCATTCGGGCCAGTCGCTGGCCAAAGTGCAAAAGGCGCTGGACCGCGATAAGTGGATGACCCCCGAAGAGGCGCTGGAGTGGGGCCATATCGACGAAATCGTCACCAAGCGCGACACAGGCGAGGACGAATAAACCCGTCCTGACCGCGCCGCGCGCCAGATCGCATACACCCTGATGCGTTTTTGGCGTTGTGGCCACATCGGCGCTGTCCTAGTCTGCATGACCAAGGACAGCGCGACACCAAAACGGCCTTTGGCCAAAGGACACGAGTAATGGCAAGCACCACCGGCAGCGACAGCAAAAACACGCTATACTGCAGCTTTTGCGGCAAAAGCCAGCATGAGGTGCGCAAACTGATCGCGGGCCCCACCGTGTTCATCTGCGACGAATGCGTCGAACTTTGCATGGATATTATCCGCGAAGAAACGAAATCCGCGACTTTGAAATCCGGTGAAGGCGTGCCGACACCGCGCGACATCTGCAACGTGCTGGACGATTATGTCATCGGCCAGATGCATGCAAAACGCGTGTTGTCCGTCGCCGTCCACAACCACTATAAGCGGTTGAATAACAGCGATAAATCCGACATCGAACTGGCGAAATCCAACATCATGCTGATCGGCCCCACGGGCTGCGGCAAGACGCTGTTGGCACAGACGCTGGCGCGGATTCTGGACGTGCCGTTCACGATGGCCGACGCGACCACCCTGACCGAAGCCGGTTACGTGGGCGAAGACGTCGAAAACATCATCCTCAAGCTGTTGCAGGCGTCTGAATACAACGTGGAACGCGCGCAGCGCGGAATCGTGTATATCGACGAGGTCGATAAGATCACCCGCAAGTCCGACAACCCGTCCATCACCCGCGACGTGTCGGGCGAAGGCGTGCAGCAGGCCTTGCTGAAAATCATGGAAGGCACCGTCGCTTCTGTGCCGCCGCAGGGCGGGCGCAAACATCCGCAGCAGGAATTCCTGCAGGTCGACACGACGAACATTCTGTTCATCTGTGGCGGCGCGTTTGCCGGTCTGGACAAGATCATTGCCCAGCGTAGCAAGGGGTCCGGCATGGGCTTTGGTGCCAATGTCAAAGGCCCGGACGAGCGCGGCGTCGGCGAGATTTTCACCGAGCTGGAGCCAGAAGACCTGCTGAAATTCGGCCTGATCCCGGAATTCGTTGGGCGCCTGCCGGTCATCGCGACTCTGACCGATCTTGACGAAGACGCGCTGATCACCATCCTGACCGCGCCGAAAAACGCGCTGGTTAAGCAGTACCAGCGCCTGTTCGACATCGAGAATACCAAGCTGACCTTTACCGATGATGCGCTGAAAGCGATCGCAAAGCGTGCGATTGAACGCAAAACCGGTGCCCGCGGTCTGCGGTCCATCATGGAAGACATCCTGCTGGACACGATGTTCGACCTGCCGGGCATGGACACAGTGACCGAAGTCGTCGTCAACGAGGAAGCCGTCGGTCCCGACGCCAGCCCGCTGATGATCCACGACGACGGCAAGAAGAAAGAGAAAGAAACCGCCAGCGCGTAAGCGATGCTGGGGTTTTCGAAACGGACATGGGTGGCCCTCGCAGTTGCGGGGGCCATTTTGATGTTTCCGTACCAGTTGTTCTTTGGTGCCTTCGTTTTGGTAGCATGGGCGTGGTCCACAATATCGATGACCTGGGAAAATCCACGTTTCGCGAGCCGCTTTTTCGCCGAACTCTTGCCGGATGCGCCGGTTGTCGCGTCGATGGTAAATGGTGATGGATTCTTTGCTGGCTACGGTTGCATGTATGCCATCGTGCGGCTGGGACCAAACGCGCCTGCGACGCCACCGGAGCGGCGCGAGCCTCCCTTGGATTGGTACTACGTCTGGGACCGGGGCTGGCACCCGACACCGGCGGCGCCTGACGACCGTGTTCTCTCGATCATATCGAATTGCGCTGATGAATGGCCGGACGGACTTGCAGCGGAATTGAGGGCGGGGCTGCTGACGGATGGCAATTATTACGCCAGTGATGCGCGTGCGTGGCCCGAGAATCTGTCAGTCTATGCACCAACTGTCGGCCTAGCCGCCTACATCAGATACGGAGACTGACTTATGACCGTCACCCACATTTCTACCGGGTCGCCGTTCGAGGAAAAGATCGGCTATTCCCGCGCTGTCGTCGCGGATGGCTGGGTCTTCGTCGCAGGCACGACGGGCTATGACTACGCCAGCATGACGATGCCGATTGATGTGACGGATCAGTGCCGCAATGCGCTGGCCACCATCGCCGATGCGCTAGGGCAGGCGGGGGCGTCGCTGGATGACGTGGTGCGCGTGAATTATATCCTGCCAGACGGGGACGACTGGGAGCCATGCTGGCCGATCGTCTCGGATGCCTTTGCCCGCGCGCGCCCGGCAGCGACGATGATCCGGGCGGGCTTGCAGACGCCCGAAATGAAGATCGAAATAGAGGTCACAGCGCGCTTGCCATAAGCGGTGCCTCTGGACCTTTGTGCCCGATTGGGGCATGACAACACCTAAGCAACCGGAGACGATGATGGGCCTTGTTCAGAAAATCGCACGCGTTTTCACCTGGTGGGATGGTCAGACCTTTGCCACCCAGTTCTGGACGTGGCGCAAGGGCGAAAAAGTGGGCGAAGATGCAGAAGGTAATCTGTATTATCGCAACGCCGATGACAGCCGTCGCTGGGTGATTTTCAAAGGCGAGATCGAGGCGACCAAAATCGCGCCCGAATGGCACGGATGGCTGCACCGGACGTGGGATGAAACCCCGACCGAACGCCCGCTTGTCCATAAAGTTTGGGAGCAGCCGCATCAGGAAAACCTGACCGGCACCGCGCTGGCCTATGCACCCAAGGGATCGCTGCGCAGCGCGTCCCCTGCAGACCGCACCGATTACGAGGCATGGTCCCCGGAATGATCCGCGCCGCCCTTTTGTGCGTCTTGCTGCTGCCGGGCAGCGCGTTTGCCCAGTCGGCCTTGTCCCGCAACGGCGGTGATTTGCGCGTCTTGGACAAGGTGACAGGTCAACTGTTCGACCTGTCTGTGGGTGTTGGGCAAAACGAAAAAGTTGGTTTTTTAAACATCGTTATGAACGACTGCCGGGTCCCGTCTGACAACCCGAATGGCGACGCCTATGCGGAACTTGTCGTGACCTATCGCGACGATCCGGCGCCGGTGTTCAGCGGTTGGATGATCGCGTCTGCCCCGGCGTTGAACGCCATGGACCACCCGCGTTACGACGTGTGGGTGATGGACTGCGCCAGCTGATCCAGATCTATGGTGCCTGCGGGACCAAAATCTGCAACCTTCGTTAAGGCATTGGCAAGGCGGTCCTCGTAGGCTGCGCGCGGGATTTCGATACCGCCCAGGGACGCCAGATGCGGCGTGATGAACTGCGTATCAAACAGGGTAAAGCCCTGCTGCTGCAAACGATCTATGGCGCAGACCAGCGCCACTTTTGATGCGTCAGTGACAGTCGAAAACATGCTTTCGCCAAAGAACGCCGTTCCCACCGTGACGCCGTAGACGCCGCCGACCAAGGCGTCACCTTGCCAAACCTCGATGGAATGGGCGTCGCCCTGCGCGTGGAGCGCTTGGTATACATCATAAATTGGCGGGTTGATCCACGTTTCTGGCCGGGCGGCGCAGCCCTGCACGACCTGCGCAAAGGCCCGGTCAGCGCTGGCCGTCAGGTGGCCACGCCGCAAGGTTTTGCGCAAAGATCGAGAGATATGGAAGCTGTCCAGCGGCAGGATGCCGCGAAAGCGGGGCTGGACCCAGAACACGTCTTGCGTGTCCCGGGTCTCTGCCATGGGGAAAAGACCTTGCTGATAGGCCTGCAACAGCAGGTCTGGCGTCAGCATCCCCGTCATTTCCCTAGCCCAGGTGGGTTTCGAGCCAGTGTTCCAGCCAGTGGATGTTGTAGTTGCCGGACTGAACGTCAGGCTCTTGCAGCAAGGCATGGAACAGCGGAATCGTGGTGTCGACACCGTCGACAATCAGCTCGCCAAGTGCGCGGGCCAAGCGGGCCAGTGCTTCTGGGCGGTCGCGGCCATGCACGATCAGCTTGCCGATCAAGCTGTCGTAGTAGGGCGGGATCCGGTAGCCGTCATAAAGCGCCGAATCCATCCGCACGCCAAGCCCGCCGGGGGCGTGGTACTGCGTGATCGTGCCGGGGCAGGGGGTGAAGTTCGGCAGCTTTTCAGCGTTGATCCGCACTTCGATGCTGTGACCATTGATCTTAAGATCGTCCTGCGTGAACGACATCGGCAAGCCCGCGGCGACGCGAATCTGTTCGCGCACCAGATCGATGCCAAAGATATTCTCTGTCACCGGGTGTTCGACCTGCAAACGGGTGTTCATTTCGATGAAATAGAACTCGTCGTTTTCAAACAGGAATTCGATCGTGCCAGCGCCGATATAGTTAATCGCAGCCACGGCGTCGGCACAGACCTTACCGATGCGCGCCCGCAGTTCTGGCGTGATCGAGGGGCCGGGGGCCTCTTCGAGCACTTTTTGGTGGCGCCGCTGCAGCGAGCAATCCCGCTCGCCCAAGTGGACGGCGTTACCTTTACCATCACCAAAGACCTGAATCTCGATGTGGCGGGGCGTGGTCAGATATTTCTCGATATAGACTTCATCGTTGCCGAAAGCGGCTTTTGATTCGGCCCGGGCAGAGTGGAAGGCTTTTTCCATGTCAGCAGCGGTTTGCGCCACTTTCATGCCGCGCCCGCCGCCGCCAGCGGTGGCCTTGATGATGACCGGATAGCCGATTTCTTCGCCGACGCGCTGCGCGTCTTTGAGCGTTGGCACACCGCCGTCAGAGCCGGGCACGCAGGGCACGCCGAGCTTTTTCATTGTGTCCTTGGCGGTGATCTTGTCGCCCATCATGCGGATGTGTTCGGCTGTGGGGCCGATGAAGGTCAGACTGTGATCTTCCACGACCTGCACGAAGGCCGCGTTTTCCGACAAAAAGCCGTATCCGGGGTGGATCGCCTGCGCGCCGGTGATTTCACAGGCCGCAATGATGGACGGAAAGTTCAGATAGGATTGCGCAGAGGACGGCGGGCCGATGCAGACGGCTTCGTCGGCCATGCGCACGTGCATCGCGTCAGCGTCGGCAGTGGAGTGCACAGCGACGGATTTGACGCCCATTTCGCGGGCGGCGCGGACGACACGCAGGGCGATTTCGCCCCGGTTCGCGATCAGGATTTTGTCGAACATGACAGTAATCCTATTCAATAATCATCAAGGGAGCGCCGAATTCCACCGGACCGCCATCCTCGACCAGGATACGCTTTACGGTGCCCGCGCGGGGCGCAGGAATGTGGTTCATCGTCTTCATGGCTTCGATGATCAGAAGGGTGTCGCCTTCTTTGACCTGCGTGCCTGTCGCGACGAATGCTGCGGCACCCGGCTCTGCGGCCATGTAAACAGTGCCGACCATTGGCGATGTCACAGCGCCGGGATGCGACGCCGGATCTGCCGGCATTGATGCCGCCGGGGCTGCCATTGGGGCGCTTGTCATCGGTGCCGGAGCACCGGCGACCATAGCCTGCTGCGGCTGCGGTGCCATCTGCACGTGGCGGCTGACGCGCACGTTCAGGCTGTCGTTTTCAGCGTAGTCCCGCTTCACTTGCAGTTCGGTTAAATCGTTTGCGCGAAGCAGTTCTGCCAGTGCCTGAATAAAGCTGACGTCGCTGTCCTGAGAGGTCTTGTTGCCCATGTGTGTCCCGGTCATTGCTCTTGTTACTACCAGTTGTGCGCCGCTGACGGCCGCACGATTGGCGAACTTATAGGGCAAGTGACGCAAGGTGAAAAGCGCTTGCAGGCGATTCGCTAAGTGCAGGCCTATTCCGCGGTTTCAGAACTGTCTTTGATCGCCGCAATTTCGGCTGGGTTTACTGTGTCGTCATTGCTGCCTGCCTTTGTTTTTAGCGGGTTTGTGACCGCTTCCTCAGCATCATTATCCGCAGGAGTGGCGGCTTGTTCGTCCGTCTCTGCCTCAGGCTCTTGTGATTTGGGACCATGCGGCAACATCGTGACGCCGTAGGGTTTTAGAACCCGGTCGATGGGGCTGACGGTGTCTGCGGGGGATGACAGTTTTGCCTGCACAACGGCCGCGGTTTGTGCGCTATTGGCGGGGATGGGCAGTGGGATATTAGGCTGCGGGTTGCGCACCATTGCGGCGACGTCTGCGGTGGGGCGTACGTCTGCGCGGGCCACAGGGGGCGGGGCAGATTGGGGGGCCGCGACTGAAGAAGTTAAGATTTCCATAATGGCGCTCCTTTCAGGTCCGCCGGTTTAATATCCCCTTAATATGCTGTGGCCCGGTTACGAAGACGTAAACCGGGCCACAATTATATCGGAAATCCAAAGCGATGGTTAACGTGCGCGCTTAAATCGCCAAATATTCGGCGCGCAGTTGTTCGTTCTCTAGCACTTCTTTGGCAGAGCCGTTGAAGACCACCGAGCCAGTATCCAAAATGACGGCACGGTCCGCCAATTTGAGCGCGGCGACGGCGTTTTGTTCGACGATAACCGTCGTAATGCCCTGATCACGAATGATTTTAAGCGTCTTTGCAATTTCTTGGACGATGACAGGGGCCAGGCCCTCGTAGGGTTCGTCCAGCAGCAAAACCTTAATGTCGCGGGCAAGGGCGCGGGCGATGGCCAGCATTTGCTGCTCGCCGCCTGACAGGGTGACGCCCTCTTGCTTGCGGCGCTCTTTGAGGCGCGGAAACAGCTCGTAGATCCGCTCTAGCGACCAGCCAATCGGCGGGGCGATTTGGGCAAGTTGTAGATTCTCTTCAACGGTGAGGCCCGCGATGATGCAGCGATCTTCTGGGACGAGGGCGATTCCCGCCCCAGCGGCCTGATGGCTTTTCATCAAGTGCAGTGGCTGGTGGTCTAGCCAGATTTCGCCGTGCTTCAGCTCTGGATTGCCCAGCCGCGCGATGGTGCGCAGGGTGGACGTTTTGCCAGCGCCGTTGCGGCCAAGAAGGGCAAGGATTTCGCCCTCTCGGATATCAAAGCTGACGTTTTGAACGATGTAGCTTTCGCCGTAATACGCCTCGATTTCCCAAACGCTCAGGAAGGGGCGGTCGACGGCGGCGTTGTTTTTCTGCGGGTCAAATGGTGCGGTCATGTCATGTCCTTTGCGGATGCCAAATTTTGTTCGAAAATTTGGTTAGATCTGCGTTTCGCCCAAATAGGCTTCGCGCACCTTGGGATCGGTTTTGATCTGGTCGGGGCTGCCTTCGACAAGCGGGGTGCCCTGCGCCAGAACGGTGATGCGGTCGGCGAGCGAGAACACGACCTGCATGTCGTGTTCGATAATCGCCATCGTGATCCCGCGCTTCGTGCGGATGTCTTTGAGCAGTGCGATCGTGTTTTCCGTATCGGCGCGGGCCATGCCTGCCGTGGGCTCGTCCAGCAGCATGAGGCGCGGCTCTTGCACAAGACACATCGCCATCTCCAGCCGCCGCTTGTCGCCGCGTGACAGGCTGGATGCGATCTCATGCGCTTTGGACAGCATGTTGACCTCTTCCAGCATCGCCTCTGCCTGCGCGGTGATGGCCCGTTCGTGCCGCACGGGTTCGATGGCATGCATGCGGAATGCGCCGTCACGTTTGGCAAAGCAGGGGATCAGCACGTTTTCCATGACCGTCAGATCAGAGAAAATCTCTGGCGTCTGGAACACGCGGCTGATGCCCATCTGCGCAATCTCGAACGGTTTGCGCCCCAGCACGGATTGGCCGTCGAACATGACTGACCCCGAGTCCGGGATCAGTTTGCCGACCAGCACGTTCAGCAGGGTTGATTTGCCTGCGCCGTTCGGGCCGATGATGGCGTGGACGGTGTTTTCTGCGATGGACAGGTTCACGTCGCCCAGTGCCTGCAGACCGCCGAAGCGCTTGTTGACGCCTTTGACTTCAAGGATTCCCATAAGATCGTTTCCTTATTCTGCAGATTTCTGGCGGGCGGCATCGCGATCTGCTGCCGTGACCGTGCCGGATTTGCGGTTGAACAGTGCAGCCAGACGCTGGCCACCTTGTACAAGGCCACCGGGCAAGAAGATGACAACGACCATGAACAGCAGGCCCAGTGTCAGATGCCAGCCTTCGCCAACAAACGGGTGGACCAGCCAGATCAGGCCATTTTCAATCGGGTCGGGCAGGGCACCAAACCACTGGTGCAGCACGTTCTCGTTGATCTTGGAGACGATGTTTTCCAGATACTTGATCACGCCAGAGCCGACAATCGGGCCAATCAGGGTGCCGACACCGCCAAGGATAGCCATGACGACGATTTCGCCTGATGCGGTCCAGTACATCCGTTCTGCACCGGTCAGCGGGTCCATCGCGGCCAGCAGTCCGCCAGCTAAACCTGCATACATGCCAGAGATGATGAACGCCCAGAGCATGTAAGGCTTTGTGTTCAGGCCGGTGTAGTTCATCCGTGTCTGGTTCGATTTGATCGCCCGCAGCATCATGCCAAAGGGCGAGCGGAAGATGCGGATCGACAGATAGAAGGCGGCGATCAGCATCAGCGCGCAGAGGTAGTAGCCAACCTCGAAGGTGAAGGCCCAGCCGCCCATGTTCAAAGTGGTAGAGGAGGCCATCGGCAGACCAAAGAAGTGCGGCGCAGAAGGCGCGCCAGCACCGGCCAGGATTTGCGGGTCAGACGCGTAGACCTGCAAACCGGTTTCGCCGTTCGTCAGAGGCGTCAGCACCGAATAGGCTAGCGCATAGGACATCTGCGCAAAGGCCAGCGTCAGGATAGAGAAGTAGATGCCAGAGCGCCGCAAGCTGACGTAGCCGATGACGATGGAAAACAGGCCCGCGACGATAACGCTGAGCAGGATGGCCGGGACGATGTTGTAGGACAGCAGCTTGAACATCCAGACGGCGGCGTAGGATCCGACACCCAGAAAGGCTGCGTGACCGAAGGAGAGATAGCCCGTCAGGCCGAACAGAATGTTAAAGCCGATCACAAGGATGCCGAAGATGGCGAACCGTTGCAGCAGTGCAGGATAGCCTGCGTTGAAAGATTGCCCCAGCGACGAGCTGACGGGGAAGGGGTTCAGGATGATAGGTGCAAGCAGCGTCAGGGCGACGACGACCAGCAGCAGGGTAAAGTCTTTGCGTGTCAGACCTAACATGGATTAGTCCTCCATCACGCCGGCGCGGCCCATAAGGCCCCGGGGACGTGTCAGCAGAATGATGATGGCCACCAGATAGATGACGATTTGGTCGATGCCCGGCAGGATCGCCTTGACCTCGTTCATGGATGCAAAGCCTTGCAGGATGCCCAGCATAAAGCCCGCAAGCACAGCGCCCGGCAGCGATCCCATGCCGCCGACGACGACCACAACGAAGCTAAGTACCAGAAAGTCCATGCCCATATGATAGTTCGGCGACACAATGGGCGCGTACATGGCCCCGGCTAAACCCGCGACAGCGGCGGCAAGGCCGAACATCAGGGTAAAGCGTTTGTCGATGTCGATGCCCAACATGCCCACGGTTTCGCGGTCCGCCATACCGGCGCGGACAACCATGCCGAAGGTGGTGAACTGCAAGAAGGCAAAGACGGCAGCGATGATGATCGCGGAAAAGCCAAAGTACACAAGACGCCAGATCGGATAGACGACCGCGTTCGCCTGAAAGCCGATATAGGTCCCCAAATCGACAGAGCCGCTAAACATCGGCGGGGCAGGCGACTGGATCGGGTTCGCGCCGTAAACGGCGCGGATGATTTCCTGCAGCACGATGGCAAGGCCGAATGTCACAAGGATCTGATCCGCATGGGGGCGCTTGTAGAAGTGCTTGATCAACCCGCGCTCCATCGCCCAGCCGACGAACAGCATGACGGGGATCACAAGGATGATCGACAGCGGCACGGACCAAGCGATCAGGCTTGTCGCGCCCTCTGCGCCAAAGACCGAGGCCAGATAAGGCACCTTGGTTTGCAGCGGATTGCCAAGGAAGTCGGTCTGCGTTGGGTCAATGACCGTATGCGACAGCGACAACAGCCGCTGCATCGTCACAGCGCAGAACGCGCCGATCATGAACAGCGCGCCGTGGGCGAAGTTGACGACGCCAAGGGTGCCGAAGATCAGTGTCAGGCCCAGCGCGATCAGCGCATAGGCCGACCCCTTATCCAGACCATTTAGAATTTGTAGTACGATAGCGTCCATCGGTCCGCTCCTCTTGGGGGGCTCGGGCTGTTTCGTGCGAAAAATTGAGAATGGCGCAGCAGTGGCACCTTGGCGGGGTGGGGCAGGCGACGTGCGCCTGCCCCGAAACCTTGCGCTTATGCGCCCGGGTTACAGTCGCCCAGTGCGCCGCCGGCGAACATGGGGTGATCTTCGGCATACTCGACCTGAGCGCGCAGGGTCTCTTCCACGATTTTCAGAGTGTCGTAGCCGACCATGTTGGCGTTGCCAGATGTCGATGCGACACCTTCCATGACCAACACGTCCTTAAAGCACTGGTGATCAGAGCCGCGATACAGCGTCTGGCCATTGCCCATGCCGTCGAACTCGAAATCTTCGAGCGCTTCGACTACGGCGCAGGGGTTGAACGAACCTGCGCGTGCGACCGCATCTGCATAAAGCAGCGTCTGGACGTAGCAGGTGTGCGCGGCGTTGGACGGCGGGAAGCCGTACTTTTCACCGAACGACTTGACGAAAGCCTTGGTGCCTTCGTCCTGCAGCTGCCAGTTCCAGTTCATCGAGCCGTAGACGCCTTCGATGTTGGAACCTGCACCCTTTGCCATCAGCTCGGAATACAGCGGCACGATGATCTCGAACTGCTTGCCGTTGACCATCTTGTCCTTCAGGCCGAACTGCACAGCTTGGGTCAAAGAGTTGACCATGTCCCCGCCGTAGTGGTTCAGGACCAGAATATCTGCGCCAGAGTTCAGCACAGGCGCGATATAGGACGAGAAGTCACCAGCGCCGACGGGTGTCAGCACGTTCTGTGTGGTTTCCCAGCCCATGGCTTCGGTGGCGGCTGCCATCGATTCCTGCTGCGTCCAGCCCCATGTGTAGTCGGCGGTCAGGTGATAGGCCTTGCGGTCGGTGCCGTAGGCTTTTTCCAGAACCGGCGCGAGGGCGGCTGCGGACATGTAAGCGTTAAAGAAATGGCGGAAGCCATTGGCTTTGCGGTCCTTACCGGTCGTGTCGTTAGAGTGGGTCAGACCCGCCATAAAGATCACGCCAGCGTCTTGGCACAGGCCTTGCACAGCAACAGCCACGCCCGAGGACGAGCCGCCGTTGATCATGATGCAGCCGTCTTTTTGGATCATCGACTGCGCAGCAGCGCGGGCAACGTCGGATTTTGTCTGGGTGTCGCCGGTGACGAAGCCGACCTTTTTGCCCAGAATACCGGTGCCATCCAAGTTCTTCTGGCTAAAGGTGTTCAGCATGCCGCCGTCGCCGATACCGTTCAGGTGCTCGACGGCCAGCTCTTGTGCGCGCAGCTCGTCCAGACCTTCTTCGGCGTAGGGGCCGGTCTGGGGCACGTTAAAGCCGAATGTGACGGTGTCGCCGGTGGGTGCGTTGGTAAAGCCGGTATGGTTTTCGGCCCGCAGGTACGTTGGCAGCATCAGGCCAGCGCCTGTGACAGCCCCGGTCTTCAGCACGCCGCGGCGCGAGAAATTCGATTTGGACATGGGTATCCTCCCTCATGGTTTCTAGGCCGCCGGACCCTCCCGTCCCTTGGCCTGCACTTGACAGCGCTAATGTGATCATGACGTCACGTCCGGTTTTGCACCAACACAGCTTTCAGAAAACTTGACGAATTTGTAAACTAATGCACAAATCCGCCAAAGCGTCTGTAAAGTGGTTTTCGCGCAGGTGCAGCATTGAGCGGCAGGGAGGCGTGGTACATGGACCGGACAGGATCGCGGATCAGGGCAAGGCGGCTGGACGCCAAGATCGCGCAGCGCGATTTGGCGCAAAGCGTTGGGATCTCGGCGAGCTATCTGAACCTGATTGAACATGACCGCCGCCGCATCGGGGGTAAATTGCTGACCCAGCTCGCCGCGGCCCTTGGGTTGGACCCCGCGCTGCTTGCCGAAGGCGCTGACGCCGGACTGGTGGGCCGCATGCGCGCCGCCGCCAGCGCTGCGGATGCCGAAACGGTCGAGGCCGCGCAGACCGCCGATCTGGCCGCCCGCTATCCCGGCTGGGCGCGGCTGATTGCGGCGCAGGCCGATCAGATTGCAGCGCTGCAACAACGCGCGCAGATGCTAGAGGACCGGATTACCCACGATCCGGCGCTTGCGACGGCACTGCACGGCGTCATCTCGGCTGTGACCTCGATCCAGTCCACGGCGGCGATTTTGACGGGCGATGCCAAGGTCGACGCCGATTGGCAGGCCCGGTTTCACCGCAATATTTTCGATGACGCGACGCGGCTGGCGCAGACCTCTGCCGCGCTGATCGCCTATTTCGATGCGCCCGCGAATGCCGCGCCGGTGTCGCTGTCTCCGCTTGAAGAAATGGAGCAGGCCCTGTCGCAAACCGGCTTTTACCGCCCCGCGCAGGAACGCGGCGGGACAGCGACGGCGGATGATCCACAGCTCAGCGCCGGGGCAGCGGGGTTGCTGGCCGATTACGACGCCCGTTATCACGCGGATGCTGTGGCCTTGCCGCTGGCGACGTTTCTGCCTGCGGCAAAGGCTGCCAGCTATGATCCATTGCGGGTCTCCGCTCAAATGGGCCGCCCGCTGGCGCAGGTGATGCGGCGGCTTGCCGCGCTGCCCGCGCAGGACGATGCGCCGCCGCTGGGCCTGCTGATCTGCGATGCGGCCGGGGTCGTGCGTTTGCTCAAATCCGTGCCGGGGGCGGGGTTGTCCCGCGCTGGTTTATGTCCGCTATGGCCGATCTTTACCGCGCTGGGGCAGCCGGGGCGGGCCGTGGCGGCGCAGGCAGTGCTGCCGGGCACGCCGGATGTGCGCCTGACCTGCCACGCGATTGCCGATGTCATCCCGCACCCCGATGGCCCGCATATGCCCCCCCTGATCGAGGCGACGATGCTGCTGCGCTCCGATGACGGCCCCGCCGCCGCCGCCGCGGTCCCTGTCGGCGCAGGGTGCCGCCTGTGCCCGCGCACCAATTGCCCCGCCCGCAGAGAGCCGGCCTCTGTCTCTTTAGCCATCACTCTTTGACTCCCATTGCCGCAGGCGCGATACTCAATGTGTGCGCACCCGGGGAGGGGGACGCACAAACGTGGGGGGAGAGGGAGACCGTATGGCCAGACGAGTTCTGTTGATCGAGGATGAGCCGAATATCATCGAGGCGATCAGCTTTATCCTGTCGCGCGATGGCTTCACCGTGCACACCCACGAGGACGGCGAAACCGCGATGGACAAGGTCCGCGCCCAGCGCCCCGATATGATCATTTTGGATGTCATGCTGCCCGGCAAATCCGGCTTTGATATCTTGCGGGATTTGCGCGCAGAACCTGCCACGGCGACCCTTCCTGTCTTGATGCTGACCGCGCGCGGGCAGGCCAAGGATCGCGAATTGGCCACGCGGCTGGGGGCGGATGTGTTTATGACGAAACCCTTTTCCAACGCCGAGATTTGCGCCCAAGTCCGCGCCCTGATTGGCGAGGATTCCCCCCGCGGCGATGTGGCCCGTGACGCAACCGCCTGACCTGCTGCCCCCCGTGCCGCCGCGCTTGCCGGGCAAACCCAGCCTGTTTCTGGCGCGCGACAGCTATCGCCAACGCCGTCTGCGTGACGCAGCACGAATGCTGCCCGTGCTGGGCACGGTGATCTGGCTGCTGCCGCTGATGTGGCAACGCGCACCAGAGGAAACAGGCGGTATGGCCGCTGCCGTGGTCTTTGTTTTTGCCGGATGGACGCTGCTGATCGTGCTGACCGCGCTGATCGCCCGCAAGCTCCGGCCCGATGACGAAGCGGCTATCGATCCAGATACCGCGCCATGATGTCCTTTAATCAGCTGATCGCGATTGCGCTGGGCTATGTCGCGTTTTTGTTCTTCGTCGCCTTCGCGGCGGAACGGCGGGCCGCACGCGGGCAGGGCGGCTGGCTACGCCTGCCCATCGTCTATACCCTGTCCCTGTCGATCTACTGCACAGCTTGGACATTTTACGGTGCCGTCGGTTACGCGGCGCGATCCGGGCTCGAATTTGTGACGATCTACCTTGGCCCGACCCTTGTGGTGGTCGGCTGGTGGTGGATTTTGCGGCGATTGGTGCGGATCGGGCGGATGCAGCGGATCACGTCCATCGCCGACCTGATCTCCTCTCGATTCGGTAAGTCCACGACCCTTGGCGTGATTGTCACGATCATGGCGATCATCGCGGCGACCCCTTATATCGCGCTGCAATTGCAGTCCGTCACCCAGTCCTTCCAAGTCTTCGCCCGCGCTGGCGGTCAGGATTGGGGCGATGTGGAGCTGAACCGCGCCGCCATCTGGATCGCCATCGGGTTGTGCTTTTTCACCGTCCTTTTCGGCACCCGAAACCTAGACGCGAACGAGCGGCACCACGGCGTCGTCATCGCCATCGCGGTCGAGGCGGTCGTCAAGCTCGTCGCGCTTTTGGCCGTCGGAATCTTTGTCGTCTGGGGCCTGTCCGACGGTGCGGTCGCCATGCTGGCGGAAATCGAGGCGTCCCCGATTTCCGACTGGACCCAATCAGGCAGCCGCTGGGCCGCGTTGATTTTCCTATCAGCCGCCGCCTTCCTTTGCCTGCCACGCATGTTTCAGGTCTTGGTCGTTGAAAACGCCGACGAGCGGCATTTGCAAACCGCCAGCTGGGCCTTTCCGCTGTATCTGATGCTGATGAGCCTGTTTGTCATCCCCATCGCCGTTGTCGGCCTGCGGGTCATGCCAGTCGGGGCGAACCCGGACCTTTTCGTGCTGACACTGCCGCTCAGCCAAGGGCAGCAGGGGCTGGCGACGCTGTCATTCCTTGGCGGGTTTTCATCAGCCACGTCGATGGTGATCGTGGCCACGATTGCGCTGTCGACGATGGTTTCGAACCATATCGTCTTGCCGCTCTGGATGCGCGCAGGCGCGGCCCCCGGTGCGGTGATGTCGGGCGATGTGCGTCAAGTCGTCGTGCTGGCGCGGCGGCTGTCCATCGGCGGTGTGCTGGCGCTGGGCTATCTTTATTTCCGCCTGTCAGGCGGCGGGGCTGCACTGGCGGCAATCGGACTCGTGTCGTTTTCCGGCGTGGTGCAGGTCCTGCCTGCGATGCTGGGCGGCATCTTTTGGCGCGGGGCGACGCGGACAGGGGCGATCCTTGGGCTGACCTCTGGCTTTGCGGTCTGGATCTGGTGCCTGTTCCTGCCCAGCTTTGGCACAGACGCGGTTTTAAGCGCCTCCGTGTCGGCAAATGGCCCGTTTGGATTGGGTTGGCTGCGGCCAGAGGCACTGTTCGGCATCGCGGGCGTGGACCCGGTGCTGCACGGGCTGCTGTGGTCCTTGCTGGTGAACACGGGGCTGTTCTTTGCCGGGTCCGTCTTGTCCTTTCCCAAACCGATCGAGCGTTTGCAAGGCGCGCAATTCGTCAACGTTTTCGATCACTCGGCCAGCGGCCCCGCTTGGACCCGCTCTGCCGCCACGGCCGAAGATTTGTTGATCATGTCCCAGCGTATCCTTGGCGCGTCGCAGGCGCAGGCGATCTTTGCGCGCGCAGCGGTGCGGCAGGGGAAGTCTGATACCCTGCCGGACGTGACCCCCGCTTTTGTTGCCGCGCTGGAACGCGAACTCGCAGGTTCGGTCGGGGCGGCCACGGCCCATGCGATGATCGCGCAGCTGACGCAGGGCGCATCGGTGACGGTGGATGATCTGATCGCGCTGGCGGATGAGACGGCGCAAATCTTGGAATATTCCAACCAGTTGCAGACCAAATCCGCTGAACAAGAACGCACCGCCCGCGCCCTGCGCGAGGCGAACGCCAAGCTGATGCAGTTGTCGGTGCAAAAGGACGCGTTTCTGTCCCAGATCAGCCACGAGCTGCGCACGCCCATGACCTCGATCCGGTCGTTTTCCGATATTCTGCGCATGGGCGATATCAGCCCGCAGGATACCGCCCGCATGGCCGGCATCATCAACGCAGAGGCGCTGCGCCTGACCCGCCTGCTGGACGATTTGCTGGACCTGTCGGTGCTGGAAAACGGGCAGGTCACGCTGCATGTGCAGCGCGGCACGCTGGCGGATTTGCTGGACCGCGCCATCGGGGCTGCCGGTCTCGCCCCGCGCGCGCTGCGCATTGATCGCAGCGGGGCTGCGCAAAAGCTGTGGCTGGAAACTGATTTGGACCGGCTGAGCCAGGTCTTTATCAACCTGATTGCCAATGCGGCGAAGTATTGCAGCGCGCCGGTGCCGGAACTGCGGGTGATCAGTCACGTGGTGGACGGGCGGCAAGTGGTTGATTTCGTGGATAATGGCCGCGGGATCGCTGGGCCTGACCGGGTCGTGATTTTTGAAAAGTTCTCTCGACTTGGCGATTCGTCGCGGGCTGGGGGCGCAGGACTGGGGTTGGCGATCAGCAAAGAGATTATGATCCGGCTTGGCGGTGATGTCGCCTATGTTCCGCAGGCGGCGGGCACCTGTTTTCGCGTGACTTTGCCTGAAATTGCGCCTGCGCCCGTGAAAGAGGGCACTGCAGTGGTCGCATCTTAAGGGTGTAGAAACCTAATTGCGCGACATCTGGGTCATCCCGCTGCGCAGTGGGCCTGACCTGAAAGGATAGCAATGACAACGGCGACCGGATCCGGCGTTCTGCAGCGCATGACACAGCGGCAGCAACCGGATGCACCGGATGTCCCGCTGACCGCATCGCGGGCCGTGCGGCTGGCACTGGCGCGGGGGGCGCAGACCAGTATCGGCCTGCCGGTGACTGTGGGCAGCGTGGCCGAACAGGCCTTGCCGCTGGATGAATTGCTGGCCGAATTCACAGACGAGTTGTTATTGATATCCCTGACGCGGGATGGCGCAATTTGCGGGATTTTGGCCTGCGATGCTGGCCTTGTCGCGGCGGCGATAGAGGTGATGACAACCGGTAAGATCAGCGCAGGTGCGCCGGATACGCGCTCCATTACCAAGACCGAAGGCACACTGGTGCAGCCCTTGCTGCGGGCCCTTCTGGATGAATTAGAAGAGACGACAGCGCGCACATCTTTGGACGGCTGGACGCGGATGGTCGGGCTTGGCCCGCGCTTTACCAGTTGCCGCGCTGCAAGTTTCGACATGACCGACGGCACCTATCGATTGATGCGGATGACGCTGGATTGCGGCGGGCCGGACCGGCAGGGGGTGATGCTGCTGGCGCTGCCGTTGCAGGGTTCGGCGCTGGCCGATACGCAGGCGGCCAGCCCGGATGTCCCCATCGCCGATTGGCACAGCCTTTTGAATGATACGGTCATGACAGCCCCGGCGCGGCTGGACGCGGTGCTGCACCGGATGAAACTGCCGCTGTCGGTGATGACGGGGTTGCAAGTCGGGCAGATTTTACCGCTGCAAGGGTGCACGGTGGGCATGGTGCGGCTTGTCGATCTGAACGGGCGCACCGTGGCGCGCGGGCGGCTTGGGCAGATGGCCGGGCAGATCGCTGTGCGCATCCAAGCCTGCGCCGATATTATCCCGATGACCGAAATGGATGGCGGCGCATCAGATCCGCCGGAACGTGCCATGCGCACCCGTGCGAGCGATATAGCCGCGCCGCAGTTTATGATGGACGACGGCGACGCTGATGGCGAAGAGGAGATGGATTGGTCTGCAGCACCTTTGCCGCTGTCGCTTTAGCGGGGCAGGATCACGCAGGTCCAGCGGGTTGGACCTGCGTGCAGTGCCTTAGCCTAGACGGTCGCGCAGGCCGCTGATGTCATAGCCGCCCGTGGCCGCTGCCGCGATAATGGCGTCCGGGTCCATCTTGCCGGCTTGGCCCAAGGCCCAGACAATCGTGGACCGTGTGCCAGAGGCGCAATAGGCCAGCGTTTTGCCGCTGTCGGCGGCCTGCGCTTGCAAGGCGACCATATCGGCGTTCAGGCCTTGGTGCGTGACCGGGTTGACGACAAAGGTCAGGCCCTCCGCCTCGATCGCGGCGCGCACCGCGTCAGCCTGATGGCTTGGCGGCACTTCTGCATCGGGGCGATTGCAGATGACGGTGACAAAACCCGCCGCCTTGATCGCGCCTGCATCGGCAGGATCGATCTGAGGCGCGGAGGCGTAGGCGGGGGTGATTTGACGAATATCCATGATGCAGGATTACCGCGCCGCCGGGCCCGCGTCTAGCCGCTTGGCGATGGCGGGGGCGACAAGCATGCCCGCGATCATTGCAGCGACAAAGACGATGCCGCCCAAGCCCCCCCAAAACAGCGATGCCATGGCCGGACCGGGGCACAGACCCACCAGCGCCCAGCCCATACCGAACAGCACCGAACCGGTGACCAGCTTTGTGTCTAGCTGGGTGCCGGACTGCACCGGAAACTTTCCGCCCAGCACAGGGCGGCGACCGATTGTCCAACGCCACGCCAGCGCCATTGGCAGGATCGCCCCGCCCATGACAAAGGCCAGCGTCACGTCCCAGTCGCCAAAGAAATCAAGGAATCCCTGCACTTTAGCCGTATCTGTCATGCCTGACAGCAAAAGCCCGGTGCCAAAGATACCGCCCACAAGAAAGCTAACAAGTTTGCGCATCACAGACCTCCGACGATGCTGCGCAGGGCGGCGATGGTGACGGCCCCTGCGCCGATATAGATCAGGGTTGCGATAATCCCGCGCAGGCTGAGCCGGCTGATGCCGCAGACGCCGTGGCCGCTGGTGCACCCGTTCGCCAGCCGAGTGCCGATCCCGACAAGCACGCCTGCCACGACGATCAGCCCCATGTTGGATGTCAGGTGTGTTTGCGCGCCGCCCATGGCCAGCGCGATCACGCCCGGCACCACGATAAGGCCTGCGATCATGGCGAGCCGCTCTCCTGCGTCGCTGCGGCCACTACCGTCCACGAGGCCGCCAAGCAGGCCAGAGGCCCCCATGATCCGCCCGTTCACCAGCAGGAACAGCGCCGCCGCCCCGCCGATCAGCAAACCACCGATCAATCCCATGATCCAATCTATTGGCACAGTGTCGTTCCTTTTCCTTTTGGGCAAAGCCGTTTACCCTTGCAGGGCAGACATCGCCACTTATGCATTTGTTCCCCCGCCGCAAGCCCCGAACCAAAGGCCGAATATGACGCAAACCGACTGGGACACCGCCGACCACGCCGCTGCTGTGCTGAAACGGCTGGCCAACCCGATGCGCCTGCGTCTGCTGCTGGCGTTGCGCGGCGGGCCGCAATCGGTCAGTGTTTTGCAAGTGATGGTCGGTGCCACACAGCCCGCGGTATCGTTACAGCTGCTACGGATGCGCAATGACGGGTTGGTCAGCTGCTACCGCGACGCGGATGACGCGCGCATCATGCTCTATGCCGTGGCAGAGCCGCGCACGCTGGCGCTGCTGGACATGGCCGCAACGATTTAAGCTAGCAATACGCCGACAACGACCATCATCAGTCCCAGCATGGCTGAAAAGAACGCGGCTAGGTTTATCGGCATCTGCTTGGCGATCTGCGCGCGCAGCGCTTCGTCGTCCAAACCGGCGCGTTTGGCCCGGATCACGGCCGTCACAGAATAAAGGACGCCGCACAGGCCCAGTACGGACACGATCGCGCCAGCCCAGATAAGATAGATCATTGCCCATGCCCCCATATATTGCGCGCATCCGCTACCGTGTCAGCCAGCGCCTTGCAAGGGGCGGGGTCAGCGGCTAGGAACAAGCTCGACCCATACCGCGCAGGAGAAACCCGATGTCCGATACACCCCCCAACATCCAGACCGAGAACGTTGCCGGCGAAGAGCTGCGCCAGTTTATCGAGCGGTATGAGCGGCTTGAGGCGGAAAAGAAGGACATCGTCGAAGGCCAGAAAGAGATCATGGCTGAAGCCAAGGGTCGCGGCTATGACGTGAAAGTCCTGCGCAAGATCATTGCCATGCGCAAGCGTGACAAGGACGATCTGGACGAAGAAGAGGCCGTGCTGGAAATGTACATGGTCGCATTGGGCATGAGCTAAGCCATTTGGCTTGGCCGGGCTGCGCATCGCGCGGCCCATTTGCGCTATTGTGATTGCGGCCCGGTCCCGACGTGGGGCGGGCCTGCGCATCAGGGCATGATAAAGGTGACGTCCGGCATCTGCGCGATGCGTAGCACATCTTCGTCATAAGCCGCTGACATATCCTCGATATCCTCTGGCGTCATACCGGGCATATCGACGACTTCTTCCACCTCTTCTGCGATGGCGTATTTGTCCAAGAACGCCGCAATGATGCGCCGCTTTTGCGCATCGTTCGCGGGCGGATGCGCCTGCATGTAGTGCAAAAAGCGGCTCATGCCTTCCTTGGACATGATGGATGCGAGCAGATCAAAGCCGCCCGTGATCTGCACGTCGGGGGTCAGTCCGGCAATGTCGCGCACCAGCTCTGCCCAGATCAGCGGCGTGTCCTCGTTGCACCAGCAGGTCAGCGTCGCCTCTGGTGCGATGCTGCGGATACGGCGCACCAGATCCGACCAGCGCATGTTATGCGGATCAAACCCCTGCATGAACGCGGGAAAGCTATCCGCCTTTGACCGCCGGTAGGCGTCTGGCAAAAAGGTCACCGGATCGCGCAGCGACAGGTAAATATCCAGCTCGTCCTGCGGGAACAGTTGCAGCATGGCGCGCAGTTTGAACTCTGCTTGGCCGTAAAAGGCACCGCCATCGAAAATGCGGTTCGGGATACAGATAAAGTTCGTATTGCTCATCACCAGACGGTTCGGGTCGTCGTCTTCGACAATGGCGTCCAGCAGGATCTGCCGCGTATCGGGGGCGGGGGCTGCGCCATTCAGGTTCTGGATCGTTTCCCGGATCAGGCGGCGATAGGTGCTGGGACCGGGGGCGCTGATATCATTGGCAGCCAAAAGGTCGGCGTTTTTCAGGATCGATTTGAGCAGCAGATCTTCGTCGGTGCAATTGGCCCCGATGTGCAGCGCGATTTCCATGATGGCCCCAAGCAAATGTTCTTGTTGATCTTGGCGCGCAGCATAACGGGAAATCTGGACAGGGGAAACGCTTTCCGGTAGGCGCTGGCCTATGTCAGAGCAAAGCACTCAGGTATTGCCCGCCGCCCGCCGCAAGGCGTGGTTCGATCCGTGGTCCGCAGGGGCGGTCTTGATCGCCTGCGTCGTTTTGGCCCCGCTGGTGGCCGTCGTTTGGTTCGCCCTGACGCCGACGGACAACATCTGGCCACATCTGCTGTCGACCACATTGCCGCGCTACGTGGTGAACACCGGCCTGATGATGCTGGGCACCGGCACCTTGACCGCAGTTGTCGGCACAGCGACGGCTTGGCTGGTTGTAATGTACCGCTTTCCGGGGCGGCGCTGGCTGCAATGGGCGCTGCTGATGCCGCTGGCCGTGCCCGCCTATGTCGGTGCCTATGCGCTGGTTGATTTCCTTGACTACGCAGGTCCGGTGCAAACCGCGCTGCGCAGTACCTTCGGCTGGGCGACGTCCCGCGATTATTGGTTCCCGCAGATCCGCACGCGCGGCGCGGCGATTTTGGTCATTGGCGCCGCGCTTTATCCTTACGTCTACCTGCTGGCCCGCGCCGCGTTCCGCGAACAAGGCGGGGCAGGGTACGAGGTCGCGCGCGCCTTGGGCGCAGGGCCCTTTGCCCGCTTCTGGCGCGTGGGTCTGCCGCTGGCCCGCCCCGCCATCGCTGCGGGCGTAGCTGTCGTGATGATGGAGACCGTGAACGATTTCGGCACCGTCGATTATTTCGCCGTGCAAACGCTAACCACCGGTATTTTCTCGGTCTGGCGGCAGGGAGGTAATCTGGGCGGGGCTGCGCAGCTGGCCTGTGTGATCCTGTCGGTCATCGTGATCCTTGTCGGGTTGGAAAAGACCTCTCGTCGCCGCTCTCGCTTTGCCACATCGGCCCGCAACGTGCGTCCCGTCACGCCGGCGCAGCTGCGCGGGGCAGGGGCCGTTGCTGCGACATTGGCTTGCGTATTGCCCGTGCTGGCGGGCTTTGTGCTGCCCGTCGCTGTTCTGACGTCGCATGCGCTGACGGCAGCGCAATGGACCGCGCCGGGCTTGGCAGAGGCGTTCGGCCGCACGCTGCTGGTCTGCGGGCTGGCAGCGGTTCTGGCCGTGATCGGCGGCGTATTCATGGTCTATGGTACGCGCCTGTCAGGCCGCCGTCTGCCGCAGCTGCTGCTGCCGGTCACAGCGCTCGGCTACGCCGCGCCGGGTGCCGTGCTGGCGCTGGGCATCCTTGTGCCCTTGGCGGCCTTCGATAACGGCCTCGCCGATCTGATCCTGTCCATCACAGGCCGCGATCCCGGTTTGCTGCTGACAGGCAGCGCTGGCGTGCTGATCCTAGCTTACGTCGTGCGCTTCTTTGCGATCGCCGAAGGCACTGCTGACGCAGCCCTCGGCCGCGTCCCCGCTAGCCTGCCCATGGCTGCGCGGTCACTGGGCCGCAGCGCAGGCCAAACACTGCGCGCCGTGCACCTGCCGTTGATTCGCGCCAGCATCGGATCGGCCCTGCTGCTGACCTTTGTCGATGCGGTTAAAGAGCTGCCAGCAACCCTGATGCTGTACAATCACGACACCCTATCGACGCGCGTCTATGCGAAAGCGAGCCTTGAAAATATCGCCGAAGCCGCCCCCGCCGCGCTGGTGATCTGCGGCGTTGGCCTGCTCGCCGTCATTTTGCTGGCCCGCGCGCATAAGTAGGGTCTTGCACCCCTCCCAAAGTGACGTTATTCCGCCCTCAGTGCCCCTATAGCTCAGCTGGTAGAGCAACTGATTTGTAATCAGTAGGTCCGCGGTTCGAGTCCGTGTGGGGGCACCATTTCAACATCAAACCTTATTCGATGACATCTTACTAATCCTTATTTATAAGGGTTTAAGGATATCTCTTTGTCCAAGGCCGTCTTGTGGCGTTTGATGGGATACCCCCAGTTTGGGGATGCCTGTGGGCGTATCTGATTTAGGCCGGATAAATGACACCCTCAGTGATACCTTTATCAAACAAACAGATTCGAAACCTCGAACCGCGCGAAAATTCCTACAAGGTTTCAGCCTTCAAGGACTTGTTCGTGTTGGTGAAGGTCAACGGATCGCGGCTCCTTTAATTCAAATATTGATGGATGGGATAGAACGTCTCTATTCGGTTTGCGTGTATCCAGAGGTCAGCTTGGCTCAGGCGCGGAAAGCGAAGGAAAAAGCGCGGACGATAGTCGCGGCTGGATTGATCCGCATGAGGCCAAACACGAAGAGAAACGCATCCGATTAGATGCGCAGGGCCAAACCTTTGCCAAGATCGGTGAGGCTTTTCTTGCTAAGCAGCGCAAAGAGGCGAAGTCAGCGGTAACGCTTTAAAGACCGAATATCACCTCAAACTAGCAGGCCAAGATTTTGGCCGTAAGCCATTCACCGAAATTACGGCCCCGATGATAGGACGCTGCGCAGGGTAGAAGCCAAGGGCAACTGCCAGGCCGCTCATCGGTTAGGTGCGCGCATCGGGTCGGTGTTTCGCCCTGCGACCACAACGTGCCATTGCCCGATCAAGCGATAGCGCTGATCGAAGAGTTGAGATTGGGAAACGACAGGTGCGGTGCCAGCGACCAAAGTCTGGCCGTTCAACATGTCCACCGGACTCCGAGGCAGGACCCATCCAATCGCCCGTTCCATATGTCGGTCAAATCGTGCCTTGACGATAATCAAACCATTTATGGCCAGCCAGTGCACCTTCCGTAAACGTTTCTCACCTATTCTGCTTTGCACAATACTATTGTCTTCTTTCAGGACCGTTCATGAAAAGCGTTAAAATTAATACTGCGATTGTTGGTATCGTTGCACTGGCTCTCATCACGATGATCTTGATGGTTGCCGCAAGTACCACGCTGTTTATCGTGAACAACCAAGCGACAAAGGAACAGGCCGCCGCAGTCAGTCTTCAGCAGGCGATGGGTCAGATTGATAGGGACCTGTTGCTCGCAAGGCGATCCGAGAAAGACTTTCTGCTCCGTGCGGACGAAAAATACGTGGGTCGTCACAGCGATATCATGAATAACGTGGCGGCGAATATTCAGGATGTGCGCGCTGCGGCTCAGGTGTTGGAGGTGGCTGGTGCCGACGCGAAATTTGACCCGCTTTCGGAGGGGATAAGCGCCTATACAGCAACCTTCGCGCAACTTGTATTGGCGATGAAAACGCTCGGCCTTGATCCATCGGCGGGGTTGCAAGGAGAGCTTCGGAGCGCCGTCCATGAAGTTGAAGAGGCGCTTAAAACCATCGATAACGCGCCTCTAGAGGTTAAGATGTTGATGATGCGGCGCCATGAAAAAGATTTCATCATGCGCCGTGATCCGAAGTACCTTGATCAGTTGAATGCGCGCGTTGCCGAATTCCTCGACATGGCCCCACTCGGGATTCAGTCCGTCGATCAGCGAGCTCAGGTAACGGCGCTGCTGGAAACCTATCAGAATGCATTCGCAGCCTTTGTCGAGGTATCTCTCGAGGAAGCCGAACTGCGTAGCGCGCTCTCCGCGCGTTACGCCGCTGTCGAACCGGTCTTTGAACAGATCAATGGTTTGATCCAAGCTCGGATGGAGGCCGTAAAGGCAGACGCAGTCGAGACAGAAAGAACACTGTTGCTGGCGGCAGGTTTAGCAGTGGCGGCGCTGATCGCAGTCTTTGCAGTGGTCGGCGTAAAGCTCGCTCTATCAATCTCAAAACCTTTGCAGAAACTGGCAGAGGCTATTGGCCATTTGACGGAGGGTCGTCTGGATATTGAAGCAGTCACCTCTAGAATCACCGAAGTTGCATCGATCTCTGGCGCGCTCGAAGTTTTCAGAACAAATGCCGTCGAACGAAACGAACTCAGCCGTCAGGCTGAGGAAGCTAAGCATGCTGCACAAGAAGCGCGTGAGCAAGCTATGCAAGATGACATGGTCAGGGCCGATAAAGAGAAGCAGAAGGCTGAAATCGATCGTCAACGGTTTGTAAAAGAACGGGAAAAGGAGCAACAGATCACGGCGGAGGTCGCAGGTGTGGTTGCGGCCTATGCAAAAGGCGATTTCACGAAACGCCTCAGTGCTCGCGAAAAGGACGGGGTCTTCGCCACTCTCTGCGAGGGAATGAACCAGATTGGTTCCGCAACAGAGGCGAGTCTGGCCGACGTTAAACTTGTCCTTAAGGCATTGGCGGAAGGTGACCTTACCAAACGAATGCCAGAACATCATGAAGGTATTTTTCAGGAAATCGGCAGGACCCTGAACCAAACATCTGAAGTGCTCACCATGATTATCGAGCAGATCGCAACCAGCGGGCACGTGATTGAAGGGTCGTCTCAGGCCGTTTCAACCGCTGCCGATAGAATAGCGCGCAAGGCAGAAGTTTCCGCCGCGTCGCTGGAAGAAACGTCAGCGGCGATCGAAGAGTTGACGGCATTGGTCAAATCAACATCCTCCAGCGCAGTTGAGGCACGCCAGAAGGCGATGACCACACAGCAGGAGGCCCAATCCTGTGCCAAAATTGCGCAGAGCACCGCCAACGCCATGCAAGAGATTGAGAAGTCCTCCGGCGAGATTAGCCAAATCATAAAGGTTATCGATGACATCGCATTTCAGACAAACCTTCTTGCTTTGAACGCTGGTGTGGAAGCCGCACGCGCAGGCGATTCAGGTCGCGGGTTTGCAGTTGTTGCATCGGAGGTGCGCGCTTTGGCGCAACGGTCTTCGGACGCTGCGCGGGAAATCAATGCACTTATTGCGACCAGCGAGTCGCAAGTAAAAACCGGTGTGGAACAGGTGAACAACAGCAACGCTGCGCTGAAAAATATCCTGGTCTCTGTCGAAAGTGTCTCACAGGAGATCAGCAGCATTGCAGAAGCGACTAGCCAACAGACATCAGCGATCTCCGGAATCTCTGTCGTGGTTTCTCAACTTGACCGTGATGTGCAGACGAATGCCGCAAGCCTTGAAGAAACCACCGCTGCAAGCATGGCCCTCCGTCAGGAAGCCTCCGTTCTCGCCACCGAAGTAGCAAAGTTCGATACAGGAAAACCGAGAATTCAGAAAAATGTCGGAAACGTTGTCACGATAGGTAAAAAACCATCTGAAAAGTCGCAGAAACCTGCCCGGGTAGCGGTTGCTTCGTTGGGTGGAGGTGCGCGTGACGAAGGTTGGGATGAATTCTGATGCCAAGCGCGATGATCTACGCCGCAACTTGTTCCAGTTTTGTTTGGCAGCATTGAGGTGAGGTCTGACCTTAGGCATCTATTCTAAGGTGCCCCTTGATCGACCAGAACTGAGTGGGGATCCCGAATGCCAAGATAGGGTACGGGGGGCGGTGTCGGAACGATCATCGAAGCAATAGGTGAAAGCCGCCGGCACATCGGGCATCGGACGGGTGACATTCGCTATGGCGGGCTCTGCGCGCGCATAGTTCAAACGGACAGATCGCAAGCGCGGCTCCCGAACTGAAAGTGGCTTAGACGGGCATTCGGATCGGCACCAAAACAAGGCACGGCCACAATATACGGCTGGCCCACGCTTTGGATGCCGCGCCCGGTTGCAAGCCTCGTTATTCGCAATCATCGCCGTAGCCATGCTGCAGATCTGTGTGGGTTTCGACATCCCGGCTACGACCACAACGAAGGACAACTGCGGCTGCCGTGCGTCGAAATCTTAAGATTGATAAATGCCGGATGACTGGGTTTGGTAACAGGCCTTGCGCAATTCGGGGGCCATGGATGCATTCAACTTGCTGTCCTAATCGACCAAGGCGCGGGTGGCTTTCCAGATCGCGGGCAATTTGCTGCGCAGTGCCATGACTGCGCTGTCATTGCCCTGCTTTGCCGCTGTTTCCATCTCTTTAAGCTGAGTATGCAGCGCGGTTGCGCCAAATACGGCCGCGCTGCCGGCAAATTTGTGGCACTGCGGTGCGAGCGCGGACAGGTCATGCGACGCTGGATCATCCAGCCACAGTATAAACTGTTCAACCTCTTCGACGAAAACGCCAGACATGCGGGCATAGCCACTTTCGCCTAGAATCTCTCGGGTTTCAGCGTTGTGTTCGCTATTCAAAACTTGCGGTGCTGCGGCTTGGGGCGTGGCAGGCTGGACGGCCCCGGTATGGCGGCCCAGCACATCGGCCAAGGCGGCCTTAGTCAGCGGCTTTGTCAGGACGCCGTCCATACCATCGGCCAGAAAGTTTACCTGCTCTTCCTGCATCGCATTCGCGGTCAGGGCAATAATTGGCGTGTGCGCCGACGGACCCGTGCCGCGCCGGATCGCGCGGGTGGCGGTGCGGCCATCCATCACGGGCATGCTGATATCCATTAAGATCAGGTCAAACCGCCGCGACAGTGCTGCCGTGACGCCCGCGCGGCCATCATTTGCCTCGGTCACGCGGTGGCCACCTTTTTCCAACATGTCGCGCACGACGGTGCGGTTAATCTCGTTATCCTCGACGACCAAAACCTGCAAAGGCCGTATCGGACGCGCCGCCGGCGGGGGCAGGGCGGGCTGCCGTTGCACCGGCTGCGCCGCTGAAACGGGAAGGCGCACCCAAAATGTACTGCCGCTGCCAAGGACGCTTTCGACCCCGATTTGTCCGTTCATTGCAGAGACAAAGCGCTTGGCGATGCTAAGCCCAAGCCCAGTGCCGCCCACATCCCGGTCATAGGCCGTATTACCGGTCACGAAATCATCAAAAACCCGGCCCGCCAGATCGGCGGACATGCCAGGACCGGTGTCGCTGATGGTAAAGCCAAGCTGAATCACATCGCCGTCAGGCTGCGCGGCCACAGTCAGTGTGACGTTGCCATTGCGCGTGAATTTCACGGCGTTGCCGATCAGATTCAGCAGGACATGCTGCAGGCGGTCGGGATCAGACTTGATCCAATTCTGCGGTGCCCCGTCCCAGCCCCAGCTGAGGGTGGTTTGGTTCGCACCCGCCATGCTGGTCTGGCTGTCGATGATGTCTTGCAACAGCACAGACAAATCCATCGGTTCTGACTTGGTCGTCATTTTGCCCGCATCATAGCGCGTGATGTCGAGCACGTCAGAGATATGCCGCATCAAAAGCCGGCCAGAGGTGTCCATATTGCGCACATACCGGGACTGGCTTTGTGTCAGTTCTGTTTCGCTCATCAGTTCAAGGTTGCCCAGCAACCCGTTCAGCGGGGTGCGGATTTCGTGACTCATGGTGGCTAGAAACTCGGTCTTAAGCTTGGCCCCTGCAACTGCGGCATCGCGGGCCGCGACAAGTTCAACCTCATCAGCCACGCGCTTTGTGATGTCGCGTAGAAAGGCGATTAAAATCTCGCCTTCAGTCGTGATTGAAGAGTGGATCGCCATTTCAATTGGGAATAGTTCCCCATTTGCACGCAGCGCTTCCAGTTGCACCCGGCCTTTGCCCACTACGGCCTTTTTGCCGCCATTGCGCATCCGCTCCATGCCTGCGTAATGCACGTCGCGCAGTTTGGGCGGCACGATGACTGTTGCTAGATCTCGACCAACGACGTCTTCGGCGAAATAGCCAAAGATCGCCTCTGCTGCGGGGCTGAAGGTCAAAATGCTGCCCTGCGCATCAATGACGATGACCCCGTCCAAGGACGACGAAATGATCGCATTCATCCGCGTAGAAGTCTGATGCTGCTGATGCTCTCTTCTGGTCAGGGCGCGCAGCAATCGGTTCAGGTAAAGCACTGCAACCGCAAGCACCCCGATCAAGATCGCCAACACGGCGGCCAGTTCAATCATCGTGGCCGCGACCGCACTGCGCTGCTTGTCCGAAGCGGTGGCAAATAAATCCAGCCCGCCATTCGACAGATCCCGCACGTCGCGGCGCGTTTGTATGGATGATTGTCGCAGGTCCGGTAGGGCGGCTAGCAGTGCCGCATCATCGCCGTCGATCAGCGGCACGCTAAGGCGCAGAAAAGTCTGAACCGCATCCAAAGAGGTTTGAAAATGTTCGTCATCGCGCAGCTCTTCAAAGACCGTCGCCTGCAGCACAGTTGTGATCCGACTATAAAAGATGTCGAACCGCTGTCGCACATTTGCCAAATCAACGGGCAATTCAGCCAGAGTCTTGCTGAACTCCAGGAACTCAACCTCTGTCTGTGACAGCTGCCATTGTACGTTGTCAGAATTGGCAGAGCCCAGCAGGCGTATCTCTTTTGTGACGCTGAACGCCAAGAAGATAATCGCAGAAAAAGCCAACAGACCGGACAACACTGCAAAGGTGCGCCCGGCCTTGTTGCGTTGTTTGGACTTCATGGCCAAGTAGGTTAAATCCCGATTGGACATGATGCGTCCTGCAATCAGCTTAGCGTATCACTTCGATCCGGTCCAATTGCCAAATGCTGCGCGAGTACACAACCTCAGAGCGATAGTCCTTGTTCGAATCGTAGGGGTAAACGATCCACAGCGGACCCTTGTCTCGGACCGACATTTCTTGGCCATTCATCAGAACGGCGATGATCGGCCCGCCCTCGACAGCGTCAGATACTGGGATTTCAACAGTATAGTCGTTAATCGCGGTCGCCAATATCTTGCCTTCGGTCAAGCCCAGCAGTTCGGCAAGCGCAGCCAATGACGTTCCTTCATAGGTTTGGATGCCGTCGGACCAAATGGTTGTCGTTTCAAACGATGTCATACCAAGCGCAGCAAGCTGTTCGCGGTCAAGTTGTAGGGTGTCGCCAACATTCGTCACATCGATATCGCCCGAGACCGTCAACAGGACGTCGCCCTGCGGTGCGGCCATATCCTCTGCCAGCGCGGCGGTGGCACAGGCCAGTGCAAGGCTTGCGCCCATAGCTGTATTCAGAACCATTTTAAGCATCGCTACATCCTTTTACATCATGAGAAAACTATACCGATAGCCCGTTAGTTCCGCATGCGGTCATTGGGATAGCCGGCTATCCTTTCGGATAGGTTAACCGTGGATGACCTACGCTATCATGGCCGCTGCGCTAGATGCTGTCATCGGGCCAGACATCAGTTTCGGTATCCTTCGCCTTTAAGGCGAGACGGGTGATATGTAGAATTAGCATAAGGCTGTGCCGCCCGCCTACGCCAAATAAAGCCAAATGCAATTGGATCGCAGATAGATTTTCGCATCATATCTGGCTGTATTCTTTACGCTTCGCAAATGGGGCTGAGTTCTATTCATATGGCGTATATTCATTGCGATCGCATTTTGCGGTGAAAAACGGCGATGTCTGGTGCAGGCCATTGGGCAGGGCAGTGTCCGAACGGGTTATCGTCAGGCAATGCGATGTCTGTTAGAGGTATCTCAGGCTAGTAAAGGTATCCATAATAGTTAAAGTTGTCGAAAATTTTTGCGAAAATCGCGCCAGTAAATGGCATACTGACAGCCAAAGACATGACTAGGGATAGCGCATGAGAGTATTGATCGCCGACGACCATGACCTTTTGCGCGATACGCTGGTGATGTTTCTGCAATCCCAGGGCGGCATGGAAACCGCATCCGTCGGCACCTTTGGCGAAGCCTGCGCGCGGATCGAGGCGGACGCGCCCTATGATCTGGTGCTGCTGGACTACAACATGCCCGGCATGAACGGGCTGAACGGCTTGCGCACCGCGATTGCGATGGGGGGCGGCCAGCGTGTCGCGCTAATCTCTGGCGAGGCGACGCGCCAGATCGCCGAAGACGCGCTAGAGGCTGGCGCCGCTGGCTTTGTGCCGAAATCGCTGCCTGCCAAGTCCCTTATTAACGCCGTCAAATTCATGGCTATGGGCGAACAATACGCGCCCATCGAATTTATGACCGCTGTGGACGATGTCACCTCTAACCCATTGGCGGAAAAACTGACCGCGCGCGAATTGCAGGTCCTCAAGGGTCTGACAGAGGGTAAATCCAACAAGGAAATCGCCCGCGATCTGGATGTGCTAGAGCCGACGGTCAAGCTGCATGTCAAAACGCTGTATCGCAAAATCGGTGCTGCCAATCGCACCCAAGCGGCCATGATTGCGCGCGAAGCAGGGCTGTACTGACCCAATCGTACCCGCAAAATGGTGCAATTGCCGTCGGCGACTGGCGCAACTGCCTGAAATAGTGGCACCTGCACTTTTTATGGGCCAAATAATCGCGCAAACCGTTGCCAATCGCCGGCGCCTCTGGTGACGCTGCCCCTATGCAGCGCCGCTTGAAAATCACCATCGTTGAAAGCGACCCGGCCCGCGCCGCCTTGATCGAACAAAGCCTGCTGCGCGCGGGGGAATACGAGCTGACGACCGTCACCGATATGACCCGGCTGACCGCGTCAATCGCCGCGCACAACCCCGATATCGTGCTGATTGACCTTGATAACCCGTCGCGCGATGCGCTCGAGGCGCTGACGCTTGCCTCTGCCCCGCTGGAACGTCCCGTCGCGCTGTTTGTCGACCAAAGCGACGCCGACCTGACGCGCTTGGCGATCGAGGCAGGGGTGTCCGCCTATGTTGTCGACGGGCTGCGCGCCGACCGGCTCAAGCCGATCATCGACGCCGCCATTGCGCGGTTCAGCATGTTCCGCCAGATGCGTACTGAACTGGCCACCACCAAACGCGCGCTAGAAGAGCGCAAAGTCATCGACCGCGCCAAGGGCCTGTTGATGAAGGCCAAAGGCATCGACGAAGATGCCGCCTATAACTTGCTGCGCCGCGCCGCGATGGACCAAGGCCGCAAGGTCATCGACGTAGCAGAGGCGCTGGTGTCCACGGCGGGGCTGCTGTCGTGACCACGCATTTGCCCGTCGGCTTTCTGCCCCTGATTGACGCAGCCCCGCTGATCGTCGCCCGTGAAATGGGCTTTGACCGCGCCGAAGGCGTCACGCTTGATCTGCGCCGCGCCCATTCGTGGTCGGCGCTGCGTGATATGGTGTCTTTCGGCCAAGTCATGGCGGCGCAGATGCTTGCCCCCATGCCTGTCGCCACCGCGCTGGGCCTCAGCGGGGCAGGGGGACCGCTCGCGGCTGTGGCTGTACTGTCGACCAATGGCGAAGTGATCGGCGTCAGCCGCCGGATCGAAGAGCGCCTGCGCGCCAATGGCCACGGTTTTGATTTCCACGATGCCCGCGCCGCAGGGCTCGCCTTGATCGCCGCCGCAAATGGCCCGCTGCGTATTGGCGTGCCGTTCCCGTTTTCGATGCATGCCGAACTGCTGTATCACTGGCTGACCGCGCTGGGCCTGCCTGCGCCTGCCGGCGTTGATATCCGCACCGTGCCGCCGCCCTTGATGGCCGCCGCACTCGCCGCCGAAGAACTCGACGCCTTTTGTGTCGGAGAGCCTTGGGGCTCTATGGCGGTTGAAAACGGCTCTGGCGCTTTGCTGCTGCCCGGTGCCGCGATCTGGCCCGGTGCGCCGGAAAAGGTGCTTGGCGTGCGGGCTGATCTGGCCGATACCGCGCCAGAGCCGCTGTGCGGCCTGATCCGCGCGCTGTGGCGGGCGGGCGAATGGCTGGCCGACCCATCCCATCGCACCAGCGCCTGCGCCATGCTGTCGGGCCGCGATTATCTAGAGGTGCCGGACGAAGTCATCGACCGCGCCTTGTCCGGTCATCTGACAATCACGCCGCGCGGTGACAGCCGCAGCGTGCCCGGCTTCGTCGATTTCACCCGCTATACCCCCCAGCCGCAGCACGCGGCTTGGATCGGCACGCAGCTGGCCGCCCGCATGGGATTGGACCGCACCAGCGCCCGCGCGGCGGCTGTGGCGACCTTCCGCACCGATCTGCATAGCCAGATCGTCCACGCGATTCCCGGCTACCAGATGCGCCCCAGCGGCTTTGCCCGTTCGTTTGATGGGCAGGATTTCAGCGCCGACCTGCCAGAGTGATGCAAAAAGCGGCACTCTTATGCCGCGATGCAGAAAATCACGCTGCAGTTGCACCTAAGCCCGCATTCACTGTTGTTTCGCCGCCAAAGCGCCGCCTAACCTAAGTTCATAGGCAGACAATGGCGTCCGCCTGACCCCATTCCCAAGTCCGGGTTACCCGAGCAAAGCCGCTCGACCCTTTATGCCAATGCATGAAGTTGGTCAGCGGCTATTTTTGTTTGTCTGGGACGTCTTTCCACCGCGCTCCAGATCCATCGCAAGGAAATCGACATGAGAAAACTACTCTGCAGCCTGATGGCAACCACGATGATCGCCAGCCCGGCCTTTGCCGAAATGCTGGAGCTTGAGAAGGACGAGCTGACCTTCGGCTTTATCAAGCTGACCGACATGGCGCCGCTCGCCATCGCCTACGAGAATGGGTATTTCTTGGACGAAGGTCTGTTTGTCACGCTCGAAGCGCAGGCCAACTGGAAGGTTCTGCTCGACGGCGTTATCGGTGGTCAACTGGACGGCGCACATATGCTGGCCGGTCAACCGCTGGCAGCAACCATCGGTTACGGTACCGAAGCGCACATCATCACGCCCTTTTCCATGGACCTGAACGGCAACGGCATCACCGTGTCGAACACCGTGTGGGAGGCGATGAAGCCAAACATCCCAACGGATGCCGACGGCAAACCGCAGCACCCGATCAGCGCCTCTGCACTGGCCCCCGTCGTCGAAAGCTACAAAGCGGCTGGCAAGCCCTTCAACATGGGCATGGTGTTCCCGGTTTCCACCCACAACTACGAATTGCGTTACTGGCTGGCCGCTGGCGGTCTGAACCCCGGCCAATATACGCCCGCTGACACCACCGGCACCATCGGCGCTGATGTCATGCTGTCCGTCACCCCGCCGCCGCAGATGCCCGCTACGATGGAAGCCGGCACAATCGACGGTTACGCCGTGGGCGAGCCGTGGAACCAGCAGGCCGTCGTCAAAGGCATCGGTGTGCCGGTCATTACCGATTACGAGCTGTGGAAGAACAACCCTGAAAAAGTATTCGGCATCACCGACGCCTTTGCCGAAGAAAACCCAAATACCACGCTGGCCCTGACCAAGGCGCTGATCCGCGCGGCAATCTGGCTGGATGAAAACGACAACGCCAACCGCGCCGAAGCGGTCTCGATCCTGGCGCGCCCCGAATACGTCGGCGCTGACGCCGAGGTCATCGCGGCGTCCATGACCGGTACCTTCGAATACGAGCCCGGCGATGTGCGCGATGTGCCCGATTTCAACGTGTTCTTTCGCTACAACGCGACCTATCCGTTCTATTCCGACGCCGTTTGGTACCTGACCCAGATGCGCCGCTGGGGCCAGATCGCTGAACCCAAAGACGACGCTTGGTTCGATGAAACCGCAAAGTCCGTCTACCGTCCGGACATCTACCTTGAAGCCGCCCGCATGCTGGTCGACGAAGATCTGGCGGCAGAGGCTGACTTCCCATGGGATAGCGACGGCTACAAAGCCCCGACACCCGCCGCCGACATCATCGACGGCATCCCCTACGACGGCAAAACCCCCAACGCCTATATCGACAGCCTGCCGATTGGCCTGAAGTCCGGCGACATCGCTGGTTGATGCCACATGCCGTCCCGCCGCGCTGGCGGGACGGCACTGCCCCCTGATCCCACCCACGGAGCCACGCCATGACCGTCGTCGATCCCGATCACATCCAAGCCCAGCACCGCGAAGCCCGCCGCGCCGTCTGGTTCACCCGCATCAACAAGGCCGACGCCTGGTTTTCCGTCCTTGGCCTTGCTTGGGTGACGCCAATGCTCAAGGCGGCTGCAGGGGATAACCCCCGCGCGCAGGGCAAAGAAATCTGGCGCTTGCTGGGCGTGCCCCTGCTGTCCATCGCGATTTTCCTGATGCTGTGGTCGGCGCTGGCACCCAAGGTCGTCACGTCCCTTGGCGCGATCCCCGGCCCGGTCGCCGTCTGGCAAGAGGCAAAGGGCCTGCACGCCGACGCAGTGGTGAAATGGGAAAAAGAGGCTGTGTTCACCGACCGCCTTGACCAGCGTAACCAGCGCCTGATCGACGCGGGCCGCGGCGACGAAGTGAAAGAGATCGCATATACCGGATCGCCGACCTACTACGGGCAGATCTGGACCTCGATCAAGACGGTGTTCTTCGGCTTCCTGATCGCATCCGCCATCGCCATCCCCCTTGGCATTGCGGCGGGCCTGTCGCCCACAGCCAATGCGGCGCTGAACCCGCTGATCCAGATCTTCAAACCGGTCTCTCCCCTTGCGTGGTTGCCCATCGTCACGATGGTCGTCAGCGCGGTCTATGCCACCAACGACGGCTTTTTCTCTAAATCCTTCCTCGTGTCTGCCATCACCGTGACGCTCTGCTCGCTCTGGCCGACGCTGATCAACACGGCGCTGGGCGTGGCGTCCATTGACCGCGACCTGATTTCCGTCAGCCGCGTGCTGAAAATGGGCCCCTACGCCAAGATCACCAAACTGGTGCTGCCGTCCGCCTTGCCGCTGATCTTTACCGGATTGCGCCTGTCGCTGGGCGTGGGCTGGATGGTGCTGATCGCCGCTGAAATGCTGGCGCAGAACCCGGGCCTTGGCAAATTCGTCTGGGACGAATTCCAGAATGGATCTTCCCAATCGCTGGCGCGGATCATCGTTGCGGTGCTGACCATCGGCATCATCGGCTTCCTGCTCGACCGGGTCATGTTCGCGATGCAGTCCTTCTTTACCTTCTCAGCGCAGCGGTGATGGATATGAGCATTCTGCAATTCAAAGACGTCGGCAAAGGTTTCGGGGAAGGCACCCACCGGACCGAAATCCTGAAACACATCGACCTTGATGTGAAAGAAGGCGAATTCCTTGCCATCCTCGGGTTTTCCGGCACTGGAAAGTCCACCCTGATGAACCTGATCGCCGGGCTAGAAGCACCCGATACCGGCGATCTGACCTTTCGCGGCAAGCCCATCGACGGCCCCGGCCCAGACCGCGGCCTTGTGTTTCAAAGCTACAGCCTGATGCCGTGGCTGACCGTGCGCGGCAACATCATGCTCGCGATTGAGGCAGTCCACGGCAAGCTGCCCAAGGCAGAGCAAACCGCCAAGGCCGATCACTACATCGCCATGGTCGGGCTGCCCCACGCCGCCCACCGCTATCCGTCGGAACTGTCCGGCGGCATGCGCCAACGCGTCGCCGTGGCCCGTGCACTGGCGATGGAGCCTGACCTGCTGCTGCTGGACGAACCTTTGTCCGCCCTTGATGCGCTGACCCGCGCCAACCTTGCCGACGAAATCCTAGAGATCTGGGAGGCCGACAAGAAGACCTGCATCCTAATCACCAACGACGTGGACGAGGCGATCTTGCTGGCCGACCGCATCATCGTGCTGAACCCCGATGGCACGCTTGCCGATCCTGTCGCCGTCAACATCCCGCGCCCCCGTAACCGCGACGCGATGAACCACGATGCAGGCTTTAAAAAGCTACGCGCGCAGGTGACGCAATACCTGATGGACGTCGGTATCGCCGCCAAAGTCGCCGAAACGCGGCACTTGCCCAATGTCACCCCGATCCACCAGACCATCCCCGCCGTGGTGAAAGAGGCCCGCGAAGGCATGATCGAGGAACGCTTCCTCGACTTTTCGCAGCTGCACAAAGTCTACCCCACGCCCAAAGGCCCGCTGACGGTGGTCGAGGACTTCAACCTCAAGGTCAATCAGGGCGAGTTCATCAGCCTGATCGGCCACTCCGGCTGCGGCAAATCCACCGTGCTGACCATGGCCGCCGGCCTGAACGAGATCAGCAAAGGCGCAATCCGCCTTGATGGTCGCCACGTCGAAGGCGCGGACCCCGAACGCGCCGTTGTGTTCCAATCGCCCAACCTGTTCCCATGGCTGACCGCCAAGGAAAACGTCGCGATTGGCGTGGACAAGGTTTACCCCAAGGCGACCCAGGTCGAGCGGCAAGAGGTGGTGGAATACTACCTTGAACGTGTCGGCCTGGCCGATGCGATGGACCGCGGCGCGCATTCCATGTCGAACGGCATGAAACAACGCGTGGGCATCGCCCGCGCCTTTGCCTTGTCGCCAAAACTGCTGCTGCTGGATGAACCCTTTGGCATGCTGGACAGCCTGACCCGGTGGGAACTGCAAGAGGTCCTGATGGAAGTCTGGTCCCGCACCAAAGTCACCGCGATCTGCGTCACGCACGACGTGGACGAGGCGATCCTGCTGGCCGACCGCGTCGTCATGATGACCAACGGCCCGCAAGCCACCATCGGCAAGATCACCGACGTGAAACTGCCGCGCCCGCGCACCCGCAAGGCGCTGCTGGCCCACCCCGACTACTATGAATACCGCCAAGAAGTCCTTGATTTCCTGACGGAATACGAACACGGCGCAAAGCCTGCGCCGAAACCTGCCACCATCGCAGCGGAGTAAGCCATGACAAAGAACCTTGTCGTTATCGGGGCCGGAATGGCCTCTGGCCGGATGCTAGAGCATCTGTTCGACACGCAGCCCGGCGCGTGGAACGTGACGCTTTTCAACGCAGAGCCGCGCGGGAACTATAACCGCCTGATGCTGTCCCCCGTGCTGTCCGGCGATAAGACCTACGCCGAAATCGTCACCCATGACACGGACTGGTACGAGGGCCACGGCGTCACCTGCCGTTTTGGCGAAAAGGTCGAGCGCATCGACCGCGCGGCCCGCATCGTCCACGGCGAAAATGGCCCGGTCCCTTATGATCGCCTTGTCATCGCCACCGGCTCTAACCCCTTCATGATCCCGCTGCCCGGCCACGATCTGCCCGGCGTCATTCCCTACCGTGATCTGGAAGACACCGAACGCATGATGGGCCTGGGTGCCAAGCCCGGCGCGAAAGCCATCGTGATCGGCGGCGGCCTTTTGGGGCTAGAGGCCGCGGCAGGCATGGCCGCCCGCGGCGTCGATGTCACCGTGATCCACGTCATGGGCCACCTGATGGAACGCCAGCTGGACGAGGCGGCAGGCTATCTGCTGAAAAAAGCGCTAGAGGCAAAGGGCATCACCGTCCTGACCTCTGCCAACTCTAAAGAGATCATGGGCACGGACGGCCACGTCAGCGGACTGCTGCTGGACGACGGCACCGAACTGCCCTGTGATCTGCTTGTGATGGCTGTCGGCATCCGCCCCAATGTGGCCTTGGCCAAAGAGGCAGGGCTGGCTGTCGGTCGCGGTATCCATGTCGACGATGCGATGATCACATCAGACGAACACATCTTAGCGCTGGGCGAATGCGTCGAACATCAAGGGGCCATCTTCGGCCTTGTTGCGCCGCTGTATGACCAAGCCAAGGTTGCCGCCGACACGCTGGGCGATACCCCCGCGATTTTCACCCCCAAAGAGGTGGCGACAAAGCTAAAAGTCACAGGTTGCGATCTGTTCAGCGCCGGGGACTTTGCCGAAGGGGACGGGCGCGACGACATCGTCTTTCGCGACCCCGCGCGGGGCATCTACAAACGCCTTGTACTAGAAGGAGAGAGGCTGATCGGCGCGGTCATGTATGGCGACACCGCCGACGGTGCGTGGTTCCACGGGCTGATCAAGGACAAGACCGACGTATCGGACATGCGCGATACCCTCATCTTTGGCCCCGCTTTCCAAGGGGGTGCCCAATCGGACCCGTTGGCGGCCGTTGCAGCCTTACCGGCTGATGCAGAAATCTGCGGCTGCAACGGCGTATGCAAATCTACTATCGTTGACGCGATCAAAGGCGGCGCAACATCGCTGACCGACGTGCGCGCCCAGACCAAAGCCAGCGCATCCTGCGGCACTTGCACCGGGCTTGTCGAACAGGTCATGGCCCTGTCGCTTGGCGACGCGTTCGAAGTGCAGACCGTCAAGCCGATGTGCCCTTGCACGCCGCTGACCCACATGGACGTGCGCCGCCTGATCAAATCGCGCGGCCTGAAATCCATGGCGGCCGTGATGCAGGAATGCGGCTGGGAAACCTCTTGCGGCTGCGCGTCCTGCCGGCCTGCGCTGAATTACTACCTACTGTGCGACTGGCCGGGCGAATATCAGGACGACGACCAAAGCCGCTTTGTGAACGAACGGATGCATTCGAATATCCAAAAGGACGGCACCTATTCCGTTGTCCCGCGCATGTGGGGCGGCATCACCTCTGCGGCTGAACTGCGGGCGATTGCGGATGCGGCTGACAAATACAACGTGCAAACCGTCAAGGTCACCGGCGGCCAGCGCATCGACCTGCTGGGCGTCAAGAAACAAGACTTGCCCGACATCTGGGCCGATCTGAACGCCGCGGGCATGGTGTCCGGCCAAGCCTATGCCAAGGGGCTGCGCACGGTGAAAACCTGCGTTGGCACCGACCATTGCCGCTTTGGCACCCAAGACAGCACCGGACTTGGTATCCGCATGGAAAAGGCGCTTTGGGGGTCTTGGACGCCGGCCAAGGTGAAAATGGCCGTCTCTGGCTGTCCGCGCAATTGTTCGGAATCCACCTGCAAGGACGTGGGCGTGATCTGCGTCGACTCTGGCTATGTGCTGCACATCGGCGGCGCGGCGGGTCTGCATATTCAGGGCACTGTCGTGATGTGCACCGTCAAGACCGAGGACGAGGTGCTGGAATACACCGCTGCCGTCCTACAGCTGTACCGCGAAGAGGCCGCCTATCTGGAACGCATGTACAAATGGCTGGATAACGTCGGCCTTGACCACATCGTCGCACGGGTCGTCACGGACGCCGATAGCCGCAAGGCGCTGGCGGACCGCTTCTATTATGCCCAGCAGTTCATGCAGCAGGACCCTTGGGCCGAACGCACAAAGCCCGCATTCCGCAATCTTTGGCAGCCCCTTGCCGATCTGACACTGGAGGCCGCAGAATGACCAACTGGACCGATATTGGCGCGCTCGAAGACATCCCCGAACGCGGCGCGCGCGTGGTGAAAACCCACATCGGCTGCGTCGCCGTGTTCCGCACCATCGACAACGAGGTGTTCGCCATTGACGACGCCTGCCCACACAAGGGCGGCCCCCTGTCAGAGGGTATCGTGCACGGCAGGTCCGTCACCTGTCCGCTGCACAACATGGTGCTGCGGCTAGACACTGGATTGGCGCAAGGCGCAGACACCGGCGCGGTGAATACCTATCCCATCCGCGTCGAGGGCGGGCGCATCCTGCTCGATACCGCCAAACTGCGCCGCGCACAGGTGGCATGATGGACACCCGCCCGCAGCAACCCGGCGAAATCCGCACCACCTGCGCCTATTGCGGCGTTGGCTGCGGTGTGCTGGCGCAGCCGGACGGGGCGGGCGGAGTCGCGGTGCGCGGCGATCCCGCACATCCGGCCAACCTTGGGCGGCTGTGTTCCAAAGGCTTCGCGCTGGGCGAAACACTCTCGCTGGACGACCGCCTGCTGACGCCCCGCGTGCTGGATGTGGACACCGATTGGGACACGGCGCTTGGCCTTGTCGCGGACCGTTTCAGCCAGACCATCGCCGACCACGGCCCTGATTCTGTTGCCTTCTATGTCTCTGGCCAACTGCTGACCGAGGATTACTATGTCGCCAACAAGTTGATGAAAGGTTTCATCGGCTCGGCCAATATCGACACAAACTCGCGCCTCTGCATGGCCTCTACCGTGGCGGGGCAAAAACGCGCCTTTGGCACCGACACCGTCCCGGGCACCTACGAGGACCTTGAGCTTGCCGACCTTGTCGTGCTGGTCGGCAGCAATCTGGCGTGGTGTCATCCGGTTATTTATCAACGCCTTGCCGCCGCCAAGGCCGCAAACCCCGCGATGCGCGTGGTCGTCATCGACCCGCGCCGCACCGCAACCTGCGATCTGGCAGATATGCATCTGGCGCTGGAACCGGGCAGCGATGTCGCCTTGTTCAACCGCCTGCTTGCCGCGATTTACGAGGGCGGTGCCGTCGATGCCGCCTACCTGCGCCACGTTGATGGTTTTGACGAAACCCTGCGTGCCGCGCAGGCGCAGGACGGCCGCGTCACTGGCCTGACACCCGCGCAGATCACCGCCTTTTGCGACCTGTGGACCCGCACGGAAAAGGTCGTCACCGTCTTCTCCCAAGGGGTGAACCAGTCGTCGTCCGGCACGGATAAGGTCAACGCGATCATCAACTGCCACCTTGCCACGGGCCGGATCGGCAAGCCCGGCATGGGCCCGTTTTCCGTCACCGGCCAGCCCAACGCCATGGGCGGGCGCGAAGTGGGCGGGCTTGCCAACGCGCTGGCCTGTCATCTGGACCTAGAGGACGCGGTTCACCGCGACCTTGTGCGTAATTTCTGGGACGCCCCCGCCATGCCCGAAGGCGCAGGGCTCAAGGCCGTCGATCTGTTCGAACAGGTCCGCACTGGCCAGATCAAGGCACTGTGGATTGTCTGCACCAACCCCGCCGTGTCGATGCCCGACGCCGATATGGTCCGCGATGCGATCAAAGGCTGCGATTTCACCGTTGTCAGCGATGTAACCGCAAACACCGACACCGCGCGGCTGGCCCATGTGCTGCTGCCCGCGACGGGGTGGGGCGAAAAGGACGGCACGGTCACAAATTCTGACCGCACCATCAGCCGCCAACGCGCCCTGATGCCCGCCGCAGGGCAGGCCCGCGCCGATTGGGATATCATGTCGGACGTGGGCCGCCGCATGGGCTGGACCGATGCCTTTGCCTACACCAGCCCCGCGCAAATTTTTGACGAATACGCCGCGCTGTCCGGGCTTGCGGCTGCGATGGGGCGGGACTTTGACATCTCTGGCCTGACCGGGCTGGGGCAGGGCGGTTATGACACGCTGATGCCCACGCGTTGGCCTGTCACTATGCGCGGCCAGACGGTGCGGTTCTTTGCAGACGGCCAGTTCTATACCCCCAGCGGCCACGCTCGCATGATCCCCGTTGCCGCCCGCCCGCCGGTCGCCAAAACGGTGCCGCGCTTTCCGTTCCGGCTGAACACTGGACGTATCCGCGATCAGTGGCACACCATGACCCGCACCGCGAAATCGCCGCGCCTGAACCAGCACTTGGGCGAGCCGTTCTTGGAAATCCACCCGCATGATGCTGCCGCCTTGGGCATCGCGCCTGCAGGCCTGATCACCGTTACCAGTCTGCAAGGCCGCTGCATCCTGCGCGCGCTGATCACCGACCGGGTGCAGCCGGGCCAAGTCTTTGCCCCGATGCATTGGACCGGGGAAACCGCGCCGACGGGCCGCGTTGATGCGCTGGTCGCCAGCGTCGTTGACCCGTTGTCAGGCCAGCCCGAAAGCAAGGCCGCAGTGGTTGCACTTGCGCCCTATAACGCCGCTTGGTTCGGCTATGCGGTCAGCGCGGGCGACATGAGCCCCGCCAGCGCCTATTGGGCCCGCAGCCGCGTCGCAAACGGCTGGCGCGCCGAACTGGCCGCTGACACCGCGCCCCAGGATTGGGAGGTCGAGGCCCGCCGCCTGTTCGCCTTGCCAGACGCCCCCTGCCAGACCTTTCGCGATCCAGCGACAGGCACCGTGCGCATGGCCTTCACCGACGAAGGCCGCCTGCTGGCCGCGCTTTTCGTGTCGCGCACGCCTGTTGCCGTCTCGCGCGATCACCTAGCCGCGCAACTGGGGCAGGTGGCGCACTCACCGCTGTCAGGCCGTCCCAGCGCCGATATGCCGGACCCCGGCGCCGTGGTCTGCGCCTGCCTGAATGTCGGCGTGAATACGATCCGGGGCGTGATCGACACAGGCCAAGCCGCAACCGTGGCGCAGGTGGGCGCCTGCACCGGGGCGGGCACGAACTGCGGCTCTTGCAGACCCGAGATTGCCGTGCTTCTTGCGCAGGCAACCCGGTTGGAGGCCGCTGAATGACACTCGCCCCATATGTCGCAATCCTTGGCCGCGGGCAGGGCCGCGCCCGGTCCCTGACGCAAGACGAAGCCTTTGCCGCGATGCAGATCATCCTGCGCGGGGACGCCGCACCAGAGGCGCTGGGCGCACTGCTGATGCTGCTGCGCATGAAAGGCGAGGTCGCGGCTGAAATCGCAGGTTTCACCGCTGCCGCCCGCGCATCCCTGCCCGCATGGCAGGGACCTGCGCCCGCCGTTGACTGGCCGTCCTATGCCGCAGGGCGCACGCGCGGGCAGCCTTGGTTTCTAGCCGCGGCGCGGCTTGTGGCGCAGGCGGGCTATCCAGTTTTGCTACACGGCTGGAATTCGCACCAAGCCACTGGCGCCTCGGTGCGCGCGGCCCTTGGCGATGTCGGTATCACGCAGGTGGATTGGACGGACGCTTCTGCCGCGCTTGCCCGCGACGGCATCGCTTATGTCCCGCTGGAACAGATGCAGCCGCGCCTGATGGACCTGCTGCGCCTGCGCGACGTCTTCGGCCTGCGGTCCTGCATCAACACCGTGCTGCGCATGCTCAATCCCGCCAGCGCGTCCGTCGCCCTGCAAGGCGTGTTCCATCCGTCATACCGAGAGCTGCAGCGCGACGCTGCGCTATTGCTCAGCCAGCCCACCCTGCGCGTCCTCAAAGGGGGCGGAGGAGAGTTTGAACATCACCCCGCCAAGGACATCACCCTGCACGGTCTGACACAGGGCGCAATCTGGGAAGGCACCACTGGCGCGCCGCTGACCGGCCACCAGCGCCTGTCGGAAACCACCAGCACCCTTTCGCAGGTCTGGCACGGCGAACAGGCCGACGATTTCGCCGCTGCCATCATCACCAGCACCGCCGCGCTGGCGCTGTCTGCCGTCGGTGCCGCCAAGCCAGAGGCGTTGGCCCAAGACCTGTGGCAGTCCCGCCACCGCAGCGCCGCCGCCTGAAAGGGATAAGACAATGCACAGCTTTCCGATGTTCATCCGCACCACGAACCGCCGCATCGTCATCGCTGGTGGCGGCGAGCAGGCCGCACAAAAGGCGCGGCTGATGCTGAAAACGGACGGACAACTCGTGCTGCTGGCGCAGGACTTGGACCCAGAACTGGCAGATCTGGTCGCCACGGGCCGCGCCCTGCATGATCCATCCCCCATTACCCCCGCCAGCTTTGCGGATGCGGCGATGGTCTTTATCGGCACGGGCTGCCCCGGCATGGACGCCGCCCTGCATATGCTGGCCAAGGCAGGCGGTGCGCAGGTCAATGTCGTGGACCAGCCCAGCCTGTGCGACATCACCACCCCGTCGCTGGTAGACCGCGATCCCGTCGTCGTCGCCATCGGCACCGAAGGCACCGCCCCCGTGCTGGCCCGCCAGATCAAGACGCAGGTGGAGCAGATGCTTGACCCGCGCCTTGGCAGCTTTGCCGCGCTGGCAGGGCGGCTGCGGGGCGCGGTGGCCGCACAGATTCCGCGCAACGATCGGCGGGCGTTCTGGCGCTGGGCCTTTGGCGACACACCGTGGCAGATGCACAAAACCGGCCAAGAACGCGCCGCCGCTGACCTGCTGAAGCAGACGATCCACACCCGCGCGCTGCCCGCCAGCACCGGCCATATCGCCCTTGTCGGCGCAGGCCCCGGCGCACGCGATCTGCTGACCCTGCGTGCGGTCGAACGCCTGCAAGAGGCAGATGTTATCTTTTACGATCGCCTTGTCGATCCAGAGGTCCTAGAGCTTGCTCGCCGCGACGCCGAACGCGTGTTCGTTGGCAAGGTCGTCGGCGCGCATGCTTGGCCCCAAGACCGCATCAGCGCCCTGATCGTGGCCGAGGCCGCAAAGGGCCGCCGTGTTGTGCGCCTGAAATCCGGCGATCCCAGTATCTTTGGCCGCGCGGCCGAGGAATTGGACGCCGCACGCGCCCAAAACATCCCGGTCGAAATCGTCCCCGGCGTCACCGCCGCCAGCGCCGCCGCTGCCTTCCTTGGCCAATCGCTGACCCAGCGCGGGCAAACCGATACGCTGGTGCTGACGACGGGGCAGCATTGCGACGATCAGGCACCGGAAAACTGGGCCGCCCACGCGGTGCCCGGCACGACATTGGTGTTCTATATGGGCGTCGGGGCCGCACCCCGGATCAGCGCATCGCTGCACCAGCACGGGCTAAACCCGGGCAGCGCCGTGACCATCGCGGCTGACGTCAGCAAGGCATCGCAGCAGATCGTGCAGACGACGCTGGCTGATCTGCCAGCGGCTTTGCAACGCGCGGCGATCACCGGCAACGCCTTGGTCATGCTGCGTATTCCGCTGGACGCCGCACCGACAATCAGCGCCGCAATCCCCTTTGACACTGCGCACAAAGTCGCGGTGCAATCCTAAGGCGACACGCGCCGCGGAAATGATCCCGCGCCGTGTTGCGTTATCGTTTTAGAAAATGTTCACTCCGCCCCGAACAGGGGCCGCGACGGATTGCCGCGACGCTTGGGTTCGACGCAGCACGAAATGCTGTTCCAAGGAGGAGTGGACGACATGACGACAGGCAGATTAGCCGGAAAAACGGCGCTGATTACCGCAGCCGGGCAGGGGATCGGGCGATCCACGGCAGAACTTTTCGCGCAGGAGGGCGCGAAGGTAATTGCCACGGACGTCAACGAGGCCGCGCTGGCAGAGCTGGCGCAAATAGACGGGATTACGGCAGTAAAGCTTGACGTGACCGACGGCGAGGCCGTGAAAAAGGTCGTGCAGGACGCAGGCCCGCTGGACGTGCTGTTCAACTGCGCCGGGGTAGTGGCGCATGGCACGATTTTGGAGTGTTCGGAAAAGGACTGGAACTTTAGCTTTGATCTGAACGTCACCGCGATGTTCCGCATGATGCAGCACGCGCTGCCGGCCATGCTGGAAAACGGCGGCGGGTCGATCATCAACATGTCCTCGGTCGCGTCGTCGATGAAGGGCGTGCCGAACCGCTTTGCCTATTGCGCGTCAAAGGCCGCCGTGATCGGCATGACGAAATCCGTGGCCGCCGACTACATCCAGCAAGGCATTCGCTGCAACGCGATCTGCCCCGGCACCGTGGACAGCCCGTCCATGCACCAGCGCCTGCGCGACACCGGCGACTACGAGGCAGCCCTTGCTGCCTTTATCGGCCGTCAGCCTATGGGCCGCATCGGTAAGCCCGAGGAAATCGCAGCCCTCGCGCTTTACCTTGCTAGCGACGACAGCGCATTTACCACGGGCCAGGCGCATGCCGTCGACGGCGGCTGGTCGCTGTAATCTACGACCTGACCCCGCGGCCTAACCCCGTAGCTGGCGACCGATTTGCGGGCGCGGCGCGGGCCTGCTAAAGCAGCATCCAGCGCGCCCTGCAGCGGTGCGCGCCGGATGCTGCATGCAGGACAGGAGTATTGCGCGATGCAATATGAACCAACGCCCCAAGCCCTCACGACCAGCCGGGTGACGCAGGCCGCTCGCCTGTCCGTGGCCCCGATGATGGATTGGACGGATCGTCACTGCCGGCACTTTCATCGGCTGATGTCGCGTCATGCGCTGCTTTATACCGAAATGGTCACCGCCGCCGCCGTCGTGCACGGCGATACCGCGCGTTTGCTGGCTTACGGGCAGGACGAGCATCCCGTCGCCTTGCAGCTTGGCGGCTCTGACCCTGCACTGCTGGCGCAGGCGACGAAAATCGCAGCTGATATGGGCTATGACGAGGTGAACTTGAACTGCGGCTGCCCCTCTGACCGGGTGCAATCGGGGCGTTTTGGCGCGGTGCTGATGACCGAACCTGATCTGGTGGCCGATTGCGTCTCTGCCATGATGGCCGTCACAAAACTGCCGATCACTGTGAAATGCCGCATTGGCGTCGATGACCAAGACCCCGCGCAAGTGCTGCCCGATTTTCTGACCCGCGTCAGCGCAGCCGGCGTTGACCGCTTTACCATTCACGCCCGCAAGGCGTGGCTACAGGGGCTTAGCCCCAAGGAAAACCGCGATATCCCCCCGCTGGACTATGACCTTGTTCACGCGATGAAAGCCCAGTTTCCCGCCCTGCACCTATCGATCAACGGCGGCATTGCGGACCTTGATCTGACGGGGGAGCTACTGGACGCAGGCCTTGACGGCGTCATGATCGGCCGCGCCGCCTATCATGACCCGGCCGCGATCCTGCTGGACGCCGATGCGCGGATTTTTAATGATGGCACCCCCGGCGATGCCATCCAGATCGTCCACGCCATGCTGCCCTATATCGCCGATCACGTCGCCGCTGGCGGTAAGCTGGGGCAGGTGACGCGGCACATGCTCGGCCTGTTCCAAGGCCGCCCGGGTGCGCGACTTTGGCGCCGACACCTATCAGAGCACGCGCATAAAGATGGCGCGGGTGTGGACGTGGTGCTAGATGCGCTAAGACACGTCACGACGCTTGCTGCCTAAGGAGGGGCACACCTTGGAAAATACCACTTTGCTGATCGAAATGGGCCTGCTGTTGCTGGCCATCGGGGCCTTTGCTGGCGTGCTTGCGGGCCTTCTGGGGGTTGGCGGCGGTATTGTACTGGTGCCTGCGTTTTTCTACGCTTTCAGCGCCTTAGGCTTCGACAGCCCGCAGCTGATGCAGATGTGCCTTGCCACATCTCTTGCGACAATCATCGTGACTAGCCTGCGTTCACTTCATGCCCATAACAAAAAGGGCGCGGTCGATTGGGCGATCTTGAAAACATGGGCCATTGGCATCGTGATCGGCGCTGTGCTGGGCGTGCTTTTGGTATCCACCCTGCGCACCTTGACCCTGCAGCTGATCTTTGGCGGTCTGGCAATCATCGTCGGCCTTTACATGACCTTTGGCCGCAATCACTGGCGGCTGGGCCAGGCGATGCCAACAGGTATCGCACGCGCGGCCTTGTCACCGCTGCTGGGCTTCTTGTCGGTGCTGATGGGCATCGGCGGCGGCAGCTTTGGCGTCCCAGTCATGAGCCTTTATAACACCCCGATTCACCGCGCCGTGGCCACCGCCGCAGGCTTTGGTGTGCTGATCGCTGTGCCGTCGGTGCTGGTGCTGCTGTTCAAGCCCATCGCCGTCGCGCCGCCCTTTACCATCGGGTCGGTCAACTTTGTCGCCTTTGGCCTTGTCGTCACCATGACATTGATCACGGCGCCATGGGGTGCCGCACTGGCGCATAAGACCGATGCCGTGCGCCTAAAGCGCGTATTTGGCGTGTTTTTGGTGCTGGTTGCCCTGAACATGCTGCGCAAAGCGATCGGCGCATAAGCGACGCTACGCGAAAAGGCGCAAGGCAAAGTCACCGCACGCCTTTTTGACAGATTGCCACTTTTAAATAGGGCGCCGGACGCGTATGTCTGATGGGCCTCAACCGCCCGGCGTCGCAGGCACCGGGTTCCGCCAAGGAGAGATTACATGCTCAACAATATCGGCCTTCCCGGCCTTCTGCTGATCGCCGTCGTCGTGCTTGTCCTGTTCGGACGGGGCAAGATTTCGTCCCTGATGGGCGAAGTCGGCAAAGGCATCACCGCGTTCAAGCGCGGCGTCGATGATAGCAAAAAAGAACTGGACGACAGCTTTGCCGATGCGCGGGATGTCACGCCAGAGTCGAAAAAAGACAACGTCTAAACCCGCCTAGAGGTAACGCGTATGTTCGGCTTAGGCTGGAGCGAAATGATCCTTTTGGGGGTCGTGGCCTTGATCGTGATCGGGCCCAAAGATCTGCCGAACATGTTCCGAGAGCTCGGCCGCATGAGCGGCAAAGCCCGGGCCATGGCGTCTGAATTCCAGCGCGCCATGGAATCCGCTGCGGATGACAGCGGGGTCAAGGACATTAGCAAGTCGATCCAAGCCGCTGCAAACCCGGCGAAATTTGGTGTCGACAAGCTGAAATCTGCGGCAAGTTCGACATTCAAGCCCGGCACCGAGACAGCTAAACTGTCAGAGGAGCGTCAGGCGGCGAAAGACAAGATCTCTGCCGCCACCGCTCGCGCCGCACAGGACCGCCGTGACCGCGAAATGGCCGCCGCCGATGCTGCCGAAATGTCGGACGAGCCGGACATGGCCATGCCCGCCCCGGTGATCGAACCCGCGCCAGCGCCCAAGCCTAAAGCAAAGCCAAAAGCTGCGCCCAAGGCTAAAGCCGCTGCATCAACAACGTCTGATAAGCCCGCGAAACCGCGTGCAAAAAAGACCCCAGCAGGTGAAGCATGAGCGCTGCAGACGACCTAGATGACAGCGCAGCACCGCTGCTGGAACACCTCACGGAACTGCGCTCGCGCCTGATCAAATCGCTGCTGGCCTTTATCTTGGGCATGGTGATTTGTTTCACGGTCTGGAACCCGATCTTTGACTTCCTGACCCTGCCTTTATGCTCTGCCCTCGACGCCGAAGGGCAGGACTGCGGGCTGATCTTCATCGCGCTAGAAGAAGGCTTCTTCGTCGCGATCCAGATCTCGCTTCTGGGCGGGCTGTGCCTGTCGTTCCCCTTCATCAGCTACCAGATGTGGCGCTTCATCGCGCCGGGTCTGTACAAGTCGGAAAAGGGCGCGTTTCTGCCGTTCTTGGTGGCCTCGCCCTTCATGTTCTTCCTTGGCGCGGCCTTCGCCTATTACGTCATCACGCCGCTGGCCTTTAACTTCTTCCTCGGGTTTCAGCAGGGCAACGTGCTGCCCGACGGACCAGAGGTGTCGACGCAGGCTGCTGGATTGCTGTTCCAAGGCTCGGCCAAGGCCTACCTCAATCTGACCATCAAGTTCATCGTGGCCTTTGGCCTTTGTTTTCAGCTTCCCGTGCTGCTGACATTGATGGGCAAGGCCGGTCTGGTCAGCGCCGCTGGCCTGCGCAATACCCGTAAATATGCTGTCATCGGCATCTTGCTGATGGCCGCGCTGGCAACCCCGCCGGACGTGGTCAGCCAAGTCATTCTGTTTACCGTGATCTACGGTCTTTACGAAATTTCCATCCAACTCGTCGCCCGGTTAGAGCGGATCCGCCTGGCCGAATTGCGCGCCAACGGCACCGTCGCCGAAGACGAGGACATGTATGGCAACCCACTGAACCCAGTGGACGACGACGACACGGAGCCTAAGCCATGACCGACCCGCTGGAACGGATCGCAGCCGCCCTCGAACGGCTGCGGCCCGGCCCAGCGACGGCCCCTGATTTTAGCGCCGCAGGGGCCTTCGTCTGGCATGCGGACCCTGATGGGCTGACGCCAATCACCCGCGTGAGCCGCGTTGCCGTGGGCCTTCTGGTGGGCATCGACAGGTCCCGCGATACCTTGCTTGAAAATACCGAACGCTTTGCGCGCGGCTTGCCTGCCAATAACGCCCTTCTGTGGGGCGCGCGCGGCATGGGAAAATCGAGCCTTGTCAAAGCGATCCACGGCAAACTTCATGCGATGCATGAAAACCTAAAGATCATCGAAATCCAGCGCGAAGACCTGCCCAGCATCGGCCGCCTGCTACACCTGCTGCGCGGCACCGACCAGCGGTTCATCCTGTTCTGCGACGACCTCAGCTTTAGCCATGACGATAGCCATTACAAATCACTCAAGGCCGTGCTTGATGGCGGGATTGAAGGGCGCCCGGACAACGTGGTGCTTTATGCCACGTCGAACCGCCGCCACCTAATGCCGCGCGATATGATCGAAAATGAACGTTCGACGGCCATCAGCCCTGCTGAAGCGGTCGAGGAGAAGGTCAGCCTGTCAGATCGTTTCGGCCTCTGGCTTGGCTTCCATCCGTGCGATCAGGATCAATACCTGGCCATGATCCGGGGCTACTGCGACGCGCACGGCATCGCCATCGACGACGCGACCCTTCGGGCCGAAGCGATCGAATGGCAAGCCACACGGGGCAGCCGCTCTGGCCGCGTGGCATGGCAGTATTTTACGGATCTAGCGGGCCGCCGGGGCGTCACGCTGGGCTAACGCCCGCCGCTCACCCCTTCTTTGCCAGCACCTTTGCACGTCCACGGCAACCCAATATGCCCGGGCATTCATCTTGCCAGAAATACTCCCGCCGGAGGCGCGCCTACAAAAAGTCGTTCGGATCGACGGACTCAAGTCCGCGCCGCACTTCGAAGTGCACAAAGCTCGGATCGCCGCTTTTGACCTTACCCAATGTGCCGCCGCGCGTGACGGAATCACCTTTGGACACGCTCAGGCCTTCTAGGTTAGTATAGACCGTCAACAGATTGCCAGCGTGCTTCACCACGACGATCGCCGTGCCGCTGGTGTCGGTGGTGACGGCGGCGACAGTGCCTGCGTCAGCGGCCTTCACGGTGGTGCCGGCGCTGGCGGCGATGTCGATGCCTTCGTTCTTACCGGGCGCATAGTCGCGAATGACGCTGCCCGTCACGGGGCGGACAAATTGTGCGTTGCTGCTGGATGCGGGCGCAGGTGCTGGTGTTGGCGCGGGCGGGGCGACCGGGGCAGGGGCGATCACGGTGGCTGTGCGCGGCGGGGCCTCTTCCAGAACAGGCGCTGGCGGTGCTTCTACTGGTGCGCTGGCGGCGATGGGTGCCTCAAGCGGCAGCGGCACTGCTGCAGAGGGGGGCACGGGCGATCCGCTGCCGGTGCCCGGCGCGACCAGTGGGCCGCCGGTGACGTCAGCGGGTTGGCTGTTTTGCGGGATCAGAAGATATTGACCGTCGCGGACCTCTAGGTCGCCAGACAGGCCGTTCCAGCTGGTCAGGGTGCCAACGGGCACGTTGTATAGGCGGCTGATCGAAAATGCCGTCTCTCCTGGTTGGACCTTGTGGCGGATTGGTTCGGTCCCGCTGGTCGGCAGGGGCGCAAGGCCGCCCGTGACGACGGGGGACGCGCGGTCCAGCGCTGTGGTTGCGATGCCGCTGATGTCGATAGGGCCGGTCGTGGCTGCACCCGTCGCAGGGGACGGTTCGGTCACGCGGCCGGGCAGGGCGACGACTTCGCCTTCGCGCAGGGTCGCATCGGCGCTGACACCGTTATAGCTGGCAAGGGTCGCACTTTGCAGATCTAGCCGGGATGCGATGCTGGCGATGGTGTCACCGCGCCGGGCCACGACGACCTGATAACCGGGATAGGAAATCACGCCGCGATTGTCGGGCTGGGGGCGGCTGGGCAGATCGGCGACGGCAGGCGAGGTGTCAAAACCGCCGGCCCGGTCGCGAAAATCCAGATCCGGCAGCGCGGTGTCGCAGGCGGTCAAAATGGCCAGCGCAGAGGTTGCAAAGGCAATGCGGCGCAATCCGAAAGTGGAAGTGTATGTCATGGCTGCAGTGTCCTGTCGTAACTTGCCCGCGCGTTGGGGCCATTTGCCCCTTATCTGAGGCGTTTCAAAGGTTCTAGTCCTGACCCAACCCTTCGATCAAGGGGACAAACCGGACTGGGCGCAATTCCTCGTAGTCAAAGCCTTTTTCAAGGCGTGTGACGCGGATCAGGCTTTGAACGGTATCGGATTGGCCGACGGGCAGCACCATGATGCCGCCCACACGCAGTTGCGCCAGCAGCGGACTGGGTGGGTCTTCGGCCGCGGCGGTCAGCAGGATGCGGTCAAAGGGGGCCTGTTCGGCGAGACCATAGCTGCCGTCGGCCGTCATGGCGGTGATATTGGCGATGCCAAGAGCGTCGAACACGGACTGCGCTTCTGTTACCAAACGCTTGAAGCGGTCGATGGAATAGACGCGGCGTGCCAGCTGGCTTAGGATCGCGGCCTGATAGCCGGACCCGGTGCCGATTTCCAAAACCTTATGGCGCGGCTGCACATCCAGCGCCTGCGTCATCAGACCAACGACAGAGGGCTGGCTGATGGTTTGGCCGCAGGGGATGGGCAGCGGCATATCTTCATACGCGCGTTCGGCAAACAGGCCGCGCACAAACGCGGCGCGGTCGATTTTTTCCATGGCGTGCAGGACACGCGAGTCGGTGACGCCCTTGCTGCGCAAGGCAAAAAGAAACTGCATTTTGGTCTGTGCGTCCGTCACCCGAGCTTGCCAGAAAGCTGCGCGGTCAGCCTGTCAAACGCATCATGTGCCGTCAGATCAGCGCGCAGCGGCGTGACAGAGACGTAGTCGTCCAAGTTTGCCGCCGCATCCGTGCCATCCGCGGTGCGGACCTGTTGATCACCGCCGCGCACCCACAGGAACCGGCGGCCAGAGGGGGACACCTGCGCCTCGACCTTGTGGTGCACGCCGCGGCGCAGGCCCTGGCGGGTGAGGCGCATGCCTTTCACGTCGGCGGCGGGGATGGGGGGGAAGTTGATGTTATAAAACAGCGGGTAGTCTTCGTTGTCCCAAAACGCATCATCCATCAACTGCCGCAGCACGGCGCCGCCAGCTGAGGCGGCTTCGAATGGGTCGTCTAGTTTGACGTTCCGGGGGCCATAGAATTGCGACAGGGCGATAGACCGCACGCCTTGCAGCGCGCCTTCCATCGCGGCACCGATGGTGCCGGAATACAGCACGTTTTCGGCAGCGTTATTGCCCCGGTTTACGCCGGACAGGATCAGGTCGGGGGGGCTGTCCTTCATCACGTCATAGATCCCCGCCATCACGCAATCGGCTGGCGTGCCTTCGGCAGCAAAACGGCGCGGGCCGAATTCGGAAATCATCGTGGGATGGGTATAGCTGATGCAGTGGCCGACGCCGGATTGTTCGAACGCGGGGGCGACGGTCCAAACCTCGCCCTGCGGGCCAGCCAAATCGCGGGCCAGCGCGTCAAGCACGACAAGGCCGGGTGCGTTGATGCCGTCGTCGTTGGTAATCAAAATCCGCATGAGGGCCCCGGTTCACTGGTGCTGATAGGGTATGAGAGACGCGCCCCGGTCACAAGGCGTGGCAGGGGCGGGTCGATCTTTTAGCCATCGTTTGTGGCTTTGGGGAATCAGGCTTTGATCTGATCCAGCAGGCGCGCGGCCTCGGACTCTGGTGTCGCCAAAGCGCTGCGATCTTCGCCTGGGAAAAAGCGGGCGCGCAGGGCGGTGGGCATGGGCGCTGGCGCGATGATCGCGACCTGCGGACCCGTCTGCACCGTTTCCGCAGCCCAAGACCGGACCAGCGCCATTTGCGCGGCTTTGGTCGCGCCATAGGTGCCGTGGAACTTCGTGCCCGCGACCGTATCGTCGCAGAACACGGCGCGGCCATTGGTGCCCAGCAAAGGCGCAACATAGGACATCAGCCGCTGCGTGGCGGTGACGTTCACGTCCATGGATGACGCGAAATCCTTAGGGCCGATGTGGCTGGCAGGGGACAGCGGGGCGGCGTGGATTGCGGTATGCACCCACAGATCAACCTTGCCCCAGCGGTCATGGATGCCGCGGCACAGCTGCTGCATGGCAGCGTCCGTCGTGACGTCCATCGGGGCCAGCGTCGCTTGGCCGCCTTTGGCCTGAATGGCGTCGTCAAGCTCTTCGAGCGCGCCGACGGTGCGGGCGACGGCAACGATGTGATATTCGGGCGCAAGCGCCTTGGCGATCGCGGCCCCAAGGCCACGCGACGCACCAGTGATCAGGGCAATTTTATCAGTCATGTCGGCGTATGTGCCGCAAGGCGCGCGGTCTGTAAAGTGGCGTCAGGCGTCGCCGGGCAGGCCAAGTCGAAAGGTCTGACCCCGGTTGTCGCGCAGGGTGACTGCAGCATCATCGATGGCCAATACCGTCAGCCCGGCGGCCTTGTCGCCTGCCGCGACTTTTTGGATCGCGCCATCGCGCATCCGCAGCAAGGCACTGTCGCCTTGCGGGCCCGTGAACAGGCCAATGACGGCGATGCTATCAAGCTGAAGCTGCGCCTTGCTTTTGGCCATTTGGCCGACGTCGGTCGTAGTAGTCATAACATTGCGTATCCTGCAGTGAAGCGGCAGCGATGCGATGCGCAGCGGCAAATGAAAAGGGCCGCCCGAAGGCAGCCCTTTGTTGTGCGATTGTCCGCCAGCGGCGCAGGTCCGGTTGGCAAGGCTTAGCCGATGCGGCCGCGCCTGACGCAAATGTGTTTGCCGCGTTTACTCGGCCGCAACCTTTGTCTTAAAACCGCGTTCGATCATATCGGTCGGGGTGATGGGATATTCACCCGTGAAGCACGCATCGCAATACTGCGGCGACTTGGCGTCGCGGCCGCCAGATTGGCCAACCGCGCGGTACAAACCGTCAATCGAGATGAACTTGAGCGAGTCGACGCCCAAGTGATCGCGCATCTCATCCTCTGTCATACGGGCGGCCAGCAGCTTTTCACGCTCTGGCGTATCGACGCCATAGAAACACGGCCACTGCGTCGGCGGGGACGCGATGCGAAAGTGCACCTCTGCGGCGCCAGCCTCTAGGATCATTTCCTTGATCTTTTGGCTGGTGGTGCCGCGCACAACGCTGTCGTCCACAAGGATCACGCGCTTGCCGCGGATCAGGGCGCGGTTGACGTTCAGCTTTAGACGCACGCCCATGTTGCGGATCTGCTCTGACGGCTCGATAAATGTCCGGCCCATGTACTGGTTGCGGATGATCCCCATCGCATAGGGAATACCCGATTCCAGTGAAAAGCCGATGGCCGCAGGGGTGCCGCTGTCAGGGACGGGGCAGACCAGATCGGCATCGACGGGCGATTCTTTCGCCAACTCGCGGCCAATGGCTTCGCGGGTTTCATAGACGGACCGGCCGCCAAGGATGCTGTCTGGGCGGCTGAAATACACGTGTTCAAAGATGCAGAACCGCGATTTGGCCCGGCGGAAAGGAAAGTGCGACTGCACGCCGGTTTCAGCGCTGATCACAACCATTTCGCCCGGTTCGATTTCCCGGATCAGGTCGGCACCCACGATATCAAGCGCGCAGGTTTCCGACGCCAGCACCCAGCCATCGCCCAGTTTGCCCAGCACCAATGGGCGCACGCCCAGCGGGTCACGGCAGCCGATCAGCTTGGACCGGGTCATAGCGACAACGGAAAACGCGCCTTCGACCTTGCGCAGGGCTTCTTCCATGCGGTCGGGGATGGTGCGGCCCATGGACCGGGCCATCAGGTGGATGATGCACTCGGAATCGGACGAGCTTTGAAAGATCGAGCCGCGCTCGATCAGTTCTTTGCGCAGGGCGATGGCGTTGGTGATGTTGCCGTTGTGGGCAATCGCAGCCCCGCCCATGGAAAATTCGCCAAAGAAGGGTTGCACGTCGCGGATCGCGGTCTGGCCCTTGTGTCCGGCGGTGGAATACCGGACGTGGCCGATCCCGACTTCGCCGGGCAGCATGGCCATCATATCAGCGCTGGTAAAGTTATCGCGGACAAGGCCCATGCGGCGGGCCTGATTAAAGCCGCTTGTCTCGTCGTAGGTGACGATGCCGCCAGCCTCTTGGCCGCGATGTTGCAGCGCGTGCAGGCCAAGCGCGATAAAGTTGCTGGCCTCTGTCACGCCGACGACGCCAAAGACCCCGCATTCTTCGCGCAGCTTGTCGCTGTCCGCATCAATATCAAAGGGATGGCTTGGCAAATCCTTCGCCAAGGTGGTGTCGCGCGGGGAGGTCGCTTCTGGCACGGGGCAGCTCCGAATCCGGGGAAGTTGCGGGGGTCTTAACGCGTAAGCGGGGCCGTGTCACGAGACTGATACACACGTCGGGGTGTGCGGACGCATTTAATTGCCGCAGCGCGGCGATGTGGCGGCGCATTGGGCTGTTTGGCATGATCTGTGGCAGGGACGGAACCTGCGTCGCGATGCCGCGTTAAAGCAGGTATAACAAGTAAATCACCCGGCGCGTTTTGCCGCATTTTGAAACTAATTTCAGGGCATTGATGAAACGCGCAACCCACCTTGAAGCGATCCGTCGCAGCCTAAACGTGATCCTTTTGATCGCGGTGTTTGTGACCTGCTATTTTGCCAAGGATCTGCTGTTGCCGATCCTTTTGGGCTTTTTGATCGCCCTGACCCTGTCGCCGCTGTCGCGCGGGTTGGCGCGGATCGGCATTCCGCATTGGGCCTCGGCGGTTGTTCTGATCGGCATGATTGCAGTGGCCGTTGGCGCTGTCATCTACTTTGCATCGGGGACAATTGTTGGCTGGATGGATACGGCCGGCACCATGGGGGACGAACTGCAAACCAAGCTGAGCGGCGTCTTCCGGCAGCTTGAACACGTACGTCAGGCCGGTGAGGATGTGGCGAGCATGGCTGGCACGGACCCCGCAGTGCAAGAGGTTGTCGTCAAGCAGCCGACCTTGATCGACAGCGCAATGGATGTGATCAGCACCATCGGTGCGACCACGGCTGTGGCGCTGGTGCTGGCGGTGTTCCTGCTGTCGTCGGGCAATATGTTCTACATCAAGCTGGTGCAGTCGTTCCAGACTATGAGCGGCAAGAAACGCGCCCTGACGATGGTTTACGACATCGAGCGGCGGGTGTCGCACTATCTGCTGACCATCGCTCTGATTAACGCAGGTCTTGGGATCTGCGTCGGATCGGCGCTGACGCTGCTGGGCATGCCCTATGCCTATATTTGGGGAATCGCGGCGTTCTTGCTGAACTTCTTGCCCTATCTGGGCGCGATCACTGGCGTCTTGATGGTCGGGGCCTTATCGATCATCACCTTCGACAGCTTTGGTTATGCTTTGCTGATCCCCGCCGCCTATCTGACCCTGACGACGATTGAAGGCAACTTTGTCACCCCCACGCTGCTGGGCCGCAAGCTGGAATTGAACACCGTCGCCGTGTTCTTGACGGTCGTGCTGTGGGGGTGGCTGTGGGGCATCGCCGGCGCGCTGGTCGCGGTGCCGTTCCTTGTGGTGTTCAAGGTTGTCGCCGACAACGTCGAGGGGATGGAGATCGTCAGCAACTTCCTTGGCGCAGCGGATGAAGTTCATCATGCCGAAGAGGTTGAAACACAAACGGCGGACCCCGTTACAGGACCCGCCGCATCGTAAGCAAAAAGGTGTGCCGGATTATTCTGCCGGCGCGCCGCATTCACCAACCAACTGCTGATACTGGGCGGTGACCCAAGACAGCGTGGCTTCTGGATCGCGCTCTGCGATTTTGCCAGTGATGTTGCTGAACACAACAGCAGAGCGGCTGTTGTCCACCATGGCAACGTTCTGGCTGGACAGCACAGTCTGGTAGACAAAGAACGCAACCGCCACCAGCAGCACGCCCCGGAATACACCGAACAAAAAGCCCGCAGCTTGGTCCAGCCCGTTCAGGGCAGAGCGCTGCACGACGCTGGAAAACAGCGGCGTAAAGATCGACACGACGACCAGCGCCACAGCGAACACGGCGGCAAAGGCCGCGATGATCGACAATTCGCAGCTGTCACCGATAAAGCTGTCCAGCCCCGGGATCTGTTTGACCAGCGGCTGCACCTGCGGCGCAAAAATGAACGCCAGAACCGTGGCACCGATCCAACCTGCGATCGCCATAGCTTCGCGCATCAGACCGCGGCTATATGCCAGCAGCGCTGAAATCACGATAATACCAGCGACAACGGCGTCGATGATTGTGAAACCTTCCAATGGATGTCCCCCCGGGGTCAGCCTTGGCGTGCGCCAAAGACCTGTTCTACGAAACCAGCCAGATCCTGCATTTCACGCAGCTCTAGTCCGGCAGCCCCGGTCCCTTTCGGCAGCCGCGGCATGATCGCCGAGGTAAAACCAAGTTTTTGCGCCTCTTTCAATCTATTTTCCGTCTGAATGACGGGACGGAGCGCACCAGACAGGCTAATTTCACCAAAAATAACGGCTTCTTTGGGTAAAGCTGCGTCTTCTCGGGCACTGACAAGGGCGGCGGCGACCGCCAGATCGGCTGCAGGTTCGCTGATCCGCAGGCCGCCCGCGACGTTCAGATAGACATCAAGCCCCGTGAACGGCACGCCGCAGCGCGATTCCAAGACGGCCATAATCATCGCCAAACGCCCGCCATCCCAGCCCACAACCGACCGGCGGGGCTGGCTGTGGGGGCTGGGCGCGACCAGCGCCTGAATTTCGCACAAGACGGGGCGCGTGCCCTCGATCCCTGCGAAAACGACCGATCCCGGCGCAGGCTCGCCGCGTTCGGACAGGAACAGGGCAGAGGGGTTGCGCACCTCTGCCAGACCCTTGCCTGTCATCTCGAACACGCCAATCTCGTCTGCGGGGCCAAAGCGGTTTTTCACGCTGCGCAGGATGCGGAACTGGTGGCCGCGCTCGCCTTCGAAATACAGCACGGTGTCGACCATATGTTCGACCACGCGGGGGCCCGCGATGGCGCCTTCTTTCGTGACGTGGCCGACCATGATGACCGACATCCCGTGGGTTTTGGCAAAGGTCGTCAGCTCGTGCGCGCAGGTGCGGACTTGGCTGACGGACCCGGGGGCCGAATCGACATGGTCCGCCCACATCGTCTGAATCGAATCGATGATCGTCAGATCGGCTTTTTCCGCCTCTAGCGTGGTCAGGATGTCGCGCAGATTGGTGTCAGAGGCGAGCATGACAGGGCTCTTCTCTAACCCCAGCCGCTGTGCGCGCATCTGGACTTGCGCGTTCGATTCCTCGCCAGAGACATAGATGACCTTAAGCCCATTGCGCGCAAAGCGGGCGGCGGCCTGCAGCATAAGGGTCGATTTGCCGATCCCTGGATCGCCGCCGACCAGCAGGGCAGACGCCTTGACCAAGCCGCCGCCCAGTACGCGGTCCAGTTCGTCCACGCCCGCAAGGGTGCGGGGCGGTGCGGCCTCTTGCGTGGCAAGGTCGGTCAGCTTGAGCGTTTTGCCCCGCCGCCCGCCGATGGATGTTTTCTTGGGACCGGCGGCAAGGCCGGTATCCTCGTGAATGGTGTTCCATGCGCCGCAGGCTTCGCATTTGCCGGACCACTTACTGGTCGACGCGCCGCAGGCGGAACAGGTGAATGCAAGATCTTTGGCCATGTTCACCTTTTGGACCGGAATCGCAGCAGTTGCAACGGGGGCCGCGCGCGTCAGTGCTTTGACGCAAAGCGCTGCGTCAGACCGGACACCATGATGGACGCAAGGATGCATCCGGTGAACAGCCACAGGCCCCATGCGGTTTCGACCCGTCCGATGCCCGCGCCCTTGATGATCACCACGTACAGAGCAATCAAAAACACATCCGCCATCGCCAGTTTGCCAGCCCAGGCCAGCGCAGGCAGCAGGCGCGGGCTAAGTAAATCATGGTGCATCAGCGCCAGCCCGATGGTTTTCAGCATGGGCGCGAATAGGGCTAGCGCGGTCACGAGTAAAGCCAGCAGCGGATCGCTAGGCCACAGGCTTTGCAGGCCAGAAACGACGCTGATGTCGGACAGGCCGAACAACGGCAGCAGGCCTGCGCGCAGCAGGGGCGCGAACCATGACAGCGGGAACAGGATCAGCAGCGCCAGATTAAGGCCGCGCAGCCAGACGGGCACGGTCATTCGGCAGCCGGCTTTTGCGGCAGGGACACGATATTGGTTCCGCCGGCGCTGCGCTGCGCACGGCGCTCGACCTCTGCCTGAAGCACGGCGGCATCAAGCGATTCGTCATGTTCCAGCGCGTAGCCAAGCAGGGGCAGGGTGCTTTGCAGGCGGTCGTCCAGATAAGTCAGCTGGCTGGCGACGCGGGCTTCCTCAATCTCGACCTGTTCGGACCACGTGCGGATCTGCTCGCAGATGTGCAGGGCTTCCATGATCCGCTCTTGCTGCTCTTCTGCGGCCTGCTGGCGCTGGCGCAGAAACGCTTTGGCGCGGGCGACACGTTCGGCGGAATACACTTCGGCCAGATGACGGCTTTGCACGCTCATTTGCGCAGCGACTTCCATGACGCCGGCCTCAAGTTGCGGCAGGTCAGGGTGGTCACGCAGATAGGCAAGGCGTTCGCGTACGGCATCAAATTCAGAGCTAAGCGTGAACACCCCCGCGCGGTCGGCGGCGTGGACATCGTGATAGGCGCGCGCGACGTCATCCATACTGATGTGAAAATTGCGGTGGCTGGTTTCCAACTTCATCATGCGCATATGGGTGGGCAGGAAAAATGCCATCGCGCCCAAAATCGCAGTTAGCGCGCCTTGGATCCACGGGCCGGCATTGGGATATGCCACGCCGCCAAGCGTCGCGTCTATTTGCAGCCAGCCCGCGACGCCAAGGGCGCAGAGTACGGTGTAGAAAATGGCGCAAAACGCAAAGAACGACACGGTGAAAAGAGCGAGGCTGTGCATCAACCGCACAAGGTCGCGCAAAGTAGTGGTCATAAGCCGCCGTCCCGTCGCATAAACATGAATAAATCTATAATTTGATAGTTAGGCTATTTGCAAAGCAGGTCCATTGCTTTGGCTCTGGCCAGTTCACCCCATTGTTTCCACTGTGGAAACGAGGGGCTGGCGGACGGGCGACGCGACCGTCCTTTGCGGCGATGTGAGCGCCGCATTTTCGCCTATAGAGCGAGATCTTGTTGTTTTGCGGATTGTGCCCGCAGGCAAGTCCGGTTCAGCGTCAACAATCTAAGGTTCAGCTTTTCCGCAGTTTTTCGTGAACTGTGGCAATAAGATGGCAGAATTGCGGCATTCCGCCGATCAGGTCGGCCATAGCGCGATGGAATTACCGAATCGCGGCAGCCCTAGCCGACGTAGCGGCGCGAATAACGCGGGCTAAGGCCGGTCAACATTTCATAGCCGATCGTGCCTGCACTTTGCGCTAAGCTGTCCACCGGTTGCGCGTCACAGATAAAGGCCAGCGCGGCGGGATCCTCGTTCAGATCGGTCACGTCTACCGTGATCAAATCCATCGACACGCGGCCCACCAGCGGGCAGGGCGTGTCGCCGTGATACAGCATTGCACCGCGCGACAAGGAGCGCAGCAAGCCGTCGGCATACCCCGCAGCGATGGTCGCAAGGCGCGTCGGACGTTCCGCTTGCCACGAATTACCGTAGCCGACGACCTCGCCCGCGGTCAGGTCGCGCAACTGGATGACGGGCAGATCAAGGCGCACGACGGGGCGGGCATCCTCGAACGGCAGGCCGCCGTAAAGGCCGATGCCGGGGCGGCATTCGTCAAAGTGATAGTCCGGCCCCAGCAGGATCCCGCCCGTCGCAGCAAGGCTGCGCGGCGTGGTGATCCCGTCGGTCATTTGGTGGAAAATATCCAGCTGGTATGGGTTCATCGGGTGATCAGGCTCGTCTGCGCAGGCCAGATGCGACATGACGACAACGGGTTTGCGGCGCAGCGCGGCCTCTGCCACGGCGGCCCAGTCGTCCCATTCCAGACCAAGGCGATTCATGCCGGTGTCCAGTTGCAGGCCGAAGGAATGATCTGGCAGCGCTTCGAAATGGCGATTGATCTGGTCGATGGTGTTCAGGATCGGTGTCAGGTTCAGGTCGGCGATCATATCGGTGTCGCCGCGCATGTGCCCGGTCAGCACCCGGATCTGCGCCTTGTCGCCAACAGCGGCGCGCACGGCGGCCCCTTCTTCGGCCATGGCCACATAGAAGGTGCGCACGCCTTGCTTGGCCAGCGCCTTGGCGACGCGGTCCGCGCCGAGGCCGTAAGCGTCCGCCTTGATGACGGCGGCGGTTTCGCACGACGTCAATGCATTCAGGCTGCGCCAGTTCGCGGCAAGGGCCGCAAGGTCGATTGTCAGGTGTCCAGTGCTCATGCGGCATCTTTTGACAGGACAGGGGTGCGGCGGCAAGAGGCGGGATTTCGTGTTTTTCGCGGGGGCGGGTGCCTCCGGCGGGAGTATTTGGGGAAAAAGCGAGGAATGGGGCGATCAGTAAGGCGGATGGGGTGGAGGCCGTATGCCTCCGGCGGGAGTATTTGTGGCAAGATGATGGGGGCTGCGATTAGTCAGGAGTGGTCAGGTTGTAAGTCTGCATTTCATCCGGGGTAAGCAGGTAGATTTCGTCGGGCGGGGTGAGAAGCGCGTGGCGCATGATCAGCGGGTCGATGTCCATATCGGACAGGTATTCCATCACCTCGCCCTGGCCGCGTTGGATGTCTTCAACCGCCATAAAGGCGGGCAGGGCGGTGTTTTTGCCAAAATAGTGTTGGTGCACACCGACAAGCGCGCCGTCCTCGACGGTGCGGGTTGTGCCTGCGGCGAGCAAGTAGGGGCAGGCGGAGAGGCAGATGTCGGTGGCGGTCATGCGCGCCCCGATGCCAAGGCTGCGGATTTGGCGTCCCATGGCGAGGGCGTCTTGGACCGAGCCACCGGGGGAGTTGAGGAAGGCCTGCGTGGGCGCGGGGTCGACGGTGGTCAGAAAGTCGGCAAAGCGGGCCGCGTCGCCGGGGGCGATTTGGCCGGTCAGAGTGATGACGGGCTGGCCGTCCCAGACGGCGTCTACAAATTCCAGGCGTGACGGCATGTCTGTCGTCGTGGGAATCGGGCGCGAGCCGGGCCGGGCCGGGCGCGGGTCGATTTGTGCCGGGTCATAGCGCCGGGTTTGATCGCCGGGGCCAAGGGGCTGGGTGATATCGGGCGCGCTTGAGGGGAAGGCGAGCTGCGGCAGCACCCGCAGCATGTCCGAGCCCAGCAGGACGGCAGCGAAGACCAGTTGCAGGCCGAAGATCCAGCGCAGCATACGGCTGGCGGGCCATTTTGGCGCGGCTTGGGCCTGCTCTTTGGCTGTATGGGGCAGCGGCGGGGGCAGGTCGGTCATGAGGTGGTTGTGTCGTCTGTGGTTGCGTTGTCTGGGGCGGCGGGTTTCGGGGTGGCGACGGGTGCATCAGAGAGAGGTACGGGCGGGGTCCGAGGCTCTGACCGCGCAAGTGATGTGTCCATATCGCGGATCGCAGTGATCGCGGCGCGCAGCTCTGACAGAGTCATCGAATCCTCGACCGCGGTGCCATCGCGGCCTGTGCGGATGGCAGCTTGGGTAACCGCAAGGATGAGCACCAGCACGGCAGGCAGCAGGTCAATCGCGATCGCGCCGGCCCAACTGGGGATGAAATTGCCCGCGTAAAGGATTACCGCGTCGGCCGCGCTAATTGGTGTGTAGCTGATTTCCTGCGGCGGGGTCATCGACAGCACGTCTTGGGCCGCCGCCTGCAAGGTTTGCGCGCGTTGCTGCAGGACCGAGAGCACCGAATCAATGGTTGCTTGCTGGCCCGCGCGCGTATCGCTGTCGGAGCCGTCAAGGCTGGGGAGCACGACGGCGTCCGTCAGGTCAGTCGCCGCGCGGTTCACCAAGGGCGCAACAGAAAGCTGGCGCAGCTGGGTGATCACATTGGCAAGGCGCACGGCCTCTTCAGAGAAGGGGACAGAGCGGGCCTCCACCGGGCCCTGCTCGACGGTTAGGGCGCGCATGCGCGACAGGCTGGCGTTGCCTTCCGCGAAGGCTTGTTCGACGAGGGGCTGCTGGGCCGTGATCTGCGCCTCGAGCGCGGCAAGTTCGTCGGATTTTTGCCGCAGCAGGCGGAAGACCGCACCTTGGCCCGCAAAGCCAGAGAGCTGACCGGTGGCCTCTTGCTCGCTCAGGTCATCGAAGGATTGCCGCACGCGGGCGACGTCGCGGGCCAGCGATTGGGCTGACTGGGTAATCTCGTCGCTGCGTTCCAGTGCGGTCTGGTATTGCTGCACGGTTGTCGCAAGGTGCTGTTCCACGGCGGCAGCCCCGGCAAGGGCAGCGGCGTTCAGCCAAGACGACATGGCGACGATGGCAAGGCTGCCCAGAATCATCGACAGGCCAAGGCCGATGCGCGCGCCTGCGGTGCGCACGGCGGGGACAAGCCGCATCATATAGGACCAGAAGACGAAGATGCCGACGGAGACAGCGACGGAATAGGCCAGCGCCGCAAAGACAGAGAGCGCACCGTTGTCATCCAGCAGGGACGACACGCCAAGGTAGGTATAAATGCCAGAGGCCACGGCCAGCACGCCAAGCGCAGTGCCGGTGATGCTGTCGAGCCAGCTGACATGATCCTCTAGGTCGCGGGCATTGCGGATATTGCGGGCCTGCGTGCGGGTCAGGTGGGTGTCGTCGGTCATGGCGGCCCTTTCGGCGGTTTGATCCAAGATAGGGCCGCAGGCGGGGGTTGCAAATGACAGGGCCGTGGGCGGCCCGTGCCGGGCCGCGTGGAGGCTTTGCGCCTCCACACCTCCGCAAGGTATTTATGACCAGAAGAAGGGGGGGGCGTTAAAGCTGTTTTGAAAAGCGCGGGCCGGGGGCGCGGCGCATATACCCAAGGGATTCGTAGGCAACTTGCGCGCTGATATTTTGCGGGTCGGTCCCAATGGTGACGTAGCTGCAGTGCAATGTGCGGGCGTGCGTTTCCACGTTGGTCATCAGAGCGCGACCAACGCCTTTGCCGCGCCAATATGGCGCGACGTACAGGTGGTGTAAATCGATGCCGCGGCGAGCATGTTGCACCTGCGCCGTGGGCAGCATGAGAGCGTAGCCGATGGGCTGTGCCCCGGCCTCAGCGATCAGGCCCCAAACCCAAGGTGGCGCGGCGAATAGATCGCGGTGCAAGGCCACAGGATCGGCCTTCGTTGTCTCGTCATGGAATCTGCCAAGCGCGTCAGACATCGACGCCAGCGCGGGAACATCCGTGGGTGCAACCCCGCGAATGTTAAAACCCGACATCGCCGCCGCCGCCGTCTTGCTGCCATGGCTTCACAAGGTTGCCGAAGCGGGTGAAGCGACCCTCGAACGACAGTTCCACTGTGCCGATGGGGCCATGACGCTGCTTGCCGATCACGACTTCGGCCTTGCCGCGCAGGCGTTCCATCTCTTCTTGCCAGATCGAGATTTTGTCCATCTCGTGATCGCCGGGCTTTTCGCGTTCCTTGTAGTATTCCTCGCGGAACACGAACATCACGACGTCGGCGTCCTGCTCGATCGAGCCGGATTCGCGCAGGTCAGACAGCTGCGGGCGTTTATCTTCGCGGTTTTCCACCTGACGCGACAGCTGGGACAAGGCGATCACGGGGATCTGCAATTCCTTGGCGATCGCTTTCAGGCCCATCGTGATTTCCGAGATTTCGTTCACCCGGTTTTCCGACCGACCCGTGCCGCGCACCAGTTGAAGGTAGTCGACAACCAGCACGTCGAGGCCTTGCGTCCGCTTGAGCCGCCGCGCGCGGGCGGCCAGCTGAGAGATTGGCAAGGCGGGGGTATCGTCGATGAACAGCGGGCAGGATTCCAGCTGCTTGGCGGCATCGACAAAGCGGCGGAATTCCACCTCTGTCATGTCGCCGCGGCGGATTTGTTCGGACGGCACCTCTGCCGCCTCTGACAGGATACGCGCGGCCAGCTGTTCTGCCGACATCTCGAGGCTGTAGAAACCGACGACGCCGCCGTTGACTGCGCCTTCGGTGCCGTCATGTAGAATGCCTTTTTTATAGGCCTTCGCGATGTTGTAGGCGATGTTGGTCGCGAGCGAGGTTTTACCCATCGACGGACGACCCGCGAGGATCAAAAGGTCGGATTTGTGCAGGCCGCCGAGCTTTTTATCCAAGTCGATCAAACCGGTAGAGACACCCGCCAAGCCGCCATCGCGCTGATAGGCGGCGTTGGCGACGTTCACGGCATCAGTGACGGCGCGCAGAAAGGACTGAAAGCCGCTTTCTGCTGTGCCGCTTTCGGCAAGGGCGTAAAGCGCTTGTTCGGCCTCGACAATTTGGTCTTTGGGTTCGGACGAGACATCGACCTTTGACGCCTTGGCCGAGATACTTTGCCCAACCTGAATAAGCTGCCGCCGGATCGCCAGGTCATAGATCATCTGCGCGTAGTCTCGCGCGGCGAAAGCAGAGGTCGCGCTGGCGGCAAGGCGCACGAGGTAGGCACCGCCGCCAAGTTCGGCCAGGCCCTCGTCGTCTTCCATGTAGGATTTCAGCGTAACGGGGCTGGCGAGCGCGTTCTTGGCAAGCCGCGCGGCGGCGCAGTCAAAGATGCGCGCGTGGACCGGGTCATAGAAATGCTGCGGGCCGACGACAGAGGCGATGCGGTCGAAAATATCGTTGTTCGTCAGAATCGCGCCCAACAGCTGCTGCTCTGCCTCGATTGAATGGGGCATGGCGTCCACGGTGGCCTCGTTCGTGCCGGTCGCGTTAAAAGTGCTGATCTCGTTCATCTGATCCCTGTCCCCAATTACATGTCCGCGATGCCCCCGCACGCGTTCACTGGTCATAGACCAGCCCGCCGCCGGACCCAAATTGTATATTTTTGTGGAGAAGTCCGCCCCAAGCACCTTAGCACAAGATGTGCTATGCGGCTAGCGCGCGGCCACAATACAAGGGGCCACGCGCGGGAAAACTTTTAATTGCTCAGCGAGTTTTCGCTTGGTTTGCTTAGACCATCACGCCGGGGGCCCAGCCCGCCGGGTTGCGCAAATAGGCTTCAACCGTGTCCAAGGTTTCCTTGTCAAAGCTGCCGCGCGCGCGCGCGACTTCGAGCACATCCCACCACGTGCACAGGTGCAAAAGCTGCACGCCGTGGTCCGATAGACGCTCTTCTACGCCCTCAAAGATGCCGTAGAAAAAGATCACAGCGGTGGCAGAGCAGGTGGCCCCGGTGTCGCGGATCGCATCGACGAAGGACAGTTTAGAGCCGCCATCGGTGGTCAGATCCTCGACCAGCAAAACGCGCTGGCCTTCGGTCATCACGCCCTCAATGCGGGCATTGCGGCCGTAGCCTTTGGGCTTTTTGCGCACATAGGTCATCGGCAGGGCAAGGCGTTCGGCGACCATGGCGGCAAAAGGGATGCCTGCCGTCTCGCCGCCGGCGATGTTGTCGAATGCCTCAAAACCCACTTCGCGCATGATGGTGACGGATAGGAAATCCATCAGTGTGGCGCGGATGCGGGGGTAGGAAATCAGCTTGCGGCAATCGACGTAGGTCGGGGCCTGCTTGCCGCTGGCATGGGTAAAGGGCGTCTTGGTGTTGAAATCGACAGCCCCGATTTCCAGCAACATGCCAGCGGTCAGGCGGGCGATTTCGTCTTTTGCGGGAAAGCCGGTGGGGATCATGTCGAAAACCTTTTGTTCGGTGGGGGCGAAAAGTTTTGTGGCGCGAAGACGTCAGTGAATAGTCTTCAGGTCACACGCCAATGCAGGGGGAAGCCGGGATCAAAGACAGTGACGGGGCCATCTGCCGTGTCGATCTGAGCGGGGTAGGACACGGGGTCGCCTTTGACCAAGCGGATCGTACCCTCGTTCGGGGCCATGCGGTAAAAGGCGGGACCGTTCAAAGAGGTGAAGGCTTCCAACTGGCGGAGCGCGCCTGCGGCCTCGAACACCTCTGCCAAGCAGGACATTGTGTTGGGCGCGGTAAAGATCCCGGCGCAACCGCAAGCTTGCAATTTGCCCGCGTCGGTATGCGGGGCGGAATCCGTGCCAAGGAAAAAGCGTTTGTCGCCAGACACCGCCGCCTGCACCAGCGCAATGCGGTGGGTTTCGCGTTTCGCCACGGGCAGGCAATAGAAATGCGGTTTGATCCCGCCCGCAAGGATGTGGTTGCGGTTGATGATCAGGTGGTGGGTCGTGATCGTCGCGGCCAGATTCTTGGCCGTATCGCGCACGTAATCCACCGCGTCCTGCGTCGTGACATGCTCCATCACGATGCGCAGGTCGGGGTTCTTTTTGCGCATCGGCTTAAGGATGCGGTCGATAAACGTCGCCTCGCGGTCGAAGATATCGATGCTGCTATCCGTGACTTCGCCGTGCACACACAGGGGCAGGCCGATTTCGGCCATACGGTCCAGCACCGGGCGCACTTTATCGAAATCCTGCACGCCGCTGGCAGAGTTCGTGGTCGCGCCAGCCGGATAAAGCTTCACCGCGGCGATCAAACCGGCCGCATGGGCGGCGGCGACGTCGTCCGGGTCAGTCTCTTCGGTCAGGTAAAGCGTCATCAGCGGCACAAAATCGCTGCCCTCAGGCCGGGCGGCTAAAATGCGGTCGCGGTAAGCGCGCGCCTGATCGCCTGTGACGACAGGCGGCACCAGATTTGGCATGATGATGGCGCGGGCAAAATGCCGCGTCGTTTCCGGCAACACGGCTTGCAACATCGCACCATCACGCAGGTGCAGGTGCCAGTCGTCTGGGCGGCGCAGGGTCAGGTCTGTGATTTTTTGGTCAGGCATGAGGCGGGCATACACCCAAGGCCCGCCCCTGACCAGATCTTTGGCCCGTTATCGCTGCCCCGTTTAGGCCCGGACGGCGTCTTTTTGGTAGGCTTCAGGCAGCGGCTCGCCCATGTCTTGCAACTGTCTGATGAAAAAAGCGTCATGCCCATCGTCCAAGACGGTGTGGCAGACGACGGCTGCTAGCCGCGCATGGCCCGAATCGCGCGCTCGGCGGACCAGATTGCGCAGGTAGGGGGCAAATGTTTTACGCGCGGCCAAGGCCTGAATAAACCGCTGGGGTGTCAGCTCTCCGGCCATTGCGGCACGGATCATATCGTCCAGCCCGCCCAGCGTGTCGAACAACACATCAAGGCGCCCATTGACCCCCATCACACGCAGCATGGTGACATTAGGTTTGGTGAACAGCGCCGCATGCATTGCATCATAGCGCTGCTGCGGGTTGAACACGATATAGGTCTGCTTGGACGCGTCGACCATATCGGGGGCATAGCCATAGCGGTCGGTAAAGTTCAGCCGCCGCTGCGCGATGAACCGATTGTCCCAGCCTGCCGTGGTCGGATCAAGCGTCGCCTGCGGCCGCAGCGCCAGGACGCGCGCGCCGGGGGCGGCCACACTATAAGCGGCGGCCGCATAACCGCCCGCCTGCGCGCCAAAGAACAAGACGTCCTCGAAATCCTCAAAGAAGCCGTCGTCGATGAGCCGGTCAATATAGCGATAGACCGCGGGATCACGAAACCAGCTGTCCCCGCGGCTGATGATCGCCAAATGGGACCAGCCTTCGCGCTGGGTAAAGGCAAAGCCGCGCGGGGCGGCGTCCGCCAGTTCCTGCACCTCCTCGGCATGCTCGAAGGTAACCAGCAACTTGGGCCCTGCATCCAAAAACGTCGCCACATGATCGCGGCCCAGCGGCGTGAAGGATCCATGCTCTTCCACCAGTTCCTCTAGGGCTTCATACCATTCAGAAGCCTCCAGTCCTTTGAGCTCGGTTTTGAAGCGTAGCGCGTGATCCGTCATGTCGGCTCTCCTGTCGCGGTGCGAGGCACCTGTCGATTTTGACCTGTTTGCTAGGTTAATGCGGCAAAAATAGGGGCGCGATAAGCCCGTTTTTAGGTTTGGCGCGGCCGCCGCTTATTTCGCCAAAACATACGACCTTGGCCGTAGGCCCGCAATGCACCGCTTGACGCGGCCCCCCTGCGGTGCAGGTTGGATGGGATGGTTGCGGCCAAGGGGGGACTGGCAATGTTCGATACGATTGATGACGTGCAAACCGCACTGGCGGCGGAAAACTACATCTGCCCGCGCGCCTTGGCGACGATCGTCTTTCTGGCCCTCAAACTCGGCCGTCCGTTGTTCCTAGAGGGGGAGGCCGGCACCGGAAAAACCGAACTGGCCAAGGCGCTGTCCGCTGCGCTGGGCCGCCGCCTGATCCGCCTGCAATGCTACGAGGGCTTAGATGCCGCATCAGCAGTTTATGAATGGAACTTCGCCGAACAAATGATCGCGATCCGCACGGCAGAAGCCTCCGGCGGTACCGACCGCAACGCACTCAAGGCCGAACTCTTCACCGAAGAATACCTGATAGAGCGCCCCCTGCTACAAGCCATGCGCCCCCAACCCGGCGGCGCGCCCGTCCTGCTGATCGACGAACTTGACCGTACCGACGCCCCGTTCGAGGCGTTCTTGCTCGAAGCCCTCTCTGACTTCCAAGTCACCATACCAGAGCTTGGCACAATCAAGGCACCAACGCCCCCCATCGTGATCCTGACCTCGAACCGCACCCGAGAGGTCCACGACGCCCTCAAACGCCGGTGCCTCTATCACTGGGTCGACTATCCCGACTTCGACCGCGAACTCGACATTCTTCACGCCCGCGCACCAGAGGCGGCAGAGACCCTGTCGCGCGAGGTTGTCGCCTTCGTGCAGCGCCTGCGGACAGAAGACCTGTTCAAAAAACCCGGCGTCGCTGAAACCATCGACTGGGCCAAATGCCTGCTCGCTCTCGACGTAATCGACCTGTCCCCCGCGGTCATCGCCGATACCCTCGGTGCCATCCTTAAATACCAGGACGACATCCAAAAGATCGAAGGCTCCAAAGCCAAACAAATCCTCGACGACGCCCGCGCCGCCCTGCCGCTATGATCTTTCACCCGAATAAAAATATGTCACGGGGGTCTGGGGGTGTGAAACCCCCAGTCAAGGCCACGTGGTAGAACTTGCCGATCTGGAGCTTCCAGACAATCCCAAACTCGCCAACAACATCGCCCATTTCGCCCGTGCCTTGCGCCGGGCGGGCCTGCCCATTGGCCCCGGCCGTGTCGTCGATGCGATCCGCGCGGTGCAGGCGGTGGGTTTTAGCGAACGGCGCGATTTTTACTGGACCCTTCACGCCTGCTTCGTGTCCAAACGCGAAGAATCCGCCGTCTTCTCGCAACTCTTTCGCCTGTACTGGCGCGATCCGCGCTTTATGGAACATATGATGGCGATGATGTCGCCTATGGTGCGGGGCGTGGCCGAAGACCGCACGGCCGTGGCCGCCGAAAAACGCGCGGCAGAGGCGCTGCTCGACGGGCAAGAGCGCGATACGCCCCAGCAAGAAGAGCAGCCCGAGGACGAGATGCTGCTCGATATTGACGCCAGTCAGACCATTTCAGCGCAAGAGCGGCTTCGCACCCTCGATTTCGAACAGATGAGCCTTGCAGAAATGCACGCCGCCCGCCGGATCCTCGCCGCGCTCGCACTGCCCGTCAAACCCTTGCCATCGCGCCGCACGCAGGCGCTGCCGGGCCGCATTCCCGATTGGCGCGGCACGCAGGCCGCCGCCATGCGAAAGGGAGGAGAGATCGCCGACCTGAAAACCAAACGAAAGCGCACCCGCTATCCCAATCTGGTGGTGCTGTGCGATATCTCTGGTTCCATGTCGCAATATTCGCGCGCCGTGCTGCACTTCGTCCACGGGGTCGCCAACGCCAAGGGGCAGGATTGGGCGCAGGTTCATGCCTTCACCTTTGGCACGCGGCTAACCAATATCACCCGCCACCTGCGCACCCGCGACGTGGATGCGGCCCTGCAAGCGGCCGGGGCAGAGGCGCAGGACTGGGAAGGCGGCACCCGCATCGCCGCGTGTCTGCACGACTTCAATCGCGACTGGTCGCGCCGCGTTATGGGGCAGGGGGCGGTGGTGCTGCTGATCACTGATGGCCTTGACCGTGACCCGGACGCTGATCTGGGCCGCGAAATGCAGCGGCTGTCTCTGACCTCGCGCCAGTTGATCTGGCTGAATCCCTTGCTGCGCTGGGATGGCTTTGCGCCCAAGGCTCGCGGTATTGCTGCCATGCTGCCCCATGTCACCAGCCTGCGCGCGGGTCACAATATCGCGTCGCTCCAAGGACTTGCAGAAGCGTTGTCCCGCCCCGATGATACAGGAGAGAAAAATCGCCTGATGGCCGCCCTGCGCAATCCCGCGCCAGAGCCATCCCCCAGCCCCTTTGCCTTCACCCGCGCCACAAATTCCCAGTAAGGTCCGCCCCATGTCAGATCACCTGCTTCAAACCGCCCTTGATTGGCACCGCGCTGGCCGCGCTGTGGCGGTGGCCACCGTGGTGGAAACCTGGGGCTCTGCCCCGCGCGGGGTGGGATCGCTGCTGATCATCGACGCGGACGGCCATATGGAAGGCTCCGTCTCTGGCGGCTGCGTCGAAGGGGCCGTGATCATGGAAGCGCTGGACGCCATCCCAAGCGGCGATGCGCGCCTGCTGGATTACGGCGTCAGCGATGACGAGGCCTTTGCCGTTGGCCTTGCCTGCGGCGGGCGCATCCGCGTGTTGGTCGAACCGGTGGGCGGGGCGATGCCTGTGCACCTGCTGGAACAACTGGTCGCCGCCATCACCGCGCGCCAGCCCATCGCCTATGTCACCGCCGCGCAAGCGCAGGCCCGCAAGCTGGCCCATCCCGCCGACTTCCCGGACCGCTTCCGCCTTGACCGTTCTGGGTTCGAAGAGGACGGCCAGACCTTTATCGCGATCCACAATCCGCCCCTGCGCATGATCGTCGTGGGCGCTGTCCATATCGCGCAAGCGCTCCTGCCCATGGCCCGCGCCTGCGGCTATGACCCCGTGCTGATCGACCCGCGCGGGGCCTTTGGCTCTGCCGAACGGTTTCCGGGCGAGACGATCATAGAGGACTGGCCGGACGAGGCGATGGCAACCTTGGCACCTGACACGCGCACGGCGGTTGTGACCCTGACCCATGATCCCAAACTCGACGATCCCGCGATCATTCAGACGCTGAAATCGCGGGCGTTCTACCTTGGCTGCCTTGGCTCGACCCGCACCCACGCCAAGCGCGTTCTGCGCCTGACCGAGGCGGGTTTTGCAGAGGCTGACATCGCCCGCATCCACGCCCCCGTCGGCCTTGACCTTGGTGGCCGCGCCCCGGCAGAAATCGCCGTCAGCATCATGGCGCAGGTCATCGCGACCCTGCGCCGCGCGCAATGAGGTTCGGCCCTGTCCCTGTTGCTGGTGCGCTGGGCGCGATCCTTGCGCACCGCGAAGTCGCGGGCGATCTGGTGCTGTCCAAAGGACATGTGCTGACGGGGTCTGACCTGACGGCGCTTGCGTCAGCTGGGTATACGCAGATCACCGTGGCGCAACTGGACCCCGGCGACGTGGGCGAAGACATCGCCGCCGCCGTCTTGGCCGCGGCCTTGGTCGGGGCTGCGCCGGGCCTGCGCCTTGGCACCGCTGCGACGGGCCGCGTCAATGTGATCGCCGACACACCGGGCCTAGCGGCGCTGGACGCCGCAGCGCTGCACGCGTTGAACCGCATCAACCCTATGATCACCGTGGCGACCGTGCCGGACCTGCACCGGATGGATGCCGGCGGGTTGGTCGCGACGATCAAGATTATCGCCTACGCCGTGCCGCAAGCCGACCTTGATGCCGCGTGCGCCGCCGGGCAGGGCGCAATCGCGCTGCACCACCCGCAGATTGACCGCGTTGCACTGGTTGAGACCCGCGCAGGCCGCGATCTTGGGGACAAGGGAGAGCGGTCTTTGCGCATCCGTCTGGACCGTCTTGGCGTGGGGTTTGCCGGGCGCGACCTGGTGGACCACGACAGCGCCGCGATCGCCGCTGCGCTGGCCGCCTGCGATGCGCCGCTGATCTGCATCCTGACCGGCTCTGCCACGTCCGATCTGCATGACACCGCCCCCGAAGCGCTGCGGCAGGCTGGCGGCGAGGTGCTGCATTTCGGGATGCCCGTCGATCCTGGAAACCTGCTGTTTATCGGCGCGCTGGGCGGGCGGCCTGTGATCGGGCTGCCCGGCTGTGCGCGGTCCCCTGCGTTGAACGGCGCGGACTGGGTACTAGAGCGTTTGCTGTGCGGTGTGGCGGTGACGCCAGACGATATCGCGGCGATGGGGGTAGGCGGTTTGCTCAAAGAAATCCCCTCTCGCCCGCGGCCACGGCGGGTGACGGACTGACGCGGGTGGAGAGAGCTATTGGCGAGGTTGGAGGGGGCTCTGCCCCCGGCTGCGCCTCCCCCGAGGTATTTTTGACCAGAAGAAGGGGGAGAAGCGGCGAGGTTTGTTCTGCTGATCCGCAGTGCGCGCTTTGATGAAGGCTTAAGTGTCGGCGGAAATCCGCCATAGCCTGTGTTTGCCCCGGAACGCGGAACACCACCCGGTGGTTTCATTTGCAACACCCGGATCACCGGGTCAGTTTTTGCGGAGGACCTCCATGCGATCCATTTCACTCAAGTCCACGACCTCTCTCGTTTTGTGCCTGTCGTTGGCAACACCTACCTTTGCCCAAACGCCAGAAGCACCCTTTCCCTGCGTCACTGCCAACGGTCAGTCCGTTGATGGTGCCGACGCTTTGGCGCGGGCCATTATTGATGGTTTGACCCAAGCAGGCGGCGATGCGGCGCAGGCTGATCCGGCAGCGGGTCCGGTTTGCGGTTCTGATGCGATGGCACAGGCGACAGAGGCTGGCGGTGAAGAACTGGCTTTGGCGCAGGCGACTGCTGCTGATACGCAAGCTCCGGCCGTTGAGGAAGGCATGGCTGATACGCCTTCTGACGCGCCGGTCGAGGGTGCTGCTGATCAGGCCGCAGCCGATCAGGCGGTCGCGGACCAAGCTGCAGCGGATGAGGCTGCGGCTAATCAAGCGGCGGCGGATCAGGCGATTGCCGATGCGGCAGCAGCTGATCAAGCGGCGCAGGCAGCGGAAGAGGCTGCAGCTGACGCTGCCCCAGCACCTGAAGCCCAGCCTGCGGTCGAAGAGCCGCCCATAGCGGACGCCCCGGTTGAACCAGAGGTGAGCGAAGCGCCTGTGCCCGGCGCCGCGGAAGAGGTCGCGCCAGAAGCGATGGCCGAGCCAGCGCCAGAAGTAGAGCCAGAAGTGGCACCTGAGGCACCAGCCGTTGACCAGCAGGCGATTGATCAAGCCACGGATCAGGCCGCTGCGGACGCTGCAGCAGCCGCTGCCGCGATCGCGGCGCAGCCCGCAGAGGAGACTCCGGCAGAGCCAGAAGCACCAGCGCCGGTTGCGCCTGCTGCCGAGGCCCCAGTTGAGCCAGCGGCGCCTGCAGAGGCACCCGCTGAGCAAAGCGCGACCGTCGCCCCGACTGCTGAGACTGCAACTGCGCCAGCGGCCACTGACGGCGAGTCCACCATCGCTGCTGATACCTCTGCTGAAACGTCAACACCGCCAGCAGAGCCGGCTTTGACGCCAGAAGAGCAGGCCGCCCGCACGGCAGAGCGTGAAGCTGCGCGTCAGGGTTCTGCTGCCGCAGAAGCTGCAGCCAGCGGTGAGCAGGCTGATATGGCCGCCGATCCAGAGGTCGTGACCGAAGAGGTGACCGAAGATACCGTGCGGAGCGCGGACGAGGACTTTGACACCAAAGTCACGGCCGCCACGACCGAGGCGCCAGCCGCAACGGACGCAGCCACAACTGAAACTGCGACTGCGGACTCCAGCAAAGGCGGCTTGTCCACCTTTGAAAAGGCGCTGGCCCTTGGCCTTGGCGCTGTCGTCGTCGGCTCTATCCTGAAGAACGGCGACCAAGTGGTGTCGAACTCTGGCGACCGCGTGGTCGTGCAGCGTGACGGCGAATTGCGCGTGCTGAAAAACGACGACGTGCTGCTGCGCCAGGCCGGCTCTCAGGTTGCGTCGCGCACCTTTGACGACGGTTCGACCCTGACGACGATCACGCGCGAAGACGGTAGCGTTGTGACCACGATCCGCGCCGCTGACGGCACCGTGCTGCGCCGGTCGCTGACCCGCGTCGATGGCACCCAAGTGCAGCTGATCGACGATCTGGACCGCACCAGCGTGCCCGTCGAAGTGTCCACCCTGCCACCAGTCCCGCAAGAGGTGACAACCAATCCTGTCGCGCTGAGCGATCAGGCCGCGCTAGAAGCAGCGTTGTCCGCCAGCCTGCTGGCACAAACGGGCCGCAGCTATTCGCTGGAACAGGTCCGCGACATCCGCCAGGTCCGCGCCCTTGCGCCCCAGGTTGAACTGGCCGCGATCACCTTCGAAACCGGCTCTGCCGCGATCCAGCAAAGCCAAGCGGACGAGCTGGCAGCGCTGGGCGGTGCGATCCGTCAGATCGTCGCGCAGAACCCGTCGGCCATTTTCTTGGTCGAGGGTCACACGGACGCCGTCGGTGATGCAGGTTACAACCTGTCCCTGTCCGACCGCCGCGCCGAAACTGTCGCGCTGGCCCTGTCGCAGTACTTTCAGGTGCCGCCAGAGAACCTTGTCACCCAAGGTTATGGTGAGCAGTTCCTGAAGATCCAGACAGAGGCCGGTGAGCGGGCCAACCGCCGCGCGGCCGTGCGCAACATCTCGGAGCTGCTGACAAACGGCTAAGTTTGTTTGACGGCAAAAGAAGGGCCCGTGCAGCGATGCACGGGCCTATTTCGTTTGGGTGTCTCGCGCCGCTTGAACCACGCTTCTTGTGTTCTGGAACCGGCGAGCGGCGACCTGCTGCACCTATTTAGACGCCATGACGGCGCCCATGAAAAAGGCCCCGGAGAATCCCCCGGGGCCTGATATCGGTCTACAGTGCGATCACTTCGGCATCGGGCCAATCAGCATGACCATCTGGCGGCCTTCCATCTTGGGGAAGTTTTCCACCTTGCCGTGCTCTTTGGTGTCTTCTGCAACACGTTCCAGCAGCTGACGACCCAGTTCTTGGTGGGCCATCTCGCGGCCACGGAAGCGCAGGGTGATCTTAACCTTGTCGCCGCCTTCCAGAAACTTGAACACGTTGCGCATCTTGACTTCGTAATCATTGCTGTCCGTGTTCGGACGGAACTTGATTTCCTTGATCTCGATGATCTTTTGCTTCTTACGCGCTTCCGCTTCTTTCTTCTGGGTCTCGTACTTATATTTGCCGAAATCCATGATCTTGCAGACGGGCGGAGAGGCGTTGGGCGAAATCTCGACCAAATCCAGCCCGGCTTCTTCTGCCATCTGCAGCGCGCGCTCTGGGCTCACGACACCTACGTTCTCACCTTCAGCGCCGATCAGGCGGATATCGCCGCCACGGATGCGTTCGTTGATACGGGGGCCGGTCTCACGCACCGGGGGTGCGTTATGTGGTCTGCGTCCTATGGTCTTCATCCTTTAGTCATTTAAGGGGGTGGCCGTAACCTAATCCTCTGCGCCCTATGCTTCAAGGCGCAAAGCGGCGTGAAACGGCAAGAATGAGCTTGATTTGGTTTAGTTCACCTTGACGCAAGGCCGCGCGCCCCGCATCTGACAGGGGAATGCGGCCATTCTTGCCGCGAAACTAGAAGGATTTTGCCATGCGCGCCATCGTGATCATCGTCATTGCAGCCATTTTGGGCTTTTTCGGCTATGAATATTTCGTCAAGGGCCAAGACCCGCAGGCTGTCGTGGGCACGGATGTGCCTGATGCCGCTGCCGCAGGCGATGCATTGACCGAAGGGGCCGCTGCCGTCGGCGCTGCTGCCGAAGGCGCAGCCGCAGCAATTGGCGACGCCGCTGGCGATGCCGCCGACGCTGTGACTGGCGCAGCAGATGACACTGCAACTGCAGCGGACGAGGCTGCCGCTGACGCAGCCGAAGCCGCAAATGATGCAGCGGACGCCGCGACAGCCGCTGCTGATGAAGCTGCAACTGCGACAGGCGATGCGTTGACTGATGCCGCTGATGCTGCCGCCGATGCTGCTGATACCGCTGTGACCGAGGCCGAAACCGCTGCTGATCAAATGGAAGCCACCGCTGACGAAGCAACAACTGCCGCCGTCGCCGAGGCCGCCAGCGCTGCCGCCACCGCGCAAGACGCCGCCGCTGATGCAGCTGCCGAAGTCGAAGCCGCTGCAGGCGACGCCGCTGCAACCGCAGGCGCAATGGCGACAGAGGCGAGTGACGCCGCCGCTGCGATGATCCAAGACGCAGGCGACGCGGCCCAAGACGCGGCCACCGATGCGGCAGAAGCAATGACAGCGCCAGTTGCTGAAGCGCCAGTTGCAGAAAAAACAGTCACAGAGGCCCCCACAGATGGCGCGGCCATCGATGCCACTGTGGAAGCCGACGGCACTGTCACGCCCGGTGCCGCGCCAGAGGCGAATGCGCCGCTGGCCGATCTGCTGACCCCAGAAGGCTTTGACGCTGACGCGGTCATCGAACGGCTGAACGAGAGCGATCTGTCGATGGTGCAGAAAACCACGCTGACCGCTGCAATCAAGGGCGCGCAGAACAACCCTGAACTGCTGACCGCCACCTTGACCCGCGTGCGCGAAGCGCTGGGTCTGTAACCCGCGCATAAGCGAACCCAAAAGGGCCGCGCCATGATGGCGCGGCCCTTTTTGTTTTAAGAGATAATTCAATTGTATAGAGCTGGCCGGAGGTCGCGCTATCAAAAGCGAAAGAGACGTGCGTTACTTTCCCAAACAAAACCTAGGCGGTTCGCAATTTCACTATAGGCCATCGACGTGCGCTGGAGTCTTATGCGCCGAGACCATGATGCCAAAGGCAATCTGCGGTAATCTCCAAATCCATCAACTAAAACAAAAACGCGCTTATTTCCACGAAAGCCATATGCAATATTTTTCGCATTAAGGTCTGTGACTGGAATGTTCCAGCTATCAAGCCGTGCGACAAAGGAATTCAGGTCGGCGAGTGTTTTACGTCCCATTAAATCCCGTAGGATGACTTGTTCTAGCGTTAAGCCAAGTTTGCTACGATCTTGGCGAAACAAGCCTTCGTATACATCGGCATTTCCAATGTCGGTTTCAATCGTGCCAAAGAAATGGGGGATGGGTGCATCAAATGGATGCATTGCTAAAAGCCGCGTGTTTTTTTTGTAAACATGATGTTCACGGGATACATGGCGGTTGTTACTTCTATCAGCGATAGGCGCATTTCGCAGCAGCTTATCGGTCATTTCACCGTTATAAGAAACTTTTAAAATTTTTTTGTCGTCATTTGGGTGAATGAAAACAAGCCGTTGGTAGCCCTTTGAAATCCAATTTAGATGGGATACGGAAATCACGGGTGCGGTTTTCATCTTATAATAAACTTACGGTCAAAAAGTGGTTTGTTTAGTGTCGCCGATAGATTGCCTGCGATCTACGACATTTCAAGGCAAGCGTAACATGTTTTGGACATAAGTTAAAAGGTGCACCCCGATGGGGTGCGCCTTGGCCAGCCAGCAGGCCCAGCGCAACGAGGCCGATTGCACCCAGCATGATGGTGTCCGCAATGATCGCCATGCTCTGCCGGGACGCCGGCCAAAGGGTCGCAGTTGTCAAGCGAGGGGGCTTTTTGAAAGCGACGCGCCAAAACATCGACTGCCTGCGTTTGACGACAGCGCGGCCTACAGGGGCCAGACGATCAACAACAGCGGTATGCTGACAACGACGACGATTGCCTCGACCAGCAGTCCCAGGCGCCAATAATCGCCAAAGCGGAAACCACCGGGGCCAAGGATTAGCGTGTTGTTCTGATGGCCGATGGGCGTGAGAAAGGCGCAGGATGCGCCAATCGCCACTGCCATCAGGAAACTGTCCGGATTGACGCCAAGGGTCGCGGCGATGCCAAGGGCGATGGGGCACAGAATGGCGGCGGTGGCGGCGTTGTTCATGACGTCCGACAGGAACATGGTGGTGATCAGCACCACGGCCAGGGCTGCGATAGGGTTGCTCTGCGCAATCGTCTCGACCAAAAACCGCGCCAGCAGGTCGGCGGCCCCGGTCGTCTGCATCGCGCCCGCAACCGGGATCAGTGCGGCCAGCAACACGATGACCGGCCAGTCAATCGTCGTATAGATTTTCCGCAACGGAACCGTTCGCAACACCATCGAGGCCAGAACCCCAAGGGCAAAGGCCACGGGGGCAGCCAGCAGGCCCAACGTAACAAGGCCGATTGCACCCAGCATGATCGCGCCCGCAATGATCGCCATGCGTTTGTCGGGGATGCGCAGCTCGCGCTCTCCGAGGGGGACGCAGCCCGTATCGTTGATGAATTCGGACATCATCTCGGCCGGGCCCTGCATGAGCAGCAGATCGCCGGATTTCAGCTTTAGCTTGCGCAGCCGTGCCTGCGGCTGTTGTCCTTCACGGGACACGGCCAGCAGATTAAGCCCGTAGCGCGTGCGCAAGCGCAGGTCGCTGGCTGATTGCCCGGCGATGGTCGCACCCGGCAAAATGGCAAGCTCGCGCAGCACGATGTCCTCGTCACGCTGGTCGCTTTCATCGCTCTCGGCGGTCTTCTCGACTTTTTCAGCAGTGCGGATGGCGGCTTCTGCCATCACCTTATGCGGTGCCTTTTCGGACGCGTCGTCTGCCGGCGCGTCTTTTTCATCGGCAGCTGATTTCTGCGCCTCAAGCTGAATGCCGAAGACGGACAGCGCTTCGGCCAGTGCGTCAACATCGGCCTGCAGCACCAGCACATCGCCCGCCTTGATCCGCCGCAAGCCATGGGGCGCGGTCAGTCGGACTTCGTTTCGCACTAAGCCGATAATCTGTGCGCCGCTGTCTTCGATTTCGGCCTCGAAATCGCGCAGGGTCAGGCCGACAGCCTTGCCACCGTCAGGGACGCGGACCTCGGTCAGGTAGGTGCCAGTGTCGAAACCTGTGCCAGCGGCAGATTTGCGCGCAGGTACCAGACGCCAACCGATCAATGCGACGAAAAGAACGCCCAAGGTCGCAACCGCGATGCCGACGGGCGCAAAGTCGAACATCGCAAATTGCCCCAGCCCGGCCTCTTCGCGAAATCCCGAAACGATCAGGTTGGGGGGCGTGCCGACCAGCGTGGTCATGCCGCCCAAAATTGTGCCAAAGGCCAGCGGCATCAGGATTTGTCCCGGTGCCAGATCTAAACGGGCGGACAATTGCACGGCAATGGGCATCAAAAGCGCCATCGCGCCCACGTTGTTCATAAAGCCCGACAGCGCGGCCCCCAGCCCGATCAACGCCAGCAGGGTTGTGATCCGTCCGGCATCGCGTGGCAGAATGCTGCGCGCCAACCAATCAACCGCGCCGGTGCTGCGCAGCCCCTGACTAAGCACAAGGACACAGGCCACCGTTATGACCGCCGGATGGCCAAAGCCCGCAAAGGCCACGCCGGACGGAACAAGCCCCGCGATCACGCAGGCCAAAAGAGCCGTGAGGGCGACCACGTCGTGGCGAAACCGTCCCCATAGGAACAGTCCCATCATAGCGACGAGGATTGCGAAGATCAGGATCTGCGGCGTGGTCAGGGACATAGCTTTCAAGCGGGGTCTTCGTGCAAGACGCGTTTCTTTATCGGGTGCTGATCCGGGGGTGCCCCAGTGTCAGGACCAATTGGCTTCGCCCTTTGATACAAGCAAAATGGCCCGGGTGCCTACGCCTGACCGCGATTTAATCACGCTGACGGTCCTTCCTTTCATTTGAAAGGTCGCGGCGTGATTGCACCCGCCGCCCGGACAGGGCGACGGGTCAAAGGCGCTAGGACAGGATCATCGAAAAATATCCGCCGATCAACGCCAGAACGGTCGTGAACGCGTAGCTGACCGGATAAGGCACGGCGGCGACGGAACTGCGGGATTCTTCCATGATTGCGTTCAGGCTGGGCGTGCTATTGCGCCCACCGGCCGCCGCCCCGTCCGAGATGATCGCGTTCAGACCAAAGATCTTGATCCCGACCCAAAAAGCGACAAGCGGCGGGATCAGCGCCCCTGCAATGCCGATCAGCGCAAGCCAAAGGATCGTATCACCGCCCAAGGCCGAAATGACCTTGGGACCGACGTTGGCAGACAGCACGGCGACAAAGGCGTTCAGGCCAAAATCTTGCAGAAAGCTGCGTGCGCCCTCATTGACGGGACCGCCAAAACTAGGGTTCCGGCTGCGCAAATAGCTGACACCCACGCCCGCCATGATCACGCCAGCCGAGGTGCCGAACGCAAAGGGGATGCCCGAAATCGTGACCGAGATGATCCCGACCAGATACCCCAGCAACATCGCCAGCGCGAGGTAGAGGACCTCTGTCTTCATGGTGAAAAGGATCGCGGTGCCGCCCAGTTGCTTTGCCGCCTGCTGAATGGCGACATCAGGGCCGTTCAGACGCAGCACGTCACCGAATCGAACGTCGGTTTTGGGACCCAGCGGCAGCTCTGTGCCCGCGCGGAACAGTGCCTGCACCGTAACGCCGCCCGACAGATGCGCCCCAAAGTCGGCCAGACTTTTGCCCGAGACTTTGTGCGATCCCACATGCACATCGGCGACCTCGATGGGGACGTTGCGGGCCAGCGGATTGCTTGATTCGGGGCCGATAAGCTTGATTTCTTTGCCCATCAGATCCTCGACATCGGCGCGCACCGTGACGATGTCGTTTTCCTGCACGGCGGGATTGTCGGTCATGTCCAAAATCGTGCCGTCCCGCACGATGCGTAGGATGGGCACGGCAGGAAAGTCCTCTGCCAGTTGCGACAGAGTCCGCCCGATGAAATCCTTGTGGCTAACGGCAAAGGCGCGGACGCCGACGGATGTCATGCCCATGGTCAGCGCACCGGGGGCACCCGGCACCGGGTCTTTCGCGCCGCCGCTGAAATCTTCTTCGGCCTGCTTCGCCTCGGCGATGGCGTCATAGCCGAACATGCGCGGAAGATAGCGGATCAGCAAAATGGTCAGCACGGTCGATAGGACATAGCTGATCGCATAGGCGGCGGCCATATTGGCCCCGACCTGCTCGACCGAGGTGCCATCGGGCGGAACATAGGCACCGCTGGACAGGGCATCCTGACCGACGCCCAAGATCGCTGTGATCGTATAGCTGCCCGACATCAGACCCGTCGCATATCCCGGTGCAAGCCCGGCCATACTGGCCCCGAAAAAGCAGATGACCCAGTTCAGAATCCAGACGGTGAAACCGATCACAAGGAACGCCAAGCCGCCCTTTCGCAGCCCGGAAAAGAACTGCGGGCCGACCTTAAGCCCCAGCGCATACATGAACAAAAGCAGCATGAAGGACGACAGGATGCTGGGGATCGAATAGGTGATGTCATAGGCCGCTTGCGCGGTCATCGACAACAACACCCCGACCAGCAGCGTGCCAGCGGTTGAGCCCAGAGAGATAGTCTTGAAGCTGAATTTTCCGATCAGCGTTCCCAGCGCAAGCGACAGCAGAATGAAGGCGATGGGCTGGTTGTCCAGAAGCTGGAAAAAGCCGTGAACGCCAGCCTCTGTCACCGGCTTTATCGTATCGAACACCTGCCCGATGACCCCGCCGGACGCCGTGTCTGCGTCTTGGGCCGCCGCCGCACTGGCCGACAGGATCAGCGGCAGGCCCGCACCGCAGATGGCCCGTTTCAGGATCACCCTACGATCAGTTTTCGCATTAATCATGGTGAAATCCGGGCTTCGCGGTAGAGTTCGGAACCGGGTTTTCCTTTAGATGCGCGATGGCACGCTTGATGTCGTCCAGCAGCAGTTGCGCCAGATCGCGGCTGACCCCGTGCCGGATCAGGATGCGCTGAACGACGGTGTCCTTGCGGTTCATCGGCAGCGGATAGGACGCGATCTGCCATCCGCCCATGCGGACCCGGTCCGACAGATCATACAGCGTAAAGCCGTGATCCGCGTCCGTCAGTTTGTACGCCACGGCCGGAATGCCGCCGTGGCCGTCATAGACCATTTCGATGCAATCCATTGCCGCCATCTGTTCCCCCAGCCATTGGGCCGTGTCCGAACAGGCCTGCTGAACGGCGGTGTATCCCTCCATGCCAAGGCGCAGGAAATTGTAATATTGGGCGATAATCTCGCCGCCCGGGCGGGAAAAGTTCAGCGCAAAGGTGGGCATGTTGCCGCCAAGGTAGTCGACATAAAAGATCAGTTCTTCGGGCAGATCGTCCTGCGTCGCCCAGATCACCCAGCCCACGCCCAGCGGTGCCAGACCGTATTTGTGGCCCGACGCGTTGATCGACCGGACCCGGTCCAGTTTGAAATCCCAGACGATGTCTTTTTGAATGAACGGCGCGATAAACCCGCCAGAGGCCGCATCGACGTGAATAGGAATATCCAGCCCAAGGTCGCGCTGCATCGCATCAAGTTCAGCCGCTAAGGCCGCGACAGGCTCATAAACGCCAGTAAAGGTGACGCCCAGCGTGGCCACAACGCCAATTGTGTTTTCGTCGCAATATTTGCGCAGGTCCTCAGGCTTTAGCCCAAGCGCGTCACCTTCTAGCGGTACCTCGCGGATTTCGACGTCGAAGTAGCGCGCGAATTTCTTCCAGCAGATTTGCACGGGGCCGGTCACGATGTTGGGTTTGCTCGCGTCCTTGCCTTCGGCCTCCCGGCGCTTGCGCCATTTCCACTTGAACGCCAACCCGCCAAGCATAGCAGCCTCGCTCGACCCGGTGGTAGAGCAGCCTATCGTTTCGCGCGATCTTTCGGCATGCCAAAGGTCAGCAAGGATATGCACGCAGCGCTTTTCTATTTCGGCGGTTTGCGGGTATTCGTCCTTGTCGATCATGTTCTTGTCGATGGCGTCCGCCATCAGCGCCTTGACCTCATCCTCGACCCAAGTTGTGCAGAACGTCGCAAGGTTCTGGCGCGCATTCCCGTCTAGCAAAAGCTCGTCGCGGATCAGGGCGTAGGCCGCACGCGGTTCGGTGCGCCCGTCCGGTATCCGATACTTTGGCAGGCTGTTTTGCGATGCCTCGGTTGCGTAAATATCCAAAAGACTGGATGTGTCGGTCGAATCCACGCGGTGAATAGGCATTGAATTGCTCCTTTGAAGGGCGAAGAAACGCCAGCGCGATGATTGGACATCATGCCAGCAGATAATCCGGTGGTCCTGCGTGGGCCGTTCGTGTCCCATGCCAAGGCAGGCAATGGATTGTCGAAGCCGGCACAGGCGCCGCCGCATATTCAAGTGAGTTACGACAGGATGACTGACCCGGCCTTGATCGAGATCAGTCTTGGTTCGGACGCCCACAGCCGCTGATCCAGAAAACGCCGCCCTGACACAATGATAGCGGGGGCGGCTTGATCGAAATCAGTGTGGTCCCTGTCCGGCATGATACCGTAATCGCGTCAGGAACCGGATGCGCCAAAGTCATTGATGATGGCGGCACAACGCCGCGATCGATGCGAAACCAGATTTGCGGTCTTGGTGGGCCGCGCTGGGGCAGGGCCAAGGCCGCCTCTAAAACTTGCTGCTTTTCGATCCTATAGACCGTCTAAAAACAAGGAGTTGCGTATGGCAGCGTCATTTTCACTTACGCGTGTCACGGCATTCTGGGGACGGCTTAACGCCAGCTTTTGGTTCTTGCCCGCTGTCATGGCGGTCTTTGCCGTCGTTCTATCCTTTGTGCTGATCGAGGTGGATGTCCTGCGCGACGTCGCCCAGAACGACAATCCCGGCGCGCTTTATACGTTCGGACCCGAAGGGGCCCGCGCGATGCTGTCGGTGATCGCCAGTTCCATGATCACGGTGGCCAGCTTGATCTTTTCAATCACGATGCTGTCTTTGCAGCTGGCGTCATCCCAGTTCGGCCCGCGGACATTGGGCAACTTCATGCGGGATCGCAGCAACCAGATCGTGTTGGGGACCTTCATCGCCACGTTTCTGTATTGCCTATTCGTGCTGCGGTCCGTGCGCGGCACCGAAGGGTCCAGCTTTGTCCCGCATATTGCGGTGGCCTTTGGCGTGCTGATGGCCGCGGCAAGCGTGGCTGTTCTGCTTTACTTTATCCATCACATCGCGACGTCGATCCGCGTCGAAACACTGCTGGAAAAACTTGCCGTCGAAGGCTGCGCCGCCGTCGATCATGTCTTTCCCGAACGATTGGGTGACGGGCCGCCAGCCGATGCGGTTAAGCAGACTTTGCCCGACGATTTCGATGCGCAAAGCAAACAAATATCCGCAGATTCAGATGGGTATATCCAAAGCATCGGCGGCGACGTGCTGATGCGGATCGCTGTGAAACATGATCTTGTTCTGCGCATCGCAGCGCGCCCTGGCGCGTTCGTGACCAAAGGCACGAGTGTGATGACAGCCTATCCAAAGGCGCGGGTGTCGGACAAAATCGACGAGGATTTGCGCGGTGCGGTCGTCATTGGACGCGACCGGACATCCTATCAGGATCTGGAATTCGCCATCCGCCGCATCGTGGAATTGGCGCAACGGTCCCTGTCGCCCGGCATCAACGATCCCACGACCGCGCTTTATTGTATCGACCGGTTGGGACAAGTTTTTGAACTATTGGCAACCCGGGACATTCCGTCGCCCATGCGGTTCGACCATAAAGGCGAGCTGCGTATCCTGACCGACGTCATAAATCTGGGGGAGGTCAGCTGCCGGGCCTTCGCGTCCGTTGCACGCTATGGCATGGCCGACGCGGATGTCGTCACCCGCCTTTGTGAAACCCTTGAGATGTTAGAAAAGTCTTTCCCCCTGTCGGCGCGTGTCGCGATTGCAGGGCTGCGCGAACAGGTGGTGCGAGAAGGCCAAAAGATGTCAGTTCATGCCTTTGACCGCAAAACGCTTGCGGATTTACAGCCGGACAGCGCGCAGCCCTGACACCGGGCATGCCCGCGCGCCCTTTGGACGCGGAAACATGCCCGGCAAAGGTCTAGGCCTAAGCCGCGTCGTCCACTTCGGGGGTGTCCGTGGCTGCGCTGCCGCCTTGCGTCAAACCCCAGAAATCAGCGATGTGGCGGGTGGAAGAGATGCCAACCTCTAGCATGTATTTGCCTTCTTCCCCCAACCCCTCAACGCCATCTGCGCTGATCGGCGTGCCGTGGCCCATCGATGTGATAATAAATTCCTCGATCACCACGCGCCCGTCCGCGTCGCACCAGACCTTGCGCGGAAAGCCGTCAACGGTCTCAACACGGGTCGGCTTGTCTGCGACTTTGTGAATCTGTTGCCACTGCGCGACGATGGACGCGGCGTTGGAACTGGCGACGGTCGTATCGCTATCGCCTTGCCAGACCGAGATCGTCGGCCAAGGCCCGGCAAAGTCCGTCGCGCCTTGGACAAGCGCATCTAGGCGGCTGTCCGATGGGCTTCCGAAACCATTCATGCGCATGACCGCCTCCATCATGTTGGTCGCGCTGCCAAAGGCGATCCCTGCGATGATTGCCCCTCCGGCGAAGACCTCTGGATAAGTGGCCAGCATCACCGATGTCATGGCACCGCCCGACGACATCCCCGTGATAAAGACTCGCGACGGGTCGACGGCATGATCATCGACGACTTGGCCGATCATTTGACGAATAGACAAAGGCTCGCCTTCGCCGCGCTGGCTGTCGCCTGTCTCGAACCAGTTAAAGCTGCCGATCATGTTGTTGGTCAGTCTTTGCCCCGGAAACAGCAGCGCGATCCCGCATTCCTCGGCGAGCGTGGACCAGCCGGATCCGATATCGTAGTCATCTGGTGACTGGGTGCTGCCATGCAGCACCACCACAAGCGGTCCGTTTTTCGGGAAGTTTTTTGGCACGTAGATATCGGCACTTAGCGAACCTGGGTCAGTCCCGAAGTTTGCAAGGACGGAAAGGCGATCGCTGGTATTGGAAAATATTGACATAGAAACCTCTTTGAATGGGCGGGGATGGGCGGACTGCGCGGTGCTCACTTGGTCAGATTTTTGCGGGCCGGGCGCTGTGTGAAGGATGGCATTTCATGACGGGTGCCAAATTGCTTTGGCACCCGAACGCGGTGGTTTCCTTCAGATGCGCAGGCCAATTGTGTGGATTGTCCTGCGCAGCTTGCCCGTTCCCAGTGTCTTGCGCACCGATGCAGGTTAGCGTGGGCACTTAAAATCGGAATGAATCTGACCTTAGCGCGGCGCATCCGTAGGACGGGCCGCTTTTGCGGTCCAAAGGTATGGCCTGATCACAAAGCGCTTTGGCTTCAGGCGCTTTGTTTCGGCCATAGCAACCAAGATTTCACAAACATGAAGCGTCTTATGGGTGTTTTCACGACAAGCAGCAGGATGCCGATTGATAGCAGGCACCAGATAGCGGCCACCTCGTTAGGGTCGTTGGTCAGCAGAACGGCCAACTGTGGTCCGATCAGGAAGTGATAGATCGTGATGCGCCATGACCCGTAAAGAAGCGGCATTGCAAACGCTGCGATGAAATAAGTGGGATAAGCGGTCAAAAAAGAGGCCCAGGAATCAACCGTTATAAAGTTCAGCATGCCGTTCGTCGGCACCTCCCAAGCGATGTGCCAATTACCGGACACTGAACAAAGGCGTTCTGCGCACAGCACCTCACCCAGTGGACATAATCCTGCCCATGCGAACGGATAAAGCTGCAAAAGCATGACGATGGCCGATGCAAAACAGACTGTATAAACCGGCCACTGAATCTTGACCCGCACAGCATCTGGAATGAAATACATCGACAGCATGTTGATGAAGAAGGGCTGAAATACGATGTGCAGATAGCTAAGCAGGGTGGCGACCTGATTTGATGGCAGTGCGCATTGGTCAATCACCGAATAAGTGAAGGCCTGCAAAAGCTCCATTGACGAGAAATAGCCAAGAGCCATCCACAAAGGCGCCGGTTCTTTCTTGTATGCGGCGTAGACGGTGGTTGAAATACCAACGATTGCCAGCGCCGCCGAGGCTTCACCGCTCCAGCACATAAGACATCTCCTTCGACTTCCAGAATAATGCGACTGTCATGTGCCGCCCGTCGCATGGGGATTGCCCGGTTTTGCGGCGTCCTGCGAAGCCGTCGCTTTGTCGTCCCCGGCCGCCGTGTCGGCGCGCGTTTGCGCCTCGAGTTCGGCATTCAATTCCGCCCCCATGAGGACGATGTAGGCTGAAATCCAGAACCACATCAGCAGCACGACAACGCCGGCCAAAGTCCCAAAGCTTTGGTTGTAGTAACTGAAATTGCTGACGAAGAACGCAAAGCTGGCCGATGCCGCGATCCAGACAAGGCATCCTGCGACTGCGCCGACCGATGTCCATTTCCACTCTGGCGTCTCGCGTGACGGTGCAAAGCGATAAAGCACGCAAAGCCCGGCAATGGTCAGTGCGATCAATCCGGCCCAAAAGGCCGCCGTCAATAGGATCGCGACGGCGGGTCCCATATCCACGAAGGCCAGAATGACGGGCAGGGCCAGCGTCGCGCCAAGCCCGCAGACAAGCCCGGCAATCAACAGCAGCGTTAAAGCGGACGTGACCAACAAACGCGCGGTGAACCCGCGCGTTTCCTGTTCGTCATAAGCGATATTGAGGCCTTGCATCAGGCTGGCCATGCCCTTGGATGCGGAATAAAATGCAATCAGCAGTCCAAGGATGGCAGCAAAGCCCAAGCTGCCTTGGCGGGAATTCGCAACAGCCGTGGCCTGTCTGGTCACGATTGCGATCACGTCCTCGGGGATAAGCCCCGAAAGGCTGCTAAGTTGCGCGAGGATGCGGCTTGGCTCTATCAACAGGCCGCTGATGGCGATCGCGGCGGTGATGGCCGGAAACAGGGCCAGCAAGCCATAGAACGCCACCCCGGCAGCAAGCAGCCCGACGCGGTCCTTGGCGATTTCATCCTTGACGCGAAATGCCACGTCCTTCCAGCCCACAACCGGTATGTCTGCTGGCGTTGCGGCATCGCGGCGGCGTGTCATAGGCGGTCCTCACGTCAGAAAATAGCGCGCCCTCACGGGCCAATGGCGTAAGTGCTTCATGCTTTGGTCGTCTTAGGCTTTCGGTGCTGGGCCGATGAATTCCAGCCAGCTGACGCGCAAAACATCGCAAATACCGCCGATCTTTGAGCAATGTTAAACAGATCGGCCAATGCGCGCGCTGATCCAGATCAGTTCGCATGCGAAGTCTGCCGCTGGCCAAATGTTTGGTAACCAGCAGATTGCAGCCATCCGCTGCGTCGCAGAAAGCCTACGGAATAGAGGCGATTATGGTCAGCGACGCGACGGGACTAAACGTTCCACCGCCCGCCCGGCAGTTCGGCATAATCTGAACGAAGAAAGGCGCGCCCAATAGGACGCGCCCTTGTAAATCATCAGTCGTAAATCGTTAGCCGACGAAGGCTTTCTCGATCACGAACTCGCCCGGCTCGGAATTGGCACCCTCGTGCAGGCCAGCGGCCTCCATCAAGGCGGCGATGTCTTTGTTGAACGCAAGGCTGCCGCATACCATGGCGCGGTCGGTTTCGGGGTTCAGCGGCGGCACGCCGAGATCGGTGAACAACTCGCCGTTTTCGATCAGCGTGGTGATCCGGCCCATCTTGGCGCTCTTCTCGCGCGTGGTGGTGGGGTAGTAGCGGATCTTGGCTAGGTTCTCTTCACCCAGCAGTTCGATCATCATCTCGTCTTGCTTGATGCTTTCAATCAGGTTCGCGCCGTACGTCAGCTCTGCCACATCGCGGCAGGTATGGGTGACGATGACCTCGTCGTAGTTCTCATAGGTGTCTGGCTCGCGCAGCAGGGACGCAAATGGCGCAAAGCCGGTGCCAGTGGAAAAGAAGTAGATCCGCTTGCCGGGCAGCAGGGCGTCATGCACCAGCGTGCCAACGGGCTTGGGCTTAAGGATGATCTGATCGCCGACTTCGATGTGCTGTAGCTTGGACGTCAGCGGGCCGTCTTCGACCTTGATCGAATAGAACTCCAGCTCTTCGTCCCAGCTTGGCGAGGCAATAGAATAGGCGCGCAGCAGCGGCTTTTGCTTGCCCGTTTCGGGGTGCGGATCGCCCATCAGCCCGATCATGACGAATTCGCCAGACCGGAACCGCAGGGACGCGGGACGCGTCACGCGGAACGAAAACAGCCGGTCCGTGTAATGGGTCACGGCGGTGACGGTCTGCGCGTCGGGCAGGGCGGGGACGGCTTTTGCGGTGGCTTCGGTCACGGGGGATTGCTCTGTCATATCATTCATTCGCAGCCCTGATGGCGCCGCGCCTCTGGTTCGTCAAGAAAAGGGAAAGGGGTTAGCCGCGCATCCGCGCCTGATAATCATGGGCCTGCCAATCGGCGCGGGCCAGCCACTGCGGCTCTGGCTGACGTGCGGCCAGATCATCGCTGATCTCGACCTCGTCAAACCCGCTGCGCCGCGCCATTGCGTATTGGTCCGCAATCACATGGCCGCAGGCGCGCAGACGCCCCTGATAGCCTGCACGTCGCAGGATCGCGGCCAGCGTAAAGCCGCGCCCATCGGAAAAGCTGGGAAAGGCGATACGGATCATCGGGGCCTGCATCACCGTGCGCACAGCGTCCGGCTCTGCGTCCGATGGCACATCCACCGCGCCGGGTACTTCCAGCGCCACGTCGCCAAGGGCCACAAAGTCGCCGTCAAAGTCATCGGCGGCAAAGCCTGTATCGGTTACAATTACACTCATCTTATCGTCCTCCGGGCGCTGCGCCCCTGCATCATCTTGCTCAAAATACTCATCCGACCTTTGCCTCCGGCGCTTGTATCCGAACCATCTTGCCATTCACAAAGTGAATTCCGCATTCGGTCTTTTCCTGATTGCGCCAGCGGCCCGCGCGGGGGTCTTCACCCGGCGCAACGCGCGTAGTGCAGGGGGCGCAGCCGATGGATGGATAGCCTTGCGCGACCAGCGGATGCCGGGGCAGGCGGTTTTCGGTCATGTAGTCCTGCACGTCCTGCCGGTCCCAATGGGCTAGCGGGTTCACCTTGAGGTGATCGCCATCCGCCTCGAAGAACGGCAAGGCCGTACGTTTGCCGCCTTGGTATTGCTTGCGCCCGGTAATCCAGCCGTCAAAGGGGGCCAGCGCCCGCTGCAATGGCACGGTCTTGCGCAGTGCGCAGCAGCTATCGGGATCGGCAAGGTGCAGCAGGCCTTCGTTGTCTTGCTCAAACACCTCCTGCCGGTCCGGGTGCAAAACGTGCATGTCCTTCAGGTTCAGCCGCTCTGCGACCTCCATCTGATAGGTTAGCGTTTCGGCAAAGAGCATTTCGGTATCCAGAAAGATTACCGGCGTGTGGCGATCAATGACCGACACCAAATGCAGCAGCGCCACGGATTCCGCGCCAAAAGAGCTGACAAGCGCAAGTTGCCCGACATCAGGGTCTTTCAGCGCCCGTTCCAGCACCGCATGGGCTGAATGATGCTTATACGCACTATTCAGCGCATCGGCGCGGGCTTGCAGATCGTCACGCGGCATCACGCTTCCCTTCTTTATCGGGGTAAAGGACAGCCTTGAACGGCTCTGCCCCTAGACGGCGGTAGGCTTGCAGGAATGTCTCTTCGGGGGCATCGCGCAGGTCCATGTAGCCCAGCACCAGACGTTCAATCGCGGGGATGATTTCCTCTGCGCTGAAACCGGGACCAGCGCGTTCACCAATCGCCGCATCCTGCGTGCCGTCGCCGCCCAGCGTCACCTGATAGTTTTCAACCCCCGCACGGTCGAGGCCGAGGATGCCGATATGGCCGACGTGGTGATGCCCGCAGGCATTGATGCAGCCCGAAATCTTAATTTTCAGCGGGCCGACGTCGTGTTCCAGTTTCAGCTCGTCAAAGCGGGTGGCGATCTGCTGGGCAATCGGGATCGAACGCGCCGTCGCCAGCGCGCAATAATCCATCCCGGGGCAAGCGATGATGTCAGAAATCAGGCCGATATTCGCCGTCGCCAGTTCCACAGCGCGCAGGGCAGCATAGACCTCGACCAGATCGGCCTTGGCGATATGCGGCAGGATCACGTTCTGCTCGTGGCTGATGCGCAGCTCATTGTGACCAAAGCGTTCGGCCAGATCGGCCAGGACACGCATCTGCTCGGCGCTGGCATCGCCGGGGGTCGCGCCGTGCTTTTTCAGCGACACGCTGACGATGGTATAATCCGCGTTTTTATGCGCGGTCAGGTTTGTGTCGCACCAGCTGCGGAACGCAGGGTTTGCGGCCTTCGCGGCCTCAAAGCCGTCGGTGCCGCGCGCGGGCAGGGCGGGCGGCGCGAAGGCCGCCTTGATGTCAGCCAGCAGCACCTGATCCACGCCAGAGAACGTCGGCTTGATCCGGGCAAACCGATCTTCGACGCGGGTGCGGATATCGTCGATACCATGCTCGTGCACGGTGATCTTGATGCGCGCCTTGTACTTGTTGTCGCGGCGTCCCAGCAGGTTCCACACGGACACAATCGCCTCGCAATAGGGCAGGATATCGGCCTGCGACACGAAGGCGCTGATTTCCTTGCCGATCATCGGCGTGCGGCCAAGGCCCCCGCCGACCAGTACGCGAAAGCCGATCTCGCCGTCCTTTTCTACCAGTTGCAAGCCGATGTCATGGGCCGCGATCACAGCGCGATCCTGTTCGGCACCAGTCACGGCAATCTTGAACTTGCGCGGCAGGAACTGGAACTCGGGATGGTCGGTCGACCACTGGCGCAGCAATTCTGCATAGGGGCGCGGATCGGCGACCTCGTCCGCGGCAGCGCCGGCAAAGTGGTCGGCGGTCACGTTGCGGATTGTGTTGCCGCTGGTCTGGATCGCGTGCATTTCCACGTCGGCCAAAGCCTCTAGGATATCTGGCACATCCGGCAGCTTAGGCCAGTTGTACTGGATGTTCTGGCGCGTGGTGAAGTGGCCATAGCCTTGGTCGAACTTTTCCGCGATCATCGCCAACTGGCGCATCTGGCCGCCGTTCAGCGTGCCGTAAGGGATCGCAACCCGCAGCATATAGGCATGCAGCTGCAGATACAGACCGTTCATCAGGCGCAGCGGCTTGAATTCATCCTCGGTCAGGCTGCCGTCAATGCGGCGTTCCACTTGGCCGCGGAACTGGGCAACACGCGTGCGGACAAAAGCTTCGTCGAATTCGTTATAGCTATACATTGGTTAAGCCTCTGCCTGCTTGCCGTGGAAATAGTTGGAAGGCCCGCGCGTGCGGAACTCCTCGCGAAAGTGGGTGGGCGCGGGGCCGTTATCCGTCGCCTTGGCGTCTGCCAAATAGGCACCGGCGATTTCCGCCTGCCGCAGGTTCGCCTCGATCAGACGCAGGTCTGCATGGGCCTCATCGCTTAGCAGCTCTGCCTCGGCGATATCGCCGGTCCAGCGGTCGTCTTCGGTTAGCCAGACAGCGTCGCCGGACAGCAGGGCATTGGCCGTGACGACCTTGGGGGTAAATTGCTTCGCCATCACGCGAACTCCTCGATATTCATGTCGTTACGGGCGGCCACCGCGTCGCGGGGGGCAAGGCCCAGAAAGGTCAGGGCAGGGCCGTTCAGGCCTGCTTTGGTCAAAGTCGGCTCGAGCTGCGCCAGCGTAGTCGCCAGCACCCGCGCATCCGGGCGGGATGCGTTTTCGATCACCGTCACCGGCGTCATTGGATTGGCACCATGCATTAGCAGCCGCCCCTGAATGAACCGCGCCGCGCGCTTGCCCATATAGATCGCGGCAACCTCGCCGGGGCGGGCCAGCGCTTTCCAATCGTGATCGGCAAAGCCTTTGGTGTCGTGCCCGGTCAGAAACCGCACCGACCCGTTGCGCCCGCGCTTGGTCAGGCTTTGCCCGATCCCAGCCACAGCGGCACTGGCCGCCGTGATCCCCGGCACGATGCGCCAGCTGATGCCCGCCGCATCCAGCGCGTCTATTTCCTCATCCAAGCGGCCAAAGACCGTCGGATCGCCAGATTTAAGCCGCACAACATGGGCCCCGTTCAGGGCGTGCTGCACGATCAGCGCGTCGATGTCTTCCTGCGCCATCGCCGCGCCAAAGCCTTCTTTGCCCGCGTCGATCATCACGGCCTCGCGGCGCGCAAGCTCTAGGATCTCGCCGCTGACAAGGCGGTCGTAAATCACGACATCGGCCACATCCAGCGCCTTGCGGGCCTTCAGCGTCAGCAGCTCTGGATCGCCCGGACCTGCGCCAACCAGATCCACATGGCCCAGCTTTTCAGTTGTGGCCAAGGTCTCATCCAGCAGCGCTTCCAACGCAGGTACGACGGCGGATTCCCCTCCTTTTTCAATTGCTTGCGGGCCGATCTTATCGTAAAATGCGGACCAGAAATCCCGCCGCTTCACGCCCATCGGCAGCACATCAGCCGCCGCGCGAAAGGTCTTGCCGATCCGCGCCAAAACGCCCAGCTGCGCCGGAAGCCGCTCTTCCAGGTCACGCTTGATGCGCCGCGCTAGAACGGGGGCCGCGCCTTCGGTGCCGATGGCCACGACAACCGGATCACGGTCCACGATGGCAGGGGTGATGAACTGGCTGTCTGCCAGATTATCAACGATATTTACCCGCGCGCCGTCGCGGTGCGCCAGCGCGGCCACCCGCGCGTCCTCGACGTCATCCTCGTTCGCCGCATAAAACAAGACAGCGCACATCGCGTCACCCGGCTCCATACCGCGCGAAATCAGGTGCAAACGCCCCTCAGCGGCCCAACGATGGATTTCAGGCGCAGCCTGCGCTGCAATCACGGTCACATGCGCCGTCGTCTTTAGGATCAGGCGCAGCTTGGCCAGCGCAGCCTCACCGCCACCGGACAGAACGATGCGCCGTCCTGCGACGGCCATGAAGACGGGAAAATGATCCATGCCAAGCGCTCCTTTACTTGCCCTTGATATAGAACATTGTTCTGGTTTTTGACCACTACTGCGCGTAGATAAGGACATACGTCCCGCGCTCATGTCAAATCAGCACGCCTGTGCCAGAATAATCGGAAACGCAGTATGCCCGTTCGCATCGACGACACAGATCGAAAAATCCTCGCCGCCTTGCAACGCGATGCCAGCCGCTCGCTCGATGAAATCGCCGCCGAAGTCGGCTCTTCCAAGACGCCTGTGTGGAATCGGATCCGCAAATTGCGCGAGGCTGGCATCATCGGTCAAACCACCGTCATCCTTGATGCCGAAGCGCTGGGGTTCGAGGCGTGTTTCTTCGTCCTGATCCGCACCAGTGAACACGATGCCGACTGGCAAAAACGCTTCCTCGCCGCCCTTAAATCCCGGCCAGAGGTGCAAGAAGCGCACCGCCTTGCTGGGGATATCGACTACATCCTTAAGGTCCGCGTCGCCAACGCCCGCGCCTATGACACCTTCTACCAAGCCCTGATTTCAGAGGTGAAAGTCCACAACGTCACAGCACTACTATCGATGGAGGAAATCAAATCCACCGCCGCCTTGCCGCTATGATCCTCCCGCGGCCAGTCCGGTCTGCCCGCCTTGCGTCATCCCATCATCTTGCCGAAAATACTCCCGCCGGAGGCCGCGACACCACCCAACGCGCGGCGATCGCAGGCTTACCCGCGCCGCACCGTCAACCGCTCCAACCCATGAAAATGATAAACATCCGCGTAAACGGGCGCTTCGGCTAAGACCAGATCTGGGCAGCGCTCCCACAGGACCTCTAGCGCGATCTGCAATTCCATACGCGCCAGCGGCGCGCCGACGCAGAAATGCGCGCCGCCGCCAAAGGCGACATGTGCGGGGCCTGTGCGCTCTGGGTTGAATGCCTCTGGCGCGTCCCAGATGCTGGGGTCGCGGTTGGCGGACCCTAGCAGGCAGCCGATCTTCTCGCCGCGCTTGAACGACTGGCCTGCGATCTCGCAATCCTCCATCACCCAGCGCGTGAACATATGCAGGGGCGGATCAAGGCGCATGATCTCCTCCACCGCAGCGGCATCCGCGCGGCGCACGCCGGCCTCTAGCATCGCTTTGACGCCGTTGCCCAGCGTATGCACCGTCGCCTCGTGGCCCGCATTCAGCAGTAGAATACAGGTCGAGATCATCTCCGCCTCGTTGATTTTATCCCCGGCCGCCAGCAGGGTCGAAATCAGGTCATCGCCCGGTTCTGCACGCTTGTGGACCAGATGCGCGCGGATAAAGGCGCTGAAATCTTCCGTCGCGGCCTCGGCCTCGGCAATAATCTGGGGCGTCAGCCGCGCCTGATACATCGCGACCATGGCGTTGGACCAGCGCAGCAGATCGTCCGCCGCAGACTCTGGCACGCCCAGCAGGCGGGCGATGGTGATGACGGGCACAGGGCGAGCATAGGCGTCCAGCAGGTCAAAGTCCCCGGCGGGAAACTGGTCGACCAAAGTATGACACAGCGCCCGGATGCCATCCGCCAGCCCGGCAATCCCGCGGGACGTAAAGGACCGCAGCACCAGCCCGCGCAGGCGCATGTGATCGGCCCCTTCCAGCTCTAGCATGGAATGCGCCTCGATCCCGTCGAACGCGGCGCGGGCGGCGTCGGGGGCGGGGGCAAGCTCTTCGGGTACCTGACGCCCCAGCCGTTTGTCGCGCAGCATAGCAGAGGTCACGGCATGGCTGGTCGTGCAGATCAGATCGTAATCCGTCCACCGCACAAATGGCCCCAGCGCGCGCATTGCGTCATAGGCAGGGTAGGGGTTTTGCACGAATGCAGGCTCGGTCGGGGATTGGGTGAAGCTTTTCATATCGCGCAATATTTCCGGCTTGCTGCACTTCCGCAAGGCCCGGTTGCATCCGCACGCTGCCCTGACCCTTTTTTGCACAACCCATTCTTATGTTAGCGCTATAAGGTCACTTTGCCGCGCGATAAGCGCTTGTCACCTTCACCTTGTCGTGTAGACATAATTGACCGTTTCGGCCTTAGACCGAAAGCAAACTTCGATCTCTGGGAGGAGACACCATGACTTTTCTGAAAACCGCCGCTCTTGCTGCTGCGATGTCCGTCGCTGCCACCGCCACGCTGGCCGAAAGCCATTCCGCTGCGGGCTGCGATGACGGCGAAACCGTCGTCAAGTTTAGCCACGTCACCAACACCGACAAGCACCCCAAGGGGATCGCGGCGCAGCTGTTGATGGAACGTGTCAACGCAGAGATGGACGGCACCATGTGCATGGAGGTCTTCCCGAACTCCACCCTGTACACCGACGAGCAGGTCATCGAAGCCTTGCTGCGCGGCGACGTGCAACTGGCCGCGCCGTCCCTGTCGCTGTTCGAATCCATCACCAAAGCCTACCGCTTGTTCGACCTGCCGTTCATGTTCAAAAACATCGACGCTGTTGACGCGTTCCAAGCGTCCGAGACGGGCAAAGGCATGCTGGACATGATGCAGCGCCGCGGCCTGCAGGGTCTGGGCTACTGGCACAACGGCATGAAGCAGATTTCGGCCAACAAGCCGCTGCTAGAGCCTTCTGACGCAAACGGCCTGAAGTTCCGCGTGCAGCCGTCTGACGTGCTGGTCGCACAGATGAACGCACTGGGTGCCTCGCCGCAGCCGATGGCGTTTTCCGAAGTCTACGGTGCGCTGCAGACTGGCGTTGTCGACGGCCAGGAAAACACATGGTCCAACATCTACGGCCAGAAGTTCTTTGAAGTGCAGGACGGCGTGACCGAAACCAACCACGGCGTGCTCGACTATATGGTCGTCACCTCGATGGACTTCCTTGATGCGCTTGACCCAGCCGTGCGCGACCAGTTCCTGACCATCATGAACGAGGTCACAACAGAGCGGAACGCCGCTGTGGGTGAAGTCGACCTTGAGGCACGTCAGGCCATTCTGGACGCTGGCGGCAAGATCGTAGAGCTGACACCAGAGCAGCGTGCTGACTGGGTTGCCGTGATGAAGCCCGTCTGGGAAGAGTTCGCCGAAGAAGTCGGTCAGGACAACATCGACGCCGCTCAGGCGATCAACGACACCATGTAATCGCCTTTGCGCGGGTGGGTTCAGGCCCGCCCGCGCAACGTTGCGACACAGACGCGGCCCGGACACTCACACCAGCGTCCGGGCCGTTTGACCATCATAGCATCACGCAAAAGGGGGGATGGCGATGAGCCAGCATTATCAGGCCAAAGGCATCGTGGGGGCTGCGGTCAACGGGTTCGAAGAGGGCGTGATCGCCCTGCTTCTGGGCGCGATGACCCTGCTGACCTTCACCAACGTGGTGCTACGCTATACCGCTGGCACATGGTTCGAATATCTGACCGACGGCATCTTTTGGGGCGTCAGCCGGGTATTTCACACGCTATTCGGCACCGCTGTTGTCGATGCGGCCCCTTCGATGATTATCTGGAGCCTTGAGGTCGTCCTCGTCATGTTCGCATGGTTGGTGCTGTTCGGCATCGCCTACGGCTTTAAGGTCACGGCGCATCTGGGCGTCGATGCGGTCACGAACCTGTTGTCGCCGCGCCCGCGCAAGATCGTGGCGCTGATCGCAGGCGCGCTGTGCATCGCCTATGCGCTGCTGTTCCTCAAAGGGGCCTATGACTACTGGGCCCCCTTCGCTGATTTGCCCCCCACCGCAGGCCGCTGGTTCCCAATGGGTTTTGATACCTCAGTGCGCTCTGGCTCTTTCTTTGAAACCGACCAGATCCCCATGCCCGACTGGCTGCGGTTCCTAGAGCCTTTGATCAACTACGATGAGCGTTATTCCAAGCTGCCCCGCCTGATCCCCTACACGATGCTGCCCATCGCCGCCGTGCTGATCTTATTCCGGGTGGTCCAAGCCGTCTGGCGCGTCTGGACAGACCAAGCCGCCAGCCTGATCGTTTCCCATGAAGCCGAAGATGCCGTGGCCGAGGCCGCCCTTCTGAACAAGGACGCCTGAACCATGGAAGTTCTCCTCTTATTCGTTCTTATCATCGGGTTCCTGCTGATCGGTGTGCCGATCGCCGTATCGCTGGGCCTTGCGTCGATCCTGTTCCAGCTGTGGTTCTCTGACACCTCGCTCGGCGCGGTTGCGCAGGCGATCTTTCAGGCGATGGCCGGGCACTATACCCTGCTCGCGATCCCGTTCTTCATCCTCGCGTCCAGCTTTATGTCCACTGGGGGCGTGGCCAAACGGATCATCCGCTTTGCCATCGCCTGCGTGGGCCACCTTCAGGGCGGCCTTGCGATCGCGGGCGTGCTGGCCTGCATGATCTTCGCCGCTTTGTCCGGCTCGTCGCCGGCCACCGTGGTCGCCATCGGCTCCATCGTCATCGCAGCCATGACCAAGGCCGGTTACACCAAAGAATTCGCCGCTGGCGTGATCTGTAACGCAGGTACGCTGGGCATCCTGATCCCGCCGTCCATCGTGATGGTGGTCTATGCTTCGGCCACAGACGTCAGCGTCGGACGCATGTTCCTTGCGGGCGTGTTCCCGGGCCTGCTGGCTGGCATCATGCTGATGATCACGATCTACGTCATGGCGCGGGTCAAAAATATGCCCAAAGGCGAATGGCTTGGCTGGGGCGAAGTCACTGACAGCTTCCGCGACGCGCTTTGGGGCCTTGGCCTGATCCTGATCATCATGGGCGGCATCTATGGCCACACTTGGGTCTCGCTTGACCCGATCGGGATTTACTGGAAATCCGGCGCCTTCACCCCGACAGAGGCCGCCGCCGTCGCCGCAGTCTACGCCTTCTTCGTGGCCTCTTTCGTCTACCGCGATATGGGCCCGTTGCATGTCGGACCGGGCCAACGCCCGCTGCCGCTGTGGCGCAAGCCTGCCGCGATTGTCACGGCCTTCTTCCACCGTGACACCCGGGCGACGCTGTTCGAATCCGGCAAACTGACCGTCACGCTGATGTTCATCATCGCGAACGCGCTGATCCTCAAGCACGTGCTGACCGACGAACAAGTTCCCCAGCACATCGCCAACGCGATGCTCGGCGTCGGCCTTGGCCCGATCACCTTCTTGATCGTCGTCAACGTGATCTTGCTGATCGGCGGCCAGTTCATGGAACCGTCAGGCCTGATCGTCATCGTGGCCCCGCTGGTCTTCCCCATCGCAATTCAGCTGGGCATCGACCCGATCCACCTTGGCATCATCATGGTGGTGAACATGGAAATCGGCATGATCACACCGCCTGTCGGCTTGAACCTCTTCGTCACCTCTGGCGTAGCGAACATGCCGATGATGGCCGTGGTCCGCGCGGCCCTGCCGTTCCTTGCCGTGCTCTTCGTGTTCCTGATCATGATCACCTACATCCCGATCATCTCCACCTACCTGCCGAACTCGGTGATGGGCCCGGAAACGATAATTAAATAAACAAAGGGGGCGGCCACCATGCCCGGTGCCGCCCCTATCATCTTGCCTTAAATACTCCCGCCGGAGGCATCCCGATTTTTCGCCGAAAAATCGGAGTGGCCCCAACCGCTTCCTTTAGGCGTTTTCCAATGCCGTCACGATAGGCGAAAAGTCCGCTGCCGTCAGGCTCGCCCCGCCGACCAGCGCGCCGTCCACATCAGGGACCGAGAAGATCTCGGCCGCATTGGACCCTTTGACAGAGCCGCCGTACAAGATCCGCACGCCGCCTGCTTCGCGCATGATGTCGCGCAGGGCCGCGCGCAGGGTGCCGTGCACCTCTCCGATTTGGTCTAGCGTTGGGACATGACCGGTGCCAATGGCCCAAACCGGCTCATAAGCGATGACTGTATTGGCGGCTGTCGCGCCGGCTGGCACCGAACCTGCCAGTTGGGCGGTGACGACGGCCAGTGCCTCGCCAGCCTCGCGCTGCGCCAGAGTCTCGCCCAGGCAGATCACCGCGATCAGACCGGCCGTATGGGCGGCGGCCGCCTTGGCTGCGACGTCTGCGTCAGTCTCGCCGTGTTCGCTGCGGCGTTCGGAATGGCCGACGATCACATGGCTTGCGCCTGCATCTTTCAGCATATCTGCCGCGATATCACCGGTATGCGCGCCAGTGGCCGCTGCATGGCAATCCTGCCCGCCGATTTGCAGCGCATGGGTGCCGCGCGCCCAGGCCATTTGCGCCAGCAAGGTTGCGGGCGGGCAAAGCAGCATATCGACCAGCGGATCAGGGTGGGCATCCGTCAGCGCCTTGACCTCGCGCAGCGTGTCAGTGGTGCCATTCATCTTCCAGTTTCCGGCGGCAAGTTTACGGCGCATGATCCATCCTTTGCGTTTTGCTTGCGCTTTGGTAGCAACTGGCAACCCGGATCGAAAGGCCCAGCTATGACAAACCCGCCCATTCCACAGATCGATGCTGCGGCCTTACTGGACTCATCGCATGCAGATCACGGCAAAGCTGTCGCCGCCGCGCGGCTGGGGGCGTCTGATATCGGCTTTATGACAGTACATAACACACCGCTAAGCGCGGACCGCGTGACGCAGGTGATTGCGGCCTACCGCGCGTTTTTCGCTTTGCCAGCGGCGCAAAAGGCGCAGTGGGATATGGCTGCGACGGGATCGAACCGCGGCTGGGGCGCGCCGGGGTCAGAGCAGGTGAACCCGGACGCCAATCCCGATTACAAACAGGTCTTTGATTGCGGTCTGACCTTGCCGCCGGGCGATCCGCTGACGGCGCTGCCTGCCTATGCGCCAAACCTGTGGCCAGACACGCCGCCGGGTTTTGCCGCAGTCCTACAAGCGTATTACGTCGATGCCACCGCCTTTGCCCGCGACCTTCTGGTTGCTGTGCTGAATGCTGTGGGCGAGGATGGCGCGTTCTTTGCAGACCGCTTTACGCGCCCCATGGCCTTGCTGCGCGGCAATTATTATCCCGAACGTCCCGCTGGGGCAGGGGCCAAAGATTTCGGAATCGCAACCCATACCGACTATGGCTGCCTGACGCTTTTGACGACCGATGGCACCCCCGGACTAGAAGTGCGCCGCCGCGGTGGCGGCTGGACCGCGCTGTCAGCGCAGCCCGGCACATTCGTCATCAATTTCGGAGAGATGCTGGAAATCTGGACGACGGGACGGATCGTCGCCACCCCGCACCGCGTTGTTGGCGGATCAGAAGAGCGGATTTCCGTGCCGCTGTTCTTTAACCCCGACCACGATGCGAATGTTGCACCTGCTGGCGTGCCGCCGGTTCTGGCGATTGATCACCTGCAGCGGCGCTTTGATCAGACCTATGTGCATCTGCAGAAGGGAAGCGCCGCCCGCTAATCTGGACGCATCCGAATTTTCGACGAAAATTCGGGCCTCCGGCGGGAGTATTTTGGGCAAGGTGAATGCGTGCAGACCTCTTAGGTGGCGGAGAGGGTCTCGTCGAATTTAATCGACTCGCCGCAGCCACAGGCATCCACAACGTTGGGATTGCGGAACTTGAAGCCGCTTTCCAGCAGGGATGTTTCGTAGTCGATTTCGGTGCCAAACAGGAACATCTGTGCCATCGGCGCGATCATCACGCGGGCACCGTCCACTTCGACGACCTCGTCCATGGGATTGACGTCAGTGACGTATTCCATGGTGTATTCCATGCCAGCGCAGCCGCCCTTTTTCACGCCAACGCGCAGGCCTTGGTGGCTGTCGCGCGACATCAGCTTTGCGATTTGCGCAGCGGCTTTTGGCGTGATCGTGACGGCTTGTTTTCCGGGGATACCGAACATGGCATATCCTTTCAGGTCACTGTGAATGTAGGCACGATAGCGCCGCGCCTCAAGAGGTGCGGCGATTGAGTTACATGAAGCCCAGTTCGAGGCGGGCCTCGTCGCTCATCATGTCCATGCCCCATTGCGGCTCGAACGTCATTTCGACGTCGACATGTTTTACGCCTTCGAGCGGCTCGACCGCGTCGGCGACCCAGCCAGGCATTTCGCCGGCGACGGGGCAACCGGGGGCTGTCAGCGTCATGATGATGCGCACGGCGTTATCTTCGGCGACCTGGATCGTATAGATCAGGCCCAAGTCATAGATATTGACCGGGATTTCCGGGTCATAGACCGAACGGCACGCTTCGACGATTTTTTCGTGCAGCGGATGGTCCGTGCTAGAGGGCGCGATCAGCGGCGTGCCTTCCATTGGTGCGGTCTGGTCTGTCATGATCGGTTCCCGTCTATTCCTGACCGAACATATAGGGATTACCCGCGCAAGGGTAAAGGGCGGCGCGGAGTGAGGGATTTGGGCCTTGGTGAGGCCCGGTGTCGCAGGGCGGGATGCGGGGCGTGTCTTGCCTTGCTATCCGGGCCTTTTCATTTGACGCGGCCACGGGCAAAAGGGGGGCAATCTGCTAGGATATGCCCATGACAACCCGTTTTTCCTTTGATCTGAACGCCACCGATGGGGCGGCCCGCACCGGCGTCATGCATACGCCGCGCGGCGATATCCGCACGCCGGCCTTTATGCCCGTGGGGACAGCGGCGACGGTCAAGGCGATGATGCCCGAAAGTGTCGCTGCCACCGGGGCGGATATTCTGCTGGGCAATACCTATCACTTGATGCTGCGCCCCACGGCAGAGCGGATCGCGAACCTTGGCGGGCTGCACAAATTTATGAACTGGGACAAGCCGATCCTGACGGATTCGGGCGGCTTTCAGGTCATGTCGCTGGCTGATCTGCGCAAGCTGACCGAGAATGGCGTGACGTTTAAGTCCCATATCGACGGGTCCAAACATATGCTGTCGCCCGAGCGGTCGATGGAGATCCAAAAGCTGCTTGGCTCTGACATTGTGATGTGTTTCGACGAATGCCCGGCGCTGCCAGCGGACCGGGACCGGATCGCGGAATCGATGCGGTTGTCGATGCGGTGGGCGCAGCGGTCGCGGGATGCCTTTGGGGACCGGCCGGGCCATGCGCTGTTTGGTATCCAGCAAGGCGGGCTAGAGCAGGACTTTCGCGAGGAATCCGCTAAGGCACTGATTAACGTAGGCTTTGACGGCTACGCGGTCGGCGGCCTTGCGGTGGGCGAAGGGCAAGAGGCGATGTTCGGTTGCCTTGATTTCGCGACCGATATGCTACCGACCGACAAGCCGCGCTACCTGATGGGCGTCGGCAAACCCGACGATATCGTCGGCGCGGTCAAGCGCGGCATAGATATGATGGACTGTGTGTTGCCCAGCCGCTCTGGTCGCACGGGGCAGGGGTTCACGCGTCACGGCGTTGTGAATATGAAGAACGCGCGTCATGCCGACGATCCGCGCCCGCTGGACGAGGCTTGCACATGCCCCGCCTGCCGCAACTATTCGCGCGCCTATCTGCACCACGTGTTTAAGTCGCAAGAGATGATTAGCGGCATGCTGCTGACCTGGCACAACCTGCATTATTTCCAGCAAATCATGGGCGAAATGCGCGATGCGATCGCCGCCGGTACATTTGCCGCATGGGAGGCTGGCTTTCACGCGGGGCGTGCGCAGGGGGATATCGACCCGCTGTAACGCAGTTTGCGCAACGTCAATTCGGCAGATGTGCAGCCGCGTAGACGTTCAATGTTTATTCACCTGTTTCCCGCAGTCTGCTCTTATCAAAAGGTGCGCGCGGGACGGGCAAGGGCCCCTTTGATGAAATGTCGGCTTGCGGCCACTGGCGCGCAGGTTCAACATCGGTGGCAAATCTTGCGCTGCAGCGACGCTTGTCGCTATGGGGGCGCGAGATGTTGAAACGGGGGACACGTCCCCCCACATGAATGATACGGAAACGCCCCAAGGGTCGCCAAATCGGGACCGGGGTGTTTTGCCACTAGAAGGAATAAGAGCATGCAAGACACACTTGCCACATCCTACCCCGTCCTGCCGCTGCGCGACATCGTGGTTTTCCCCCACATGATCGTGCCGCTGTTCGTGGGCCGTGAAAAATCCGTGCGCGCCTTGGAAGAGGTGATGCGCGATGACAAGCAGATCTTGCTGTCCAGCCAGATCGACCCCGGCGAGGATGATCCCGCGCAGGACGGTATCTATAAGGCTGGCGTGCTGGCCAATGTGCTGCAGCTGCTGAAATTGCCCGATGGCACCGTAAAGGTGTTGGTCGAAGGCCGCGCACGCGTGCGGATCGTCGATTTCATCGAGAACGAGAATTTCTTTGAAGCCTCGGCCGAGTATCTGACGGAAATGCCTGGCAACGAAGACGAGATCGAGGCGCTGGTGCGCACGGTTGCGGCTGAATTCGAGCGTTACGCCAAGATCAAGAAAAACATCCCCGAAGAGGCGATGGCCGCCGTGTCGGAAACGACCGAGCCGGCCAAACTGGCTGACCTTGTCGCGGGGCATCTTGGCATCGAAGTTGCTGAAAAGCAGGGCTTGCTGGAAACGCTGTCCGTGTCAGAGCGGCTAGAGAAGGTCTATGGCCTGATGCAGGGCGAAATGTCCGTGCTGCAGGTCGAGAAAAAGATCAAGACCCGCGTCAAAACCCAGATGGAGCGCACGCAGCGCGAATACTATCTGAACGAGCAAATGAAGGCGATCCAGAAGGAACTGGGTGACGGCGAAGAAGGTGCCGGCGAAGTGGCCGAACTGGAAGCCCGCATCGAGGCGACCAAGCTGTCGAAAGAGGCCCGTGAAAAGGTCGACGCCGAGATGAGAAAGCTCAAGAACATGAGCCCGATGAGCGCCGAGGCGACCGTCGTGCGCAACTATCTTGACTGGATCTTGGCTGTGCCATGGGGCGTGAAATCGCGCACCAAGAAGAACCTAGCGCATGCGCAAAAGGTGCTGGATGACGACCACTTTGGCCTGGATAAGGTCAAGGAACGGATCGTCGAATATCTGGCCGTGCAGCAACGCTCTGCCAAGCTGAAGGGGCCGATCATGTGCCTCGTTGGCCCTCCGGGCGTGGGTAAAACCTCGCTGGGTAAGTCGGTTGCAAAGGCGACGGGGCGCGAATTCATCCGCATCAGCCTTGGCGGCGTGCGTGACGAATCCGAAATCCGCGGCCACCGCCGGACGTATATCGGGTCCATGCCCGGTAAGATCATTCAGGCGCTGAAAAAGGCGAAGACGACGAACCCGCTGATCTTGCTCGATGAAATCGACAAGATGGGGCAGGATTTCCGGGGCGACCCGGCGTCGGCGATGCTCGAGGTGCTTGATCCGGAACAGAACGCAAGCTTCGTGGACCACTACCTTGAGGTGGAATACGACCTGTCGAACGTGATGTTCCTGACCACGGCGAATAGCTACAACATGCCGGGGCCGCTGCTTGACCGGATGGAAATCATCAGCCTGTCTGGCTACACCGAAGACGAAAAGCGCGAAATCGCGCGCCAGCACCTGCTGCCTAAGGTCATGAAAAACCACGGGTTGAAGGCGAAAGAGTTCAGCGTCGACGATAGCGCGCTGACGGACATTGCGCGGTATTACACCCGCGAGGCTGGTGTACGGAACTTCGAGCGTGAGCTGGCCAAGATCGCCCGCAAGGCCGTGACCAAGATCGTCAAGAAAGAGGTCGAAGCCGTCGCTGTGACAGCCGACAACCTTGATGACTATCTGGGCGTGCGCAAGCATCGCTACGGGCTCGCGGAAAAGGACGATCAGATCGGTGTTGTGACCGGGCTGGCGTGGACCTCTGTCGGCGGTGAATTGCTGTCGATCGAAGCACTGCGTCTGCCGGGCAAGGGCCGGATGAAAACGACCGGCAAGCTGGGCGATGTGATGAAGGAATCCATCGAGGCGGCAAGCTCTTACGTGCGCTCCATCAGCCCCAGCATCGGGGTGAAACCGACGAAGTTCGACACGACGGACATCCACGTCCACGTGCCGGATGGTGCAACGCCCAAGGACGGGCCTAGCGCAGGTCTTGCGATGGTGACGTCCATCGTGTCGGTCCTGACGCAAATCCCGGTCCGCAAGGATATCGCCATGACCGGCGAGGTGTCTTTGCGCGGTAATGCGATGCCGATTGGCGGATTGAAGGAAAAATTGCTGGCCGCCCTGCGCGGCGGGATCAAGACCGTCCTGATCCCCGAGGAGAATGAAAAAGACCTCGTGGATATTCCCGATAACGTGAAGGAAGGTCTGACGATCATCCCGGTGTCCCATGTGTCGCAAGTGTTGAAGCACGCCCTTGTGCGTCAGCCGGACGCGATTGAATGGGACGAGGCGGCAGAAGAAGCCGCCGCCGCAGCCGCCCTTGTTGCCCGCAATCAGGGCGTCGGGGCCGGCGTTCACTAAGACGCGCCTAAACCTGTGAAAGGCGCGCCCCTGCGGCGCGCCTTTTGCATCTGAGGCATAGATTTGCCACGATTAATCGCTATTGATGAGGAAATACCGCCCTATGTGGCGGCCCCGGATTCGAAATGACACGATCCGGGTTCACGCCTTAGAAGGAAGCGACATGACCGATAAACCCACAAAATCTACTGACGGCACTGTTCAGCTCTCGGCCGCTGCGCCCAAGGTTCAGATCACGCCCGCAGCTGGTGCGAAGGCACCTGCGCCGCGCGTTGTGGGTGCGAACGTCGATATGCCCGCCGGCGAGTCGATCAAGAAATCCGCCTTTATTGACCGCGTCATCGCGCGCGGCGATTTGAAAAAGCGCGACGCTAAGCCCGCGATTGAAGCAGCCTTGGCTGAGCTGGCAGATCTGCTCGCTGCGGGCGAGGAATTGGTGCTGCCGCCCATGGGCAAGCTGAAGGCCGTCAAGGTCAAGGATTTGGGCGAGGGTGCGCAAATGATGACCCTTAAGCTGCGCACGATGAAAGACGGCGCAGGCCTTGGCGCTGGCAATGCGGGCGGTGCACAAAATGCAAAATCCGGGGTTGCAGATGCGGGCGACGACAGCTAAATCACGCCACACGGGTGATTAGCTCAGTGGTAGAGCGCTTCGTTCACATCGAAGATGTCAGGAGTTCAAATCTCTTATCACCCACCAGAATTTCGGGGTGTCACCGCAGGGTGGCACCCTTTTTCTTTGGGGGAATACGTCCATGCATGACCTATATATTCTGCGCCACGGCGAAACGACGTGGAACCGAGAGGGCCGGATGCAGGGGCACCTGAACGCCCCGCTGACCGATCTGGGGCAGGCGCAGGCAGCAGCGCAGGGCGCCGTGCTGGCGCAGCGCGATTTGCGCGGCTTTGCCTTTTATTCGTCGCCGCTGGCGCGTGCGGTGCAGACCGCCGGGTTGGCGCTGGGGGGCGTGGCGACAGAAATCCACACCGACGCCCGCCTGCGTGAAATCGATGTTGGCGCATGGCAAGGCAAGCTGCGCCACAGCTTTGCCGCACCAAACGCGGTCGAGGGGCCGGATGGCGATTTGTCGGTCTATGCCAGCGCGCCGGGCGAAGGCTTGGCCGGCGTCGCAGCGCGGGCGCGGGCGTTTTTGGCCGATCTGGACGGTCCAGCGGTGATCGTTTGCCACGGAATCATCAGTCGATTTTTGCGCTGCGCCGCGCTTGGACTGGACGATGCGGCCTGGGATACATTGCCGGGCGGGCAGGGGAATGTATTTTACTTGCACAAAGGCCGCGCAGAGGAGTTGCACTAGCGCAAAAACCGCCTTACATGGGCGCTGCGGGTGGTTAGCTCAGTTGGTAGAGCGTTTCGTTTACACCGAAAATGTCGGGGGTTCGAGCCCCTCACCACCCACCATAAAACCAAGGGCTTAGGCCGGGTTTTGTGGTTTTTCCCTGTGAAATCGTTACTGAAATCCCGGATCGCCATACTGCGTAACGTATATGCAGGATGCTGGCTTTAGACGTTTGGCGTTTGGTCTGCGTTTTAACACTGGCTTAGATGCGCCTTTCTGCGTTCTGACAGGTCTAGCTTTCAGATACGCTCAGTCGGCCGGGTCGGTATGTGACTGCGTTTGCGTCCGCGTGCGCGAACGCAGAATCAACAATCTGTCCAGCCTCAGGCACATCCGTCTTGTGCGATTAGACCTAAAAACCTGCTCTGCCGCATCTTCGCGCGCGTTAGCATAAGGTATTGTCCAGGCGGGTAAGCTCTGCCCTATTTCTGCCACACTTTCAACTTGAGGTGGTGTTGTGGGAATTTTCTCGCCCCGCTGGGGTGAGTCGGAGGGCGTTGGCACCTTGGCTAAAACATACTCCTTCGAAGCGCTTGGACTGTTGCATTGCGACATGGACGAAAGCTTTGTTAATATTTTAAATCTCGCGTCCTGCGCGTTGGACGCGCCCTTGGCGCATATCGCTGTGCTTGAAAAACAAGCGGGCCTTCAGTTTATTTCTGCGTCTATCGGCTCTTTATTCGCGCCAAATGAAAGATGCGAAATAGCGATAGAGGATACGATTTGTCAGTACGTCCAAGAGACCTGCGATACGGTGGTCATCCCTGATTTACTGGCCGATCCGCGAACGCGCGACAACGAGATGATTCAGCAAAATGGATTGCGGTCTTATATTGGCAGCCCAATCCATACGATGACCGGCAAGGTGATCGGCTCACTTTGCTGTATGGCGAAAACGCCGCGGGACTGGTCCGATAAGGACATCCAAATGCTTGAAAGCCTATCAAAGTGTGTTGATGATATCGTCATCGCGCGGACGCTCGCCTTGGAAGACCAAGCCGCGCGCAAGCAGTTGAAGGATATTGCCGCCGCGCGCGGGGCATATATTGCCCATGTCGGACACGAAATACGCACGCCTTTAACTGGAATTCTGGGATCTATCGGGATCCTGAAAGGTGTACCGCTCGACGAAAAGCCGGCGCGCCTTGTAAAGATCCTAGATAAATCGGCCCACAAGCTTCTTGAATTTGTAAATGATGTGCTTGATCTGGCCAGGCTGGATGCGGGGCCGTCAGATATAGCCGAGGAAGTGGCCCGCATCGGTGATTTCATGAAAGATCAACTGAAAGAATTTTCAATTCAGGCGGGGGAAAAAGGACTGACACTTCGTTTAGAAGATCGGCTTCAGAATGCCTGCTATCGGTTTGATGCGACCGCGCTTGCGCGCATCGTTCAGAACATCGTGTCGAACGCGGTAAAGTTTACGAACGTCGGGTCTATCGATGTGACCTTAGATCAGGATTCCTACGGGCAAGTCGTGATTGACGTGTCCGATACAGGAATTGGGATTGCCCCTGAATACCACAGCAAAATCTTTGAAGAGTTCGAGCAGGCGGACGAAGCGGCAGCGCGTCGGTTCGGTGGCACGGGTCTTGGAATGGCGATCGTGAAACGGACGGTTGATCGATTAAATGGCACAATCACGATCGACAGTGCGCGCGGGGTCGGGACAAAGATCTCGGTTTCTTTACCGCTCTCGACGGCTGGGGCGGATTGCGACGCTGCTTAGGCAGGAGTTGTTTTCAATTATCACCGTCGTCCGTGGTGCCGCTGAAAAGGTCCGGTGACTGGTGGGAGTAAAAATACGTGCGGAAGCAGCAGTTTCAGCTGGGCTAGATTTCGTTCGCCCCCCAAATGGTGGGGCTTCGCGCCCCGCACCATCCACCATATCCCCCCGCGGGCAATAGCGCTTGACCAGACTGCGCGCGCCGCGTGATGATCGGGGATGTTGACACTTTATCCCACCATCACTCAAACCCGTGCTGCCTTTGCGTGGGACATCCCCGCGCGCTTTAATATCGGCGTGGACTGCTGCGATAGGGTGGCGGCGAACGCGCCCGATTCTCCCGCGATTATCGACGCGCGAACTGGCTGCGTGACAAGCTTTGCCCAGCTGCGCGGTCTGTCGAACCAGCTGGCCCACGCGCTCTCGGGGCTGGCGGGGCAGGGCGACCGGATCGGGGTGTTGCTGCCGCAAAGGGTAGAGACGGCGGCGGCCCATATCGCGATCCTTAAGATGGGCGCGATCAGTATTCCACTGTTCAAACTGTTCGGGCCGGATGCGCTGCGCCACCGGCTTGGGGCGGCTGGGGCGAAGGTTGTGATTACTGACGCGCAGGGCGCGGCGCTGCTTGAACAGCTGCGTGGCGATCTGCCTGATCTTGTACGGGTGGTGTCGGTTGACGACGACTTTGCAGATTTCGTCGCAGGCCAGCCGCAGGTGTTTACGCCCTGTGATACCAGCCCCGACGATCCGGCGATCCTGATCTTTACTTCGGGCACGACGGGCCCGCCCAAGGGTGCCTTGCTGGGCCACCGCGTGCTGCTAGGCCATCTGCCGGGCGTCGAGATGAGCCACAATGGCTTTCCGCAGTCCGGCGACGTGATCTGGACGCCTGCGGACTGGGCCTGGATCGGCGGCTTGCTGGATGTGCTGCTGCCAGCGCTGCATCACGGTGTCCCCGTGGTGGCGAGCCGGTTTGATCGGTTCAGCGCAGATGCGGCCTATGACGTGATCCGGACGTACCGTGTGCGCAATACCTTCCTTCCGCCGACCGCGCTTAAGATCATGCGCCAGTCTGACCCGCCCGAGGGTATCGCACTCCGTTCTGTTGCAAGCGGCGGCGAAACCCTTGGCGCAGAGCTGATTGCATGGGGCCAGCGCGTGCTGGGCTGTACGATCAACGAATTCTACGGCCAGACAGAGTGCAACATGATCGTCAGCTCTTGCGCCGCCATAGCGCCGGCAGAGCCGGGGGTGATGGGCTTTGCTGTCCCCGGGCATGACGTGCAGATCATCGACGCCGCAGGTGCGCCCTGCGCGGCGGGGCAAGAGGGCGATATTGCCGTGCGCCAGCCCGATCCAGTGATGTTTCTGCGCTATTGGAACGATCCGGTGGCCACGGCGGCCAAGTTTCGCGCAGGCTGGCTGCTAACCGGCGACCGCGGCGTCGTAACGCCTTCTGGCCGGATCAAATTTGTGGGCCGGGACGATGACGTCATCAGCAGCGCCGGCTACCGGATTGGCCCGGCCGAGATTGAAGACTGCCTTCTGTCCCATCCGGCCGTGCAAATGGCCGGTGTGGTCGGCCAACCCGACGATCTGCGCGGGCAGATAATCGTCGCTTTCGTGCAGCTGGCGGCGGGGCACGCCGCGACCGATGATCTGTCAGAAGCCTTGCGCCATCACGTCCGCACCAATCTGGCTGCCCACGACACCCCGCGCCATATCCGTTTTGTAGGCAGCCTGCCGATGACCACGACAGGTAAACTGATCCGGGCCGAGCTGCGGCGCAGGTGTGCGGGGTCCTAATTTCTTCTGGTCCCTAAATACCTCGGGGGAGGCGCAGCCGGGGGCAGCGGCCCCACTGACGCCAGCCACACAATACCTGCCGCAAAATTTAATCGCGCCGCATCGCAATTTTTGTCCTTCCAGCGCTTGACGGGGTCGGGGGGCTTGCATAGAAGCGCGACACGTTCAGTGCAGATGCTGAACGGGTCAAAGGCGGTTGTAGCTCAGTTGGTTAGAGTACCGGCCTGTCACGCCGGGGGTCGCGGGTTCGAGCCCCGTCAACCGCGCCATTGACCCTGATTTGTCTGCTATGTCGTTGAAATGCGCGGTTGTAGCTCAGTTGGTTAGAGTACCGGCCTGTCACGCCGGGGGTCGCGGGTTCGAGCCCCGTCAACCGCGCCATTTCACCCTTTCGTAACAGTTTGATACGGTATCTGATTTTTCCAGCGAGAAGTCAGCCTTCGCCATATGCCGTCCGGGCGCGCTGCGGCGATACATATTTTTCTGCGAAAAATCAGGGGGCCAGCCCCCGTCCGCGCTGCGGACTCCCCCGAGGTATTTCCGACCAGAAGAAGGGCACGGCGCAGGGGGATGCGCCGTGCGTTTGGATCAGGCTGTCATGGCGCGCAGGATTCGCGCCCAGCTGCGGGTGCCTTTGTGGAACGACGACAGGTCGTATTTTTCATTTGGCGAATGGATCTGGTCATCATCTTTGCCAAAGCCGATCAGCATCGCGTCCATATCCAGATATTGCTTGAAGTAGGCCGCAATCGGGATCGAGCCGCCACACCCGACATAGGCCGCCGCTTGCGGCCATTCGTCCGACAGCGCGCTGCGGGCTTGGGTGAACGCGGGGTGATCCGTGCTCATCTGTCCAGCAGCTGAGGCACCGTGGCTGTGGAATTCCACGCGGCAGTCGGCGGGAATCATATCTTGCACCATCTTGCGAAAGCTTTCGCGGATCGCGTGGGGATCTTGGGTGCCGACAAGGCGAAAGCTGATCTTGGCGCTGGCCTGCGCAGGCAGCACGGTTTTAAAGCCGTCGCCAGTGTAGCCTGCGGTCATGCCGTTCACTTCGCAGGTGGGGCGGGACCAGATCATTTCCAGCGGACGGCGGCCCTGCTCGCCTGCGGGGATCTTGAGGCCGACTTCGCCCAAGAACGCTTCGGCGTCGAAGTTTAGATCGTCCCAGCTGGCCGCCAGCGCGTTCGACAGTTCCGGCACGCCGTCATAAAAGCCCGGCACCGTGATGCGGCCTGTGTCGTCGTGCAAGGACGCGATGACCTTGGCCAGCACGCGGGCAGGGTTCATGGCGATGCCGCCATACATGCCCGAATGCAGGTCCTTGGACGGGCCGTGGATCGTGACCTCTTCGCCCAAAAGACCGCGCAACTGGGTGATGATGGCGGGGGTTTCCTCGCCATACATGCCGGTATCGCAAATCAACGCGATGTCGGATTTCAGGATGTCGGCGTGGGATTTCAGGAAAGGGATCAGCGATGGAGAGCCGGATTCCTCTTCGCCTTCAAAGAACAGCGTGATGTTGGCGGGCAGGGTGCCGTGGACGGCTTTCCACGCGCGGCAGGCCTCGACGAAGGTCATCAGCTGGCCTTTGTCGTCGGACGATCCGCGGCCGCGAATAACCGGGCCTTTGGCGGTTTGTTCGATCGCGGGATCGAACGGGTCGCGGTCCCACAGGTTCAGCGGATCGACGGGCTGCACATCGTAGTGGCCGTAGAACAGCACGTTGGGACCTGTCCCGCCTGAATGAGCGACGACCATCGGGTGCCCGTCCGTGGGGTATTTGCGGGCTTCAAAGCCTATGGATTGCAGATCGTCTACCAGCCAGTCGGCGGCGCGGTCGCAATCGGATTTAAACGCAGGGTCGGTCGAGATGGACGGGATGCGCAGCAGGTCCAGCAGGCGGGCGGTTGCGGCATCCAGATCATCGTCGATCTTTTGCAAAACAGGGGCGAGGGTCGCGTCGGTCATGGGGGCAGGGCCTTAATTTAGACAAATTTGTGCCAAGGTTCTGCCCCTTTCCCGGTAAGGTCAAGCAGGTGACATCCCCTTGCGCAGCGCTTTGCGGGCGCGGCGGGGCACCTATTTGCGCTAGATCAAAGCGGCGACTTTTTAAGGCTTTAAGGTACGGTGACAACAGGTCGCGTGTTGATCGCCGGGCATTGGGCCTATATGCATGCGGAAATCAAGATACGTCCCGCTGCTGGTTGCCGGAGGTATCGCACTTTCGAAAGGATAACCGGTGAACTACGACGCAGCCCTCTCGACCGCGATCAATCGGCTTCATGACGAGGGGCGTTACCGTACCTTCATCGACATCGAGCGCACGCGGGGCCAGTTCCCCCATGCGGTCTGGAACAAGCCCGACGGCAGCAAGGCACCGGTCACGGTGTGGTGCGGCAACGATTATCTGGGCATGGGCCAGCACCCGGTTGTGCTGACGGCCATGCACGAGGCGCTGGACGCCACCGGTGCAGGCTCTGGCGGGACGCGCAACATTTCGGGCACCACGGTTTATCACAAGCAGCTAGAGGCCGAACTGGCCGATCTGCATGGCAAAGAGGCGGCGCTGCTGTTCACCAGCGCCTATATCGCCAATGACGCAACGCTGAGCACGCTGCCAAAGCTGTTCCCCGGTCTGATCATCTATTCCGACGCGCTGAACCACGCGTCCATGATTGAAGGCGTGCGCCGCAATGGCGGGGCCAAGCGGATTTTCCGCCACAACGATCTGGCGCATCTGCGCGAGCTTTTGGCCGCCGATGATCCCGAGACGCCCAAGCTGATCGCCTTCGAATCGATCTATTCGATGGATGGCGACTTTGGCCCCATCGGTGAAATCTGCGATCTGGCCGAAGAATTCGGTGCCCTGACCTATATCGACGAAGTCCATGCCGTCGGCATGTACGGCCCGCGCGGGGCAGGGGTGGCAGAGCGTGACGGCCTGATGGACCGGATCGACATCATCAACGGCACGCTGGCCAAGGCTTACGGCGTGATGGGCGGCTATATCGCGGCATCGGCTAAGATGTGTGACGCGGTGCGGTCCTATGCGCCGGGCTTTATCTTTACCACGTCCCTACCGCCTGCTGTGGCAGCGGGTGCGGCGGCCAGCGTCAAGCATCTGAAAACCGATCAGGGCCTGCGTGATGCGCAGCAAACACAGGCTAAGATCTTGAAATTGCGCCTTAAGGGGCTTGGCTTGCCGATCATTGATCACGGCAGCCATATCGTGCCGCTGATGGTGGGCGATCCCAAGCACACCAAGCTGATGTCCGATATGTTGTTGGACCGGTTCGGGATCTACGTGCAGCCGATCAATTTCCCGACCGTCCCGCGCGGCACAGAGCGGCTGCGCTTTACGCCCTCTCCCGTGCATGGGCCCAAGGAAATGGACGCCCTTGTGACCGCGTTGGATAACCTTTGGTCGCATTGTGCGCTGAATCGCGCCGATATGGCGGGCTAACTTTTCTGCAAGTGCACAACACAGAACCGTGTGATACATGGTGATTAATCAATCTTTAAGAGATGATTCGACTAAGGTGGGATCGTAATCTACGGTTGAACTCGGGGCAGGCACACGGCGGAACGATAATGATCGTAAAAAGCTTTCGGCGCGCAAAGGCGGTCGCGGACGTTGAAACTAAAGGTTTCGACGCTTTCGACATGCGTCTTGGTGATATGATGCGCGGCGAACGTGCGACGATGGGCAAAAGCCTGCTTGATGTGCAGCGCGAGCTGAAGATCAAGGCGGCCTATATTTCCGCGATCGAAAATGCTGACCCCTCGGCCTTTGATACACCCGGATTCATTGCCGGATATGTGCGGTCCTATGCGCGCTATCTGAAAATGGACCCCGATTCTGCGTTTGAAACATTTTGCCGCGAAAGCGGGTTCAGCACGGCGCACGGCATGTCCGCGGCGGCGTCGTCGGCCAAGCCTGCCAGATTTCAGGCGCAGCGCACACCGATGGGCAAGGATATCTTTTCCGCCTCGGCCACGCCCTTTATCCCCCATGGGGACCGCATGTTTTCTGGCATCGAACCGGGCGCTGTCGGATCGTTGCTGGTGCTGGTTGCCCTGATCGGCGGACTTGGCTACGGCGGCTATTCCGTCCTGCAAGAGGTGCAAAAAGTGCGTCTAGCCCCCGTGGATCAGACCCCCGTTGTGCTGTCTGACCTCGACCCTTTGGCGGGTGCATCGCAGATCGCAGACGCTGGCACCGACTCTCCTGATTTCGCCGCCCCCACGCCAGAGGCGCTGGACCGTTTGTATCGCCCGCAGGCGTTGGACGTCCCGGTGCTGGTCGCACGCGATGCGCCGATTTCGACATTGCTGCCGGGCACATCCAGCACGCTAGGCACGCTGGCCGTGGATCACAGCCTGCGTCAGGCGCTGGCCGATACGACCGCTGCGCCGCCGCTGCCGGGTGACGCTGCTGCGCAGCCTGCCATCCAAGTCAGCGAAGGCCCGGTGCCAGAGGTCCAGCTTGTCGCTGTGCGCCCTGCCTGGGTGCGCGTGCGCACGGCTGACAATTCAATTATCTTCGAAGGCATCATGAACGCCGGCGACACCTTTGCGCTGCCCGCGACAGAAGAGCCCGCGACCCTGCGCGTTGGCGAAAGCGGCGCGGTTTATTTCGCGGTCAACGGTCAGCACTACGGCCCCGCTGGCCCGAACGGCACTGTGACGTCGAACCTTGCGCTGTCCGTTGACAACCTGACGCAGAAATTTGCGGTGGCTGATCTGAACAGCGACGGCGACCTGCGCGCCATTGTGAACGTCGCAGAAGCCGTCGTCACCGAATAACCGCCGCAAGGCGGTTGCTGGCAGGCGGGCAAGGACCTAGTTAAGGGCAAAGTCCCTTTTCGAAAGACCGTCATGTCGGACCTGCATTCCATTCGCCCTTGGCGCCATATCGAACGCCGCAAAAGCCGCCAGATCATGGTGGGCAACGTCCCTGTTGGGGGCGGCGCGCCGATTACGGTGCAGACGATGACCAACACCCTGACCACCGACGTCAAAGGCACCATCGCGCAAATTCAGGCGGCGGTGGATGCGGGCTGCGATATTGTCCGCGTGTCGGTCCCGGACGAAGCCTCGGCCAAGGCGCTGAAGCTGATCGTGCCAGAGGTCAGCGTGCCAATCGTCGCGGACATCCATTTCCACTACAAACGCGGGATCGAGGCGGCAGAGGCGGGCGCGGCCTGTCTGCGGATCAACCCCGGCAACATCGGCGACGAAAAGCGCGTGAAAGAGGTCATCAAGGCCGCGCGCGATCACAACTGCAGCATCCGCATTGGCGTGAACGCCGGATCGCTGGAACGGCACCTGCTGGACAAATACGGCGAGCCGACGCCCGATGCGATGGTTGAAAGCGGCATGGATCATATTAAGATCCTGCAAGACAATGATTTCCACGAGTTTAAGATCAGCTGCAAAGCATCGGATGTTTTCATGGCTGCCGCCGCCTATCAGCAGCTGGCCGATCTGACCGACGCACCAATCCATCTGGGTATCACCGAAGCAGGGGGTCTGATTTCCGGCACCGTCAAATCCGCCATCGGCATGGGCAACCTGCTGTGGGCTGGCATCGGTGACACGATCCGCGTGTCCTTGTCCGCCGATCCCGTGCAAGAGGTCAAGATGGGGTTCGAGATCCTCAAATCCCTTGGCCTGCGCCACCGGGGCGTGAACATCATCTCTTGCCCGTCCTGCGCCCGCCAAGGCTTTGACGTGATCAAAACGGTTGAGGCGCTAGAGCTGCGGCTAGAGCATATCAAGACCCCGATGAGCCTTAGCATTATCGGCTGCGTTGTGAACGGCCCCGGCGAGGCGCTGATGACCGACGTGGGCTTTACCGGCGGCGGCAACGGGTCCGGCATGGTCTATCTGGCGGGCAAGCAAAGCCACAAGCTGGGCAATGACGCGATGATCGAACACATCGTCGAACAGGTTGAAAAGAAAGCGGCAGAGCTGGAAGCATCTAAGGTTAAGGCTGAAACCGCCTAATCCCTGCCAGTGTAGCAATTAAAAAAGGGGGCGCTGGTTTTCACCAGCGCCCCCTTTGTCGTTCTAAGTCTGACGCGACTTAGCCCGGCATCACGTCGCCTGCATACCACGGTGCGATGACCACGGTCGCTGTGTCGCCAACCAGTGCCGCGAACTCTTCTGGGTTCTGCGTGCCGCCATCTTGGCCGCGGTAGTGGTAGGGGTAGACGTATGTTGGCATGAATTCAGCCACGGCGGATGCGGCGGAGTCTTTGTCCATCGTGAAGGGCAGGTTCATGCTGATGAACGCCACGTCGATGTTTTCCAGCGCGCGCATTTCTGGCGTGTCTTCAGTGTCGCCAGAGACATAGACGCGCAGGCCGTCAAAGCTCAGGACATAGCCGTTGTCGCGGCCCTGCGGGTGATACTTCATCCGGTCTTCGGTAATGTTGTAGGCGGGGATCGCATCGATCGCCATGCCGTTGTATTCGCCGCTGACGCCATTGGCCATCTCGGTCGCTTTGGCCTTCAGATCGTCGGGCAGCATCGCAAAGACGGCAGGGTTGGTGATGATCTGTGTGTTTTCACCCACGATCGCCGCCAGCGTTTCGGCGTTGTAGTGATCGCCATGCTCGTGCGTGACAAGGATCAGGTCCGGTGTGCCGTGATCGGCATACAAGGACGCATCGCCAATCGGATCGACATACAAGGTGCCAACGGGCGTTGTCATGACGATGGACGCATGGTCGATCGGATAGACGGTGACGTCGCCAGCGTTGGTGGCATAGACGTCACCGGCATGGGCAGCAGCCATTGCGGCATAAGGCAGCAGCGTGACAGCGCCCGCTGCGGCAGCAGAGGTCGCAAGGAAGTGGCGGCGTGTGGTGGTCATGGGACTCTCCCGTTGGTTGGCGTTGTCGCTAACCTAGGACAAGTCCGCATGCCGACCAGTCAAATCGGCGTTAGCCGCGCAATTGATCCACAAGTTGCTGCATCTGATCGACCGGCACATAACCGCGCACCATCTGGTCCTGAATGACAAAGGTCGGTGTGCCAGAGATATCAAGCGCCTGGCCAAGCGCCCGGTTCGCTGTGATCCTGCGCGCAACCTCTGGGTCGCTCATCTTGGCGATGATGGCTTCGCCGTCCATATCAAGGCTATCGGCCAGACGGCTCAGGCTTTCTGCGGTGATCTCTCCGTTATAGTTCATCAGCGTCTCGTGGACCGCCTCGTAGGCGTCATCGCCGCCGATCATATGCGCCGCAATCGCGAACTGAGAGCCAAGCACCGACTGTTCGCCCAGGATCGGGAATTCTTTCACGATAAAGCGGATGTTGCCGTCGGCGGACAGCAGGCTTTCGACCTCTGGAAAGGCTTTTTTGCAGTATCCGCAGCGGTAATCCATGAATTCGACCACGGTGATATCGCCGTCCGGGTTGCCGCCGACCCAGCTGAACCCGTCGTTCAGCAGGGCGTCGGTTTGCGACACCAGCATATCCTGATCGGCTTGCGCGGCGGCGGCGTCTTCGCGCTGTTGCAGCACGCCGACGGCTTCCATGATCACCTCTGGATTGGCCATCAGATAGGCGCGCACCCGTTCGCCAAAGGCTGCGTCATCCTGCGTCTGTGCAAGCGCGGGCAGGGACAGCGACATGGTCAGGGCGGCGGCGGTTGTCAGCGTGCGGAACATGGGGGTCACTTTCTATCGGTTCGCATTGATTATGCGCAGATCGGGGCAGGACTGCCAAGGCGGCATGGCGCAGGCGGTTGACGCACCCCCGCCTTGGCGGGCACAAGTTGCCAAAAGCAGTAGGGGCATAAGATGCGCAGCTCAACCCGGGGGAATGTTGATCCCTTTATCGTGATGGACGTCATGGAAGCCGCCCGCGCCGCAGAGGACGCAGGCCGGTCGATCATTCACATGGAAGTCGGCCAGCCTGGCACTGGCGCACCCATCGCGGCGCTAGAGGCGCTCAAGGCTGATCTGGAAACGCCGCTGGGCTATACCGTCGGCCTTGGCCTGCCAGCGCTGCGCCGCCGCATCGCCCAGCATTACGGCGATATCTATGACGTCGATCTTGATCCGGGCCGGGTTGTGGTCACGGCCGGGGCCTCTGGCGCCTTTGTGCTGGCGTTTTCGGCGCTATTCGACAATGGCGAGCGGGTCGGGCTGGGGCTGCCCTGCTATCCCAGCTATCGCCAGATTCTAAAGGCAATGGGCTTGCAGCCGGTCGAGATTGAAACCCGCGCCCGCGGCCGCTATCAGCCGCAGCCCGAAGACATCGCCGCTCACGATCTGGCAGGTTTGATCGTTGCCTCCCCCGCGAACCCCACGGGCACTATGCTGAATAAGGGCGAGCTGACCGCGCTGGCCGACGCCTGCTCTTCCCGCGATGCGGCCTTGATCTCGGACGAGATTTATCACGGCATCGGTTACGGCACGCGGGCGGTTTCCGCGCTTGAGGTCACGCAGGACACCTATGTGATCAACAGCTTTTCCAAGTATTTCAGCATGACCGGCTGGCGTTGCGGCTGGATGGTTGTGCCGCAGGATCACGTTCGCACGGTGGAACGTCTGGCGCAGAACATGTTCATCTGCGCGTCCCACGCCAGCCAGCGCCTTGCGTTGCACGCGATGGATTGCCGGGACGAGCTGGACGCGAACCTGAGCGTCTACCAGGCGAACCGCACGCTGTTGCTGGACGGTCTGGCGCAGGCGGGCTTTGACACTATCGCGCCGCCGGACGGCGCGTTCTATATCTACGCCGATATCTCAGCCCATTCGGATGACAGCCGGGCCATGGCCGCCGATATTCTGGACAAGGCAGGCGTTGCTGTGACGCCGGGGCTGGATTTCGATCCGATCCACGGCCACCGCTGGCTGCGCTTTTCCTATGCCGGACGCACCGCCGACATGGCCGAAGGGCTAGAGCGTCTGCGCCGCTACATGGCCGCACGCGGATGATCCGTACACTGGCGCTTTGCCTGTTGCTGGCCGCACCTGCGGCGGCGCAGGATTTTTCAGCGCTTGCCCGTATTGATCCGGCGACCAGCCGGATCGCGGACGAAGGGCAGGGGCTGCGCGTCGACCTACAGCTAAGCCAGACCGTGCCGTACCGCGTGTTCACGCTGGCCGATCCGATGCGCGTGGTCGTCGACTTTCGCGAAATCGACTTTGGCGGCCTGATCCCCGAAGATTTGTGGCAATACGGGATCGCGACGGACGTCAGCTTTGGCCCATTGCGCCCCGGCTGGTCGCGTCTGATCGTGACCTTGGGCAGCCCGCTCGCCGTGGCGCAGGCGGGGCTGACGGTGGACGACCAAACCGGGGCTGCGCGGCTTAGTCTGCGTATGATGCCCACGGATGCGGCAAGCTTTGCCGCCAGCGCGGGCGCGCCGGATGCACCGGACACCCCTGATGTCAGCCTTGACGCGCCCATCCAGCGCAGCGGGCCGCTGGTTGTCGCCATCGACCCCGGCCACGGCGGCGTTGACCCCGGTGCCACGCGCGGCAAAATCCACGAGGCGGATTTGATGCTGCAACTGGGGATCGAGGTTGCCGAGGCGATCAACCGCAGCGGCACCCTGCGCGCCGTGCTGACCCGCAACGCCGACGACTTTGTCCCGCTTGAAGAACGCATGACCATCGCCCGCGCCGCTGGCGCTGGCGTCATGCTGTCGCTGCACGCGGATGCGCTGGACGATGATGTCACCCGCGGGGCCTCTGCCTATACCCTCAACGCCGAAGGGCAGGACCGCGCCGCGCAGCGCATGGCAGAGCGGCACGAGCGCGGCGATCTGCTGACCGGGCTCGACCTGACCGGGCAGGATGACCGCGTCGCCACCGTGTTGATGGATATGGCCCGCGCCGAAACCACGCCCGCGTCCCGCCGTCTGGCGGACGCGCTGATCACGGGTCTGCGCAGCACTGGCGCTGGCGTCAACAGCCGCCCGCGCCGTGAAGGACGCCTTGCCGTGCTGAACGCCGCCGACTTTCCGTCTGTCCTGCTCGAGGCTGGATTTCTGTCCAACGCCGCCGACCGCACCGCCTTGTCCACGCCGCAGGGCCGCGCGCCTATCGTGGCGGGCATCACCGCCGCCCTGCAAGATTGGGCCAAAGCCGAGGCTGCCCGCGCACCGCTCAAGCGGCAATAACGGATTATTAAGACGGCTGGCGCTAATGTGACCCCGATTTAGGGAGGTATTCACGCAAACTGCGCTGTTCTGCTTTTGACGCCAGCCGGGGGCCGCCCTATAAGCGGGCCAATCCGACAGAAGGGTCTTCGGCCATGCTCCGCTTTATCATGTCATTTTTCGGCGGCATCTTTTCGATGCTGTGCCTTGGGCTTGCTATGGCGGCGCTGGGTCTTGGCGGCATTTTCTATATGTATGGCCGCGACTTGCCATCCTATGACACGCTGGCGCAATACACGCCGAAAACCATTAGCCGGATTTATTCGGGCGAAGGGCAGATCATCGACGAATTCGCCGTCGAACGCCGTCTGTTCACCCCCGCCGAAGACATCCCCGACATGGTGAAACAAGCGTTCATCAGCGCCGAGGATAAGAATTTTTACACCCACGGCGGCTACGACGCAGGCGGTATGGCGGCCGCTTTGGTCGCAGCAGTCAAATCGCGCGGCGAAGACGTGCGCGGCGCATCGACCATCACCCAGCAGGTGATGAAGAACTTCCTGCTCGACGGTTCCCGCTCGGTCGAGCGTAAGATCAAGGAAATCATCCTCGCCACCCGGATCGAGGGGGCGATGCCCAAGGACAAGATCCTAGAGCTTTACCTGAACGAGATTTTTCTTGGCAAAAACAGCTATGGCGTCACTGCTGCCTCGCTGACCTATTTCAACAAATCCCTGTCAGATCTGACCGTGGAAGAGGCCGCTTATCTGGCCGTGCTGCCTAAGGCCCCGTCCGACTACGACCCGGTGCGCCAATACGACCGGTCCATCGCGCGGCGCGACTTTGTCCTGCGCGAAATGTGGGAAAACGGCTATATCGAGGACGCGGCCTACGAGACCGCAAAAGCCACGCCGCTGCGCACCGTGCAATCGGGGGACTACGAAAGCTTTCGGTCCGAACTGCCGCCGCGCGACTATTTCACCGACGAAATTCGCCGCCAGCTCAGCCAGAACTTCGGCGAGGATGAATTCTTTTCTGGCGGTCTTGCGATCCGCGCGACGGTTGACGCTGACCTGCAGGTCGAGGCTGCTCATGCGCTGCAGCGCGCGCTGGAAAGCTATGACCGCGGGCAGGGGACATGGCGCGGTACGGGCAAGACGATTGATGCGTCCTTGCTTGGCACCGAAGCCGATTGGCGCAAGGCCTTGGCCGAAACCGAAGTCCCCCGCGACATCACGCTGGAAAACGAATGGTTCCCCGCCGTTGTGCTAGAGGTTGGCGACGCCAACATGCGCGTCGGCATTGAGGGGGTCGAGGAAACCGAAGCCGAACCCCATACCGTACCGCGCGACGATATCGCCTGGATGAAGGGCAGCTTTGCCGACAATTTCACGGCCGGCGATGTCGTGCTGATCCGCCGCATGACGCAGGACAGCGACGGCGCGTTCATCCGCTGGACGCTGCGCCAAGTGCCGCAAGTGCAAGGTGCGTTCATGGCGATGGACGTGAACACGGGCCGCGTTTTGGCCATGCAGGGTGGCTTTTCCTATCAGGCGTCGGTGTTCAACCGCGCCACACAGGCAAAGCGTCAGCCAGGCTCTAGCTTTAAACCTTTTGTTTTCGCCGCCGCGCTAGATTCGGGTTATTCCCCCGCAACGGTCGTCGTCGACGCCCCGATTGAAATTAACACACCCCAAGGCGTCTGGCGCCCGCAGAACTATTCCAACAAATTCTACGGCCCGACCCCGCTGCGGACCGGTATTGAACAATCGCGCAACCTGATGACAGTGCGTTTGGCGCAAGAGGTCGGCATCGACATTGTCGCCAACTACGCCGAGAAATTCGGCGTCTACGATCACATGAACCGTGTGCTGGCCGCGTCCCTCGGCTCGGATGAGACGACATTGTTCAAGATGGTCGCCGCCTACGCCATGTTCGCCAATGGCGGCGAGCGGGTAGAACCGACCTTGGTCGACCGGGTGCAGGACCGCTATGGCAACACCGTTTATCGTCACGACCAGCGCGTCTGCGAAGACTGCCAACTGGCCAGCCTGCCCAGCGGTGAAGCCCCGCGCATCACCAGCAATCGCCAGCGCGTGATGAACGAAATCACGGCCTATCAGCTGACGTCCATGATGGAAGGCGTCGTTAAACGCGGCACCGCCAAGAACGCGATCAATCTGCCTGTGCCCATCGCGGGTAAAACCGGTACGACGAACGACGAAAAAGACGCGTGGTTTGTTGGCTTTTCGTCCAACATCGTCGCGGGCTGCTACATCGGTTTCGACAACCCGCGTCCTATGGGTAAATCGGCGTCCGGCGGCGGCATTTGTGCGCCGGTGTTCAACGCCTTTATGGGCAAGGCGATCAAGAAATACGGCGGCGGCGCGTTCCATGTGCCGGCCGACTGCCAATTCATCAACATCGACCGCTTTTCCGGCGCGCGTCTGGGTGATGGGGCCAGCGGCGACAACGTGATTGCTGAATGCTTCCGTCCGGGCGAAGAGCCGATCTTTGGCATCACCTTCGATGGTGGTTTCGCCATGGCGGCCGATTTGCCGCTGGTCGACGAAGTGCCCCGCGCTGCGCGTCAGGTCACCACCAGCAGGGGCGGCACCGCGACGGTCGGGCCCAAGGCCACCTTTGGCACGCTGTCCTCGGGCGGGCTTTACTAGCCATTCCCTTGCCGTAAGCGCGGCGGCGGGTTAGACCCGCCCCGCAGCCGCCCGTGTCTGGGCGATGCAATTTGCCCGTCGAAGGATCAAGCCCATGCGCGCCGAAACTCAGAACACCATCGAAGCGATCAAAAAGTCGCTGACCCTGCTGGCGCAGCGGCTGGATTATGACACCGCGCCGCACCGGCTCGAAGAATTTGACGCCCGCGTCGAAGACCCGACCCTGTGGGACGATCCCGCACACGCGCAAAAGCTGATGCGCGAACGGCAGATGCTGGTCGATTCGATGGGCAGCTATGAAGGTATCCGTCAGGAACTAGCCGACAACGTCGAGCTGATCGAGATGGGCGAAATGGAAGACGACGCCGAGATCGTGACAGAGGCCGAAGCCGCCCTTGCCGCGCTGAAAGTCAAAGCCGCTGAAAAAGAGCTGGAAGCGCTGCTGAACGGCGAGGCGGACGGCAACGATACCTTCCTTGAAATCAACGCCGGCGCTGGCGGCACCGAGTCGTGTGACTGGGCCAATATGCTGGCGCGGATGTATGTCCGCTGGGCAGAAAAGAAGGGCTATAAGGTCGAGCTGCAGTCCGAAAGCGCGGGCGAAGAAGTCGGCATCAAATCCGCCGCCTACAAAATTTCCGGCCCTAATGCTTACGGCTGGCTGAAATCCGAATCCGGCGTGCACCGCCTCGTCCGCATTTCGCCTTACGATTCTGCGGCCAAGCGGCACACGTCCTTTAGCTCTGTCTGGGTCTATCCCGTGGTGGACGACAATATCGAGATTGAAGTGCAGGACAAAGATATCCGCATCGACACCTACAGGTCGTCCGGCGCGGGCGGTCAGCACGTGAACACGACCGACTCGGCCGTGCGGATCACGCACCACCCCACGGGTATCGTCGTGACGTCGTCGGAAAAATCCCAGCACCAGAACCGAGATATCGCCATGAAGGCGCTGAAGTCGCGTCTGTATCAGATGGAACTGGATAAGCGGAACGCAGCCATCAACGAGGCGCATGACAACAAAGGTGACGCAGGCTGGGGCAACCAGATCCGGTCCTACGTGCTGCAGCCTTACCAGATGGTGAAAGACCTGCGTACCCGGTACGAGACGTCAGACACCTCTGGCGTGCTGGACGGCGATCTGGATGCGCTGATGGCGGCGACGCTGGCGATGGACGTCAGCGGCAAAAGCCGGGCAGAGGCGAACCTCGAGGACTAAAGACGCACGCTTGCCAGCGGGCAGGCGGCAGTGTCTGATACGGTCATGAATGATTTTCTTGACCAACCCGCCTTTGCCATTTCCGCAGCCTTGGACAAGGGCGATCTGACGGCGACCGCCTTGATGGCGGCGACGCTGGACCGGATCGCCGCGCGCAATCCCGACCTGAATGCTATCGTGTCCCTGCGGGATGCGGATGCTCTGATGCGCGATGCCGCAGCCGCAGACGCGGGCCCGCGCAAGGGCTGGCTGCACGGCATGCCGCTGGCGGTCAAGGATCTGTCAAACGCTGCGGGCTTGCCCACGACGATGGGATCGCCCGCGCTGAAGGACCGGATCGCACCCACCAGCGATATCATGGTGCAGCGGATGCAGGACGCTGGGGCTATTGTCATCGGCAAGACGAATACGCCTGAATTCGGCCTTGGCAGCCATACGTTTAACCCCGTCTTTGGCGCGACGCAGAATGCGCTGATGCCGGGGCACAGCGCGGGCGGCAGCTCTGGCGGGGCGGCGGTTGCGCTGGCGTCGGGGATGATCGCTGTCGCTGATGGGTCTGACATGATGGGCAGCTTGCGTAATCCAGCAGGCTGGAACGGCGTTTATGGCATGCGGCCCACATGGGGGCGTGTGCCGTCAGAGCCGCTTGGCGATTTGATGCTGCACCCTTTGTCGACCAATGGTCCCATGGCGCGCCATCCGCGTGATTTGGCGCTGCTGCTGGACACCATGGCCGGGCCTGATCCGCGCCAGCCGCATGGGCTCGATCACACCCCGTTGGCCCCACTGCTCGACACGGATTTGCGCGGGAAAAGGATTGGCTGGCTGGGCGATTGGGGCGGCGCCTACCCGGTAGAGGACGGCGTCGCGGATCACTGCGCCGCGCAGGTCGCACGCTTTACCGATCTGGGGTGCCATGTCACGGACGTCGCGCCGCCCTTCAGCGCGGCGGCGCTTTGGGACAGCTGGACCACGCTGCGCAGCTACGCTGTCGCAGCCTCCCTCGGTCCGCTTTACGACCAGCCAGCGATGCGCGCCGCGCTGAAGGATACCGCTATTTGGGAAATCGAGCGGGGACGGGCGCTAAGCGGCACCCAGATCCAGCGCGCTAGCCTGATCCGGTCCGACTGGTTCCGGGCCGCGGCGAAGCTATTCAATGACTTTGATGCCCTCGTGCTGCCCACAGCGCAATGCTGGCCGTTCCCGATTGACTGGGCTTATCCGCAGGATATCGCAGGGCAAAAGATGGACAGCTATCACCGCTGGATGGAGGTTGTCGTGCCCGTCAGCCTGATCGGCCTGCCATCCGTCGCCGTACCGTTGCCACTGTCAAAAGGGCGGCCCATGGGCCTGCAACTGATAGGGCGGTCGCGGGATGATCTGGGGTTATTGCAGCTGGCGACAGGCTGGCACGCGCTTAACGCCGCCTGATGCCGTAAGCGGCGGCCAGCGCGGCGATGGCGGCAAAGCCTGCTGCGACCCAGACGATGGCGGCAAAGGCGCTGCCCATTGCGGCCGTATGCGCATCCCCCGCCGCACGTTCGCCAAAGCTGGCAGGCCCGCCCGACAGGTTATAAGCGATCGTCGCGACAGAGCTCATGGCGGCCACGGCGGTTAGCCCGCCGATGCGGCTGATCGCGTTGTTGATGCCTGACGCGATGCCTGATTGCCCGTCACCCGCCGCGACCATAACAGCGGTGGATAGGGGGGCGACAACCATGCTCATGCCGAAGCCGACGATGCCCATGGCGGGCAGGACGCCGAACCAGAAATCCCGCCCGTCCACGACCAGCGCCAAGACCGCATAACCAATGGCCACCACGCAGGCCCCCACGGCGATCACCGGACCCGGCCCGCGCCGGTCTGCAAGCCGGCCAAAGCGGGTGGATAGCAGGGCGATGAAACCCGACAGCGGGCCAAAGGCAAAGATCGTCTTGAACTCTGACAGGCCCCAGCCAACGACGGTCAGCATGGGCAGGAAAAACAGGATCGCGCTCATCCCGAAATACAACAGGAACGTTGCAAGGTTCGCCGCGCTGAAGGCCGGGTTGGCAAACAGGCGTAGCGGCATCATCGGCTGCGGCGTGCGCCCTTCGTGCAGGATAAAGGCCGTCAGCGCGATCGCACCGGCGATGCCGGTCACAATGGTGATGCGGATGTCATTGGACGCCTCTAGGTGCGTCAGCGTCCACGCCAGCAGGCCGAGGCCCGCGACAGCCAGCGCTGCGCCTATGGCGTCAATCGGCTCTCCGCTCCGGCGGGCATCTTTGACGACGCCGCGCCGGACCAGGACTAGCGCAACGATGCCCAGCGGCAGGTTGATCGCAAAGATATAGCGCCAAGCGTCCTCTCCGAAGGTGGAGAGGATCAAGCCGCCAATCAGGGGCCCGGCGGCGGTGGTCAAGCCAGATGCTGCCGCCCACATGCCAATGGCGCGGCCCCGCACATCGCGCGGATAGGCGCGGCTGATCATGGCCAGCGCACCCGGAATCATCAGCGATGCGCCCACCCCCTGCGCCAGCCGCGCGGCGATCAGTGTGTCAGGGGTCGGGGCAAGGGCGCAGGCGAGCGAGGTCAGCAGGAACAGCCCCACGCCAAGGCTGAACACCCGCGCCAGACCAAAGCGGTCGCCGAATGCGCCGCCCGTCAGGATCAGCGCGGACAGGGCCACCATGTAAGCGTTGTTGATCCACGTGGCCTGATCCAGCGTCGCCCCCAGCGTGCTGCGGATCGCCGGGATCGCAATGCTGACGACGGTGCCATCAATGAACCCCATCGACGAGGCAAGCACCGCAGCCGCAAGGATCAGCGGGCGGCGGTGTTCCGTGCTAAAGTCCGGCACGAAAACGGGCCGCGCCTTTTCAGACGTGGCCCGCTGGGCTGTATCATGTTCGGGCAAGCTTAGCCCTTTGTGGGCTCTGCACCTGCGGCGCTGGCACCGCTGCTGCCTGTGGGCATCTTGGCCTTGCCGCCAGTGGTCAGCGGATCGTCCTGACGCTGCACGGAGCCTTCGAAGTGGGCACCCGATTCGATAGCGATCGTCTTGTGGATGATGTCACCTTCCACGCGGGCGGTGGATGTCAGACGTACCTTCAGACCGCGCACGCGGCCGATGATGCGGCCGTGGATCACGACGTCGTCGGCCATGACTTCACCCTTAACGGTGGCGCCTTCGCCGATGGTCAGCAGGTGGGCGCGGATGTCGCCATCGACCTGACCTTCGATCTGGATGTCGCCAGTCGTCTTCATATTACCAGTAACCAGCAGGTCTGCGGACAGAATCGACGCAGGCGGCTTGGCCTTGGGCGCGCTCGCTTTGAAGTCGCTGCTGCTGCCGCTTGGGGCCGGGATTGGCGACGTGGCAGGCTGAGCAGGCGTTTCAGTGGCCTTGGGACCAGGTTCGTTGATTTTGGATTTAGAAAACATCTTGTCCAGCTCTTATGTAATTCATCGGGTTTACGGGGTTGCCGCCGACACGCACCTCATAGTGAAGGTGTGGCCCGGTCGAGCGTCCAGAATTTCCCATATCACCAATCCGGTCCCCGCGCGAGACCCTTTGGCCGACCGACACGCGCATCGCGTTCAAATGTGCGTAGCGGGTTTCGATGCCAAACTCGTGCTGGATCTTGATCAGGCGGCCATAACCGGACGACCAGCCAGCGGATACGATGACGCCGTCGGCGGTGGCATAAACGGGGGTGCCGACAGGGGCAGCAAAATCGGTGCCCGCGTGCAGGCGGCCCCAACGCTGACCAAAGCCAGAGGTGAAGCGGAAAGAGGCTTTGACAGGCACGTCAAACGGCGCTTTTTCGGCAGCAATGCGGTACAGGTTGATCTCGTCCAGACGGCTTAGGATACCATTGGCGCGTGCTGCGTCCGGGTCAGGTCCGCCGCCCATGGTCGAAAACGACAGCGGCGTCAGCGGGCCGCCAGAGCCGGAATAGCCGCGGCGCACCTGGCTTAGCATGTTGTCGGGGTTCATGCCGGCGGCGCGGAACATCTTTTCCAGCGGCTCGACCGACACGGTCATCGCGTCTTCTAGCTGGCGAAAGATATCATCGTTGCGCTCGTGCAGCAGGCGCAGTTCGTTTTCGGTCTCTGCGGCATGATCCAGCGCGAATTGGGCGTCTTGGGCGATCTTGTCACGCTCTGCGGCAGTTTCCGCCAGCGCGGTCGCCAGCAAATCGACAGTGCCTTCTTGCACAGCGGTCTGGGCGGCGGGGGTGGGGGTGTCTGCACCTTCGGCGGTCAGTGCGGCCAGTTCGGTGGCCTGCGCCTTACGGGTCTGCATCGTGTCACGCAGCGTGGACTGCACAACCTCTAGCCCGGTCTCAAGCTCGCGGCGCTTGTCTTCGGTGGCCAGCAGGTCGGATTGCATCGTGGAAATCTGGGCAAGGGCGGCGCTGAACCGGGACTGGGCAGCGACAGCTTCGGCAGCGCGGGCATCACGTTCGGACGACAGGGCGTTCAAGCGCGCCTCATAGATCATCTGGTCGCGTTGTGCCTGGGCGCGAAAGTTGCCCGATCCAATGCTATCCATCAGCAGGATCGCGGTCGAAATAATCGTCCAGCCCACAATCGCCGTCGCAGCGGTCCAGCCAATCAGCTGATGCGACGGCCGCAAGCGGATAAAGCGGGTTTCTGTGTCGGACCGAAGAAAGAGTCGTTTTTCAGGAAATCGTGCTTCTAGGCGCGTATGAATGGCCTGCGTCAGTCGTGATCTCACTAGTATTATCCCTGTCCCGTCCCGTAACACCGCAGCAAGGTTCCACACCCTTTTGCCGCCGCGGTACCCGTCGTCTAGCCACCCTGCGGCGTGGGTGCAACATTTTTGAAAAATTATGGAACAATTTGCCGGGTTTGGGCGAGATCACGCCGAAACCCGGCGGCTCGTCACCGAGTCTCGCTCAGCGGCCAGTAAAAGTCCGGCGGAATGCCCGCTTCGGCCCTTTTTTCTTCGTTAAAAGGCGGCTTCAGACTGCCGTGAAAATAGCCCCGGACAAGCTTGTGAAACACAACAACGGGGTCCAAGTCATGGCGGCCACACAGAAAATGGAACCATTTGGACCCATAGGCGACGTGGTGGACCTCTTCGGCGTAAATCACCTCTAGGGCATCGACGACCTGCGAATCGCCTGCCTTGCGAAAGATTTCAATCATACCGGGAGTCACATCTAGCCCGCGCGCCTCTAGCACCATCGGCACCACGGCAAGCCGCCCCATAAAGTCGTCCTTGGTGTCTTCGGCGGCTTGCCACATGCCCGCATGGGCGGGCAGCGCGCCATAAAAGCTGCCATGCGCCTCAAGACAGTCGCACAGTAGGTTGAAATGCTTCGATTCTTCGTCGGCCGCTTTGACCCAGTCGTCAAAGAATCCAATCGGCAAGGGCACATCCGCAAAACGCGCAATGATATCCCAGTGCAGATCGACCGCATTCAGCTCGATATGCGCTACCGCATGCAGCATGGCGATCCGCCCCTCTGGGCTGCTGGGCTTGCGCCGCGGCACATCGCGCGGTTTTAGCAATTCTGGCTTGGCGGGCCGCGCCGGATGCAGCGGCGGCTGCGCTGTGCCCACCTCGGGCCGCGCGCCGCCTGTCCGCGCAGCGCGCCAAGCTGCCGCATGCGCATGTGACAACGCCGTCTTCGCCCGCCCGTCAGCTGTGCTCAAAACCTCGACCGCCATCTGTGCCAGCGATTTCATCGCGCGGTCCCCCTTCTTCTGGTCGAAAATACCTCGGGGGTATGGGGGCTGGCCCCCATGTCAGGCACCGCATCTAACATGGCCCAAAGCATCAAAGTGCGACTGCCGCCGCCAGCACCGCGTCCACATGCCCCGGCACCTTTACCTTATGCCAGACCTGCGCGATTTTGCCGCCCGGGCCGATCAGAAAGGTTGTACGCTGGATGCCGAAATACGTCTTTCCGTACATCTGCTTTTCCGCCCATACGCCATAGCGTTCGCAAACATCGCCGTGTTCGTCCGACAGCAATGCAATGCCCAGTTCGCGCTTGGCGACAAACTTGTCATGCTTGGCCACCGGGTCCTTTGATACGCCCAGCACAACCGCCCCGGCCGCCGCGAAATCGCCTGCCGCGGCGGTGAAATCCAGCGCCTCTGTCGTGCAGCCGGGGGTGTCGTCGCGTGGATAGAAGTACAGCACAACGCTGCGCCCGGCGTAGTCCGACAGGTTGACCTGCGCGCCGCCGTCGCGCGGCAGTGTGAAATCCGGGGCGGTATCGCCTTGGCTGGGGTGCGGGCTAGACTCTGATGGCATGGTATTCCTCGCGCGGGTTTGGGATATGCGTTTACTTGTTTCGTTTTAGCCTGTGGTGGGCAAAGATAAAGCCAAAGGCAGGCCAAGGCAGGATATGACGCAGACCGATCAGCCACCGCAGCCACCGCAGCCCCAGCGGCGCAAGCGCGGCGACCGCCGGGGCAAGGGGTTTCATGCCTTTCGCACCTTGCTGTTGCTTCTGGTACTGCCGGTCGTCTTTGCCGTGATCGCGCTGGTGATGATGTTCGACCGCGACATTACTGCGCCGTCTTGGGTGACGGATTTGGTGGCAGAGCGGGCCAGCACCATGCTTGGCGGGGGCAGCATCGACTTTGGCGATATCACGCTGCGCGTGGGGCCGGACCTGCATCCGCGTGTGCGATTGTATCAAATGCAGGTGGCCGATGCGGCGGGCACGCCGCTGGCGCAGATCGACACGGTTGATGCCACAATCAGCCCGCGCGGGCTTTTGTTCGACCGCGCCGCATTGGTGCAGAGCGTGGCCCTGTCTGGCACGGCGATTGACCTGACCCGCGATGCGCAGGGCCAGATGCGGCTCACATTTATGCTGCCGGAGGCGGGCAATGGCGCTTTGCTGGCGGACGGCCTTGTCGGGCTGGTGCGCCAGATCGACACGCTGCGTGACCGGCCAGTTCTGGCGGCGTTGGAAAGCCTGACGCTGGACGGCCTTGACGTCACCTACCGGGACGAGCGGGCAGACCGGACCTGGACCGCAACGGGCGGCAGCTTTGCCTTTGGCATCGACGCGCAGAATACAACGGCGACTGCGCAGTTGCAGGTTGCGGGCGATAGCGGTGTGTCGGGGCTTGGGCTGCGGCTGGACAGTCCGCGCGGCAGTGACGCCGCCGCGATTGCGATGACTATAACTGACGCGCAGGCCCGCGATCTGGCCAGCCAATCCGCTGCGCTGCGTTTCCTTGGTGCGCTTGATGCGCCGATGTCGGCCAGCCTGCGCACGGGGCTGAACGCGCAGGGCGAACTTGGCCCTTTGAACGCGACACTGACGATCGGTGCAGGCGCGTTGCAACCGGGTCCGCAAACCGCGCCGCTGCGCTTTGATGGCGTCACGGCCGCGCTTAGCTATGATCCGCAGGCGCAGCGGCTGGAATTTAGTAACGTCAGCATCGCGTCTGAATGGGGCAGCTTGCAGGCGCGGGGGCAGGCATTGGCCCGCGATTTTGATCGCGGCCTGCCGGATGCGCTGGTGGGGCAGTTTACCCTGACCGATATCGCGCTGAATCCCGCGGGGCTGTATCCGGCGCCGATCACGCTGGATCAGGCTGACATTGACCTGCGCCTGCGGCTTGACCCGTTCCGGCTGGATATGGGGCAGATCAGCCTGTCCGACCCGTCCTTGACCCTGACCGCCAGCGGCGCGCTGAATGCCACGCCGGACGGCTGGAATGCTGCCGTCGATCTGCAAAGCCCTGCGCTCAGCGCCGCGGACGTTCTGCGCCTGTGGCCTGATGGCATTCGCCCCGGCACGCGGCGCTGGTTCACCAATAATATCTTGGCCGGCGATCTGTCGGACGTCGTTGCAGGTTGGCGGATGCGCCCCGGCGAAAGGGCGACGCTCGCCGCAGGGTTTGCCTTTGACGGCGCCTCTGTCCGGTTCCTGAAACAAGAGCCGCCGATTGTGGATGGCGCGGGTTATGCCACCCTGGCGGATGACGCCTTCGTGCTGCGTTTGGACAAGGGCCAAGTCATCGCGCCGCAGGGCGGGGCGCTGGATGTGGCGGGATCGGTGCTGCAAATCCCCAATATCCGCATCAAATCGGCACCGATGGTGCTGGATGTCGCGACAAGTGGCAGCATCACCGGCACGCTGGCCATTTTGGACCAACCGCCGTTCCAATACCTGACCAAGGCGAACTTGCCCGTCACGCTGGCCGATGGGCGCGCTTCGGTGCACGCCCATGTGACCTTGCCGCTGAAGCCTAAGATTGCACCGGACGAGATTGCTTTTGACGCCACAGCAAACCTGTCCCGCGTGCGCAGCAGCACGCTGGTCAAAGGGCGGACCTTGGCGGCCAGCGATCTGGCAGTCAGCGTGGACCGCACGGGGATGCAGATCCGCGGCTCAGCAACGTTGGACGGTGTGCCGCTCAATGGTCAATTCGCGCAGGAATTTGGCCCAAGCCGGGGCCCCACACAGATCACGGGCCGCGTGAACATCACCCCGCAAGCGCTTGAAACCTTTGGTATTGCGCTGCCTGCGCGCACGGTCACCGGGGCTGGGACCGGGCAGCTTGCTGTGACGCTGGCCAAGGGCGCGGCCCCGCGCTTTACCCTGACGTCCGATCTGGTTGGGCTGGGCCTGTCGGTGCCCGCCATCGGCTATACCAAATCGCGCGGCAGTTCCGGCACGCTAGAGGTCAAAGGCACCCTTGGCGCCAATCCGGCGGTCGAGCGGTTGTCGCTGCGCGCGCCCGGTCTGCAGGCGACAGGTGCCGTCAGCCTGACCACTGGCAACCAGCTGGATGCCGCGCGCCTGTCCCGTGTCGTCGTCGGCGATTGGTTCGACGGCGCTGTCACCCTGCGCGGACGCGGCAGAGGCCGCGGCATCGGAGTCGAAGTGCTGGGCGGCGCGCTGAACCTGAGCCGCGCCAGCTTTGGCGGCAGCAGTGGCGGCGCGGGCGGCGGATCGGGGCAGGGCCTGCCGATTTCCGTCCGGCTGGACAGCTTGACCATCGCGCAAGGGCTGCAGCTGACCAGCTTTCGCGGCAATTTCGATACCACGGGCGGCTTTGGCGGCGACTTTACCGGTCTGTTCAACGGCCAAGCCGGGATCGCGGGCAGCGTGTCGCCATCGCGCGGGCGCAGCGCGGTGCGTATCCGGTCGGACGACGCGGGCGCGGTGCTGCGCGCGGGCAAGTTTTTGGACGGCGCATTTGGCGGAACGCTGGATCTGACCTTGGTGCCTGCGGGGGACGCGGGCACATTCGACGGCACGCTGGGCCTGCGGCAACTGCGGGTGCGCGACGCGCCCGCAATTGCCGAATTGCTGGACGCCATCAGCGTCGTGGGTCTGCTGCAACAGCTGGATGGGCAAGGCCTCGCCTTTGACGAGGTGGACGCCCAATTCCGCCTGACCCCCAGCCAGATCGTCGTGACGCAATCAAGCGCGGTGGGGCCGGGGCTTGGCATTTCGCTAGATGGAATCTACACGCTCGGCAGTCGGGCTGTGGATTTTCAGGGGGTGGTGTCCCCCTTCTATCTGCTGAACGGGATCGGCAGCTTTTTGACCCGCAAGGGCGAGGGGTTGATCGGGTTCAACTTTACGGTGCGCGGCACACCCGGTGCACCGCAAGTGGGGGTGAATCCGTTGTCGGTCTTTACCCCCGGCATGTTCCGCGAAATCTTTCGCCGCCCTGTGCCAGAGGTAAGTCCATGAAACTGTCCGATTTTGATTTCGACCTGCCGGAAGGCCTGATCGCAACCCGCCCCGCACGGCCGCGCACGTCGGCCCGGCTGTTGGTGGCGACCCCGGACAGCATCACCGATGCGGTGGTGTCCGATCTGGGCGACTGGCTGCGTCCCGGCGACCGGATGATCCTGAACGACACCAAGGTGATCCCCGCCCGCCTAGAAGGGCTGCGCCACCGCAGCGGCGAGGCAGGTGATACCGCCGCCCGGATCGAGGTGACGTTGCTGCAACCCACTCCGGATGCCCATTGGATGGCGCTGCTGAAGCCGCTGAAAAAGGTGCGCGACGGCGAAGAGATTGTGTTCGGCGATGATCTGCGCGCCACTGTGGTCGGGCGCAGCGATGGGCAGGCAGAGCTGCAATTCAACCTGACGGGCGACGACTTTGATGCAGCCCTGCTGCAGGTCGGCGCGATGCCGCTGCCCCCTTATATCGCGGCGCTGCGCCCGGCGGATGCGGCAGATAAGGAAGACTACCAAACCGCTTGGGCCCGCCATACCGGCGCTGTCGCAGCCCCCACCGCATCACTGCATTTCGATGCCGCATTGCTGGACCAACTGGCCGCAAAGGGTGTGCAGTTTACCCATGTGACGCTGCATGTCGGCGCAGGCACGTTCCTGCCGGTCAAGGTGGATGACGTCAGCGAGCATAAGATGCACAGCGAATGGGGGCAGGTGACGCAGGCCGCCGCTGACCAGATCAACGCAACACGCGCCGCAGGTGGGCGCATCATTCCCGTTGGCACCACCGCCCTACGTCTGATCGAAACCGCCGCAACCGATGATGGCGTTCAGGCGTGGGAGGGGCCGACGGATATCTTTATCACGCCCGGTTTCAAATTCCGCGCCGCTGATGCGCTGATGACCAACTTTCACCTGCCCAAATCGACGCTGATGATGTTGGTGAGCGCACTGATGGGGCAGTCGCGGATACGTGATGTTTACAAACACGCGATATCCAGCCGATACCGCTTCTTTTCCTATGGTGATGCTTCGCTTTTGCTGCCACAGGGCGACGCTTGAACAATAGCGACACAAGGTGTCGTTTTCAGTCCTGACATCGGCCCAAGTGGACCGATAGACGGCGACTAGATCTGGCCCGAAAGGCACCCGCGATGATACAAGTTCTTGGCAGCTCTTGGGCGCTTTTCCTTGGCATGTTCATGCTGATGATCGGCAACGGCCTGCAAGGTACCCTTCTTGGCCTGCGCGGAGAGATTGAGGGCTTTAGCACCCTGCAACTGTCGATCGTCATGTCGGGCTATTTCGTCGGCTTTCTTTTCGCGTCCAAAATGGCACCCGAAATGATCCGCCGCGTCGGTCACGTGCGGGTCTTTGCCGCGCTGGGGTCCACGATTTCCGCAGTGCTGATCATGTATCCGGTGCTGGCCGATCCGATCGCTTGGACGCTGGGCCGCGTTGTCATTGGCTTTTGTTTCTGCGGCGTTTACGTGACTGCCGAAAGCTGGCTGAACGATGCGTCCAGCAATGAGACCCGCGGCCAAGCGCTATCGCTTTATATGATCGTGCAGATGGCGGGCATCGTGACGGCCCAATTCATCATCACGCGCGGCGATGTATCAGGCTTTGTGCTGTTCATCGTGCCCTCTGTGCTGGTGTCGATGGCCTTTGCGCCCATCCTTTTGTCGATCAAACCAACGCCCGCCTTTGGCCGCACCAAGCCGATGAAAGTCGTGCAGTTGATCCGCACCTCGCCTTTGGCAGCGGTCGGTATGTTCCTGCTGGGCGGCGTGTTTTCGGCGCAGTTCGGCATGTCGGCGGTTTACGGTGCGCGGGCAGGTTTCAGCGTCGGAGAGATTTCTTTGTTCGTGTCGGCCATCTATCTGGCGGCGCTTGTGGCGCAGTATCCGATTGGCTGGATGTCAGACCGCCTTGACCGCCGCATCTTGATCATCGCGGTGGCGCTGATTGGCGGGGTCGGGTGCCTGGCCGGTGCGTTCTGGCCAGCGTCCTATACGCTCGCCGTGGTATCCGGCGCACTTGTCGGCGGCACGTCGAACCCGCTGTATGCGCTGCTGATCGCCTATACCAACGACTACTTGGAAAAAGAGGATATGGCCGCGGCATCCGGTGGTTTGCTGTTCATTAACGGTGTCGGTGCGATCATGGGTCCGCTGACGCTGGGCTATATGCTCGATACTATGGGGCCGCGCGGATATTGGGTGTTCCTTGGCGTGCTGATGTTTGCCGTCGGGATGTACGGTATATTTCGGATGACCCGCCGCAGCCGCGCCGATATCGGCAATGATAATGTGACCACCTATGCCAACTTCCCCATGACCACCTCGCCGATCTTGGCCGAGATGGCGCAAGAGGTCTATTTGGACGCCGAAGAAACAGGAGAGGCCGCACTGGCCGAACCTGCGGAATAACACTTGTCTTAGGGTCAACCGTCTGTTTGTCTGAGGCTAATCGCGCCAGACAAAAAGGGCCATATTGTGAAAACCGCTCAGGATGTGTTGGCCTTTTGGCTAGATGAATGTGGCCCTGCCGACTGGTATCGGCAGGATGATGCGCTGGATGCGCGCATCCGTGACCAGTTTTTGGCGACATGGAATCGCGCGGCGGATGGCCACCTTGGCCTTTGGCTGACCTGCCCAAGCGAGACGCTGGCCTATATCATTCTGACCGATCAGTTCCCGCGCAATATGTTCCGGGGTCAAGGCGACGCCTTTGCCACCGACGCGGTGGCGCGGGCGGCGGCCAAGATGGCAATTGATCGCGATTGGGATATGCAAATCGATGCGCCCGCGCGGCAATTCTTTTACCTGCCGCTGATGCATTCGGAAAACCTGACCGATCAGGACTGCGCCGTGCGCCTGTTCCACACCCGGATGCCGGATGCGGGCGGCAGTAATCTGACGCACGCCCGCGCGCACCGCGCGATTATTCGCGACTTTGGCCGTTTCCCCTATCGTAATGACGCGCTGGACCGCGCGACCACAGCGGCAGAGGCGCAGTTTTTATCGGGTGGCGGTTATGGCGCGGCGCTGCGCCAGTTGCAGGCCGCAGACGCCTGATTGCGACCTCTGGCCATTCGGCTTATAATAGTTCAGTATTAAACCAGTTTTCAACGGACCCGCAGGAGAGACCGCATGGCCGCCCAAAACTTTGATGTGATCGTGATTGGTGCCGGCCCCGGCGGCTATGTTGCAGCTATTCGTGCAGCGCAACTGGGCCAGAAGGTTGTGATCGTTGAACGTGAAAATCTGGGCGGCATCTGCCTGAACTGGGGCTGCATCCCGACAAAGGCGCTGCTGCGCTCGTCCGAGGTGTTCCACCTGATGCACCGCGCCAAGGAATTTGGCCTGTCGGTGGAAAAGCCGGACTTTGACCTGACCGCCGTCGTCGCGCGGTCGCGTAAAGTCGCAGGCCAGTTGTCGGGCGGCATCGGCCACCTGATGAAGAAAAACAAAATCTCTGTCGTGATGGGCGAGGCCAAAATCACCGCCAAGGGCAAGGTTTCGGTCAAGACCGAGAAGGGCAGCGAAGAGCTGACTGCGAAGAACATCGTTCTTGCCACCGGTGCCCGCGCGCGCAACCTGCCGGGACTAGAGGCCGACGGCGATCTGGTCTGGGCCTACCGCGATGCGCTGCAGGCCAAGCGGATGCCAAAGGATCTGCTGGTCATCGGATCGGGCGCGATTGGCATCGAATTTGCCAGCTTCTTTAACACGATGGGGTCGAATACGACCGTCGTCGAAGTTATGGACCGCATCCTGCCCGTCGAGGACGCCGAGATTTCTGCCTTTGCCAAGAAGCAGTTCGTCAAGCAGGGCATGACGATCATGGAAAAGGCCATCGTTAAGCAGCTGGACCGCGACCCTAAGGCGGGCAAGGTCACGGCGCATATCGAAGTTGGCGGCAAGATCGAAAAGAAGGTCTTTGATACCGTGATTTCTGCCGTGGGTATCGTCGGCAACGTCGAAAACCTTGGTCTGGAAGAACTGGGCGTCAAGATCGACCGCACCCATGTCGTGACCGATGAATACTGCCGGACCGGGGTCGAGGGGCTTTATGCCATCGGCGACATCGCCGGCGCGCCTTGGCTGGCGCATAAAGCGTCCCACGAAGGCGTCATGGTCGCAGAGCTGATCGCGGGCGGCCACCCGCATGCGGTGAAGCCCGAAAGCATCGCTGGCTGCACCTATTGCTATCCGCAGGTCGCGTCCGTCGGATACACCGAAGCGAAAGCAAAGGAGCTGGGTTTTGACGTCAAAGTCGGGAAATTCCCCTTCATCGGCAACGGCAAAGCGATCGCCTTGGGCGAGCCTGAGGGCATGATCAAGACGGTGTTCGACGCAAAAACCGGCGAGCTGCTGGGGGCCCACATGGTCGGCGCGGAAGTCACCGAGCTGATCCAAGGCTATGTGATCGGCCGCCAGCTAGAGACGACCGAAGAAGACCTGATGAACACGGTCTTCCCGCATCCAACGCTGTCCGAAATGATGCACGAAAGCGTGCTGGATGCTTACGGGCGTGTGATCCACATGTAAGCGTTTTAGGGCGAGGGTGCTGGGGGCGCTGCCCCCGGCCTGCGGCCTTCCCCCGGAATATTTGGGACGAGAAGAAGGAGGACTGTCTGCGCAAGCGGGCGGTCCTTTTTATTGCGCGGTGGAGGGGGCGCTGCCCCCGCCGCTGGCGCGGCCCCCCGGAGTATTTTGGGCAAGATGAAAGGGGAACGGGACCGAAATGGGGTATGTTCATCGTTTGTTCATTTTTGGGGCTGGCAATTGGGTTTTGGCTTGCTATCTGATGGGGGACACCGCCTTGGGGGCAAAATGGCCGAGCTGAAGAACATCGAAGTGCGCGGCGCGCGCGAACATAACCTGAAGAACATCGACGTGGATATTCCGCGCGACAAGCTGGTGGTGATCACCGGTCTGTCGGGGTCGGGCAAATCCTCGCTCGCGTTTGACACCATCTATGCCGAAGGGCAGCGGCGCTATGTGGAGTCGCTGTCGGCCTATGCGCGGCAGTTCCTTGATATGATGGAAAAGCCTGATGTGGATCACATCAGTGGCCTGTCGCCTGCGATTTCGATTGAGCAAAAGACGACGTCAAAGAACCCGCGCTCTACCGTTGGCACGATCACCGAAATTTACGACTATTTGCGTCTGCTGTTCGCGCGCGCTGGCACGCCGTATTCGCCGGCCACGGGCCTGCCGATTGAGGCGCAGCAGGTGCAGGATATGGTCGACCGCGTCATGGCGATGCCAGAGGGCACGCGCGGTTATATGTTGGCCCCGATCATTCGCGACCGCAAAGGCGAGTATCGCAAGGAATTCCTGGATCTGCGTAAGCAGGGTTTTCAGCGGGTCAAGGTGGACGGCCAATTTTATGAACTGGACGAGCCGCCAACGCTGGATAAGAAATTCCGCCATGACATCGACGTCGTGGTCGACCGTATCGTGGTGCGCGAGGGGCTAGAGACGCGGTTGGCGGACAGCTTCCGCACCGCGCTTGACCTTGCAGACGGCATCACCGTGCTGGAAATTGCCGCCCCTGCGGGGGAGGAGGGCGCGCCAGTGGTCGAGCCAGAGCGCGTGACCTTCTCCGAGAATTTCGCCTGTCCGGTGTCTGGATTTACCATTCCCGAAATCGAGCCGCGACTGTTTTCGTTCAACGCGCCCGTGGGCGCTTGCCCGGCCTGTGATGGCCTTGGGGTCGAGCTGTTCTTTGACGAGCAATTGGTCGTGCCGGATGTGACGCTGAAGATCGCTGATGGTGCGCTGGCACCTTGGCGCAAGGGCAAGAGTCCCTATTTCCTGCAGACGATCGAGGCGATTGCAAAGCACTACGGCTTTAACAAAAACGCGCGGTGGAAGGATCTTGATCCCAAGCACCAAGAGGTGTTTCTGCGCGGGTCTGGCAAAGAAGAGATCAAATTCCGTTATGATGAAGGCGGGCGGGTCTATCAGGTGTCGCGTCCGTTCGAGGGTGTCATTCCCAATATGGAACGCCGCTACCGCGAGACGGACAGCAATTGGATTCGCGAGGAATTCGAGGGATTTCAGAACAACCGCCCTTGCGGCACTTGCCACGGGTTCCGTCTGCGCGAAGAGGCGTTGGCGATCAAGATCGGCGGCTTGCACGTCGGCCATGTTGTGCAGATGTCGATTGCCGAAGCCTATGACTGGTGCCTTGCGGTGCCGGACCAGCTGAGCAAGCAGAAGAACGAGATCGCCAATGCGATCCTGAAGGAAATCCGCGAACGGCTAGGTTTCCTGAACAATGTCGGCCTGAATTACCTGACGATGGCGCGGAATGCGGGCACGTTGTCGGGGGGCGAAAGCCAGCGGATCAGGCTCGCCAGCCAGATCGGATCGGGCTTGCAAGGTGTGCTGTATGTGTTGGACGAACCTAGCATCGGTCTGCACCAGCGCGACAATGACCGCCTGCTGACGACGCTGAAAAACCTGCGTGATCAGGGCAATACGGTGATCGTCGTCGAACACGACGAAGAGGCGATCCGCGAGGCGGATTACGTCTTTGACATCGGGCCGGGGGCCGGGGTGCATGGCGGCAATGTCGTGGCCGAGGGGACACCGGCCGAGATTATGGCCAATGAAAACTCGATCACCGGGATGTATCTGACGGGCAAACGCGAAATCGCGGTGCCCGCCGTGCGGCGCAAGGGGAACGGTAAGAAGCTGACGGTGGTAAAAGCCACCGGCAACAACCTGCACGACGTTACCGCCGATTTTCCGCTGGGCAAATTCGTCTGCGTGACCGGCGTATCGGGCGGCGGCAAGTCCACGCTGACGATCGAGACGCTGTTCAAGAACGCCGCGATGAAGCTGAACGGTGCGCGGCAAGCGCCCGCACCCTGCGAGACGATCAAAGGGTTCGAGCATCTGGACAAGGTCATTGACATTGACCAGCGTGCCATTGGCCGCACGCCGCGGTCGAACCCCGCGACCTATACCGGTGCCTTTACCCCGATCCGCGACTGGTTCGCGGGCCTGCCAGAGGCGAAGACACGCGGCTATAAACCGGGGCGTTTTTCGTTCAACGTCAAGGGTGGGCGCTGCGAGGCCTGTCAGGGCGACGGCGTTATCAAGATCGAAATGCACTTTCTGCCCGACGTCTATGTCACCTGCGAAACCTGCAAGGGTCAGCGTTATAACCGAGAGACCCTTGAGGTCAAATTCAAGGGTAAGAGCATCGCCGATGTCCTTGATATGACTGTGGAAGACGCGCAGGAGTTCTTTCAGGCGGTGCCGTCTATCCGGACGAAGATGGACGCGCTGGTGCGGGTTGGTCTGGGCTATATCAAGGTCGGCCAGCAGGCGACGACCCTGTCCGGCGGCGAGGCGCAGCGCGTCAAGCTGAGCAAGGAGTTGGCGCGTCAGTCCACGGGCCGCACGCTTTACATCCTTGATGAGCCGACGACCGGTCTGCATTTCGAAGACGTGCGCAAACTGCTGGAAGTGCTGCACGAGCTGGTGGATCAGGGCAACTCGGTCATCGTGATCGAGCATAACCTTGATGTCATTAAGACGGCGGACCACCTGATCGATATCGGCCCCGAGGGCGGCGATGGCGGTGGGCGGATCGTGGCCGAGGGCACACCGGAAGAGGTCGCCGAAGTCGAAGAGAGCCACACAGGGCGATATCTAAAGCCGATGCTGCAGCCCAAGCGGGTCGCTGCGGAATAAAAAACCGCCGCTGCGTTTTGGCGCAGCGGCGGGATGCCTCCGGCGGAGGTATTTAGGACCAGAAGAAGGTCAGACCGCGCCCAAGATCCGGATCAGTTGCAGCAGGTCATAGCTTTGGTCGGGCAGGGCGATGATCTGGTTGTCGAGGACGGCGTAATTCTGACCATCGCCCAGTGCGGGCAGATTGTAGCGGTTGATGAGCTGCTCTTGCGTCAGGGCCGCATCGGGCAGGACCGTGATGCTGTCTGCAAGCGTTGGGCGGGCCGCCAGCGTATTGATCGTCATCAGCTTTTCGTAGTCTTCCGCGCTCAGCAAAACGGGGCGACCGTCGATCACGGCATAACGTTTGCCTTCAGGCTCTGCCGGCAGGTCGAAGATCTGGCGGATCTGGGCAGAGGTCAGCGCTGTGTCGCGCGGTGCATCTGGGGCGGGAACAGCTGGGGTATAGGCGGTCCAGCGGTCGTCAAAGACGCCGCGTAGCGCATCCTGATCATAGCCTGCCCAGTCCTGATAGGTGACACCCTTTTTCGCAAGGCCAGGTGGCACGCAGGGTGGGTCTTTTTTCGCAAGGCCCGGCGGGCAGTTGGCGATGGTCCGATAGTCGTCGTCTGTAAACTGCGCGGCGTCCATATCGGGGGTCAGATAGATCAGGCCGCTGGCTGCGGCGATGCCGGTTGCGATGCGGGCCAGATCAGCGTTGCCGCCTCGGGCATTATCATTGCCGCGCGCAGGTTCTGCGCGGTCATACTTTTTGCCGTTTCCGTTTCCGCGACCATTGCCATTGTTGCCATGCCCGTCGCCATGGTTTTTGGGCGGATTGCGCATTTCCGCCGCCATGGCCTTGGCCTTGGCCTTTACCCTTCGCCTCGGCCACGAATGGCATGGCTGTCAGGGCCGCGATGGCGGTGAATGTGACGATATTTTTCATCTGTCGGTCTTTCCAGTGATCCGGTTCACAGGAAAAACGCAAAGCCCGGCGCGCCGTTCCGTGCGCGCCGGACCTGTCGGCGGTTATCCGCGCTTGCGGGCGGAAAAGCGCGGCAGCATGGCGGAAAAATCGCGTCCTGCGCCATCCTCGCGGTTCACAAACTGATCGTAAAGCGCGCGCGCGGCTTCCCCCAGCGGGGTGTCGGCGTCTGCAGACTTGGCGGCCGCCTGCGCGAGGGTCAGGTCCTTGAGCATCAGATCAGCCGCAAAGCCCGGCTTGTAGTCGTTGTCCGCGGGGGAGGTTGGCCCGATGCCGGGGGCGGGGCAATAGGCGTTCATGCTCCAGCTGGAGCCGGACGATGTGCTGACCACGTCGAACATCGCTTGGCGATCTAGGCCAAGGCGGTCGGCCAGATTGAACGCCTCGCAGGTGGCGATCATGGTCACGCCAAGGATCATGTTGTTGCAGATTTTGGCCGCTTGGCCATTCCCTGCGGGGCCGCAATGGACAACTTTTTGGCCCATGATATCGAACAGCGGTTTGCAGATATCAAAGGCCTCTTGCGAACCGCCTGCCATGAAGGTGAGGGTACCGTTTGTTGCGCCGCCGATGCCGCCTGATACGGGGGCATCAATCGCCAATAGTCCAGCATCTTCAGCGGCTTGCGCGACGTTCCTCGCGCTGTCCACATCCACGGTGGAACAGTCCAGATGCACCGCGCCCGGTTTCATCGCGGCGTGAATTTCAGCGGCAACGCTGCTTAGAATTGCGCCGTTCGGTAGCATGGTGATCACGACGTCAGCGCCGCTTGCCGCCGCAGCTGCGCTATCCGCCATTGTCATGCCGTCTGGCTTGGCGTGGGTGTCGAAACCGGTCACGGCGTGGCCCGCTTTGATCAGGTTCGCGGCCATGGGCGCGCCCATGTTGCCAAGGCCGATGAATGCGATGTTCATAAAGAAGTCTCCGGGTATAGGGCGTCGGGGCCAAGGGGCGCGGTCAGGGCCGCGATGTCGTCTGCGGGCACGTCCCAACTGGTGTGTCGCCATTTTGGGCTGCGGTCGCGGTCAATGATCGCGGCGCGGATGCCTTCAAGCAGGTCGGACCCCTGCTGACTGCGAAACGTGTAGCGAAATTCGTGGGTCAGGGCCGTGTGAATGGTAGGGTCCGCACGCACCGCTCGCACGATCTGCAACGTGCAGGCCATAGAAAGGGGCGAGTTCCGCTCCATCAAATCAAGCGCATTGGTGATCGGCGCGGGCGGCACTGCTGCGGGTTGTTGGCGAATGCCGGGCAGATCACCCGCGGCAAAGACGTTGTCGATATCGCTGCGCCAAGCGGCCAGTTTGCTTTGCGGTGCGGGCAGGGCGGCGGCCTGCACGGCGCTGGCATCACCGTCTGTGCACAGGGCAGCGATCAGGTCCGGCCAAGCATCCTGCGGGATCATGACATCGGCAAACCCGGCATAGACCGCGTCCCCGGCGTCCATCCGGTATCCTGTCAGCCCAAGGAATTCGCCCAGCCGCCCCGGTGCGCGCGCCAAAAGCAGCGTAGAGCCGACGTCGGGCACCAGCCCAATGCCGCATTCGGGCAGGGCGACGCGGGTGCTGTCGTCCACAACGCGGTGGCTGCAATGGCCGCCGATGCCAACACCGCCGCCCATGACAAAGCCCTGCATCAGCGCGACGATCGGTTTGTCATAGCCTGCAATCATCGCGTTCAGGCGGTATTCATCGCGCCAAAACCGACGCGCAGGGCCATAATCGCCGGCGGTACCTGTGGCATAGATCTGCGCAATATCGCCGCCAGCGCAGAACGCTTTGGGGCCGGCGGCGTCGATGATGACAAGGGCTATGGCGTCGTCGCTGCGCCATTTCACCAGCGCATCTTCGATCTGGATCACCATGTCCCACGTCAGCGCGTTCAGCGCCTTTTCCCGCGTGAGGGTGATGCGGCCTGCGCGGCCTTCGGTGCGGATATCAACGTCGCTCATGCTGATACCATGTCGCGGGCGACGATCATGCGCATAATCTCGTTCGTGCCTTCTAGGATTTGGTGAACCCGCAAATCGCGGACGATTTTTTCGATCCCGTAGTCCGCCAGATAGCCGTAGCCGCCGTGGAGTTGCAGGCATTGATCGGCAACCTGTGACCCTGTTTCGGTCACGAGCTTTTTGGCCATGGCGCAAAAACGGGTCGCGTCAGGTGCGCCGGTGTCCAGCTTCCATGCGGCCTGCCGCAAAAAGATGCGCGCCGATTGCATGGCGATTTCCATATCGGCAAGGCGGAATTGCAACGCCTGAAACTGGTCAATGGATTTACCAAAGGCCTTGCGGTCGGCCATATAAGCGCGGGTTTGATCCAGCGCAGATTGCGCGGCCCCCAGCGAACAGGCGGCGATGTTAAGCCGTCCGCCGTCAAGGCCCTTCATCGCATATGTGAAACCTTTGCCCAGCTCACCTAGCAAGTCACCCGCAGGAATGTTGCAATCGTCCAACTGGACCTGCCGCGTGGGCTGACTGCGCCAGCCCATCTTATCCTCTAGCCCGCCAAAGCTGAGCCCGTCTGATCCATCCATCACGACAAAGGCGCTGATGCCTTTGGGCCCTGCGTCGCCGCTGCGGGCCATGACGATATAAGCGTCCGAATACCCCGCGCCAGAGATGAAGGCCTTGGTTCCCGTCAGGGCGTATCCCGCGTCCGTCGGCACCGCTTTCGTCTTTAGCGCGGCGGCGTCCGATCCGCTGGCCGGTTCGGTCAGGCAATAGGACAACACAGTGTCCATGCTTAGCGCGTCGGGCAGCAGCCGGGCCTTCATGTCGTCGCTGCCGAACTGGTCGATCATGCGCGCGCACATGTTGTGGATCGACAGGAAAGCGGCGACCGACGGGCAGGACATTGATAGCGCCTCGAATACCAGCGTGGCGTCTAGGCGGCTGAGGTCGGTGCCGCCGGACTCTTCGGACACATAAAGCCCGCCAAAGCCCAGCTCTGCCAGCTTGGGCCACAGATCGCGGGGAATGGTGCCGTCTTTTTCCCATTGCCGGGCGAAGGGCGCGATATGCTCTGCTCCGCAGGCCTGCGCCATGTCAAAAATCGCTGATTGCTCTTGGCTGAGTGCAAAATCCATCGTTCCCCCCGAGTTGCCGCGCGCGTGAATTGAACGTGCGTTCAGAAAAGGATGCCGAAGGGTCAGCGGTTTGTCAAAAAGATAAAGCCCGCATCCGAACTTGGGACGGATGCGGGCCGCACCGGGACAGGGGCTGCATTGGGGGCAACCCGGATCTGGCCGGATATCAGGCGGGTTTGGGGCCGCCTTTCGCAGATATTCACGGCGTCCGGGCAGAATGGTTTCACGCGGTTTAACAAAATGTTTGTCATTTCCCCTGAACGTGAAAAAGGCGCACCCAGTGAAGGGTGCGCCTTTGATTTAGTTTTATAAATGGGGGGTTAGTCCATTGGTTTGAAGTTCAGCGCAGCGCCGTCCTTGATGCCCGACGGCCAACGGGATGTGACCGTTTTGGTGCGGGTGTAGAACTTGAACGCATCCGGGCCGTGCTGGTTCAGGTCGCCAAAGACGGATTTCTTCCAGCCGCCAAAGGTGTGATAGGCCAGCGGCACGGGGATCGGCACGTTGATGCCGATCATGCCGACGTTGACACGGTTGGCAAAGTCGCGGGCGGCGTCGCCGTCGCGGGTATAGATCGCGGTGCCGTTGCCCATTTCGTGGTCCATGGCCAGCGCCAGCGCCTCTTCGTAGTCCTGCGCGCGGACAACGGACAGGACGGGGCCAAAGATTTCCTTTTGGTAGATGTCCATATCGGTGGTGACGCGGTCGAACAGGTGCGGTCCGACAAAGAAGCCTTCCTCGTAGCCTTGAAGGCTAAAGTCGCGGCCGTCGACGACCAGTTCTGCGCCTTGCGCAATGCCGGATTCAACCATCTTAAGGATGTTCGCCTTGGCCGCAGCGGTAACAACGGGGCCGTAGTCCACGTCATTGCCGCCAGTGTAGGGGCCGACCTTGAGCGCGTCGATGCGGGGCTTAAGCTTTTCGATCAGTTTGTCGGCTGTTTCCTCGCCCACGGGCACGGCGACGGAGATCGCCATGCAACGCTCGCCTGCTGCGCCGTAGCCTGCGCCGATCAGCGCGTCGGCAGCCTGATCCATGTCCGCGTCGGGCATGATGATCATGTGGTTCTTGGCACCGCCAAAGCACTGCACGCGCTTGCCCTGCGAACAACCGCGGCCATAGATATATTCGGCGATCGGGGTCGAGCCGACAAAGCCGATCGACTGGATCACGTCATGATCGATAATCGCATCAACAGCTTCTTTGTCACCGTTGACGACCTGCAGGATACCCTTGGGCAGACCGGCTTCTTCCATCAGTTCGGCTAACATCAGGGGGACCGACGGGTCACGCTCGGATGGCTTGAGGATGAAGGCGTTGCCGCAGGCGATGGCCGGGGCGAACATCCACATCGGGATCATGGCGGGGAAGTTGAACGGCGTGATGCCAGCGCAAACACCCAGTGCCTGACGCATGGAATACATGTCGATGCCGGGGCCAGCGCCGTCGGTGAATTCACCCTTCAGCAACTGCGGCGCACCGATGCAATATTCGACAACTTCAAGGCCACGCTGCACGTCGCCAGCGGCGTCGGGCAGGGTCTTGCCGTGCTCGCGCGACAGCGCCTCGGCCAGTTTGTCCATGTCGCGGTGCAGAAGTTCGACGAACTTCATCATCACGCGGGCGCGGCGCTGCGGGTTGACGGCGGCCCACTTCGGCTGGGCGGCAGCGGCGAATTGAACGGCTTGGTCCATCTCGGCAGCGTTGGCCAGCGGCACGCGGGCCTGCACTTCGCCAGTGGCAGGGTTAAAGACATCGGCAAAGCGGCCGGACGTGCCAGCAACATGGGCACCGTTCATGTAATGGGTCAGGTCTTGCATAGAATCCTCCTGTGATTGCCTGCACCTTAGTCTTGCGTTTTTGCGGGCAACAGGGCCAAGATGACAAAGTTGATTTGCAAAAATGCAAGGGTGCGGCGTGCAAAACTGGGATGACATGCGGGTGTTTTTGGCCGTGGCGCGGGCGGAAAGCCTGTCCGGCGCGGCCCCGGTGCTGCGCATGGACCCGGCTACGCTGGGCCGCCGCATCGCGCGGCTGGAGCAATCGGTCGGCGCGGCTTTGTTCGTGAAATCACCGCAGGGCTATGCGCTGACCGACCTTGGCGCGCGCATGGCAGAAGAGGCCGCACAGGCCGAGGCGGCGTTGCTGCGCGCCGCGGACCTTGGGCAAAGCCCCAGCAGCGGCCTTGCGGGGCAGATCCGCATCGGCGCGCCTGATGGCTGCGCGAACTACCTGCTGCCGCAGGTCTGCGCCGCGATCCAAGCGGCCAATCCCGAGCTTGAGGTGCAGATCCTGGCCTTGCCCCGCGTCGTGAACTTGTCACGGCGAGAGGCGGATATGGCCGTCACCGTTAGCCCGCCTGAGGCCGGGCGCCTGACCGTGCAAAAGATTGTCGATTATAAATTGCACCTTGCGCAGCATGTCGATCTGCCAGTTCCCACAGGGTTGTCAGACCTCAAGGGCAGGGCGGTTGTCGGGTATATCCCGGATATGATTTTCGATTCTGCGCTGGATTATCTGGGCGCGCTGGCCGCAAACGGGGTGCAGCTGGCCAGCAATTCGGTCAGCGTTCAGCTGCAAATGCTGCGGGCACGGGCGGGCATCGGCATCACGCATGATTTCGCGCTGCCCTTCGCGCCAGAGGTGCGCCGCGTACTGACGGAAGAGCTGTCACTGGTGCGCTCTTTCTACCTTGTGCGCCACACCGCCGACCGCCGATCTGACCGGTTGCAGCGCTTTGCAACGGCGCTGAGTGATGGCCTGCGGGCAGAGGTGCATCGTCTGGAATCATTGACAGGCACGCCTGCGGTCTGAAACGCTGGTAAAACGCGCTGTAACGGGAGGATAGCCATGCTTGTACAACAGATTCTCAGCTCCAAGGCCTCGGGAGAGATGTTTTGGGTGAAGCCGGGGGATCGCGTCTCTGATGCGGCCAAAATCATGTCGGACAATCGGATCGGCACCGTGATCGTCAGTGAAGATGGGAAAGCCCTGCTTGGCATTCTGTCGGAACGCGACATCGTACGCCAGATCGGCAAAGGCGGTGCCAATTGTCTGGACGATCAGGTGGACTCGTTGATGACCAGTAAAATCATTACCTGCACGCCGGTGGATCAGTCCGATGTCGTGCTGGAAATGATGACCAACGGCCGGTTCCGCCACCTACCTGTGATGAAAGACGGCGCGATGATTGGCCTGATTTCAATCGGTGACGTGGTAAAGGCACGGCTGTCGCAACTGGCGATGGAGAATAACGCCCTAGAGGGAATGATCGCCGGGCATTGACGCAGCGGTGCGCCGGGTCGGCCTTGCAACCTGCCGTGAAATGCGGTTCTGCTGCGGTTGCGACATAATCTTGCGAGGCCGACCATGCGTATTGGGCTGTATCCCGGCACCTTTGATCCCGTCACCCACGGGCATATTGATATCGTGCGGCGGGCCTGTTCGCTGGTCGATAAACTGGTGATCGGGGTCGCGATTAACCGCGACAAAGGACCGCTGTTTGATCTGGATGAACGGGTCGAGATGGTCCGGTCTGAGGTCGTGCCACTGGGCGAGCCGCTGGGCACAGAAATCATCGTGCATCCCTTTGAAAACCTGCTGATTCATTGCGCCAAGGACGTTGGCGCAGGCGTCATTATTCGCGGCCTGCGGGCCGTGGCTGACTTTGAATATGAATTTCAGATGGTGGGAATGAACCGGTCGCTGGATAACTCTGTCGAGACGGTTTTCCTGATGGCTGATGCCAAAAACCAAGCGATTGCCAGCAAGCTAGTCAAGGAAATCGCCCGTCTGGATGGCGATGTGTCCAAGTTCGTCACACCGACGGTCGACGCCGCTTTGCAGCGCAAATACGGCAAGGTCTGACCCGGACACGAAAAAGGCGGCAACTGCGCATGGCAGTCGCCGCCTTTAGGCGCGATTAATCATGTGATTAGCCGTAGACGGCTTGGCGTGCGATTTGCGCTGCGTTGTCGCGGTCGATGTTCAGGTCCAGCGCAACATCAAGCGGCATCGATTTGATCTCGTGCTTGGTGCGGGCGTAAACGGCACGCTTTGAAATCGTCTGGCGAATAGTGTCGATCAGGGTCATGTCATGCTCCTTTCGGGGGCGTGGTGGGTGTCTGTTCTGCTAACCTATTTAAAGATGCTGCAGCGCAGCACAACTGACACAACCGAAGACCCGCCTTGCGCCTTGTGCAAGGCAACTGTCATAAATTCGCCTTATTTACAGGCGCGCCGCACGGCACGCCCGGTGTTCAAACGCAAAAGGGCCGCCCAGAATGGACGGCCCTTCGCGCAACGCAAGATGCGTCTTTTAGATCAGTTTACCCATGGCGACAGCCGTGTCGGACATCCGGTTCGAGAAACCCCACTCGTTATCGTACCATGTCAGGATGCGAACCATGTTGCCCGAAAGCACTTTGGTCTGGTCCATGTGGAAGGTGGACGAGGCCGGGTCGTGGTTGAAGTCGGTGCTGACCATCGGCAGGTCTGTGTAGGCAAGAATGCCTTTCATCGGGCCATCAGCAGCGGCGCGGATCGCGTCGTTGATTTCCTCAATGGTGGTGTCGCGGCTGGATTCGAAGGTCAGGTCGACGACCGACACATTCGGGGTCGGCACGCGGATCGCGACGCCGTCCAGTTTGCCGTTCAGCTCTGGCAGAACAAGGCCAACAGCCTTGGCTGCGCCCGTGGACGTCGGGATCATCGACAGGGCAGCAGCGCGGCCACGGTACAGGTCTTTGTGCATCGTATCCAGCGTCGGCTGGTCGCCGGTGTAGCTGTGGATCGTTGTCATAAAGCCTTTGTTGATGCCGACAGTGTCGTTCAGCACCTTGGCGACAGGGGACAGGCAGTTCGTGGTGCAGGACGCGTTGGATACGATAATGTCGTCCTTGGTCAGAGTGCCCTCGTTGACGCCAAACACGATGGTCTTGTCAGCGTTCGCGCCGGGGGCGGAAATCAGAACCCGCTTAGAGCCGTTTTCAAGGTGCGCCTGGCAGGCTTCCTTGGACGTAAAGATACCGGTGCATTCCAGCACAACATCCACGTCGCCCCAAGGCAGGTCAGCAGGATTGCGCATCGCGGTGACGCGCATCGGCCCGCGGCCTGCGTCGATTGTGTCTTCGGTGGTGGTCACAGTGCCCGGAAAACGGCCATGGACCGAATCAAAGCGCAGCAGGTGGGCGTTGGTTTCAACCGGGCCCAGATCGTTGATCGCGATGACCTCGATATCGGTGCGGCCGGATTCGATGATCGCGCGCAGCACGTTGCGCCCGATACGTCCAAATCCGTTGATTGCGACTTTTACGGCCATGATGTCATCCTTTATTAAGTGACAGAAGTTGGCGCGAACATTGCAATTTTCGCGCAAAGGTCAAGAGCTGGACGTCATCGCCAAAAGGCGAGCCATTCCAGCATGTCATAGAATTTGCGCGCCAAAAATAGCGGTGCGTCCAGATCAAGCACGAAAAAATCCAGCGCAAAGAAAGCTGCGATAAAGGTTACAAGGCCAATGGCGAGCGCGTTTGTCATGGCGGCTGTGTAATCGCGAACGGCAGCGCTGCCTAGTCATGACCCGCAATCCAAGATAGCCAAAGGGTTGCGGGGTGCGCCTGTCGGCCTAGGTTCGCAAAGACGTGATCAAAAGAAGGAAGATATCATGAGCGGCTTGCTGGCCTTGCTGGACGACGTTGCAGCAATTGCAAAGGTGGCTGCGGCCAGCGTGGACGATGTGATCGGGCAGGCGGCCAAGGCCGGGTCCAAAGCCGCTGGCGCCGTGATCGACGATGCCGCCGTCAGTCCCAAATATGTGCATGGCTTCGCGCCTGCGCGCGAATTGCCTATCGTGTGGAAGATCGCGAAGGGGTCATTTTTCAACAAACTGGTCATCTTGCTGCCCATCGCGCTGTTGCTGTCGGCCTTTGCCCCTTGGGCGATTACGCCGCTGCTGATGCTGGGCGGCGCGTATTTATGTTTCGAGGGTGCGGAAAAGATCGTGCATGCCTTTTCGCACAGCGACGCCCATTCCAAAGCGACAGGCGATCCAGAGCATCTTGAGGAATCAAAAGTCCAAGGCGCGATCAAGACCGACTTTATCCTCAGCGCCGAGATCATGACGATCTCGCTCGCGGCGATCACGATCGATAATATCTGGGTGCAGGCTGCTGTGCTGGCTGTGGTCGGCATCGCGATCACTGTCGCAGTTTACGGCGCTGTCGCGGCCATTGTGAAGGCTGACGATCTGGGCCTGCTGATGGCAAATAGCGGCCGCCTTGGTGTGACCCGCGCCTTGGGGCGCGGCATTGTGCACTGGATGCCGACATTCCTGTTCGTGCTGACATGGGTCGGCACCGCCGCGATGCTGTGGGTCGGCGGGCAGATCATCGTTCACGGGCTGGGCCAACTGGGCTGGCACACGCCAGAGGAAATCATTCACGGCTGGGCTGTGACCGTTGGCCACATGGTGCCAGAAAACTACATGGGCGCAGCTGAATGGATCACGACGGCGTTTTGCGACGGCGTGCTTGGATTTATGCTGGGCTTGCTGATCATCCCGCTGGTGACCTATGTCATTGCGCCGCTTTACCGCACCCTGCGCCCCGCATGACCAATCTGGCGCTGCTTGGCGCACGCCTGCTGATCGGGGCCTTACTGATCGGCGGCGCTGTGCAAAAGGCGCTGTCCCCCGGTGATGCGGGCGGAATGCTGGTGGGGCTGGGCCTGCCTTTCGCACTGGTCTGGCCCGCGCTGATCTATGATGCGCTTGCCGGGCTGGCGCTTTGGCTCGGTGTCGCTGTGCGGCCCGTTGCCCTGTCAGCGGCGGCCTATTGTGCCCTCACCAGCTTTTTCCATCTCAATGTTTTCCAGGCGACAGGGGATGCATGGCAAATGACGATCTTTGTGAAAAACTGGGCCATTGCAGGGGGCTGCCTTGCCCTTATGGTGGCCGGCTCTGGCGCATGGGCGCTGCGGGCGGATCGGCCATGAAGGCTTTGGTGGCAGAACTCTATAGTGGCTCCTCTGATCGGGCGGTCAACTTCCGCTACGCCTTGGTGGCCTTCGATCTGATCACCGTGATCTTTGTCATCGTCACTTCGTTCTTCGAGCCGAGCACGCTGGTTCTAGCCCTCGATTTGACTTTCGGCGCGGTCATTCTCGCGGATTTCATCGCGCGGGGATGGATCGAGGATCAGCGCCTGCGCGCCTTGCTGCGTTTCACCACATGGGCCGATATTGCCGCGATCATCAGCTTCCTCGCGCCCATCGTGACGGGCCAAGCGCTCGCCTTCCTGCGCGTGCTGCGCACCCTACGCCTGCTGCGTAGCTACGAGCTGCTGTCCCGCTTGCGGCACGACAGCAAGTGGTTCCGCGAACGCGAGGATATCATCCTCGCTGTGACCAACCTGATCGTGTTCTTGTTCATCATGACGGGCCTAATCTACGCCAGCCAGGTCAACATCAACGACCAAATCAACAACTACGCCGACGCCTTTTACTTCACGGTCACGACGCTGACGACGACAGGCTTCGGCGATATCACACTCAATACGACATGGGGCCGGATGCTGGCCGTCGCGGTGATGATCTTCGGGGTCTCACTCTTCTTGCAAATGCTGCAAGTCCTATTCCGCCCGCCCAAAGTGCGCCACGAATGCCCGACCTGCGGCCTGATCCTGCATGACGCCGATGCGGTCCACTGCAAGCACTGCGGCGAGACTCTTCACATCCAGACCGAAGGCGCGATCTAGCTCTAACCTCTCCCTTCACGCCCCTTCTTCTGGTCAAAAATACCTCGGGGGTGCGGGGGCAGCGCCCCCGCGGATCGGCCCGGCGCAGCCGGGTCGATCCCCAAACCAACCCTACAAACGCAAAAGGGCGCGCCGCAGCACGCCCCCTCGCATCATGATCCGATAAAGTCAGAGCAGGTTTTTCGCCTGCGCCACCACGTTCTCAGCCGTGATACCGAACTTTTCGTACAGCACTTCTGCCGGGGCAGAGGCACCAAAGCCCTCCATACCGACAAAGGCCGCCTTCTTGGCATTGCCGCGCTCGCCCATCAGGATCATGTCCCAGGACTGGCGCACGCCAGCTTCAATGGCGACGCGCACGGGGCCTGCGGGCAGGACCTTGCGGCGGGTGGCTTCGTCCTGCGCCAGGAAGATATCCATGCAGGGCATGGACACAACGCGGGTGCCGATACCTTCGGCTTGCAGGGCGTCACGGGCCTTCAGCGCGATCTCAACCTCAGAGCCTGTGGCGATCAGGATGACCTGACGCTTGCCCTCGGCGTCTGCCAACACATAGCCGCCTTGGGCGGTCATGTTCTTGTTGGTGTGGGCCGTGCGTACGGTTGGCAGGTTCTGACGCGACAGGGCTAGCACAGACGGCGTGCCCGTGGCGGTCAAGGCCAGCTCCCACGCTTCTGCCGTCTCAACGCTATCCGCAGGACGGAAGACGTTGGTGTTCGGCGTGGCGCGCAGCATCGACAGATGCTCGACCGGCTGGTGGGTCGGGCCGTCTTCGCCAAGGCCGATGGAATCGTGCGTCATGACGTAGACCGCAGGCACGCCCATTAGGGCGGACAGGCGCATCGCGCCGCGGGCGTAGTCTGTAAAGCACATGAACGTGCCGCCGTAGGCGCGTGCGCCGCCGTGCAGCGCCATGCCGTTCATCGCAGCGGCCATGCCGTGCTCTCGGATACCGTAGTGGATGTAACGGCCCTTGCGGTTGTCCGGGGTGAACACGCCCATGTCGGCCGTCTTGGTGTTGTTGGACCCGGTCAAGTCAGCGGAGCCGCCGATGGTTTCGGGCATGATCGGGTTGATCACGGCCAATACGTTCTCGCTCGACTTGCGCGTCGCGACGGATTTGGCTTCTTCGCTGGCCTGCTTTTTGAAGGCGCGGATGGTGGATGCCAGCTTTTTCGGGGCCTCGCCGCCTTGGGCGCGGGCAAATTCAGCCTGCTTGGCCGCCGACAGCTTTTCGACGCGGGCCTGCCATTCGGCGTGTGCGGTCTTGCCGCGCTGCGCGGTGGCTTCCCACTGGGCTTTGACGTCGGCGGGGACTTCAAACGGGCCGGTGGTCCAGCCGTAAGCAGCCTTTGCGGCTTTCATCTGGTCTGCATCGGTCAGTGCGCCGTGACCCTTAGAGGTATCCTGCGCCGCGTGACCCAGTGCGATGTGGGTCTTGCAGGCGATCATGGACGGGCGCTTGTCGGCCTTGGCGGCCACGATAGCGGCCTCAATCTCGTCCGGGTTATGGCCGTCGATGGCCTGCACATGCCAGCCAGAGGCGGCAAAACGCTCCATCTGGTTGGTTTTGTCGGCGATGGACACTTTGCCATCGATGGTGATGTTGTTGTCGTCAAAGAACACGATCAGGTGGGACAGTTCCTGCATACCCGCAAGGCCGATCGCCTCTTGGCTGATGCCTTCCATCAGGCAGCCGTCGCCCGCCATGACGTAGGTGTTGTGGTTCACGATGGCCGTGCCCCAGGTCGCGCGCTGGATTTCTTCTGCGATAGCGAAACCGACAGAGTTCGCGATGCCCTGACCCAGCGGGCCGGTCGTGACTTCAATGCCGCGGCCATGGCCGAATTCGGGGTGGCCTGCGGTGCGTGCGCCCCACTTGCGGAAGTTCTTGATCTGCTCCAGCGGGAAATCTTCGTAGCCGGTCAGGTACAGCAGTGCGTACAGCAGCATCGACCCGTGGCCGGCAGACAGGATGAACCGATCGCGGTCGGCCCAATGCGGCGCGGCTGGGTCAAAGTTCAGATGGTTCGTGAACAGCACTGTCGCGACATCGGCCATGCCCATTGGCATGCCAGAGTGGCCGGAGTTCGCGGCAGCAACCGCGTCCAAAGTCAGAGCGCGGATAGCCGCGGCTTTCATCCAATGCTCGGGATGGGCGGTGCGCAGAGCGGTAAGATCCATGGGGCAGGTCCTGTTCAGGTGCGTTTGAAGCGGTTGAGAGTGTCATAACAGGGCAGAACCTAAGATCAAGCGGCGCCGAAACGACCTTGCGGCGTTTGTAGGGGCGTGGCGGATCGCTTAACCTTTGCGAAATCATACGATTCGCGCAGCTGCGCGAGGACGGGACAGGAACGCCGCATGGACGATATCAAAGCACTTGAGACGCGGATCACTGACGCGCTGGACCGGATCGCATGGCAATTGTCCAAGCCAAAAGCCGCGCCTGTTGTCGACGATGGCCCCAGCGTCGCCGATCTGACGGCGCAGCTGGACGCGGAACGCGGCGCAAATGCCCAGCTAGAAGAGCGCGTGGCGAAGCTGAAGTCGCGCCAAGACGGCCAGATCGTCGATCTGGAAAAGCGCAGCAGCGATCAGGCGGCGCAAATCGCGGCGCTGGATGCGCAATTGCAGCAGCTGCGCGGATCGAACGCTGACCTGACAGAAGTCTGCGCCAAATTGCGTGCCGCCGCCACGGACGGTGTCGCGGACGCCGAACTGATCAACCGCGCCCTGATGGCCGAAGTTGACGGGCTAACAGCGCAGCGCAGCGCCGAGGCCGCCGAAGTCGCGGCGATCTTGTCGGACCTGAAACCCTTGTTGCAGCAGGAGGCGTAAGCCATGCCACAGGTCGAAATCACGATCGGCAGTCGGTCCTTTGAGGTCGCGTGCCAAGAGGGCGAAGAGCAATATCTGGTCTCTGCCGCTAAGATGCTGGACGCAGAAGCCGCGCATTTGTCGGCCCAGATCGGCCGGATGCCCGAAGGTCGTATGCTGCTGATGGCAGGTTTGATGCTGGCGGATCGCACTGCCGGGCTAGAAGACCAAGTCCGCGAGCTAGAAGCAGAGCAGGCCAACCTGCGCGCCCATATCGCAGAAGCCGCCGCACGCCCCGCCGCCCGCATCGAAGTCCCTGTGATCCCGCAAGAGCTTCACGACGGCATGGCCGAAATCGCCGCCCGCGCCGAGGCGCTGGCCGAACAAGCGGAACAGGCAGAGGCCTGATCGCAAAGGGCGTGGCTTATGAAACGCGTATCGCAATGAAGATCGTTTATCTGGCTGCCGCTGCTTTGTGTGTCAGTGCAGGGCAGGGCGCACAGGCTGCCGTGACATCGACGCCGCGCTACATCTGTGAACGCGGCGTTGAAATCCCGGCGGTCTATATCAACACCGAAGACGACCGCGCGCCCGGCATCGCGGTGATTTATGTCGAAGGGCGGATGATCAATCTGCAGGCCACCGCAGAGGCCGCATCCGGCGTGCGCTATCGGTTCCCGAATGACGGGTCAGGCTATGTCTGGTGGACCCATCAGGGCACGGCCCAGCTGAAGTGGTATGATGCAGAACTGGGTGAAGAGATAACGCTCTACGCGGCCTGCGTGGAAAGCTAAGCTTTCTGAAAGAAAAAGGCCCCCGCTGATGTGGCGGGGGCCTTTTACGTAAGGGCTGTTGGCCCGAAGGCGTTATCCGTTGGCTTCGCGGATTTTGTCTGCAGCAGCCTGGTCGAAGGCGATGCCGTTTTCTTTTAGCAGCGTGTCCAATTCGCCGGACAGGGTCATCTCGGTGATGATGTCGCAGCCACCGACGAATTCGCCTTTGACGTAAAGCTGCGGGATTGTCGGCCAGTCGGAATAATCCTTGATGCCCTGACGGACGGTGTCATCGGCCAGCACGTTCACATCGGTGTATTCGATGCCCATGAAGTTCAGCACGCCAGCCACGCGGGACGAAAACCCGCACTGCGGCATGGTCTTGGTGCCTTTCATGAACAAGACGACGGTGTTGTTCGTGACGGTGTCTTTGATCTGATCGGAAGCGGTCATAGTGGTATCCTTTAAAATGCGGTGGCCTGCGCAGGCGCCGAATTTTGGGTGAAAATTCGGAAGCGATGTCGGGCTGGGGTGTTAGTCAGGCGCGCGGGTTGTCAGGGCGAGGGCGTGCAGTTCGCCTGCCGCGCCATCCATCTTGCCCTTGAGCGCAGCATAGACGGCGCGTTGCTGTTGCACACGGTTCTTGCCGGCAAAGCTGGCGTCGATCACTTCGGCTGCGAAATGGGCACCGTCGTCGCCTTGCACGGTGATTTTGGCGTCGGGAAAGCCTTCGCGCAGCAGGGTCTCGATCTCGTGGGCGGTGATGGCCATGGGGGCGTCCTTTGGTCGGGTTAGCTTAACTTATGAACGTGACGGCGCAGGGGCAAGGGGGCCCCTTTGGGGTGGATTGCCTTTGCAAGATCCCCTCCGGGGGGAGTATTTTTGGCAAGATGAATACGCTTTTAGGCGACAGCGTCGGCAAAGGCGCTGCGGTAAAGGTCGACAAGGGGGGCGAGCGGCGTGCTGCTGGCACCAAAGGTGATCTTGTCGCCGCCCGCTTTGCCGACAAGCGTGATTGGCAGGCCTGCGTGGGCGGCGGCGGTCAGAAGCGCCTCTGCCTGATCGAAGGACGCTGCGATTAGGTAGCGGGCCTGATCCTCGGCGAACAGTTGGGCGGTGTCGTCGGTGTCCAGCGTGACGCCGATGCCAGCGGTCTCCGCCATTTCGAACGCCGCAAGCGCGAGGCCGCCGTCAGCGAGGTCGGTGCAGGCGGTGATATTGGCAATGTTCGCGCGGATGAAGTCGCCGTGGGCGGCCTCTGCCACCAGATCGACGGGGGGCGCGTCGCCCTCATTGCGGCCAAGGTGTTCGGCCAGCAGGGCGGTCTGGCCCATGTGGCCCGGCGTATCGCCCAGCAGCAGCAGGGTGTGGCCGTCGGCCAGCGTGCCGCGGATGATCTGGGTGATGTCGGCGATCAGGCCAACCGCGCCGATGGTGGGCGTGGGCAGGATGCCGGTACCGTCGGTTTCGTTGTAAAGCGACACGTTGCCGGACACGATGGGCATGTCGAGCGCGGTGACCGCTTGGCCGATCCCGTCGATGGCCCCGACGAACTGGCCCATGATGCGGGGCTTTTCAGGGTTGCCGAAGTTCATGTTGTCGGTCGTGGCCAGCGGCTTGGCCCCGACGGCGGTCAGGTTGCGATAGGCTTCGGCGACGGCCTGCTTGCCGCCCTCGACGGGGTTGGCGAAGACATAGCGCGGCGTCACGTCAGAGGTGAAGGCCAGCGCCTTTGTCGTGCCGTGGATACGGGTGATGCCCGCGCCCGCACCGGGGATGCGCAGGGTGTCGCCCATGACCTGGCTGTCGTATTGCTCGTACACCCAGGACTTTGCCGCATAGTTCGGGCTGCCGATCAGGGACCGCAGGCCGGCGATGGGGTCGATGGCGGGGATGTCACCCACGGGGGCGGCAGCGGGCGTTGGTTCCCACGGGCGGTCATATTCGGGGGCAGAAGAGGCGAGCTTGGACAGCGGCAGGTCGGCTTTGACTTCGCCGTTGTGCAGGATCAGGAAGCGGTCTTCTGCGATGGTCTCGCCCACGATGGCGAAATCGAGGTCCCATTTGACAAAGACGGCGCGCGCTTCGGCCTCAAGCTCTGGCTTGAGGACCATAAGCATGCGTTCCTGACTTTCGGACAGCATCATCTCATACGCGGTCATCGCAAGTTCGCGCTGCGGTACGTCCTCTAGGTTCAGGCGGATGCCAAGGCCGCCCTTGTCGCCCATTTCCACGGCAGAGCAGGTCAGGCCAGCGGCGCCCATGTCCTGAATGGAAATCACAGCGCCGGTTGCCATCAGTTCCAGCGTGGCTTCCATCAGGCGTTTTTCGGTGAAGGGATCGCCGACCTGCACGGTGGGGCGCTTGTCCTCGATCGTGTCGTCAAATTCGGCCGAGGCCATGGTTGCGCCGCCGACGCCGTCGCGTCCGGTTTTCGCGCCAAGGTACACGACTGGCATGCCGACACCGGAGGCGGCGGAGTAGAATATCTTGTCCGCATCCGCGAGGCCTGCGGCAAAGGCGTTCACAAGGCAGTTGCCGTTGTAGGACGCGTCAAAGCGCACTTCGCCGCCAACCGTTGGGACGCCAAAGGCATTGCCGTAACCGCCAACGCCCGCGACGACGCCGTTGACCAGCTGGCGGGTCTTGGGGTGGCTGGGCAGGCCAAAGGACAGCGAATTCATCGCAGCGATGGGCCGCGCGCCCATGGTGAAGACATCGCGCAGGATGCCGCCGACGCCGGTGGCAGCCCCTTGGTAGGGTTCGATGTAGGACGGGTGGTTGTGGCTTTCCATCTTAAAGACGACAGCCTGACCGTCGCCGATATCGACGACGCCTGCGTTTTCACCGGGGCCGCAGATGACCTGCGGGCCGGTGGTGGGCAGGGTGCGCAGCCACTTTTTAGAGGACTTGTAGGAACAATGCTCGTTCCACATGGCCGAAAAGATGCCCAGTTCGGTAAAATTCGGCGCGCGTCCGATGATCGACAGGATGCTTTCGTACTCGTCAGGCTTAAGCCCGTGTGCGGCAATCAGGTCTGGCGTGATAATCGGATCTTGCATGGCGTCCCCCGGCAATAGCGTTGGGCTGCTTTTAGGCGAGGACGGCCGTAAGGGAAAGGCCTGCGCGCAATGCGGTGCGTTAAGTCTGCAGGGGGGCTGTTGTTATGCCTGCCAATAGGCTGCGGGCAAAAAAGTGCCGGGCACAAAGGCCCGGCGAAGTCCAACAGGGAGGTGAGGAGACGGACAAAGTGTCGCGTCGCCTCACCAATTCAGATAGAGCCGCGAAATTAAGCAATCAAGAAAAAATCTTAATAAATATTGCATTCCGGCTATGCACTGTGCGCATGACGCCACAACTTTAGCGTGAGATAGGGGCGGCTAGCGGTTTATTTGGACGGCGCGCGCGGCTCTGTCAGGTTGCGAACGCTCTTGCGATGCTCGAAAATCTCGTCTTGCACAAAGTCGCGGAACGCCATGATACGGCGCGATTGCCGTAGCTCTTCGGGGTAAGCGAGGAATACGGGGACTTCGCCGCTCTCGATCTCTGGTAGGCAGCGGACAAGGTGCGGGAAATCTTCGGTCACGTAGTCGGGCAGCACGCCAACACCAAGGTTGTTGATCACGCCCTGCAGCACGCCGAAATAGTTATTCACCGTAAAGATCGACTGCACATCGTGGCTAAGCAGATGGTGAATTAATGTCGATCCTGCGGTGACTTGGGTCGATGTCAGCGCTTGGCAGATCAGGCGGTGGCCCTTAATTTCGTCGATGCGGTCCAGCGGCGGGCGCGTGTCCAGATATTCCTGCGTCGCATAAAGCCGCATGCGGATGTTCATCAAACGCTTGCGGATCAGATCGGCCTGCGACGGCTCCTTCATGCGGATGGCGACGTCAGCCTCGCGCATGGGCAGGTCAAGCACGCGTTCCTCTAGCATCAGGTCGATTTTGATGTCGGGATACAGTTCGTACAGTTTTGGCAGACGCGGCGCGAGCCACAGCGTGCCAAAGCCCGTCGTCGTGGTGACGCGCAATTCGCCGAACACTTCTTCTTCGCTATCGCGGATACGGGCGGAGGCGGTTTCAAGGCGGCGGTTCATCGATTTGGTGGCGTCGAACAGCAACTCGCCCTGTTCGGTAAGAATCAGTCCACGCGCATGGCGGTGGAAAAGGGTAGTATTTAGCGACTCTTCGAGTGCGCGAATCTGTCGGCTGACCGCAGATTGCGACAGATGCAGCACATCGCCCGCATGGGTTAATGACCCTGCGTCAGCGACGGCGTGAAAGATTCGCAATTTATCCCAGTCCATCTAGTTCCCATGGCGAAAATGTTAGCGTTAAGCAATGCAACTTTATTACTTATGAATCTTCACAAATCAATGAAGGCTGGGGGGGAATATATCGCTTTGTAGGTCATAATTTATGACCTAAGCTGCATTCATCCGCAAATTGCGCATAGGAGGTGCACGATGAGCCGGGATAAGATCTCACTCAATGACCGTTTTGATCTGGATGTCAGTCCAGTGCTTTTGAATGGCACGCAGGCGCTGGTGCGCCTGATGCTGATGCAGCGTGCCCGCGATGCGCGCGCGGGGCTGAATACTGCAGGCTATGTCACCGGCTATCGCGGCTCGCCGCTGGGCGCGGTGGATATGCAGATGACCAAGGCCGCCAAGGCGCTAACCGCCGGGCAGGTAACGTTCCAGCCGGGTCTGAACGAAGACCTTGCCGCGACCGCCCTGTGGGGCAGCCAGCAGGCAGAGCTGCGCGGAGAGGGCAAATACGACGGCGTCTTTGGTCTGTGGTATGGCAAAGGCCCGGGCGTGGACCGGTCCGGCGACGTGATGCGTCACGCGAACATGGCAGGCACGTCGCCTCATGGCGGTGTCATCATGGCAATGGGGGACGACCACACAGGCGAAAGCAGCACAACCTTGCACCAGTCCGACTGGGCGATGGTCGATGCCTATATGCCGATTGTCAGCCCGGCGGGTGTGCAAGAGGTGATGGACTACGGCCTATATGCCTGGGCGCTGTCGCGTTATGCGGGCGTCTGGGTCGGCCTGAAGACGATGAAGGACACGATCGAGGTCACATCCGTCGTGGACGGCGACCCGCATCGGCTCGATTTCGTCACCCCTGATATGCCGCTGCCAAAGGACGGGTTGAACATTCGTCTGGTGGATACGCCCGTGCTGCAAGAGGCGCGGATGATTGACCATAAGCGGTTTGCCGCAGAAGCGTTTTCCCGCGCCAATAAGATGGACCAGCGCAAGTGGGGCAAGCCGGGGGCCAAGATCGGCTTTGTTGCGGCGGGCAAGAACTGGCTTGATCTGGTGCACGCCCTATCCCTGCTGGGGATCGACGAGGCCGAGGCCGCGCGACTGGGGATCACCACCTATAAGGTGGGACAAGTCTGGCCGCTGGATATGGCCAGCTTTCATGAGTGGGCAAAGGGACTCGATCTGGTGGTCGTGGTCGAAGAAAAGCGCAAGCTGATTGAAGTGCAGGTCAAAGAGGCGCTGTTCGACGACACCAACACCCGCGTCTATGGCTGGCACAAGGGGGATGAACACTCTGAAGGGCGGCGCGAAGAAGTGTTCCCGACCCGCTATGCCCTAGACCCGATCTGGATCGCGGAAAAGCTGGGCGGGATATTGACCGAAGAAGGCTGCGGATCGTCCGGTGTCACCGCAGGGCTGGCGCAATTGGCCGAGGCACGCCGCGCAGACAATGTGCCGGAACTGGCGGCGCGGTTGCCCTACTTTTGCTCGGGCTGCCCGCACAACTCTAGCACCAAGGTGCCAGAGGGATCGCGCGCCTACGCGGGGATCGGCTGCCACTACATGGTGCAGTGGATGGACCGGGACACGGTGGGCTTTACCCAGATGGGCGGCGAAGGCGCGAACTGGGTGGGGGAAGCCCCGTTCAGCAAGACCGGCCATGTGTTCCAGAACCTAGGGGACGGCACCTATAACCACTCTGGCGTGCAAGCGATCCGCTTTGCGCTGATGGCGGGGACAACGATCACCTATAAGATCCTGTTCAACGACGCCGTCGCCATGACGGGCGGGCAGGGCAATGACGGCGGGCTGACCGCTGACCAGATCGTCAGAGAGCTTGTCGCTATGGGCGTGAAAGACGTCCGGGCGGTCTATGACGAGAAGGAAGACATCGACGCTGGCATGTTCCCCAAGGGTGTGCCGATGTCGGAGCGGGCAGAGCTGCCGCGCGTACAGGCGGAACTGGCCAAAGTGCAGGGCGTGTCGGCGCTGGTCTATATCCAGACCTGCGCCGCAGAAAAACGCAGACGCCGCAAGCGGGGCCAGTTCCCCGACCCGGACAAGCGCGTCTTCATCAATACCGACGTCTGCGAAGGCTGCGGCGATTGCGGGGTGCAGTCCAACTGCGTGTCCATCGTGCCGGTTGAAACGGAACTCGGCCGCAAGCGGGCGATTGACCAGTCGTCCTGCAACAAAGACTTTAGCTGTCTCAAGGGCTTTTGCCCGTCCTTTGTCACGGTAGAGGGCGCACAGCTGAAAAAGGCTGCCACCGCGCAGGTCGAACTGCCCGATATGCCGGAACCAATGCTGCCCACGATCCATGGCACGCATAATGTCGTCATCACGGGCGTCGGCGGCACGGGCGTTGTGACCATCGGTGCCGTGCTTGCCATGGCCGCCCATCTGGACGGCAAAGGCGCTGGCATGATGGAAATGGCCGGCCTCGCCCAGAAGGGCGGCGCAGTGCATATCCATTGCCGTATCGCAGAACGTCCCGCAGACATTAGCGCGATCCGCGTTGCCACGGGCGAATGCGATGCGCTGATTGGCGGCGATTTGGTGGTGAGCGCAGGGGCCAAGACCATCGGTCTGATGAAAACGGGCCGCACCAAGGGCGTCGTGAACGCGCATGAGATCATCACCGGTGATTTCACCCGCGACACGGAATTCCAACTGCCGACAGAGCAGCTGAAACTGTCGCTATCCGCCCGCCTGCGCGATGACGTGCAGCTGTTCGATGCGACCGAACTGGCCAAAGCCACCATGGGGGACAGTATCTATTCCAACATGATGGTCTTCGGCGCGGCATGGCAGATGGGCGCGATCCCGATCAGCGGCGCCGCGATCCGCGAGGCGATTGCGCTGAACGGCGCGGCGGTCGACCGGAATCTGCGTGCCTTTGAATTGGGGCGCTGGGCCGTACTGCACCCTGCGCAGGTAGAGGATCTGTTAACCCCCACCGTGATAGCCTTGCCAAAGTCACTGAACGAAAGGATCGCGTTTCGCGAAGCCCATTTGACGGCCTATCAGAACAAGCGCCTCGCCAAACGCTACCGCGCCATGGTCGACCGCTTCGATGATCCCGCCCTGCGGGAGGCTGTCGCCAAAGGCTATCACAAGCTGCTGGCCTATAAGGACGAATACGAGGTTGCGCGCCTGTTGCAGGATAGCGCTGCCAAAGCCCGCGAGGCCTTTGATGGCGATATCAAGGTCAGCTATCACCTTGCCCCGCCGATGCTGTCCAAAGAGGGCGCGGATGGTCGTCCGATGAAGCGCACCTTTGGTGCAGGTATGGGGCGGATGTTCCCGTGGCTGGCCAAACTGAAGGTGTTGCGCGGCACGCCGCTTGATCCTTTCGGCTATACCGCTGAACGCCGCATGGAACGCGCCCTGATCACGCAATACGAACGTGACATGGCGGCGCTGGGCACAAACGCGGCGCAGAACCCCGATGCTGCTGTCGCGCTGGCCGCCTTGCCGCTGACGATCAGGGGGTTCGGGCCTGTGAAGGCTGCGAACGCGGCTAAGGCTGAAAAAGAACGTGAAGTCTTGCTGTCCCGCCTGCGCGATGGGCCATCCAAGATCGCCGCAGAGTAGCAGGGCTTCATAAAACCTTTACCGCACCGTGCAACCCTATCCCCGGATTAGGGTACACGGTGCGGGACGCTGGCAGACATGGATAAAACGGCAACGAAAGAGATCAGTTATGCCAGTTCTGCCAAAGGGCGGGGCGGGCGCACGCTGATCCGCTTGCTGGAAAACGCAACCGGGCGGCCCAAACTGCTGCGCCGGGTGCAAGGCTATGACGCGCAGGTCGGGCAGGGCGGCGATTTGTGGGATGTGCTGTCGGACCGCTTTGGCCTGCCAGTGGATGTCATCGGCGGGGCGCTGGGCCATATCCCGCAATCCGGCCCGCTGGTTGTGGTCGCGAACCACCCTTACGGCATCCTAGACGGTCTGACCTTGGGGCGGATGCTGTCCCAGCGCCGGGGCGGTGATTTTCGTATTCTGGCCAACAGCGTCTTTAACCGCGCAGAGGATATGAACCGCTTTATCCTGCCGATCAGCTTTGACGAAACCCGCGCCGCCGCCGCGCAGAATATCGCCACACGCCGCACCGCGCTGGATTATCTGGCAGGGGGCGGCGCAATTGGCGTCTTTCCCGGCGGCACCGTGTCCACCAGTGCCAGCCCGCTGTCCCAGCCGCTTGATCCGGTTTGGCGCAATTTCACCGCTAAGATGATCGCCGCCACCGGGGCCACCGTCGTGCTAGTGTTCTTTGACGGCGCGAACAGCCGCTTGTTTCAGGTGGCCAGCCATTTGAACACCTCTCTGCGCCTTGGTCTGCTGATCCGCGAATTTCGCACAAAAGTGGATCGCCCCGTGCGGGTTGTGATCGGCAAACCCATCGATCCGGCAAAACTGGACGCTTTACGCCACAACCCCAAAGCATGCATGGATTTCCTGCGCCATCAGACTTATGCTCTGTCCCCAAGGCCCATCGATGCGAACAAGCTGGGTCACGAATTCGAGGCTAAGCATAGGGTGCGCCATGGCGGTGGGAATTTTCGACAGCGGTTTGGGCGGCTTGACCGTTTATGACGCGGTGGCCAAGCGGCTGCCGGACTTGCCGCTGGTCTATCTGGGCGACAATGCGAATGCGCCTTACGGCGTGCGCGATTCCGATGACATCTACAACCTGACGACGGCCGCCACGCAGCGGCTGTTCGATGCGGGCTGCGATCTGGTGATCCTGGCCTGCAACACCGCCAGCGCCGCCGCCCTGCGCCGGATGCAAGAAGGCTGGGTGCCCCCGGGCAAGCGCGTGCTTGGCGTTTTTGTCCCCCTGATCGAGGCGCTGACCGAACGCGAATGGGGCGACAACTCTCCGCCCCGCGAAGTCGCAGTGAAACATGTCGCCTTGTTCGCGACCCCCGCCACCGTGCGCAGCCGCGCCTTCCAGCGCGAGCTGGCGTTTCGCGCTGTCGGCGTGGACGTGGAGGCGCAGGCCTGCGGCGGCGTCGTTGACGCGATCGAGGACGGTGATTTCATCCTTGCCGAAGCGCTGGTGCGGTCCCATGTCGATGCGCTGAAACGCAAGATGCCCGAACCCGACGCCGCGATGCTGGGCTGCACCCATTATCCGCTGATGGCAGAGGTGTTTCAGGACGCGCTGGGCGCGGATGTGAAAGTCTTCTCTCAGGCGAACCTCGTGGCGGAAAGTCTTGCGCATTATCTGGACCGACGACCCGAAATGGTTGGTAAGGGCACGCAGTCGCAGTTCCTGACCACGGGCGATCCGAAAAAGGTATCGTCCCGCGCGACGCAATTCCTCAAACACAGTATCACCTTCACTGCGGCCTGATGGCGCGGGCGTTGCACACGCCCCGCCTCGGCCCTAAATATGACCCTAAGGGGGACCGACCACATGACCTATAACGTCGCCATTCTGGGCGCTTCTGGCTACACTGGCGCTGAACTTGTGCGTCTGATCGCCACCCATCCATCGATGCAGATCGTCGGGCTGTCCGGCAATTCCAAGGCAGGGATGGCCATGGCCGATGTGTTCCCGCACCTGCGCCATCTGGACCTGCCGGTCCTGACCACGATCGAGGATATGGACTTTGACGGCGTCGATCTGGTGTTCTGCGCGCTGCCCCATGCGACGTCGCAACTGGTGATCAAGGACCTGCCTAAGCATCTGAAGATCGTCGATTTGTCCGCCGACTTCCGCCTGCGCGATCCGGCTGATTATGAAAAATGGTACGGCAAGCCCCATGCGGCGCTCGAAATGCAGGCAGAGGCCGTCTACGGCCTGACCGAATTTTACCGCGACGACATCAAAGGTGCGCGGCTTGTCGCTGGCACCGGCTGCAACGCGGCCACTGGCCAATACGCGCTGCGCCCGCTGATCGCGGCGGGGGTCATCGACCTTGATGATATCATCATCGACCTGCTTGCCGCTGTGTCCGGCGCTGGCCGGTCGCTGAAGGAAAACTTGCTGCACGCCGAACTGTCCGAAGGCGCGCACGCCTATTCCGCGGGTGGCACCCACCGGCACTTGGGCGAGTTCGATCAGGAGTTTTCCAAACTCGCTGGCCGCCCCGTCCACGTCCAGTTCACGCCCCATCTGATCCCCGCGAACCGCGGCATCCTTGCGACGGTATATGTCAAAGGCGACGCGCAGGTGGTTTATGACACGTTGGTTGCGGCCTATAAGGACGAGCCTTTTATCATCATGCTGCCCATGGGCCAGCACCCGTCGATCAAGCACATCCGCGCCAGCAACTTCTGCCACATCGGCGTGGTCAAAGACCGCATCGATGGGCGCTGCCAAGTGATCGCGACGCTGGATAACCTGACCAAAGGGTCCAGCGGGCAGGCGTTGCAGAACGCCAACCTGATGCTGGGTCTGCCAGAGACGGAGGGGCTAATGTTGGCCCCCGTCTTTCCGTGAGGGGCCTAAAGAAAAAGCGCCGGGTGCAGGTGCTGGCGCTGTCCGGCGTCTGCATCGCCGCGGTGCTGGGCCTGCTGGCCTTGCTGCCGGACGAGTCGTTCCAATTCTTCCGCTCGCCCTCTGAAGTCGCGGCTGATCCGCCGCGCGAGACAGAGCTGTTCCGCATCGGCGGTCTGGTCGAGGACGGGTCCATGATACGCGGCGTGGGCACAGAGGTGACGTTCAAAGTCACCGACGGCGGCGCGTCGATCCCCGTCAGCTATACCGGGATCTTGCCGGACCTATTTGCCGAAGGGCAAGGCATGGTCGGCCAGGGGCGTTACATTAACGGCACCTTTCAGGCTGTTGAAATCCTTGCGAAACATGACGAATCCTACATGCCAAAAGAGGTCGTGGATGCGTTGAAGGAACAAGGTATCTATGTGGCACCGGACGATGCGGTCGCGACCAATTAACCACAGATAGGCACGCTTCCCTTTGCAATCAAAGCAGGGGAACGGCATGCAAAGTGTCCAGCAGATCGCCGCCGACATCGTGCGGCGCGAAGGTGGCTTCGTCAACGATCCGAATGATCCGGGCGGGGCCACAAACCATGGCGTCACAATCCATACGATGCGCCGGTTGGGGCTTGATCTGACCGGCGACGGGCGGGTGGATACGGACGATGTGCGCCAGTTAACCATCGCGCAGGCGCAGGGCATCTTTATCCAACATTATTTCGATGGGCCCGGGATCGCACGGCTGCCCGGCCCGTTGCAGGCCAGCGTGTTCGACATGTATGTCAATGCCGGCAATCAAGCCGTCAAGATTTTACAACGTCTTTTCAATCAGATGCGCATCGAAGTTACAGTGGACGGCGTGATCGGGCCGCAGACTGCCCAAGCTGCGGCGCAGGCGATTGCGGCGGCCCCTGACCATCTGGTGGATGCCTACGGCATTGCGCGGCGCAACTATTACTACGGCCTTGCGGACACGCGGCCCGCCAGTCGGCGCTATGCCAGGCGCAAGGATGGGGGCAAAGGGGGATGGATCACGCGCGCAGAGGAATTCATGGCAGAGCGCTATCGTCTGACGGACGCTGCGCACCGGGCGAGGGTTGCAGCATGGGCATGATGGGCAAGGTTTTGGGCTGGTTTTTCGGGGGCGGTGGCACCCTTGTGCAGACGGTCGAAGCATTTCGCGAAAACAGCGAAAACGGCGCAGCCCGGCAGTCGGACGAAAAGCAGGCGGCGCTCGCCCAGTTTGCGGCAGAATTCCAAGGCGGACGCCCTGGTGTTTTCGACCGCGCTATCGACGGGCTGAACCGTTTGCCGCGCCCGATGCTGGCGCTGGGAACGCTGGGATTGTTTGTGGCGGCCATGGCCGATCCCGTGTGGTTTTCCAGCCGCATGGTGGGCGTTGCCCTGATACCAGAGCCGCTTTGGTGGTTAATGGGGGCGATTGTCAGCTTTTATTTCGGCGCGCGGTATCAGGTGAAAGGACAGGACTTTCAACGCTCTGCGGCGCAAACGGTCTTGATGGCGCAGGCTTTGACCGCCGAGCGATCACAAGAACCGGCAAAGCCAGCGCCGGCAGCCCCAGAGGGGGCATTTACCGATAATGCCGCATTGGCCGAGTGGTGGGGGCAATCGCGTGCAAAATGACTGGATGGACGAAATCGAGAAGCGTCTTATCGATTTGGAAACACATAACGCCGTAAACTGTGTGCACCGCGCAAATGTCGCGGATCGTCTTTTGGCGATAGAGGATATGCTGAAATGGCTAGTGCGCCTGATCATTGGTGCACTGATTGTGGGCGGGATTACCTATGTGATGCAGGGCGGTTTCCGGGTCTGAGACAATGCGGCGCACGCTGATTTGTGCGCCGCCCCGTATCCTAGCACGCCGGGATACGGTATAGCTTTGGGATGTTAATAGAACTCGCACACTTCGCCCTGATTCTTGCCTTTATCGTCGCCATTGCGCAGATGATCGTGCCCATGATTGGTGCCCAAAAAGGGTGGGCGGGCTGGATGGCATTTGCCGACCCCGCCGCCAACAGTCAGTTGATCCTGACAGGCTTTAGTTTTGCCGTATTGATGCATGCCTTTATCGTGTCCGACTTCAGCGTCGCGCTGGTCTATGGCAACAGCCACACGGACAAGCCGCTGCTGTATAAAATCAGCGGCGTCTGGGGCAACCACGAAGGATCAATGCTGCTGTGGGTGCTGATTTTGGCGCTGTTTGGGGCCAGCGCGGTCTGGTTTGGCGGCAACCTGCCCGTAACACTGAAGGCGCGCGTTTTGGCGGTGCAAGCCAGCGTTTCGGTCGCGTTTTATGCCTTTATCCTGTTCACCTCGAACCCATTTACGCGGCTGGCGCAGGCCCCGCTGAACGGGCGCGACCTGAACCCGCTGTTGCAGGACCCCGGTTTGGCATTCCATCCGCCGTTTTTGTATTTGGGCTACGTCGGGCTCAGCATGACGTTCAGCTTTGCCGTCGCCGCCTTGATCGAGGGGCGCGTTGATGCTGCTTGGGGGCGCTGGGTGCGGCCTTGGACGTTGGCGGCATGGGTTTTTCTGACAGTCGGCATCGCGCTGGGGTCCTGGTGGGCCTATTACGAATTAGGATGGGGCGGCTTCTGGTTCTGGGATCCCGTTGAAAACGCGAGCTTTATGCCGTGGTTGATTTCGGCGGCGTTGCTGCATTCCGCAATCGTGGTGGAAAAGCGCGAGACGTTGAAAAGCTGGACGATCCTGCTGGCGATCTTGGCGTTCGGCTTTTCGCTGCTGGGCACGTTTATCGTGCGGTCGGGCGTGCTGACGTCCGTCCATGCATTTGCCAATGATCCAGAGCGGGGCGTGTTTATCCTCCTGATCTTGGGCGTCTTCCTGGGCGGCTCGTTAACGCTTTATGCGGCCCGCGCAGGTGTGATGCAGGCGCAGGGCGCATTTGGCACGGTCAGCCGCGAAAGCGCGCTGGTGCTTAATAATATCCTACTCGCCGTCAGCGCTTTCGTCGTGTTTATCGGCACGATCTGGCCGCTTGTGGCAGAGCTGGCCTTTGGCCGCACACTGTCCGTCGGGCCGCCATTCTTTGACGCGGCGTTTACACCTTTCATGGTATTGCTGGCCATCGTGCTGCCGCTGGGGTCGCTGCTGGCGTGGAAACGCGGCAACTTGAACCGTGCGCGGTTGCCGCTGGCGGGGCTGGCTATTTTTGCGATGGCGATGGCTGGGTTGTTTTATGCGATCTACGCGGGTCGCTCGCTGCTTGGGCCTGCGGGCGTGCTGCTGGGCGTCTGGGTTGTGGGCGGCGCGACGCTTGACCTTTGGCTGCGGTCTGGACGTGGCAACATTGTCGAACGACTGGGCCGGATCCTGCGCCTACCGCGCGGCGACTGGGGTAAGACGGTTGCGCATGCGGGGATGGGTGTGACGATCTTTGGCGTCGCGGCGATGACCGCGTGGCAGCAAGAAGATATTCGCGTCGTCCAGATCGGCGACACATTCGAGGTGGGCGCATATAGCTTTACCCTTGATGACGTCGAACAGGTGGCCGGGCCGAACTATGCCTCGACTATGGCGACAGTGACGTCGCAGCGCGGCGATGGTCGCCCGTTTGTTCTGACACCGGAAAAACGGTTCTATCAGGTGGCGCAGATGGCTACGACTGAGGCTGCGATCACGAATGGCATCCTGCGCGATTTGTATGTCGTGATTGGCGATCCGCAGACGAACGGCGGCTATGCGATGCGCGTTTATATTAAACCATTTGCCAATTGGATTTGGGGCGGGGCGATGTTGATGGCGATTGGCGGGGTCATATCGTTAACGGATCGGCGGTTGCGGTTTGCTGTCGGCGCAAAACGTGCGGCGCAGGTGCCTGCCGAATGAAGCGTCTGATCCTGATCTTTCTGCTGCTGGCCGGGCCTGTCTTTGCGGTGCAGCCGTCGGAAATCTTATCTGATCCGGCGCTGGAATCGCGCGCGCGCGAGATTTCCGCCGGCTTGCGGTGCCCCGTTTGCCAAAACGAAAGCATCGACGAATCCAACGCGCCGATTAGCCACGAATTGCGGGTTTTGCTGCGTGAACGGCTGGTCGCGGGCGATACAGACGAACAGGTCGTGGATTTTCTGGTCGCGCGCTTTGGCGAGTTCATTTTGCTTAACCCGGACCGGCAGGGCGCGAACCTGATCCTGTGGGCCGCGGCCCCGGCGATGCTGTTGATCGCCTTGCTTGTTGGCTGGCTTACGATCCGCCGCCGCGCCCCGGCGGAACAGCAGCTGACCGAGGCCGAGCAGGCCGAGTTGGAGCGGATATTGCACTCGTGACGTGCGGTTTCGCTTTTACTTAAGGGCGGCCTCGCTACTCTGACGCAAACGTCAAAGGAGCAGGCCCATGGAATATAGTGCAATCACGGTTGATGCGCGCGACGATGTTGTCACGATCACGCTGAACCGCCCCGAAAAGATGAACGCGCTGAGCACGCAGATGCGGGCCGAAGTGACGCATGCCTTTAAGGCGGCCCCTGATATGGGGCGCGTGGCGGTTTTGACGGGTGCGGGGCGGGCGTTCTGTTCTGGCCAAGACCTAAGCGATCGGTCCAGCGGTGCGGTGTTGGATTTGGAACGCACGCTGCGGGACGAATATGTGCCGATGCTGCGGGCGATTATCGACTGCCCGATCCCCACAATTGCGGCTGTGAACGGCCCGGCGGCGGGCGCGGGTGCGAACCTTGCACTGGTGGCTGATGTGGTCATGGCCTCAACCGATGCGTATTTTGTGCAGGCCTTTGCCCGCATTGGCCTGATCCCTGACGCGGGCGGCACCTGGTTCTTGCCACGCCAGATTGGCCTTGCGCGGGCCATGGGGGCAGCGCTGTTTACGGATAAGATCACGGCCCAGCAGGCCGCCGACTGGGGCATGATCTATGAGGTGGCCGAGGCTGCTGATTTCGAAGGTCATTGGCGCGGCCGGGCGTTGCAATTGGCAACCGGCCCAACGCAAACCTACGGCCATATCAAAGCGGCGCTGCGTGCGTCCTTCGATAACTCGCTCGAGCAGCAGCTAGAACTGGAAGCGAAGCTGCAGGGCAAATGCGGTCTGACCCGTGATTTCACCGAAGGCGTCGTCGCGTTCATGGAAAAACGCCCTGCCGCGTTTCAGGGACGTTAAGGCTAAGGGGAACAACGGGCGGCCGCTGACGTTCTCTTGCGAACCTTATTTCGCAGGAGCGTGCAATGACCACTCAGACCGTCACCCGCAACGACCCGTTGTTTCAGCCCGTCAAAATGGGCAACATCGCCTTGGAAAACCGCGTACTTATGGCCCCGCTGACCCGCAACCGGGCGCAGCCCGATGGTGTGCCCGGCGATTTGGCGGCCACTTATTACCGCCAGCGCAGCAGTGCCGGCGTGATATTCACCGAGGCGACTCAGATTTCCGCGATGGGCAAAGGGTATTTGGACACGCCCGGTATCCACACAGAGCAGCAAGCGCATGCGTGGAAAGAGATCACGGATGCTGTCCACGCCGAGGGCGGCAAGATTATCATCCAGCTCTGGCATGTGGGCCGGATCAGCCATGTGTCCTTGCTGCCGGACGGTGCCCAGCCCGTGTCATCGACGGACAAGGCGGCGGACGGCCAGACCTTTACCGCCAACGGGTTCGAGGACTGCTCTAAACCCGTTGCGCTGACCATTGAGGGCATCAAAGCCACGGTGGAAGATTACCGCGAGGCGGCGCGTCTGGCGAAAGTAGCCGGCTTTGACGGGATCGAAGTGCACGCGGCCAACGGCTATCTGATCGACCAGTTTTTGCAGGACGGCGTGAACGATCGCACCGACGCTTACGGCGGTGACATTCACAACCGAATGCGTTTCCTGACCGAAGTGCTGGACGCGGTCGCGGACCATTTCAAACCTTCCGAAACAGGTGTGCGTCTGTCGCCGCTTGGGCAGGCCAATGATATGTCTGACAGCGATCCAGAAGGGCATTTTTCGGAAATCTACAAAATGCTGAACGGTTATCAGCTGGCATTTTTGCACGTCGTCGAAGCCTTTCCCGGAAGCGATGACAGCGCAGGGCGCGATCTGCTGGCACGGATGCGGGGCCACTATAACGGCTTTTACATCGCGAACGGCGGATATGACGCAAAGCTTGCGCGAGAGGCGATTGAAAGCGGCCACGCCGAGGCGGTGACCTTTGGCCGCGACTTTATCGCGAACCCCGATCTGCCAAAGCGCTTTGCACTGGATGCAAAGCTGAATGAGCCGGATCAAAGCACATTCTACGGCGGCGGGGCAAAGGGTTACACCGATTACCCCACGCTGGAAGAGGTGGAGGCATAAGCCCCCTTAACTTTGAAACGCCCCGGCCGTGACGGGGCGTTTCGCGTTTTACACCTTCGACATGGCGCGTTCGGACAGGGCCTTAATCACAGCGCGTTCCTCGGCGTCGGGGCTGCGGCCAATCCGGCGATAGGTTGCGCCATCGACCGTGCGCGTGGCCATTTTATGCTCGATCAGGCAGCGGCGCAGCAGCACATGATCGCCAAAGACCTCATTGGCCTTTAGGACCGCGTTAACTTCGTTTTCAGTCATATCGGCGCGGTCCGGCAGACGGGTCCAGAACCACGCCAGACAAAGCCGCTGCACGCTGGTTTTCAGGGGCCACCGCGTCATGCGGGCAGAATCGTCAAAGACGGCAAGCGCCCCTTTCACCCGGTTCAACGCCTGTTTGTCGAGGGCGGGCAGGGGCGGCGGCTGGCTGGCTTTCAGGTGTTGATGATTGCGATAACCTGCGGCCTGCGCGATCAGGCCAAGGGCCTGCGTCTGCGTGACATCGCTGCTGGGCCAATGGCCGCGCAGTTGGGTCGCAAATTGCGAAAGATCGTCGATCACAAGCGGGATCGGGGACCGGGACATGGTTCCTCCAGTTCTTGACGCATGGGATGGGTCGAGAGCCGCCCTTGTCGATCGCAGCGTCACTGGCTGAACGGTCAAAGGTTGTATGACAGGTTTAGCATGGCCTTGCGGCCGGCGGCGTCTGGGCATCCTGTCGCCCATGCTGCCTTGATAGGCGCAAGGCGGGCGATCAGGCAAGGTAGAATGTACGAAAAAAGCCACGACCTTTCGGCCGTGGCTTTGATTTTCGTCCGGAAAACGGGACTTAGCGCTTTTCGATATCGACGTAATCGCGCTCTGTCTCGCCCATATAGAGCTGACGGGGACGGCCGATTTTCAGCTGCGGATCGGACAGCTGTTCCTGCCACTGCGACACCCAGCCGATGGTGCGGGACACGGCAAAGATCGGCGTGAACATCGAAGTGGGGAAGCCCATCGCCTCTAGGATGATGCCCGAATAGAAGTCGACGTTCGGGAACAGCTTCTTCTCGGAGAAGTACGGATCCTCCAGCGCGGCTTTTTCCAGCGCCTTGGCGACCTTCAACGTCTCGTTGTTCTCGATACCAAGCAGGTCCAGAACCTCGTCTGCGGATTCCTTCATCACGGTCGCGCGCGGGTCGAAGTTTTTGTAAACGCGGTGACCAAAGCCCATCAGACGGAACGGATCGTTCTTGTCTTTGGCCTTTGCAATGAATTCAGGAATGCGGTCCACGGTGCCGATTTCGCGCAGCATTTCCAAGCAGGCTTGGTTCGCACCGCCGTGGGCAGGGCCCCACAGGCAGGCGATGCCAGCGGCGACGCAGGCAAACGGGTTCGCACCCGAAGACGACGCCAGACGCACGGTCGAGGTGGATGCGTTCTGCTCGTGGTCGGCATGCAGGGTAAAGATGCGGTCCATGGCGCGGGCCAGGATCGGATCGACGTTATACTGCTGTGCCGGCACGCTGAAACACATGTGCAAGAAGTTCGACGCGTAATCCAGATCGTTGCGCGGATACACGAACGGCTGGCCGACGTGGTACTTAAACGCGCTGGCAGCAATCGTTGGCATCTTGGCGATCAGACGGAACGCGGCGATTTCGCGCTGCTTTGGATCGTGGATGTCGGTGCTGTCGTGATAGAACGCGGACATCGCGCCAACAACGCCAACCATGATCGCCATCGGGTGCGCATCGCGGCGGAAACCGCGGAAGAACATCATCATCTGCTCGTGCAGCATCGTGTGGTGCGTGACCAGATATTCGAACTCTTCCAGCTGCTCTGCGTTAGGCAGTTCGCCGTTCAGCAGCAGATAGCAGACTTCAAGGTAGTGGGAATGTTCTGCAAGCTGATCAATGGGATAGCCGCGGTGCTGCAGCTCGCCTTTGTCGCCGTCGATAAAGGTAATCGTGCTTTCCGTCGACGCTGTGGACGTGAAGCCGGGATCGTAGGTGAACACTCCCGCTTGCGCGTAAAGCTTGCGAATATCGATAACGTCTGGACCAGCGGTCGGCGTCAAAATTGGCAAGTCATAGGTCTGCCCGTCAATGGTCAGCGTCGCAGTCTTGGAAGTGTCGGCCATGTGAGTCCCTTATGTCTACGACGACCGTTATGGCGCCGCGTATCTTCAGTTTTCTGCCTGTGTGACGCAAAAGCGTAACTGAAACGTAACGATCAGGCAGAGACGGCCCGTAGCCGAGACAAGGTTTCATCCCGTCCAAGGACCAGCATCATGTCGAAGACACTAGGAGAGACCGACCGACCGGCAAGGGCAGCGCGAAGCGGTCCTGCAAGCTTGCCCAGTTTTGTATCCCGGGCGGTCGCAAAGGCGGCAACAGCCTCCTCCAGCGTTGTACGGTCCCAATTAACATTTTGCAGGTGCGGCGTCAATTCCGTGAAATATTGCTGCGCTGTGGCATCCAACAGGCCGGCCGCTTTTTCGTCCGGCACGATGGGGGTGTCAGCCAGAACAAAGTGCGCCTTTTCAATGACATCGGGGAATGTTTTGGCGCGCTCTTTCAGGTGCGGCATGGCGGCCAGCATGTCCTTTTGCTGACGTTCGGTTAGCGGCAAAGCGCCCGTCGCCGTCAGATAGGATTCCAATTCTTGCAGCAGTGCAGCATCGTCCATCACGGCCATATGTTGCCCGCAGATATGCTCTAGCTTTTTCAGATCAAACCGGGCGGGGGATTTGCCGATGCCGTCCAGATCAAACCACTCTTGCGCCTGCGCATCGGTGAAAAACTCGTCGTCGCCGTGGCTCCACCCCAAGCGCGCAAGGTAGTTGCGCATGCCAGCGGCGGGGAAGCCCATTTTTTGGTAGTCGGCGGCGGCGGTTGCGCCGTGACGCTTGGACAGCTTTTTGCCATCCGCGCCAAAGATCAGCGGGATGTGGGACAGCACGGGCTTGGGCCAGCCCATGGCGTCGTAAATCATGTTCTGGCGGAAGGCGTTCGACAAATGGTCATCGCCGCGAATGACATGGGTCACGCCCATATCGTGATCGTCCACCACCACGGCCAGCATATAGACCGGCGTGCCGTCGGACCGCAGCAGGATCATGTCGTCCAGCTGGTCATTCGACCAGGTCACATCGCCCTGCACTGCGTCAGTCAAAGTGGTCGATCCGTCGCGCGGTGCCTTCAGGCGCACGGCATGGGGGGCGTCTGGGTGATCCGACTCTGCCACATCGCGCCAAGGCGAGCGGAACAGCGTGGATTCCTTATTCTCGCGGGCATTTTCGCGAAAGACTTCGATTTCTTCTGGCGTGCTAAAGCATTTGAACGCCTTGCCAGCGGTCAGCATCTGATGCGCAACCTCGGCGTGGCGATCCGCGCGGGTGGCTTGGCTGATCGGCTCGCCGTCCCAATCCAGCCCCAGCCAGCGCAGACCGTCTAGGATGATCTGGGTGTTCTCGGGATTGGACCGCGCGACGTCCGTATCCTCGATCCGCAGCAGGAACGTGCCGCCGTGGCCGCGTGCATAAAGCCAGTTGAACAGCGCCGTGCGCGCCCCGCCGATGTGCAGCGCGCCGGTTGGGGATGGGGCAAAGCGGGTCACGGGGGGCGTTGGGGACATGGAAATTAACCTTTGATAAACCTTGAGAGCGCAGGGTCAGCGCGTTGGATGTCGGGATAGGCAAAGCGGGGGGCAGAAACAAGTGCAAGCGATGCTGCGCGATGCCTTGCTGGCGCAGCGGGGCGGGCTGATTGGCTGGTTGCCGGTCTGCCTGAGTATCGGCATCGGGACATATTTCGCCCTGCGCTTTGAACCGGGACCGGTGATCTGGTGGTCGGTTGCGGCGCTGGGGCTTGCGCTGGTGATCGCGGCACGTGTCGTTGCGGTGGCCCTGCGGCCCGTGTGCCTTGGCCTTGCGCTGATCTGCGCGGGGGCGGGATTGGCCAAACTGGAAACCCTGCGCATGACGGCCCCTGTGCTGGGCTTTCGCTACTACGGCCCCGTGGAAGGGCGCGTCGTCAATATTGACCGCTCCAGCTCTGACGCGGTGCGGCTGACGCTTGACCGGGTGCGACTGGACCGCATGGACCCCGCCCGCACGCCCGGTCGGGTCCGCGTGTCGCTTCATGGGGACCAGCCATTGCAAAACTGGCGGCCAGGAGATGTCTTGATCCTGACCGCCCATCTGTCGCCCCCCGCAGGCCCGGCAGAACCCGGCGGCTTTGATTTCCGCCGTTTTGCGTGGTTCGAAGGGCTGGGCGCCGTTGGCTATACCCGCACTCCGGTTTTGCGCCTGACAGACCCCGCCGGCGGCTGGCCCCTGCGGGTATTCACAACGCGGATGGCAATTTCGCGCGCTGTGCAGGCCCATCTCCCGGGAGAGGTCGGTGCCTTTGCTGCCGCTGTCGTGACTGGCGATCGATCAGGTATGGGGCAAGGCAGCCTGTCGGCGCTGCGCGCGTCCAATCTGGCACATTTGCTGGCGATCTCTGGCCTACATATGGGGCTGCTGACCGGGTTTATCTTTATGGTGATCCGCAGCGGCTTGTCACTTTGGCCTGCACTTGCGCTGCGGCTACCGGTGAAAAAGATCGCAGCCGTCTGCGCCTTGATCGCGGGGGCAGGGTATCTGCTGCTCTCGGGCGGGAATGTTGCGACCGAACGGGCCTATATCATGGTCGCGGTCATGTTGGTTGCCGTGCTTTTGGACCGCCGCGCGCTGACCTTGCGGGGCGTGGCCTTGGCCGCGACGCTGGTGCTGGTTTTGCATCCAGAGGCGCTGACCGGGCCGGGGTTCCAGATGTCCTTTGCTGCCACCACGGCGCTGGTCGTCGTGTTCCGCCTTTTGCGAGGTATCCACTTGGGGCCGCGCTGGTTCAAGCCAGTGGCCTCGGTCATCATATCTTCTGCCGTTGCGGGTGCGGCGACGGCCCCCTTTGCGGCCGCGCATTTCAACCAGATTTCGCACTATGGGTTGATCGCTAATCTGGTCAGCGTGCCGCTGATGGGCATTCTGGTCATGCCCGCCGCCGTGCTTGCGGCCTGCCTTGCCCCCTTTGGTCTGGCGGGGGCGGGCCTGTGGCTGATGGGGCTTGGCCTGCGCTGGATCTTGTTGGTCGCGAACACGGTGGCGGGGTGGGACGGCGCGCTGAGCCATGTGAAATCGCCGGGACCATGGGTGCTGCCTTGCCTGACGCTGGGCCTGCTGTGGCTGATCCTGTGGCAGGGGCGGGCCCGGCTGGCCGGGACGATTGGTATTGCGGCGGCTTTGGTCCTGTGGATCCAGACCCCAAGGCCTGCGGTGCTGATTGCGGACAGTGGCGGGTTGGTCGGGGCGATGGGGCCAGACGGGCGCGCCTTGTCCACGGCCACCGGCGACGGGTTCGTCGCGGGTATCTGGCTCGAGAATGACGGAGGCCCAGTCCCGCAAGACGTCGCAGCCAATCGCCCCGGTCTGATCCCGGCGCCACGCGGCGCAACAGTACAGATGGGTCAGCACAATATAACGCTGGTGCGGGGCAAGACCGCGCTGGCGCAAATGCAGGGATGCGGCGGCGCTGATATCCTGATCAGCAATCAGACAGACGCTGGACTGCGCCCCTGTCTGGTGCTGGATGTCGCGGCTTTGCGCAAGACGGGGGCCATCGCACTGGACTTGGACGATGCAGGCCGCCTGATCGTCACGACCGCAAGTCAGATCACAGGGCGCAGACCTTGGGTCGAAACCGCGCCTATGATCATCGCACCGCTGGAATAGCCGCGCAGACCTAGTAGGTGCGGATCAGCCCGACCAAGCGGCCTTGCACCTTGACCTGATCGTCGCGGTAAATCCGCGTCTCGTAAGCTGGGTTCGCAGCCTCAAGAGAGATGGAGGAGCCATTACGCCGGAACGTCTTAAGCGTCGCTTCTTGGTCTTCGACCAGTGCCACAACGATATCGCCGTTATTCGCAGTCGTGGTTTCACGGATCACAACAACGTCGCCGTCATTGATCCCGGCCTCGATCATCGAATCGCCGCGCACTTCTAGGGCATAGTGTTCGCCCCGGCCCAGCATCGACTGCGGTACGGCAACGGAGTGGGACACTTCTGAAATAGCGGCAATTGGCACACCAGCGGCAATACGGCCCATGACGTTCAATTCCACCGCTGCGATGGTGATCACAGGCTGGGCTGCGGCGGGCAGGCTGTCGGGGCGGTCGCCGTCGATCACCTTGGGGCTAAAGCCGCCGCGTGCATGTTTTTCCGCCATAGCATCGGGCAGTTTGACGATTTCCAAGGCACGCGCCCGGTGGGCAAGGCGGCGGATAAAGCCGCGTTCCTCAAGGGCTGTAATCAGGCGGTGGATGCCCGATTTGGATTTCAGATCCAGCGCTTCCTTCATCTCGTCAAAGCTGGGCGGGACGCCGTCGCGTTGCACACGGGTATGGATGAAATTCAGAAGGTCGAGCTGTTTCTTGGTCAGCATGTCGGGCCTAACAATCAGGGGGCGCGGAAATGCGCTTCACCTTATGTTCTGCACATGTTCCCCTTTTGTGTCAAGTCTTAGATCGCGATAATCTCGATCCGGTCACCGGGCAGGCGGGGTCCGTCGCCGGGCGCGCGCACAGCCAGCGCGTTGGCCTGTGATAGCACGGACAGCAGCGCGGAATCTTGCCGTTCGAACACCGTGACCTGACCTGAATCAACACGGGCGCGCATGTAGTGTTCGCGCGGCCCGTTGTCGGTCAGCGGCTGCGTCAGCTCGGCCTTGGTGCGCGGCGCGGGCCCGGCGGGAAGGCCGAGCATGACGCGCAGGACTGGCAGGATGAAGATATGCCCGCAAACCATTGCAGACACAGGATTTCCGGGTAGTCCGATCATGGCCGCATCGCCGATGCGTCCCGCCATCAGCGGCTTGCCTGGGCGCATTGCGACCTTGTAAAACGCCCGGTCCATGCCCTGCGCGCTGGCCGCAGCGCCAACCAGATCGTGATCGCCCACGGATGCGCCGCCGATGGTGACGATCAGGTCCGCCCCGCGTGCCAATTCAAACGCCAGCGCAAGGCTTTCGTGCGTATCCTTGGCGATCGGCAGCATCCGTGTGATTGCGCCATGTTGGGCCAGCAAGGCCGCAAGACCATAGCTGTTCGAGGCGATGATTTGATCGGGGCCGGGGGCCTCTCCGGGCTGCACCAGCTCGTCGCCCGTGGCGATGATCGCGACCACAGGTTTGCGCGTCACGGGGACGGCGGCGATGTTCATGGACGCCATCAGGGCGATGTCATTGGGGCCAATCAGACGCGGCGCATCCAATGTGCTGCCTGCGGCGAAATCGTTGCCAGCGGGGCGCACGTAGGGGTTTGTATCAAGGTTGTCCTTCAGCGTGATCACATCACCGCTGCGGTCCACATCCTCTTGAATAATAACGCGGTCAGTGCCGGCCGGCAGGGGTGCGCCGGTGAAGATACGCACGGCTTGGCCTGCGGCCACAGTGCCATCGAAGCGGTGCCCAGCAGCGGATTCGCCGATAACGGTAAAACGCGCGCCCGGCGCGGCCTGCGCGGCTGCCACGGCGTAGCCATCCATGGCAGAGGCGGCAAAGGGCGGCTGGCTGCGCTGCGCAGCCACGCTGCGGGCCAGCACACGGCCATGGGCTTCGCGCAGCGGGACGTCTTCGACGTCCAAAGGCGAGACGAGGGCGAAAAGCGCGTCCAGCGCCTGCGCGACGCTGATCATGCGGCGGTAAAGCGGCCGGACTTGCCGCCGTCTTTTAATGTGACGCGGATGCCGCCGATAACCATATCCTTTTGCACGGCTTTCACCATGTCGTGCACAGTCAGCGCGGCAACCGACACGGCTGTCAGGGCCTCCATCTCGACCCCGGTTTGGCCGGTGGTCTTAACCGTTGCGCTGATGCGCACACCGGGCAGGTCTGGATCACAGGTCAGGTCGAGCGATACCTTGGTAATCGGCAGCGGGTGGCATAGCGGGATCAGATCGGCGCAGCGTTTCGCGCCCATGATGCCCGCCAGACGGGCGGTGCCCAACACGTCGCCCTTGGCGGCGCGGCCTTCCATGACCAGCGCCAGCGTGTCCGCCGTCATGGTGATATGCCCCTCGGCCACGGCGATGCGGGACGTGACGGGCTTGTCCGACACGTCGACCATATGTGCGCGGCCTTGGTCGTCAAAGTGGGACAGGGTGTTATCGGCGGCCATCTTAAAAGCCACCGGGATTGACGGGGCTGGACAGCAAGGCCTTTGTCGCGGCCGCAACATCGTCTTGCCGCATCAGGCTTTCGCCGATCAGGAAACAGCGCGCGCCATAGCGGGCCAAGTCGCCCAGATCGTCAGGGCCGGTCAGGCCGCTTTCCGACACGATGGTTTTGCCGACAGGGACATGCTTGGACAGGCTGCGCGTGACATCAAGGCTGGTTTCAAAGCTGCGCAGATCGCGGTTGTTGATGCCCAGCAGGACGGCGTCGAGTTGGGCGGCGCGGTCAAGCTCTTCGCGGTCGTGGACTTCGACCAGAACGTCCATATTCCAAGCGGCGGCGGCCTCTTCCAGCTCTTTCGCCTGCGCGTCGGACACGCTGGCCATGATGATCAGGATCGCGTCCGCGCCCCAGGCGCGGGCCTGTGCGACTTGGTAGGGGTCATACATGAAATCTTTGCGCAGCACGGGCAGTTCGCACGCCTCGCGGGCCGCGATCAGGTATTCGGGTGCCCCTTGAAAGGACGGCGCGTCGGTCAGCACTGACAGGCAGGCTGCGCCGCCGTCCTCGTAGGCGGCGGCAATCGCGGCGGGATCAAAGTCGGCGCGGATCAAACCCTTTGACGGGCTGGCCTTTTTCACCTCTGCGATCAGGCCGTAGCCATCGCGAGCGGCGGCTTGCAGTGCTTTGGTAAAGCCGCGCACGGGGCTGGCGTCCCGGGCCTGCGCCTCGATCGCCTCTTGCGGGATCGCCTCCTTGGCGGCGGCGATCTCCTCTAGTTTATAGGCTTTGATCTTGTCGAGGATGGTATCGGTCATTTGGTGCCTGCCCAGTCGATTGGTGCTTGTCCCCGCTGTGTAAGCCACGCGTTGACGGTTGAAAATGGCCGCGCGCCGAAAAAGCCGCGGCGGGCGGACAGTGGCGACGGGTGTGCGGTTTGGATCACAAGGTCAGCAGGGCGATCTGGCGCAAATCCGTGGGCATGTGCGCCCCACAGCAGATAGGCGCGAGGGCGGTCGCCAAGGCGGGCGATGACCTGCCGCGTGAGGCGGTCCCAGCCAAGGCGGGCATGACCGCCAGCCTTGCCCTGCGGCACGCTCAGCGCAGTGTTCAGCAAAAGCACACCTTGATCTGCCCAATCGGACAGGTCCGTTTGTTCGCGTGATACATGAAGATCGCTCTGTAACTCTTTGAAAATGTTTCCAAGACTATCTAGCCTTCCGCCGAAATCCTGCGGGATTGAAAAAGCCAAGCCATCCGCCTTGCCCGGCGTGTGATAGGGGTCTTGGCCTAGGATCACGACCTTTGTGGCGTCTGGCTGGGTGCGTTCCAATGCGGCGAACATCGCGCTGGGGGGCGGCAGGATAGGCCGGGGATCAACGTCGATCGCGGCGGCGATCTGCGCGCCCTCATTCTGCCAGAACGGCAGGTCGGCCCAAGCGCCAAGGCGGGACAGATCGAAGCCTGTCACTTGGCCGATGTGATACGCGCGACGGCGTCCACGGCGGCCTTGGCGTTGCCGCTGTCGATGCTTTCAGCCGCCATGGCTGCGCCGTCTTTCAGCGTTGCGGCCTTGCCTGCGACGTGCAGGGCTGCGGCGGCGTTGAGCAAGGTCGCGTCGCGGTAGGCGCTCGCCTCGCCCTCCAGCAAGGCGCGGAAGGCAGCTGCGTTATCCTCTGGCGTGCCGCCGACGATGGCGGCGAAGTCGTGGACGGGCAGGCCTGCATCCTCTGGATGGACTTCGCGTTCGGTGATGGCGCCGTCTTTCAGCGCGGCCACCCAGCTGATGCCAGAAATTGCCAGCTCGTCCGTGCCGTCCGATCCGTGGACCAGCCATGCCGCGTCAGAGCCGAGGTTGAGCAGCACCTCTGCCATGGGGCGGATCAGGTCGCGGCGATAGGTGCCGGTTAGTTGGCGTTTGACGCCCGCAGGATTTGTCAGTGGTCCCAAAATGTTAAAGATCGTTCTTGCACCAAGTTCTGCGCGCACCGGGCCGACGTGGGCCATGGCGGGGTGGAACATCGGGGCCATCATGAAACCGATCCCGGCCTCGTTCATGCAGCGCTCAACCACATCTGCGCCGACCATGACATTGACGCCCATGGCGGTTTGCACATCGGCGGTGCCGGATTTGGACGAAAGGTTGCGGTTGCCGTGCTTGGCGACGGGCTGTCCCGCGCCAGCGACGACATAGGCGGTCGCGGTCGAGATATTCAGCGTATGCTTGCCGTCGCCCCCGGTGCCGACGATATCCATCGCATCCGCAGGCGCACGCACGGGCACGCATTTGGCCCGCATCACGGCGGCGGCGGCGGCGTATTCGTCCACCGTTTCGCCGCGGGTGCGCAGGGCCATCAGAAAGCCGCCGATTTGGGCGGGGGTCGCGTCACCGGCGAACAGGATGGCAAAGGCTGCCTCGGCCTGTGCGCGGGTTAGCGGGCCGTCGGCGGCGGCGTTGATCAGCGGCTTGAGTGCGTCGCTCATGCCGGGACCGCCGCGATATCAAGGAAGTTTTGCAACAACTGGTGGCCGTGTTCGGACCGGATGCTTTCGGGGTGAAATTGCACGCCTTGGATCGGCAGCGTGCGGTGCTGCAGGCCCATGATGGTCCCGTCGGTTAGCTCTGCCGTGACTTCAAGGTCTGCAGGCAGGGTGGCGCGGTCCACGACAAGGCTGTGATAGCGGGTGGCCAGAAACGGATTGGGCAGGCCGCGAAACACGCCTTGGTTGGTGTGATGCATCTCGCCCATCTTGCCGTGCACAATTTCATGGCAGCGCACGATATTGCCGCCAAAGGCCTCTCCAATCGTTTGGTGGCCAAGGCAGACGCCCAGCAGCGGGGTGCGGGTTTCGGCAGCAGCGTGCGTCAGGGCCAGGCAGATGCCAGCCTGCGCAGGTGCTTTGGGGCCGGGGGACAGCACGATGGCAGAGGGTTTCAGCGCCATTGCGGCCTGCACGTCGATCGCGTCATTGCGGTGCACGACCACATCCGCGCCCAGATCGCCCAGATAATGGACCAGATTATAGGTGAAACTGTCGTAGTTATCGATAAGCAGGATCATGCGGGTGCCGGTCTTGGGTGAATTAGGGGCTACCGAAGCCCGGACGGGTCACGGTATAGTTGCCCTCGATATGGGGCAGGACGCAGGCAGGCGTCAAGGCCGCTGGCCGAATCCGGCAGGGGTACGGCCACCAAACGGGCAGACAAGACAGGCAAGGGCAGTATACTTATGGCATTTCTGAAAGGCGCCTTCTGGGGTGTAGTCATCGGCGGGGCCGGTGCGGCCGTTGTGTCGGTCATGGCGCCGCAGCCCGCTGGCGTGACGCCGCCGCAGGCACCCTTGGTCGTGCTGGACGACGCGCCGCAGATGGCGCCTGCAAATACGGATGCCCTGCCGCAGGTCGCCGGGGTGGATGCGCCCACAGCGCCTGCGCCCGTGGATGCCTTGACCGCGCCGGATGCCGCGCCCGATGATGCGCCCGGCGCTGAAAATGATGCACTGGCCGCGCCCTTGGCCGCTGATGCGCCTGCTGCGCCCGTGGCCCCTGATGTGCCCGTGGCGGCTTTGGCGACAGAGCCAAGCGGCGATGAGCCCGTGTTTCCCAACCCGCAAAGCATGCCGCCGCAACTGCCCGACGCCGAGGCTGATATTATCGTCGATGCCACCGCCGATACGCCGGTGATCGTGGTGACGCCGGACGCTGACGCGCCTTTGATCATCGTCGAAGAAGAACCTGCGCCAGAGGCTGTTGCCGAGCTGCCGGAAGCGCCACAGGCTGAGATGCCTGAGGTTGCTGACACCGCCGAAGCCGAGGCCGCGCCTGAAATCGCGCCAGAGGATATGCCTGCGCAGATCGAGGCTGCACCAGAGGCGCAAAGCGCTGAAGCCGCGCCGCTTGTGATCGACACGCCGCCCGCAGCGCAGCCTGCGCCAAAGGCCGACCTGCCTGCGGTCGTGACGATTATCGACACGCCCTCTACCGGATTGCCCGGCGGCACCGGCAACGTCGTCATCCGTCGCCCCGGCTTAGATCAGGCAGAGCCTGAGGTGGTCGATCCCGCGCCAGAGCCAGAGGTCACGGATGCGATGCCTGCCTTGATCCGCTACGGCGCGTTTTTCGATAACGCGGCTGACCTTCCGCTGATGTCGGTGGTGTTGATCGACGACGGCATCATGTCCGACGGCGCGCGCGCCTTGGCGGATGTGCCGTTTCCGGTCACCGTGTTGCTGGACCCTTCGGCGGTGGGCGCGTCCGAACGCATGGAAGCCTATGCCGCGGCGGGGATCGAAATCGGCGCGTTGGTGTCCTTGCCCGACGGCGGCACCAGCAATGACGCCGCGATTGCGCTAGAGGGTACATTTGATGCGCTGCCCCGCGCAGTGGTGCTGGTCGCGACCGAAGATCACCCGATCCCGTCCCAAAGCGATATCACCGGACGGATCATGGATGCGCTGTCAGATGACGGACGCGGTCTGCTGATGCCGGACGGCGGGCTGAATTCGACTTTGCGCGCGGCAGCGGCTGCGGACGTGCGCGCCGCCACGATTTATCGTGATCTGGACGGTAACGGGCAGGACGCGCGGGTCATTCGCCGCTTTATCGATCAAGCGGCGTTCCGGGCGCGGCAACAGCCGGGTGTCGTGCTGCTCGGCCGGATCCGGCCAGAGACGATTTCGGCGCTGATCTTGTGGGGCACGGCGAACCGGGCAGGGCAGGTGGCGCTGGCACCGCTGTCCACCACGCTCTTGGCACAATAGGATGACCACTATGCGCAAGCTGCCCCGGACCGAGATGACGTTTTCCCCCCCGGTGATGGAGGCGCGGCGCTGGCTGGACGGTGTCACGCATCCGGCAGATCGGCCTTTGATTAACGTCTCGCAGGCAGCGCCCGTTGATGCGCCGCCGCAACCGATGCTAGAGGCGATGGCGCAGATCGTGCTGACCGATCCGTCCGCGCATCTGTATGGCCCGGTGCTGGGTTTGCCAGACTTGCGGGCAGAGGTCGCGGCGCGGTGGTCGCGCGATTATGCAGGCACGGTGACGCCTGCGCAGGTGGCGATCACCTCTGGCTGCAACCAAGCCTTTGCCGCCGCGATTTCAACGCTATGCGCTGAAGGGGACGAGGTGATCCTGCCGGTGCCTTATTATTTCAACCACGCGATGTGGCTGGATATGGCGGGCGCTGTGACCGTGCCGCTGCAGGCGGGCGCGGGGCTGATCCCAAGCGCTGCGGATGCTGAAGCGCTGATCACCGAGCGCACCCGCGCGATCGTCTTGGTAAGCCCCAATAACCCCGGCGGCGTGGAATATCCCGCAGCGACGCTGTCTGCGTTCCGCGATCTGTGCCGCAGCAGGGGCATCGCGCTGATCGTGGACGAGACCTATCGCGATTTCGATGCACGCAGCGGTGTCGTGCACGATCTGTTCACCGACCCCGATTGGGACGACACGCTGATCCAGCTTTACAGCTTTTCCAAAGCCTACCGCCTGACAGGCCACCGCGTTGGCGCGATCACGGCGTCGCAGGCGCGTCTGGCAGAGGTGGAAAAGTTTCTGGATACGGTCGCGATCTGCCCCAACCAGCTGGGTCAGCGCGCTGCGCTTTGGGGAATGCGGAACCTAGATCAGTGGCTGGCAGGAGAGCGGGACGAGATCCTTGACCGCCGCGCTGCGATCATCGACCATTTCCCGCAACTGGCTGAAAAGGGATGGAAAATTTTGGGCTGCGGGGCCTATTTCGCCTATCTACAGCATCCCTTTGACATCGCCTCGGACGATCTGGCGCAGCGGCTGGTGGCGGGCGCGGGTATCTTATGCCTGCCCGGCACGATGTTCCGCCCGGCCTCCGATCCGGCTGGCCCGCGCGAGCTGCGCATCGCCTTTGCCAATATCGACCGCGCCGGTGTCGCGGAATTGTTCGGCCGGCTGGCTGCTTACACCCCCTGACACGCCGCGCGGCCCTTGCACGTAGGCGGGCAGCAACTTATGCAGTCGCGACGATTAACGTGACGTATCACGCGAGGGGGCCCGCAGATCATGGCTGAGAAAAAGCGCACACCGATTGCTGTTTGGATCATTATGATCCTGATCATGGGCGGCCTTTTGGGCTTTGGCACTGGTGGCTTCACCAGCGGCATCAGCCGGATTGGCACCGCCGGGGACAAAGAAATCTCAGTCGCGTCCTATCAATCGGCGCTGAACGAACAGCTGCGCAGCCTAGATGCGCAGGTCGGGTCCCGCGTGACGTTCCAACAGGCCCAGGCCATCGGGCTTGACCGTTCGGTGCTGGCGCAGGTCGTCACGCAGCGCACGCTGGATAACGAGGCGGCCGAGCTTGGCGTGTCCGTTGGCGATACCCGCGTGCGCGACGAGGTGCTGTCTAACCCAGCGTTCCAGTCGCTGTCCGGCAGCTTTGACCGCACCGTGTATAGCAACGCCCTGCGCAACGTTGGCCTGTCAGAGGCCGCGTATGAAACCAGCATCCGCGATGAGCTGTCGCGCACCTTGCTGCAAGGTGCTGTCGTCGGCGGCATCCCTGCCGCCCCGGTTTATGCCGAAACTGTCACCGCCTTTTTGGGCGAGACGCGGGATATTGAAACCGCGCCCGTGACCGCCGCAATTCTGACGACACCAGTGCCCGGCCCGACGGACACAGACTTGCAGGCCTTCTATGACGAAAACCCTGACATGTTCACCGCGCCCGAAGCACGCCAGATCACCTATGCGATGCTGACGCCTGCGATGCTGGCGGACAAAGTCACCATCGACGACGCGCAGGTGCAGGACCTGTATGGCCAGCGCATCGACACCTTTAGCCAGCCAGAGCGCCGCCTTGTCGAGCGTCTGGTTTTCGGCACGGTCGAAGAGGCGGATGCCGCCTTGGCCCGTTTGACTGCAGAAGAACTGGATTTTGACGCTCTGGTGACAGAGCGCGGCCTGTCGCTTAGCGACGTTGATCTTGGCGATGTTGCCATCGAAGATTTGGGCACTGCAGGCGAGGCTGTCTTTGCCGCCAGCGCTGGCGATGTGGTCGGCCCGCAAGATACTAACCTTGGCCCGGCGCTGTTCCGCGTGAACGCCGTGCTGGCCGCAGAAGAGACAACCTTTGAAGAGGCCGCACCAGAGCTGCGCGACGAGCTGGCGACCGACCAAGCCCGCCGCGTTATTCAGGCCGACGCAGAGACGATCAACGATCTGATCGCAGGCGGCGCAACGCTGGAAGACCTTGCCGAGCGGACCGAACTTGAACTGCAGACCATCGACTACACCGCTGGCAGCACCGAAGGCCCCGCCGCCTATGAAGCCTTTCGCACGGCGGCCACGGCCGCGACCGAGGGCGCATACCCCGAGCTGGTCGACCTGGACGACGGCGGTATCTTTGCCCTGCGTCTGGACTCGGTGACGCCGCCTGCGGTGCAGCCGCTGGACGACGTCCGCGCCCGGCTAGAGGACGCATGGCGCGCTGCCGCCGAAAAGACTGCTGTGTTAGAGCAGGCGCAGGCCATCGCAAACGACGTCGCCTCTGACACCGATCTCAGCGCGCTGGCGCTGACGCCCACGCCCAGTGCAAACCTGACGCGCGGCAGCTTTGTTGCGGACACGCCAGAGGGCTTTATGCGCACCGTGTTCGAGATGGCACCGGGCGAAACCCGCGTGCTGCCGACCGAAGCGGGCGCGATCATTGTGCGCCTGAATGAGGTCAAGCCAGCCGATCTGGCGTCAGAGCGTCTGACAGCGCAGGCGGCGGATATCACAAGCCAAGCCTCTGCCGGGATTGCGCAGGATGTGTTTGACGCCTTCGCCGAAGCCGTGCGCGCGCGCACCGATGTGAGCATCGATCAGGCCGCCGTGAACGCCGTCAACGCGCAGATGCAGTAAGCCAAAACCCCAAGACCGACCCAAGCAAGGACCACCCCTGATATGGCGCTTTTGCCCGATTTCGACAGTTTCGCGCGCGGCTTTGATAACGGCGAAAATCAGGTGGTCTGGACGCGGTTGGCCGCTGATCTGGACACGCCGGTGTCCTTGATGCTGAAGCTGGGGGATGCGGGGCTGAACACCTTCATGCTGGAAAGCGTGACGGGCGGGGAAGTGCGCGGGCGGTATTCGATCATCGGGATGAACCCCGATCTTATCTGGGAATGTCGCGGCACCGTCAGCCGGACGAACCGCAATGCACGCTACGATTCCGAAGCCTATGTCGCGGACGAGGCTGACCCGCTGGCGGCCCTGCGCGGGTTGATCGCGGAAAGCCGGATTGATCTGCCAGCGGGGCTGCCTGCGGCCAGCGCGGGCCTGTTTGGTTATCTGGGCTATGACATGATCCGTCTGGTGGAACGCCTGCCGAACGTGAATCCGGACCCGCTGGGGCTGCCGGATGCGATGATGCTGCGCCCTTCCGTCGTGGCGGTGCTGGACGGCGTCAAAGGTGACGTGATCTTGGTCGCACCAGCTTGGGCTGGCGGGGGCCTAAGTGCGCGCGCCGCCTATGCCCAAGCGGCAGAGCGGGTGCGCGATGCAGAGCGCGCGTTGGAGCGCACGGTACCGTCCACCCACACGCTGTCCGACCCGTCGCCCATTGCAGCGCCGGTATCGAATTTCAGCCATGACGGCTATCTGGCGGCGGTTGAGACGGCGAAGGAATATATCCGCGCTGGCGATATCTTTCAGGTGGTCCCCAGCCAGCGCTGGACGCAGGATTTTCCAGAGCCGCCCTTTGCGCTGTATCGCAGCCTGCGGCGCACCAACCCGTCGCCGTTTATGTTCTTCTTCAACTTTGGCGGCTTTCAGGTCATTGGTGCTTCGCCAGAGATCCTTGTGCGGGTCTTCGGCAGTGAAGTGACGATCCGGCCGATCGCTGGCACGCGGCCAAGGGGTGCGACGCCCGAGGAAGATACCGCCCTAGAGGCTGATCTGCTGGCAGACCAAAAAGAGCTGGCAGAGCATCTGATGCTGCTTGATCTGGGCCGCAACGATACCGGAAAGGTGTCGAAAGTTGGCACCGTGCGCCCGACCGAACAGTTCATCGTCGAGCGCTATTCCCATGTGATGCATATCGTATCGAACGTGGTGGGCGAACTGCGTGATGATCAAGACGCGCTGTCCGCGTTCTTTGCCGGGATGCCTGCGGGCACCGTGTCAGGCGCGCCAAAGGTGCGCGCGATGGAGATCATCGACGAGCTGGAGCCGGAAAAACGCGGCGTCTATGGTGGCGGCTGCGGGTACTTTTCCGCCAATGGCGATATGGACATGTGCATCGCCCTGCGCACCGCTGTGGTGAAGGACGAGAAGCTGTATATTCAGGCCGGCGGCGGCGTTGTTTATGACAGCGACCCGGAAGCGGAATACCAAGAGACCGTCCATAAATCCAACGCGATCCGCAAGGCGGCTGCGGATGCGGCGATGTTCGCGGGCAAAGGCAACCGCTGAGGCGGGTCGCAGCGGCGGGATGCCTCTTAGGTGCATTTGGCTGCGCCAAATCACCGGGGCGGGAGTATTTTTAGAAAAGCGAGGACTTGGCGGCGGCCGCGCCTTTTGTCAGGCGGTGTTCGAGGATCACGATGGTGATCACGAAGATGTCGAGCGCGGTCAGCAGCAGTAGGGCGGGATCGTGGGTGTGCAGCCAGTCCCATGTCTGGAAGCCAACAAACGCCATGAGCGTCGCTACCGAGAACGGGTAGGCGATGCGGGATTTCAGCAGCAGGGCGATCACCACCACGAAGTGAATGATACCGTGGCCGAGCAGGTAGATGATGTAAAAATGCTCTGCCGCGGGGTTGATGGCGTGGGCCCAGTGCATCACCGCTTTGGCGAAGCGGTCGGTGGGGTCTTGCGCCAGTTCGCTGCGGGTCAGGGCATCAGCGGTGCGGGCGATGGCGTCGGCGGGCATGATCGCAAGGAACAGCCCGCCAATAACCTGCGCTATGCCGAGCATAGCTTTCCCAAGCAGTGACAGACGAAACGTCCATTCGATCAGCCACGCCCGGCGGTGCGTCAATTTTTAGTCCTTGCCGCGGTAGGGTTCGACGTATTGCAGCGCCATGTCCCATGGGAAAAAGATCCAAGTGTCTTGGCTGACTTCGGTGATGAAAGTATCGACCTGCGGGCGGCCCTTTGGCTTGGCGTAGACCGTGGCAAAGTGGGCGTTGGGGTAGAGGCCGCGCACGACTTCAAGGGTGCGGCCAGAATCGACCAGATCGTCGACGATCAGGATGCCTGTGCCGTCGCCCATAATATCCGCATCGGGGGACTTGAGGACTTTCGCCTCGGACTGGGCTTGGTGGTCGTAGGATTTAATGCTGATCGTATCCACGGTGCGGATGTCGAGTTCGCGGGCAACGATCATTGCAGGCGCCATGCCGCCGCGCGTAATGGCGACGACGGCGCGCCACCCGCCGTTATCGGGGCCGTGGCCATCAAGGCGCCATGCCAGCGCGCGGCTGTCGCGGTGCAACTGGTCCCAGCTGATGTGAAAGCCTTTTTCATGGGGCAGGCGGCTGGGGTCTTTGATCGGGGCATTGGTGATGGTGGCGTCGATGGGGGGCATGGCAGGGCCTTTCATTTACGTAAGTGCGATTTTGAGGCCCAGAAGGGCGAGGAGGGTGCCGAAGCCCCGGTCGATCCACGCCTTAGCGCGGGCATAGGCGGCACGGGGGCGCGGCAGAGAGAACACGCGGGCAACGATCAGGTACCACAGCGTTTCGTTCAGAAGGACCGCGAGCAGGATCGCGGCTTTCCAGCCGAGCGGTGTGGCGGCGGGGACAAGGTTCACGAAGACCGCGCCAAAAAAGATCGCAGGCTTGGGGTTGCTAGCGAAGGTCACAAAGCCAAAGCGCACAGCGGCAAAGGCCGAGCGGGGCGGCGTATCTGTTTGCGGCGCAGGCATTGGCGTTGCCGCGTGACGCCACATTTGCACCGCCAGATAGATCAAGAAGGCCGCGCCGACGAATTTAAGCGCAAGAAAGAGCGCAGGCAGCACAGAGAACACCAGCGCGAGCCCGGCCATCGCCGCCCCGGCCCAGAGCACCGCGCCAAGGCCGAAGCCAAGCGCCAATGCGGCGGCGACCCGGAAACCTTCGGCCGCAGCCACACGCAGGGCCACCACAAAAGAGGGGCCCGGTGAGATGGCGGCGGCCAGATGGATCAGGACGATCGACGCAAAGGCGGCGAGGGTCATTCCTTGGTCACGTCCGGGGCGTCGACCGCCTTCATGCCGACAACGTGGTAGCCGGCGTCGACGTGCAGCACTTCGCCTGTGACCGCAGAGCCAAGGTCAGACAGCAGGTAAAGCGCTGATTTGCCGACCTCTTCTTGGGTTACGGTGCGGCGCAGGGGCGCGTTGTATTCGTTCCATTTCATGATCAGGCGGAAGTCGCCGATACCGGACGCGGCCAGCGTCTTGATCGTGCCAGCTGAAATCGCGTTGACGCGAATGCCGTCCTTGCCAAGATCCTCTGCCATGTAGCGCACAGAGGCTTCCAAAGCGGCCTTGGCCACGCCCATGACGTTGTAATGCGGCATGACCTTTTCCGCGCCGTAGTACGTCAGCGTGAGGGCAGAGCCGCCGTCGGTCATCATTTCAGCGGCGCGTTTCACAACGGCGGTGAAAGAATAGACCGAGATATCCATCGAGGTCAGGAAGTTCTGGCGCGAGGTGTCGACGTAGCGGCCGCGCAGCTCGTTCTTGTCGGAAAAGCCGATGGCGTGGACGATGAAGTCCATCGTGCCCCATTCGGCCTTGAGGCTTTCGAATAGCGCGTCAATCGACGCCTCGTCGCCCACGTCGCAGGGCAACACTAGGCTGGAGCCGACAGAGGCGGCCAGCGGATCGACCCGCTTTTTCAGCGCATCGCCTTGATAAGAAAAGGCAAGTTCAGCGCCAGCGTCGGACAGCGACTTTGCGATGCCCCATGCGATGGACTTGTCATTGGCAAGGCCCATTATCAGGCCGCGCTTTCCTGCCATTAGTTGCGACGTCATGATGGTGTGCCCCCGGCTTGCGATATGTTGATATGGGGTTTAGGCGATGCTGGCACCCGCATCAAGCGCCGCTGCGCGGACACGGACTTGTGAGCGGGCGGCTCTTAACCTAGAACAGGTATTGGAGAGGCACCTCACATGACTGATAGAACAGGTATTTTTGCAGCAGACGATCCCTTCGCCCTTGCGCGGACGTGGTTGGCCGAGGCGCGAGAGGCCGAGGTGAATGACCCTGATGCGGTGGCACTGGCCACGGTTGATGCAGCAGGGATGCCGAATGTGCGCGTCGTGCTGATGCGCCAGATCGAAGACAACGGCTTTGTGTTCTTCACCAATTACGACAGCGCCAAGGGCCGCGAGATGGCCGGCAGCGGCAACGCGGCCTTTGTCATGCACTGGAAATCTTTGCGGCGGCAAATCCGTGTGCGCGGCCGGGTAGAACGTGAAGATGGCGCATTGGCTGACGCCTATTATGCTGCGCGTCCCGTGGACAGCCGGTTGGGGGCGTGGGCATCGGCGCAGTCAAATCCACTGCAAAGCCGGCAAGTTTTAATGGACAAGCTGGACCATATGCGTAGCGTTCATGGTGAAGATCCGCAGCGCCCGGCCTTTTGGGGCGGGATTCGGATTATTCCGCAGGAAATCGAGTTCTGGGCCGATGGCGCGAACCGCCTGCATGATCGGTTCCGCTGGACCCGGCCCGCGCGCGGCATACCCGGCGATTGGACTGTCACGCGACTGTCGCCTTAATCGCGGCCGGGCGGCGCGCAGGAAATCCCTCTGGTCTGACCGAGGAATAAAAAAGAGTATGACGGCATGGAAAGCGAAGACACAGCGATCACGGTGACCGGCAAGGTAAAGTGGTTCGATCCTGGTAAGGGCTTCGGGTTCGTATTGCGCGACGGCGGCGGGGACGACGTGCTGTTGCACGCGAATGTCCTGCGCAACTTTGGCCAAGGGTCTGTTGTCGAAGGCGCGGCGATCGAAATGATTGTCGTGACCACGCCGCGCGGCTGTCAGGCCGACCGCATCCTGTCGATCACGCCGCCTGATCACGCCTCGCTTGTGCCGCTGGCCGATATGGAGGCCGTGACTGCCGAAGATATCGCCCGCTGCCCGCTAGAGCCTGCCCGCATTAAGTGGTTCGACAAGGCCAAGGGCTTTGGTTTCGCAAACGTGTTTGGCAGCGACGACGATATATTCGTACATGTCGAAGTGTTGCGGCGCAGCGGTCTGTCCGACCTTGCGACCGGAGAAGCGATCGCGATGCGGGTTATGCCCGGCAAACGCGGGCGCATGGCAATCGAGGTGTTAACGTGGGACGCAGGACTAAAACTTTAACCTATCAGCTGGCGACAGTGCTGGCGGTCGGCCTTGTCGCAGGCGCGGCAAGTGCGCAATGCGCGCCGGATACGGTGACCGTGCGCGGTGATTTCGGACAGGCGCGATTCGCCGTCGATGTCGCGGATGATCCGGCTGAACGCGGGCAGGGGCTGATGCATGTCGAACAGATGCCGACGATGACGGGGATGCTGTTTGTCTATGAGGCACCCCAGACCGCCAGCTTTTGGATGCGCAATACACTGATTCCCCTTGATATGATTTTTGCCAGCGCGGATGGTACAGTGCAGACCGTGCACGCGAAGGCCATTCCGCTGGACGAGACGCCGATTCTAGGCGGTGATGACATCCAATATGTGCTCGAAATCAACGGCGGCCTTGCGGCGCGCCTTGGAATCGCGCCCGGCGCGGTCTTGCAGCACCCCTCTATCGGTCCAAATGCAGCTTTACCCTGCAGATCGTAATTTAGTGCTTTTCAATGCCGCGCGCTGATACTATGAGGGGCGCAGGTTCGGGGCGTAGCGCAGCCTGGTAGCGCATCTGTTTTGGGAACAGAGGGTCGTAGGTTCGAATCCTATCGCCCCGACCACTTTCACCACATTGTTTGATCTATAAAACACCCCTCGGGGGGCCGCATTTTGCGTCGCTTATGTTTTAAGCGGCGGATGAATGGGCCGGTCTGCGGCAGGGTGCCGCTGCGTGACCTACGCGCCACAGGCTGCGATTCGCGCTGGCGTCATATCGACCGGCGCCCATTTGCACAGCTTCGTCCGGTAACCCTGCGCTACTTCAACGCTTTTTCCAGGTACGCCTGTGGATGGGTCTGTGGACAGATCCGTCTACGATATGTGGCAAGGCTTTCGGCCTGAATGGTCAACATAAAAATACAAATCTTTTGTGAATAAAGCCGTTGACCCTCTTGGTCCGGATACGTCAGGTTGTGCGAGCCGGGCCTATAGCCACTATATGTGGTGGCGCGTGAAGGATTGAACATAGAAGCATAGATCGGGTTGCGCGGTATTTTAACGCGCCCGGGCATGCCCGGCCTTCATCGGCAATCAGAGCAGTCCCCGCGTGGCGGGGCGGCAGGGACATTCAGCGCCGCATAGACGGCGACCGGAAGGGACAGACATGAAGATTGATCGCACGTTCACGCGCAAGGGTGCTGACGCCTATGCAGACATCGCATTTCGCAGCGCCACATCAGAGATTCGCAATCCCGATGGCACGGTCGTCTTCAAACTGGAAAACTGCGAGATTCCCGCAGAATGGAGCCAGGTCGCATCTGATGTGATCGCGCAGAAATACTTTCGCAAAGCGGGCGTGCCGTCTGCAGTCGTGCGGGTTAAGGAAAAAGGCGTGCCGTCTTTCCTATGGCGGTCGGAGCCTGCGGAAGGTGCGACATTCGGCGGAGAGACGAGCGCCAAGCAGGTGTTTGACCGTCTGGCGGGCGCTTGGACCTATTGGGGCTGGAAGGGCGGCTATTTCACCAAAGAAGCCGACGCGCAGGCCTATTTCGACGAAATGCGCCATATGCTGGCCACCCAGCGCGCTGCGCCAAACAGCCCGCAGTGGTTCAACACCGGCCTGCACTGGGCCTACGGTATCGATGGCCCGGCGCAGGGACATTATTACGTCGATTATCAAACGCAAAAGCTGACGAAATCCGCCAGCAGCTATGAACACCCGCAGCCGCATGCCTGCTTTATCCAGTCCGTTGGTGACGATCTGGTTAACGAAGGTGGCATTATGGACCTGTGGGTCCGCGAGGCGCGCTTGTTCAAGTATGGCTCTGGCACTGGCACCAACTTTTCCAGCCTGCGCGGCGAGGGCGAGAGCCTGTCGGGTGGCGGTAAATCCTCTGGCCTGATGGGGTTTCTTAAGATTGGCGACCGCGCTGCGGGTGCGATCAAATCTGGCGGCACCACGCGCCGCGCGGCCAAGATGGTCATCGTCGACGCCGACCACCCTGACATCGAACAGTTCATCAACTGGAAAGTCATCGAAGAGCAAAAAGTTGCCTCGATTGTTGCCGGTTCAAAGATGCACGCGCGTTACCTGAACGCCATCTTTGCCGCGATCAAGGCATGGGACGGCAGCGCCGATGACGCCTATGATCCCAAGGCGAACGCCACGCTTGCGACCGCTATCAAAGAGGCAAAACGCTCTGCGATCCCAGAGACTTACATCAAGCGCGTGCTGGACTACGCCAAGCAGGGCCACACCAGCATCGAATTCCCGACCTATGACACCGACTGGGATTCGGAAGCCTATTCCAGCGTCTCTGGCCAGAACTCCAACAACTCTATCCGGGTGACGGACGCCTTCCTGAAGGCTGTCGAGGCTGACGGTGACTGGAAGTTGATCAACCGCCGCAACGGCGAGGTCGCCAAGATCATTAAGGCCCGCGATTTGTGGGAACAAGTTGGCCATGCCGCATGGGCCTGCGCCGATCCGGGCATCCAGTATCACGACACGGTTAACGCTTGGCATACCTGCCCAGAGGATGGTGCCATTCGGGGATCGAACCCGTGCTCTGAATACATGTTCTTGGACGATACCGCCTGCAATCTGGCGTCATTGAACCTGCTGACCTTCTACACGGACGGCCAGTTTCAGGCCGAGGATTACATCCACGCTTGCCGTTTATGGACCGTGACGCTGGAAATCAGCGTGATGATGGCGCAGTTCCCGTCCAAGGAAATCGCCCAGCGGTCCTATGATTTCCGCACGCTGGGTCTGGGCTATGCCAATATCGGCGGTCTGCTGATGAACATGGGCTTTGGCTATGACAGCCGCGAAGGCCGCGCCATGGGGGCTGCGCTGACGGCGATCCTGTCGGGCGTTGCCTATGCGACCTCGGCCGAGATGGCGGGCGAACTGGGTGCCTTCCCAGGGTACAAGCGCAACGCCGACCACATGCTGCGCGTCATCCGCAACCACCGTACCGCCGCGCAGGGCAAGTCTGACGGCTTTGAGGCGCTGGACATTAAACCCGTGCCGCTGGACCAAGCAGGCTGCCCCGATCAGCGGCTAGTCGCTATGGCGACTGGTGCCTGGGACGAGGCGCTGCGCCTTGGTGAACAACACGGATACCGCAACGCGCAGGTGTCCGTCATTGCGCCGACGGGCACCATCGGTCTGGTGATGGACTGCGATACGACAGGGATCGAGCCGGACTTTGCGCTGGTGAAGTTTAAGAAGCTCGCAGGCGGCGGCTATTTCAAGATCATCAACCAGTCGGTGCCCGCGGCGCTGACGAAACTGGGCTATGGCTCTGCCCAGATTGAAGAAATCATCGCCTATGCCGTGGGTCATGGCAGCATGGGGCAGGCGCCTGCGATCAACCATACATCCTTGATCGGGCACGGCTTTGGTCAGGCAGAATTGGACAAGATCGAAGGCGCGCTGAAGGCTGCTTTCGACATCCGCTTTGTGTTCAACCAGTGGACGCTGGGCGAGGATTTCTGCGCCAAGACGCTGGGGATTCCAGCTGAAAAGCTGAACGATCCGTCTTTCGATCTGCTGCGCCACCTTGGCTATTCCAAGGCCGACATCGACGCGGCCAACGCCCATGTTTGCGGCACCATGACGCTAGAAGGCGCGCCGTTCCTGAAGGCAGAGCACTACAACGTCTTTGATTGTGCCAACCCCTGCGGTAAAATTGGCAAGCGTTATCTGTCGGTTGACAGCCACATCTACATGATGGCGGCGGCGCAGTCCTTCATCTCGGGCGCGATTTCCAAGACGATCAACATGCCTAACGACGCCACGATCGAGGACTGCCAGAAAGCATACGAACTGTCTTGGTCGCTGGGGATCAAGGCCAACGCGCTGTACCGCGATGGATCGAAGCTGTCGCAGCCATTGGCTTCGGCTTTGGTCGAGGATGACGACGAGGCGGCAGAGATCCTGACCACCGGATCGAACCACGAAAAGGCCGCCGTGCTGGCCGAAAAGATCGTGGAAAAGATCATCATTAAGGAAATCGCAAAGTCTCAGCGCGATAAACTGCCAGAACGGCGCAAGGGCTACACGCAAAAGGCCATTGTCGGCGGTCACAAGGTTTATCTGCGCACGGGGGAATATCAGGACGGCAAGCTAGGCGAAATCTTTATCGATATGCATAAAGAGGGCGCAGGTTTCCGCGCCATGATGAACAACTTTGCCATCGCGGTTTCGGTCGGCCTGCAATACGGCGTCCCGCTGGAAGAGTTCGTCGACGCCTTTACGTTTACCAAGTTCGAGCCTGCTGGCGGCGTGCAGGGCAACGACAGCATTAAGAACGCGACGTCCATTCTGGACTACATCTTCCGCGAACTGGCGGTCAGCTATTTGGATCGCACCGATCTGGCGCATGTGAAGCCCGAAGGCGCAGCCTTTGACGACATCGGACGCGGCGTGGAAGAGGGCGTCACCAACGTCGCCACCCCGTCAGAGGCCGCTGCCAGCCGTTCGCTGGAAGTGCTGCGGCAGATCAGCTCTACCGGGTATCTGCGCAAGCGGATGCCGCAGGATCTGGTCGTCCTACAGGGCGGCATGTCTGGCCTGACGGTTGGGGCGGATGTGGCGCAAAGCGTGACGGGCACCGTCGCTGTCAGCCAATCGACCACGACGGCTATCGCGTCCGGTACGATGACGACCAGCGGCAGCCTGACCCTGCGCGACAAGGCAAAGATGCAAGGCTACGAGGGGGATCCCTGCGGCGAATGCCAGAACTACACGCTGGTCCGCAACGGGACCTGCATGAAGTGCAACACCTGCGGTGGCACCAGCGGCTGTAGCTGATTGCCGGAGGCGTTGGTTGGTGTGGCGGGCATCGTTCTTTCCAAGGACGTGCAACGTCGACCAAAGTTGGTCCTACGAAAGCTGTAGGGCCTTAAAATACAGTCTCCGAGGCGCGTTGCGTGTCTCGGAGCAAAAGTAACCAATTCGAAGAAGGTGGTGTTAGGGTTTCGATCCGTGACACGGCTACGCGACTTGTAAGAGTTGTCGTCAATCGGGCAGCAGATTCAGCGATCCCTCGGAATGGCTGAACGGTGATGTTGTGATTGCACCGTTAAATGGCAGGCGTCAGGCACTTGGCCATGAGCAACATTTTCAGCAAGTTGCGGCGTGATACCGCGTGGACTGGAAGCCGCGGGCCGAAGATCAGCACGGGCGAATTGCGGACCTTCGCTACGCGCGTGAAAATTGAACACCCATCCTAATAACAGACATTGGCTGCCGGGCCGTGTGGCGATCCTCTTGCCGGCCAGATCGAAGAAAACCGGCACTGGATATGCATCGCAAATATCGAGCCCGCATGCCTTGCGGCCATTTTTTCATGTGGAAGTGGTTACTAGTTTTACGCCTAAAGACCCGGCGGCTCACCCCACATACTGGATTGCGCTTGGCCTTTTACGACAGAAGCTGTGTGAGTGCGGCGGTCAAATCTGCGTCGCGGAACGGTTTGTAAAGGACCGCATGATCCCCAAATCCTTCCCTCATATCGGATTTGCTATTTCCGGTGCAGAAGATGAAGGGGATGCCCCGTTCCAGCAGAGCATCAGCTACGAGATTGCTGTCTTCTCCACCCAAATTCATGTCTAGCGTGGCCGCATCAAACGACTCGGATTCGATCAAAGAAATCGCTTTGGCAACCGTGCTGGCGCCACTGACGTCCCGGCATCCGAGATCTGCCAGGATATCCTCCATCAAAAAGAGGATCAGCGACTCGTCCTCAACGACGAGGACACGACGACCAGATAACAGATCACTCATCGTCGGAAACGGGTGCAGGAATGTCCATCGTGCAGACAACGCCTTTGGCGCGATAGTCTAGCGCCACAGTGCCACCCAATTCATGTGCGAGGCCCCGCTCGATCACTTGAGATCCAAAGCCCTTGCGCGTCGGTGGTGTCACAGCCGGTCCATCCTTTTCCGTCCAGATCAGATGCAGCCGCCGACCCGTCGGTGACGGCGCGACTGTCCACTCAATCCGGATCACTCCATTTTCGTTCGAGAATGCGCCATACTTCACAGCATTGGTGGCTAACTCGTTGAAGGCGATGCCAAGCGCCAATGCCGACTTTGGTCCAAAGCGGATATTATCGCCGGTAATCTCGACGCGGCGCGCCCGCTCTTCATCCGCTCCGAATGGCTCTAGCGCGTCATTGATCACATCTAAAAGCCCGGCGCTGCGCCACTTTTCGCGGGTCAGTAGGTCGTGCGACCGGGCAAGTGCATACAGGCGGGTCTCAACGGCTTTCCGCATTGCTTTGGGGTCGGCGTTCGCTCGCGCCGCCTGCGAGACGATCGATTGCACCGTCGCGAGGGTGTTCTTAACGCGGTGGTTCAGTTCATCGATAAGCATGCGCGATTGAGCCTGCTCGTTCTTGTATGCGGTAAGATCCACGAAGGAGGCAAAGTTCTGGATAATATCACCATCGTCGTCCCGGATCGGACTGACGAAGAGGGCGGCCCAAAATTCGCTGCCATCCTTACGGCGGTAAAGGATCTCGCTGTCGGTGTCAGAGTGGTGCTCGAACTCCTCGCGGATCAGGGCCAGTGCATCTTCATCCGCGATATTGGCCATGAGAAAGTTAAAGCTCTGGCCCAAGACCTCCTCGCGTTCGTAACCTGTCATGTTGAGAAAAGCGTCGTTGGCAAAGATGATCGGATTGGCCGTCTCGCAGGCGTCCGTAAACACCATCGCCATCCGTGTCGTCTCGGCAGCGACGACAAAGGGTCCTAAGTCGTCCTGAAATCTTTCGATTTCGCCCTCAGCGGTTTCCTGATCCTCTGATTTGTTGACGATTTTCGGCATATGAGCACCCTTTTGAAGACCATGCGACGTTACCGAGTGCATTTCCGGGTTAACGCATCATGACATATTTCTTAGGTCATCGCAAACAGGCGGTCCCATGCGGGCTGCACGAAGGGCTCGCACCAGACCACATCTTTGGGCAGCAGCGCGCCCAAACTGACGCGGCATGCTTTTTATCGACCTGCAAGAGGAGTGTACTGCGCGTCCGGGACTGACCGTGTCGTCGCACCTACTCCTCTTAAGGCTTAGATGCTGACGGAAACCACGTCCGGCCAGAGGTTGCCATTCTTCGTCGAATGCACCTGTTGCGACAGGCTATGGCAATATCGACCGTTCTGCCTCCATCTGCGCTTCGGCCTTTTGAACAAACAGTTCGGCCGACATCCCAGGTGGTATCGGAGCGAGATACGAGACTGTGATTGTCCCACCACGCTTGCTTGATCCGCTAGGTCCCCAGAATTTGCCGGAGTTCACCAAGACGGGCAGCACGGGTGCCCCCAGCTTTGAATACAGCAGTTCCACCCCACGCTTGAACGCGATTGGCTCGCTCTCATCCATACGTGTCCCTTGTGGGAAAACCAGAACCGAGCGGCCGGAGGCAATCGCTTCATGACTCTGTTTCAGCATCGCCTTTAGTGCCTTGGACCCGCTTTCACGATCGATGATGATCATCGGTGATTTTCGCAGATACCACCCGATTATCGGGATCCGCAGAAGTTCGTGCTTCGCGACAATTGCGACGTCCGGGAAAAGAACAAGGGCTGCGAGTGTTTCCCAAGTGGATTGATGATTGCAGACGATAAGACAGGGTTCGTCCGGAATCAGGTCGCGACCCTTTTCGGCATAGTCCAGCCCGACGATATGCTTCAGCCCGAACAAGATTCCGCGCACCCAAAGACGAGTTGCAGCCCGAATTGGTTTTTGCGGCGAGCCAGACAACCAAAAGACCAGCACCCCCAAAGCGAACAAAGCGGTCCAGCCAGCAAGGAACCCGTCGAACAGAAACGATTTCAATTTTATCGCATTCATAAGAGATTTAATCCGCATCTGATGGGTGGGAGAGGTCAAGTCGCGCCGCAAGAGGTGGAAGATTAAACTAACATTTGCAACGAACGATAGGAATGAAGGTGAGACAAAGTGCATGTCGGAAAGTGCTGCTCTGAGACGGTAAAGTGACGCTTCATGACGATCAATGCCGTAACGACATCAAGCTGGATTGTCCGCCGATCGGCTGATCGACGTTTCGGTTGACGACATGCTGCGCGATCCATGAACGTCGGCGTATGAGGATGTGGGTTCGCTTAGACTATCACCTCGCGATATACGAACGGGGATTAGTTTGGGCATGCTTCGGAGCTTGAGTGAACGTAAAAATTACCGAAAAGGGGGCGATACACGCTCGTTATATGCCCGCGGTTGGCAAATTTACCCTGCATGCCTTTGGCGGTAAATTTGTGAAAACTAGTAAAGCGGTTTCAATGTCTTTAGGTATTATAAAGTGACTGAAGGACGTTACGGGAAAGGTGCATCGGCGTGATGCTGACCAGTTTGGCGCGAAGCGCTATGGCTCGCCTCGCCTTTCGGCCTTCGATCTACTTGGGACCAACGGCCCACCAGCCCGCTAGCGCCCTTGGCAAGACAACTGCGACGCCACCAAGCTTTAGGAGCGACCAAAAGTGATACGTCAAAAGGTCAGATTTCAGATGATCATTTCGGTCGCCGCATTGGCGGCACTGACGGGTTGTGGCATTTTCCCGCGTCATACCGAACGCGACTGTATGGAACGAGCGATGTATTTCGAGTCGAACCGGTCGAGCCGGGACGGCATGATCGCAGTGGGCAGCGTGGTCATGAACCGCGTCAATTCCAGCAGCTACCCCGACACGGTCTGTGGTGTCGTCGCGCAGAAAAATCAGTTTGCACCCGGGATCATGTCACGCAAAATGGACGGGCGATCTGCTGCGATTGTCCGCGAGGCAGCAGTTTCGGTTCTAAAAGGTGAACGGCACCCGATGATCGCGCGGGCGCAGTTTTTCCACGCCGCAACATACCACGCGCCCTACAACAACATTCATTACGTTCTTTCGACAGGCGGCAATGCCTTCTACGAAAAACGGCCATCCGAACGCGTCACGCAGTCAACACCCTTACCCCAGATCGAGGGTATCACGGGGCGATAGGGCCACCGAAGGTGGGGGCGGCGCGTCTTCGCAACAGGATTGAAAACGAGCGTTGCGAACACGGTAACCCGCCCGCAACCTATGTGTGTTTGTCTTTGTTGAAGGGGCAGTCAGTGTAGAATGACATTCGTCTTCGGCGACAGCCGTGCAGTCTAGGTCATGAGCTTTTCAGACAGTCGCGCCCGGATACAATCATTCTTGGACGAAATATCACTGCGCAAAACCTCAGCAATGTGGGGTGTGTAAGCAGCATCGAAGCGCCGCCTTGCTAACGGGCCATACTATGTTTGGGTGGATGGCCAGCTTTTCCCGTTTTTTGCTGCGCTTCACTGAGAGAACTAGGCCGCGCTGTCGGAGAAGCGCGGCCTAGTGCAGTATCAGCTGCCTGGTGTCAGCTTGTAGATGGTGCCCTCATCAACGGATGTATAAAGACTACCGTTCGGTCCAAGGACAACCGAGCGGAAACGCCCGGCCTCCATTGGCAGGGTCATCTCGGTCACGTCCTCGACCGAAAGTGTGCCATCGTCCTCATAGAACTGGATGACGTCGATCCGCTGTCCAAGCGGCGTGCCGCCAAAACCGATCCCCATGATGCCGACAACCATCGCACCGTTCCAGTCGCCCCACTGCTCACCTTCGAGGAAGGCCGCTGACGACGTGCCCTGCGACCAGCCGTTGTTTTCCCATACAGGTGGCATGGCGTCGGGGTATGTTGCGAAGTCTGTCATCGGCATAAAGGCGGCCCGCTCGTAACGGTTCATACCCTCGTTCTGATTTGGACTGTATCCGCAATACCCGTCCGGGCAGTCGCCGCGGCCTGCCATATTGGCGCGTGGGTCCCAGCCACCGTTGCCACCATTCACCAGCACAGTGATCTCATCCGAATGCCAAGGGCCATGCTCTGCGATGACGGCCTGTCCGGTTTCAGGGTGAAACGCGATGCCCTGCACGTTGCGGTGGCCATAGGTATAGGTGCGCGGGTCAAATCCTTCGGGTGGGCTGTTGTCAGGGTGAGCCTGCCCATCTGTATCCATCCGCAAAACTTTGGACCCCATCAGTGTCGGGCTTTGCGGGATCTCCTCGTTGTGGTTGTCACCTGTCGTGAGCCACAGCGCGCCGTCTGGACCAAAGCGAACGCGTCCGCCGTTGTGCGCACCGGGACCACCGAAGGGATGATCCGACGCTTCCATTTTGTACGGCACATCATCCACGATGTCGGTCCGGTCCGCGACGCTCGTAAAGTCCTCGTTAAGGGTGAACCGCATCAGCCGGTTCGTATGAGGCGCGGACATGTTCGAGGTCGCATAGACGTAGATCCGACGGTTATTATCGAAGTCGGGATCAAAAGCGACGCCCATCATCCCGGCCTGTCCCTCGCAAAAAAGGTCAGCGCCATTTTCTGCGTAGCCTTCCGTCTCGCCCACGCCATATAGCGCATTGACGGTGCCATCGGGCATGCGCACAGACAGGCCACTGCATTTCTCGGTGAATAGCATCGTGCCATCATCCAAGAACGCCATATCCCACGGATTTTCTAACCCCTCCAGCACGACCTCCTGCTGAAGACTAGTTGTGTTCATCCCGCTTTGCGCAAGCGCAGGCGTTACGAATATGGATGTTCCTATGAGCAACGATGTAAAAAATGGACGTGATAAAGTCATGATTTCCTCCCAGATTTCAATGAAGCAGAGGTATGACGTCGCACTGGTTGTCCGCTGACACACCTGGCCGTTCCACAATCCTAGCAGGGTCTGAACGTGAATCAAGTAAACCCGCGGTTCAGTTAATTAGCCCCGAGGGCTGCGGAGTTCATTCAAAAGCGGTTGTGACGTAGACTGCAAGGCTCGCGATCTCTAGGTCCGAGAGGCCTTTTGCGTTCTGGATCATCAAGACTGAGTTGGGTCCGATCCGCTCTCCTGCGCGATAGGTTTCAAGCTTTTCAACAATGTATTCCGGTGTCTTGTCGGATAGCTTCGGATAGCTCGCGACGCCCTGCGCTTTGTTGCCATGACACCCACGGCAGCTTCGCGTGAATATCGACTTCGCAGCGTCCAAGTCCACATCTTCGGCCATGACCGCGGGCGCTTCGGTTTGTTCAGCTTCCGTTGCGGCGTGACTTTCAGCCGAGGCGACAGAACCGTAAAAACCCGTGATTACGGCAAGCGCGTAAATTCTTAACATCTGCAGTTCCTCCCAAAACAGCTCCTCCTACAACCTTAGCTTGCCTGCGCCACGCGTCTAGTGGGTAGCGCAATGACAGTGCCGCGTTCAGGCTTCAGTCCGCACGTGGGCCGATTACGGGCGCTTCACGACCAGTCCGGCGCTATTTCAGCATTAGCTAGATCATGCTCTGTCGGCAGTGTTTGGAATTTTGATGGCAGCGCTGACAGCGCACTATCGTCGAAGCGAAGTCCGAGGTGCCGCACCGCAATTCGCGCAACAAGGTGGGCTTGGTCTTTATCAGGCCGCCTTTCGTTTGAAAGCTTTGCGGCAAGGCGCGGACACCTCGTTACGGATCTACAGATGGCGATGATCTGGAGAAATGTCTCGTTACCGCTATTAAAGCTGCCAACTCTGTGCCCTGATACATGCGAGCGAAGCAGCATTAACGACGAGGGGGATGCGTGACACAGGTATTTGTAAATCCATATCGGGGTCGCGGTCTACCCGATCTTCAGCCAACGCCTGGCGCGCGTGCGCGTGCGGTCGCCTCCCTTCTGGCGCAGTGTCCGAGGCATGAACAGACGCCGCTGCGCGACGTTCCCGCTCTTGCTGAAATGGCGGGTGCCGCGCGCGTGACGATCAAGGACGAACGCGGTCGCATGGGTCTTGGCAGTTTCAAAGCGCTGGGGGCCGCCTATGCCATCGCGCGTGAAGCTGCTGCCGCTGGCGGTGCATTACCAACAGCCTTGACCGGACGCACCTATGTGACTGCCAGCGCTGGCAATCACGGCCTGTCAGTGGCTGCTGGCGCGCGCATTTTTGGTGCAGCGGCAGTCATCTATTTGGCGGACACCGTGCCCGAAAGCTTTGCCGCGCGGTTGCGGGGGATGGGTGCGCAGGTCGTGCGTGCGGGCGCAGATTACGAGGCGAGCATGGTTGCGGCGGGTCATTCGGCCAAGGCGCAGGGTTGGACGCTGCTGTCGGACGGGTCCTGGCCGGGATATGTCGACCTGCCGTTTCGGGTGATGGAAGGCTACCGACAGATCGCGACGGAAATCGTGGGCCAGATGACCGACCGGCCGACCCATGTCCTGCTGCAGGCTGGCGTCGGCGGCCTTGCCGCGGCGGTTGCGGCGGAACTGCGCCTTGCATGGGGTGACGGCCCCCAGATGATCGTGGTCGAACCCGAAGCGGCCCCGGCGCTGATTGACAGCATCCGTGCGGGGCGGGTCGTTGTGACATCCGGGCCCGTCTCTGCGATGGGACGGCTGGACTGCAAAACGCCGTCCATGCTGGCGTTGGCGGATCTGGCACGCGACGCCGATGGCTTTGTCACCTTGACGGAGGAAGAGGCGGCGACAGGGGCCGAAGCCGTCGCCGCCGCCGGATTACCATCGACACCATCAGGTGCGGCCGGTGTAGCGGCACTGTTGGCAGGGTTGGACGGGATCAATGCCGAAAGCCACGTGCTTTGCATCCTCAGCGAAGGGCCGGAAAATGCCTGACGGTTCGATGATCTTTCCGGCGGATGAATATCGCCGCCGGATCAAGGCGCTTCAGGCCGAAATGGCAATCGGCGGGATGGATGTCCTGCTTTTGACGTCACCCGCGGATATTTTCTACACCACAGGGTTTTTGACACGGTTCTGGGAAAGCCCCGCGCGGCCATGGTTCATCGTGGTGCCAGCGACGGGCGATCCGATTGCGATCATCCCGACGATTGGTGCCGCGCTCATGGGGCGCTGCTGGATCACGGACATCAGGACCTGGCGAGCCCCTGATCCGGTTGATGACGGTGTCAGCCTTCTGGCCGAGGCGTTGATCACATCCGTCCCTGCCGCGGGCAGGATCGGCCTGCCAATGGGGTTGGAAACGCATCTACGCATGCCGCTCGCGGATTACCTGCGCGTGCAGGACCTTGTCGCACCGCGGCAGTTTATCGACGGAACCGCCGCCGTCTGCCGGGTCAGAGAGATCAAGTCCGAGGCTGAAATCGACAAGATTCGCGCGACCTGTGACGTGGCCAATGCCGCCTTTGATCGCGTACGGGATTTCGCACAACTTGGCACGCCGCTGATCGACGTATTCCGCGACTTTCAGGTGGCCCTGCTGCAGGCAGGGGCCGACTGGGTCAGCTATGTCGCAGGGGCTGCGGGGCAGGGTGGATATGGGGATGTTATCTCGCCCGCCGACGACCGGCCCTTGCAGTTAGGCGACGTGCTGATGCTGGATACGGGTGCCGTGCGAGACGGCTATTTTTGCGATTTCGACCGCAACTTTGCGATTGGCCCGCCCAGCGATGCGGTGCGCCGCGCGCATGACGCGCTGTATACCGCGACCGATGTGACACTCACGGCGCTGCGCCCCGGTATGCTGGCCCGGGATGCGCACCGGATCATGGCAGAGGCCCTGACACGGGCGGGTGCGGTGGCAAGCGGCGGCAGGTTGGGCCACGGTCTTGGGGTGACCTTGACCGAATGGCCGTCGCTGACCCCGCTGGACACAACAGAGCTACGCGAGGGGATGGTGCTGACACTGGAACCGAGCGTAGACATCGCCCCTGGACTGATCATGGTGCACGAGGAGAATATCGTGTTGCGGGCGCATGGACCCGAATTGCTTTCACGCCGTGCGCCTGCCGCATTGCCAGTGATCTTGCCATGAAGCAGATTAACTTTGATCTGACAGGTCCCATTGGCAGCAAGGCCACTTTCGGGCTGATCGTGCTTCAGGCCGACGAAACGCTAGAGCAGGACTTTCGCCGCCTTTTTCCCGACCGCGACATTGCGATCCACATCAGCCGTATTCCGTCCGGCGACGCCTTAACGACCGATACGATCGCCGCAATGAAGGCTGACCTACCGCGTGCGGCGAAGCTTTTTCCGCGGGCTGCTTTGTTCGATGTCGTGGGCTACGGCTGCACATCCGGCACAACCCTGATCGGTGCCGCAGCGGTGGCGGACATGGTGCGCCAGGGCGTTGTGGCACCCGTTGTCACTGATCCCCTGACGGCGGCTTTGGCCGCTTTGAAAGCGCTTGGCGTTCTGCGGATAGGTCTGGTGACGCCCTACGTCGCGACCGTCGCCGGCCCCGTGCGCGACGCTTTCGGCACCGCAGGGTTTACGGTGGTCGATACCGTGACGTTTGGCGAGGAGGAGGAGGCGAAGGTGGCCCGGATTGCGCCGGCTTCGATCATGGCTGCGGCCCGCGCCGCGTCGATCGGGGCAGAAGCGATCTTTCTGTCCTGCACCAATCTGCGCACGCTCGACATCATCGCCCCACTGGAATCGGAACTCGGCATCCCGGTGCTGAGCAGCAATCAGGTTCTGGCCTGGCATATGGCGCAGGCGGCCGGGGCACCCTTGGCAGCCGACGCGCCCGGACGGCTGTTCGAAGTGTCGGCGCGTAAATAGCACCCAGCACTCTGCGTCTGCCTGTGCATGTCGATGACGGCCGGTGCACAGTCTATGCGTTATCGCCCCGGCCTCTTTGCGCCGGACGAACAGCATTGCATCCAATTCTGCGACTGGTTCATGACCTATTCGACGTAAGGTAGCGCTACCGCAACATCAGCAATGGCAGCTAAAGGCCGTTTCAGCGGAATGCAGGACCGTGCGCCCAAACAGTCATCGAATGCCGTATACCACTTTTAACCGGCGTCACCTGATGAAGCGTGAAACTGGGGAAAATGCTAACACACCCCTGAGCGCGACCAGCTGTCAGAATTTGTGCGCCCGGCATGACCTCCAAGTCACCGCCTTCATAGGTATCGGCACCGCTCAATTGCAGCACCAGAGTGAGCTTTCGTTTTCCGGAGGCAGGACCGCTACCAATATCGGAATGCCATACGAAGTGGCCGCTATCTGAGGACTTGTAGATCGCCACCTGCGGGCTTTCGGCAAACTCGCGCAGATCGAATTCAAAATGATCCCTGTTTGATTTGCGAACCAGCTCGATCAAGCGGTCCATCACCCACTCCATACCAACCACGTCATCTGTCCAGACCAACTCAGATTTGCGAAGATTGTGATCTTTATTGCTGCCGACGAGGAGGGCTTCATTGGTTGGCGATTGGGAAATCATCGAAATAATCAGCTCACATTCACTTTTAGTAAACGCATCAGGCATCGCATGTATTGAAAGCATTCCGTCCACCTTTTCGAATTTTCAATGAGTCAATTTTCGCAAGAGCGCTCGATTGCGAAGAACAATTTAGCAAGAAGACGCGCGATCCAACTGACAGACACCCAATCAATTACTGGATCGAAAACGATCTTTTCGATGCGCCCTTAGACCTAGCTATTCGAAACTGGACTAAAGCTTCATTTGCTTGTCGAACAGTCTGACGACCCTCGCGTGAAGGCAGTAACCGCAGTATTTGGCCGTTTTGGCGAAGCCGCTGAGACAGCGCATTACCGTGCGGTGACAGCCCAGACGGGATACGACTTAGTGCACTTGTCAGAGCCGCGCCCACAACGCGGAATTGCCAGATTCAATTATGCAGAAATATTAGCCGACAAGCCAGCAGCGCAGGCCGACGAAGATGCGTTCCTGAACCCGCATAGCTGACCCTTGTTTCGACACAGTACAGGAGTCGCTATCGGTGCGCCATAGACGATAGTATTTGGCGGGTTCCACAATTGATCGCAAATTCAGGTGGTAAAGCCTTTTCAAACCGAATTTTCAACGACGGGCGGCGGCCGTTGCTTTGTCAGCGCAGCGGTAGTCTGACCTTACAAATTCTGAACAGCACGCAGGATCCTTGCAAACTGGTGCGTTGATGTATGGAGGCGCTCGTGGAACCGCACAAATAGCTGGTAAGTTTGGTGTTTGCATAAGGAATCCTCCGATCCGCCATACCCTTCCACAGTGACAACCTGACGTTGACGCAGCATCATATCATGAGATGCTGAGGCGCGGCGAACCGCATCAAAAGGCCCATTCTGACCGATGCTGTGGTCCGCACCAATGGCTGCTCCGCTTCGACCGCAAACATCAGCCTATGAGGAAAAGCTTGGACCTGGCCATTGAAACGCACTGAACGCTTTTCCCTCTACGTTGCGCTGACGGCTTTGACCGCTCTGGCCATCGACGGCGTGCTGCCTGTGATGCCCATGATACAGGCTGACCTCGCAATTGCGCCTCCGTTTTCCGGCGCACAGATCATCACCGTTTTCGTATTGGGAATGGCCATAGGTGAGCTGCTGATTGGCCCATTTAGCGACGCGGCGGGACGGCGTCCTGCCGTCATCGCGGGTCTTATCGTCTTTGTCGTCGGCACAATTCTCGCTGCCACGGCGGATAGCTTTGCCGCCGTGGTATTCGGACGCTTCATTCAGGGCGCAGGCGTTGCGGGACCAAAGATCGGCACACGCGCGATGATCCGCGACCGCTATGCGGGAACTGATATGGCGCAGGTCATGTCGGTCATTTTCACTTTGTTGATCCTCGTTCCGATGATTGCGCCAGCTGTCGGTGCTGTCATTGCGGCAACATTTGGCTGGCGCGGCGTATTCTGGGCTTATCTGGTGCTGGCGGCCGGGCTCGGTGGCTGGCTATGGACCCGTCACCCCGAGACGCTGCCTATCGAAAAGAGGATACCTCTGCAATTTCGGCGCTTGGCACGAAACACCCGGACGGTGCTGTGTCGCCCCGACGTGACGCCCGTCATCATAGCCACGGGCTTTATCTTTGGTGCGCAGCTTACCTATTTTGCTGTGGCGGCAGAGTTGTTCGGCGCGATCTACGGTCTCTCGACTGCGATGCCCGGATTTTTTGCCATTCTCGCGACGGGAACCGGTGCCGCGCTCCTTCTGAACGTGAGGTGCGTTGGTCGCACCGGCATGGAGGCTCCGATCCTTGCAGGTGTTGTGTTGCTGGGCGTGTCAGGGGCCGCGCTTCTGGGTGCGGCAGCACTGACTCAGGGGCACCCACCATTGGCGGTCATGCTCGGTCTGGGTTGGCTGGGTTTCTTCGCCCTCGGCCTCCTGTTCGGCAACCTCAATGCGTTAGCGATGCGCCCGCTCGGTGATCTCGCGGGCCTAAGCTCCACCATCATTGCGTCGATCTCTAGTCTTGTGGCCGTTATCTTTGCCACGACAGTGGAGGCGATGGCAGCAGGTCCCGTCTGGGCTATTGCATGGGCTTTCGCACTTGCTGCGCTGCTATCTGCAGTCCTAATTATCCGCGCAATTCCGGTCAGTTCGCGCAGGGAAATCTTTCGCGCGTTCCACATCTTTAGATGATCTGACAGGCAATATCCTAAATGAGGGCCCAGCAGGAATGCCGGCTTTGCGGTGAGGTGCGGAGGTCCGAAACTCAAAAATGGTTGCCGAAAGCCGCGTTTAATCTGCCAGTTCTAGCGTGAGGATTGGTAAAATTCTATGAACACACAGGGGTGATAAGAGAGGCTTCGGCGTTTGACGAAAACGAGGCGCGCGTTGACGTGTTTTCAACCGTCAACGCGACTGCGGCCCCCTCAATCTCAGAGCCAGATACTGTGATTTCGCGCCCACCAGCAGTGTCATCCACGTCGATCGTAAACGCGATACGCTCGTCTGGACCAAGTGCACCAATATTTAAGACAAGTTTGTTGTCGCCGTCCTTAACAGTCGGAAGCATAGTCAACGCCGCCTTTCCCGCGACAAGCTCAAGCGGCTGAAATACTTCAACGCCTGCGCCAGTGCTGGTCACATCAAAGATCAGACCCGAAGCTGATCCAGACAGATCCAATTCCAACGTTGCGGCAGTAAGCGTGCACGCCCCAGTATTGTGAAATGTGAATTGGTCTTTGGGTGCGCCTTCGTCGAAGCTAACGACGACATCTGCGAACGCAGGGCTCGATAAAATGAGCACGGTGGCAGCGAGAAAAAGCTTCTGCGTCAATCTCTTGGTCCATCTTCTTTGCGATCGTCTGATCATCTGTTCGGATACTGACTGATCTTGACTTCAAATACTACGTTGACCCTACCTCAAAAACGAAGTTTTTCGAAAGAGCTATGAAGACCTGCAGCTGCTGATGTAGCCGATCATCGCAATAGTTCGAGCAGCTCAATCCGGTTTTCGAACGGATCATCAATATAGATCCGGCGAATGGTCGGCAAATCGATATCACGTCGATACGCCACTTTCCGATTTTGAAGATGCTGAATAGCTTCATCGAGTGACGCGACGCCGAAAGCAGGGTGGGCCTTTTTTGCTGGAATGAATGGTTCCTCGACGCCCAAATGCAGATCAATGCCAGCACGGGTGAACCAAACGCCGCCGCGGTCTTTCAGAATGTCAGGTTTTTCGACTTCTTCGAAACCCAAGACGTCAACGTAGAATGCTCGCGCCCTATCTTCCCCATTCACCGGCATCGCCAGTTGAACGTGGTGCATAAATTCAATCATAAGCAGCGGCTCCTGAGGCTTTTATACAAAGCATATCGCACAGGGTGATGTTGCCAAGGCAGGCAGTCGCATTTGCCGCGCCCCTAAAGAACTTAAAAAGATTGTTTGTTGTCCGCTCGGCAAGGTCTGGTGTACGGGCAATGCTGCTGCTGTCCACAGCCGGCTCTATCATTTGACCGGTGTCTTTAAGCCATAAATAATGCGCAAATCTCTCGTCTGTTGCCCGAACCATGGCACAGTTCCGCCAAGCGGCTTGATCGATGTACAAAACGGCTGCAACATCAACCGGTCGGCGTTCTAATTGAAGAATGTCCGTTTAAGGATGATCGGATAAACGGAAAATCTGACTGGATGGCCTGGCTGGAATGGAACCCGCCGTTTAGGGTTTGCGATTTTTCTATGTCCGCTGGGCACCGTTTAAGACGGAATATAAAACATTACGCCAATTAGAGGCCGCGATCATGCAATACTATCAAGCTTGGTTTAATACGCGTGATATGCGCGCTGATACGCCGTTTGATCACATCGGCTAGGTGTCTTGTCCCGGCATTTGGTGGATCGGATTTGGGATGAAACGATCTGGCTCTGAAATCCAGATTTCTACGAGTGGGTGCGTTCAACGGGTGGCGATATCAATCCTGGTCCGATCCGTGATCTGTTGCGCGGACATATCCTGCAGACAACAGCCGTTGACTTAGGTGACATGGTGCTTGGGCAAGAAGTTACTGAGCGGCGCATACACTCAGCCTATTCTCTCTTTATCGCGACAACGTTGCACCTTAAGAGGCACCGCAAAATACTTATCAGGCTTGGAATTGCCCCGGACAATTGTGGCGACCTCGACTATAACCGTTTGGTATTTCCCGTTACGGATACAGAACGGATTTGCCGTGACCTTATGTCTGCTGTTCCTCTCTCTGATCGGTCGCGAGAGTTCGGCTACACTAGGTCGTAGGCCCAGAGCCTATGCCACGGTGGCGCAATTAATCCAATTGCGACGCCGGGCGGCGGTATCGGCCCGATAGACTTCGCACTCACTGAAATCGCCGTTTTCTTAAATGGATTTCCGGTCTTCCAGAAATGGAACCGGCGGATAATGTGGATATGACGCGCGCTGTCTTGATAGGGGCTGTCCGCTACCCGTTTTAATTTTATAAAGACAATCAGTTAGTCGCTACAGCGCTGCTTTTTGCAACACGTCATCGACGCCACGGGGAGTTCAGTTAAGCCGCTTCCATCTGCTGCGCGAGTGCGCTGCGTATGACCTGCGTCTCGTACCCTCTGAGGACGGGCCGCGCTGTTGATCCGTAATTTTCGAAACCATCAGCCAGACTCGGAAATATATCCACGATTTTAGCGCGGTCATCATCTGACAACAAAAGTTCACCCTGCTTGGCCGGATGGAAGCTTTCAACATCGACCCCGTTACAATTCAGGATTTCATGACGGTCGAAAAGGATATGGAAGTATTCGACATATCCCCCCGCGCTTTGGGTGATCGGTGCATCGCCCACAAGATGTTTTGCCGCGGCAAGGCATTCGGAATTGCCAAAGTGCAATTCGTTCAAAGTATCGCGCAGCAGGACTCTATGTTGGGGTGATAGCTCGAAGGTTTTATGGCACCCAAACACACCCTTTGGGATTTGTATTGGCGCATTTTTTCCGCGGGCAATTAGCCTTTTCGATCCGATCCACCGAATGGGCTGCGGCCCATGATCGAGCGTTTCAACCAAATCGCCAACTGCAAGTTCCTCAACCGATCGCATGCCGTTTGGGGTTTCAAGCATGCAGCCGCGCGTGAAACAGACATAGTCAGCATAGGTAAATACGGGCTCGCCCGCGACCTGTGCGTCGGGCTGATTGTCGAAGTTTATAATTTCGTATGCGCGCCCTTCGACCAAAGGGTATTCTGACAACGTGTAGGTAAAGCTTTGTTTGCCCTGTTTGCCGTTAAGCAGAATGTCCTCGAAAGTGACGTCATCGATCGGGTCATAAATGGTCCAACCTGCGTCCGCATTCACCGAGATGTCTTGGTATGTCACGGTTCCGTCGACCGTTATCGTTGCCGTCGCCGTTTCTTGGCTGCCACCAACATTGTCATCCAGCGTCAATCCGTCGACGCCTGTTTCATTGTCGGTAATGACTGCGGTGCCGGTGCTTCCGGTGAGGGGGGAGTAAGTGAAAACTCCCGGCGCGGAATCGAAACCGCTGGCGTAAGGGCTCTCGAGGTAAACATTGAAGGTGTAATCTGCCATTGCTTATACCCCTAGAACGTTGGTCTTGAGGAGATTTATTGCTCTAGTTTAGGTATATTTTGAGGCAAATCGGGCGCGAATTAAGGTAATTTTGTGGCAACCTTTGGGATGGGGACGCTGCGGGCCCCTGTAATCTTTGGTCTTTGAGTGCAAAAAAAACTTATACCCAATGGCTTTTTCAGGGCCGTGTCGTGTTAGGGTCCGTTGTCTTTTCTGTCGGCGAAGAGTGTTTGCCGGCCACGTCTGTATCGGATTTTGTGCAGACTTATCGTGCAGTGCCCATCAGGCACATTGGGCTCTAACCGGACTTTGCTACATACATCTCACGGCGTTCAGCGAAGCGCTAAAAACGGCTTCAACATCTTATCCACGGCACCGGCAACCGTTGCGCAAAGCGCTTCAGGATAGCGGGGACCGAAGCGGCGTGCATCGTTGTCAAAGTAGCGGCCTGTGGCATCTGCGAATGCGTCAGAAAGGGCGGCGCGTGTCAGGATGTCGACGCCGATGTTCAGATCGTTCCCTGACATGCCAAACCCTTCGCGCACCATCTTTGTCGCTAAAAGAGAGCCGGGATTGACCGCGATAGAGGCGGGGCCCGCGGGATGCTGCGCTGCGAAGTGCTGGCTCCAGAGTGTGATGGCAAGCTTGCTTTGCGCATAGGCGTCCATGTCTTGCATCGGGCGTGCGCCAGCTAATGCCTGCAGGTCCACCGGGGCCTGCGCGGCAGAGGATAGGTGGATGATGCGGCCGCCCAATGGAACCGTGGGCAGCAGTTTCAAGGTCAAAAGGGCAGGGGCCAAGGTGTTGACGACAAAACGGACGTCTAACCCGTCGTCGGTGATGGTATGGTCTGTTTTGAAGACGCCAGCGTTGTTGACCAGCACATCAATCCGCGGGTGCGATGCTGCTATCTGGTCCGCCATTGCCGCCACTTGCGACAGGTCCGAAAGGTCGGCCAATGCGGTCGTGATGTCGGCCCCCGTCTTGCGCAGGGCCTCTGCCGTGGTGGCAAGTTTGCCCGTGCTTCGGCCATGAATGATCAAGTCATGGCCCTGCTTGGCAAGTGCCTCGGCCGCCGCGCGACCAATACCGTCTGTCGCACCGGTGATAAGAATGATCTTTTTCATGATGAGGCCTTAGCTGGATGCGGGCAGCACGTCGCGTGCAAGCCGGAAAAGAAGTGTGTCGATACGGGCGCGGTTCAAGCGCACATTGACGGCACCGTGGTGTACGCGGATGTCACCGAATGCCGCCCCAAGATGGATTGGCTGCGGGCCGCCCCTTAGGGGACAGCCCGCATGGCTTAGGCTAAATCGTCTTGCCCCTTGATCAGCCAGTGAAAGCTGTCTGACCCCGCCTGCCGCGCGTCCAGATGCGGTGCATACTCTGGGTCCTGCATGAACGCTTTGGCCGCGTCCTCGGAAGGCCATTCGATCAGGATACGCAGGGCGGCGCCGCGCTGAGGCCCTTCAAGCTGTTCGTGGCTCGACGTGCGCGCCAGATATTTGCCGCCGTGGCGTGCAATCACCTTGTTGGTGGCTGGCAGATAGTCGGGGATCCAATCGTCCTTCAGGGGCGTGACTTCAAGAATTGAATAGGCCGTCATTGGTGTTTCTCCTTTACGCTTCATTGGACAGGCCGGGCAGGACCTGCTTGCCGATCACACGGCCCGTTTCCTGACGTTTGTGTGCTGCGGTCAGGGTTTCGACCGTCAACACATCGGCGCGTTCAGTCACTGTGGATGCCAATGTGCCGTCGTCTAGCATGTCGGCGACACGGTTCAGCAGATCGCGCTGCACCGCGATGTCGGCGGTGCCGAACATCGACCGTGTGAACATAAACTCCCACGAAATGCTTAGCGCTTTGAACTTGGCAGGTCCGATGTTCAGGTTGTCGGGATCGTCGATCAGCGCGACATGGCCGCGCGGCGCAATCAGGTCCACGATGGCAGCCCAGTGCTGGTCGGTCGCCGTCAGCGCAGCCACATAGGTCGGCGCAAGGCCAAGGTCGCGCACTTGCGCAGCAAGGTCACCGCGGTGGTCGACCACATGATCGGCGCCCATCTTGCGCACCCAATCTTGCGTCTCGGGTCGAGAGGCGGTCGCGATGACGGTCAACTTGGTCAGCCGTTTGGCCAACTGGATCAGGATGGAGCCGACACCGCCAGCGCCGCCAATGACCAGCAGGCTTTGCCCTGCGCCGCCGCCTTCGGTCAGGCGAAAGCTGTCAAACAGCATTTCCCACGCCGTGATCGTCGTCAGCGGCATGCCCGCAGCTTCGGTGAAATCCAGCGACGCAGGCTTGCGCCCGGCGATGCGTTCATCAACCGCGTGAAATTCAGCGTTGGTGCCGGCGCGGGTCACGTCGCCAGCGTAAAATACCGCGTCGCCAACGGTGTAGCCCGTCACCTCTGCGCCGGTTTCCACAACCACGCCGGCCGCGTCAAAGCCAAGGATGCCCGGCCCGCCCTCTGGCGCGCGATTGGCGCGCAGTTTCACATCGACCGGGTTGACCGAGATGCCTTTGACGGCAACCAAAAGGTCGCGCGGTCCGACCTGCGGGCGATCCAGATCAATCATTTGCAGTGCGCCGCTGCCATCCACGGGGCCGGTCTGCGTATATCCAATAGCTTTCATGTCTGCGATCCTAAGGTTTGTGCGTTGATGCTTCATACCAAAATACACCTTTGAAAAGCAGAAGAAACGGCGCATATCGGACTTCAGAATTCCGATTTTAGATATAATGAGGGCTGGATGGACACCGATAGCTTGCGTCTGTTTGTGGCCGCTGCCGAACGCCTGAACATCTCGGCCGCGGGGCGTAGCCTTGGGCTTGCCCCTGCGATGGCCAGTGCGCGTCTGGCAAAATTAGAGCACGAGCTGGGCGCAGAATTGCTGCACCGCACCACCCGCAAGGTGTCGTTGTCGCAAGAGGGCGAGGCATTTCTGCCCTATGCCAGAGAGATCCTTGCGCAGTCCGAGGCAGGGCGCGCAGCCCTTGGCCTGAACGCGGCAGAGCCGTCGGGCACATTGCGGTTCGCCGCGCCCAGCAGTTTCGCCCAATTGCACATCATGCCGTTGCTGCCTGCCTTCCATGCGAAATACCCAAAAATCACGCTGGATTTGCGCCTATCCGATACGCGTTTTGATCTGATCGAAGGCAGTTTCGACCTTGCGCTGCGCAGCGCGCCCTTAGAGTCTGATTCAAAACTAACTGCACCTTCTCAATCCCTTGCGAGATGCCGTGTGACGCGTCTGATGTGTGCGATGAGGATCCAAGCCTCTGCGCTTGCGATGGATTTTTCCCAATCTTTCGATAGGCGGCGACATCGGTTCAGCCAGGCGAAGGTGCGCTCGACGACCCACCGTCGCGGCAGCACTTCAAAGCCCTCCGCGGTGTCAGAGCGTTTGACGATCTGGACGGTCCATCGGCCGAGGGCCTTTAGCGCGTCCCGCAGTTTGGGCCCTGCATACCCGCCATCCGCAAATACATGTCGCAATGATGGATAGCGC